>NZ_JAUOQH010000009.1 GCF_030547075.1 Alteromonas sp. 1_MG-2023 | reverse complement strand
CAATAATCAGCGAATACACTCATCGTTGAACTTTAAAACACCACAGCAATATGAAAGTATGTAACTTAACAATTAAAACGAGTGCCCACTTTTGTGGGGGAACTCTCCTGGGACGCTAACACATGGGCTGCGTCACTTCGTTCCTAATTTTAGCCCATGTGTTATCGCCCCTTAGTGGGAAGTTAGGTATACAAGGAAGGTTCAGTGCCAATTTATGTCAAAGTAGATGGTTCAGGTGAAAAATTAGCTCACCTTGCAGAAGGTGATTGGGAATTACCATCTCAGATAGAAGCACTAGAATCCTGGCTTCTCACAAATCCTCTCAATCTCGCACCAGCAAAGTACATAGCAGATCTTGGTTTTACTGTAAGAGAGAATGCATGTGGTGGCGGGGCAATATTGTCACCAGAAGCAATGTCTATAATGGGGCGTCTAGGTATCAAGCTGTACTTATCAGAGTACGGTGAGTAATGTATACCTAACAAACGCATTAACACTCGCTGCGCTCGCTAGGGACAAAAACACGTAGGCTCCCTGCGCTTCGCTTGGTATTGTAGCCTACGTATTTTTGCCCGTTATGCGGGCCGTTATATCCTTTAAACTTATCTAGTTTTTAGTGTTCTGTTTAATTGAAAAACGTAAAACAAGGAAATTAGTTATGAAAAATCTTCTCTTGCTAGCTGCATTAGTCTCCGTTCCTGTAATGGCAGACAACTCTACTTCATATCCAGGTTTAGGTGGCGCAATATCAAATCAATCCGTCAACTTTTCAAGTGGCGAATTAATGCAAAATATCCCCAATATTATTCGTTCAATACCGGGCATGGAACAAACCGGTGTTGCAGGAACACCAGCGATTAATATAAATGGAAAAAGTCTAAGCTCTTTTACAGACGAATCTATCAATTCAATATCTTTCGCCTCAATAAACCGCTTTGAATACATGGAACCAAGTTCAGATTATCCAAATGGGATTTTATTAATCTACGTGGACGGGATATAACAAAGCGCTTAACACGTGTGTCACTGCGTGCCACACTGGGTTATGTAAGCCCATATGAATACGAATCGGCATACGCTTAACATGGATGTCCACTTTCAGTGGGTAAGACCAGCATCATGGAAGGGCCAATGAAAAATTTTACTATAAATGCTATATTTTCCGCACTTTTAGGCGCAGTCATTTGGTTCTTGTCTCCCTTTATAACTGGCGAAGTAGAGCCTTGGGATGCTTTCCCACCTGTATTCTATTTAGTATCTTTGTTCATAGTTGGCTTTATCGCTGCAATACCTAAGAGCGCTTCATTAAATAGCATTTATTTCGGTGTTATTGTTGGTCAGTTCGTTTACATGTTAGTTTTCTTACCTATTGGCCCACTAATACTAGTTAGTGTTTTAACTCTAGCTATTTACAGCTTACTCACGCTAATCGGACCTCTAGTAAAACGAAGGGACATTAATTAATGCCTAAAAAACGTTTTAAGCCGTGGGCTAACTCTCCTGGAACGCCTATACGTGGGGCGGCTTCGCCATTATGCCCCACGCATCTGCGCCCCTTAGCTTAAAGTTATACATACCGGTAAACAGAAACTAATAATGGACTATTCAAACAAACTACTTGTCGGTTTAGCTACAGCGCCCACCATTCTTGTTTCAATGTTATTGTTAGCGCAATTTGGATTAGTCGGTTATTTGTTAGCTTGCTCAATATTTGTAGCAATAACCGTCTTATACAATGTTGTAGTAGTTGCTACAGAACAGCCAAAAAAACTTGGTCGCTTTGTTTTGTTTATAGCAATTCCATTAGCTTTCTTTGTAGGGGCAATGTATGTATAACAAAAAAATCAAGATCGCCCGCTGTGCGGGCTGGGACGCAAACACGCAGTCCGGCTTCGCCATTCTGCCCTACGTGCCTGCGCCCCTTATTTAAAAGTACTTGAGAGTATGAGTCCCAACGAAGCCAATGCGCTGTACATTTTAAACAACCTTAATAGCGAGCAAATTGTAAATAAAGAAATTGAGCCCGAAGTCGGCGGTTCATATATTTATAATTATGTTTGGGGGGAAGTTGAAGACGAATACCCAGTCAAAAAGTATCTTGGAGATAGTTTAGGATTAGAGCATATTTTCTGCTGGCTACGAGAAATATGGGATTGCAGGGATGGTTCGAGAATATTGTATTACACTGATTTACCACGTTCAGAAGCCGAAACGAAATTTGAAGAGCATATTATCGAAGAAGCTCAAAACTGGCTGAAAATGTATCATAACAAGCAAATCAACGCAGACTAATAAAACTTGGCTTGGTTCGCTGCGTTCACAATTATAGTCAAGCTTTGTTAGCCTGTTATTCGGAAGTTATGAATCTCGGAGATTAAGTTGAAGTCTCAAGTCATAATTTTGATTTTATTTTTTCTAGCTCAATATTAGCTAGTTAGAAAGATAGATGTTCAGTAAATGAAGAAATTGTAAGTGTTATAAATACTTTTAGCCATTATGCATATACAAATTAAAGGATTAATATGTCATCTACTTTTCAACATATCTCATCAAAGAAAGTAATTTTTGTAGTACTAGTAATATCTTGTAGCTATTTATTGTTGCGTGCGATTGCGTTTCTACAAAATGATCCTGTCTCTATTTCAGGTAGTTACTTTACTTTTAATGAAAAAAAAGTGCGGTATGTATGTAAAGGCAAGGGAGAGCCTTATGTGTTTTTTGAAACAGGTTTCGGTTCAGATTCCGAAGTGACTTGGTCACCTATCGTAAAAGAACTTCCCGAAAACTTTACCGCTTGTTATTACGATAGGTTGGGTTATGGAGGAAGTGATGATGTACCACGAACTTTCACAACAGACGAAAAATCACATCTCCAAGAATCTCTCATAAAACACATTGCAGGAGAAAGCCCTGTAGTTCTGGTAGCACACTCTTATGGTGGAATTATTGCCAGAAGAACGGTGGCAAGAGCCAAAACCAATTTGGTCGCTCTGATACTTTTAGATTCAGCGCACGAAAATCAGCATACAGTTATGCGCGGAAAGCTCGATCCAATCTCTGATTCTGTAAAAATATGGCAGTACGTAAATGCGGCATTTGGTTTGTCACAGATTAAAAACATTTTTAAAGAGTACGACTCCCTAACGTCAAAACGATTAGACCAATATTATTCAGGCTTTAGGTGGGCGCATGTGCTTTCAACTTACCGCAACGAAAAAGGTTTTTACACGCCTTTAAAAAACTTTAATTATGACTTTGGTAAATTAAAAATGTTGGTTATAAGCCATGACAAAGAAGTTTATTCTGGAAACCCTCGATTCTCTAGCGTGACAGATGATTGGGAAAAAATGCAAAAAAGTATTAGTGAGCTTTCAGATAACTCAGAACGTGTTATTGCTAAGGGTGCCACTCATAATATACCAGGCGATTCCCCTGAATTAGTGGTTTCTAAAGTTCTAGAAACGGTAGAGCTTGTTTCTGGCAACACAGGTTAAGGGTATTTATAACAAGCTAATAAAGAAGGGACTGCTAATAGGAAGGCATATGGATATTGAGGCAGCTGATACGGCGTCTTGGAACATCGCTGAGAGTAAAGTGAATGGGCAACCGAGTATAATCAGGTATAGACCCGATTTGCATTTTGTACTCGGTGACAAAAATTACCCTAAAAACCTTACTATATTTTGGGACTATGAATACTCTGATTCGAGCGGTATGCCGTCTAACACCTTGAGTGAGGAAATGCGCCAGTTCGAAGATGCAATAGTCCCCATATTGGATATTGATAGACTTGCCATTTTTGTTTTCACTTATACAGTAAATGGGACAAGGGAATGGCATTTTTACACAAATGATATAAATGCTGTGGGTGAAAAAATTAATTCTGCGCTGTCAAATTTGCCAAAGTTTCCCATAAAAATGCAAGTTGAAACCGATGCGGATTGGACAAAATTAAGAGAAGTGTATGAGCTTTGTCGTTGAAATCACAACTAACAAAACCATTAACCGAATTTGCGGAAAAGCGCCAAAAACCGGTTATGCTAAGTGCTATATGCCATGAAGACATTTAGCCTGACAACCCGTAAAAACATTCGAGCTCTTCTTGTTGCTCCGTTTGCTGTCTTTCCTGCGGTGTGTTTTCTGTATCTAGTATTGTTCTTCTACGCGTTGGCGACAAATGAAGTTGTTTCAACAACAGGCTTAGTTGATGTTGGGCTTATTATGGCTTTTTTGGGCTGGATATTCGCTGTAGTTTTGACTTTTTTCTACGGCTTGCCAATGGCGCTATTACTCCAACGTATCAATAAATTCAAACTCAGTATGCTATTACCCGTAAGTATGTTTCCTACATTAATTACCTTATTGGTGACGAAAACTGAGTATGGAATTCTGTTTATATATGCTTATAGTTCAGTTATTGTGGCTATCACGTATTGGTTTATGTTCAATAAAAAAAGCAATGGCAAATAACAAAGCGCTCAAGTTCACTCTCTTCACTCGCTGTCGCTCGTTGGGACGCATATACGCAGGGCAGCTTCGCCATATGCCCCACTCATCAGCGCCCCTTAGCTTAAAGTTATATTTTCCGAAGGATGTTCCAAGTGAAAAGGATTTTTCTCATAGCCCTAATGCTTCTTTCTGTTACAGCATGTGATTTTGGTGTTTTTCCAGAAGCAGATACAACATTCGGAACCCAAAATTTTGTTTCTGCAATATCAATTATTGAGTTGCATAAAATTCGAAATGGCACTTACCCTGAGACACTAGAAGATCTAGAATTTCTTGGGCAGTGGGACGCGATTTGGTTAGGTGCAGTCCGTTACGAAAAAACGGACTCAGGTTATAACTTGTTTGTTGAGCGCGGCTGGCTAAACGAGCCGAGTCTCGAATTTCCAACTAAATTCAAACAGGGTTTGGGCATCCAACAAACAAATGTTCAGTGGGTTGAATATCCACAAATATAAATCGGGTAACCGGAGGTCTTTAATACCCTGCACTGCTGCATCATTTACAGTGGCCGTTAAATCACGTGGCTTCGATATCTTTGGCTATCTCGCCTCCAGCCTACGCCTCATATGATATTCTTGTTCATCAGCTCGCAGTTTTGCGTCCGGCTTCCTTCAGACTATTCCTCGCGGTTTAGCCCTTGCCATTCACTAGTAGTTAACGTTTAATAACTAACAAGCTATGTAAACAGTGACTTTCCCACTGAGGACATTTTTCCGGGGCGGCCTCCCGCTCATTAGTTCACGCCCATGCTGGGCGTACCAAAGCGCTTAAGTCTCTCCCTTCGGTCGCTGGGAAGCCTATACGCGGGGCGGCTTCGCCATTATGCCCCACGTATTTGCGCCCCTTAGCTTAAAGTTAGCTGCTTCAATGAAATCGAAATACCTTTTGTCAAATAAACAATTATACTTGTAGCACTAGATATATTAGGAGACCTGCTATGAAAATAGAGAACCTCTCAGCTATAGAAAAAGTTGAACTCGCCCAGAGGATTTGGGACTCAGTAGCTGCTGAACAAGAGTCTATTGAATTATCAAAAGAGCAAGCTCAGCTTCTTAACGATAGACTAAAGTCCTTCGAAGCTGACCAAAACTTTGGTTCAAGTTGGAGCGACGTTAAGAGCAGAATCACTGGCCAGTGAAATTTATTTTATCTATCAGGCCGGAAGCAGAAGAAGATATCAAAGAGGCATATTCTTATTATCAACAATGCCATACTGGACTAGGAAATGATTTTATTGCCTCTGTAGAATCAGCACTGATTAACATCACGGAAAACCCAGAGATCTACCAGAAAGTGTACCGGGATTTTCGCCGCGTGCTCATCGGACACTTTCCATTTGGTGTTTTTTACAAAATATTTGGCAATAAAGTTCTGGTATTTGCTGTTATGCATACAAGCAGAGCTCCAAGAACGTGGCAAAAACGCAGCTAACAAAAAGCTGTTGGCACTCCCTTCTGTCTCCTGGGACGCAGACATTTGGGCTGCTCACTTCGTTCGGATTTTAGCCCACATGTCTTCCCCCTTATTTAAAAGTTAGGTGAATCTTTGATTCCGTGGAATATTGCTAATATTAAGGAAGGTCAAAATAGTTGGTACTTTCCATCTTTTGAAATTCAAGATTACTTATTACCAATCATTAATGTTGGTGGTCCAAACTTCGATGAATATGGGCAAACAAAATACGCTATTGAAGATTGTCGTCGCTTAATAAATACGGTTTCTTTTGCTAAAGAAACCCTTTCTCTTATGCCAAAATCGGTTGTGAGATACGAAACTATAGAAAAAGGTTTAGCTTCATTGGAAAAAGATGAAATCCTAACAACTCTAGATAAATTAGCTAAAGCAGCGAAGTTAGCAATTAAACAAGCTAATTAATAAGGACAAAAAAACAGTTAGCTATTTCCGTTCCTCAACATTTTAGCCAACAATTTTTTGCCTATTATTTGGAAGTTATGCGGGGATTACACTTGTATAAACCCAAAGTCATTTGGCTGGTTTTATCCTCAATTGTAACAAGGTATTTGTATTGTCTTGAAATAATTCCTTTTTTGTTTTCTATTTGCGTGTGTTGAAGTCATACTTTTAGGAAATTATATGTTCGAATGGAATGGCGATAGAAAACAGCTTCTATCAGTGTTATGGATTTTTCTCTCAGTTAACTATATCTACTGCGACATATTTTCTCTTCACCACGCACAGACGCTCAAAGGGTTTATTGCCGGCGAAATCGGAGGTATGGAACTTACGGAAGAGTTTTTGCTTTCCTTTGCGTTTATCATGCAAATCCCCATGGTAATGATAGTTTTGTCACGGGTTTTGGTGTTTCGTATTAACAAGTATCTCAATATTGTTGCAGCTTTAATAACTGGCTCAATACAAAGTTACACCCTTTATATGGGCGGCACCCTTCACTATGTGTTTTTTAGTATCATAGAAATAAGTACCGCTATACTCATACTTTATCTAGCGGTCACGTGGCGCGAAGCGGATGTAGTCAAGAACCGCATCGCATAACAGAAAAATCAAGCTCGCCCGCTGCGGGGGCTGGGACGTGAACACATGAAATTATTTTGCTTCTTCTTACTACTTGTTTTTTCATTTCCAATTCATGCTCAAGAGTTGCAACTATTTTCACCTAATTTGATATGCAAAAAAAGTGAAGGGCGAAAACCTTATGAATATTATGCAGGTGTTTATATTAAAAATATTAGCAAAAATGAAGTGACAGTAATAACCAAGACTAGTAAGCCTAGTGTTAGTACTCGTTCGGGTGAAGTTATTGGGGTGTATTTATCAACCCGAGGTATAACATCAGTAAACGATACACCTTTAATACCGAGCATAGTCGATTTCAAGCTAGTCACACTTAGACCTGACGAAGCTACTCATGTGGGAGGTAAGTTTGAATCACAACATCTGTTTAGCGAGGCACCAATCATCTATAGTATAGATGACACTTATAATGGAAGGTTTGGCTTCTGGAGTGGGATTACTAGCATCGAAAATGTTAAGGTTCAGCGGTTTGAAGAATGTAACACCTAACAAGTTTATCAACCATCGCCACTTCGTGACTGGACAGGCAAAGTGATGGTGGTTGTTAGCCACCATGTATAGATTGGATGTTATACAAACAATAAGGAGAGGTTCGGTAACGAATCACGTGGTATTACTAATGAAGCAGTTGAGCGAAGTGACTTTTGTGTTTCCATACCAATGTTCGGGATGATTGAAAGCTTAAATCTAGGTACTACATCCGGTATCGTTCTATATGAAATTACAAAACAGCGACGCGCATATCAAGAGAAATATAAAAGGGCCAACCGAGGTGGGCACAACAAAACATTATAATCACCCGCTCGCGCTCGTTAGGACACAAAAACAACCATAAAAAAGGATTTTTATTAAAATGAAATGGGTTAAATTCACGTCACTATTCTTGTTAGTTGTAGTTATTGTTATAGCAATGTCTTACGAAAAAATTATCACAGGTGTGTTGTTGCCTCAGTATATAGACTGGGCATATGAGACGGATATAAAAGGACAGGAAATAGGCACTCCTTTAGATAATAAAGAGTTATTGTTGGCGGCTGAAATAGGAATTGTGCACCCAGAAAAAGTAAGAATTGTTTATGTGGATGAAGTTCCTTACCCTTATGAAAACTTTGCATTAAAAGTTTTTGGCGAAGCCGTTGGACTTATTGGTGAAGGGATAATTAACAATGCTCAAGTTTTTGGGTATTCAATTTACAGTCGCAAAGATTTTAAATTAAATAGGCCAAAACTCGCTCATGAATTGGTGCATGTTTTGCAAATCGAACGGTCCAGTTTAGATAATGTAATCAACCAACACTTTTCTGATATGGCGGAGTACGGATACGGTAAAGCACCATTGGAAGTCGAAGCTTTTAAAGCTAATAAAAAATACAGTGCTAGCTGGTAGTCAATAAGATGATTGGCTAAATTAAAACATGACTATTCACTTAAGTATCTTGCCCTGCACGGCCATAGCCAGCAAGCATGCGCTCCTTATTTCAAGCTTAAAGTACCAAGGCAATTATGATTGAAAAATGGTCTGGAGCAGTGCTCATTGACGACATATTAGTAAACTGGCCCATGGGTAAGCTTTTATTGTCAAACAACGAGGTTACTTTACGCGCGGGAATATTAGGGACTTACACTTTCAAACCCGAAGACATATATTTCTTTGAGCCGCTAGGCTTTATTCCGTTTATCGGCCAAGGAATAAAGCTTCATCACAAAGTAAGAACATACCCTCTTATTATCGAGTTCAGTTGCTTCACATACAGCGCTGAAAATATTGTTAAAAAATTTAAGCTAGCTGGCTTTGGCACCTAATAAAACGCGAATGCTACTTCCGCTGTTTGCTTGGGCAATGACACCTAGGCTCAGTCGATACATTACAAAGTCTAGCCAAACATATTGAGCTTTTATTGAGGCGTTAAACATCACGGAGGATGCCGTTGAAACATTTCTTATTTAGTATTTCTTTATCTAGTTTTTTGGGCGCAGCAATTTTATTTTTGTCTCCGTATATTACGGGTGAAATTGAACCGTGGGATTCAGATAATTTTTACTATAGCGGCGCACTATTTATAGCAGGGCTTATAATTTTGCTAGATAAACAAGCCTCATACGAGACTGTTTTTATCGGCATAATGCTTGGCCAAGCAATATACATGTTTTCTTTTATGCCTGTAGATTCACTCGTGGGCGTTGGTTTAGTGATTATGGCTTTTAAAAGCTTACTGTCTCTAATTGGAATAACACTAAAGCAAGCTTATCTTAATGCTCGTTTATTAAATGGTAAGTAATCTGTCAAAACGCAAATTTACCACTGCTCTCATTGCAAGGCTAAGCAATAAACGGGCAATAGACTTTTGTTTACACAATCATGTGCTAAAAACAATCATGTACTAAAAGGATTTTAGATGGCCAAGAATAATCAACTAATAATAGGTGGGTGTTTAAGCTTTCTAGCTGCATTACTCCACATTGGTTGTGTTTGGGGTGGTCCAGATTGGTATCTGTTTTTTGGCGCAGGTGAAAGAATGGCTCAACTTGCTGCAGACGGTGATCCATATCCTACAATTGTCACATTGGTGATTGCTTCAGTGCTTACCGGATGGGGGTTATATGCTTTATCTGGGGCCGGAGTTATTTTTAAACTACCTTTGCTCAAAATCTGTTTAGTGTTAATTACCGCTGTTTATTTGTTACGTGGGCTGGCTGGCTTAGTTGGGCCGTTTCTTACCTCATCTCCCGTCGTGCAACAAAACTCAATCACGTTTTGGATAGTCAGCTCAATGATATGCTGCATTTACGGTACGTTTTATCTATTGGGCACAGTGAGATTATGCCGAAAATAGAGAGGTGCCAACAGAAAAGCGACACCGACGGTAAAGCTATGACGGCACATAAAAACACATTAAAACTACTTTGTTCGCGGGGCACATATACGTAGGGCTGCTTAGCTAGCATGCCCTGCCGCTTCCATAGTTTTAACTTTCGTTTCTTACTAAGTTACTTAAAGACTGAATGTTGGCTAATACGTCTTGTCGCGCCGGGTTTAGTTGAATAACTTGGCGTAACAAACCTAAAGCTTCTACATATTGTTGGCGATCAATCTCTAACTGAGCACGCCCTAACAGTGCACGTTCTTTGAATGTATCCAGCGCTTGCGCTCGGGTATAGTATTGAATCGCTTGCACTGAACGTTTTTTACTATGCATCAATTTTGCTAGGGTTATTAGCGCTTCACCGTTTGTAGGGTCGGCCTTAATACTGCTGATTAAACTCTTCTCAGCCGCTTTTGAATTACCTTTTTGCAAAGCGAGTTTGCTACGATAAACATCAAAACGTGACGTAAAATAGCTGGATGTATGTTTGCGGTATGGTGCTAATGCTTCAAGTATTTGCTCAAGCGGTTGCCAGCGTTGGTTAAACGCCAACCATTGACATATTTGGTCAATGGCTTCGGCTTCAAACCTTTTTCCCGAATTCCCTTGGCCTGACTTTTTAGTGATAAATAACGACAAATTATCATCTAATAATTCCACTGAACGTTCAGCGCTTCCATTTTGAATGTGCAACTGGGCTAGCGAGATAATATTATCCGCATCGTTAGTAACACCGTTGGCTTTATTTAAAAGTAATGCACTTTCTAAGCTACTGATCGCCTGAAGTGAGTGCCCTTGTCTTAAGGCAATTTGGCCCCTTTGCAACCATAAATCAGCGTTATTCGGCGTTGTGATTAGCATACCTTCAAGTAAAGCTTGAGCTTGGCTAAAAGCCTGAGCATTAATTAAGGCATACAATAAGCCGTGCTTCCATTGGGTATTATCAGGGTCTAAAAATAACGCATATTGATATCCCGCAATGGCACTAGCCCCCTGCTCTAACTGCAAATTTACAAAGCCTAGTTGGCCGTATACTTGCGCGTCGGCCACACCCAGTTCAATACTTTTTTGAAGGTGGGTTCGTGCGTTAGGAAAATCCTTTTTAATCATGTAGACCATGCTTAAACTACGATGCGCAAGGGCTAAATCTGGCATTAAGGTTAACGCCGACTTAAGCGCCACTTCAGCCTCAGAATATTGCTTTAAGCTAATGAGTACTTGGCCACGTAATTGACGCAGCGCAGCACTATCGTTTTCGATATTTCTGCGGCTAAACGCTTCCATTATTGCTTGATGATTCTGCGCCGCCAACAAAGGCTGTAATTGTCTCGCAAAGCTGCTTTCTGATGCTTCTAATTGAGCCTGCGTTTCACCGCTCGGCATATTTTGTAAAAGAAACTCCCATGTAGGGGCGGCAAGTTTAACGCTTATATTTACAGGCTCATTGGTACTCGCTGCTACTGGTGATAATGTTCCTAACACCACTGCACATACAGAGAGTTTTTTAATCATCAAATTACAGGTTCTAAACATTTTTATAATTCTCATGAGCTAATTTCTACAGGCCATATAAATCGCGCTCTCGCTGGTTGCCCGTCTTTTTGTGGTGCGGTGAATTTAGTACGGCGCACTAAACTCTTAATTTCACTTTCTAATTGAGGATAAGGGTTCGATACAATATCAACCAATGACACCTGGCCGTGTTCGTCAATAATGACATCAAGCTTAACCAACGCTTTTTTTATTCCTTTACGGCTTAAGCTTTTTGGCCATTTAACCCTAAGGATGGTAAGTAAACTCGGAAGGCCGTCTAAATCACTGAGTTCAAGCGCATCCCAATCAACCTCCAACGATTGCCATTGGGTTTCTTGAGGTTTGAAATTGGGCATATCCGGTTTATCGATTACAATTTCTTGAGTCACTTTAACCATTTGCACACTTGCACCAGCGCCTTCAACCTGAACGGTAACAGGTGCTTGCTCAGCTTGTTGCTGAACCACAGGAGGCGGTGGAGGTGGTGGAGGTGTTGCCACTGTTAATTCTCTTACCATTACCGTTTTTTCTGGCGTTTCACTCAAGCCATGACCAACCCACAGTGTTAACAAAGCCAGTGACAAAATAATGATACTAGCCACACTCGCCATAGCCTGGGTTTTGGAAACAAACCGAAAACGCTTAACCTTGAATGACGCGTTAGTTTTACCCTCGTCATTTGCTAAATCTAGCGGGGGTTGAGTATTTCGAGTCATCCCTTTAGTGCCGCCAAATTAACAGTTTTCGCACCAGCCAGCTTAGCGCCGTCTATGACTTCAAGTAGTAGTTCGGTGGGTACGGTTTTGTCGGCTTGTATAACTACAGGCCTAGGTTCACGGCGTTGTAGTTGCTCAACAATACTTCTTACACCGGCAACACCTACATTACTTCCATCGTAAAACACCTCACCATTACTTGTAATCGCTAATAAAATGGCGGTTTGTTCCATTTTCTGAATAGAAATGGCCTGAGGTTTGTCTACTTCAACGCCAGTTTCTTTCACAAATACCGTGGTCACAATAAAAAATATCAGCAAGATGAACACCACATCCAATAAGGGTGACATGTCTATACCTTGTTCAGCTTGCTGTTCCAAACGTCTTTGTAATCTTCTTGGCATAGTTATCTCGATAATTCTTTTGGAATAAATGACGCGTGAACTGAACGAACATAGGCATGTATCAACCATGCGGGAATGGCACAAACTAATCCAAGTTGTGTGGTAAGCAGTGCATCGGCTATACCGGCACTAACTAATTCATTACTCGCACCTTGGCTGGCAATACCTATAAAGCAATCGAGCAAGCCTATAATTGTGCCCAATAAGCCTAATAAAGGTAATGCGCCAATTAATATTCCAGTGGTTCTTTGTTGTATCTGAAGGTTTTCGATATCAACGCCTGCTTTTTCAGACGCGCCTAAAGACATGATGTAACTGATTGATAGCTGGTAATAGCAAATCAACGCTAAGCCCAAAATGCCCCAGCACACCCAGTTCCCGTATATTTGCTCAAACACTAATTGGTACTCATCGCATCATTTAGCGACACGTTAGAACCACTATATTCTTGTGTCGTAGACGCTTCTTTTGCTTGTTTTTTACTTACAGGCTCGTTGGCTAAGGACTGATTTTCTTCAACGTCGACCTGTTCACCAGATTTACTTAGTAAAATGGCAAAGCTTTCTAGCTCGTTATAGTAAGACTTGGCTTTTCGAGAGAGTAACGCATTTAAAATAAGTGCAGGAATGGCGACAACTAAACCTAATTCGGTCGTGACTAGGGCTTGAGCAATACCTCCAGATACGACTTCTGGATCGCCTGAGCCAAACAATGTCATCATTTTGAAAGTTTCTATCATACCGCTCACGGTTCCAAGTAAACCTAACAATGGCGATACTGCAGCGGTTATTCCAATAGCCCCTATCCAGCGTTCTAATCGGGTCTTATCATCTTGAAGTTGCATGAATAGTTGGTCGTCACGTTCGTTAGTAGACTTAGCGTTTAACGCTATTTCTAACAAACGTTGCTGCATTCCCTGCACCTTAGTGAACACTTTAGGTTGTGCGGCGCCCTCACTATGCCTGCCATTATTAGCGAGTGCGTTGGACAATATTGATGGGGTAAATCGAATAACTTTAGATAAACGACCTAGCTGGGTTACTTTTATTAACGCGATGCTCAATGCAAATACAGCAAAAAACACAATAGGAATAGCCCATTTTCCGCCCTTCACTACATGCTCAAAAAAGCTTTCTGAATGCTGCTGGCGAGCCATGGCGCGATTCATCGTTGGGTCGAATACGACAGACCCTTTTTCTTGATTGTATAATTCACGAATAGTGCTGCTATCTGAATCTTGAAATTGCATATCGCTTTGCAACAGACCCGCTTCGTTTTCCAACTTGCTGGCAATACCGGCTTTTCCCGTAGCTTCATTCCAATACCAAGAAATAGGCCCCATAGACAAGGTTGCCAGTTGAGTAATATCACCACTAGGTAAAATTACTTTAGATTGTTGCCACGACGGCGAGAAGTTCCGCTCAAATTGCTGGCTGCTTGTTAGCACCTTTTCAAGCTTATTTGAAAGTGACACATCATTTAGAATAGGTTGATTGCTGCCATCATCTTGTTGCTGTAGAAAACGTTGTAACAACCCTTGCTGATAAGCTTGTTGCTGATTCCAAGTTTTTAACCGATTCTCGAGTTGTGATAAGCTTAAGGTTTTTTCATCAGCAAGACGCCTTACCGCGGCAGTTTTTTCACGTAAAACTAAAACCTCGGCTTCTAACGTAGATAACTGATTTGCCAATTTTCTACGCTGATTTGCCACGCTTTTCTCGGTTTTCAATAATTCCTGCTCAGCTGTGCTTATTTTCTTTAATAAGTCTGCTGTTATTTGTTCTTGAGCCTGTAATGAAGAATTAGCGAATAAAGCAATCAATAAAGCTAAGAAATGAAATTTTTTGGATACTCGCACCTTAAAATTATTTTTCATTGTGCATTACCTGATGGTGTTTCTAAGCGAGTAAGGCGAACTGGAAGCTCAATAAAGTCAGCTTGCTTACGTCTTTCAAATATATCTATGGCTTTCATGATTTCATCACCGCTTAATGACGGGTCTTCAACCCACATCCACTGCCCGTCTTTCACTAATCCCTGCCCTGTTAGCTTTCCATCAGCGCTGACAAACCAAGCCGCACTTACTCCTAGATAAAGCTGTTTCACCATAACCTCGCCTTCTGAAGACAAAGAAATAGGCCCTTCATGCACGGAAATGCGTTTTTGGAAATCCATCAAACTATTTAATTTGCCCAAAGCTGCTTGTAAATTTTTAGAGGTATCGTTGTCGTCAGAGGTGCTGATTTGCTGCTGTGCCCACGCATTTTGCAGTGGCGGCGGTAACAAATTACTAAAATGCGTAACTTGGTCTTCTAGCAAGCTTAATTTATTGGCTAAGGCGGCTTGTTGTTGCTCAAGATTTGACTGCTGTTGTAACAACTCTGTGCGCCGCTTAGTCACATCCTCTTGGCTATCTTTGCTTTGATTCAGTATCTCTTGTAACTGTTTTTTTTCTGCACTTAGTAGTGTCACTCTCTGCTGTAACACAGGTTCACTACTTTGCCAGTCGACCACTAGCTGGCTTGTTTGACGCTGAATATCTAGCCATTGCTGAGTGAGTCTATCTATTTGAGTTAAGTCAGCAGCTTGAGCGAACGTTAAGGCACTTGCACCGAACAATAAACTACCTAAGCCACTAAAAATTAAAGGTCGCGTTGCTAAGCCTTTAACTCCCCTAATTTTACTAACTAAATATGCGCTTCTGGAGCGGAAGGAACTGATCGATTGGCTAAACGTTTTTAATGTTAAATCGGATAATGTTCTTACATCGTTCAACTGCTGTCTCTCTTACTAATCACAAACGATGAGCTAAGTAGCTCGATCTCGATAGGCCCATTTAAATCATAAGTTTATTATCCATACTATTGCGAATAAAGCAAACAATGCAAATGATAACTACTTGCATTAGCATTAAATCATGATAATCTTCGCTCCGAAAAAAATACAAACATACTCAAACGGAGAATGCTTTAATGGAAAACACAATGAACAATCCCTCACTAAAGAAATTCAAGCGTAGTTCCATTACGTTAGCGATGGCGACTGTTTTGCCATTTGGCGCTGCTGTTGCACAAGAAAGCCAACAGTTACCTACAGCAAAAGCGACAGCGCAAACTGAAGAAAGCTACAAAGTAGATAACTCAACTTCAGTTAAATACACGCAGCCTCTATTAGACACAGCTAAAACGATTACCGTTATCCCTCAATCAATGATGAAAGATCGTAACGTTGATAGCTTACAAGACGCTTTAAGAGGTGTTCCTGGGATTTCATTGGCCGCTGGTGAAGGTGGTGCTCCTCCAGGCGACAGTATGAATATTCGTGGCTTTAGTGCTACCAATAGCATTTTAGTAGACGGTGTAAGAGACGTATCTGGGTATTACCGCGATACTTACAATGTTGAAGCAATTGAAGTAGTTAAAGGTCCTAGTTCTGCCATGTATGGTCGTGGTTCTGCGGGCGGGATTATCAACTTACAAAGTAAAACCGCTAAGCTAGAAGAGTTTACTGACGTAAGTTTACGTTTGGGTACTGAAAGTGATTACCGCGCACAGTTAGATACAAATATCATGGTAGGTAATGACACTGCTATTAGGGTTAACGTATTAGCTGACGATGCTGATGTAGCTGGCCGTGATGAAGTATTTAACTCAAAACAAGCCATTGCTGGTTCATTGGTAACTAACATAGATAGCGACTCTCGTTTAACCGTTAATGCTGAATACCAAGAACAAGACAATATGCCAGATTATGGTATTCCTTGGGTGTCTAATGGCTCAACGCCAGTGGCTGAACTAGCAGATTACGTAGGTACTGCGCCGCCGGTAGATTTTGATAATTTTTACGGTAACGTATACCGTGATTTCGAAGACATCACTGCCAAATCGCTTACGATTAAGTATGAAAACGATTTAACCGAAGAAACAACTTTGCGCGCACAATTTAGAACGGGTTCTGTTGAACGATTGAACGTGGTAACTGCACCACGCTTTCTCGATAACTCAACATCGACAGATGTACGTTTAAGTGATGAGAAAACTCGCGATACTGAAAACTCACTCACGGTAGTGCAATTAGATTTATTAACTAGCTATCAACTTGGTAACACCACTCATGACATCGTGACCGGTGTTGAACTTAGCCGCGAAAAATTTGATCGTTGGAACTATACCGATGTTGTTGACGACAACTTAGATAGCACCCCAGAGTTAGTAGACTTATATAACCCTGATTCATTTGTTGAATTCACCGGTGAGTACGCTCGTACTGGTAAAAACAGTGAAGCGACTGGCGACACAACGGCTATTTATATTTTCGATACTATAACCTTCGACCCACAGTGGGAATTAACCGCTGGTTTGCGTTATGACATATTCGAAACTGAATATTTCTATGATCAAGATGGTGAAGATCCTACTGTTACTCTTGACGCTGAAGAAAGAGAACTAAGCTGGAATGTTGGCCTAGTTTACAAGCCAGCTCCAAACGGTTCTGTATATTTTGGTGCAGGTAATTCATTTACGCCATCTGCAGAGAGCTTAACAGTTTCGACTCGTAGTAATGCTGCAGACCTAGACCCTGAAAAAATTGTAAGTTATGAGCTAGGTACTAAATGGGAGCTATTTGACGGTCTAGTGTTTGCTAATGCCGCTATCTTCCGCAGCGAAAAAACAAACGCTATTTCTGACGACCCAGATTTCGACGGTGACGCACTAAATGGCGAGCAAAGAGTTGACGGTTTAGAGCTTGGAATTGTTGGTCAAATCACAGACGAGCTTCAAGTATCTGCTGCTTATACTTTCCAAGACAGTGAAGTAATTAGCGCTACAGGTGAAGACGTAGAGCAAATTGGTAATGAATTACCAAGTACGCCAGAAAATTCGTTCAGCCTATGGGCAAGCTATGATTTAACTGACGCGATTCAGTTTGGTCTTGGTACACAATACATGGATGAAAGATACAACAGTGCTAGCACTTCTGGTCGTGAAATTGCTGACGATTATTGGTTGTTTGATATGATGGTTTCATATCAAGTGAATGAAAAATTGAACTTGCAACTTAACGGTACCAACCTAACTGACGAAGACTATATTGACCAACTTGGTGGCGGACATTTCGTACCTGGCGAAGGTCGTTACTTCGGTCTTAATGCAAGTTATTCATTTTAAGTTTAGTTAAGGGTATGACATATTAACTGGGATATAGGGACGTATCCTGCATAACGTTAATATGCAAATAATGAATAATGTTACATACAGAACCGGATTAATGTCCGGTTTTGTTTTTAATAAACACGGGAGTAAATACGCTTGTTAGTAAAAATTCCATCGGTATTAAATAAAGAACAAGTAAGCGAAATAAAAAGCATTATGCTGCAGGCTGATTGGACCGATGGCAATGTCACAGCTGGCTATCAGAGTTCTCAAGCAAAAAATAACTTACAGATACCAGAAAATTCAGAGTCCGCTCGCAAGTTAGGCGATATGATTTTACTGGCCCTTTCTCGTAACAATCAATTTTTATCAGCAGCCTTGCCGAACAAAATATTTCCCCCTTTATTTAACTGTTATCAAGGCGGACATGCTTTTGGAACGCACGTTGATAATGCTATTAGACAGGTTCCAGGCACGCCGGTAAAAGTTCGTACCGACTTATCGATGACACTATTTATTTCAGAGCCTGATGAGTACGAAGGTGGAGAGTTAGTTATTGAGGATACGTATGGTTCTCAAAGCATTAAATTTGAAGCTGGTGATATGGTGTTGTACCCATCGACTAGCTTACATAGAGTGACTCCAGTTACCAAAGGACGACGCCTAGCGTCTTTCTTTTGGCTGCAAAGTATGGTGCCAAGTGATGAAAGGCGTAGTATTTTGTACAACATGGACATGGCGATACAAGCATTACGACAAAATCTCAACGATAGCCCAGAAATAGTGCAGCTAACAGGGGTATATCACAACCTGTTGCGACAGTGGGGGCAAGTCTGATTTAATTGCCAATAGAAACAAGAGCCTAACTCAGTTTATGGTAATAAAAGTGCCCCAAGCACTGATGCTATAGAAGACTCTGTGTCAGGGGTACTAACGGCTCTTTGTGGCATGTTTAGTTCAGATAAATCTAACAAGAACTAATACCTCAGGGTTTCAAAAGGCCTCCCCTCTTTGTGAAAAGTAGTAAAGGTAATTACTAATTACCTCTCTATCTGCAATTAGTTTATTAGTTAAGGGCGTGAACAATTGCATTAAAAGTATTACCCATTTGATTTTCTAAGCCCCATAGACAAAACCTATTTTATAGTCGATATTAACTAATAAGATTGCGCATAATAATATTTCTTATCTGCCTTTGTATTGATCACATATTGTGACCTAATAAACTTGGTATGCACAACTTACGAATAAATCTGCTGCTTCATTCAATCGATGTAAAAATGGTTAATTTACAAATTTAAAAAAGGACTTTTTTATGAGCGAGCAACCACCTTCATTCCACCCTGTCACAAAAGCATGTGCATACTTCGCTGCCGCTACTTTCTTTTTCTTTGGCGGTATTCTTATTATAGGTTCGTTAGTTGCTCTGCCTGATTTACTGCAAAGTTTACTCGAATTATCTAAAGGGGTAGCTGTAATGTATTTAGCTTGGAGCTCCTGGTTTGCGGCAAAATTCAGTATTAACCCTTTCACTTATTCTCCTTTTAGCATGTCAAATAAGCTCAGTCGCAAGTAACCTTTAACAAACGGCGAATATTGATGGTACGCCATTTGGTTTTTATTACCGAAACTGAAATTAGTTAAGTCACCCGTGAATTCATAACCTATTGATATTTATACACTGTCACAATACTGTCAGGTATATGACGTGGTGAAAATGTTTTGTAGAAGATAACGTTCAGGCTGATACAGCGATAAGGATAAAAGAGATGATAGTTAGGAAATATCGACTAAAAAAAGGCTGGTCTCAAGAGCAATTAGCTGAAGTGAGTGGTTTAAGTATTCGAACCATACAGCGAATTGAACGAGGTCAAAAACCAGGTCTTGAATCTCTTAAATCCCTTGCCGCTGCTTTTGACTTAAGCGTGTCGGAACTACAAAAGGAACCTACCATGGCAAGCGATATAAACTTTACGAATGAAGAGCAAGCGGTAATAGATCAAGTACGTGCAATTAAGAGTTTCTATTCTCACTTAGTCACTTATTTAATCGTTATCAGTTTACTGTTCGTTTTAAATCTGGCGACCAATTCAAGTTACATCTGGGCAATATGGCCTGCCTTTGGCTGGGGCATTGGTATTCTTAGCCACGGCTTAAGTGCTTTTGAAGTTATTAATTTTTTTGGTGCAAATTGGGAGAAGCGTCAGATTGAAAAAAGGCTTGGTAGGAAACTATAGATTTACATAAGTAGTGATATGTATATCGTTAACGACGATGTAATAATAAATATAAAGTGAATAGATACATAGTAAATTCAGGGCTAAAGAGCCAATGCCTAATTCATTTGCAAACATTAAAACTGCTTTGGTTTTATTTGCCATATTGATGCTAGCTGGCTCTTTATTGTCCTTTTTGCATAATAGGTAAAAAACACCTTGGCTGAACTCAGTTTTTTAAGTGTTTTAATAATGGTGCTGTTTGTTCATTTTACCTTAGCAATATCCGTTTCAATTGCCCTGTCCAAACAGGTTACAGGGCTTACAGGTTAAAGGGCTAACAACCCCGCCCCGCCGAACGTTCAGCCTGACGGCGATTAGAGGCCTATTTCTGAACTCATTTTTATATAATTACTCACACGTTTATCAAATCCGTTGGTACAGCAATAATTTTGTTGGTAAAGCACTAACAACAGGTACCACACATTCCCCCCAGCGCCTTAACCCTTGATAGATAAAAGCTATCTCCAATTACTATTGCTTACTGTAGCCAAGCATTTAAGCTACGAACGTGATGATATCACATAACAAAAATCCTATTTTTAATAGCATTGCTTTAATATGCAATGTTACTGTGCAAAGCGTTGCTGTGAATTTGTTTAAACAGTGAAAACTTGTTTACTATTTAATAAGCGCTTTTAGCGCCCAACAACACGATATTTTTAAGGAGAGGTATACATTATGTTTACTAAAGAAATGGTGCATACGGCATTACAAACTTGGTGCGACAATGTAGTAAAAGTTGGGAAGGTTCATACTGAAGGTGGCGATGTTCAAGCCTTCTCTCTTCAGGTACTTTCTGAAAGCTACGATTACGACAACGGACATGTGTTATTCAAGCCCACGCTAACCTTTGGTCAACAAACGTTCCGCCCTACTAAAGAAGGCGCGCTTTCATACTTTGTTGGTGGAAACAGCGATTACCCTAACGATAATGGTTTTAAACTTAAGCCGTGGGTAAAGGTTTGGTACAGCAAGGAAGACTTTATTTTGCACAGTGATTTAGCCATTGTGCAGTGTAACGTTCATTTCATTGGTGAAGACGACAGCCACATTTTTGTAAATAAAAGCTTTGTATTTAAGCAATGTGAAGACGGCAAAGTTCGTATTATCTTACATCAATCTTCGTTGCCGTATCAGCCATAAGTTATCTATTAAATAAAAACGCATCGTGTTGCATTTCACCTTAAGTTGAAATGCAATGCGCTGTAAATTCGCGCTTTTACCGATTGTGCCGGTTATCTTCTAATTCGCTATTCAGTACATCAACTCGGCGATTAATAGGCAGCATTTGTTGGTTAAATTCACTATGGGAATCAGTTTCACTATAGGCCAAAGGTTCATTTTCACAATTGACTTTATTGGTCAGCACAGCAACACAAACCGGTGCCGTCACTTCGGCTCGCGGGTTATGACTTAATGTACACGCAGACAGAGTAGATAGCGCACTTAGCGAACCCAAACATAAGCTAAAATTTCTAGTGAGACTCTTATGTTGTTTAAGCATCCTAACACCCCTTTTTAAAGATTTTCACGATTTAGGTTCAAAATTCTAGGCCTAACTAAAGCTACAATAGTGCTTCTACATCTAAATTTAAAGTAACTAGGAAGTTGTTATAAACAATATTTCTCTCTGAGGGCTTGTAGTTTTTACTTAAGCGACTGTATTTATCTGAAGCTGTTCCCTTAACCTTAACCACGACCTTAACCTCAACCCCAAAATCATACCCGTTATAACCATAAAGTGATTAACAACACGTAGAATATCCATTATATTCATATGAGGCTATACGTAGTAAATGCACAATGGAAGTACAGGGTATGAAAACAGAGTCAACAGGGTCACTCGTAGTGGTAGGTACAGGAATTACGGTGTCGGGCCAAATGACCCTAATTACAGAAAGCCTGTTAAAAACAGCAGACATTGTGTTAAGTGTTGTAACAGAATCAGCGCTAATTAACCTGCAGATGATAAATTCGAACGTGGTGTGTTTACGCAACCTTTATGAACAAGGTAAATCCCGAGCACTCACCTACCAGAAAATGACTCAGCGCATTGTTGATGAAGTAAAATCAGGTAAAAAAGTGGTTGCTGCATTTTATGGCCACCCAGGTGTATTTGTGAATCCCTCTCATGTAGCCATTAAGCAGCTGAAATCAGAAGGCTATAGCGCCGAAATGCTACCGGGTATTTCAGCAGAAGACTGCTTAGTTGCTGATTTAGGGTTAGATCCTTCACATTATGGTTGCCAGTCTTACGAGGCAACGCAGTTTTTATTAAGGCAATACACCCTAGACCCCCACATGATGCAAATCATTTGGCAAATTGGCAGTATTGCTGATTTTACGCACAACAAACATCGTACATCGCACCCAGGTTTAACACTGCTAAGAGATGAACTCCTAAAGTACTTTAGTCCTAGCCACAAGATTATAATATATGAAGCTTCAACTATTCCTATCGCTGCGCCTCGCATAGAATACCTTGAACTTAGAGATTTAGCCGCAGTGATACCTAAACCTATCACGACTATGGTAATACCATCGAAAGGCTTACCCGAGTTTGATATGAAAACAATGACAAAACTAAAACTAACCCCTGCCATTTTTGAGCAACAGTTATTTGGTTAAAACCAAATAGCTATATGCAATAAAACATTTAAAGGAATTAAAAATGAAAGATTTATTAGTAAGATTTCTTATCACCATGGATAAAGACGCCAAATTAAAACAGCAATACCTTAAAGATCCTGAAGGTACTGCTAAAGCATTTGGGTTATCAGACGAAGACGTTCAGCTATGTGCAAAAAACGACGTAAACGCCATTAAAGGTAGATGTGAAGCCGAAGGTGCCGACAACCTTGAAATTAGTCACTCTAAATAAGTTAATTTTCAATAAATGGATGTAAATTCTTGAGTTGGTTTCACCTTTTTTGGGTAGTGCTTTTAGCACTGCCTTGCTTTGCTGTGGGCGCGCAAGAAACATCCATTGATATTGAAAAGGTGTTACAAGCAGCTGATGAAAATGTATTCGTTAACCCCACTTTAGCCAAAAAGCTACTCGACCAAGCAGAAATATACCTCGCAGATAAAGATCTCCCTACTTACGAAGCTCACTTTTATAACCTTAAAAGTCATTCGTATATTCTTACGGGAAATTACCAATTAGCTTATGAAAAAGCGACGCTAGCAAAAAAGCTAGCGGCTGAATCTAACAACCAATTGCAACTCGCCGAGGCATTAAGACGGCAAGGCATAATAACTTACTTTTTCGACTTGTATGGCGAGTCGCTAGAGCTACTGTTAAGTAGCCTTAGTATTCATCAATCACTAGACACTTCATATGTGCAAAACACCTTACAAGCCATAGGTAATTTGTATACTAAATCGAACCAGTGGGCTGATCATTTGATTGATACTGGCGAACAACTGGTCGCAGAATCGATTAAACGTGGTAACCCTTACTATGAAGAACAAGGTTACGGTTTTATCGTATCTGGCTTATTAGCTAAAGACCGTGTTAAAGAAGCAAAAGCGTTAATTAACAGAATAAATACGGCCCCTGATAAATTTTCTCCCATCTTATTTTTCTACCTTGCCAAAACCCAGTTGCGGCTAGGTAATTACGATGAAGCCCTTGCAGTTACTGAAGAAATTATCTTTCATGCAGCAAAAGGGAACTATCGCCAGCGAGAGGTTGCCGGACTTGCGGTACAGTCAGAGGTTTTACTTGAACTGGAACGGGTTGAAGAGGCGACGGATACGGTTTCGAAATTTTTATCTATTGCTCGGGAGTTAGATATTACCGAATATCAATATGAGGCATTGAAGCTAAAATCACGTATTGCGATGCTCAAAGGTAACTACCTTAATGCTTATGAGTATCTTTTAGAATACTCCGAGTTAAAACAGCAGGTATTTGATACTCGTCAATCAGAGCAGTTAGCGTTCAACCGAGCTCGACTAGAAACCGACCAAAAAATACAAAAAATTACTGAACTGGAGCTTAGTCAGCTGTTATCTGAACAAAAAAGTACGCTGCAAATCTATGTGATTGCCACTATTTGCTGTGTAGCTATGCTCCTATTTCTCATGTTTGTCATTACACTTAAGCAAAAACGTACGTTGCGAGAATTGGCCTTAAATCTTCAAAAAGCCACCGATGCTAAGTCGGAATTTTTAGCCCGTATGAGCCACGAAATTAGAACCCCAGTTAATGCAATTGTAGGCCTTACTAAGCTAACTCAAAAGTCTGTCATTAATGAAGAACAGAAAACGAATCTAACCCAAATTGAACAGTCATCCCAAACCTTGCTAGGCGTTATTAACGATGTGCTAGATTTTTCCAAAATTGAGGCTGGTAAACTAAATATTGAATCTCAAGCCTTTGAACTTGATAAGTTAGTTGGCCAGGTTATTCGATTGCATGGGCTGAGTGCCAAAGAGAAGCGAATTGAATTATTACAATACGTAGCCCGCGATGTGCCCTTAGAAGTAATGGGTGATGCCCTTCGAATAGAGCAAGTATTGAATAACTTGCTCAGTAACGCCCTTAAATTTACCGATGAAGGCATGGTGTTCGTATCCGTAAATAAAAGACATTCAAATCACGGGGTATTATTAGAGTTTTCGGTGAAAGATACAGGTATTGGCCTTTCACAAAACCAGATAGATACGCTTTTTGATGCATTTACCCAAGCTGACGAGTCTATTACTCGCAAATACGGCGGCACTGGCTTAGGCCTTTCCATATGTAAGCATCTGGTGTCATTAATGGGCGGCGAAATATGGGTAGAGAGTAAGCTAGGCCAAGGAGCAACGTTCTTCTTTACTGTGTTAGTTAAGCCTCATAATCAAGCTTCTCTGCCAAGTAACATAGGGAATCTAAAACTATCCGACCTTAAAGTGTTAGTGGTAGACGATGTGATGTTATCTAGACAATCCATCGCTGAAGCCTTGCTACGTATTAATATTAACCCGGATTTAGCCACCGGCGGTAAAGATGCGCTTATGCACTTACGTACCGCTGTAGCCAGTAATGTACCCTACGATTTAATTATCATTGATTGGAAGATGGCTGATATTGATGGCATTGAGTTGGCGTCTATTATTAATCAAGAATTCAGTCAAAGTAAGCCTAATATTGCGATGTTATCTGCGTACGATATTGAGTCTCTTAAAAGTCTCGGCCGCCCAGTTGGCGTAGAATATTATCTACAAAAGCCCGTGAATAGTAGTTCGCTGCAAAATTGCCTATTGAAGATGTCAACCAAGGGCAAACCTCAAATGGCGATGCAGGAAGACAATCAGCCCCCACCCGACTTTTCACAGAAAAACATTCTACTTGTTGAAGACGATCCAATAAACCGTAAAGTCGCTAAGCTATTTTTAGCCGATACCAAAGCAAAGGTTAGCGTTGCCGAAAACGGGTTAATTGCGCTGCAAATGTTAGAGCAAGAACCTGCGTTCGACTTAGTCTTAATGGACATGCAAATGCCCGTGATGGATGGCTTAACGGCCACTCAAAAAATACGTGAAGAACTAACGTTAAACATTCCAATAGTGGCGATGACAGCACACGCCATGCAAACTGAGATTGAGAAAAGCTTTGCGGTAGGCATGAATGCCCATATCGTAAAACCGGTTAAGCCAGAGTACTTGTACCAAGTATTAAGCGAGCAGTTTTCTAACAAGCCGCAGGATAACGCGTAATATTATCGCAGTATAGGAAGTAAAAAAAAGCGACTAACTCGGTTAAGTTAGTCGCTTTTTTAATGATTTAATATGTACCTAGATAGGTGAACCTGGTGGTAGTGGCTTCACATCGAACGCCCCAGACCAATGCCCAGACTTCCAGTAAGTGTCGAAGTATTTGTGCAATACTTCATCAGCATCTCTATCGCTATCATCATCTAGCCATTCATCAAACTCCAATAACGCACTGTGCACGGCCATTTTAGCTTCTGGCGCTAGTGCTGGGTTTGTCGCAGCTTTCATAATGGCATTAAGGGCAACTAGCTGCAGACGTGTGGCAACCAAGTCGCCCTTATCGCCACGCTTGTGCTTAGCCCGATACCAATGCACGTTTAATATTTGACGTACCAGCCCTTCCACACCAATAAGCTCTTTGGTACGACTGCTTTGCCATGCTAAACGATTTAAACGCTCAGGGTGCAGTAATAAAGATAATGCAAAATCACTGGCCGACGCGGCTGCAGACACAGGATCTAGCATTAGCCCCATTTTTCCTTGAAAGTGTTCACGAGTAACATCGTCACCATAGGCAGTAGGCGGAATAAGTGCCAATACCGCTTCAGGAATAGCTAAATAAGGTACTGTAGTAGCCGTTATAAGTTGCTGCATGGCACGTTGCTGTACTTGAGGAGCAACATCTTGCTGGCCTTGTGGTGTGGTGTAATCACCTTTGCGCTCGTATTCGTATATTAAGCCGCCCACTTGCTTTGCAACCGCTTCTAATTGAAAGCGATGCAGCAAATAAATGGGCACTAACGCATTTTCCAATGAAGACAAGCTAGCATTAGGCTTTAAGGTATCCATTCCCAATTGATCAAGCGCATGACGTCTAACCGCAGAAATTTCATCAAAAGCATCTAGCGGATCGGCACCATTTTCCCACATATGCCCGTTTGCCGAACTATGGCGTGAGCTTCGCGTGTCTGAATCTGACTTAAACGCCAGCCCTTCATTGCGAGTTTTAACAATTTGCTTAGCCAAGCCTTCGGTTTCTTCTATGCTGGAACCGAACTCTTGATAGCCATACACAATGGCGTGTTTATCCCACGCGCCAATGCCTTTATCATAAGCCCCTTCAAGGCTTACTTTTCCGTCTTTTAAGGTAATTCGAGGGTGTGGATAATCCATCACTGAAGCCATTTCGTTTTCACTGGCGGCAAAGTTGTGCGCTATACCGAGGGTATGGCCTACTTCATGAGCCGAAAGCTGCTTAATCCGATCTAACGCCATGGCTTCTTGCTCTGGCGAACTCGCATTGTCACCTGAAAATGGGCTGGTAAGCCCTAATGCGATTAAATAATCTTGGCGGACACGCAGTGAGCCCAACGTCACATGGCCTTTTATAATTTCACCGGTGCGAGGGTCGACCACTGATGAACCATAAGACCAGCCACGGGTAGCGCGATGCACCCAATTAATCACGTTGTAACGCACATCCATAGGATCGGCATTTTCTGGCAACACTTTTACCTGGAATGCATTTTTATAACCTGCGGCTTCGAAAGCTTGGTTCCACCAGCTTGCGCCTTCTTTCAATGAGGACATCACCGGCTCTGGAATACCTGGGTCTAGGTAATACACAATAGGTTCAACCGCTTCACTCATAGGTGCATGTGGCGATACCTTAGCTAAACGGTGGCGGGTAATAAAACGCTGCTCAGTAGGCTCATTAATTGCCGTTGAGTAATCAAAATAGCGGAATTTCCAGTACCCTGAGTAGGGATGATAGGCACGCGGTGTATAGCCATCATCAGGCAATGCAACAAATGAATGATGAAGGTGTACGGAAAGGTTCTCAGGATCTGGAGTGACATCAGATACATAGTTACCAGGCTTGCTGCCAGCGAATGTAACTAAGGCTTCAAGTTCTGTGTTTTTCTCGAAACCCTTAGTTCGCGGTAAATACACACCGCTGCGGCTTTTATCTGCTTTAAAGTTGCCCTGTTTTTTTGCTGACAACCTGTTGCCGATGCCGTGAATATCGCTGAACAAGAAAGGTGTGTAGTCAATTAAATTAGCATTATCACTTTTCGCAACTATCACAAAGCCTGCCAATACAGAACTTGCAAAAGCTTCGTTTATACTTTGTTTTTCGGCAGCGCCGCCATGGGCTGCACGATACTTAGTATTTAACTGTTTCAGCATTAACTTATTACCAAAGCGTTCGAAGGTAATTAAGCGAGTACGCCCTAATTGGCCTCTGTCTAAGCCAATATCGTTAGAGCCTACACCGTAAGGCAAGCTGCTTTGGAATAAAAACTGTTGCTCATCGTTGGGTATCGACAGATACACTTTGTCAGTTTCATCGTCATAATAAACAGGGATCAGCCCATCTTTAGCTGCCATGTCTTTGGTAAAATCACCAATGGAAGGCAATGCAGCCCACGAAGGAGACGCGAAAAAAACAGATATAACGACAACGGCTAACCACCGAGATGCGCTAAATGAGAGACGTTTCTCTACATTTACCCTTTTATTGAATTGTTTGTTTTGGCCCAACACTGTTGATTTCCTTTTAAAAATAACTCAAACGCAATTTTTATATTTATACACCCACTACCCTATCGTAAGTGATTGATTATGCATATGGCTATTCATCGAAAAATGGTGTCAGTTGAGTGAATTTTCAGTGGCGATAACTCAGCGCACTAATTAGTGAATTTAGCGACAGAATTTAGCTACAAAATGAAGCAACTGAATATGCCGACTTTGTTGGTAATTAGGCTGGCACAATTGATATAGTACGCGGTATTCCCATCTAATCTTAAAGACAGCATGTTGAAGTACGCCTCAAGAGCCACCACCCTATCTCCATTTTTAGCCATGGCCTACGGCGAGAAAGCCACAGCGCTTAGCAACCTTGGTCACGATGTAATTCGTTTAAACCTAGGTGAACCCGATTTTGGTGCCCCCACTCCCGTTGTTGAAGCCATGAAGCAGTCGTTATCTCAAGCTGATTACCCGTATACTTCAGCACTAGGGTTACCTGAACTTCGCAGTGCCATCGCCCAGTTTTATAAGTCTCAACACAACGTAGATATTCCGGCTTCACGTATTGTGGTGACCGCTGGTGCTTCTGCCGCTTTATTATTGGTTAGCGCAGCACTCGTTGAAAACGGTGATAAGGTGATACTCGGCGACCCTTCATACCCTTGTAATCGCCGGTTTCTTAACACCTTTGGTGGCGAAGTTACGTTAGTGCCTACCTCTAGTGAGCAACAGTTTCAACTAACGCATGATGATGTAACCCACAACTGGGATAGCAAAACTAAAGGGGTACTCATCGCCAGCCCAGCTAATCCTACGGGCACCGCTATTGCACAAGAAGAATTGTATAGTATTGGTGAAACCTGCAAGCAAAACGACGGCTTTTTAATTGTTGATGAAATTTACTTAAATCTTGATTTAGGTATCGAAGATACATCAAGTTCCACGAACTCAGTTACAAATTCGGTAAAACAAGCACCACTTAACACCGTATTGGCTAATGAAACGCTTCACAGCAATACCATTGTGATAAACAGTTTTTCTAAATACTTTGGTATGACGGGATGGCGATTAGGTTGGTGTGTAGTACCTGAAGGTATGACTCACATTATGGAGCGATTGGCGCAGAACCTATTTATTTGCCCTTCTACCCTAGCCCAACAGGCGGCACTTGCCTGTTTTACTCCCGAATCACTGGCTCAATGTGAGCAGAAAAAAGCGCAATTGCGGGCTCGCGCTACATTTGTGCTACAGGCTATTGCTGATATGGGTTTAAGCATTGATGCTACGCCAGATGGTGCCTTTTACGCGTATATAAACATTGAACGCACTGGCCTAACTGCTGTTGAATTCTGTGACCGCTTATTAGCAGAAGAATATGTGGCACTAACGCCCGGAGATGACTTTGGCGATCACAACGCCACCCGCTATGTAAGGCTATCATTCGCCACAGAGATAAGCCGATTGAAAGAAGGCTTAACCCGTATGAAGCGATTTGTTGAAACCTGCACTTGCGAATAATCATTTTCAAATAGTCGCTAGCGAATTGCACTCACACCCAAATCAATACTCAATTATTACCTAAAAAAATAATTTAACGTTTACGGATTGCGTATATTGGTTGCACATAAGACTTCCATAATAGATAGAACAGGATACGTTATTTATGAGTGAACAACGGGAATTTGATGTGGTGATTTTTGGCGCCACAGGTTTTACCGGTAAATTAGTAGCTGAGTACTTCCAAAGCCAATACGGCAGTGACAACAGCGTAAAGTGGGCTGTTGCTGGGCGTAACGAAGCTAAATTAGCCGATGTTAAAGCCGAATTAGGTATTAGCGATTCAGTAGTAAGTATTGTGGCCGACGGCGATGATGAAGCGGCGTTAGATGCACTAACAAAGCGCACTGCAGTGGTACTGACAACGGTAGGGCCTTATCAAATTTACGGTGAAAAATTGCTCTCTGCCTGTGTAGATAATGGCACAGGTTATACCGATTTATGTGGTGAGCCCGCGTGGATGCACCAAATGATCAATAAGTATGAAACCAAGGCAAAAGAAACCGGTGCCAACATTGTTTTCTCATGCGGCTTCGATTCTGTACCTTTCGATTTAGGCGTACAGTTTTTACAAGAGCACGCTAAAAAGCAAACCGGTGAAGCTATTGAGTACGTGAAAGGCCGCGTTAGAAAAATGCAGGGGACTTTTTCGGGCGGCACAGCGGCCAGCTTAAGAGAAACCATGATTGCAGCACGCAAAGACAAATCAATTATGTCTGCGTTAATCAACCCCTTCTCTCTTGCCGATTCGAGTCAAAGCCACCCACAGCCCGATGGCAGCAAGCCTTATTATGATGAGTCGTTAGGCTCATGGGCTGCGCCGTTTGTTATGGCAGCCATCAATACTAAAAACGTTCACCGCTCTAACTACTTGGCAAACTTCGCCTACGGCAAAAGCTTTCAGTATGATGAAATGATGCTAACAGGCCCAGGTGAAAAAGGCGAAGCCATCGCAAACCACGTGGCACAAGATAAGTCACTAGGTGGCGACGGCGGTCCTAAACCAGGTGAAGGCCCAGATAAAGAAGAACGTGAAAACGGATTTTACGACGTGATGTTTATTGGTAAGGCGGTAAATGGCGAAACCCTTGCCGTATCGGTAATCGGTGATAAAGATCCAGGTTATGGCTCAACCAGTAAAATGATTTCAGAGTCTGCGCTTTGCCTATGCAAAGATGTTTCACTCTCTGGCGGTTTCTTTACACCTGCATCTGCTTTAGGTGATAAGTTAATTGGCCGCTTAACTGAAAAAGCAGGGTTGACGTTTAACATCGAGAAGTAACACTTTTCATTGCGTATAATTTAATAAAAAGCTGTTTGTAGCGCCTTCTGCAAACGGCTTTTTTTTTGTTTTTTATTCATCAACCGTACAGTCAGCTTAGGTTTTAACTAAGCCTGCGACTAATTAAAAAACTGCATTTCATCTAATTCTCCACCCCTTAGGCAGTAAAATTTGTCAACAAAGCGTAAAGGTTTGAACAGATTTCAACATATTCACTCCTAACCTTTGAACAACAAGATGCCTGCCCCCTCACCGATTCTGCGCCCTCGGTATGCAAATGTCTGAAGAATTAAAGAGTAATTATAAATGCTTCAATGGATTTGAAGGTTCAATTAGCAATCAACCTCACCCATTTATTGAACGAGCATGATTGTTTTCTCATAAACAATTACAGGACATATTATGAAAAAGTTAGCGTTTTTAGCGGTTACGTTAAGCAGCCTATATGGCTGCGGCTCAGATAGTACCGATGATGAGCAAACAACAAATACCACCGCAACAACACCTGACGTTGATGTTATTTCTGATACAAACAATAGCGGAAATGACAATGCCGGTAATAACGGCAACGATAATGATGAAACTACCGACAACAACAGGAACAATGGTGATGACAACCAAAGAGGTAGGTCGGCACAGGGTATCGACGAAGATGTAGATCAACAACGTCGTAACAGCCGTGATAGAGAAGGTAGAGACGATTTTGTTCTCAATACCCAAGGGGGTAGAGAAATACGTTCCTATGATGGCAGTAGCAACAACCAAGATAACCCGGAATGGGGTGTCACTTTTAGTCACCTACAGCGTATTGCACCTGCTTTTTACACTGACGGTGCATCTGAAATGGCGGGTTCTGCACAAAAAAGTGCGCGTGAAATTAGCAACTTGCTAGTAATGCAGGCTGAGGGCGAGAGTATACCCAATACCTACAATACCAGTGACTACTTGTGGCAGTGGGGACAATTCATCGACCACGATCTAAGCCTTACCGACGGAAGTACCTTGGAAGCGGAACATATCATTGTGCCTACTGGCGATGTGTTTTTCGATCCTAACAGTACAGGTGATGTCACAATTTCATTTAATCGTGCCATTTACGACCCTGATACCGGTACCAGTACCAATAACGTTCGTGAGCAAGAAAATGAAATCACGAGTTGGATTGATGGCTCGATGATATATGGCTCGGATTCCGAACGTAATGAAGAGTTGCGCGAAGGGGATCAGTCGCCCTTTTTAGCAACCTCTGACAATAACTTGCTGCCACGTAACCCTAACGGTCTCCCTAACGCAAATGGGTTTGTATCAGATCCGAGTGTGTTATTTTTAGGCGGAGACGTTCGGGTAAACGAACAAGCCATACTTACCGCGATGCATACGGTTTGGGTAAGGGAGCACAATCGTATTGCGTCTATTTTGCAAGAACAGCAACCCCAAGCTGACGTAGAAGATATCTACGAACAAACCAGGCGCCTAGTTATCGCCAAACTGCAGATAATCACGTATGACGAATACTTACCTGCCCTATTAGGCGCCGATACTATGCCTGAATATCGCGGCTATGATGACGACGTAAACCCCACTATTTACAGTGAATTTTCAACGGCGGCCTACCGGCTGGGTCATAGCGAGGTCAGTGACAATATACTTCGCCTAGATGCTGATAATAATCCTATTTCCGAAGGTAGCTTAGCACTGCGTGAAGCCTTCTTCACAGGGATAGGACTATATGTAGAAGAAGATGACATTGACTCCATTTTACGCGGTTTGGCCAAGCAGCTGCACCAAGCTATTGATATAAAAGTGGTAAATGGATTACGTAACTTCTTGTTTGGCCAACCAGGTAGTGGCGGCTTTGATCTTATTTCGCTGAATATTCAACGAGGCCGTGACCACGGGTTGCCATCATATAATGATGTTCGCGAAGCCATGGGGTTAGAGCGTGCTGAAGTATTTAGCGATATCACGTCGAATACTACCCTGCAAACTGCATTGTCTAACGCCTACAATTCGGTTGATGATGTTGAATTATGGGTGGGCGGTCTATCTGAAGATCCTCAGATTGAAACTGGCTCTCAGTTAGGCGAATTGTTCACTGCAATTAATGTTAAGCAGTTCGACGAGCTCCGCGAAGGCGACCGGTTTTGGTACGAGCGATATTTAACTGATGACGAGCTTGAAATGGTAGAAGGCACCACGCTAGCAGAAGTCATTCGCGCAAATACCAACATTGGTGAAGAACTACAGTCTGATGTGTTCTTTGTAGAGTAAGGTGTAAACCGCGGATATGCCCTACTTCCTTTATGGATGAGGTCAAAGGTAACAACGACCTAGGAACAAGTAGGGTTTATCCGCTTATCAGCTGATCTACTGTTTGCAGCAAGTTTTAATGCTAAGGCCTGCCGCCAAGGAGTGCAGCTTAATTTTATAGCTCAAGTGCACAGACAAGGCACTACCGCCCAGTGCTCCAAAATCGCTAAGTTGTAGTATACAAAGTAAGGCTTAATTAACCTTATCGGCATTTTCGCTACCTACCGATAAGAAAATTAATAGAGGAGACAACCATGGCCAAGCAACACGCTGCACAGATTAAAAACGACGACACATATGAAGCGCTTCGAGATAAAGGCTACAGCAAAGAAAAGTCAGCCAGAATTGCCAACGCGCAAGCTAATGACGAACAATCACCTTCAAAGAAAGGTGGTAAGAGTAAAAAGTATGAAGAACGCACTAAAAAAGAGTTGTACGAAAAAGCGAAAGAGGTAGGAATTTCAGGTCGCTCCAGCATGAGCAAAAGCGAATTGATTGATGCATTACGCAATCATTAGTACTGTAATAACGGCAAACATTAAAAGAGACAAGGCGTTAATGCTTCAGATGTGAACCAGTAAACGTACTACATAACGCAGGCGATTTTGCGGTTATTGTTACTAATAAAACCAACAAAACCACCAGCATTTTTGTACATATCGTTTTAATTTAACGTGGTAGAGCATCGTGCAAGCTTATCGTGTAGTAAGCTTGCCCTTTTAGAGTCTCTAACCTAAAACTGTTTTAAGTGCTTTTACGCATGCATCAGTTTCTTCAGGAATACCAACGCTAATACGTGACCAGGTATCGTAGCCAGGCCATGTACGGCCAACCACTTTAATACCTTGCGCTTTCATTAGCTTCGCGAATTCATCATGTGGCATTCCAGTATCCATGTAGATAAAGTTGCCTTGTGGGTTTTTCGCATAAGCCTGACCTAGTGATTCTGCGGCCGACGTTAACTTTTCACGCTCTACTTTAACCCGCGAACGCATGGTATTAAGGTTTGCATGATCTTCCATGCTTGCCATACCTGCGACTAATGCTAAGTAGTTCACACCACCCATACGCAGCATGCCACCTAGTTGCTTAGCTTGTTCCGCTGGTAAAATAGCATAGCCCAAACGTTGACCTGCCATGGCGTGAATTTTTGAGAATGTACGGCAGATAACCACATCGTGCCCTTCTGCCACTAACTTTGATTGTACATTAGCAGGATAAGCATCAGACATTTCAATATAAGCTTCGTCTATAAACACCTGTGCCTTTTTCGACACACGTTTTGCAAATGCAGTAAGTTTAGCAGCATCAACCACGGTACCCGTTGGGTTATTCGGGTTACAGATATACACAGCAGTGGTATCTTCGGTAACAGCAGCTTCAATCGCGTCTAAATCGAAATTCATGTCGGCATCTAACGGGACGTAGGTTACATCGGCACCCATGAACTCGGCTCCGCGAGGAACACCTTCGTAAGTAGCCATTGATGTCACCAGCTTATTACCATTTTTAGTTATCCAATCGGCGTAACCAAACAAAATAGGTGATGAACCGTTAGTGACGATAATTTGATCTTCAGATACTCCTTCCTGAGCAGCAATCTTACTTTTTAGTACGTCAACAGTGGCATCTGAATAACGGGCCAAGTTGAACAACTCACCTTGCATAGCTTCAACCGCTTTAGCTGACGGGCCAAACGCGTTTTCATTGGAAGACAACCGAACAAGGCCATCACTGACATTCGGTGTAGCGGTAGGGAAATGATCCGTTTTCATACCAGCAGCGCTAAGTTCTTTAACGCTAGAATCTACACAAGCCGTTAGCGCAACTGCGCCAGCTCCTAAACCAACTGACTTTAACCAGCTGCGACGAGAAGAGTTAACTGAAGGACTAGCTTTGACTTCTTTTTTGATTTCTTGTTTCATTTGCCACTTTATCCGATACCTATAGTATTTTTAGACTAAATGGTAATTCTCTTTGGCGCAAGAACCAATTTTCAACTAACCCATTGAACTTACTGTTCTTTTTTGGTGCAAGGAAGACCCAGAAATGCTCAAAAATATACACCTATGCACTTACTCTACAATTTTGGGCGATATTTCTAAAAGCGAATTGAAGGCGAAACCACAATGGTTTGATTTAATAAACCACGTAAAACACTACTAAAATCAGTATCTACAATGAACAACAATACTTTTTTTATGGCAAATATAACGCCTTACTTCAATAAAAGGTCAGCCTTATCTTTTGCTACCTAATAGTGCATAAATAAATTGCAATCACTAAAGAATTGCACGTTGCATGTAATGTAAAGGATAAGAAAAACCCTCTTGCAAAACTTTGTGTATTACCTATTTGATATGCAGAACAGAAAAATAGAAAGGCCCAGAGGGCGGGGATAAAACGAACAGGATTTAAAAAGCCGTGAATTAGTGCAAAAAATATCGCATTAATTGCTAACGTCCTTCTTTTACTTACACTAAAAGAATGGCAAATCCCATAACCTAGTGCAATCATCAAAGTTTCAATAGCTGGGCTAACAATCGTAATCATGATGAGTTCGGCGGTACCGTTTTCAATAGTGCTCGCTACACGATCGCTGAATATGATATTTATAATTGCTACGAAAACAATGGCGGGAACTTGTATAATTAGAAAGAGTTGGAAAACTCTTAAAATAGGACTTTGTGAATATTGAAAGCAACATTTTGTAATATACCTATATAGGTAATTCAGTGGATTTTCATGTGTTTTGCTAAGTGCGCCTATCATAGTTTCGTCCTATCTTTTTTTTACGAAAATGCACACAGGCTCTGCAGTCCGTATGCATGACTTATCATCCTAAGTAATTACCACACCATTGAATGCTCAATTCTTCGGCCGCTTTCTACATATCTACTATAACCACTGCTTGACCACTTTAATGTTTGATACATAATTTCCGCAACAGTAATCAATCTATCTAAACTGCCACCACTAACAGCATTTATTTCATCTGCATTTAACGTTTTCATTTTCATAATCCTTATATAAATTAAAAATTGTTATTCTCAATTGATATTGAGGACTTCAGACTACTCTGCTTGCTTCCTTTTAATAACTGTACGATGTGTCTGAATGTAGTTGCTGTAATAATTAGTCTTTTGGCAGGATCTCTAAGGTTCTTAGGCTCGTTAAATTTGTAATTAACATAGGTAACACACCTAAAACCGCGGCTAAGGTCGTGATTATTGAATCGAAGGCGATGTTGGCACTAAAAATCACTAATAAGAACAATAGCCCCACTAACATAAACAAAGGAGGTCGCAAATTGTGCCAAATACTAGAACGAGTTTCCGCAAGCCATTCCTGTATTTGCTTAGCGGGCTCTGCGGTTAACACAAACTGCCTGAAGCTCTCATTGATCAAATGCCATCCACAATCCCGATAAATGAGGCCCCGTCGCTGTAAATGGCCAATAATTTCAGCGCTTGCAGGGTTAAGCTTGGCGCCTTGCGCAAGTTGCAACAAAATGAGCCGCTCGTTAGTTGTACATTGCTCCCAGCGTAACCGGTAAGATGGGCGCGCATGATGAACAAAATACTCAACGATTTGCTGAGGTGACCAGTATTTGTCTAATTCCAATGCTAGTCGCGCCATTTTTTGTTCGGTGATATTCGTATGGTTTAGCCTATTGAGTAATTCATCAATATCTTCACCTTTACGTTTTTGCTTTATTTCTAAGTGATAAATTAAAAATGACTTTTGCACCGATTGTAGGTCATGCCAATGTGTGGACTCGTGCGACAGCACAGAAAACGCGGTGGGCGATGTGGTGAGGGTATTTTTCTTACTTGCCACCCAATGATAATGAATAGAAAAACTTCGAAGCAACTTACTCCACTGCCACAACTCGTTTTTACTCGGTAGGTGTTCCGCCTCGAAGGCAGGAAAGTGTGCCGCATGGCTGAGTAACTGCATGGGCGACATTTCTGATACCAAAATCAGATGACATTTACGCTGCTGCAAGGACTGAATTAAAGTGAATGCGGCTTCACGTTCGGTGAGATCAAGTAGCGCTTTGTTTAAACCTTTTAGAACTATAGTAGGCGTATCTTTATGGCTATCAATCTTTGCTATTTCTCGAAAATTTATTTCTTTTTCTCGAGTAAGCCAACCTTGAATGTCGTCCACTCTATTTTTGAAGATAGTATGATTTTGTTTTTTAAAAGCTTTTTCTAAGTCAGTTTGACTCAGTTGGCTAATAAATTGTATCTGCATATTCTTTGATTGGAGGGGTGACAATTGCTTCCAAATATATTCGCTTTCTTCTGCTTCAGATGGAGGCCGCAACCGGTAACTATCAAATAAATGTTCTCCAAGCAATTTACGGCTTATGAGCAATAGCGCAGCACAAAAGACACTGAAAATGAACACCGTGGTGATTAACACCAACTGATAAAAATAGCTGGCGCTAGATGCTCGCATGAACTTTTGAGCAGAGTAATGAAGCATCTTGTCACTTGTTGTGGTTAACTCCGTGCCCGCTTTAAATCGATACTCGGCAGCAGAATTCGTTTGTAAATTTAAACTACTGATAATAGCGTTGATAAAATTATCTGTGTTGTTGTTAAGTACGGACGAAAATGCTGTAGCACTATCAAGGGTCACCCATTCCTCCCTCTTCAAAGCAGGAAATATGGTTTTAAAAGGGATCGCGGAGGTTGTGCTTGCCAGGCCTTCTCTGTAGCTCGTTAGATCTTGGTGCATCAAAGCTCGATATTGCTGGTTCGCTGCCGAAACTTTTTGGTGCATCTCTAATAAATGCTGATTTTGAAAAGTTGCTTGCCCCTCTAGCATATAACTATTCACGCTGTTAACTAAAATAACGGCAGGTACAACGGTGACAATATAAATACTTCCCGCTAAGTACCAAATATAGCTACTTGGGACTCGACGACTCAATTCAGACAAACTACGGGGCTTTTTATTTGATAGCGTATCATCAACTCCTCCAGCAACAGACTTCATCCACATCAAGATAGTGAAAACAACGAATAGCCCTATGCCAATGCATGGAAAAATTAACGAATGCTCATTTGCGTGGGGGACGTGACTATGTGAAGTATTTTCCCCTCCAGAAAAAACAGACAAGGCTGTCAACATAAGGAAACATACAAAAGGTATGAAGAAAGGCATTTTTATTAAGGTGCTAGGCCTAAATAAATACCGGCAAGTCAACGCAGTAAATGACACCTTTTTACCCTGAGCTTCAACGGGCACAAATATGAATTGTAGAAAAATTAGTATGACTGTAAGCATAAGAAACAAAAATGCTAACCGTGGTAAAACCGAGTTAATAACTCCAATGGTGAAAAGTTGCATAGTACAAGCAGACCAAATCCACAGCGCCAACCAACGGTAGGTGGTTCGACTTACAATTGATGTATTAGCGTTTTGAGAGCTTTTAATCGTGTCATTGTCATCATTTTGATAATGAAACAATCTTGCCCATACCCCCTGAGAGCTCACATACCGGCATATTAATAGCAAAGGGATTAATATGGTCAGGTAGAGTATGACCGCAAGGAAGACAAGTAACATATTGACTTGCGATGCTTCCTCTTGATTATAAAACACCACAAGCGCCCATTCTGGTATTGCACTATGTAACGGTCCAATCACCATACTGTGTTCTGCCCCTCGATAATCTAAAAATAGCCGAGCGGGTTCATCTACATTGATATTTTTTAGGTTAGATATTGTGGTCAATAGTTGTAAATCATGACCGCTTTCCGCTACAAAATTTTCTACTAAGCTTCGCTCTTCATTACTGTGATAAAGCACTTTTCCTGTAGTATCAATCACCGCGTAGCCGATATTTTTTGGTAATATTCTGCGGTTCAAGCTAGTTAATAATGTTCCGATTGAACTGACATGCACTTTAGCTTCTTTTTCCCCTTCTCCCCCTCCTTCTTTGTCGCCGTTAAATGTACGTTTGAACACCAATTGGCTATTGAATCTCGCATCATCAATATTACGTATACGTTCAATGAAAAATTGCTGGGGCATTGTAATAGCGTCTATTAGAAGCTTTTCACAGCAACCTTTGAACACTTCGCCCTTGCCTACTAAATTAGCGCTTTTCTCGAATAATGAAATTATTGGGTAATTTTTTTTATAAAACTCACCAATTAGGTATGTGTCTAAGCGCCACATCGAGCCATGCCATGCACGCTGATAATATTCTCGTGTTTGTAAGTTCGTTTTTTTGGCGCTATACAAATTCTCGTGGGGACGAACAATCATGGGCGGCGACGTGTCTTCATAACCTGTCACAAACCCCTTGTTATTTAATAAAAACCAGTTTTCAATAAAGTATGCTTGACCGTTGGCTTCTTTTTGTTCGTTGATTAATCGACAATTGAGTAAATCAGTAGTTTCGTTGCTTTTGGAAATTGCCTCAAAAGATGTACACCCTGAATTATCTCCCTTTGAAGCTTTGTCAAAATAACGATGATCTAACTTAAGAAGTTGTGCTAACTCTATGGAAAAATCGGTACTGATTGCTCTATGTATATTTTCTGTATCAACCGCTTTTTGTTGGAGCCAATATCGAAAAAACAGTTGGTCACTTATCGCTATTGTGGCAACGCCTAATAATATAAATAATCCCAAGATACATTGAGTAACATCAGAACGTGTATAGCTATAGGTTGGTGCACAATATTGAATTTTGAGAATAGGGAGCGTTGCAACTAATAGCGTTAAAAAAAGCACTATCCATAGTGCGGTATTGTTTCCAATTTTAAGGTTATTGAGAACCACCTCTTTTTTTTCTACGAAGGCTAGCAGATAGAGGGTCTTCGAATCATCTTTACCTCCAGCGTTTAGGTCAGTAATTGTAATGGGTTGCCGATAAACTCGAAGATAGAGCCCGGCGATTTTCCTATCAACAGAATCACTCGCCTTTACCCCCCGCCCTCTAACTTTTTCATCTTGGCCGGTCGCTTCGCCGCTTTCTTCGTTTTCTCCCAGTAATTCTCCTACGTTTGAAAAGCGAAGATCAGACAGCGCTTTAGCTAAATTTCTATGCCTTTTTTCCGCTATTACCTCCCCTTTATCATCACTGATAACCAATAATGGAAACGGGCTCAAGTGTTTTGAAATAAGGTCAGCGATGGGTACTGTTACTGTTTTATCCTTTGCTTCAGACCTTACTTGAATTTTAAAAGTGCGAGACTTAGCATCGAATTCCACATTGGTTATACTTCCTTCGTTCCTAGTGACACCTTCAGTACTGACACCATTCTTCTTTTCACTTTCAGGCGTATCTACTATTCCAAGGTGTTTAAAGTTTTCGTTCGAACTGATACGCTTTTTAAAATCACTTTCATTTTTAGTTTTAGTTTTAGTTTTAGTTTCTCGAGGCTTAATTTCTTCTTTCACGCTTGTTAGAAGCATATTAATAGATTGCTGTAAGCTTTTACCGGCCTCATTTAATTGTCGAAGATAACTATGATTTTGTTGTATTTCATTCTGCTGAATACGAAGAAAGTAGTAGGCTGCCCCCACTAAAACAATAATGAATAAAAAAAGGGTGTAGCGTTTAAGGGCTTCATGTTTACTTGCGGGCATAATCCATACATCCGTGTCGAATTAAGATGAATAAGTATGGAACAACCAACCATATTTGTACATTTATTAAACAATTATTTCAAGGTAGCTTAAGTTTGAAGGAACATTACCCCATTTTGATCCATATCAACGCGTAAATACGCGAGTTAAACCACACTACCCATATCCTGAAACCACAGTGACAATGTGTATGCTTTCGTTAATTAGTAACAGCAATACAAATCAAGATATTCGCCCTGAAAGCCATGGTTTGTATAAACTTGATGTAAAACGAAGCGCTAATATTGCGGTTGCGAGTAAGCCAGTTTTTGGTGCGAGTATCACCTTTCATTCTGAATTACTTACTTATGAGAGCTTTATTGCCAAGCCTGAAAATATAATAGGTTGGGTAGATATGAGAGGGCTTAGTTATTTTAGTGTTTGCTCAGGCCAACACTCTTTTGAACTAGGCGCGAATGGGCACTCCCATGCTAGTTCAAATGCTAATTCAAGAACTAGTAAAGGTGAAATCTCGGAAACAAATTCATACAGAAGTAGTGAGATAGGAAACAAGGCATCTACAACGCTGCCTTCACAATTTATTACTGTTGAAAATGGCATACTGCGTTTTACATCGGCGCTTCGCATATACCTGCTAGCGAAAACGCCGAAAGACATTCATCAATATGGATTGTGTTACTTCACGCCAGTGTAATTATTCATCATGCAACGCATTATTCTTAATTGCTTCTGACTTAATTGCCTCTGACAAGCCTGAAAAACGCTTATCGCGCCGCTCTACCATTTTGCTAAATGTTGTGGTGTTCGCTATAACCAAACACCCATCTTTCGCTCGGGTTAGGCCGGTGTAGACTAACCCACGATGAAACAAGCCCGCCGCTTTTTCGCTTTCCGGCCTAGGCAGCAATAACACCACATATTTGAACTCTGAGCCCTGCGATTTATGTATTGTCATTGCAAATACCGTTTCAAACGCAGGAACCCGAGATAACGAAATTGAACGTAGGCCACCATCTTGAGTTTCAAACCAAGCCAATAGTTTACCGTTAAGATCAGGCCAGATAATCCCCACCTCACCGTTCGATAAGCGCTGTGGATGATTGTTTTTGACAATCATAATGGGTTGGCCTTGGTAGAAAAAACCTTCTCGACGTTTAATGTTGTGTTTGATTGCATCGAACACCAATGTATTTAAACCTTCTACACCCATGTCGCCTTTTCGAACTGGGGTTAACCATCGCACGCGATTGAGTAAACTGAGCGCTTCTTTGGCGCTTTGCGCTTTAAACACAGGTTCGTAGCTTTCTTGTGCCAGTTTTTTTAACGCGCTGGTTGTGAACCGGCTTTCGGGTTGGATAAATACACCATCTTGTAGCCAGTGGTTTTTCTCGCTTGCGACTCTAGATTTGACCGTGGGAAGCTTATCTGTCAAAGCCTCTGAATGCATAGCATCAAGCGCCTGTTTACTTTTTCCGGCCTGAATAGCGGTAGCAACTTCAGCCACCTGCCCTTTAAATCGCTGAGGCGCTTGCAGGGTATGTACCCAGGTTTTAGCATTCTCGTTCACGGGCAGCAAAGGCAGATGTGGGCAAAGGGTGGCGATATGCTGGCGTAGCTCGCTAGTGACTGCGCCTAAGCTATGGCTATTGTCATGTACACCTGTTTCGGCAAACTCTGCTTCGTCACTATCGTGTACAAGTTGCTCAAGTACGTTACCTAGCTCTACAGCAGGCAGCTGATCGGCATCACCGATAAAATACAAACGGGCATGAGGCGGTAAAGCGCGAATAATTCTAGCCATTAGCGCCAAGTCGACCATGGACGCTTCATCCACAATAAGCACATCCAGCATAAGCGGGCTTTGCTGATTGTAGCGCGTGGCGATGGTGTGTTCCCGCAGTCCTAACAATCTATGAAGCGTAACCGCATCGGTAGGTACACTGTTTAACAGCTTGTCATCTACCTTACCCCGTAAGGTTTCCAAATTACCCACAATAGATTCGGTCATGCGCTGCTGCGCTTTTCCGGTTGGCGCAGCCAGTACTATGCGCTCATTCTGGTTACATGCTTGCAGCGCTAATAGCAGCCTGAGTACGGTATAGGTTTTTCCTGTGCCAGGGCCACCGTTAATTACGCTAAATTGTTGCACTAAACTTTTCGCCACCGCGACTTGTTGCCAGTCTTGCTCATCAGTGGTGTTGATTGGAAACATAGCTGGCCATAACGCTTTAACCCGAGATAGCCCGTCTTCGCTTAGCGCTGTTACATGCGTTCGACTTGCAATACTGGCAGCAATTTCTTGTTCAAAGTTATAGTAGCGGCGGCTGTACAATTTGCCTGATTGATAAACAAATAGCGGGAATAGCTTGTTATTCTTGTCATCTTTTTCACTACCCAGTGCTTTTTTAATCACACTGATCATTTCGGTCAGGCTCGGAAATACGTAACCTAATTTGCGAGATGATGTATCTGTACTTGATTCTGTAGGAGCAGGTTCAGGTTCTGCTTGTGACTGATTAACAGTGCTGGGTTCAAGTTCGGGCTCGCCCTCTGGGTCACTCTCTATGTGGCTCTCTGTGTGGCTCTCGGGCTCAACAAACAGTCGAGTCCCTGCGATTTCAGTCAGTAACAAGCAACTGTGGCCGCTTCGCTGCATAAATGACAATGTCACCAGCAAATGTAACCAGACGACCTGCTCAGCGTCGGTTAGTTTTTCGCAATGCGCGAACTCCAGGGCTACAAAACGATCGATTGCTTCAATACCGAAAAGTTGTTCTAAATACTCGTTACTATTTATCATAGGTCCAACTCCCCTTGTACTGCATCGGGCGATGGGTCATTTGAGGCTTGCTCGTCTGAAAGCGCTTCGCTTGAAGCTTCGTTATTTAAAGACTTCTGGGCTGAGGGTTCTTGCCCTGAAGCCTCGTCTTCCACAATCTCTTGGCCTAAAAATAAGGTATCTAGAGCTTGCAGTGTTATGGAATCTATCGGCGTGAAAAAGACGCCCTCCCCGTTCGTATTGCTTGGATGCATGCCCCGTAAATACAAGTAATATACGCCGCCAAAATGCGCTTCGGGTGTATAGTCAACAATCGCATTCTTAAGATATCTGTGCAGTGCTAAGCAATAGATTAAATACTGTAAGTCGTACAAATGATGCTGATTATTGGCGTTTAATGCTTGAGGCATATAGTGCGATACGCTATCGCCCAGCCACGTAGATTTATAATCGGCAACATAGTACTTACCTTCATGGGTGAATATTAAGTCGATAAACCCGTGCATCATGCCTTCAAGAGCCGACATCATTAAAGAAGGAACAGGCTCGGCCTGAACAGGCTCGGCCTGAATAGGCTCTGCCATAGATAAACTGGTTGCGGATTGGCCACCGTTATCTAATACAAGCTGCTTTGCCACAGACTTTCTATGTTCAAACAATATGTGCTTTAGTTCACTCCATTTACTGTCGTTCATGGGAAAGTAAAACTCTGCTTCCCGAAGGGTTTGCCCCAGTGAAAGGTCTGACAGGGTTAAATAACTTGGCGACTGCTTTGTACCCAATGGCGTAGCCAGTACTTCGTCTAACCAGGTATATAAATCTTCAGTACGCGATGCTTCTAACCCAAATCTAACGGCGAGTTCAGCACCATTTTCATCCCAATTGGGCGCTGAAAAGTCGTTAAGCTCAAGTAGGTCATGTAGTAAATTACCGGCGCTCGCCCCTTTTTGTAAGGTAAAGCGTATTTGGTTCTCAGAAACGACTTCACCAGAGACAACCTCAAAACCATCATCTGATGTTATCTCCTCGTCTCGCACTGTTTGCATAACAGGAATACTAGGAACTGTTTGGCTAACCTCTTTTGCTGCTTGGCTTGCTGACATCACCGTCATGCGGCTAATGGCCGAGAAAGAATACAATCGCCAATCTTCGCTACTTGTCCCTTCAAAGGTCAACGTACTTAAGGGGACAACCGTTTCTGTGCTGTCAAAGCTTGAGTACTTTTGCGCTAGTGAATCGGCACTAATATGAGTGGCGTGAGCATCGGGTTCACTAGCAATGGCGTCTAGCATAGTGCCCCAATCACGCCCTTCATCGTCATTGATGTTAAGTGCATGGGCAAGAGCGCTTTTTTCATGCCCGTCTAATGGCAATACGCCCATATAACACCGATGAGCAGCACGAGTAACGGCAACATAGGCTAATCGCATTTCTTCTGCGGCGCCCTCTTTGCGTACCCGTTCAATTGCCGTATTAGTGCGGCCCAATTGCAGCTGCAATTCTTGGCTCTGTTCGTCGTAATAGGTGAATATTTGCGAGTAAGACTTTCCGCTTTTCGCTGGATCTCGATAACCTGTAGCAAAGGGCACAAACACAATGGGATACTCTAGGCCCTTAGAGCCATGCTGAGTCACCAAGCGTATTAACTGGCTGTCACTTTCTAGTCTAAGGGTCATTTCTTCATCGCTTTCAGGCTGATGAATTTGCTTGTGTAGCCAATCAAGCAACTGCTCGGGGCGCTGATGAGTTGCCCCCGCTTTTTCTAAGGTTTCCGCTAAATGCTGGTAATTAGTAAGAGCGCGCTCTACTTCAGCACCATATGGCGTGTAGTTTTCTTGCATCAGGTGCAGCAATACACTCATACAGCCTTTTTGCAGCCACATATCACGTAATGAGGTGACCTTGTCGTAAGCCTCATCCCATAGCGCATCGTCTTCGTGATACAACAAGTTAACGAGGGTTTGCGGAGTGTATCCCCATAAAGGTGAAGCCAAACTAGAGGCCACCTTACTAGTATCAGTGTTGTGCCACACACCATTAAGTAACCGCAATACATCTTTGGCCTCGGGGGTAGCAAATAAATTACTTCTATCGCTTAAATAAACGCAGGCTAAACCCTGTTGCTGTAATACATATTTAATTACCGAGGCTTCGTTACGGTTTTTTACCAATATGGCAATATCGGCAGGTTTTACTGGCCTAGCGGGTGACTTTTCATCTACAAAAGTCACCTCATTAAACAAACGGTAAATCTCTTGAGCTATCCACTGCGCTAACCCACGACGTAGCGTATTCGCATCACTTTTTTCATCTAAACTAAAACTCACGTAATTCATTGCATCACGTTCATCATTAGGATCGTGAAGTGGGTGAGTTGCTGCCGCGGCTTTGGGTGTAAATTCCACTGGATTGTATTGAATATTAAAGCCGAACACATTTCTAGGGCTAGCGCTAGGCGCTTGTACTTCGGACGATTGCGGAACCGGCGCACCGTAAAACAACCGGTTATAGGCCTTCACCATACCGGCCACCGAACGCCAGTTGGTATTCATTACCCAGCGATAATCCGCCTGCTGCCCTGCTTTTAAATAAGTAAAAATGTCGCCGCCCCTGAAGCGGTAAATCGCTTGTTTGGGGTCACCAATCATAAGTAGCGCGTTGTCACTGTTTCGCTTGCTAGCACCTGATTCAACGCCAGAGCCTGATTCAACACTAGCAGTCTCTTCGAAAGACAGGCTGGACTCGAAGCCTATGTCTTCTGTAGCATTCACATCGCCGCCATTGGCGTCCGCTTTGGGGTAGACCGCATCTAAAATGGCGTATTGCTTGGCATCGGTATCTTGAAATTCATCAATTAAGGCAACGGGGAATTTCTTTCTAAGCTCGGGCACTAAGCTGTTATTAGGCTTAACCACTTCATCGGCGAGCATACGAATAAGGTCGTCAAAATCGATAACCCCAAGTTGCTGCTTTTGCGCCGCCACATTGGCTTTAATAAAGCTAATGGCGTCGTTAACCAGAGTAAAAACGGGAATTTTATCTAGGTTATCTTGCTTTTCTTTGCATGCCGCTAATATGGCATCGGCAAAGCCTTTAATAGGCGCAAGAATTTCTTTTACCCCAGACTTGTTTCGACCAAACCGGCGGCCATCAAGAAACGCGGCGCCCTCTGGCTGTAACGGCTCATATTCAGCGCTTTCAAGCCAAGACTTGAGCGCAGCGAGTTCAGGTGTGCGCACTGCCTTGTGATCAGGCTTTTTAAGTAATTGCTCATGTATGAGCGTTTCGTTATCCACAATATTATTAAAATGGAACGTAAACTGTGCAGGCGCAGTACTCTCGTTTTCGTGCAGGCTAGCGGTAAACGCCTTTTCTATGGTTTCTTCATCTAACAAAACCGGTGTAAGCGCGCTTCTTACACTTGAAGAAAATTCATTTAATAGGCTGTCTGGCACATGCCAGCCTTGTTCAGCCAACAACAAGAAGTCGGCTTCATTCTGTGAGACTTTTCTTATCCAATCTTGCGCCGCTTGCAAATAAAGGTCGCTAGTGTCTTTGCTTAAGTTCAGCGCCATTGCAAAACCACTATTAAACGCGAGTTGCCCAATTACATGCTGGCAAAAACCATGAATAGTAAAGACAGATGCATCATCGAGTTCTAATTGAGCGGCTTTTAGCAGAGCCAAACTGTCTTTAGGTGAACAGGCCCGATATAAATGGGCATAGACGGGATCGGTACTGTTTAATAGCGCAGCTAAGTCAGCGTTTTCATTTGAACCGCTATCACCTATTCCAGCGCTATTGTCATTCTCATCAGTTGTACTGCTGTCACCTGGTTCAGAGTTATCGACTTGCAGGCACGCTTCCCAAAACGCGGTGGCTTCTCGTAGCGTTTTGGCCACACGGCCTTTAATTTCTTCGGTGGCCGCTTTGGTGAAGGTCATCACCAATATCTCTTTTACGTTAAGTTTTTTCTCTAACAATAAGCGTAAGTATAAACGCGTGATGTTATAGGTTTTGCCCGTGCCCGCACTGGCTTCAATTAAATGCCTTCCTTTTAACGGCATGGCTGGCACGTTTAGCAATTTAGCTTCTCTTGTGGACGAGGCTCTTGTGGACGAAGCTTTTGTGGACGAAGCTCTTGTGGATGCTTCACTGTTAGAAAAGCTCATAACTGCTCCTCTGATGAAATGTTAACGACCAACGCAAACAATAAAAAAGCGGGTGTGGTTGGCACATTTTCCCAACTCACGCCATCAGGAAATAACCATTTAACATAAGGGTTACTCGCGATATCAGCGGTAAATTGCCCTGATGACTGTAGCCAATTTTTAAGTATGCGCTGGGCATCATCACTGGCAAAAAATGCGCGTATATCAGGTATGAGCGACTTGCCAAGTTCTTCCGTGTCTTCAGTATCAACACTGCCTAGATCACCAATATCTTGTGTACCTTGGGCTTCAAGGTTAGCAAGAAATGTGGGTAAGGTGACTTTGTTTGCCAAAAGGGTGCCAGGTGATTTCTTGGTGCCATTTACTACAGAACTCATTAATGAGCTATACACAGGCGTAGGGGCGCTTAATATGCCAACGAATAATGATTCAATACTTAACAAAATTTGGCGGGCAGTGTTTTTGTCAACTGCTGGAAACGTGCGTTTCATTAGCTTAGTTTCACCTTTTACCCAATCGCAGTAAAAGATATCTAGCGGGTATTGAGTGTGGGGTGTTACTTCATCGCTTGCGCTAAACACAAGCTGGGTCATAAAGTACCCTAAGGCTCTTATATCATTCACCTTACCTGCGCACGGCTGCATTAAGCTTTTTCCGCCTTCAAGCGCACTGGCAGTAAAGGTAAAATGGTTGCCTGCAAATTGCGCTCTTTTCGGTTCGGCATCATGAGGCCCCATCGCTTGGGTAAGGGCTACCGCGCTTTCCTTCCACAGCTCTAGCTCCTCTTGAGCCACAGGATTATTGGGAATGTCACCACGAAGCGCGGCGAATTGCACTACTTTATCGCTGTGCTGAAGGGTTGCCGCATTCGCATCATCAAATGAAGCACTGGAAGAAAACATAGCATCGAGTACTTGGTATCGTACTAGCGCATTTGTTTCAAAAGGTTCGCTATTGTCTAGCAAGGTGAATGACTGGGATAAGTTTACCCCTAATCGCTGCTGAGAAAAGAATTCTAGTGGGTCGCGAAACGCCCGTGCCACCTGCATACACTGAAAGCTGGTGTTTTCAGGTGTGCTGTCTACCGCTATTGGCGTGAGTGAACTTTCTACTTCAGGGCTTTTTTTGTCGGAGCTTACGGTTTCGGCGGCAGTCGAAACAGCATCACGCAGTGATTGGGCTAAGCGCAACCAACCCGTTTCATAACTAGGAAGTGTGCCGGTAAACGCACTTTCACTGAACGGGTGCAATGGCGCATACTTTAAATATTGACCAATGTTTACCTGATAGCCCGTGTCTAACATATCCAGAAATTCACCTAACACCAAGCTAGGCTGACGCTCACTGTTATTTTTTACATCGTTACCTTGGTAGCTTAAATACAGGCTTTCTCTGGCCGAGATAATCGCTTCTAAAAACAGATAACGGTCTTCTAAACGACGGGAACGGTCGCCCACTCTTCTATCAGGCCCCGCCATTAAATCGAGACCTAACGGCGTAGATTTACGAGGAAACTCGCTGTCGTTAAGCCCTAATATGCACACTTTTTTAAACGGGATACTACGCATTGGCAGCATGGAACACACCGTGACTTGCCCCGTCATAAAGTGGTTACCTGCATCAGGAGATGAAAAACGACTTAGCAGTAATTCCCTCACCTGACGTAAACTTAACTCGTAGGTATAACCTGCTTCTTCACATCGAGCAGCCAAATCAGCGGCCACTTTAGCAATAAGATCCCAGCTGTGCTCTTGCTCTTTGGTTGGGGTAAAGCAGGTATCACGCAGTGCTAATAAATCGGCACCCCACGCATTAGGGCTTCGCGGCGTATTAAGCTCAGTGGCAAATCTGCCAAGTAGCTCAATAACATGGATAAGCTTACCTAGAGTTACCGTCGACTGCCCCTCCACATCGGGAATGGTTAGCATGTCATCGATAATGCCTTCGCTATCAGGCGCTAACATGCCTAACAATAAACGCCTAATTCCCCACCACCAGCTGTAGGTGTTTTCATGGGTGGCCCCTGCCGATACATTGGCTTTGTGGCTGCCGTCTAACCCCCAGTGAATATGAGCTTGCTTAAGCCACACTGTCATTTGATCTATATCGTCTTGTGCAATACTAAAGCGCTTTTGTACCGCATCTAGTTGCAAGTAATCGACAATATCTGATACGCCAAAGCGGCTATCTGGCAAATGAAGGAGTGTCATGTAAGCGGCAATAAGAGGCTCAGCATCCATGGGGCTTCTATCGGCAATAGAACATGGCAAGCGCACTGGCCCATTGCCCCCTAGCGGTTTGGTTCCCACACGATGAAATACCGTGTCTACAAACGGGGCATAGTTTTCTATCGCGGGGCACATCACCAGTACATCTGATGGCGTTCTTGATGCATCTTGCGATAACCAGTGCAGTAAATGATCGTGCAGCACCTGAACTTCACGTAGCGCTGAATGGGTACACATAATGGTGACACTGTCATCATTGTTTTCACAGGCGTCTGCTTTTGCGCTCTCTATACTTGCGAAAGGCGTTGCCGGTAACGCTTCTAGTATATCGTTATGAATTTGGTTCAGTAATAAGATTTCACCGCTTTCACTATCAGCTGGAATGGGGGCATCGAAGGCACTGACTTCAAACGTGTCTAAATCGGTGAGCAAATTAAAAAGCTCTCTACCCTGTTGGCCCAAATTACCTAATAACGGGTTACTTTGATCCGTCTGCATCCATTTCTCTAGCCCGTCCATGCGCAGCTGCCTTGCGAGTTCGCTATCGCTTTTCGCATCGCCCCAGTAATTAACACTGGGATTCAAATGAAAAATATGAATATCAATGTGCGCCGCTAGCGCATCGAAAAAGGCAATCAACTGCGGCGCCATGGTGTTAATAGCAAACACCACAATACGGTTGGGTAATTCGCTAACGCCGCTTTCAAGATGACCGTCGTTATTTAACGCGGTAAGGGTAAGTTGGTGCAGCCTTGCTGGGTGCAAAGGTTCTTGCTTGGCGAGATGACGCCATATTTCACTTTGCCAAATTTCAGACTCATCATTGGTTTTGCGCTGGTTTTCTTCCCATGCAAACAACCAATCTGGACGATATAACAAGTACTGCTCGAACACATCGGCTAATGCGGTTGCCAATTGCAATCGCTGTACGCCCTGCTCTTGCTCACTTCCCGCTTGTAACCAGTACTTATTTACCTGCTCGAACGCTGCTGTAGATTGTAGAGATGGTTCCTGTCCCGCCGCCTCTAGTAATATGGCATCAATACGCCATGCAAGCACTTCACGTCGGTAAGGCGACTGCTTAGGCACTTTATCTTTACCCAACACTAACCTTGCCGTGTTCCACATAAAGCGAACCGGTAAAGGAAAATCAAGGTTCATCGCCACGCCTTGCTCTTTAGCAAGTTGCATACTTACCCAATGCTGCATGCCTGGGCTTTCTACCAGTATGGTTTCAGGAGTGAAAACGCCATTAGGTTGATGCTTGATTAGCGTAGTAAGAAGGAAGCTGAGGTGTTCAAGTTTGTTCGATGGATAAAGCGCGAGCAATCGGAAAATCCTTTGTCGTATTCAGCGGGCATTATGATAATGAGTGTATCGTAATTCAATGCTTAGGTAAGCTGAAATTAAATAGATTTTAGGGATAATATTTTGGCGCGAAAGAGCTGAGCGTTTGGGTTGTTTCTTGAAAGGAGTGGAGAATAAAAGAAAAAAAACCCATACAGGCCTCAGGACACGAAAAACCTGTATGGGTAAGGTTTACGGGCTACCCAGTAGCAACGTGAATAAGCGTTGCCTGGCGCTCATTCACGTTAGCGCTACTGCATAACACAGTTAACAATTTTTATTTTGCAGATAAGATGCCAACTTTTATATATAATGAATACAACAACTTAGCTAAACCTGTATTTTATATAAGTCTTTCCTTAGGTTGTTCATGGTGCAGATGCACCATTTATGCACTGCAAAATTAATCACTTTCACATACTAAACCTGCAACTGACATCCTACAACTCAACTACAAATACATAATGCTAAATAAGTATTTATTAGGCATTCACTGCATCTGCACATTGCAGTACAATTTCCCCTATAAGAAGTTAAGTGTTCGGCAACCCAATGCTTAATGTAATAAAGACACCTTTTTAGGAATGTAAATGCTTACACAACAACAACTTGCCACTATGCTTGCGCTGCAAGACAAAATGAACACAAAAGTTAATCCCGATTGGATTAACGCTGGATATGGTTATTTGCGAGCAGCCATGGTGGAATCCGTTGAAGCGATTGAGCACCACGGTTGGAAGTGGTGGAAAGCTCAGCAAAAAGATTTGCCACAGCTTCAAATGGAATTGGTCGATATTTGGCACTTTGCCCTATCTGCTTGCATCATCGATTCTGAAGGTGAAGTCAGTACTGCTGCTGAAAGTATTGCCGCACAATTAGCTTTAGGTGATGTTATCGTCACTTTCGACGGTAGAGACTACCAACCAAAGCAGCAATCGCTGTTAGACAACTTAGAATTAATGACAGGGCTCTGTGCCGCTAAACGTTTTAGTGTGCCGCTTTTCATGGAAATAGTTGAACAGTGCGATATGCATGCCGACGAACTTTATCGTCAATACGTGGGTAAGAATGTTTTAAACTTCTTTCGTCAAGACAACGGTTATAAAGAAGGCACCTACAAAAAAGAGTGGCAAGGTCGTGAAGACAACGAACATTTAGTGGAAGTCATGAATGACTTGAACCTGTCAGACGCTAGTTTCAGTGATAACGTGTATAAAGGGCTTCAAGCAAGATACACCGCGTAATTTAACTGACATTGCGCTAGTTGCTTTTTAACTAGCTGTAACTACAAAAAAGCCGAGCATATTACTATGCTCGGCTTTATCATTATTCACGCTGCTAACCTATTAAGTTAAGCGTCTACCCATACTAATTTTTCTTTGTATTCACCTTGAATTACAATGTCAAAACGCTCTTCAAGCACATGACGTTTTACTTTGAGTGTAGGGGTAAGTAAGTCGTTCTCAATACTCCACTCATTTTTCATGATAACCACACGATCCATCACTTGGTGGCTCTCTAGCTTCGCATTGATTTGTTCAAAGGTCTTTTTAAGGCTAGCTTCAACACTTGCCTTATCATGTTTCTGCGCTTCTTCACTTAATACCAACAAGGCGACAGGTTGAGGCAAGTTATTCCCCGTAACACATACCTGCTCTACAATTGGGTTTTCCATGAATTTAGCTTCAATAGGCGCTGGTGCTACGTATTTACCCTTGGCTGTTTTGAAAATATCTTTCAATCGGCCGGTAATCTTAACGTAACCGTCTGCATCAATAACACCTTTATCGCCCGTGCGAAGGTACTTATCTTCAGTAAAAACTTCTGCTGTTTTGTCTGGCTCAAGATAGTATTCCAGCATGTTACAAGGCGCTTTCACTTGAATTTCGCCTTCTTCTGAAATACGAACATCAACGCCCTGATACGCTTTACCGATACAACCAATTTTGTCGTGGCGGAAAGGCACGCTGCTAGTACCGTAGGCACTGTTTTCTGTCATACCCCAACCTTCTGAGATATTAACACCAATTTTCGCGAACCACTCAATAACAGCTGGCGCTAACGGCGCTGAACCACTGGCCCATAATCGCGCACTGTCGATACCAATTCCTTTACGTACTTTCTTCGCCACCAATTTATTGATAATTGGGATCTTCAATAAGGTATCTAGTTTCTTCTGTGGCATTTTAGCCAATACGCCCATCTGGAACTTTGTCCAAAGACGAGGCACAGAAATAAACAAAGTAGGCTCACAATGAAGTACATCACGTTGGAACGACGATAGCGTTTCAACAAAATGAATTTTACCACCACTGTAATAGCTGGCTAATTCAACCAGTACACGCTCGGTAATGTGCGCGAGAGGAAGATAACTTAACAGTCTATCGTCACGGTTAACGCTAAGTTGCTCTAACGATTGCTGTGCAGCCCAACAAATAGTGTAATAACTATGTACTACCCCTTTTGGTTGGCCCGTGCTTCCCGAGGTATAGATGATTGTCATAATGCTGTTCATATCTTGAACTGGCGAACCATCTATAGGTGAACAATCGATAAACTCTTTCCATTGTTGCTTGGTATCAATGTTCGGATAAGGAAAGGCAACCGTATTATATTCTGATGGGATAGAGGCGACTTGCTCAGCAGTATTGTCTAATTTACCCACAAACAATAACTGAACATCAGCATGTTTAAGCACATACTGAATGGTGTCTGGCCCGGCAGTAGAGAAAATTGGCACTGAAACGTGCCCTGCCATCATAATACCTAAATCGGCAATAAACCATTCGGCGCAGTTCTTAGAAAATATACCGATGCGGCTGCCCGCAGGCAATGCCATTTCTTCAAGGCGTTTTGCCACGCGGCGAGCTAGGTTGCCCACCTGCTTCCACGAATAATCTTGATATTCGCCATTAATGGGCTGAGTAAGGAAAACGTCGTCCCCACTGGTTTGCTCCCAGTGGTACAACATACTTAATGGCGATTTTATCACTTCAGTGCTGTTTGCATTTGCTGTCATGTCTAGCGGCATAGGTCACTCATATGTTGTTATAATGTAGCTTATATTTACAATCATTTCACAGATGCCCTAATAAGCCTTATTTTCTGGTGAATGACAAGCTTTTTAAACGCACGTTTACATTTGATGCGATGAATGGCGGGGCGTAGAGGCTGAAATTTATATTTCTTATAGTTTAGACTTAACTTCTATGATGATCTAATACGCAGAAATTTTGGGCAAATACGCCATTTTTGCAGGAAAACTAATGCCTAATTATTAGCGAAAATACGTGTTAGGCCTTCACCATTCTTTAAACAAATAGGGTGAAATTTCGCTCGCGGGCACAGCCTTAGCGTATAAGTACCCCTGATGTAACACGCACCCCTTACTGATTAAGCTCAATGCTTGCTCTTGGGTTTCTACTCCCTCTGCCACGCTTAACATTTTTAAACTACTGGCGAGGGTTATGGTGGTCGTCACTAGGGCATCATTTGCATTGCCTGGTGCCATATCATTCACGAAGCTCTTGTCTATTTTAAGTACCGAAAGCGGATAACGTTTTAAATAGCTTAATGACGAATAGCCTGTACCAAAGTCATCTAATGCCAAAATGAACCCGGCGTCGACAAACCGTTTAATCTGACGTAACGCATTGTCACTGTCATCCATTAATACGCCTTCGGTTATCTCGAATCGAAACGCTTCTTTAGGTAAGTTAAATTCTTCTAGCAGTGCAAACACACTGTCTAAATCAAATTCGGTTTTAAAGTGAAGTGCCGACAAATTAACTGAAACAAACCCTCTGAACCCTTCATCATACCAAGTGGAAAGATCGTAGGCCGCTCGACGCATTGCGGCGCGAGTTACATCGATGATATACCTAAGCTCTTCTAAGACAGGAATAAACACATCAGGGTAAATAGGGTTGCCGTCTAGTTCACCCCGCAGTAAGAGCTCTACCCCTATGGTTTTGCTTATTTGGGTATTGATAATGGGCTGATAATGGTTGAAAAAGTTACCTTCAGAGTATGCTCGCTTAATGAGGTTCTCTGTCACCAACCGTTGTTTTGCTCTGTCGTTCATGTCTTTTGTAAAATAGGTGAAGCCACTTAACGTGTCTTTCTTTGCAGAATACATAGCAACATCAGCTTGTTTGATCAGCTCGGCAGGCTCTGTTGCATCATCTGGGTAAAACGCTATCCCCACACTACACGAGACTCTTAATACTTCGTTTGCCAACGAAATAGGTGTTTCAACCGACTCTATCAACTGTGTCACAAATGAATTCAGCCCATCTGTAGACTGCATATCTTCAAGCACTATAACAAATTCATCGCCGCCTAAACGGGCCACAGTGCCAGCATCAGATGCTAAATTGCGCATACGATTTGCTACGACTTTTAGCAGTTTGTCGCCATAGTCGTGGCCGAGTGAATCGTTAATACCTTTGAAGCGGTCTAAATCAACAAATAATACTGCCACGTACGTGTTTTGTTTGCGTGCGCCCGCAATCGCATGCTCTAACCTATCTAACAGTAAACTACGGTTAACTAGCCCTGTTAAGCTGTCGTAATTCGCGAGTTTTAATAGTTTACGTTCTGCCGTTTTTTGTTCAGTGATGTCAGACACAACAATTAAATAATGTGCCGCTTGCTCACCTTCGCTATCGCCTTCTACAGCACTAACGTCTATCAGTACATCGTATTTTTTACCATCCGCGCCTTCGATAACCGCTTCGTCTTTCCAAAACTCGCCGCCTTTTAGGTCACACAGTTTTCCGCATAGTTGCGATTCAAGAGTGGGGTACTGAGTGAAAAGCCGTTCAATTTGCTTTGCTAACGGCTCTTTGGCGTTGAAACGAAATACACTCTCAAAGGCTGGATTGGCTGCCACGGGCGATTTCTCTTTATCGAAAATTAACACCCAATCGCGGGTTTGCCGAAACGCATCGTTAAACAGCAATGCCTGTTGCTGTGCTTTTTCCAAACGAAATAGCTGACGTTGGCGAGAGACAACGTAAGCAATAATGAATAATAGTATGATTATCACGTAACTGGCATAAGCGAAGGGAGAGCGCCAAGGAACGTAAGGCATATCGAAGGTTAACGTAGCAGGCAATATTGTATATTCAACACTGCTGGCCAACGGCCCCACTGTAAAACGGTATTTACCGGGCTCTAAGTTGGTTAATGTTAGCTTGTCATCTTCTGATACCCCTTCACTCACCACTTGGTTATTGCGTAATAATGTGTAGTGATATTTAGGGTTTCCCACGCCATTCATCGATAATGATGAAAAGTTAATGGTCATTCCATAATCTAGATAATCAAGGTCAATATGTTGCCCATTCAAATTGCCTAATCGCAGCGGTAATTCCCGAGAGTCAACACTAACGTCAGTAATGGCGGTTTGTCTGGAAATGAGATTGGAATTATTGCCTATCTGTTTCAGCAACGCGGGTGAAAACACCACAACGCCGGAAGTAGAGCCGTAGGCTAATCGCCCATCAAAGAGTTCGGCAGATGCGCCTTCATTAAACTCGGATACCGATAGCTCTCGGCCATAGATAAAATTTTGTACTTTTTTTGAGGCTGGCGAATACCGGTGCAAACCCGAGTGGGAGCTAAACCAAATATCCCCATTACTGTCTTTTTGTAGGCCGTAGACGATATTCGAAAGCAATAAATTACTTTCGTTCAGCTTATAGATGGGTTCGAACGTGTCGGCATCTACGCCAAACAAGCCATACCCACTAAATGCCAGCCAGAGTACCCCTGCATCATCGATAACCCAAGACGTGATTGAACGTTCGTTGGCCCGTTGTTTTTCTGTAAATCGATATACAAGCTCGTGTTCTAAGGTATTAGGATCTACAAGCCACAACCCACCCGCCATCGCAAGAAACAACCGGTTGTCGTGATATGACGATGCGCCAAGAAAGCCAATAGCGAAATTAATATCAAATATGCTTTCATCCAATTGAATAATATCTAACTTTTGCGCTTCTAGGCTATAGCGGTAATAGTGGTTTCCGACAAAATACAAATAGCCATCTGAGCTTAATGCAATACTTGAATTCCATGCATCGAACACATCATCTTCGGCCGGTGCTGTAAGTGGCGGAACAGTTAGCCTTCCAGTACTAGGATCGAACAATCGAATTCCCATATACGTTTGAACAAACAGCCTACCATCACCGGTGGGCACTAACTTTTCAACTAGCCACTCTCGTTCGGCCACAAACTCATCATCAGAAGTAATAAACTGCTGCGATGTTTTGGTATTAAGGTTGAATCGATTTAGCCCATCTTCTGTGCCAATCCACAGGGTGTCTTTGTCAGTTTGCGCTAACGACCACACTACACTGTCGCTTAACGTTGTGCTGGTATCATTACGGTTATTTTGAATAGCATATATTTCAGCGCTTTTAACCCCAAAGTAAAGTGCGCCCGCGTAAACAGAGCTTAACCAAAGGTTACCTGAATGGTCGGTTTCAATATCTACGATTTGCTTGTCTGAGAGTTCAGTTCTCCCATTGTGGGGTTCAAGTATATGCTCATTGACCCACGTATTTTGTTGCAGTTGCAGCTCGAACAAACCTTCATTAGTGCCAAACCAAAATGCGTTGTCGTCTCGCTGTCTCATCGTCCAAACATTGCGGCTTTTCACCACTCGTTGAAACCCTGACGGTTTTTCATTTAAAAGGTGAGAGAATAATTCGCTTTTTGTGGTTTGAAATAAACCATTTACCGTTCCTACCCAAATTCTATTTTGACCATCTTGCATCAAGAATTTAGCATTCAGGTTGTCATCATCTGGTTGAATATTGTTAAGGTAATCAACTGGTATCGCTTCCCCATTGGGGTTTGATAAATCAAGGGCGTTCAGCCCATTACTAGTGGCCAGTAAAAGCCAATTATCCAAGATAATAATATCTCGAATGAAAATTCTTTGGGCAATCAGCGCTTCATCTAACGTAAATACCTGCTTGTAACCCATGCTTTGAGTATCAAAACGAATGACTCGCTCTGGCATGGCGATAAACAAGGTAGTGTCGTCTTGCCAAAAAAACTGACTGACTTCTTGAAACCAATCTGGCTGCGTTGAGTAAGGTAGGGCAACTTCTATGCTAATGGCTTGAGTTTCAAAATCGAGGCGGTAGATACCCGATGCGTATGTGCTTATCCACAACGCCTTGTCACTTTCCACGCTAATTTTATTGATTGCAGCGTTAACGAAAAGATCATTCGGGCCTTTAATCACTTTGGTGTGAACCCCATCCCAGCGCACTACGCCACCGTCTGTGGCTATCCAAACAAAGCCATCTTCGTCGATAGCAATATCATTAACCACATCTTGCGGCAGGCCATTTTTAGTGGAGAGTGATTGAAACACTGGATTAGAAAGACGGGGAGGCTCAGCGTAGCTACCAGTACTAATAAAAAAAGCTGTAAATAAAACCGAAATTAGAAACCAGCGCATGGTAGCTCGTCGTAAATGATGCGTTATTATTATTTTTTATAGTGTATCAGAATGTTTGCACAAATTGCAGCCAGTTGCCGTAAGATAAGCGTCGTCTCATTTTGCCTCAATTCACCTCTGCTTGCTGTAATCTCTCTATTCGTCTTAATTTACTCAACTTATAGATTAGCGGTCTTGTTGAACTGGAATGCGCCCTGTTTTGACCACTTGCCTGCGAATACTGGGTTGTGGTGCTAACCGGTACAAATCACCATTTTGGCCCACATAATGTTTTTTCACACCGCATTCTTTTGCAATCATGGCGTGGGCTTTAAGGTGTACCTCCTCGCCATGTACCGGAATAGCAATTTGTGGTTTAACCCAGTGATACATGAGTTTAAGTTCTTCGGCGCATGGGTGCCCGCTTGCGTGGATAGGCAACTGGCTATCTTCGCTCATGATCACCTTAACCCCGCGAGCACTTAGCACACTGTTTATCCGCTTAATGCTATCTTCATTGCCTGGAATGGCAATAGCGGAATAAATAACAGTATCGCCTTTATCTAATTGTAGATGAGGGTGGCTGTCATTGGCCATACGAGAAAGCGCGGTGTTTTTCTCACCTTGGCTGCCCGTTGCTACCGCTAACACTTCATTAGGGGGTAAATAGCCTAAATGAAACGGATCAGTAACCGGTAAATCGATAGGCCAAATGCCCTGTTGGCGGGCAATACTGTACATATTGATAAGTGAACGCCCGTATAAAGCCATATAGCGCCCGGTTTTTTGGGCCACCCGCGCAAGGGTAATAAGCCGGGCGATATTACTCCCAAAACAGGTAACGATTACCCTGCCCTGTTGCGGTTTTATCGTGCTCAATAACCCGTCATAGCAGTTTCGTTCTGAAATAGAAAACCCCGGCTTTGTGGCATTGGTCGAGTCTCCAACCATGGCCAGAATATTTTCGCTGCCAAGTGAACGGTAAGTGTTGCTGTCAAAGGGCTTACCGGTTATGGGTTGGGCGTCTATTTTCCAGTCAGCAGTGTGCAAAACCGTGCCCGCCGAGGTTGTTATTCTCAATGCATAGGGTTCGGGTAGAGAATGAGTAACCGAAAGCCAACTAACGTCAAAAGGCCCTAGTGTTAGAGTTTGCTCTGTGGCTATTTCTACAATAGGCACTTTATTCACTAAATTGGTTTGCGCAAGTTTACGGCGTAGCACTTCGGCAGTAAAAGGCGTGGTATAAATTGGGCATTGAAACCGCGCCCAAATATAAGGTAGCGCACCCACGTGATCTTCATGAGCATGAGTGATAACAATGCCTGCAATATTTTCTTTTTGTGCGGCAATGAAGGTGGGATCTGGCGCAACGACTCTGTGATGAGTTTGCTTGCCGGTTCCATGGTAGCGATATGGAGGGATAAGCGGTTCGTCGAACGATACACCGCAATCGACCATTAACCACTTCCCGTCATGCCCATAAAGGTTTAAGTTCATGCCTATTTCTCCAGTTCCACCTAACGGTAAAAACCAAAGCTCCTCTTTTTTGGGCGTTATCAAACCTTAACCACTCCTTAAACTACTTACAGGTTAGAATATAAAACTTCCATTAGAGTTGTTACTATACTTTCATACGCAAATACATAAAGACCGAATTTCTAATATGGCCACGACGTTATCTGATATGGAAGCACGGGTTATTGGCGTATTGCTCGAAAAGTCTGTCACCACACCTGAGCAATACCCTTTGTCGCTAAATGCACTCACCAATGGATGCAATCAAAAAAGTAACCGATTTCCCATCACTCAATTTACCGAGGATGAGGTAATAGCTTTACTCGATGGATTAAAAAGCAAGCGTATTGTTCAAGCCTCTTCAGGCTATGGTAGTCGAGTAGATAAATACTCTCATCGTTTTTGTAACACTGAATTTGGTGACATTAAACTCAGTGATCATCAACAAGCTATTATTACCGAGCTATTGCTGCGCGGTGCACAAACACCGGGGGAACTACGAGGTCGCTGTCAACGATTAGCACAATTTGCTGATATAAGTGATGTAGAAGCCACTATTAGCAGTTTACTTGCCTACCAACCCGATCCGTTAATTTACGCTTTACCCAGAGAAGCTGGTAAAAGGGAAATACGTTACAACCACACCTTCTGCGATTTTGATGGAAAGCAGGAAGAGCATAACAGTGAGCCGCAAAAAACTGACACCGTCGAAGCACTTAGAACGTCTTTGCAAGAAGTGAAATCCGCAGTAGCTGTTTTAGAAACCAGAATTAATAAACTCGAAAATGGCGACTAATGCAAACGTACATTGAGTTGGTCGATAATTTCGGCCCAATCAGCATCATCTTCGATGGCCGTTTTCAAGAAAGTCGCTTGGCTTTCAGACCAAAAGGGCGCTTCAAAAATATGTTGGCTCTTATTTAAACCTTTGTGCGTTTCAATAAAACTGTCTATCGCTTCATCGCTACTGTCTAGCCCTAACTGTTCAAACAAACTGCTCATAGTCGGTTGTTCAGTAAACATGGTAGCTCCTCTTCAATCATGATAATCCGTTAATATTGAAACGCTAAAAGCAAATGATGGGATCATTAAATTTGCTGTGCAAATTCCTCTGGTTCCATCACTTCACCTTCCTCTCCTGGTACCGGACAAACCATAACCGTAAGGTTATCTTGTGTCATGCCGCCCACCCATTTAGTAAGAAAGTCTTTGGTAGAGATTTCCATCGCTTCACAGTCTGACCAATCTTCAGTTGCCCATAGCAAAGCTAGAGATGATTCTGGCCAAACAGGAATGCCATCTTCATCGTCTGTCGTTAACATCACGCAACCATGTTCATCTTTAAGAATGAAAAGTTTGCCCGAGGTTTTAATTAATTCAACGCTGGCTTCTAAACGTTCAAAGGCGTTCATTTGTAATAATGGGTGTTGTATCGTCATAATTTTCTCTTTGCTGTTAGGCTGGATGTAAAGAAGATACGCTAGTAATTAACGCTTCAAGCCCTACACGCCTGACTTGTTTCATGGTGTGAAGATACACTTTCATCGTTATACCTTCTAAAGGCTGTATTAGCGAAATAGGCGTCGTTGGATCAAGTTGATTCACTGTTCCTTCAGGAAGTACCGCAACACCACCTTCATATTGTAGGTTATTAAGTGCTAAATTCAGTGAATTTGTCCGCAGTTTCGCGTCTCTTAGTTGTGGGTATAAGGTAAGTAATAAATCGCGAGCCTTACTGCCCCAATCGATAGCAACAAACTCTGCGGCATCGACCTCGTTACTACCTTCGCCAATGCGATACAAACCTAATTGGTTTTCCAAAAGCACTTCACTTTTCACTTCTTCTGATTTTAAAGGCTCTGTAGAAAAAGCTAAATCGGTGACCCGTTCGTGCAATTGACGAGACAAGCCATCGAGTGAAAGCACTTCAGCTTTTACCGACCAATCAGGAAACGTGTTGTGTAGGTGGCTTAAGGTTGTTGGCAACATTAATTCGCTGGCGAGTTGAGTTGCGCCGCACACCACATATTCTGAAGACTGAATTTGTAGTTCTTGCTTGGCTTCATTAAGGGTGCTGCATAGCTGGCGAGCGTAAGGTAGCAACTTTTCGCCTGACTGAGTTAGCTGAATACTATTGCGCTGTCGAATGAAAAGCGTGGTGTGGAAGTATTCCTCTAACAGCTTGATCCGCGCACTTACCGCAGATTGCGTTAGATATAAATTTTCAGCTGCTTTGCCAAAATGGCGCGTTTTAGCAACTTCAATAAATGTGGTGAGAAAGCGTATATCCATGCTTCTTACAAAACCGATAAATAAGTGAATGTAAACTGTCACAGATGATACGGCATGTAAACACAAAAGCACAGCAACGCACTGCTATAAAAGCAGTGCGCTGTATTTATTTTCAACTAAGAAGCGTATTAACTGCCTTCATGCATTAAACGTCGCTGTTTCTCTCGTCGTTGTAAGTCACGATCTTGTTTAGTTTTTACGCTTTGGTGACGCTTAGCGCCCACCTTCTTGGTGTGAAAGTCTTCCTCTTCTACCGAGTCCAATTCTTCACTTTGGTAACGATAGTCTTTACTCATGTCTATCTCTAGGTTATTGCCACTTCGTCATTATTGTCTTAGCACCGAAAATAGAAAACGAATTTTTATCATCGTTGCGACAATAATTTTTTATCAGTGTGTTCGTCATCGTGACCAAGCTCGAATAGGATACGACCGGTAAATCTTCACCTTGCTATCACCCCTACAACGAAACCCAAAAAACCAAATTAAAATCATCCACTTAAACCCTCCAAGCACCTTATCCAACAAACCTTCTTTCATAGCTGAATAACGTAATTTTTATGTGTTTTTCGTCAATTTCTTTACCAACAAAATTTTTTATTGATAAGGAAAAAATCTTTTGTTTTATGTTCATCCTGTTTTGTCTTAAAAGTTCGTTTGAAGACAACTCAATGCTGGGTATAACCATGAATAACTTATCGATTCGCGCATCTCAAAAACCATTTATAGATAGACAAAAATTCCCTTATGGCTTTCGCAAATCTGGAGATTTCAGTATTGGTGAGGCCGATATCCTAGCCGGGTATGGAAAAACGTTGCTTGCATTAGAAAGTGGTGAGCTATCACCAGAAACCGACGATGAGCATCATTTTGTTAGTTTCGTTAACGGACAAGTTGAAGCTGCTAACACTATCGAGCGTACATGGGCAAAATACGTTCGTTTGTCTCGTGGTAAAAAGCACTTCTATACACTTCATAGCACTGCTGCAAGTAATCAATCAGATTACGATGAAGATTATAGCGATGAGGAATTTGACGTAGCCTAACCTATTCCAGCCAGCTCGATTAAATTCGGGCTGGTTGCTTTTTATTTTAACAATCCTGTCTATTAAGGTTTTCTACCTTTTTGTGTATTTCCTGTTATTACGCTTTCTTTCCAGTCTTTTATTGATCCATATCTAGTTGACGCGCGAACAAATATTTACTTATTTGTAATGTTCAAATAGTTGGCTCTATATTAATAACGTAGCGTTTTGATATTGCTATTTAATGCCAATTACGCTGATGAATATTTGTAGAGCAACATCTATTGAATAACCCAAGCCTACAGGCAAAGGAGGCGCAACCATGATGGTGTCATATAAACAGATTAAACATTTTTCCATACATGCTACCGATAAGGACATTGGTGGCGTGAAAGATATTCTATTTGATGATAAAAGCTTTGTTGTTAGATATGTGGTTGCAGACACCAATACATGGCTTCCATTAAGCAGAAAAGTGGTTATATCGCCTATATCGGTGACAGCTGTTAATCAAGAGGAAGAAACAGTTGATGTGGCCATGAGTGCAGATACGCTTAAAAACAGCCCATCTATCGATGAACACAAGCCGGTGTCGAGAGAATTCGAAGAAACCTTGTTCCGCTATTTTGGTTATGGCTATTATTGGATTGGACCCGGCGCTTGGGGAGACTTCGCCCATCCGAATCAACTTGCCGATCCTGAACTTACTGCGATGGGTAGGGAAGAATTAGAGAATAAACCAGATAACCACCTAAGAGCCTGTGGTGAAGTAAACGGGTACGAAGTAAAGACCTCTGATAGCAATGTGGGTCATATCAGCGATTTTATATTTGATACTGAAGGTTGGAACATTCAACTTATGGTAGTGGACACAAACAACTGGTTACCAGGAGGGAAAAAACTGGTTGTACTTCCCTCTGATATAAAGAATATCGATTGGTCATCTCACAATGTCACCGTTGATTTGACACAAGAGACGCTAATGGGTAGACCCGAGGTTGATCTTGAGAAGCTAGGTGATGCTACTTATATTGAAGCGCTAGTGGCAAATGCAAAGCTCACCTAATGTTACTTTTCAGCTAACGTTACTTTTCAGCTAACGTTACTTTTCAGCTAACGAGAGTGTGAAGGTAAGTGGTTAGTCGTTTTGAGCACAGAAAAACTTGTGAAGTAAGCCTATAGTTTGCTTCACTCGTTCATCTGCTAAGCGATAGTAAATCGTTTGCCCATCACGACGGGTAGCCACCATTTTAGACTCTCTTAACAATGCCAAATGCTGTGAAATTACCGGCTGAGAAACATCAACATGGTCTAACATTTGTGTAACAGATAACTCTTTATCAACTAATGAACATAAAACCATCAAACGGGTTTTATTAGCCAACTGTTTCAAATAAAGCTCGGCTTCCATTGTATATTGAGCCATTTCGCTAGTATCAACAAAAAGATTATCAACGGCTAGATTATCAGTCATAACAACTCACTTATAAATTTACGTTAACAGGTTACTAACCTGCCACCTTATACTAAAGTATACTACTATAGCGACGAACGCCAAAACTCAATGATACTTTTTTAGAAAATATATAGTGAAAGTAGGTGCTAGAAAATATAGCCATTTCCTTATATAGTGTGATTATATTTCTTTTTAAGGTGCTTTAATGTTAATTGACATACCCACTAGACTTGCAAATATTGCTTTTCCCCTTCGTTGTATTACCGCTAAAGAGGCGACACAGGAAATATCATCTAACCACGGCTTGCTTATTGATGTTCGAGAACCCGCTGAAGCAACTTCAAGCCCCGTACCCGCTGCAATTAATATTCCTCGTGGCGTATTAGAGATGAAAGTGCTTGAGAAATGTAAGGATGCTAAATTCCCGATATACATTCATTGCGCGTCAGGTATTCGCGCTAAGTTAGCTGCAGAGCAATTGATGAGTATGGGGTATGAAAATATTAGTGTGGTGACTTGCTCAATCAGCGACATCAATGTAGCTGCTGAGGCTTAAATTTTTACTATAGCCGCAGCCCGCCAGCCCTGACGAGTTACCCATGCGCCATAATCGCTGACAGTATTTGGCTAATTGTGATATAAATTGCGCCATACCATGACCACATTATTTATTCGAGCTTGAGATGTTAAAGTCTACATTAGAACAATGGCGTATGTTTAAAGCAGTAGTTGATGCTGGCGGCTTTAATCAAGCTTCGGCATTGGTTCACAAAAGCCAATCTAGTGTACATCATGCTGTGCAAAAGCTAGAAAATGCTATTGGTGTAACGCTGTTTGAAAACAGTGGTCGTAAGGTAAAGCTATCTCCTCAAGGTGAGCTCATGTATCGCCGCGCTGCATTTGTTTTAAACGAGGCGCAAAAATTAGAGGCTGTCGCAGCCAGCTTACAAGCAGGTACCGAAACCCTTCTTCGCATTGCTGTGGATATTATTTTTCCTTCCGACCTGCTCTACAATGTACTGAGTAAAGTTTCGGATGAATTTCCTTTGCTACGCATTGAAATTGAAGAAACGGTTTTAAGTGGCGCTAACTCTCTGCTTGATGGTGGTAATGTTGATATTGCTATTTCACCCTTTCCCTACCCTGGTGGGTTTTGTGAAGATTTATGTGAAATCGATTTTGCTGCCGTGGCTCATGCCGATCATCCCCTGCATGCTCTTGATAGACCATTAACCCTTGAAGATTTAAAGTCTCATCGGCAAATTGTAGTAAGAGATTCTTCTGCAGAACGCAAAGTTGATGCGGGCTGGCTTGGCGCCGAGCAGCGCTGGACCGTCAGTCATATTAGAACATCAGTGGATATGATTTCCCAAGGGTTGGGCTTTGCATGGCTTCCTATCGCCATTATTAAAAAAGAATTGGAAAATGGCACCTTGTTGCCACTGCCGCTAGACAGTAACAGCGGCTTACGCCGAGCCATGCTGTATTTAACCTTTGAAGATGGCGACGGCCTAGGCCCTGCCGCGAGAAGCTTTATTGGTGAACTTAGATATCAGTCTATGCAGCTACCTTCAGCAGATGGGATGCTGGTACAAACCGAAGAGTGCTTGCAGCGTTAACCAATGCCTAGCGCGATTTGCTGCCCCCCATATAGAAAACCAAACATTGCAATAGAAAGCCCAAATAATGCCACCGCACCATCATCGGTAGCCATTCCAATCGCCATTATTAATACTGCAAAAGCAGGTATAAGCCCCATGAAAGGGACCAGCTCTAGCGGCACCATTAGCAACCCGCACGCGGCACAACTCATTGCGATTAACGAACGGAAAACCGAGTTTCGCATAAAAAACCAACGGGGCATTAGAAACCGGTCGAACCTTACAGCCACGGGTTTCATTTTATTAACTAAAAATTCAATTCGCTCAGCATCAAGTTCTATATTCATGATGGTAGCTGGAAGCCAAGGGTGACGACGACCGAGTAATATTTGCATTGCGATAAGTAAAATTGTCACACCAGTAATAGTGGGTACACCTGGGATGGCGCCAATAGGTGTTGCAGCAATGAATGCAGGTAGGGCTAACATGGGCCCGAAGCCCCGTTTTTCCATCGCATTCCAAAATTCAGAGAACGCCATCACGTCGGTGGTATTTTTAGGCTGCATCTTGCCCAATAACTCATAGAGTGTCATTGATCTTGCGCCAGTTTCCTTGAACATTTCTTCATTCCCTAAATATGGTTAAAGACAAAGTCCTTAAATCCATTAAACCCTATATGTGGCAAGCCCTAACGATAAATTTCACGGGTTAAATATCGAAATCTATCCTTAGCTTACCCAAATCGACACCTACCAAATTGTGGATTATTTGCACAAAATCCGGTTGCAAATGATTGATATCTTGCTTATTTCAGCGTGTCACTATTGGCAGAATTCGTTGCTTTGATGCCACGTTAACCAGTAATGTTGCTGTAATTTTTACCAAATCGAAGGCGGTGTTAGTAGAAAACAATGCGATATATGTGCCACTGATGTTAAACATGAAATGATTGAGTCACATTTTCGTATCAATCGGCACAGTATGTGCTTTAACAAGTTACTATTACCGTAAATTCGGTATGGGTTAGTTATTATTTTACTTATAAATTTATGTATAGAATTAAGTAACCCTAGCGTCATTATTACCGATTACTGTGAAATTTAGCTCTATTTAACAATGCGAGGAACGCATTCGGGCTAACATGTTAGGCTTTGTTTTCATGGTTAACTTTGATTGGCTATGAACAAGACAAGATCTACGTTTGAATGTAATAATGCATAAATAATTATAAATCTGGTCAGCTGTGTACCTTTGGCAACATGCCAACGTATGGGTAGCAGTTAATCAATAAAAAAGGGATATCCAAGTGTTAACAGTTTTACTTGTAGATGATGATGCCGAGTTTACCGAGGTTGCTTGCACTATTATTGAGTTTCTCGGTCACGAAGTACTAACGGCAGCCACGTTAGAAGAAGCGCGAGACTGGTTAAAGAAAGAAACTTTCGACCATGTATTACTGGATTTCATGTTGCCCGATGGCAGTGGAGCCCACTTATTCGACGAATTAAACGCCCTTCCAAAGCGCCCTCGTATTACTTTGATTACCGGACATCCTTCGGTTAAAGGTGTAATTAAAGGCTTATGCGGTCCTAATATCGATTATCTTGTTAAACCTATTCAGCGTGAAGACATAGAAGCGGTTTTAACCGGAAAGCCCAAAGTAGTTGAAGATACTAGCGAAAAAATTGAAAAGCACTTTGACCTACTTATTGGTGAGTCTGCACCCATGCGAGAGTTATATAAACTCATTGAGCGGGTTAGCAGAACCAGTGCCAACGTAATGCTATTAGGTGAAAGTGGTGTAGGTAAAGAAGTAGTAGCTGCAGCCATTCACCGTGCTTCGCAAAGCGAAGGCCCGTACGTAGTGACTAACTGTGGTGCGTTTTCTAAAGAGCTAATTGGTAGCGAATTATTTGGCCATGAAAAAGGCGCATTTACCGGCGCAGTCGGTCGAAAAGAAGGTGTTTTTGAGCAAGCCGAAGGCGGATGCTTATTCTTAGATGAAATTACAGAAATGCCTATCGACATGCAGCCTAACCTGCTACGCGTTTTAGAAAACAAAGTCGTGATCCGTGTAGGTGGAACGAAAACAATTCCAGTGAACTGTCGCGTGGTATCTGCCACCAACAGAACCATGGAAGAAATTGCACAAAGCAAGGTGCTTCGTGAAGATATTTACTTCAGGCTTGCAGTATTCCCTATCACCATACCTACTCTACGCGAACGCAAAGAAGACATTCCTTTATTAGCAAAGACCTTTATTGAAGAATTTAATAAAGACAATGGATCTAAATTTAGCTGGCAAGAAAGCCAGTTGAATACCTTACAGGCCTATGACTGGCCGGGCAACGTGCGTGAATTGCGACATTTTGTTCACCGCGCCGCTATTATGAGCGACCCAACAAAACAAGTTATAGAGTTACCCAAAACTATAGAATCCCCTTTTGCCAAGAAGCAGAGTACTGCCCCTGCACTTCAAGCAGGCCGTACAATTGAGGACGTTGAAAAAGAACTTATTTACGCCACCCTTGAAAAGGTTAACGGAAACAAAACCATGGCTGCTGACATGTTGGGAATAAGCACTAAAACGCTATACAACCGGCTTCATGCGTATGGCGACTTGGTCAAAGAAGACTAAAATGCAGGACAAAATTTATGACTGAAGATGAGTTTGCCCGCTTGAGCACCTATGTACACGATGCTCGCAAACCGCTAAATCGCATTTCTATGCAAGCTGAATTGGTAAAAATGGCGCTTAATGGCGAAGTCCCCGCCCAAAAAGCAATGGCTGCACTGGATAAAATAATAACCAGTGCTAAAGACTGCAGTGACTCCCTATCTGATATGACATCAGATTTTGGCGACACTTTATTGGATTGAAGTAATGCTAAACAAAGTTGTGTCTTCGCTATACAGTTGGGTGATCATGGTGGTATTCGTGATTGCCATTATCACTGCGAATTCTTTTTATGTGGTTCAAACCCTAGATGATTTGTCGGCCTTAGAAGCCCGTTTATTTACCACTAGCCGCGTTATTAGCGCAGTAAATAAATTGCATGTTGCTGTATTGCGTGCTGAATCTGGCCAAAGAGGATTTCTACTTACCGAAGATGAAGCCTACCTAGAGGAATACACCCAAACCCTAAACAACTTCACTTCCCTAGCAGATGAAGTTGAAGTGAGTGCATTAGCGTCTGACCTACCCGAACAATCGCAACGAATTGATAAGTTGCTGGCCCTTACTCGCGTAAAAATAAATGTTATGGTGCGTATAGTCGAGTTCGTTAAAGTGGGAGATGTTGAGCAGGCATACACGCTACTTGAGAGCGACCGCGGGCTTAATTTGTACAACGATTTCGAAGATATGTTTGAAGTTATCGATTCCTCAGAAAGAGACATTCAAGGCACTCATCTAGCCAGCTTAATGAAACTTAGACGAGACTCGGTGAATACCCTTTTAATATCCTCAGGCACCACACTATTTCTCATTATTTCAATTTTCTTGTTGTTGAAAGTAAACATTCGAGAAAACGAGAAACACAAAGACACCCTTGTGGACGTAAATGAAGATTTAGAACATAAAATCTCAGAGCGAACTCAAGAATTGCGAGTTTATTCAGATGAACTTGCTCGAAGTAACCGAGAGTTAGAAGATTTTGCTTTCGTTGCTTCCCATGACCTGCAAGAGCCGCTTAGAAAAATCCGTGCCTTTGGTAACCGTCTAGATTCAGGTTACAAAGATGTGATGGATGAGCGCGGACAAGACTTCCTTGCCCGAATGCTCAATGCAGCAGAACGTATGTCTATGTTAATCTCTGACCTACTTTCTTTTTCTCGGGTTTCAACACGAGGCAAAGACTTTGAAGATGTTAATGTTAGCGAAGTGATTAACGGTGTTTTAGGCGACTTAGAAATAGCCATAGAGGAAAAAGGCGCTAATGTTAGCGTGCAAGAAATTCCTACTATTCGTGCAGATAAGTCACAAATTGATCAGCTGTTTCTAAACTTGTTATCTAATGCCCTTAAGTTTCAAACCGTAGACCAAGAACCGCTGATAGAAATTAAAGCAACAACCCCTGATGAAGCTGACATGGAAGGTATTCTTTTAGCTGATGAATATGAGTGGATTAAGATTCAAGTGTCAGATAATGGTATAGGTTTCGAACAAGGATTTGCAGAGAAGATATTTGCTCCGTTTCAGCGCTTGCATGGAAGAAGCGAATATAAAGGAACGGGTATTGGTCTAGCAGTATGCAGACGTATTGTTGAACGTCATAACGGCCAAATTTCGGCAAAAAGCTCGCCAGGAGAAGGCGCAACCTTTACTATCCTTCTGCCAACAAATAGTGAGCCTTTTGGCTCTATAAATAATAGTGGAGATACGTCACATGACGCGTAAACAAACCCAACCAATTAATATTCTTATGGCAGATGACGATGAAGATGATCGTTTATTAACCGTAGATGCGCTCAAAGAAAGCCGTGTATTGAATAACCTTTTCTGCGTAGAAGACGGTGTAGAATTATTAGAGTTTTTACGCCATGAAGGTAAATATACTGATGCAAGCAAAGCGCCTCGCCCTAGCCTGATTCTGTTAGACCTTAACATGCCACGTAAAGACGGCAGAGAAGCTCTACAAGAGTTAAAAACCGACCCTAAATTACGTGGTATCCCCGTGGTCATTCTTACTACTTCTAAAGAAGAAGAAGACATGCTTCGCGGCTACGATTTAGGTTGTGCATCGTATATTACTAAACCTGTGAATTTCGAAGGGTTAGTAGAACTCATGCGTGCCTTGGGTCGTTACTGGATTGAGTTTGTAGAATTACCTCACGATTAAATTCTTGTTTATTCATCGTAACGGGTTTGGTTAACGCTTTACGAGAGATATTTTTGTTAACAGAGCTTTGTTAAACAAATTTTTGTTATACAGAGCTTTGGTCAACACACTTATATGAGTGAGTGCTTTGAGCATCAAAGTTTACTGACTTAACGTTATACGGTACTTGTTATTAGGGCCGCTATAGTCAAGGCGCTAAATTTCACAGCGCCAGTTTTTCGGCCAAATGTTTTATGGAGCGCGCAGTGACCGAAGTTATCCGGGTTTTGCTGATTGAAGACGACGAAGACGATTATTTTTTAACGTCAGATTATTTACTTCAATGTGAAGAGCCCCGTTTCCAGCTTACCTGGGTAACCAACAGTGCAGATGCCGTCGATGCGTTACAGCGACGAAATTTTGATTTGTGCTTACTAGACTATCTTCTTGGTGCCGAAAACGCGGTAGATGTTTTAGAAGTTCTAAAATCGAACCAGTTCAATTTACCTGTAGTTATTTTAACCGGGCAATCAGACTCCCAAGTTGATGAGTTGGTGATGCGTGCTGGTGCCGCTGACTACTTGCAAAAGACCGAAATTGAATCCCCTCGTTTCATGCGAACGATTCGCTACGCCATGGTGCGTAGAGAAATCGAAAACGAGCGGTTAGAAAGACACAAAGTAGAACAGCAGAACAAAGCCAAAGATAAGTTCTTAGCCCATTTAGGCCATGAATTACGTACCCCGCTTACCTCTATTTTGGGCTATACCGAACTGCTGTTAGACGACAAAGGCAACGATCCGCTAGAACAAGAACTTTCTATTATTTACTCTAACGGGAAGCATTTATTAAGTCTGTTAAATGACTTGCTTGATATGTCTCGCATTATGGCTGACAAATTAGAGCTTAATGTTAAAGAGGTTCATTTAAGCCCGTTTCTTACCGATATACACTCATTGATGCGGTTAGCAGCCAAAGACAAAGACTTAAGTTTTAATGTACTTGCTGAAACAAAAATTCCAGAGGTCATTAATACCGACCCAACACGTCTACGTCAGGTATTAATTAATTTAGTCAGCAATGCAGTGAAGTTTACCGACACAGGGACAATTACTGTCACCGTAGAAGTACGTCCTCCTGCGCCGGGAAAAGACAACGAAAGACTGCATTTCATTGTTGAAGATACCGGTATTGGAATGCCACCTGATAAGTTAGAAAAAATATTCCAACCGTTTGAACAAATTGAAGATATTATGCGTGCCAACCATGGTGGTGCTGGTTTGGGTTTAGCGATAAGCCGAGAACTTGTGGCTAAGCTGGGTGGTAGCATTACTGTTGATTCTGTCTTCGGCAAAGGCAGTCGCTTTTCATTTTCTGTCGATCCTGGCGATATTAGCCATCAAAATCGTACCCACCTAGTGCTCAAGCCACCAAGTAAGACTGAGTCTAATAATTTAGATTTACAAGTGACTGGTAAAGTACTCATTGTTGATGATATTCGTGAGATTCGTCGTTTGACTGGGCATTTAGTCAGTCAATGCCATGCCACAGTGGCCTATGCTGAAAACGGAGTTAAAGCGCTAGAGGCAGTACTACAAGCCGAAGAAGATAACGATCCGTTTCATTTAGTGCTAATGGACATTCACATGCCAGTGATGAATGGCATTGAAGCGCTTCACGCAATAAGAAGACACCATAGCAACGTACCCGTTGTTGCAGTAACGGCGGCAAGCCGTAAAGGTTTAAAACAATCGTTAATGGATGATGGTTTTAACAATGTAATCGGCAAACCTATTGAGCGAGCGGCACTTACAGAAGTGCTCGACAAATACTTAGTACGTTCTCAAGGCCCAGGGGTTTCTAAAACCCAAAGCGTTAAAACAGTAACGCAAAGCACTCAGCCTATCCCCACTACGAAAAAAGTTTTGGTTATTGAAGACGACGAAGATGCGGCAGAGTTATTGCAGTTATTCTTAGTGCACCAAGGGCATGATGTGATAACGGCAAATACTGGCGCTGATGCTATCGATCGCATGAATGAAGTGGTGTTTGACCACGTTCTAATGGACTTAACCCTTCCCGATTACCATGGGTATGATTTGGCCGCAGAATTGAACCAGATTCAACCTAAAGCTAAACTCGTTATTGTAAGCGGTAGTGAACCTGACAAAGACACAATGAAGCATTTAGGTGTGAGTCAGTCGCTGTTAAAGCCCGTGAGTAAAGATGATTTAATTAGTGTGGTGTCGTAAATACAGCCGTTATTTACGCCCACCTTTACCTCCCCCCTATTTCCTCACATTTACGTGCAAGCTCCTCAGGCTTAGGTGTAAGTCTTGATTTTCACGAACCGTGTTAGTTTCGTAGAAAATATTACGAAATTCTTACACGGCCTATCTTGAAACTCTTACGTAAATTCAAATTCCGAAATCTACAAAAATATTTGAATTTAAAAATAATCGTTTATTTTCAATATGTTATATATAATTAAAATCTTGGTACAGCCGTTGCACCTCTTTATATGCAATCTAGCAAATTAAGGAGAGAGTACTATGGCAACACAAACTACTACGCCAAAAACAGCGAAAGTGAATAGCGTAACCGAGCCTAGTCATCCAGTCACGGATCAGTTAAAAGAAACACTTCATTCGTCAGTTGATAAACTGGCAGATAGTGCAGCCGTTGCTGAAGACAATATTCGCACCACGGCTAGCCGCTCTGCAGATAACATGTCAGAGCGTAAACGTTTAGCTGAGCAAAAATGGCAAGCATCTAGCGTACGTAATTACGCGATTGAGAACCCACTTGCTACAGCAGGTATGGCATTCGCCGCTGGCATGCTAGTAACTTCATTATTTCGTAAGAAATAAAAATGATGCCGATACCAGATTTTCGTAGTGCCACATACACGCTGAGCAGCGAAAATCCGTTTCGCCTGACTTCTCCGAGAAGTCAGGCGACATTTCGCTCCAATAACCAATCAGCGCCTTCCCCCCATCCAGACACTAGTTTTGAAGACGCTTTATCTTCATTAAAGTCACTATTTACTCAGAAAAAATACCAAGGTTTTGCACTTTTAGATTTAATTAATGCAGAGCTTGAACTCATTAAAAAATCTGTTTTCGTGAGCATTTTCGGCGCACTGACGGCATTTGCCTTAGGCGGGTTTAGTTGGATATTGCTTAATGCGTGTTTTGGTATGGTGTTGCACCATGCAGGCCTCCCTACCCTTGCGATTATGGTGATATTACTGTTGGCGAACAGTGTACTGAGTGTGGTTGCTTTTATGTACGCCAATAGTGCATTTCGATTTATCAATTTTAAGCGCTTAATTACGCTGATGCATTCACTTACCAAGTAGCCAATTACTTTTACTTGCGGATTAATTAGCACTGATTGTTCACTAAGGACTCATTATCATGAATATATTTCTTAAGAAGAACTTAGAAGAAATTAGGCAATGCCAGCATAATTATTTAGCACAAAAACACCATGCAGAAACATCTTTTGAAGAGGCAAAGCAAGAATGTCGCTTACTTATGGGCAAGCCTGAAGTATTATTGGGTATAATTGCCGCTGGTGCTTATAAGGGTATTAATACCAACGCCCCTAAAAGTAAAAGAAACCAGGCTATCATGACCATCATTCGTACCACTGTGCTGTCGTTCTTAAGATAGCGCTTTTTAATACAGCGACCTTGTAAGATAGCTCTCATTTTCAATGAGAATAGTACTTACATTCATACTGGGAATTACCATGCGCTTACCAATAAAAATGACAATAGCTGCCGTAGCTTGTAGTTTATTCATCACTGCTTGTTCTACCACACCAACCGCCACCCCAACGCCCTATAAATCGGCAGTAACCACAGAAGGCTATGGATATTCAAGCGTTCAACTTACCGACAATGAATATCGAGTACTTTTTAAAGCTACTGATCGCACGCCTGCCGATATTATTCAGCAATATGCCCTACAACGCGCTGCTGAAATCGCGAAGAAGCAAAATTACAATTGGTTGGCCATAGTGAAAACTGACGTAGATAAAAGGCCAGTGATGGCCAGAGCGGTTTCACACGGTACCGAAAAGCCAAAACCTTTTCCTACTAATCAACAATGCACCATGTCAGGATGTTCAGAGGTTGCGCAACCTATGCCAATCCAGGGCCAAAACACGGTAACCGAAACTCAAATAAATGATGTGTATTTTTCTATTATGGTAAGAATGAGCAATACCCAAGGCAGTTTGGGTAAAAATGAATTATCTGTTGATAAAATTCTTGCTGAGCAGGCAGACAACGTAAAGTAACGGTTGTGTGCACTAGGCTAACGACTTTTAAGCAATACAAACAAAGCGACCGCCATTAGGCGGTCGTTTGGTTTATAAACCCGTTTAAGCTATTCGCTTTTTTCAGAATCTAAATGTAGAGTATTAGCCCGCTCTACCCAATCGAGATCTCTAGTCTGTTCATCTAACGTGCCTTTGGCGTCTTCTAGAAATACCTTACAAAAGTACTCAACCGATTGAAAACGTTCTCTGTACTGTTGTAATTGCACTTCCATTTCATGCATGGCATTAGAGAATTCAGAATTGGATTTCGACAATTCATAGTCACATTTAAGATACGCACATAGAACGTCAGCCGCTTTCGCTAATCGTACGTGTATATCATCTTTGTCTTGTTCAATAAGGGGCTGGTAACGCTTCTGCAACGGCTCTGGCACGGTTTGTATTAGCATAGCCTCAAACCTACGCTCAAGCTTCTTAATGGCTGCGGTAGTCTCAGGGTCGTGATATTTCACTGGGCTCGGGATATCACTCATGCCAGCTATTTCACTGCCCTCATGAAAAATCGCCATAGCGGCTACTCTGTCAGGCTCAACATCTTCGTTAAATACGTCAGCAGCAATAGCCCCTAACATATGCGCCACCATAGAGGCTTCATAAATATGGGTAGACAACATTTCTTCTTGAAACTGCGCCATTAATGGCCATCGTTTAACGTTTCTTGCTCGTTGCATTAATCCAATAAATGCTGAATGCGTTTTTGCCATTGCCTACCCTTAATACAAAGCCGAATTTATAACGTAATGATACTAACATCTGGAGAAAGCGAAAGCTTAATTAGCGGTAACTAATGTTATGCCCTCCCCCTATGTAAAAAGTGCAAATGCTCTGTAAACCTTGTTTACCTATATCGTTTAATATTAACCAAAAGTAGCAATAAAAACCACAAAAACTATAAAAATCAATAAGTTGAAATTTAGGCACAATGTTCGCATTATCTACTGTGACAGTAACGGAAGCAAAAAGAGGACTTAGCTATGTTAGGTTGGGCAATTACTTTTTTCATTATCGCCATTATTGCAGCAGTTTTTGGTTTTGGCGGCATCGCAGGTGCAGCAACAGGTATAGCACAATTTTTATTCTTTGTGTTTATCGCCTTACTAGTAATTTCACTAGTCGCGAATGCCTTACGCGGTCGGTCACCACGAGCATAAATTAACCAGATTTTTTTAATACTACAGGACACAGGAGAAAGGATATGATCTCACAAAAATCATTATTGAAACTTTTAGCAGCTGGAACTTTCGCACTAACACTTGCCGCATGCGGCGACGGTGAAGCAGAAAATGCTGGTGAAGAGCTAGATGAGATTGTAACGGACGCAGGCAACGCAATGGAAGATGCTTGTGAAGACGTTAAAGAAGGCGCAAATGCCGAAGATAAAGACTGTTAATCCAGACTTTATTTAGTAAAAAAGCGGGTGGACTTTGTCCACCCGCTTTTTTGTACTTGTTTTTATACTTCTTCGCCGCCAAGCTCTCGCGCTAAATCGTCTAATTCAGACAGCGTCCTATCGAACTCAGCTACCGCATAACGGTAAGATACCAACACATGACGGTCACTGCGGCCGAACTTCACCACAAGAGAATCGACGTCCATGTGCTTCACCGTGTTGATAAACCGGTATGCTGTCATCTCACTAGCAAACCCAAATTCAACTTGGCTTTTCATCTTACGCGACTACCTCGGGGTTGTTATCTAACACATTCACCACACGCTCAAGCAAGTGTGTATCTTCATCATCCACTTTTCCGTGCGCAATCCAATCTTCCAACAACTGTGCAGGAGATAAACTTTCACCTTTTTCCAGTTTTGCTGTCATCATGGTCAATTGCACATTGGTTCGCATACTACTGTCGTGTTCAGGACTGGGAATATCAGTAGCCGCTTCTAGCGCTACCGTAAGCCAATGTCGACTTTGTTGAACTTCGCTAGGCTTAGCAAGCGCTGATTTCCATCGCTTACCTAGCATGTTAGCGTCTTCATCGCTGATATTAGCAGTATCACCGGCCCGTAAACTTTCACTTAGTAACGTAATTACGGATTGTGCCCGTTGCTGCACTTTTCTTACTTGGCGCTGCTGAGCATTAGCTTGCTGTTGCTTTTGAATACCGGCAATTTTCTTATCCAGTTTTGTACGCATCGCAGCGGGCAAGGCTTTAGCGCGGGTTTCAATATCCTGTACTGAACTAGCAATAGCGGCTTCATCAGATGCTGAATCAATAGCGTTCAGCTCGGCAAATAGCGTACTAAATGTTTCGTCAAATGCTGATGACTGCGCTTTGCGTTGTTCTTTCAAGCGTCCAAATAAAGCATCGTTAGCTAAACGAAATTCTCGCCACAAGCGGCTTTCGTCACGCTTACCAGCATGCCCGATAGCCTTCCAATTGTGTTGCAGTTTTTGGGCTTTTTCCGTAGCACTGGCAATGTCTTCATCTTCTAAAAGCGCTGCAGCTTGGGCTACCAGTTGTTGCTTCGCTTTTTTGTTTTCTGCATGCCACTGGTTTACTTTAGTTTGCAGTGGGTTTAAAGCCTGACTCCAACGCTGTTTTAACGCCTCGTACTCACGCTTTTCAACTTGACCGCAGTCGTGCCACTGCTTAACAATTCTATCGAACAGCTTAGCCAGCACGGCTTCATCTTGTGATAATTCAACAGCACTAACCTGTTCAATTAACCCCTGACGAGCTTGCAGGGCTTTTTCGCGCTCTGCATCTAATGCCGCGTAATGATCGCGGCAAGGTTTAAACGCAAGCTCTAACGCATCGTCAAAGGCCTTTTGCAGTGCGTCATCATCTGATGCTGCGCCTAATGAAAGCCACTGTTGACGTAAATAACGAATGGCTTCACCACGTTGTTTAATATCGTCAACGGGCGTTGCTGCTAATGCTTGAGCTTCTTCAACCAATGCCGGTTTTCTAGGCGCTGCAATATAATCTTGCCAGCCTTCAAGGTGAGCAATGTCTTCAGCGGTTTTTTCATAACGCTTAGCCAGTTGCTTTTTCACATTATCAGGCATGCCATCAAATGCTAAAGATAACTTCTCAAACTTAGTAATAGCGCCGCGGTACTTACCTTGCGCAATTAAATTATCTACTACACTAATTTGCTTTCTGCACTGACGAAGCGCTTGGTCGACTTCGGCTTTTTTAGCCTGTTTTTTCTGACTAAAAACACGCGAAGCAGCATGCCAGCGCTTATTAAGCGAGCTAGGTACTGAAATGAGTTCATTGCGTAAGCTCTCATACTTTTCACTGAGTGCTTTAAACTCTTCTTCAACAGACGCTGCATCTTTACCCATCGACATCGAAGCATCGCTAGTTTTAGTTTGGGTAGAACCTGCCTTAATAGCGTCTGCCTGAGTCGCATTGTCCGCAACATCTGAGCTAGCATCACTTGAATTAGTATCAGTTACACTAGTATTAATTCCTAGCGCATTTTGCTCACTGGCTTTGCCTTGTGATGGCGTACCTACCGTTTGTTGCTGAACAGATTCTTCGGCCAAGGTTTCAACCTGAGTCAAACAAATCAAAAGCTTTTGACCATATTGCTGTTGCATAGAAAACGCTTCAAGGCTGCTGTTTAGCTTAGTAATACCTTGGCGTATCTCATCTACTAATTTAGTATTACCACCTAATGAGACCAAATGTTCTGCGCTTACTTCGAGTGCCCGTACCGATTCGTTCACTACCGCAACGTCAGCAAGTGTAGCTTCACATAAACGTTCGCCATAAAGCCAATTCACTTGCTTAGTAGCATGAGAAAGATGCTGCTTACACAAGGCTTCAATTTCAGCTTTTTCTTTTGCCGCTTTTTGCGCTTCCCATTCAGGGCGAATGCGCGCCAAATGACGTGATACTTTTTCGCTAATACGTGCGAACTTTGCTACCACTGACAGTTTGTCTTCGTCGCTTAAAAGCTCTGCATCCGACATCAAGTTATTATATTCGCTTAATAACTCAGCTTGGCGGTTATCAATGTCTACCACATCAGACTTATCAGCCAAGGCTTGGTATTTAGATAAACACAAGGTCACACGGCGTAGTAATTCAACTGGCTTTTCAGCTTGGGCTTTTAGCGCTTGAAGCTTGGTTTCAATGGCGTCATGAATAACGGTTTCACGGCATTTCTTTTCTAGCTTTTGTAGCACGCTACCATCTTCGATAGTGGCCAATATTGCCTGCTGTAGTGCATTATCTGCGTGTTGAAGAAAGAGGGTTTGAGTAAAAGCGGGCTTATCTACTTTTTTAAGTAGAGTAAGTACTAGACTGTTATCGGCAAGTAAAGCTTTGTCATTTACCAATATTGTTTGAATAAGTTCAGCATTAGCGGTTTCACGCAAAAATGATGCTTTCTCATTAGTGCTTATTGATAACTCACTGCGCCCCATTAATGACGCTTCCACCTTACGTTCGGCAATTTTCTTTACCTTCGCATGCTGAGCGCTCTGGGACATTTTAAGCCACAACACAAAAGTGTTTAGTTTGTTAAGGGCAGCAAGGCTAACGTCAGCATTGGCGTCATTAAATGCTAATTCATGTAATAATGTTTTGTCTGTAGGCTTTTCCGGCGACAGGTTTTTAATGGCTTCCAGTCTTTTTTCGGGATTTTGACTGGTATGTGAAGGAGCAAAGAACCGACTAAATATCATCCTGTTTAAACCGCGCTATAGTGTTGTTATCATCTTCTTGCTTAGAAAGTGCACGTTTAAAGTCTGATTTACTTTTATGCACTATTTCACCGCTTTCGTTTACCGTCATATGTTCCGACGACTTCTCAATTTTTGCTTGATACAGCATCACTGCTTGCATACAGCTGGCTTTTTGATCTTCGCTTAACGGCGTGCCATCAAGCCATTTACCGGTTTCAACCGATTGACGCAGACGTTCATACACCTCTGGCGTCATACTATTTAGTAATACATCTATATTCATGAACGGGAACGTTTAATAAGGACAACTCTCACGCGGTTGACAAGATACCACACAAAACCTGCAATACTGGCTACGATCGCAAGGTTGTGTTGCAGGTCGCCGGGTCTTGTTCCGCCCCAATACATAAAACCAAATCCTGCCACAAATATAATCATGGCCAACAGCGATTGATTTTGAATGCTCTGTAACTTTTTGAATTTCTGTAAACTTTTTTTACGCTCAATATCTTCTGAAGAAGCATCGCCTATTTTGAAATCACAATGTGGGCATATTTTAGCTTTATCAGACGTTTTTTTATTGCACGATGGGCAGTCAACGAGTGCCATAGTTTGCTCCTGTAGGAAAGACGCGGAATTAACCAGGTAGCGTTGGTTTTTGAGGTGAGTATTTTACGTATTGAAATGCGTATTGCAAAGCCTAATCAAAGGCTGACGAGTATTAATATAATTTAATTAGAATTGTGGTGTGAAAGCCAAATAAAAGGCTACCACATGACTTTCACACCACTTACACGTTATCGGCTATTTTTTGCTTTTATGTCTTTTCCAATAGTCATTAACGGTTTCTTTCATTTCTTTACTGAGCAGCACAATACCAAATAGGTTAGGTAAAGTCATTACTACAATGGCAACTGCTGACAATGCCCACACTAAAGTGGTATCTGAGAAGGCAGCCCATACAAAGCCAGCCACATAAATAACACGATATGGCATAACCGAGCGGGGCCCAAGCAAATACGTCATGGCTCTATCACCGTAGTACGACCATGCAATGGCTGTAGAAAAGGCAAAAAGCAATAAACCAATAGACACTATGTATTGGCCGAACTGCCCGAAGTAACCACGAGTAAATGCAATGGTAGTTAGCGCAGCAGAGTGAACCAGTGACTTACCACTAACTTCTAAGTTCTGTTTAAGCGGTTTTCCATCTTCAATTTTAAGTGTACCGGTATAAGGGTCTTCACTACCCACGGCGTACTTAACATCTTCAGCAACAGAGCGTGAATTCAACAAGGTAAAGCCTTCGCTTACCGCAGTACCATTTACCACGGTAATGCTGCCTGTGTAAGCTTTTATCTCGTTACCTTCAATATCATTAAGGTACCCGTAAAGCTTGTCCACATCGGCTTGGTCGCTGTCGTCATATTGGCCTTGAACAAAAAACATGTCAGAGCGATCAAACACGTTCTCGTGTTTTTCTTTCCACACACCAGAAGAAAGAATAACTAGACCGGTAATGGTACAAATGATGATAGTGTCGATGAAAGGTTCAAGTAGCGACACCATACCTTCTGATGCTGGCTCTTTGGTTTTCGCTGCAGCATGAGCAATTGGCGCAGAACCTTGACCCGCTTCGTTTGAGAACAAGCCACGGTTTACACCACGGTTAAATGCATACGCGAGAGATGCTCCTAAGAAGCCCCCTGCAGCCGCAGACCCTGTAAATGCATCTTTAACTACCGCGGTGAAAGAAGGAATAATATTTTCAACGTTCGCGAAAATTACCGCTAACGCACCAATAAGGTAAATAACCGCCATTACCGGCACGACCCGCGCCGTAAAAGCCGCAATACGTTGAATACCGCCAAGAATAACTAGCGCTAACAAGATACCTAGCACACTGCCTACCGCCCATGGCTCAAAACCAAACGTGGCTTCAATACTTTGTGCAATGCCGTTACTTTGCGGCAAGTTACCCGTACCAAATGAGCTAACAACGGTAGCAATAGCAAAAGCCACCGCTAACCATTTCATGTTTAAGCGTCTGTCCATGTAATACATGGGGCCACCCGCCATTGTGCCATCTTCGGTTTTCACTCGGTATTTGTGAGAAAGGGTCACTTCTACAAATTTGGTAGTCATACCTAAAAAAGCGGTTACCCACATCCAGAATAATGCTGCTGGGCCACCTAAGAAGATAGCAAATGCCACACCACTAATGTTACCTGTTCCTACCGTTCCAGATAACGCAGTTGTTAGCGCACGAAAATGGGTAGTGTCACCTGGGTCGCTCTCTTTATCGAACTTACCCGTTACCACTTGCCATGCATGTTTAAAAAAACGAATTTGAGGAAATTTAAGATAGATAGTGAAGAACAAACCTACACCGAGCAATACGTAAGGAAACCACCCTGCGCCGCCTAAAAAACCATCCAGTATGACGAGAAAACTATATAACCCTTCCAAGGTATCACCTCTTTATTATCTTGTTGTTATGATTTCTATTATTGTATTTATTAATAAAGCCCCATTGATAAGGGGCTTTATTATGGTATTTCTCAACGCATTAACCGTTTAGCTTCTTTACTACGGCATTTACGGCAATAAGTAAATCTTCGCCTAGCTGTCTGCTGCGCTGAACAGACCAGCCATATATTTCATCTGGTACATCAGCATTATCTTTAAACGGCATTTCGACGGTATAAGACATACAGTTAAATTTTTCACCTACTGCGTTCGCTGCCACCGTTAGGTTCGCTTCACCTGGCGCGTCTTTATCGTATCCAAACTCGTCTTGAAATTCTGGTGTTGCATTTAATAACGCATCTTTAAAGATGTTTTCTAGCGCTTTAATTTCGTCAGAGTAACTTGGGTTACCTTCTGAGCCTGCCACAAAATTGTACGGCAGTGCTTCATCACCGTGCAAATCGACAAACATATCTACGCCAATTTTTTCCATGGCGTCCATGACATAAAACACTTCTGGGCTTTTATCAGCACTTGGGGTTGCCCACTCACGGTTTAAATTGGTGCCTACCGCGTTGGTACGTAAATGGCCACGTGCGCCACCGTCAGGGTTCATGTTAGGAACCACGTAAAACACAGCGTTATCCAGCAATTGTCGCGCCAGTCCGTCTTGCTCGTCTAACAAACGATAGATTAATCCTTCAGCACACCACTCGGCCATGGTCTCACCTGGATGTTGGCGGGCAGTAACCCATACTTTTTTCTTGTTTGGGGTTTCTTCGCCAATCACTAGCATAGACATATCACGACCATCTAATGTCAACCCTAAAAAGCGGTGCTCGCATAACAATGACATTTGCGCATCGTGTACTAGGTCGAGATGTCTTTCGTAGCTGTAAGGAATGAAATAAGCGAAGTAAACGCTAGGCTGCTCTAGCGTCAGTGAGAATGTAAGGTTGTCTCCATCAAACTCGCTAGGAATACGAAACCACGTTTGGCGATCGTATGACGCAAGCACATTGTAGCCTTTCCAACCGTCAGGATAGGCAGATTTGGCCAGGTCAGTAATGGTCATTGTATGGGTAACGAACGACTCGCCAACGAGGCGAAAGTGAAACCACTGCGCAAATTCAGATTGATTATCTTTGGGTATGGCAAGACGAATGTCTTCAGGCGATTGGGCACTTAGTACCTCAATATTGCCGCTGTCGAATTGACTAGAAATATGCATAAACTGTCGTTTTCCTCTTTATTTGAGCAGTAATTTAGCATAGTCAGTTATACAAATACCATGTGCCAATGCGTGATTTATGTCACTTGAAGGCACGGTTTTGTTTACACAAATAAAAAACCGACCCAAGACGGTCGGTTTTCATTCAAATTGAATATTAAAGCGGCAGTGTGGGGAAACTAAGCCCTGCCATATCCCTAATAACTCGCATTACCTGGCAGCTATAACCAAACTCGTTGTCGTACCAAACATAAAGAGTAAGACGTTTATCTGCCACTATTGTAGCCTGTGAATCGACCACTGAGGCTGCACGTGAGCCGACTAAGTCAGTAGACACAATCTCTTTACTCGCGGTGTAATCTATTTGGTGTTGCAGTGTTGAAAAGAGTGCAGCATCGCGCAAAAATTCATTCACTGCTACTCGGTCTGTCGCTTTCGCTAAGTTAAGGTTCAAAATCGCCAGTGACACATTTGGTGTGGGTACACGAATCGCATTACCAGTAAGCTTACCCGCTAGCTTAGGGTAGGCCTTCGATACCGCTTTTGCTGCGCCGGTTTCAGTGATAACCATATTCAATGGTGCACTTCGACCTCGTCTATCACCTTTATGATAATTATCAATGAGGTTCTGATCGTTCGTGTATGAATGCACAGTTTCAACATGACCATCTTCTATACCGTACTCTTCATCAAGTGCTTTAAGCACAGGAGTAATCGCATTGGTAGTGCAGCTTGCAGCAGAAAGAATGGTGTCGTCTGGGGTGATTTCATCATGGTTTACGCCATGCACGATGTTTTTGATATCGCCTTTACCTGGTGCAGTCAGTACCGCTTTAGCTGCACCTTTGGCTTTAAGGTGCAAACCTAAACCATCGCGGTCACGCCAAATACCTGTGTTATCTACAATAATAGCGTTGTCGATACCGTATTTAGTGTAATCCACTTCATCAGGGCTATTCGCGTAAATCACCTGAATAAATGATCCGTTAGCTTTTAATGCATTGCGATCGTGATCAATAGAGATGCTGCCATTAAATGGCCCATGGACTGAGTCGCGGCGCAGTAAGCTCGCGCGTTTTTCTAGGTCACCATCGCGCCCGCCACGTACCACAATGGCACGCAAACGTAGCTTGTTGTTTTTACCTTGGCGTTCTATTAACAAACGCGCTAATAAACGACCTATACGACCAAAGCCATAAAGTACAACGTCTTGAGGTTTCTGATCGTCCTCTTTATCAATAACGTCGCCTAACTTTTCACTTAAAAAAGCATTTAAGTCGTCGCTGTCTACCGCCGAACCGTAATTAAAATCGAAGGCTAGCTTACCAATATCAATTTGCGCAGGTGCAATCTGCATTTCGCTTAGTGCAAGTAAAATTGGGAAACTCTCCCGAAGTCGCAATTTTACTCCCTCATGCAAACGTACTTTGCGATGTGACTTGATCACATCAGTCGCGCTGGCGTTCAATAACGAGCGACCATAAACTGAAATTTCAACTGCGCTGTTTCGGTATAGCTTACCGATAAGGGGCAACATCATTTCTGCGTATTCCTGACGCTCTTGCCAGCTGCTTTGTAATTCCTGCTCAAACTGTTGATTCATGCTTTTGCCTTTATCGACGTAAATTAACGATGTGTGACACGTCAGCTTTTTAAAATTTTAGGGTACACTAGGTGAAGATTTCGTCTGACGGTGACGAGCAGTATCTTAAAGAAACAAACAAGGATGGCCAAATTGTTGATAAATTTCAAAAAATCAGAGAAACAGCCCGATAGAGGCGATTTATTTAGTAATTTTCCAACAGGTTATAAGAAAATTATTATCGCCTTTTCGATGACCGTCATGTTATCTGGCTGTAGTGATTGGTTCGAACCGACTATCAGTGAAATTTGCGAAACTAACAGTGAAATGTGTTTAGATTTAAGCCTAGATGCCCGTTGTCGTCATGAACGCGCCGACATCATTAGGCTAAGATACAACCACGCAGCAGATACCTCAGACGCCTTTAAATATCCGTTGTTATTAGCATTTGAAGAGTACTTAGTGTGCGTAGAAGAAGCGCAACATATTGAACATGTTAAGCGAAAAGGCAAAGAAGCCACCCGCCTTAAAGGGGTGATGACAGCGCAAAGAGAACTTACCCGTTTAGCAAGGGAAACCAAGAACTCTCTCGACCCCTACCTTTCTTATTACCATTGGTCTCGCAATGGCGATAAACAGGCCTTTCATCGGTTTGAGCGTTATGCCGCAAGCGATAACGTTAACGATCCAGAACTGTTAATTTCTCTGGCCTCGGCGCAAATTAAAACCAATTCTGAGCGCACTATCTCCACTCTATACAAAGCACTTAGCTTATATAAAAATACCGACAACATAGACACTGCCGTGTATTTATCCTTGGTATCGTTAGCCTTGGATAAAGAAAACTACAGAATGGCTTATGTATGGCTTGGGGTGAGTGAGTATTTTGATGAAAATATTTCTTCAAAAAGACGGGAAGCTATTGGGCAGAAGTTTAATTTACCGGTGGATATATTAAACAGCGTTGTAGGAGATATTGTTTCTGCACTTGAAAATAGTCGGTTTGATGCCGACGCCTTAAAGCTAAACAGATTGTAATAGTGAAAATGAATTACACTTTTTAGCCAATAAAAAAGACTAAATAAGTGCTAAAAAATGAAAAATCCGCCGTATTAGGGCGAATTTTTTTTATCTTTTGTGTGGCCGCAAGCATGTCTGTATATTTTTTGTTCGACTGTTTACCTTGCAAAGCAAGAGGCCGCCCGTGACTAACCTTTTACCACCACATCACCATTACCTTTAAAGGTTAGCGAAATTGAATTCACGCAATAACGCTGACCACTAGGCTCTGGGCCGTCTGGAAACAGATGCCCTAAATGGGAATCACACTGTTTACAGAAAATCTCTACACGATGCATACCATGAGTATTGTCGTCTCGGTAACCTACGTTGTCGTTTTCAAGTTGCTGAAAGAAAGAGGGCCAGCCACAACCAGCATCAAACTTAGTTTGGGAAGAAAACAAATCAGCGCCGCAGCACTTACACACGTAAGTTCCAGCTCGCTTTTCATCTAATAGAGCGCCGGTGAACGGTCTTTCAGTCCCAGCATTGCGACATACTCGGTACTCTTCTTCCGACAGTGTTTCTTGCCATTTTTGTTCTGACATAGTTTCTCCTATAAACCTTTTCTTGAAATCAGTCTTTGAGTCCAAGCCCTTAAATCCAGCCCCTTAAAAAGAAAAAGGTGTACCTGAAACGTCTGGTACACCTTTCATTTTACTATAGAACTCGTATTAGCGTTTTATAGAAATTTGTGGACGCTGGGGATCACTCCATTCTAGGTGATATTTCTTACCCGCTGGCTTATCTACACGCTGGTATGTGTGGGCACCGAAAAAGTCTCGTTGGCCTTGAAGCAAATTAGCTGGCAATACCGCGGTTCTATACGAATCGTAGTAACTTAGTGATGACATCATAGCGGGGCACGGCACGCCAGCAATAGTGGCCTGCGCAATTGACTGACGCCAATCAGATTGAAATTCAGAAATTTGATTCGCAAAGAAAGGGTCCATCAGCAAGTTCGACAACTCTTCATTGTTTTCATAAGCCTTAGAAATAGACTGTAGGAATACCGCACGAATGATACAGCCTGCACGCCAAATTTTGGCAATTTCACCAAACTCTAAATGCCAACCATGCTCTTTAGCGGCAATGGCCATAAGCTGGAAGCCTTGGGCATAGGCGCAAATTTTAGAGCAATATAACGCTTGCTCTAGCTTATTGATTATGTCTTCTTTTTGCTCATCAGAGTGTACAACAGGCTCTGGGCCAGAAAGTACCTTACTTGCCGCTACACGCTCATCTTTCAAACTTGAAATACTGCGAGCAAAAACCGCCGACGTAATGGTTTGCGCTGGGCTACCTACTTGCAATGCACTTACTGCAGTCCACAGGCCCGTGCCTTTTTGCCCTGCTCTATCAAGAATTACGTCAACAAGAGGCTGATTAGTATCTGGGTCGAGTTGGTTGAGCACTTCGGCGCTGATTTCCATCAGGTAGCTATTTAGCTTGCCTTCATTCCAGCGTCGAAACACCGCTGCAATATCAGAGGGCGACATTTGTAATGCCTCTCGCATTACATGATAGGTTTCGCAAATAAGCTGCATATCGGCATATTCAATACCGTTGTGCACCATTTTCACGTAGTGACCTGCGCCTACAGGGCCAATATAAGTGGCACATGGCTCACCTTCTAATATTGGTTTACCAGGTACAAAACTTTCAAGAGGTTTACCCGTTTCAGGATCTACCTTAGCGGCAATTGCCTTTAGTACCGGCTCAATGCGAGTCCAAGCATAAGGATTACCTGAAGGCATTAATGAAGGCCCAAAACGTGCCCCTACTTCACCACCAGATACGGCAGTAGAAAAGAAGATGAACTTACCTTTGTACTGATCTTCACGGGCCACGGAGTCAGTCCATAAACTATTACCAGTATCTACAACAATATCGTCGGCATGAATACCTGCATCAATCAGGTGATTACACACATGATCAACAGGGTCGCCGGCTGGCACAGAAAGGATAATAAGATGTGGGGCTTTTAGTTTACTGAGTAGTTCGGTGTAAGAACTGCAACCTTCAACACGAGGTTCAGCGTTGGCATCTCGCTCGCTGGCATCTTTAGCTAGAATGGCATCAACTTTATGTTGGTCTAAATCGAAACACGCTACGCGATAACCGTGGTCTACCAAGTTCATTGTAAGGTTATTACCCATTACGCCTAAACCGATAAAACCAATATCACACGCTGTTCCAGCGTGCTTATTTCCACCTTCATTTTGCATAGAAAAACCCTCACATTCAGATGGGAGAGCATGATACCACCTGTATCAATAAAGAACAGCATACCGTGTCGATATACGTTCGGTATGCTATTTTTTTCGTCAGAGGTAAAGCTTACGAAGTAAACTCATTAAAACTAAACAAGGTTAACGACTTACCTGCCTGTAAGAAGACCTTTTGAATACAGATTTTCGGCTGTTCACTCAGTGTAGCGTAACGGGTATCTAAGTGCAGCGTCCAGCCACCTCTAGGTGACAAACTTGGCAGATTAAACCGTACATCGCTATCACCAGCATTCACGCACAAGAACCAATGTTCTGGGGTTTGTTCACCCACAGCGCAACCTCTAATTTCCACCCCAAAGGCTTTATTGTGAGCGGCGTTCCAATCTTCTGAGGCTTTATCGGTGCCGTCAGGCTTATACCAGTTAATTTGACTGACATTTTTCGATAATGAAAAATGATCGTCTTCTAACTTTATTTCACTTAACAAGGTTGAGCTTTGTTTAAGCCGGATAACATACTGGCAAAAACTGAGAAAATCTTGCTGACGCTTATTCATTTCCCACTGGGTCCAACTAATCGGGTTGTCTTGGCAGTAAGCGTTGTTATTACCAAATTGGGTGCGGCTTAATTCATCCCCGCCCAAAATGTGGGGAGTGCCTTGCGAGAATATAAGGGTCGCGAACAAGTTCCGCTTTTGGCGCTCGCGCAGCGCCAGTATATTTTTATCTTGAGTTTCACCTTCAACACCATAATTGGCCGATAAGTTATGACCGTGGCCATCCCGGTTATCTTCCAAGTTAGCCAAGTTATGCCTGTCGGCATAACTCACTAAATCATGCAGCGTAAAGCCATCGTGATAGGTAATATTATTTACCGATGTGGAAATATGACGGTAGCCTTTATGAAATAAGTCGCGAGACCCCATAAAGCGAGTAGCAAAATCGGCTGCTAAACCTTCATCACCACGCCAAAAAGCCCGCGCTGTATCTCGGTACTTATCGTTAACTTCTAACCACGGTGTGGGGAAGTTACCCACTTGGTAACCGCCAAGCCCGATATCCCAAGGTTCGGCCAGTAAAACAGTTTGCTTTAACACAGGGTCTTGCCCTATGGCGCGAATTAATCCAGCATATTTATTGTAAGCTTGTGGCTCACGCCCAAGTGTTACCGCTAAGTCGAAGCGAAAACCATCTACGCCGATAGTGGTTGCCCAAAAGCGCATGGCATCAAGTATGAGTGTCATCATGTAAGGATGAGATGTGTGTACCGTATTACCACAGCCAGAGTGGTTAGAATAAACCAACTCTCCACGTTTAGTTTGTTCTAACAAATAGGCTTGATACGGGCAGAAACCTTTGTACGACAAAATAGGGCCGCCTTTACCACCTTCCGCCGTGTGGTTGTATACCACATCTACAATCACCTCTAGCCCTGCTTTATGGTATTCATCAACCATGTGCTTTATTTCAGCTAAGGCGTCTTCGGTAGCATAACGAGGCTCAGGAGCAAAGAAATTGACGGGGTTATAGCCCCAATAATTCGTTAACCCTTTTTCGGTAATATAAGGTTCGGGCATAAAAGAACACATGGGCATGAACTGCACCGTGGTAATGCCTAATGCTTTTAGGTGTGCAATTACCGCAGGGTGACATGCCCCAAGATATTTACCTTGATGCTCCTTTGGTACATCAGGATGCAGTTTAGTTAGCCCTTTTACATGCGCTTCATAAACGATACGTTTGTGTTTAGGAATATTCACCGAACGAATACCACTTTGCGGGTAATCAGCGTCTGCGACTACCACACATTTAGGTACCATAAACTGAGAGTCGTATTTGTACTGCCTTGCATCCCAATGAATGGGTCTGCTTAGTTTTTTTGCATAAGGATCGATAAGTAGTTTATCGGTAGGCACACCATGGAGTTGCCCCTCTCCCCGTTCAACGCGATAGCCATATAAGTGACCGGGCTGAACATCGGGCAAGAAGCCATGCCAAACATCACCACTTTTTTCAGGCAGTAATATCTCACCTAATGGCTCTTCAGTATCGTTGTGGAACAAACAAAGGGCCACAGCTTTAGCATCTGGCGCATAAACGGCGAAGTTACACCCGTCATCATAAGGTGTTGCACCTAATGGAAACGCTTCACCCAATAAAACCTTGTTTGTTTCTGTGACAATCTGTTTGGCGTCCAACGTAATTCCTATTTCGTGATGTAAAATACGGTAGATAACGGGGGTAAATTAATACTAATAGAGTGGTCACGATTATTCCATGCTACCGACGTAGGGGTTACATGGCTAACCACGGGATATTCGCTACCCCAAAATACCTGACTATCTGTATTCAGTGCAAGTGCCAACTCTCCTGCCCCATCTACGCCCACGCGGTAATGCTCTCTAGGGATAGGCGTAAAATTACAGATAACGTATACCTTTTGTTTCCCGTCTAAAGACGTTCGCACAAAAGACACCACACTTTGATCTGCATTTTCATGATCAATCCACGCAAAACCATTGTGGTTATGATCTTGTTCATACATAGCAGGCGTGCTGGTGTAAAACTGATTCAACGCTTTATATAAACTTTGAATACCTTTGTGCTTTTTGTGTTCAAGAAGATGCCAATCTAGGCTGGTATCATGGTTCCACTCTTTGCTTTGTGCAAATTCATTGCCCATGAAGTTGAGCTTTTTACCAGGGTGCCCATACATAAAGCCAGCATAACAGCGCACGTTAGCGGCTTGCTGCCATTCGTCACCAGGCATTTTGTGTAACATGCTACCTTTACCATGTACCACTTCATCGTGGGAAATAGGCAACACGAAATTCTCGTCAAACGCGTAAACCATACTGAAAGTAATTTCACCATGATGGTAATTACGATAAGCAGGATCTTTGGCAATATAGGTTAAGGAATCGTGCATCCACCCCATATTCCATTTAAAGCCAAAGCCTAACCCACCATCAAACACAGGGCGTGACACTTTCGGAAAGGACGTAGATTCTTCGGCAATGGTCATGGCATCGGGGAAGTGCTTATACACTTCCTCGTTCATCCAACGCAGTAAACTAATGGCTTCGTAATTCTCATTCCCACCGTCCACATTAGGTATCCACTCTCCTTCATTGCGGGAGTAGTCGAGATAAAGCATAGAGGCAACTGCATCTACACGTAGCCCATCGATGTGAAACTTATCTAGCCAGAATAGCGCATTGGCGACGAGAAACTGGCGAACCGTTTGTTTACCGAAATCGTAAATGCACGAGTTCCAGTCTGGGTGCCAGCCACGTCTAGGATCTTCATACTCATAAACATGGCTACCATCAAAGCGCGCTAGACCATGCCCGTCTTCAGGGAAGTGCGCAGGCACCCAATCAATAATCACCCCTAAATCAGCTTGGTGACATTTATCAACAAAGTATTTAAAAGCATCTGGGTTACCAAAACGACTGGTTGGCGCAAACATGCCAACCGGCTGATAGCCCCACGACCCATCAAACGGAAATTCCGACACGGGTAATAGCTCAAGGTGGGTGTAGCCCATCTCTTTTGCGTAAGGAATTAAATCGTCGGCTAATTCTTCGTAAGTTAAGTAACGCTGACCACTGTCTGCTCCAGGGCGTTTCCACGAGCCTAGATGCACTTCATAAATACTCATGGGGTTGGCGTACTTATTTTGCTTACGCGATGCTAACCATGCATCATCGTTCCACTGGTATTTGTCGTGGTTGAATATTTTTGATGCATGAGAAGGATATTGTTCAGCGCTAAACCCTAACGGATCTGTTTTGTGCGGTAATTCATGCCCGTGAGCATCTTTAATTTGGTATTTATAGCGTTCCCCCTCGCCTAAACTGGGAACGATTAATACCCAGTACCCCAATGAGGTTTTTTCCATGGGGTGTAAACGCCCATCCCATTGGTTAAAGTCGCCAATTAATGAAACTGACGAGGCGTTGGGGGCGTAAACGCAAAAACGAGTGGCAGCGAGTGCATCCCCCTTATCAGGCGTAACGGTTATAATTTGGGCGCCGGCTTGGTGATACAAATTTTCTGGTTTGCTGTCGATGTAATGCACAGCATGATAAGCACTATCAGCGAATTGATAAGGGTCGCAGTAAGTGAACTCCTCGCTGTTATTGTTAACGGTAACCGAGTAAACCTGTGCACTTTGCGCTTTTGTAATTTCACCTTCAAATAACCCCGCTTCAGTGAGCGGTTTCAGTGTAACCTTTGGCAATGCGGTGTTTGGCCAACTTATTTCGATGGATGAAGCGTCAGGACGCCATACTCGAATCTTAGTTTTACTTCCTGTTTCAATTGGTCCAAGAACGGAAAACGGCTGGGAACATGTTGCATGTTCTAGTTGCTGCGCTATCTGTTTTATCCGCGTTACCTGCATCTGCTACTCCTATTAAAAACCCGCAAGAGAACGCGGGTTTACTGCCCTAATATTAGGCAAAGGCGTGCGTATTTGCACGCCAACATACTCACTAAAAATGAAAGTTAAAACTTAAGCACTCGCTTGTTTACGTGCCTGAGTTAACTGAGCTGCTAACTCTGTTATATCATGAGTCTCGAAAATAGCCTCAACATTCTTAGTCAGCTTTCTACGCCAATTCGGGTACTCATTGAATGTACCTGGAATGTTAACGGGCTTGTCCATTTGCAACCAATCTTCTAACTGCAAGCTTAACAACGCACTTGAGCCGCCAGCCATGTGCACTTGCATACCTTTACTAAGTTCTGCAGTCATGCCAGTGCTATTCACGTCTCTTCCCACGTTGTCTGCAATGGAATGATGACCATGAAGCGAGTCTAAAATAGACTGCTTGTTGTCATGACGATCGGTATACAGGGTTTGCAGAATATCGTCGGTAGGATAAAGGCCAATATCTTTGCCCAGCGCTAAATCTAAACAATGCCAGTAGCCGATTAGCGTAGGCATATCATGTGTGGTTAGCGTAGACATAGATTGCACAGGGTAATGGCTTGGCGAAAAGAACCCGCCATCCTCTGCTTGTTCAAAGAAAAATACACGGTATGAATACACGCCGTTATCTGCCAACTTGCTGCGAATCTCTTCAGGTACGGTGCCCAAATCTTCGCCAATGACTAAGCTTTGGTTACGATGGCTTTCAAGGGCCAAAATACCGAGTAAGTCATCAACTGGGTAATACACATAACCGCCCTCTTTCGCGTCATCACCTTTCACTACCCACCACAAACGCAGCAATGCCATTACGTGGTCAATACGAAGTGAGCCTGACGACGCCATATTGGCAGAGAATAAGTCAATAATAGGTTGGTAAGCTTGTTCATAAAGCTTACGAGGATCCATAGGAGGAAGGCCCCAATTTTGACCTAGCGGACCTAAGATATCTGGCGGCGCTCCCACACTTGCATCAACGCAGTACAAATCTTTGTTACCCCAAATTTCCGCACTGCCTTCGCTAACGCCTACCGCCAGGTCTCGATAAAGCCCAATGGTCATGCCACATTCAGTGGCTTTGCTGCTAGCCGCTTCTAACTGCTGCGCTGCTATCCATTGTAAAAATAGGTAGAACTTCACATCGCCAGCATTGGCTTTTTTGAATTTAGCCACCGCAGGGTTATGGTAATCTTTGTACTCTTGAGGGAATACCGGCCATCCCCAACAATCTTTTCCTTTGGCTTTCAAATGTGATTGCAATGCATCGTACACCGCCAGCATATCTAAGCTTTCACCACCTTCGGCAATAAACGCTTTGAATGCTTTATTTTGCTTAGTATTTTTACGAAGATAACGGGCATCGTAAACATCAAACACCGCTTTTAACGCCGCCAGTTTAATATGCGCGACCGCTTCATAGTCTACATGTTCTGTTTCACGGGCATGGGTCAGCGTGTTTTGGAACTCTTCAGCATTCACAACGGCCTGAACACTTTCGTCATCAAAACCTTCAATAGCAGACGCATCAATGTACAAGTAGTTTAGCCAGCGGCGAGAACTTGGCCCATAAGGAGAACACGCGTCTGGATTGGCAGGATAAAGTGCATGAATAGGGTTAAGGCCGATAAAATCTGCCCCCACGCCTGCAGCCTTTTCAATTAAGGTGGCAAGATCGGTGAAATCCCCTATTCCCCAGTTTTTCTCACTACGCACACAGTATAACTGCACACTCAATCCCCAAATCTTTTTACCGTCGGCAATAGGGGCTGGGGTGTAACAGGCTTTAGGCGCTACAATTAAGCGTGACTCAGCAAACTGGTCATCATCAGCACTCAATTTCATGGTGTGATAGCCAAGAGGCAGGCTAAGTGGCAAGGATACAATGTACTCATGGAATTCCACATCATCGATGTGCGCCATGGTCGTCATTTCTTGATCAACGGGCGTAAACGGATGTTTTACAATTTCTCCGTTTTCACAGTGAACTGTAATGACATGTTCATCGTTTACAAGTTCTATAGGCAATCGTACAACGACGATAATAGCTTCATCATTACGAACCACTTGAACAGGGTTCAAAGGTGATAACCAAACTGAGCTAATGTCGTCTATAATTTGCGACTGAATCTTTTCTTCACTGGCGGTGTCATAACCCAGCACGTTAAGTAATTTGGCTTTACTTGACTCTGCGATGGTTGCTGGTTTGCCCCATGCGTCGACGTATTGTGTCTCTATTCCACGCATTTCAACCAGTTGTTGCAGAAGATGTTGTGTCATCGTAACTTGTTCCTGTATTCCTGTGAGAAGGCACGCTTAATTTGCACTTAGCAAATTTGCTTATACGTACAAAATATTAACATTATTCTAGAAACAGTCGCGCTATGAAAACTGAATACGATTGCATAAGCTGTTGTTCGTAATTTTCCAACAGTTTAGCGTTTTTGTTTTGCCAATTATGGCATTTTGATCCATACTTTACGTAATTTATTTTCATATTTAAAAATAATCGAGGTACGTCATGACAATTCGCATCGGTATTAACGGTTTTGGTCGCATTGGTCGCTTAGTAATGCGTGCGGCTGCAGCCCGTGAAGACATCGAAGTAGTTGCTATTAACGACTTATTAGATACAGATTACATTGCCTACTTATTGAAATACGATTCAACTCACGGTTTATTCGACGGTGAAGTTACAGTAGACAACAACGACTTAGTTGTAAATGGCAAAACCATTCGCATCACGTCTGAGAAAAATCCTTCTGACCTTAAATGGAACGAAGTAGATGTAGATGTAGTAGTTGAATCAACTGGCTTGTTCTTAACCAAAGAAACTGCCGCTAAACACATTGAAGCTGGCGCGAAGAAAGTGGTTATGTCTGCGCCTTCTAAAGATGACACTCCTATGTTTGTTATGGGTGTTAATGATGATAGCTACGCGGGTGAAACCATTGTTTCTAACGCATCATGTACGACTAACTGTCTAGCGCCTCTTGCTAAAGTACTTAACGACAAGTTCGGTATTGTAGATGGCTTAATGACGACAGTTCACGCGACTACAGCTACACAGAAAACCGTTGACGGTCCTTCTATGAAAGACTGGCGCGGCGGCCGTGGTGCTGGCCAAAACATCATTCCATCGTCTACTGGTGCAGCTAAAGCAGTAGGTAAAGTTATTCCTGCGCTTAACGGCAAACTAACAGGTATGGCGTTCCGCGTTCCTACGCCAAACGTTTCAGTGGTTGACCTTACTGTTAACCTAGCTACACCAACTAGCTACGACGCTATTTGTGCAGCAATGAAAGAAGCGTCTGAAGGCGAGCTTAAAGGTATTATGAGCTACACTGAAGATGCAGTGGTATCGAATGACTTTATTGGCAACGCTAATACGTCAATCTTCGATGCAACAGCCGGTATTGCACTTACTGATACATTCGTGAAAGTTATCTCTTGGTACGACAACGAATGGGGCTATTCAAACAAGGTTCTAGACTTGGTTGCTCATATTTCTAAGTAACCATTGTATCTATATCAACAACTAATCAATCAGCAAGCCTTTACGCTTTAACGGTTGATGACAGTGTAAATAGACTTAAAAAGGTGCGAATAATATTCGCACCTTTTTTGTTTTCATAGCACAATAGACTAATACTAACTCGGTTAAACGAAACCTTGTGAAAATCTCGAAAGCGGCACTAACACTACGTTGCTTCAAGGAGGATTTATGTCAACAGAATCATTGCAAGTAAGCGAATCAAACGGATTGACGTTTTTAGAAATAGATAACCACCTTGCTACAGCAAAAATCAGTTTATACGGTGGGCATGTTTTATCTTTTATTCCTAAAAAAGATGAAAAAGAGCGTTTGTGGGTTAGCCCACATGCTTACCTAAATGGCGAGCGTCCTATCCGAGGTGGAATTCCTGTTTGCTGGCCTTGGTTCAGTGATGATCATGGCAAAGCACAAGGTGAGTTACCTGCACATGGCTTCTTGCGTACACAAATGTGGCAGCTAACATCGTCAAGTGAAGACGAACAAGGAACCCATATTATCCTTACTCCTTCCTTTACTCGTGGAGAAGGGTTTGAATACGACTGCGCGGTAACACTATCAGTAAGCATTGGTGCAACCCTTAGCGTGTCGTTGATCACAGAAAATACCGGTGTTGTTCCATTTACTTATAACTGTGCTTTGCATAGCTACTTTCATGTTGAACATATTCAAGCAGTTCGACTTGAAGGTGTAACTGGCGAGTATAAAGATAAACTAGATGATTGGGCGGTGAAACCCACGCCTGATAACTATACCTTTGCAGCTGAAACCGACCGTATCCACATGACCGCCGTAGAGAATGCATCTATTGTGGTAAACGATACGCCATTTACGGATGTAGGCTCGCAAGGGAATGATTCGTTGGTGGTGTGGAACCCATGGCAAGGGGCAGCATCAATTTCAGATATGGACCCGTTTGGTTACAAACACATGCTTTGCGTAGAGTCCTCAATCACGCAAGGGAAGACTTTGCAGCCAACTGAATCACATGCCATGGTGCAAACGATTACGCCTGTGTAATGCTTAGCAAGCCGTTTAACGGCTTGCAGCTTGGCTTCGACAACGAATAGAAACAAGTACAAGTGCCCCATTCTGTTGCCAGATTTAGCCAGTTCTATTTGTCATAAAAGGTGAATCGACTACACACAAAAAAGCCCCGACAACAGCTGACCTTATCAGTCGCTCTCATCGGGGCTTTTTTTAATCACTTAACGTTAGCTGATTTTGGCACCAGCAACCGCTTCTTTAGCAAGCTGAGTAATACGATCCCAGTCACCAGACTCAATGGCATCATCAGGTGCTAACCAAGAACCACCTACGCACACAACGTTCTTAAGCGCTAGGTAATCGTTGTAGTTACCCGTGCTAATGCCACCGGTAGGACAGAACGTGAATTCAGGGAATGGGCCGCTAATTGCTTTAATCGCTTTCACACCACCAGACGCTTCAGCTGGGAAGAATTTCATGTGGGTGTAACCCGCGTCTTTCCCTTTCATCAGTTCAGACGTTGAAGAAATACCTGGGATGAGTGGAATTTCTGCTTCCATACCCGCTTTTAGCAAATCAGCTGTCATACCAGGGCTGATTGCAAATTTAGCACCCGCTTCAATAACCGCTTTAAGCTGCTGTGCATTCGTTACTGTTCCAGCACCAATAAGAGAATCAGGCACTTCATCAGCAATACGCTTGATTACATCAATTGCAGCTGGTGTGCGAAGGGTTACTTCCAATACTTTAATACCGCCCGCCATAAGCGCTTTTGCTAGCGGAACTGCCTTTTCTACGTCGTTGATAACCAATACCGGTACAACAGGGCCAGCAGCAAAGATATCAGCTGGCGAATATTTCCATTTATTTGTCATAAAATCAGCTCGCAGTATGTTGTTGAAGATAAGCAGCGGCACCTAATAAGCCATGATCAGGCTCTGCTATCAAGTAGGTAGGAATATCTTTCACGTAATGCTTCATTTGCCCCTTCGCTTCGAAACGAGCTCTAAAGTCACTATTTTGAATGAATTCAGGAAAACGGTTTGCAATGCCACCGCCAATAAAAACGCCGCCCGTTGTTGCCATATTCAAGGCTAAATTACCGGCAAAGCTACCCATAATTCTGCAGAACTGGGTTAGCGTTGCGGCGGCAATATCACAGGTACCCGCTAATGCGGCATCGGTAATTTGGGCAGGCTCTGAGAACGCAACCTTTTTGCCAGCATCTTCTGCCAATGCAGTGTAGATATTATGTAATCCCCTGCCCGACATAACTTCTTCTGCTGACGCACGGCCAAAACTTTTTTGCAGATGACGCCATACTATTACGTCAGTTTCATCTACCGGTGCGAAGTCAATGTGACCGCCCTCACCGTCTAGCGTTTGCCAGCCAGTAGAGGTCATCGTGATATGCTCTACGCCCAGCCCAGTACCTGGGCCAAATACCGCAATATTACCGCCGGCTTTCGCCGTACCTTCACCAACTTGAACCACTTGATCTGCGTTCAATACAGGTAAAGAGTGTGCTACTGCAGTAAAGTCATTGATTACAAATAACGAGTCTAACTTTAGCTGTGCGCGCAATGCATTTTGCGAAAACGCCCAACTATGGTTAGTCATCACCACTTGGTCGCCCAATACTGGGCACGCAATACCAATACACCCTTCGGTGAATTGGTACTCAGGCATATCAGTAAAATACTGTGAAATTGCCAAGTCGATACTGGCAAAATCATTACACATGTATTTCTTTATATCGGTTACGCCTGTTTCGGTAACCCGAGCTACGCGAATGTTAGTGCCCCCTACATCGGCCACAAACTTCTGGCTCATAGCGCCTGCTCCTGCGTATAAAACAATGAACATGCGCCTTCTTCAGCGCCGGTAACAATAGCACGCATGCCACCAAACATTTCACGTCCCATACCAATATGGTGATGTCCAATGTTAGCTGGTGCAGGTTCACGGGCTGCTAATGTTGCTTCATCAACATGCAAGGTAATAGCACCTGTTTCGGTGTTTAGCTCAATCATGTCACCAGCTACTACTTTGGCAAGTAAACCGCCTTTGTAGGCTTCTGGAGTCACGTGGATAGCAGCTGGAACCTTACCTGATGCGCCAGACATACGTCCGTCGGTCACTAACGCAACCTTAAAGCCTTTATCTTGTAGTACACCTAGAGGAGGCGTTAAGCGATGAAGCTCAGGCATACCGATGGCCGCTGGGCCTTGGAATCTCACCACAACAATACAATCTTTATCAAGATCGCCGGCTTTAAACGCAGCGTCTAAGTCGAATTGATCTTCAAACACCACAGCAGGCGCTTTGATATTACAATGCGGAGTAGGTAGCGCTGACGTTTTTATAACACCACGCCCTAAGTTACCCTCAAGAACACTCAAACCACCATCCGCTTTGAATGGCGCTTCAACAGTAGAAAGTACTTCTTTATCTAATGACTCTGTAGGACCATCACGCCATTCAAGCTCACCGTCTTTCAACATTGGCTCTTTGGTGTAGAAATCTAGTCCTTCGCCACAAATGGTATTTACGTCGTTGTGGAGTAATCCAGCGTCTAGCAGTTGCTTAATCAGCAAAGACATACCGCCAGCCGCTACAAAATGGTTAATATCAGCTGAGCCATTAGGGTATATGCGAGTGATAAGTGGTACTGCGTTTGAGATATCAGTAAAATCATCCCAGTTCACAATGTAACCAGCAGCGCGCGCCACTGCAATTAAATGCATAGTGTGGTTTGTAGAACCGCCAGTTGCTAACAAGCCAACTAAGCCGTTTACAATGGCTTTAGCATCAACAATATTACCGATTGGACGGTATGTATCGCCTAAGTCAGTAATACGTGTCGCTTGAATTGAAGCCGCTTTTGTTAGGGCATCACGAAGCTCTGTACCTGGGTTTACAAACGAAGAGCCTGGTAAATGAAGGCCCATCATTTCAACCACTAATTGGTTAGAGTTTGCGGTACCGTAGAAAGTACATGTACCCGCAGAGTGATAAGACTGAGATTCAGCTTCAAGTAGCGCATCACGGCCTACTTTACCTTCTGCGTATTCCTGACGAACACGGGCTTTTTCTTTATTCGGTAAACCTGAAGGCATAGGGCCGGCTGGCACAAATACTGTCGGTAAGTGACCAAAGCTTAACGCACCCATTAATAATCCAGGTACGATTTTATCACAAATACCTAGCATTAGGGTTGAGTCGAACATGTTGTGCGAAAGCGCAATAGCAGCACCTTGAGCAATGTTGTCACGGCTCATTAAGCTCAAATCCATACCGGTTTGACCCTGAGTAACACCGTCACACATAGCGGGAACACCGCCAGCAAACTGCGCCACACTACCTACACTTTTCACAGCATCGCGAATAATCGCGGGATACGTTTCGTAAGGTTGGTGCGCCGAAAGCATGTCGTTGTACGCAGATATAATTGCTACGTTTGCTTTCGTCATCGAACGTAGATCAGATTTATCTTCTGTTCCACACGCTGCAAAACCGTGCGCTAGGTTTCCGCACGACAGCACACCGCGGTGAGGACCTTGGCGGCGTGCGTGTTCAATTTTTTCTAAGTATGCCTTACGGCTATCTTTGCTACGCTCTATGATACGCTGCGTAACTTCTACAATTCTTGAATCCATCATTGTCTCCTATGGCGCCCACATCAAGGTTACCGGGGCTCTGTTTACCACGGCCGTGATGGGCTTTTGCGCTTCGGTAGCATTGTCCAGTGCATCAAGCAGTACCTGCTTTTTCTTATCACCGGTTAAATGCAGAAAAATATGTCGACTGTTTAGCAACGCCGGCAACGTAAGTGAAATACGTTGATGGGGTGCAGTTGTAGGTTGTACAGCAATACATGTGCGGCCACTGTTCATGCTCAAGCCATCATTGACTTGTTCAGAACAGGGGAATAGCGATGCGGTATGACCGTCTTCACCCATGCCTAAAATAAGCGCATCAAAAGGCTGGGACATACTTGCAATCGCTTTTTCAGCAGCATTTACGCCTTCACTAGCGTCAGCAACATCGCTTTTTAACTCAACGAAATGTGCTGCACTGGCTTTATTTTGAATAAGGTTCGCTTTTACTAAACTGGTATTACTGGCTTCATGACCTTCTTCCACCCAACGTTCATCAGCAAGGGTAATATCTACCTTGTCCCACTCTATGTCGGTTTCGCTCAACTGCTTAAAAAGCGCAAGGGGCGTTCTGCCGCCACTTACTACAAGCGAAGCACGTCCGCGGGCTTTAATGCCAGTTTTAAGAATGCTAACCAAGTCTTCAGCAAATGCTGAGGTAAGCGCATCGGGTGTATCGAATGAAAGGGTTGTTAAAGCCATATTATTTCTTCTTCCTTACCGTTTTGCTTTCGTACCAACTGCGATTTGCTCGTGCCAAAAGGCCAATTGAATCTACCGGTCCCCACGTGCCAGCCTGATAAGGCTCTGGTGGTTCATTAGACGATTTCCATGCTTCTAGAATTGAATCAACCCATGTCCAGGCTTGTTCAATTTCATCACGGCGAACGAACAGCGCCTGGTTGCCTAGCATGACTTCAAGAAGTAGCTTTTCGTAGGCATCAGGAATACGATCGTCGGCAAAGGCTTCAGAGAAGCTCAAGTTCAACTTAGATTTTTGTAAATCCATAGAGCCAGAGCTGGTCAAGCCCGGCACTTTGTTCATTACAGTAATTTCAACGCCTTCATCAGGTTGAAGTCGAATTACCAATTTGTTCGGTGGCAAGTTCTTAAAGCTATCGCCAAACAAGTTGTGTGGCTGACGCTTGAAGTAGATAACCACTTCACTGACTTTCGACGGCATACGTTTACCCGTACGAAGATAGAACGGAACACCCGCCCAACGCCAGTTATCAATCTCTGCTTTAATTGCAATGAAGGTTTCCGTTCTACTTTGGGTGTTAGCACCCTCCTCTTCCAAGTAGCCTGGTACTTCTTCACCTTTTACAAAACCTGCGGTGTACTGACCACGAACCGTGCTATCGCTAATGTTCGATGAATTAATCGGGCGCAGTGCTTTAAGTACTTTGAGCTTTTCATCACGAATGCTGTCTGCATCTAATGTCGTTGGTGGCTCCATGGCCACTAAGCTTAATATTTGAAGTAAATGGTTTTGCACCATGTCGCGCATTTGACCCGCATCGTCAAAATAACCCCAACGCCCTTCAATACCTACTGATTCCGCTACTGATATTTGAACATGGTCAATACAGTTGTGATCCCAGTTAGTGGCAAAGATAGAGTTGGCGAAACGAAGTGCAACAAGGTTAAGTACGGTCTCTTTACCTAAGTAGTGGTCAATACGATAAATTTGTTTCTCGTCGAAGTACTCAGCAACCTGCTCATTAATCACTTTTGAAGATTCAAGATCGTGACCAATCGGCTTTTCAAGTACAACACGTACACTGGAATCGATAATTTTGCAGCCGTGAAGACCGCGACAAATGTCACCATAGATAGAAGGCGGTGTAGCTAAATAACACACCATAGTGCGCGCAGGGTCAACATGATCTTCTAAAACGCAGTAGCTACCGATATCTTTCATATCGACACAAGCATAATGAAGACGTGCTTTCATTCGCTCCCACGTTTTTTCACAAAGCTCTTTATCACCAAACTTGACTAAGTTTGTATGCACTTCAGCGATATAATCTTCTAATTCCATTTCATGGCGGGCTACACCAACAATGGTTGTATCTGGATGAATGAGTTCTGCTTTTTCAAGCTGATATAAAGACGGCAGTAATTTGCGTCGTGAAAGATCACCCAATGTGCCAAATAGCACGAAATCACAGGGTTCGTAGGAATTTTCCAATACCATTTTCGTCGACCTTTTAAATGTATGTGTGAAACTAACGTGAGGTAGACGTATCTTCTAACGCCATCCACGTGTTATTAGCATATAGTTAACACCAAATGTAGTAAAATTACAACTTTTGGGTACCATTGAATCTCATTTTGACTGATTAAAGGGTTAGTACCCTACTTAAGCCCTATTTGTTCCCCTTAATCGATTAAAAATGTCAAAAAATTACATTTTTCTTGTCACTTCCGTCACATTGGGTACTATGAGTCGGGTAACCTACATCAATTTCCCTTATTAATTGCTATCTCCGTATGAATATATTAGAAAAAATCACACAAAATAAAGCGTCATTCAGCAAATCAGAACGAAAAGTGGCTGATGTTATTCTTGCGAATCCGCAAACAGCTATTCACTCGAGTATAGCAACCTTGGCTAAAATGTCGGATGTTAGTGAGCCGACAGTTAATCGCTTTTGTCGACGTTTAGATACAAAAGGCTTTCCAGACTTTAAACTTCATTTAGCACAAAGTCTCGCAAATGGAACGCCTTACGTAAACCGTCATGTTGATGAAAACGATGGGCCAGCAGATTATACCAACAAAATCTTCGAATCGACCATGGCTTCTTTAGAAGTTGCTCGCCAGTCTGTAGACGTGCAAGTGGTTAATCGCGTTGTAGATTTATTGACTCAAGCGCAGAAAATTTCATTCTTTGGACTTGGCGCATCAGCGTCTGTGGCTCACGATGCATTAAACAAGTTTTTCCGCTTTAATGTACCCGTTGTCTATTTCGAAGACATTTTAATGCAGCGCATGAGTTGCATGAACTGTTCAACCGGTGATGTTGTTGTACTTATCTCACATACAGGGCGCACCAAAAGCTTGGTAGAGATTGCCCAGATTGCCCGTATGAACGATGCTACTGTGGTGGGTATTACTTCAGCCGATAGCCCCCTATCTCACGAATGTACATATGTACTGTCTCTAGAGGTACCAGAAGATACCGATATGTATATGCCAATGGCATCACGTATTGCACAGCTTACGCTTATTGACGTGCTGGCTACTGGCTTTACTCTACGTAGAGGTAACAAATTCAGAGAAAACTTAAAACGAGTAAAAGATACCTTGCGCGGTTCTCGCTACGAAAAGCGCAACGAATAAACACTTTTTTAACGCATTCGAGTTAGCGAGCCGCCATGGTTCACGATGACTATCTCGGGTGCGTGTTATCCGTTAAACTGCGTTCAGCATTTCTCTTTAGGTTTCTTCTCTTAAGTTCCTTTCTCTCAAACTTCTTTCTTGTAAGTACTTTTCTTCAGCTTCCCGCTTTGGCTTAGCTCTTCGGGCTTAGCTAGCTTGCCTTTACGTTCTACTCTTTTCTAGCTTTGCGGTAAATAACCACATATTTTTGTTATAGCTGCTACCCTAGTTAAATGGAAATAAGCTTAACTATTGTTTAATTAAAGCACAGAAAAAGCAGTGAAAGGCATTAGCACTCTTTATTGAGATGAATGACGCAACTGGTCGGCTCAGTTCCCAATTCTTCATCTTTCATTCACATTTATGTCAGATTCATCTACTATTCTGTAATAAAATTACGTAAAGCGATTACAGGTCAACCTTTGTACAAAATGTGCAGGTTAGCCATATATCTATTTGTGTTACATCACTTAAAAAATTGCGACGGACTCCTAATGACCAGAAGAACGAAAATTCTTGCTACGCTTGGCCCTGCCACCGATTCACTCGAAAAAATTCAAGAACTGATTGCCGCAGGTGCAAACACGGTTCGAATGAACTTTTCACACGGACAGGCAGAAGATCATATCGAACGTGCCAAACGTGTAAGAGAAGCGGCTAAGAACTTAGGTAAGTACGTTGCTATTTTAGGTGATTTGCAAGGTCCAAAAATTCGTGTTGCCCGTTTTGCTGAAGGCGCGGTTAAATTGTCTATTGGCGATAGCTTTACACTTGATGCTGAACTAGACCGCGATGCCGGCGATGCTAAGCAAGTTGGTATAGATTACAAAGCCCTCCCAGATGATGTAAGTGCTGGCGACATTTTGTTACTTGATGACGGCCGTATTCAGCTAAAAGTTACTGGCGTAGAAGGTCGCAAAGTACTAACAGAAGTAACTGTTGGCGGCAAACTATCAAACAATAAAGGCATTAACCGTCAAGGCGGTGGTCTATCTGCTGAAGCCCTTACTGAAAAAGATAAGAAAGACATCATCACTGCTGCAGAGATTGGCGTTGATTACCTTGCAGTTTCATTCCCTCGAAGTGGTGAAGATCTTAATTACGCAAGAAAGTTAGCTGAAGAAGCGGGTTGCTTTGCAAAAATCTGTGCCAAGGTTGAGCGCGCAGAAACCGTAGCCACTGATGAAGCTATTACTGACATTATCAGCGCTTCAGACGCGGTAATGGTTGCCCGTGGTGATTTAGGTGTTGAAATTGGTGATGCCGAGCTCGTCGGTGTTCAGAAAAAGCTTATTGCACGTTCGCGCCAACTGAACAAAATAGTTATCACTGCGACCCAGATGATGGAGTCGATGATTGATAGCCCTATGCCTACGCGCGCAGAGGTTATGGACGTTGCTAACGCGGTACTTGATGGCACAGATGCGGTTATGCTTTCTGCTGAAACAGCGGCAGGCAGCTTCCCAATTGAAACTGTTCAAGCGATGGCGCGCGTATGTGAAGGTGCTGAGACGCACCCTAGCGTTAAAATTTCAAAGCACCGCATGGATGAGCTTTTCTCATCTACCAGCGAATCAATTGCGTTGTCAGCAGTATACGCAGCGAACCACCTACCTAGCGTAAAAGCGATTGTAGGATTAACTGAAAGCGGTAACACGCCTAAATTGATGTCGCGTATTACTACTTCGTTACCTATCATCGCGATGTCTCGTCATGAAGGCACTCTGAATACTATGGCATTGTTCCGTGGTGTTAAGCCGGTTTATTTCGATTCATCGAAAAGCGAACCTGGTAAGTTGAAATATGACGTAGTGGCTGCACTAAAAGAAAAAGGCTTAGTGCAAAGCGGCGATAGCATCATTTTGACCTACGGCGATGAAATGGAAAAAATTGGCGCAACCAATACACTTAAAATTGTAGATGTAGAATAAGCGGGAATTCCCTCCTTTTTCATATTAAGGCAGCCGATGGCTGCCTTTTTTATTGCCTTTTTTATTGCTTTTTTAAATGCGAGATTTACCCATGCCTACCACCTACTCGCATTGTAATTTCCCCATTGAACTGATAGAAAAGAATAGCGTTCAAGTTACTATGTATCACCTATAACTCCTCCAATCGACGGAATAATAATGAAAATAGCAATTCCACTTTTTTCCGCGCTTTTTGCGCTGCTTTGTTTTAACAGTATGGCTGAATCTACTATGAAGAGCGTGACCGTTAGCGCTTCTACTGCTCCTTTGGCGCCCATCATGATTCAAGGGCCCATGCCGATAGAAGCTGAATACTTTGCCTCTTTATTAACCGATGTTCGTGTTGAGCATTCTGGTAATGCCACTTTCTATTTGGGTGAATTAAATGGTTACCCCATGGTAGTGGCGAAAACCGGTAAAGGACTAGAAAACACCGCCGCTGCAACGGCCATTGGCATTGCCCGATATCAACCTCGAATGATAATCAATCAAGGGACATCAGGGGGACACGACCCCGCCCTTCATGTTGGCGATATTGTATTGGGTGAAAAAAGCGTAAACGCGAGTAACTTTAAAACGCCCAAGTTAAGTGCGGGCGAAGGGTCTAATCCACTTGATTGGATCCCTATGGATATAATGGCTTCCGAAGGCAGTGCGGGTGAAGGTGACAGTGCCGCAGATGCTGAAAAAATTCGTTTTTATGCCGGTGACGAAACCTTGCTGACGCTTGCCATGTCACTGAGCAAAGAACATAAAAGCGGAAATGTGGTAAAAGGTACCATCGGCAGTGGTAACTTTTGGAATAATGAAATTGACCGCATTGCGTGGTTGCATAAAAATTTGGGGACTAGTGTAGAAGAAATGGAGTCTGCGGCAGCGGCCCAAATGGCACACGCTTATGGCGTACCTTTTCTTGGCATTCGTATTTTATCTAACAATATTACCAATAATGGTGAGTACAACCCGAATACTGCAGAAGCCTGCCAAGTGTTTGTTAAAGCCGTTGTCGAAGCTTATATTTCATCATTAAAAACCGCGAGCGCAACTGTAAACAAAACGTCAAGTGGCGCTGAGTAAACACATCGTTTGGCCTGTATATTCTGTTAGCGCTAATCGCCCTCAGTTTAGTCGGCCTAACCCATAATGAACTGCCGAGTGCTAATCCGTTTTGGTATATATAACTCGGCGATTTTCTTTCTTATCAAAAATTGGCATTTATTTTATGAAATTGATCATGCTATCTAATTTGTCGACTGGGCTAATAACTAAGCCAGTAACGGTGCTGTTCACTGTGCTCTCTCTCGCTTCTTTTCCATTGCTGGCGAATGCTGAGAATAGTAAGGGGGCTACTAGTGATTTGCCTAGTGCTTTACCAAGCGATCTTGCTGCTGATCTACCTGGAGAGAGGCAAGTCATAGACCGCTTTGCTGAATTAGCGCTTGCATGCGTTCACAAAGAGTACCCGAATATTGTAAAGCATATGATGACGGGAGAAGAACATGTGAAGCCCCCTAAGCAACTGTACCCTGCTTTTTACGGCTGCTTCGACTGGCACTCGTCTGTACACGGTCATTGGCTGCTAACGCGTATAGCAAGCCAATACCCGCAAGTACCCCATTACCAAGACATTATGAATAGCCTAGATGTTAGTTTCACTGAAGAGAACATTGCGGGTGAACTGGCCTATTTTAATCGTGAAGGCACAGGTACTAGCTTTGAACGCCCCTATGGACTTGCTTGGTTCTTACAATTAACCAGCGAACTTCGTGAGTGGAACTCACCTGACGCTAAGAAGTGGTTAGCCATTCTATTACCCTTAGAAGAAAAAATAGTGGCCAACGTGTCTGACTGGCTACCTAAATTATCTTTTCCTATCCGTGTTGGCGAACATAGCCAAACCGCGTTCGCATTTGGCCTTATGTTGGATTGGAGCCAAACCGCAGGTGATGAAACATTTGAAACCTTACTGACGGACACAATTACCCGTTTATATTCAGACGATGTTAATTGCCCGCTAGCCTATGAACCTTCGGGTCAAGATTTCTTATCACCGTGTATTGCTGAGGCGGATTTAATGCGCCGAGTGTTAGCGCCTAAACAATTTGCGAGCTGGCTATCTGCATTTTTACCTAGTATCCCGACCGATGGAGATGGTTCTTGGCTAACCGTGGCATCGGTTGTGGACAAGAGCGATGGCAAACTTGCGCATTTAGATGGTTTAAATTTAAGCCGAGCATGGATGCTTGAAGGCATTGCCTCAGCGCTTCCTAAAAGCGATAAGCGCAGCCTTGCTATTAACCACGCCGCAATTTCGCATAAAACAGCGGGAGTGAATTCCGTTATTCATGATATGCACTATATGGGGAGTCATTGGTTGGGAAGTTTTGCGACTTACTTAGAAACACAAAGAGGCCTATAGCCTTAACAGGGCTTAGATGACAACTGAGCCTCATCTTACCGACTTGCGTTGCGTTAACACCTATTGCTTAACCTACGCAAGCTGTAATGGCTAAGGCTGCCTAGTTGACGCTTCGGTGCTGGTTGACGCTTCGGTGTTAGCCCTTTTAGCTTTCGCATAGCGCATTAGATGCATTGACGGCGCTTATGCTGGCTATATTTTCCTTTAATCACATTTACACAGACTCTGTTTGCTCTTGAAAAGCCACATAGTTAACCTACTTCAAGCGCTAATCCAGCGAGCTTAAATGCTCACGAACTCAGTCGCGTCTGCATTAAATTGTGATTGATGATGAATAAGAATGCTTTTAGCACGATCAACTAAATCGTCGCGCTTAAATGTCCAATTACGTAAGTCAGCTTGTTTAGCTTCAGCGAGATAAAACTCGATACGAGTTTTACGCAACAAATCACGCTTTTGTGACACATCGAAATCGGTTTGAGATAGTATGCGCTCTATTTTAACGATTGTAGCGTGGTGAGCTTTATCTGAATCATCAGCGTTAGCTTTAGCCACGTAACCCGAGTTGTTCGTTAAAACACCAGCAACAACTATCAGCAGAGAAATCAAAACACCTGATACTAACCAACTTAACATTTTCATCATCTAATTCCTTTATAAAAACTAATCCTGCACATTCTTCAGTAAGCGACGTCTGTTCCTACTGCCGTTGATTCAGAGTGACGCTAACCTTTACCTTAGATTGCACATTGTGTTCCAGGTTTTGTACGGCTGTTCAATTACGGTGGAGAGTATACGTAGCAATGGATTGGATGAAAACACGACAAAGGTTGTAAGACAAAAGTTGTAAGTTGATGAGAAAATTCTACATGTTGCTGCGAAAAAACGGGATATTAACCTAAGTTGCTAAAACTACTATTTTTAGTTAATACAGCGCGTTAGTTGCTATTCCACCTCGCTTTTACGGTTACATTTTACGCAAAAAAGGGGCCCATAGGGCCCCTTTTCAAATGCGATAATTACTACCTATTTCATTGCAGTTTCTGTAATTATTTGCAAATTATCTTCAACATGTTTTACATCAGATGCGTTTTTGGCAATCTCGATGGCCAATTGGCGCTCGGCATCAGAATCAACGTTACCAGTTAAAGTAACATTACCTTCCTGAACATCTACATCAATATCGAAACCAGAGATGTCAGAGTCCATTAATAGACGGGTCTTAATGACGGTAGCGATTTTAGCATCAGTTAGTGTACCGACTTGCTTGTCAGACTCCTCGTCGGCGTCATCAGACATATCGCTAGTCATATTATCCATATCTTTCTTTTCAATCACAGTAAGCTGGTTGTCTACTGATATCACACCATCGATATTTGCCACTAACTCTTCAGCTAGCTTTTTATCGACAGAGTGGTCTACTTTACCTGTTAACACAACGTTGCCGTTGTCTACATCTGTATTGATATCGAATGAATCAAGGTTGCCGTTGAATAGTAGAGTTGCTTCTGCTTTTCCATCTATCCACGCATCCTTAGCGCCTTTTTCCCATTTGTTATCGGTCTCCATGTCACCAGCAAATGCTGCGGTTGTCATCGAGGTTGCTACAAGTATGGAAAGTATTGTGCGTTTCATAACAGTTCTCCTTTGTCGAAACTCATAATAACTAATGCGAAACTCAAGCCAACACAGCAAGTGATTGATTTTAATTGCGAAATATTAATTCTCAAGTATCTTATTTCATTAACATTTCTGCAAACTTTTCGTTCTGTGCGAATTTTTTACCTACTAAATGCCCAAGCGGAACAATTATTGAATGATTTTCAAACAAGTAACGGGTTTTGAACCAATAAATGTTGATAAAAGCACGTTCACAACGCATTAGACGTATTTGTCTCGCGGGTGTTCTTTATGAGTACTTTTCTATAGATAGTCTCCTATGAGCGCTATTTAATAGAAGCCCTGCAAGGGCTCGATTAGCGAAGACAAATGAAAGTAATTCGATAAATTTTAGTCAGGAACGACAATGAATATATTACTTAACACTGTGGCGATATTGCTTATAGCCGCCACATTAGCCCCGTCACTTCCCTCTAAACACTGGCTTGTTCGGGTATGGGAGTTTCCACGCTTACAACTATTAGGGTTAATGGTTATTACGTTAGTTGTACGGTGCGTAATGTACCCAACCGATTTGTCCAACTCTGGGCTAATTTTTACTGCGTTACTCTATTTAGCATTAGTCGCATCTGCTGTGTATCAAGCCATTTGGATATTGCCTTATACCTTGTTTTACAAAAAGGAAGTGGTGAGAGCATCTGATAAAGATGAGGGAGAGAGCATCAGTATTTTATCTAGCAATGTATTCATGCCAAATGAAGATTATGACAAGTTGTTAACCCATGTACGCGATGCCGATCCCGATTTTGTGGTTACCTTAGAATCGAACAAACGTTGGGAAATAGCCCTTTCTGCGCTGAATGAAACTCACCCTCATCAACAGCATTGCCCATTGGAAAATTTATATGGCATGCACCTTTATAGTAAATACCCACTAAAGACAGCAACACTAAATTACTTGGTTGAAGATGACGTACCTTCGATGCTAGTAACGATTGAAATGGGTGGTCAAGATGTCACCCTCTATTTTTTACACCCTAAACCGCCTAGCCCGACTGAAAACAAGACGGCGAAACCACGGGATATTGAGCTCACCATGGTAGGACAAGAAATATCTCAAAAAGAAGGGCCAATTATTGTAGCCGGAGACTTGAACGATGTAGCGTGGTCACCTACCACTCGCAAATTTAAGAAAATAAGCGGCATGCTGGATCCTAGAATTGGACGAGCCTTCTTTAACACCTTTCATGCCCACTACCCTCTTATAAAGTGGCCGTTAGATCATGTGTTTCATTCAAGCCACTTTATGTTAGAAGACATTAGAAAGCTGTCGGATATTGGCTCCGACCACTACCCGTTATTAACACGATTGAAATTACAGCCGACACTAAAAAGCCGCTAAACAGCGGCTTGATATAAGCGTTAAGGTAATAAAAACTGGGTTATAGAGTGCGGTTTTTACGTCGTATTAATGCGGTATTAGTATTAATAAGATAATGAAGAGTATCGCGTTACCTTTATGTAGCGAGGTGACGCGATGAAACGGCTTTAGCCGCTTTAGTATTATGATTAACACACCACATCACGCTTTCGCACGCATCTTCACGGCGCTTAAAGTGCGCTAAGCCTACGAGTTTATCTTCTCGCGGCCATACAGCTTGCTTTAAAATGGCCATATCACTGTCGGTGAGTAAACTTGTATCTAAACTCATCTCAACAGCTTTTTTATTGGGTTTAATCAATGCCGGTTTCGCATCAGTAATAATACTTTTTTGAACGCACACATATTCTCGTAATACCGGGTCGCGAACTACACCAATGTAATCGTCATCACAGATAATAGCCGGCCATCCTTCAGAAATTCGGCTCTGCCAAAACATCACTAACGTAAAGGCAACTAACACAAATAAAGTGAGACCAATAAATTGGCTGTCTAAATCTGGTGCAACAGACACAATTATTCCTACTAATGCAGCAAATAATATCCACCCACCAAAAACCCTTCGCATAGCGTTAGGCGAAATACCGGAAATAACGCTAACCTGTTTTAATTGGCTTTTTTCATAGTTGCGAAGTTCAACTACCGATCCAGAGTTCACAACTCTCTCCACTTGTTTTTACTCACTTTACAAATATACGATTAAGCTCACAAGTGAACCATAAATTATTATAATAATTAAGATTTACGCTGACTTAGGAAGTTCCGTAGAAAGCTGGCAAATTTCAAAATGCATTGAATCTGCATGATTATCTTGCTGTCGGCGTAACTTTGACAAAATCACGGATGGCTCAGGTTCTCCAAAAAAGAACCATTCAGCAAAAAGTTTTCCTAGGCCACCACTGCGCAATTGGTAAACATGCACTACATATCGATAACCGTTTACATAGGCATCTTGGTATGCCCGACTTTCATCTACCGACGTTAATCCCCCACGAGGGTGGATGGCAAAGCTTTTAACCCCAGCTCCGCGCTTAGTTAAAAATGAAATTCCGGCCTCGGTTACCCTGTCGATGGCAGCTTTTTTCAGCGCCTCAAGGGTGATATCTAGATAGGGAACGTCAATTTTACCAAATAAACGACATGCATTAGGGCACCCTGGTGCTAGGCTCACTGAAAATGCCGTATGGTCACGACCTTCCCATGGCCGGATCCAGACATAAGGGCTAACGTGAACATAAAGATCGATACCGTCGCACTGGATGCTGAATACATCGGGAACTTCTGTATTTCTTGCGTTTACTAGCTCGTTAAGGCGCTCGTCACTGTATTGCATACTAGGCCTTCCATTAGATGTTCTAAACTGATGCGCAAGGGAAAAACCTAATAATAGGTCGCGCTGTTAACACTCAGTTTATTGAAGCGCCATTATGACATATTTGATGTTTTTTTGTTAGAGCGATCTGTAATAAGAAAGCAAAAACTGACGGTGTAATTATACACTGTCAGCTTTCATGCTCTGAGGGGAATTGATATGGCTAGCGCGAGGGATTAACGCTGTTCGCGATGGTTTGCAGGAACCGCAACTAATTGCTCTTCAACCATTTCACACGTACCTTCAACGCTGTCTCCGCGACGCGTTTCAAAAGAGACTGTATCCCCTTCAGATTTTCCATCACATGCTTCAATAGCTTCTGGAGGTGGACCATTCGGACGACCCTGTTGAGCGAATGCACTAAGACTTCCTGTGATTAACGTGGCAACGAGTACAAACTTTAACAATTTCATGAATATTCCTAAGAAGATTAACTAACTCACATTAAGCATACGCGTTAATTGTGCAGATTTAGTGTAGTAAGTATGTAGAAGTAGCGGAATAAATCCAGAAACGATTGTTAGCAAGGGGCAAGCATAGATATACTCTATGCATGAAACTATCCCATAAATTGCTTGTTATTCTTGTTGGCTTTACCTGTGTATCTTTGTTGCTTTCACTCGCACTTGCACGCTGGAGCTTTGAACAAGGCTTTAACGAATTTATCCAAAATCAAGAACGTGAACGCTTAAGAAGCTTAAGTCGCGTACTCATTGCTGAATACCGCAACAACAATAATTCGTGGGATGGCATTGAAACGGATATTGATAGGATACAGCGCGTAGCGCCGGATGGCATGCCCCCTCCTCGCCCCGGCATGCGACCTCGCCCAGGAAATTTTCCTCCCCCACGACGTCTAATTGAAGACGTATCATTTGGCCCGCCCACCTTACTGATGGATGCGTCGGGAGAGGTAATTTCAGGGCGTGTATCTAAAGAGGACGAAAACGAACGCAACCAAGTTATGGTGAAACTTGAAATTAACGGTGAGTTAATAGGCCGCTTAACCAGTTATCCGCCTAAAACCCCTGATTCAGATGTGGCCCGCGCTTTTTCAGCGCAACAACTGCATGCCATCATTTTTATTGGCTTAGTATCGCTTATCGGCTCACTTATACTGGCGCTTGGTGTAACGCCTCGCATGCTTAACCCTTTCAAGGCTATTCTACAAAGCGTTAAAGGGCTTACCGCCCATCAGTACAAAACCAATTTACCAGAGGATCGCCCCGATGAGTTTGGTGAACTTATGCGACATATCAATACGCTAGGTAATACTCTTGAAGCTCACAAGAACACTAAAAGCCAGTGGCTTGCTGATATATCTCATGAACTAAGAACTCCACTCACAATTTTGTCGGGGGAAATAGAACTAATAAAGGCCGGAATACGTCCTTTAGATCAAAAACAATTGGCGTCATTCGACCAAGAAGTGTCTAGATTATCTCTGCTTGTTGAAGATTTATATCAATTATCACTGTCTGATATTGGCGGGCTTTCGTACCATTTTTCACCGGTAGATTTAAGTCTTCTCATTTTAAAGCAAAGTGAAAGCCTTACGCATATTTTCGAGACAAAGGGATTATCCTTTCGTTTTTCATGCCCGTCTGACATAACCATAAATGCGGACCACCAGCGATTAAAGCAGTTGATGCTGAACCTACTAGTCAATGCCTGTGAGTATACTGATGTGCCTGGCACAGTAGAGTTATTGGTAACTGAACAATCTTCCCATGTTTCCATCATCGTCCAAGACTCGGCCCCAAGTATTGCGCAAGGAAATGCAGCAGTGTTATTTGAACCTTTGTTTAGAGAAGATGCCTCACGTAAAAGGCGCACTCAAGGCGCTGGATTAGGCTTATCTATTAGCAAGCAAATTGTAGAGGCGCATGGCGGTACTATTCGCGCATCAGCTTCATCCCTCGGCGGAGTTAACATTACGGCCGAGTTACCTAAAAATTTCAATACGGAAAAAAATTGATGACAACCCAGAAACACGTACTCATTGTAGAAGATGAAGATAAGATTGCTCAAATCTTAGTTGAGTTTCTTGCATTAGAAGGGTTCACATCTACCGTATTGAATGAAGGGACTCATGTGGTTGACACAGTGAAAAAAGAAGCCCCTGCAGCGATAATTTTAGACAGAATGTTACCCGGCATGGATGGGCTTACCATTTGTAAATCCTTACGGCGTTTTTCCATGGTGCCCATTATCATGCTAACGGCCAGAGTCGACGAAATAGACCGGCTTATTGGGCTTGAGGCTGGCGCAGATGATTATGTCTGTAAACCTTTTTCTGCCCGTGAAGTGGTCGCCCGAATTCAAGCTGTGTTACGCCGTAGTACGCAACAAATCAGTTCCGACGCATCAACAGATAAGCTGGAATTTCGCCATATTGAATTAGATATGTCGCGGTTTGAATGTGCAGTTGATGGCAAGACTATAGAGCTTACCCCTGTTGAATTTCGTTTATTAAAAACCATGATGACAAAACCTGGGGTAGTTTATTCCCGAGACCAACTTATGGAGCTCGCTTACGAAGATGGTCGCGTGGTGAGTAACCGCACCATAGACAGTCATATGAAAAACTTACGCCAGAAGTTAATGGCCCCTGAGCACACTAGCCCTATTCATGCCGTTTATGGAATTGGCTACAAAGTACAATAGGCTTTAGTAAATCTTCATCGAAGACTCATTGAACCTGCACTGGATCTACACATTTAAGCGGTAACCTTCAGCTTTACTGTTGGTTAACCACTCAAATCTAAAATAAAGTTCAGGAGCAATTCATGAAGACATCATTTTACACACTGGTCATACTCGCGTTATTAGGCACATCTGCCTGTTCCGATAGCGACAATTCGACCGATTCTTCAGCAGCGGCGAATGATACATCTGCTGACAGCGGCTCAGGCGATGATGCTTCGGATGCACCAGATGATACGGACAGCAATCAAGTAGGCCCAAATCCAGATTATTTCTTAGCTGCTGGACTTGCCGAGAACATCACAACCACCTCGTGTACGCTTACCGACGGCACCACTACCCAATGCTACAAAGTGGTAATTAACGGTGCACCTGCCAATGCTGAAATAGGGCCATTTTGCCCTTCTAATATCACAGATGATGCCACTGAAGGCGGTATATGGTTTGACGGCAGTGGCGAAGTGTACCCACTTGAAGGTCAGTTCTTTGTTGATGTTAAAACCTTATATGGCGACGATTGGGAGTTATACGATGAAGATACCGGCGAGATTCATGTAACAGACACACAGGTAGCGTGTGAGGCCGCAGCTCGTCCTAATGTAGCAGCCGAATATCAAAATCACTGCGTACAATGCTCGATTAGCTATTATGACGGCGGTATGCAGCAAACCATATTGATTCCCGTTACCCCAGTGCCGATGTCAAACCCTGAAACTATAGGCGCTGACTTAGGTGTTTCACTAAACGGCGTAGTCATAGCCGGCCCAGCCCCAGTAACCCAAATTTTAGCCGCCAATACCATTGCCGCCTTTGACGACTGTGGTGGCCATGTTAACCCCGCTGAAGGTTATCACTACCACGCATCTTTGGGGTGTAGTGAAGTTGTGACCACCATTGATGATCATGCCAACCTAATGGGTTACGCACTTGATGGGTATGGCATATACGGCATGCTCAACGCTGACGGTGAAGAAGATTATGATCTTGATGAGTGCCGAGGCCATGAAGACGAGACCAGAGGCTATCACTACCATGCAGCCAGTGCGGCAGAAAACATGTTTATTGGCTGCTACCAAGGTGCCCAAGGCAGTATAGCGCTAAATTAATGCAGACTTTACGCTCACCCTTACTGGCATCATTTTGTGCAATGCCCATCTTAATGGTAATGCTGTGCTCGTCTGTAGTATTGGCCCACAGCGGTCATATCCACGATGATGCAGTGCTAGCCTGTAAAGCTAAAACAAAAGGTGATACATGCAGCTATATTGTCGCAGATACCAAACGATATAAAGGCAGTTGCCAGATATTCAACGAAAATAGGTTGTGTGTGCGAAATAAGCCTATCGAGTATCTTCAACCTGTTGCTCCCAGCCCGAACATCCATGACCCACATATTGATGACGCGCAAATAAATGCCTCAAAGATTGTCGAGTTAAAGGTTGTGGAGCGAAAGGTTGTGGATTTAGACACCACTGCCTCGAATAGCGCTAAGCAGAAACCTGCCGGCCCGAATACTGATAAACAGGGCATCGATAAACAAAACACGGACAAACAGGTCATCGATAAACGAAAGATAGATAACAAGAGTACTGCAAACTAATATGTACGGACATCATAGTTAAAGAGAGGTTTAACCTCTTTTTAACCGTGCTTAAATTCGGTCATTTCCTTTTTAAAATTCCGCCAAATCCTCTCTCATTTCCTGATCAATTAGGCTAATGCGAGTATGAAATAGATTCACACCCAGTGAATTCTTTGCAATGTAATTTAAAAGTACAACCTCACCAAAACTTATATTCTCTAAACTTTTCAACATATTAGACTAAGGTCTAATAATTGCTTACTAAGAATCACGTAAGTCAGTTAGTGCGACGTTTGGTGTTGTTGGTAGAGAGCAGTGTTTCCTACCAATCATCCAACAGTTACCCAAAGGGAAATTAGGAGGTTTACATGCATTCACCCGTCAGCGTAGTAACGATTGTAAAAAGTCGAACAGAAAAGCTCTGCAGACTCATAGAACAGCTTGAGTCATGTAACCCATTACCCGATGAACTTGTAATTGTTTGGATGTGTTCTCCATCTACGCTTTCACTAGCGAAGAGTGAGAAATTTAACATCGTACATAAGTTTGTTGCCAATGCAGCACTACCCATTGCAAGAGCGCGTAACCGCGGCTTACAAGAAGCTAAAAGTAATTTGCTTGCTTACATAAACGTTGATGCCATTGTTGATAAAAATTTTATCTCAAAGGGTATGAATGCGTGGCGACCTGGGTCGGTTGTATTTACTAAAGTGACCTTTATTCCAGAGCCGCAGTGGTCATTGCCCTATGAAACTCTGCGTCAAATCAACAATCAAGAATTACCAAGCAAAGACAATAACGAAATACCGTCAAGAAAACAGGAAGATGATCATGGAAAGTCTAGTGACGATAGCATTTGTTCTACAGTGTTTTTTATTAGCAAGACAGATTTTAAGAAAACCGGCGGTTTCGATGAAGGTTACGACGGCTTCGGACTAAATGATGAAGACTTCTTTACCAATTGCCGATCACTTGGGTTTTCACTCAATCAGATTGAGTTGCACACCTTTGCTCCAGAGCGACTAAATTATCGTTGTCCGATTAACCACCTATTAGATTTTGTTAGAAACGCCGAGCGCTATCATGCGAAATGGGGCGTTAATCCACGACTTGATGTTTTAAACGCATATGCAGAAGCCGGTTATATCAATAAGGATTTTGAAACCGAAGGCATTCACGTTCTGCAACTTCCAAAGCGAGACAAACCAGCTGTTGCTGTTAAGAGCGAAGCGCAAAACGTGGAATCTGCGCTAGTAAAACAAACCGCTTAGTCATCTTTAGCACCTAGTCATCATTACCTCCAGTCGACGTGTAACCGAACTATGTGAGTATTCAAGGAGTGAGTATGTCTATTCTTAAGCCTGATCTTGACAATAAATTGTCTGCGTTCATTGACCAAGCGGAATTTCCTTGTGTCGGTGCGAAAACAGCACTGAATAAAGGAAAAGTTACTGTGCGTCAGTACGATAACCTTCTGTGTGATATGAACGATACCGATATTTTGACTGATATATATGACTTCATTCATCAGTTCGAAATAGACCAAGATATGTATTCTTCGCTAGTGCTCACATTCGAACTACCTGAAGTCATTACCGAAGCGGTTTTTGACAAACTACTTTGGCGCAAACTTCAAAATCTACACGACATTGACTCTTGTTTATACGATTGGGATGACGAGGTAGACGACAATCCCCACAACCCTAATTTTAGTTTTAGCTTGGGCGGCAAGGCATTTTTCATCATTGGCCTTCACCCAGGTGCGAAACGTAAAAGTAGGCGTTTTGAACGCCCTGCCCTTGTGTTTAATTTACACGAGCAATTTGAACTGCTTCGCGAACAAGGTAAATTTGAAAGTTTAAGAGACCACATTCGTCAACAAGATGAAGCCTTCTGTGGGTCAAAAAATACTTTATTGCAAAATCATGGTGAGGAATCAGAGGCGTATCAATACAGTGGGAAGCAGCAGCCCAATAATTGGCAGTGCCCATTCCATGCGAGTCAGAACTAATTCCTTATTGAATCAACACAGATTTGAAATAAAACAGAACGAGGCGGCAATGCGACAAACAATACAACCAAGAAGCGGAACAGCATTCACCATAAAACAAGGTGAGCAACTTAAAGTTATCGACCCGGAAGGTGAACAAGTTGCCGATTTATATGCCTTTAATGCGCATGATAAGAATGAATTTATGTCATCGGGCCGTTCTTTAGATTATAACGAGAGTACACAATTTAAAACCGGTTGCAAACTTTACTCGAACGAAAGTCAGGTGATGTTTGAAATTATCGAAGACACGGTTGAAGAGCACGATTTCTTATTAACGCCTTGCAGTGTAGATACATTTAAACACTTTTACCCTACCGAAACACCGGTTCCTGGATGCCATGGAAATTTGGTAACTGCCTTTGCCGAGTTCGATATTCCTGCCCATCACATAGGCACAACGTTCAATACTTTCATGCACGTTGATATCAGTAAAGAAGGGAAAATTGCCGTACTTCCTCCTACCAGTAAGGCGGGTGACTATACTATCTTCGAAGCAAAAATGGACATGATTGTTGGCCTTACCGCGTGCTCGGCCGGCGAATCAAATAACTTTCGCTATAAGCCTATTCAATTCGAAATTTTGCCTGCTCGCTTATAATTGTTAAATACAAAAAGGCGCTTAGGCTAATTAAGTGTAAGCGCCGCTTATTCCACTTCATTTTACTCCTGTTATACACCTATATTTTACGTCCACACTAAAGTATTAAATAGCCTTGTAGCCTTGCCATGCTGCGCCAAGTGGCTCCTTTCATACGAAAAACTTTGTATTTATCCCCACCATAAAATTGCGTATATCCAAGCGATCCATTATCTTTTAAGTACTCAAAGACAAACATTATTTTTATGTCAATTCGCATAAGATACACCTTAGCGCTTCTCCTGATTGCTGGGCTTGTTACTGCGTCAGTATTTACAATGAGAACACTGTTAGATGATCAGCGTCTTGATGCGGAAATTATCAATATTGCTGGTCAACAGCGAATGCTGTCTCAGCGCATTGCATTACTGGTGCAAAAGATAAATGCATGTGGTCAAGATAGCGCCGCTTCAACCGCGATGCTTGATGCTGCTATTCGCACTTTTTCAAGTAACCATAGCAAACTCACTTCTTTACCTTCTTTGCCTGCTAGTATCTCCGATATGTATTTTGGCGCTGGCGAATTAGACGCAAAAGTTACACAGTATATTTCGCAAGCTAAATCTCTTGTTAAAACACCCCAATGTTCGTCGTCAATTGCCATTCCTATCGAGCAAGCAACGGTGTTATTAAAACAGCTTAATACTGTGGTTTATACATTTGAACAGGAAGCCAAAGGGCATGTAGATGATGTGTCATCCCTAGAGTTTTATTTATGGGCGGTCACGATATTTTTACTCGCTATGGAAGCGCTCTTCATTTTTGCGCCTATGGATAGAAAAATAAAGAGAACTATTCAGCACCTTCATAAAGCTTCAAATAAAGCAGAGGTAGCAGCGCAAAAAGCCCAAGAGGCCAATAGGGCAAAATCTGAGTTTTTATCCAGCATGAGCCATGAACTGCGCACCCCGATGAATGGTTTATTCGGCATGATTGAACTCGCAATGGATAACCCCGCTAAAAGCGACAATTATTTGCGAAAAGCCAAAGCCGCTGGTAGACAATTGCTTACACTAATAAACGACATTCTAGATTTATCGAAAATAGAAGCGGGCAAAATTAGTGTAGAAAAAGGACCGGTAGACTTACTTCAGTTATTAGACGAAGTGGTGTCGATACAGCGTATTTACTGCCAAAATAAAGGGCTGGCGTTTTATTACAATAAACAACAGAATTTGGCCCCTGTCATTCAAGGTGACATCACACGAATAGCACAAATCTTACATAACTTGTTAAGCAATGCTATTAAGTTTACCGAATCTGGCAGCGTGTCTTTGTCGATAAGCCAAACTACAGATACGAATGGCAACACCTTACTGTTTTCGGTTAAAGATACTGGTATTGGCATAGCGAATGAAAAGCTAACTACGATTTTCCAAAAGTTTGAGCAAGCCGACCAAACCACCACACGTCATTATGGCGGAACAGGGCTAGGCCTTAGTATTGCAAAAGAGTTAGCGCAATTAATGGATGGCGATATTACGGTTACCACTACTGTCGGAGTGGGTAGTGATTTCACATTAACCCTTCCTGTTATTGAAGAGTCTTTACCCGAAATTGAAGTTAAGCCTGGTGCCACCTTAAAATGTGCAATTGTGGACGACTTACTCACCAGTCGTGAATATCTTGAACATGTGGTTGCCGCCATGTCATTAATACCCACAAGCTACTCTAGTGCCAAAGCATTTTTAGAAAATACGCCTAGTAACTACCCCGTTATTATTCTCGATTTATCCATGCCTGAAATGAGCGGCGTAGACTTATTAAAAGAATTATTAACGTTAGGCATTACGCCGTTTCCGAAAGTCATCTTGATTTCAGCCGAACTAGAACAGCTAGAATGTGGAAAAGAGATAAGTGACATGATTTGGCGCACCCACGCCAAGCCTATTATTCGCAAAGATCTAGAATTGGATTTACAACACCTTGTCACGCAAGTTAGCGCCCCTGCCCCCTTACCATCAGTTGCCACTAAGAAATTACGCATTCTAATTGCTGAAGACAACGACATAAATGCAGAAATTGTAAAAGCCATGCTTGAAAGTGAAGGTTATAAAATTATTCATGTGAAAGATGGAGAACAAGCGGTAGCGGCCTGTACTAAACACACTTTTGATTTCATTTTAATGGACTGCAATATGCCCGTAATGGATGGCATTATGGCATCGAACATTATACGAAATGAGTTAAAGGTGAACACGCCTATAGCCGCGCTGACCGCCAATGCATTCCCAGAAGATAAAGAAGAATGCTTAAACGCGGGCATGAATGATTTTCTTACCAAACCATTAAACAAAGAGTTACTACTTTCATGTATTAAGCAGTTTACCCAAACGCGCTAAGCTGCTTACTCGTAGCGCTTTTCTTCACCAATATAGCCTGGCGCAATGGCCAGATTATCGGTATTTTCCAGCGTTTCTTGATTACGTAACCACAATTGGTATTCACCGGTTCGTAGGCTAGCGTACTTCGTACAATCTACGTTCCACCTGCGCAATAAATACCCCGCCATAGCAGCTCGTACTTCAAGCTGAAGTACCCCCTCTTCCATACCATAATCAAGCTCAATGGCAGTAGGATGGTTTATATTTTTCGGGTGCGGCACCACTTCTAAGGCTATTTTTCTCTGCCATGCTTCATCAGCAAGGCTTTGTTCGCTTAATGCAGGGGCGGCCTTTAGGGTAACTTTACTAATACGGGTTAGCACGAAATCTCTAAAGCTTCCGGTTTTTCTATCAAACGCACGCACGTGCCAACGCTGGCCATTATCTACAATGCTATGGGGTACCAATTCTCGCGCCCCCGAACCACTTGAAAGCGATGTATATATAACACTCACCGCTTTATTGTTAACAATGGCTTGCACTAATTTTGCTACCACATAAATGTCGGGCACATTTAACGACGATGCACTTTCTACTGGAAAATGAATATCTCCGATAGCATCGAAACCATCTGAAATATCGTTCGCCAACTTTACCAAGGTTCTTCGGGGATCGTGCTCGAATAAGGGCGTGAATGTATCAGTTTGAAAATAACGTTTCTCTCTGGCGTCATACGTAAGGTTATTTGGAGCTAACACTTTGTATAGGCTGAAATCGCGAGAGCCCGCAGACAAGCCCACTTCGAAGCGGCCAATAAGATCTTGGCGATAAATCGCCCCTTTGAACAGCAAACAAAAATCGATATACGCCAACCGCTGGCGCTGAGCAAAGCTGACAGTATCAAGACTGGCGTTTTCTGAAGGTGAAGCATCGCTGAGGCCGAATTCTGGCCCGTCATTGCCTAGTATTTGGGTGGCAGACATAATATTCCCACTTGACTGTATTTTTAAACAGTGTGGTTTATTTTGATCCAGCTGTAAATAAAAATTTTATCGTATGCGCTGCTGGTAGCCTGAACGAGAAGTACTAGATGATTTAGCGAGTTTAAAATATAAAAAACCCAGCAAATGCTGGGTTTTTATTAAAACGCTTTGTAAAAAGCTTATTTCACTTTATCGCTAGAATATCTCGATTAGCGACGAGCCTTAACCCGCGATACCGCCAAACCGAAAAATGCAAGTAATGCTAGAACACCAGTACTTGGTGCTGGAACTGAAGTCGCTTCGACAGAAAACGCGGTTGAGGCCGTTGATACCGGCGTTCCTAGGAATGAACCAAGCTCACTCACACTAGCAGTAAGACCGAAAAGCGCGTCTGAAACGCTGTTTAAAGCGGTAAACTCAAGCGAGAAAAGTTCGAAAGACGTTAGTCCAGCCTGAAGAGAAAACAGGGTAGAAGTGAACCCTGCAGACTGTATAGAATACATTCCCAATCCTGCTGGTAAAAAAGCACTCAAAGCCCCTGCCCCCAATTTATCACCAAACATAATCGAATTATCATTGTATGAAACAGTTGTAGGATCTGTCATCAATGACATCACAAAACCACTAATGATTGGCTGTGCCAGATTGCTGTCTTGCAACTCGGCTATATCAATCCAAACATTGGCAGTTATTGTATCTCCCACGTTATATATAGTTTGGTCAGTACTGATGTTGATCACCGCTGCATGCGCACTGAAACCAACTAGTGCAAATAAACCAATAATAAATTTTTTCATTTTCTAATTCCTACTTATTCTACTGCACAACCAGCGCGGGTACACATGGCCATTAAGGCATTAAGGTCAAAGAAATTAACCATGCCATCGTTATTAAAATCATTCGCCAAATCGCTTGCACCACCTGATAAGAACAAGCCATAGAACGCCATAATGTCGTTGTAATCTACGTCGTTGTCGCCATCAAAATCGCCAGGTTGAACCGCATCTGGGAAGTTAAGCACTACCAATACTGGATCGTGATCTGAAGAGCGGTACGCATCAGCACCATAATAATCGGTGATTTGCGCGTCAGTTTTAAACTCTTCGTTGTAATCAAACACTCGAGGCTCATCTGCATTAATGTGCCATACCGTCGCATCAACCACGTATTGAGTTAACGTAGGGCTTGATAGCGCGTGATCTAGGTAACCAAGCTCGCCATCAAAGGTGTATGAGTACGCCGAGTCGCCACCAAAGGTGTTAACTAGGTTGGTATAACCTGCACTTTCAAGGGCCAAAATAGGCTCCTCTGCAGCATACGCGTTCAAGTCGCCCATAATTAACAAGCGGTCAGACAAGGTATCGCTATTGTTTTCCACAATGGCAACTAAGCCATTAGCTGCATCGGTACGCAATGCGTTCCAACAGCCTTGACCATCACCTGAATCGGCGTTATCTCCGGTAGCACTAGAACAGCTTCCTTTCGATTTAAAGTGGTTTACGGCAAGGGTGAATGCTTCACCGTTAGCGTTCACTGTAAATGATTGAAGAAGCGGCTGACGGTTACCATAGTCAAAAGGTGATTCAGACGAAGTCACTGCATTACCAAATGGTGTGACTACTGCAGGCTTGTAAATCATGCCTACTGCAATTTCGTCGGTACCTAGCGCTTCAGTAATTGACACATAGCTATAAACATCGCCGCCCATTTCAGCATTAACTGCTGCGGTTAGCGTTGCAATGGCAGAGTCTTCACCGTGTCCATCATTTTCAACTTCTACAAGACCAACAACATCCGCGTCCATTGCCGCTAATGCTGCAACAATTTTCGCTTCTTGGCGTACCAATTCAAATTCATTGGTGGCACCACGAGAGGTTGGGAAATCTGGTCCATCGAAATAGTTGAGTACGTTAAAGCTAGCCACTTTTACGTCTCCGGTTAGGCCGATTAATGGGTAAGCCGTACGTGCATTAGTGCGTACTAATTCTAAATCCATCACTGGTAGCAATTGATACTCGCTGAACGAGTAATGCATTACACCTGTTAGGTTTGCAACCGTATCACCTAGGCGAAGTGGATTATTGTGAGTTAGCCCACCTACTGGGAATGGAATACCATCTAGATTTTGGCTGTTTGAAGCATCATCTACCAATAACGTATTGAGGGCATTTTCTTCCGCTAATGCTAATGCGTCAGCAGAACCCGCAGGATATTGGTTTGTGGGGATCATCACGCGTTTAGAACCCACGTTAAACTGACCGTAACGGCCTAGGTTGTACACATCATTCACTAACAAAGATTGTGTAAAGGTAATTTGCATACCTTCATAGGCTTCAAGGTTAGTATCAGCACTAAATGGCATGCTAAGTTCGGTGTATAGTACACTGCCGCCCGCACCTAGTACTTCAACTTCACCTGATAATACAAACTCAGTCAAGTCGTTATACTCAACTACATCACCTTGCATGCGCACTAAATCACCTACCGCAGGGTAAGTATCAAGCGAAGTTGCATACACAAACACACCTTCAGATGTTGCATCGTTACCGTCAGAATCAGCCATTTCTTCTTGAACGAAGAAACCAGATAAATCTTCAGCTACCTTAGTCACAACCGCTTCAATAATAACGGTTGTGTCAGCCAATGGTGATGCATCACCGTCGCCCTGCAGTTCACTGATAAGTACCAATTCAACCGTTGGGTCTACCGGATCGACTGGGTCAACAGGGTCTGTCGGATCAGTTGGATCAGTTGGATCAGTTGGATCTGTAGGGTCGGTTGGATCTGTAGGTTCGACTACACTACCGTTGTGAGAACCAAAATAATCGAAGGTATTTTGGCTGTAACTATCCCATTCGCTAGCGGGATCGAAAGCGGGGTTGCGGGTTGCATTACCTTCGGTAATTGAAGCCTTACGTACTAGGGTTACATCTTTACCCCAGTCGGTATCTACGCCGAATGTACCAACAGCATCAATGGTTTCGTCGCCATAGCTTAGCTCGATGTAGTCGTCACCATTGAAGTTCATGACAAAACTACTTATCGTTGAACCTGTAGCAAGTACTTCTTCTGCGCTAGCATGGCTAAAGGTGGCCACGGCACCAGAGGCTAATGTACCGCTAAGCGCTAGCACTTTCTCATCACCTACCGCAGTTGCGCCATTAGAAAGCAGTTTAAGCTTGTAGTTACTTAAATCTACTGTTTCTGTAGAGCCGTTGTAAATCTCTATGGCTTTGTTAAAACTGCTACCTTCAATGTATTCAGAAATAAAGACTGCGTGGCCTGAGCCTGTGCTTCCGCCAGTTGTGTCTCCGTCGTCAGTATCATCATCTGAACCGCCAGCATCGCTACCGTCACAATCAGTGTTGAAGATTAGCGAGGCTAACTCTGGCTTATCAATAAACGGGTTACGGTTACCTTGGAATTCGAAAACTTTACTGTTTCGGTCTTCCTCGAACTCATCTACTGGGTCACTTTCATGCCACTGTAACAATACACACAGTTTGCCATGCGCCGCTTCGTCAGTGCTGGTTAAACGGTCAACTAATACCAAGTCTTCTTCCGATTCACTGGTATCGCTTCCATCGTAACGTACGTCCATGTAGAACATAGCGCGCGCTACATCGCCTTTTACTGAATCACGAGGTTCAAAAGAGTCACTATCAATTTTGTTTGCTGGCGCTTCAGATAGTGCACCGTCACTGAAATCAAAATCGAGATTACCGCGAGAACCGTTTACCGAAATATCGGTCGGGCGAAGGTGATGAATATCGGTATAGGCTGCAAGGTTATTGCTAGAGAAACCATGGCTGTTTGCCCAAACGTGTTCTCTGTTCCAGTTATCTTGGTTACTACTTTGGGTACCGCTACCGTTACTAAATTTAGCTAACGACGTTCCCATGTAGAACAATACTACATTGTCTGGGTTGGCTGGGTCTTGATCGGTATCGGTAAGGGCTGTCCATGCTTCTGAATAAGAAAGCTGGTGGTGGTCTAGCGAGATAATATTTTGTGCCAGCGCTTTGAGTGTTTCAGCGCTTTCATTGTTCGTTATTGCGGTATCAAGCTGCGCATAATAATCAGCTTCAACATATTCGCTGGGTAATTTAACCGCGGTTAAATCAGGGCAGTTAAAGCAACTTTCAGTTAATGTACGAAGTGTGTCGTCAGATACTTCACCATCATCGCCGCCTTCATCGCCACCACCTTCTTCGCCAGTCGAACCGGATAGTATAACGCTGTCTACAAGGTGATATTCACCCCCAGCACTGTTCTGCATGACTAATTTTATCTGAAGCGTGCTTCCATCAGGAATAGCGGCATTTACTAACGCACTCGTATAATCATCAACCAGTGTGTGGCTATCAGTGCCTGACTCATGGGTCACTAGCGTAAAAGCGCCGCCATCAACAGAATACATTACATCAAAGAAATCTGACGATTCTTGCCCACTCAGTTCTGAAACAGTTACATCAAGCTGCAAGTCAGTTAAGCCGTTTACGACAATAACTTCAGACAACCACACTGCAGGACCATCTACGTCGCGAGCACTAAGTTGGCCACCATCGACTTTAAACCAGTCAGAAGCCGCAGTTAAATCGGCATCTGAAACATCAATACTCCAGCGCGTAACGCCGTCCATATCAATAGTAACACTGTCACCGCCAACGGCTCCTTTGCCGTTTAAAGCGTCTGCATCGAAGTTCTCTTCCCAAATAACATCTGAAAAAGCACTAAAAGAAAGCGGTAGTGTTAATACACTACCTAATATCAATTTCACGCACAAAGCTGACTTACTCAACTTCGCTCGCCCTTGTCTACCCAGTTTCGCCATGTTGTTATCGTCCGCTTTTTATTAGGAGAGTATTAAATTATATACTTGCGTATACACAGCAAGAACTTGTACAAAATAATGTCAGTTTTTTATTATCATAAATAAATCAAAAGCTTAGGGCTTTTAAATAAGTTTATTTTTTGATTAACTCCAGTGTACTTAGGTACAGGTAAAACTAAGTGGGTAAATTTTGCGTAAAAGATGGGGTTGTAACAAAACTGACGCTTACCGCGCCCTTATGTGACATTTTGAAGTAGAAAATAAAAAAGAGGCTGCCGAATGGCAGCCTCTTGCGTTTAATCACAGTAATACTGTTGATTTATATAGATATTAATTAATTCTTATATTTAATTTCCATAATTAGATAAGAATTTATTGAAGTCTTCTTGGTAAGTCGCTTTTAATCGCAAACATTGGTTCGATTCATCTAACATAATGTCGAAGCTACGAGCCATTCCTTCGTACTTATCTTTTATTGGCTTATAGAAAGCTTTAGCCATGTCCAAGTTTTCAGTACTGCATGTAGTTGATACAAATTCAGGCATACGAGATACATGGTAATCAGGCATTTTGGCAATTAATGCATCTAGGTTTTTATCTAACCATTTATACAACACGGTTTTAAGTTCTAAATTGCGCGATACCCGCACCAACATATAAAGGGTATTTGCAGGTGTAATATCATCGGTTAAGGCTAAATCTAGCATCTTGTTTACCGTGACTTCATCGGTATAGCGCATTGAATAAAGCAAGGTACGTTTAACATTGGGTAGTTGGGCTTCTTTGAATGCAGCGACTAATGTATCGTAAAGCTCTTCGTCGCTGTGCTTCGTGGTTACGCCTATTGCGGTACCTGCAATACCTGCTGGAACTGCACTGCTATCTTCAATGTACTGCTTAGCTATCGATTCACTCTGCTTAATCAGGGTTTCATTGTTCGCTCTGTTTCCAAGCAAGCTATAAAGCTGGTTTCGTAGGCTAATAACACTTTCCGATTCGCCGCTTTCTGGCGTAAGCGTAAGTGAGTTGAGCAACGGTAAATATTCTTGATTTAACAATGCAGCATAATTAGCTTTATTGTCGTCGTTAACCAAGTAATCAAACTCAGCCAAAACACCTACCGCAGCACGTTTAACAACAGGGTCATTATCTTTCGCCAATGCATTTAATACCGGCATGATGCTATCAATATTCACCTTACCCGCGTTAAGCAATGCCTGCATGTTATAAAGCACGTTTTTCTTTTCACGATTGTTCAGCACGTCCAAATCGCCAAGTAAGTTATCTAGTTGCTTACTTGAAACTGCCCAGCGAAAATAGCCTGTGGCGTTATCGTTAGGGAATACCCAGTCAGCTTCAGCAAGTTGAGGCAATTGAGTTTTCGCTTTATCTATAAATACCACTTCCTGCTTTATTTCACCATTTACTTTATAAGTAAGTTTAAGCGGAACTGCCCAGGTTTGCGCTTCTACCGTTGCGCCCGCGTAATGGAAACGTTCCTGCGTAATAGTGCCGTTGTCATCAATAGTAATAAGCGGGTAAGCAGGTTGCTCTAAGTAGGCTTTCATCATGGCGCTTAAATTAATGTCTGACACACCATCAAGAGCGGTCCATAAATCATCAGCAACCGTATTGCCCCACGCATGGGTATTCATATAGTTGCGTACGCCTTCACGGAACTTTTCAGTGCCAATTAACGACTCTATCATTTGCAGAATAGACTCGCCTTTTGAGTAGTTTAGCCCCAGACCATCCATAACATCCGGTTGAATACGCACTACTTTTTTAACCGGTTTAACCGTAGGGCTAGCGTCGGCACCAAACGCAGATTCTTGCACGATACGATCGGCAAAATTAAGCTCTGGGTACAATTCCATCATGGTGTAGCTTGCCGCCCACGAGGCAAACGCTTCGTTTAACCATAAATCATCCCACCATGCCATGGTAACTAGGTTACCAAACCATTGGTGCGCCAACTCATGTGCAATAACGTTAAGTGGCCCTTTACGCTCAGTTAAGCCTGGCTCATCTTCTAATAGTAATAAGCTGTCGCGGTAGGTGATAAGCCCTACGTTTTCCATCGCGCCGTGGGTGAAGTTAGGCACAGCAACAAAATCGAGCTTTTTGTAAGGGTATTTAATATCGAAAAAGTCTTCTAGCGTGGCTAAAATTTCAGGGGTGTGTTTCACCACAAACTTAGTTTTATCTGCATAGCCTTTAGGCACATAGATTTTACCTGGTACCGACAAACCTTTTAGTTCAACACTATCAAACGGCCCTACCGTGTAAGCAATTAAGTAAGTTGGCATAGGTTTGGTTTTCTCAAACTTAACCGTTTGCATGCCTTCGCTAACATCACGGCTTTCAACCGGTGTATTCGAAACAACGACCTGTTTTTCAGGTGCAGTGATGGTCATTTGGTAAGGTATTTTAAATGCGGGTTCGTCGAAGCTTGGAAAAGCTTTACGTGCATGCATATCTTCAAACTGCGTAAATATGTAGTTTGTGTCTTCAAAGCGAGACAAGTACATACCATCAGATGACGTATTCACCTTGCCTTCGAAGTCGATGACTAGGGTGTATTTGCCTGGAGCAATCTCGGCATCGGCTGTACCCCAATTAATGTTGTAATCACCTTGCTCAACATTCAGTGCTATTACCCGCTCATTTTGACTAAGCTTGGCATGAGTAACGGTAAGGTCTTGCTGATAAAAGCCCACTTTTTTCGTGGCTGAATTAACCGTAATGTTAATGCGGGTAGAACCCGAGTAGTTTGGAGCATCAGGATCTAGGTTTAAATGAATGTCTTGAAAGGTTGGCGTAACAGAAGATGGTAAACGGTATTCCACATCTTTTGCTAACACTTGAGTCGTTAGCACCGCCAAAACACAACTGAACAACGTTATGATTCGTCTCATATCTTATAATTCCATGTAGAGAGGGGCTCCCTTAAAAGAGAGTATTCCCTTTGAAAGAGAGCATTACCCGTAAAAAGGGAGCATTGCCCTAAGTATAATCGCGAAGGAGCATAATCAGCTTTAGCGTGTCACGCAACGTAGGCAGTCGCAAATGAAGTTTGAAATTGTTACGAGAAATGTCCAGCGCATCAGATAGTTCATTCAACTGAACAACCATCAAACTTTCTGTCTAAGACTTGCTTAAACACTGTTCGAATTACATGGGTTTCTCCACAAGCTCCCTCTATCTTCAACAAAAACCATAAACTGTATTCACGGTTTTACCAATTATTAAGTCACTCAAACCCTGCTAATCTTTTATTGGCAAGTTAATCTCAACTAAAAAATGAATTAACAAACGAATGCGACCAGAGGAATATGAACATGGGCAGATTGCCTTGCGGCGGTGGCGAGTCTCGCATGACTTTTCAAACCGGTCTAGGCCGGGCCCTTGAAATCATTCTAAGTGCTCGCGATTTCAGCGCCGATGAAGCCGAAGCTTACGGCACTATTAATAAAGCGCTGGAGCCTGACGAAATTGGGCCTTATGTCGATGCACTTGCGAAACGTATTGCCCTGTTTCCCGCAGAATCGATTAACGCCTGTAAACAAGCAGTATACGAATCTATCGACAAGCCTATAGATGAAGCGTTACGTGCAGAAGCTTACTGGTTATATCAAGCTACCAGTAAAACCCCTGCTATTAAGCGCTTCAACGAAGCTGATATCAAGGGAATGGAATACGATATGGAGAATCAACGCAATTGGAATGATCTAGTCGTAGCCGTGCAAGATATTAAATAACACTATCAAAGCAAATAAAGTCATCGAAAAATTTTAGGAGCATATTATGTTAGGTGAAGTTCACTCATTGCAATCTGACTTTCCAGAATACAAAGATACCATCGAGAAACTGGTAGAAAGTGACAGTTTGTTTGCCAGCGAAAACAAACAGTACAATGCTTTAGATGAAGAAATTCGCAAACTTGAGCTAAAGGGCGGCCCAACCACCGACGAAACATTGCATCAAATGAAGCACGACCGAGCAGTACTCAAAGACACTCTATATGAAAAGTTACAGGCGGCGAAATAGCCCTAAGCGCATAGATAGCCCTAAGCGCGTAGTTTTAAAAGTGGCGGGGCATTAACCTCTCGAATGCTTCGCCGCTACTTCATATGTACCTTCCCACCAATAATTTTAAACGCTGGCGCCCCTCTTATTGTGGCTTCCCGAGCAAAAGGTTGCTCACACCCAGGGCATACACACGCTGTAGCGGTGTAATCTTCAACAATACGTTCTTTAAAGCACTTAACCAGTGCGCCTTTGCCACCTTTTCGGTATTTGAAAATAGGCGTTTTGCATTTCGCACACGTTATTTGTACCGTTCTAACAGGCCCTTTCTTATTTGGTTTAGCCAATTTATTTGGCTTCGCTATTCACGGTCAATCCCATGGTCGCCTTCGGCGCGGCGCAAGAATCTCGTTCGGTGATAGAACAGGAGATCATGATTTTCTGAGAATGCCGGTCTTTATCTTCAATTAATTCAAGAAGAAGCTGGGCCGCTTCTTTACCTATAATATACGGCTCTTGTTTTACCACCGTGATGGGCACTTTAAAGAACTCCGTCATGGGAATATCATCAAAACCTAACAAAGACACATCGTCAGGAACACTCACCCCTTCTTGGTTTAAGTGCGCTAACAGTTCGGTAGTAATGGCAAGATGCTGCGTAAAAAAAGCGGTAGGCGCAGCGTCCGATTTTATAATTTCTTGCGGAGAATGTTCAAAACCGGTTTCTCGCTGCCAATATTGCACTAACGCTTCATTGTATTGAATGCCGTGCTTTTTAAGCGCATCGGTATAGCCTAGGTACCGTTCATTCCTCGATTTAACGTTTTGATATTCCTGCGTCACAAAACAAATTCTCTCATGACCTAGTTCGATTAAATAATCTGTAGCATCAAAAGCGGCTTTGCGGTAATCAGATAAAACAAGGTTTTTCTCGCTGCCATCATGCTCTAGTTGTACATGTACTATGGGTAAACCTTTATGAATATACTCTTCAATAAGGCCATTGTTTTTACCTGATGAGGCAATGATTATTCCGTCTACTTGCAGTTGAAATAACGCCTCTAACGATTTGGCTTCTACATGGGGATCAAAATCAGTATTGTAAATAAGCGCGTTGTAATTCGCTTTTTTACAGAAGTCGTCCACACCGCGAATGGTTCGGCTGGTATCAAAACCAGTAATATCTCGAACAATAACCCCTATTGTCTTAGTTTTAGTGGCTTTTAAACCTTGAGCAAAGCGGTTAGGCGTGTAGTTTAATTCTTTAATAGCAGCCCGAACCCGAAGCTCGGTTTCCTTCGACATATAGTCGAAACGCCCATTAATGTACTGAGATACCGTACTGTTCGACACTTTGGCTAGGCGCGCCACATCCGCCAATTTCACTTTTTGCATAGCTTTTTCGAAGAGCCCGTGGTTCATTGAACCATTGTTAACAACTTGTTGACATTATGCATTTGTATGCTAGGTTTAGTCAACTAAAACGTTTTACTAAAACGTTTTATATCTCATTATGGAGAGAGGGAAGACTGGTGAAGATTGAAGAAATTAAGGTATTTGTGTGTAGCCCGGGGCGTAATTTCGTTACCGTGAAAGTCATTACAGATAGCGGTATTTACGGTATTGGCGATGCTACGTTAAATGGCAGAGAAATGGCGGTGGTCACATGCCTTGAAGAGCATATTGCACCTTGCTTGATTGGCCGCGACGCCCACGACATTGAAGACATTTGGCAATATCTCTACAAAGGGGTGTATTGGCGTAAAGGCCCCATAAACATGGCCGCCATAGCGGCCATCGACATGGCGTTGTGGGATATAAAAGGTAAAGCTGCCAATATGCCAGTTTATCAATTGCTGGGCGGAAAAAGCCGTGCGGCAGTCACCTTGTATGCACATGCGAGTGGCGACACTATTGAAGACACTATTGATAAAGCGCAAGCCCATATTGATGCTGGGTTCAAAGCCGTACGCTTGCAAACTGCCATCCCCGGATTAGGGGTTACTTACGGTGTGCTTGGCGATAAGAAAGACTACTTTGAATTACAAGGCAACCGCCCTCTCCCTCCGGAAGAGCCTTGGTCTACCCTAAAATACTTTAATATGGTGGAAGACCTTTTCAAGCAAGCTCGTGCTCGCTTAGGCAATGACGTGCATTTACTTCATGATGTGCATAGCCGCCTAACCCCTATTGAATCGGCCCGATTGGGCAAACTACTAGAACCTTATAACCTGTTATTTCTTGAAGATGCCTCCGTAGCTGAAAATCAAGAAAACTATAAGGTGATCAGGCATCACACCACTACCCCACTAGCCATTGGCGAAACCTACAACACCATTTGGGAATGCAAAAACCTCATTCAAGACCAGCTTATTGATTATATCCGTGCGGCCGCTACCCATGCAGGCGGTATAACCGGACTGCGTCGTATTGCCGACTTTGCCAATATTTATAATGTGAAAACCGCACCTCATGGAGCACCGGATTTATCGCCAGTGTGCTTTGCTGCGCATATGCACCTGAATATTTGGGCGCCTAACTTTGGCATTCAGGAATTTGTCGGCTTTGGTAATGAACAACTTAATGAAATCTTCCCCCATAAATATGAAGTTAAAGACGGTACGGTTGCCATTTTAGATGCACCCGGCTTGGGCGTAGATTTTGATGAATCTGCAGCGCAAAAATACCCTTACAAACGCTCTTACTTACCGGTAAGTCGATTGGAAGACGGCACCCTGTGGAACTGGTAAAGCTATTTTGCCCTGTAATAACAAATTCGATAAAGGAAAGAACATGAGTAACCCTATCAAGGTATTAATTCAAGGTACTGGATTTGCAGGCCAAGGGCATGCAGAGGCCTTTAGATATGCTGGTGCAGAGGTGGTTGGCATAGTGGGCAGAACCCCAAGCGTTGTGGAAAGTGTAGCCAAAGAACTTTCAATCCCCTATTTCAGTACCGACTGGCAACAAGCGCTTAAAGACTGTAAGCCAGACATCGTCTCGATTGCCACACCCGGCGGCGCCCACGAAACGCCCATTATTCAAGCCATTGAATTTGGCTGCCATGTGTTTAGTGACAAACCCCTATCTACCACCGGTGATTCTGCTAAAAAACTGTATGAATTAGCCAAAGAAAAAGGGGTAAAAACCGCTTTTGCTTCCAGCTTTCGCTATATGCCTCATGTTATTCACGCCAAACGTTTAGTGGAACAAGGGATGATTGGTGAGCCACTAGAAGTAGAGTGCATTTCACACTTTAACTTAGAGCGTGACATTCCTTTTGGGTGGTCGCACCGCAAAGAAGACGGTGGCGGGCGCTTAAATAATAATTTCACCCATAAGCTTTCTATTGTCACTTCCATTGTGGGTGAAGAGATTTTATCCATGATGGGCGAAGTCCGTAATGATTTGGGTAAAGCTCCTATTGTTGAAGGCGTACACAACTTCAAAAAGCGCCGCGACTTTATACCAAGTGATATTAACGACCCAACCCTCAAATGGGGTGAATCGAATGTAGAATGGTCGTATACCGTACTGGCACAGTTAAAAAGTGAACTTGCAGCAAAGCCTGTCTCTGTGTTGTTTAAACATGGTGGTTTACTACCGCGCTTTACCGACGACCATATCGTTGTTTACGGCAGCAAGAGTGCCATCTTTATTAAAGGTCATTATGCCAGCGGCCCACTTTATTATTATGATGAAAACAACCAGTGGACTGAATTGCCACTACCGCAAGACATCATTGACAATACTCCCGAAGGCGAAGGTGACACAGAACGTAATTGGCGCTATTTAATTCGCGAATTAGTGAACGATGTGAAAGGTGAAACCGTTGCGCCTTATCAAACCTTTAAAGAAGGTGCGCAATACCAGCAACTCATCGATCTTATTCGTCGAAATGACAATTGGATAGACGTTAGCCAACTGTAATTAAAGGTGTCCCATGGTATATGAATATCTCGTTATTGCAGGGTACTTTTTACTGATCCTCGGTATTGGTTTTACGTTTAAATCGATGGCGAAAAACTCCACCAGCGATTACTTTCGTGGTGGAGGTAGAATGCTATGGTGGATGGTTGGCTCAACCGCTTTTATGGCACAATTTTCTGCTTGGACCTTCACGGGCGCAGCAGGAAAAGCCTTTAGTGATGGCTTTGCCATAAGCCTAGTATTTTTTGCTAATACCTTTGCGTATTTTTGTGGCTGGCTCTATTTTTCAGCGCGCTTTAGGCAAATGCGTGTGGACACCCCAACCGAGGGTATTAAACGTCGCTTCGGTAGTCAAAACGAACAGTTCTTCTCGTGGGCGCTAATTATCTTTAGCATGATAAACGCTGGTGTGTGGTTAAACGCTCTTGGTGTTTTCTCAAGTGCTGTATTTAATGCCGACATCAGTTTAACCATTATTGCTACCGGTCTTACCGTGCTGTTTGTATCGGTATTGTCTGGCGCCTGGGGCGTGGTAGCGTCTGATTTTGTGCAAACCCTTATTGTGGCAATTATTTCTATTGCCTGTGCCATTGTTGCCCTTGTAAAAGTAGGTGGACCCGTTGCCTTAGTAACCGATTTCCCTGTCGATTTCGTTATGGGGCCGGACATGAATTACGGGCTATTACTCGTTGGCACCTTCGTTTTCTTTTTGGCCAAACAACTTATTACTATCATGAATCTAAACGATTCTTTTAGGTTCTTAAACGCAAAAGATACGATTAACGCTCGTAAAGCGGCACTGCTTGCCATGGTATTAATGGGTGTAGGCAGTATTGTGTGGTTTATTCCTCCTTGGGCATCAGCCATTCTGTATCCTGATGCCGCTACCGCGTACCCCGAGTTGGGTAATAAAGCAGGCGATGCTGTGTATCTTGTGTTCACCCGTAATGCCATGCCCCTTGGTACGGTAGGATTATTACTAGCAGGTTTATTTGCTGCCTCTATGTCTTCTATGGATTCAGCGCTTAATAAAAATGCGGGTATTTTTGTACGAAGCTTATACCAGCCGTTATTGCTGAAAAAACAGAAACAAGTTTCAGATCAACACCTGCTAAACGTTAGCCGTTTAATCAGCTTTGTTAGCGGCATTATGGTTATCGCCGTTGCCTTGTTCTTTAAGTCGTTAAAAGAACTAAGCTTGTTTGAGTTGATGATGAATGTATCTACGATGATTCAAGTGCCGCTGCTTATTCCATTAATATTTGGTCTATTTATTAAAAGAACACCCCAATGGGCCCCTTGGGTAACCGTCGCTATAGGCCTTACGGTGTCTTGGTTAATGATGAATGTTTTCACCCCTGAGCTATTTGCTGGCTGGATTGGGCTAGAGCAAGAACTTACCCGCCGAGAGTCAATCGACCTTAACCTAATGCTTATCATCGTTGCTCAACTGGTTATTACCGCGGGCTTCTTCTGTGCAACGTCGTTGTTTTATAACCCTGAAAAAGATTCGCATAAAGCGGAAACCGAGCGCTTTTTTGAAGATGTAGAAACGCCGGTCATTGCTGATTTCGAACAAGATGATTACGACCGCCAGCAACGTAATAAATTAGGTGTGATGGTTATTATTATGAGCGTAGGCATGCTCGTGATGATGCTTATTCCCAACCCACTGTGGGGACGGCTTATGTTTTTAGGCTGTGCATTGATTATGTTGGCTATTGGACTGCTGCTTAGGCGCAGCGCCAAATTCGAGCCAGAAACCCCTTCATCATCGATGAGTAAAAAACCATGTTTAGAATAAAAAAACTTGCGGCACTTCAACGTCAATGCATGGCGATAACCTTGCCAAAAAACGTGATAACAACTTTGGCGCTAACTTTGGGCCTAACGTTGGCGCTGGTGGGGTGCAAAGTAAGCAATGAAAGTTACAGCGTAACGTTAAGCCAAGGGATGGATGAGTCGGCAGGCCCTGTACCTGCCTATATTATTTCAACCCCTTCCGCCACTTACTATCTTGAAAAAGAAGGTGGTGGGCTTTCCAGCATGCTTGATAAAGACGGCATCGACTGGATTGGTTTTAACAACATTAAAGGCTCTGGTTGGAAAGGCGAATACCGCGGCTTCCCGAATGCAATTCACAAGCAAGACGGCAGTTATTTCCATGCTATGAATGCAGGTACCGACGCTGCCAACAGTGAAGTTGTTATCGAGAATAAAAATCACGTACGCATCGCATTCACCTCAGCAAACGGAAAATGGGTGGGCCAGTGGGACTTCTACCCTACCCATTGTGACTTCACCATGACACAAATAAGCCAAGGGTATCACTACTGGGTGCAATATGAAGGCGTACCTGGCGGTACCATGGATGACACTGACTTTTGGTATAATTCTGCCACTGATACACGTCATCCGATAAATGATTCACACAAGGGCGATTTACCTAGCCCCGAATGGTATGCCTTTGGCGATGAATCATCCCCTAGAATGCTTTTCTTGCTAAACCATGACGATGACACTTATCCCGATGATTATGTTAGCCGGCCTTATATGACAGTGCTCGGCTTCGGTCGCCAGGGTAAAAACAAATTTTTAGATACGCCGAAAACGTTTTCAATAGGCTTTATTGAATCGGTGGAATATGAAAACGTGTCGGATGCAGTGACACAAGTACTTAAATAAAGCGGGTAACGGTAAACAACACAGATTACCTTCAAAAACGTTTGATATGGGCTAAATATAGGGACGAGTCGCTAACAAAAGCAAAGGTGTTGATGCTAACGGCTAGGTATTGATACCAGACAATGGTTTACCTTCCAATCTGGGAAATTGAGCTATTATTACTGTATGTAGGTAATTTCTTATCCAGCAGGAAGAGTTAAGTATCAGCAACCTCTCTTCGAAAGAAAAAAGCGACGTTTTTAACGATATTCGTCGCCACCGGCTCATGCAAATATGTGGTGTCTGCGCCTTAGGCTTAGCGGCCTCGCTTGCTGTGGCGCGTAACATTACTTTTGTTATTATTTCGGTGGGTCTTTGTTGTCTACTTGCAGCGTTTGGTTTTGCCTATAGACATAAAGTACTTGCCTCTGCGTCTACGTTACTTGTGTCTTTATCATCCATGTTATTTGCATTAGCAGTAACTGGCGCAGGGTTATTTGACATTGCGGTACTTGGCTACCCTACCATGATCATATTTGCCGCAATTTTAGGCGGCGTGGGACTTTTCTTATCCCTACTCTCTTTTGTCATTTTACAATGCATTTTCATTGCTTGGTTATCCCTTCAAGGCATTATCACCCCAAATGTACCAAGTATTAGTTGGCCACATTTAATTTTCATACTGGTGATTTTTATCGTTACCGGTTTTAGCGTTTATATACTGGTTCGCGATATCAAACGGTTAATGTTGTCATTGCATCATGAAAACCAAAAAGTTGAACAAAGTCGTACTCGAATTCAGCATTTAGCTCACCACGATAACTTAACTAATTTACCGAATCGTCTATACGGCGAAGCATTGTTTAATCAGTCTTTAGCAAGTTGCGAAACAACGGGTAAATCACTCGCATTACTGTTCATCGACCTTGATAACTTCAAGCCAATAAATGATGCACTAGGCCATGCCGCAGGCGACCAATTGCTGAAACTCCTCACCCAGCAGTTAAGTGAAATTTTAATGCCTCAGCAATATCTTATTCGATTCGGCGGTGATGAGTTTCTTGTTATTGCGCCAATAGCGCCAGATAGCGACGAGCTAAATCAGCTAGCTCACTCACTGATTTTACAATGTGCATCTGTGTTTAATATTTTTCAAACCCAAGTTACCGTGTCTGCATCGTTAGGAACGGCTAATGCGCCCAAAGATGGCACCGACTTTAAACAACTGTGCCGTAAAGCTGACATTGCCATGTATAAAGCAAAACAAGATGGGCGCAATACTTACCACCATTATGATGAGAGCCTAGATAAAGCCAGCGAAAACAAATTTAAAATGCTGCAACTGTTACGCCCTGCTTTAAGTGAACAGCAATTCGAACTGCACTACCAACCTATTGTAGAATTGCAAAGTGGTGACATTAATACCCTTGAGGCGTTATTACGTTGGCCACAGCCTGATGGCAGCATGATCCCCCCAGACTTATTTGTTCCCTTAGCTGAAGGTAGCGGTTTAATCAATGAATTAGGCACTTGGGTGGTACGCCAAGCTTGCCAATTTTGCGCAAAATTACGTAGACAAGGCCACCCAAACATTCGAATAGCGGTTAATTTATCGGTAATGCAATTTAAAGATGGTCAACTACAACATACGGTAGAAAGTGCATTATACGAAGCAGGTTTACCACCGGAGGCGTTAGAGTTAGAGCTTACCGAATCGCTGTTAATTGACGAAACTGAACAAATTCAACAGCAGTTAGCATCCCTTAGCCAGTTAGGCACCACCATTGCTATCGACGACTTTGGTACCGGGTATTCTAACTTGGTCTACCTTCGCAACTTCAATGCTACCAAGCTTAAGATAGACAGGTCTTTTATTAGCCCATTATGTTTTTCAAAACACGATGAGTCGTTGGTTGAAGCCATTATTAATATGGCCAGTAGCTTGGGCTTAAAAACTGTGGCTGAAGGGATTGAAGATGAGGTTACGTTACAAAAGTTAATCTCACTTGGGTGTGATATCGGGCAAGGCTATTATTGGTCGAAGCCGTTGCCCGAAGATGCCCTTGCGGCATTTTTGATGAATTACTGCGCTGAAACTGCCTCATTGAAACTATCTAGCTCAGATTAAGCCAAGAAATGGTTAACTAAGCCTTTGATTAAACTTAAACTACCCCCCGATTAATCAGCCCTCGGTAACGAAGTACTCACTCAGTTAAGCACTTGGATAATCCACTTAAACGACAAACTAAGCACATCCTCTTTTTTACTTTTTTCTGGCTCATACACATTAAAAATATGGTCAGCCCCACCTATATAATACGCATCTTCTCGCACCGCATTACTTGCTTCAAAAATAGTTTTCTCATGGGCTGGCAAATAGTCATTTGAACCGCGTATTGCCAGCATTTGCCCCTTAAATGCGCCTAAGTTTCGGATGGGATTATAGCCCAGCATGCCCACAAGGTGCTTTCGTGTAAGGGTAAAATCGGCCCATGATTTTAAAATACTTTCCCCTTCACTAAGCGCTTCGCGTACCTCTTTGAAAGTGTCAGCATTCGTTACTATTTCATTTGGGTTTAATGCGGTAGACCATAGCACCACACCATCGAATGTATCGGGGTGTTCACTGACTAATTCCATTGCAGTAGCGCCGCCCAAGCTAAACCCTACGACCACTAACGGTAATTTAGGATATTTATCTTGTAAGTAATCAAGCCCAGATTGGGCATCTTCAACACGGCTTGCAAACGTACTATCGAGTAAATAGTTACTGGCTTCACGTTCAGCTTCACCCCTTACGTCAAATCGCAATGAAGCAATACAATGGGCACTTAATTGCTTGGCTAAATCTTTATATAAATCGCCCACTTCATCTTTTTGCCCCGCCCAACCGTGGATAAAAAGTACAGCTCCACTTTTTGTAATGCATTCGGGCTTTTCTAATACCGCATTAGCCCCCGAACTTAACGTAAGATCTTGGCTTACTGCGGATTGATTGTTAGGGCTAGTGGCGTTATTGCTTGATGTATTGAGCGTATATGCGAAGGCTGAACTAGTTACCGCACTCAATAAATAAAGACTTAAGCAAAATCCACGAACGCCTATTTTTAGCCCTTTATGTTCAGTCATTATCATTCTTTTCTCTATTTTCTTTATTTTAAAAGGGTATTTTCATGCTTGTGCTTACTATCAGTGCTAACTTATGAGTAGCTAACCGTTGTGCAGACTGTATGCTGGCGTCTAGTTGGTTTCAAATCCTGTTAACACAAATTTTTGAACCCGTCTGCCCGTGTTCACCTCTGAGGTATACAAATTACCCTCACTGTCAGCAACCACACTATGCAACCAAGTAAACTGGCCCGGATAACGGCCTGGGCGGCCAAAACTACCGAGTACTTGATAATTCTCGTGCAATAAAATCCAAATACGGCCATTCATCATATCGGCTACATACATGTATTTATTATCCGGCGAGAAAGCGATATCAGACGCCGTACCTAACCCGCCTGTTTCCCCTGCTACTATAACGTCTTGAACAAATTTAACCGTGCCTGCTTCATCGGCTTTAAACACCTGAATACGATTATTACGCCTGTCGCATACATACAATCTGCCATCACTTGCTTGAGTAACACAATGCACGATGTCACCGAAGTTTTGCGCTTGCGTACTGGTAGACGCTGCATTAGCAGTAGCTTGCGATACATCAAAAGCGCCTTCGCGTGTGCCGCCACCAGGGGCAGTGCCGTAGGCTCCCCATAACTGATCAAATTCGTTGGCATCGGTGTTGTATGCAGTAATGCGTTTATTGATGTATCCATCGGCAATAAATACTTTGTTCGTAAGGGTATTATGGAAAATATCCGCAGGATTACCCAAGGCTGACTTACTCAAGTTGCCTTCTGTTTTTCCGCGAGTACCAAACTGCCTAATAAACTCACCTTTTTCGGTAAAGTTAAGTACCACATGATCGCCGTCACCATTACCGCCTAACCATACCGTGTTGTCATCATCCACATATAACCCGTGTACCGTAGCTGGCCATTGAGTTTCTCCGTCAATTGAAGGCGCTATTTCAGGCCCGCCCCATGCATTTAGTAACGTGCCTTTTGGCGAAAACTGCAGAACATGTGGCGCAGCTTCACAACAAAGTCCCATGTTATTGGTTAACCCTACATCTAGCCTACTCAGCGAGTTAGGCCGATGTAACAGCCATAAATTGTCGTTTTTATCCACCGATAAGCCTGGTACCTGACCAATAAGCCATGTTTCAGGCATGTTAGGCCAGCTAGCATCTACGCTAAATTGAGGAACCGGGTGAGCAATATCAGCTTCAGGATAGCGTTCAACATTAACTAGACTTGGTGATTGCAACTTGATACCCGATTTTGAATCCTTCATATCCTTATCTGAATTTTCTGCGAACAGTTTCAAACTTGTGAAAGAAAGGCAAAGCAAACCTACTAAGAAAAAATAGTGGCGATTGGATGTACGAAGCATATCTTGGGCACCTTTTGCAAAATGTTGGGGCTAAGCTCTTGAGTTAAATTCTTGGATTACGTTGTAGAGCGAATTCATTGCGCTAATTTAGTAGACACTATTAGTAAGTGAAACGAGTAAAAAAAGTTTTAAACAGCGCTAAAAAGGAGTTTAAATAATAAGCTACGTAAATTTTATTTACACTATTTATAATGCCGAGTGCGGTGAGTGGGTATTGAGGGGCGACTAATCTATCAACTTTTTTACTGCGTTCCACTGTGCAGGCGTGTTCGCGTTGGTTAATCTTTCTTTATCTGAAGGAAGTATCTGTTTTGCATTAAATTTTGAGCACAGCGCATGAACAGAGCGCTGAGGTATTCTCTCAAATGCTACGTCTTCTAAATAGTGTCTTAGCTGAGGAGTAATAGGCAAAAATAATGGCAAATAATGGTGAGCGTAATACACAGGCGTTTGGCTTTCCCTTCCTTCATCCACTAATTTTAATAAGTCATCGTGTAGTAGAAGCGGTAAGTCTACTGGAGTAATTATTAACGCATCGGCCGTGCTACGTTTAACCACAGAATAAATGCCGCCCAAAGGCCCAATATTTGCGACTTCATCACTGACCAATTGATATGCCGAAGCATCATCGCCTACTCCGTCATTCCTACTAACGAACAACTCATTTATGGGCAGCGTTGAGATTAACTCAATGGTAAAAGTAAGCATGTCGCGCTTATCACGGTACAATAGTGCTTTATCTTGCATCATTCTTGATGAAAGCCCACCGGCTAATACAACACCATCAACTACCATTGTTCTCTTCCCTCTTTATCATTCCTCTAGCATATAGTTTCTCATAAACCTAGACGCTCTTGTATATAGAAGCTTTGGTAAATAGGCACTCTTATACTTAATCTCTGTAATAATTAGTCACCGTGGTAATTAGTCTCTGCGGTAGTAATTGGTTTCTGTGGTACTTAGTCAGCCGGAGAGTGAGCGGTTATCGATTCGTAGTGATCGATTCGTAGTGATCATCAATTAAGAGGCGCTCACCTGAGCGTTCGATAAATTCTAGCGCGGCATTAAATTCATCGATGTGCGCTTGGGCATCTTCTAATTCTCGAGACACAATATAATAAAGCGGGATAGTGGCTACGGGTATATCAATAATATTAACCTCATCCAATACGTTAAAAAGTTCTGAATTATGGTCGCCCTGTAAATATCCGTTTGTAAAACCTATCTCCCCCCAACCCTTTGAAACTTGAGCAATACACCCACCTGCGTTAACCGCTCTTTGTACAGCAATTTTATATTTTTCGATAAATTCAGACTGTTCTTTACTTAAACTATGTCCATAAGGCAAACATAGCCGCGCCCCCGTTATATCCGATAGTGAGTTAACCACCATGTCTTTCGAAGTGTATATTCTGACTGGAATTGAGTTTATTTGCCTAGAGTAAACAAACAGCTTTGCTCGCTCTTCTGTGTAAACGTAAGGAAAGGTGCCCTTGTACTTGCCTTCTAAAGCCCATTTATAACCACGTTGCCACGGCAAGTTGTCGATATAAATAGGCGTATCCATATGCCGAAAAATAGCTTTTACCAAAGAGACTGACCAGCCTCCGTCGTGTGCTTTCTTATCGACGTAGGGATAGTAGCTGCCGCCTGTCGTTAATAGCGTGTCTGTATCTAGCGGCAAGGGCCTTTCGTGTTGTTCCGCCACGCCAAAATAGGATGAAAAACTAAAACACAGCAAGATAAGCTTAATTACAACATACTTCTTCATGTACTACTTCCAGCCGCTTTTATAATTTCATCGCTATTTAGTATTAAATGACGAAGGCATATACTTTAGGTGTAACTATAAAGAAAAAATAACTATATAAAAGTAAAAACAGACCGCTGTTAAAGAGAGCAGACCTCTGAATAAATTTACTTTAACAGCGTCTATTTCGAGTTAAATTAATACAGCCCCTATGACTTCCCAGTCGCTTTATCACCCCAAATTTCTTCTAATCGCTGATCGCGGCCACAGTTCCAGCGATATAGCTTATAGCGTACAGGGCTCTTCTTATAAAAATCTTGATGGCCAATTTCATCACCTTTAATTGGGTAAAATTTAGATGCATCTAAAATTGGCGTAACCACCGTTTGGTTTGGGAATTTCGCTTCTACTGCACTCTTAGTTTCTTGGGCAATAGCGCGCTCCTGCTCATTGGCCACAAATACTGCGCTTAAGTAACTAGCCCCTTTATCACAAAACTGCCCTTTGGCATCGAAAGGGTCAATATTCACCCAGTAATGATCAAGTATTTCTCGATACGATACTTTGTTTTCATCATATGTGATTTTTACCGCTTCGTAGTGCCCCTTGTGATTACCGTTATAGGTAGGGTTCGATACACTGCCTCCAGTGAAGCCCGATACCACATCGGTCACGCCGTCTAACTTTTCAAAGTCAGACTCCATACACCAGAAACACCCTCCAGCCAGAATAGTTTCATCTGCCTTACTGGTGAAGCTGCTCATCGATACGACTAATATTGCAAAAGGTAAAATGTGTTTCATAACGCCCCTATCATTTTAAACTGCACTGCAAATTAACTTTGCCTTGTATTAGTAGAACGGGAATATCCGTTTTATCTTTCACTTGGCTTTTGTTTCGGTTTACACATTAGGCAATTTGCCTTCAATATTTATTACGTGGCACCAGTAAAAAACGATGCAGCCACGCAAGTAATTATTTCACGGCGCCCTGTAAGGTAGTGGCTAACACCCCGTTGCCCAGTGTTTACAAATACTCCAGCACATTCCACCAATGCGGGCATGGCAAGGGTTATAGGCGATTCGCCCGCTCGGCAGAGCACTTGCATTACCTTAATCACATGTTTTCTATAACCAACATATTTCGTTGGTTTACCACAATTAAGGATTAAATTAATGAGCATAGTAAAATCTGGAAGCGCTAGTTATAAGCCGTTAGGTAAAGAAGGCAAAGGCAGTATTTCTACGGAAACTGGCGCACTGTCGAACCAACCTTATGGTTTCAATACACGATTTGAAGATGCCAAAGGCACCAACCCTGAAGAGTTAATTGGGGCTGCTCATGCCAGTTGCTTCACAATGGCTTTATCATTCGCATTATCTGGCGCAGGCTATGACGATGGAGAATTGAATACCACAGCTAAAATCAGCCTTGATAAAACAGACGATGGCTACGAGATTAGTCAATCAGCACTAAGCTTAGATGCTAAAGTCGAGGGGATCAGCGAAGATGAATTCACTAAAATTGCGCAGGAAGCTAAAGATAACTGCCCAGTTTCACAGCTTTTAGATACCAAGATTACCCTTGAGTACAAGCTAAACCAGTAATATCGTTAGCTATATGTGAAGCTTACAGGTAACCCGTCTTATCAGTAGCTTACTGTAAATACAGCTCTTATTAACACAAAGCAGCCAAGCTTAATTCAAGTTTGGCTGCTTTTTTACGCTGGTTACTTGTCACAATTGTGTGCACAAGAACCTACGAGAACGACTTTATGAAAGGTCTAAAAACTACTCAGCGGCAGCTGCTAATGCCTTCAAATCTTGCGTCAAGCTTGTATCGGCCCGCTCTACTACTCGCCCTACTTCTTCACCATCTCGTAACAATATAAAGGTAGGTGTGTATTTCAACCCATGTTTCTTTGCTATGCCTTCTGGATCGCGCTTTGTCCTATCTACAGCAAACAACGTGAACCTAGGCACATCCAACCCACTAGCATCTAAGGTTTTTAAAAGCCGCGGCACTTCTCTTTCGCTATCGTGACACCAAGTGCCGAAAAGTATCAAAAGCGTGTCATCCTCTAATGCAGCTACTGCCTCCAATTCTGCTTTACTGGGCTGATACGACTTATATTCGTTCATAAATGCAGGAAACTGGGCTAGTAATGCTTCGCCACTGATTTCCCCTACCGCGTCTGGTGCCTGGTCTACAACACCGGCTTCCGTGCTGCTCGCTATGACGCCCGCCGCATCGCTTGCCGCTTCACCGGAATCAACAATGGCACTTGCACTTGCACTTGCAGCACTTACAAATAGCGCTAACGCCAACATCGCGACCAATGGCTTTAACACGTTAGGCACAAATCTATTTTTTAACACCATCATTCTCCTTGTAGAGGCTCTCTGTAATCACTCTCTGAATCACGTTTTGTGTTCACTTCTTCTATTAAATGGGGCATTGTTATAAAACGCAAGCGTGTCGTTTCACTCCAAAAACTTTCTTCAAAATCCTGAGTATTTTTAAATCTCAAAACATCTCTTAACACTTAGCATCTGTAAATCCATACATTTAATAGCAAGCACTTTTGTATAACAGAATCTATGTATAACGGCATTGTACAACGGCTCCTTTGTATAACGGCATCTTTGAATTCCACTGGAGCGTAGAGACTGATGACACATACTCCCAAACACAAAAAAGCGGCATTTCTGCCGCTTTTAAATTTAACAATGTATTACAACCCGTTCGGATTAGTGAAAATACTGATATAAATTTCGCTCAATCAGCTCGGTTAGCTCTAGAGCAATTGGCACAAGTCTTTAAACAATAATGCATTAAAACTTTACCTTAAACCACCCACATCACCGCAACCGGTTGAATACAAGAAATTATTTACCAATCACGCCGCAAGCTACTCGCTCACCACCACCGCCTAGTTTAGCTGGGAAGTCTGAATAATTATCACCGCCTGCATGAATCATAATGGCGCGACCTTCAATATCTTCAAGCTCTAATTCTGGCGCGAATACAGGCTGTGTGGCATTACCATCTTCATCAACATACAAGGTAGGTAAATCACCTTCATGGCCCTCTTCTGACCAAGGAACACTATGACTACCCGTATCTTCGGGATCAAAGTGACCACCGGCAGCACCGCCTAGCACTTTCTCACCATCTTTTATTGCTGGTGAGCAATCGCCGTTTTCGTGCACATGAAAACCGTGAATACCTGGGGTTAATCCTGATAACTTAGGCGTAAATACTACACCATCGTCATCGTAGCTGCTTACCATCACACTACCGATAGTTTCACCTGTTTTTAGATTATTCATCATAATCTTTTTACCATCTTCTTCATGATGGGCTGCGAAACTACTTGCGCTTAACGCAAGCGAAATAGCGCCCACAAGGGCTGGCACGCTCAGTGATGACAGTTTTGGTGCTGATAATTTAGATACTGATAATTTAAGCTTCTTCATGGTGTTCTCCTTCTCCATTAAAAAATTCATTCTTTCAAATGGCTTAGTTAGATAGCAGCATAAAACAAACCACTTATTCAGCATGTAGCAAAAACTAGCGCGGAAGCCTTGCAAAGACTGGGTTATAGCAAATTGACGATGTATTATTACTGGGTTCAATAGGGCGAGGCAGTTGAAAGGCTTTCACGCTCTCGCGTGAAAAAGTTACCCTACTGACGTGTTAACTACTGGTGTACTTACAATTAATCGTCTTGTGCTTTGTTCAGCAGAGCGCACGCTTTTAACACTGAAAAAGAAAAACCCGGCATCATAAAATGACGCCGGGTTTTGAGACTAACGAATGTCTATATTACGACTCGCTGTTTCTTTCTCGCTTGTCACCACGGTCGCCTTTGTGGTCGCCGCGCTTGCCACGTTTGTTTTTCATCGACTCAAACTTTTCAAGCTGTTCGTCAGTTAGAATTTCACTCACTTTTGCACGTACATCGGCCATTTTAAGGAAGCGTGCTTTCGCTTTTTCTGCTTTTAAGTCTGCAAGTTCGTTTAGATCTTGCTCGTAATTAGCGTCTGATGGATCGACTGCCTTAAATTGCGCTCTGAAAGAGTCTTCGCTGCCTTTCTCTGGGCGGTTTGCTTTACGGTCCGCTTTAAGTTCGGCTTTCAAGGCTTTTAGCGCATCTTGCTGCTCGTCAGTTAAATCTAGAACCTTCGTCATTTTGTGAATGGGGAAGAAATCAGAACCTTTACGGTCATCAGAATGTTTACCACCTGCATAAGCAGTAGTGGCGATACATGCACTCAATAAAACACCGGCAATTAATTTTTTCATCTTAATATTCCTACTTGTTTTGGTCATGATGCTGCATGACATGGGGGAAACGTTTTGTTTCATCAACGGAGCTAAGTATGCATAAACGATTCGATAAGTAGGGTTAAGCTAGTGTAAAGTTCAGTAAAGTTGAAAAGCCTCTAAAATAAAACGGTTAATCTTTAATATATGGAAAATGAAAAATATAAAATCTTATTGGTAGATGACGACGCAGAACTCTGCGCGCTACTGAGTGAATTTCTGCAGACCGACGGTTTTGCAGTTGAAACCTTAAACAGTGGCGATGCTGCTATTGCGCGCTTATTGCAAAGCGATGAATTCGACACCGTAGTGTTAGACATTATGATGCCCGGCATGTCAGGCCTTGATGTGCTGCGCAATGTACGCGCAAAAAAACAGACTCCTATTCTTATGCTAACCGGTCGTGGTGACGACATAGACAGAATTCTTGGTTTAGAAATGGGGGCCGATGATTACTTGGCGAAGCCTTGTAACCCACGAGAACTCGGCGCACGCATCCGCGCCATTATTCGCCGTACCCAAAATGGCAACGCACCAACACAGGCAGTAGTGCATGCTGAACTTCACGGCATTGTACTTGATAGTGGCGCTAGAACGGCGTTAGTAGATAACACACCTCTTCCACTTACCGGTGCAGAATTCAATGCATTAAGCCTATTAATGGAACGCGTTGGGCAAACCATTACTAAGCAAGAAATGACAGAAGAAGTGCTTAACCGACCGCTTGAAGCGTATGATCGCGCCATGGACGTACACGTAAGTCGTATACGTCAAAAGCTATCTGCGGCGGGTATTAATGATGTGATCAAGTCGGTGCGTGGTGTGGGCTATCAAATGCTGACTGTGCCTTCAAGTTCTGCATCGTCAGGCTCTGCACATTCAACCCCTTCAGATCAAGAACAATAAGGCTAGCAGAATAATGCGAGCAGAAGTTTGGCATTCAATAAAACACACTTTCGGTTTCAAGCGTTTGTTTTGGCGAATATTCCTTACATTCTGGTTGGCGAGTTTATTGGTGATGACTGCCACAGGGTATGTCTTGGTCAGCAAGTACACTTCTGATGAATACAACCAGCGTTATTTTAATGGTGTTATTAGCCAAGCCGAGCGAATTGTATGGCGTTATGAACAAGATTTAGCTAGCGGGAACGTACCCAAAGGCAAAATAAAAGACTGGATGAATCAGAACGTCCGGCGTCGTAGCGAGCTTATCCCTATGTCAATCTCGGATAACACTGGAAGAACCATTTATCACTTTCGCATGAACAAAGTGCCCCAAAGGGATCGCACGGTAAAATTAATTTACGGCCTATCTGAACTGCCTTATCGGGTTGAAACTCGCTTGCCAGAAACACCCCGAATTTATAAACAGGTGTTGTATCGATTCCAATCGTTGCAATTTGTGCTCATTTTTATTGCCTCTGCCTTGGTAAGTGCGTTGTTAAGCTGGGGAATTGTCCGTCCCATTAACTACCTTGGCGCATTTAGCCGCCGTTATGCCAATCAACAAGAAGTTGCTACGCCCCCTAAAGCCATCATGGCTCGTGGTGATGAACTAGGAGATTTAGCTGCTGATATTAGTTTTATGGTAAACAAAACTCATCAAGCCGCTACCACTCAGCAACAGTTGTTGCACGATGTATCTCATGAGCTTCGTGCGCCGCTTGCTCGTTTACAAGCATCCGCTGCCATTATTGAGCAACACACGCCTGAAAGTCGGCACGTGAAGCAAATTCATAATGATTGTTTGCGTATGGATGCGCTTATTCAGCAAATTCTAGATTATTCAAAACTAGAAAAAGGGACTCCGGTACCAGAAGATTGCGATATTAACGCCCTTTGCGAACGTATAGCTGATGACATGGCGGTAAATTACCTTGGTATACCACTCAATATTGAGTGCGATCCAAATGTAGCCATTTCAGGGTATGAAGAAGCCCTGCATCAAGCATTAGAAAATATTATCGGCAACGCTTGTAAGTATTCAGCTAAGGGCGAGCTTGTTGAAGTAACCACAAAAAAACAGCACAACACTGTGATTATTACCGTACGCGACCATGGCCCTGGTGTTGATAGTGATGAAATAGAAAAACTACTCCAACCTTTCTACCGTGCAGGCAATCAAATGCATACATCAGGTTTTGGCCTAGGCTTGAGTATTGCGAAAAAAGCCATTGAGAAACATGGTGGAACCTTACGAATGTCTAGCCCGGTTGATGGTGGCTTGAAAGTAGAAATGTTGCTGCCAGTGAATCAAAAGTCCACCTCGTAAAAGTCGGTAATTTTTTAAGGCACAGGCCGGAAGCCTGGCTTAGTCCTCCCCCCTCTCAATAGGATTAAATTAGTTGTAGCTCGGCTCTATTCCCCCCAGATTCCAGCTTCCCCATATCCCAGCTTGACCATACCCCAACCTTATTCCAGCAGAATACGCGCGTTAGCCGTAACTTATCATAATCAAAAGCCCCATTGGATTGCGTAAACTCGCTTTGTCCTCGGTAAACCCACATTATTCAGCATGGCTAAGCTTAAAAATAAGGCATATAACCTGCTTATCAAATAGGTAGCTCGTGTTTTCTACCGCGAATCGGTCTGGATATGTGACTTAAGTACCGACTTCGCCAGCGCTGGGCTTTTAATCCGTTTTTAAAACGTTTCTAGTAAATTGCGTGTCTTATTTTGAGTAGGATGATGATGAATAAAACAAGGATTGCGTTAATTGGTGGCGGCCCCAGCGCCCTTTCTATTCTTAAAAAAGCGTTGAGCTTTTTTAGCGAGCAGCTTGTTGATAGTGAGAGCTCTGATGGCGAGACCTCTGATGCCAAGAGCTCACATGGCAGAGCATCTCCCCACTTATCCTTCGATATCTTTGAGCGAAACACCGCCCTTGGCAAAGGCATGCCCTACAGTAAAGATGGGGCGTCGTGGGAACATATTACCAACGTTTCCTCCGATGAGCTGGCGCCGTTTGATGAAACCTTACTTGAATGGCTGCGCCAGCAAAGCCCCGAGTACCTCGCGAAACATCACATTTCCAAGGAAAACCTGCATGAAAAACACGTGGTACCACGGCTGCTGTTTGGTGATTATTTAGAGGCACAATTTTCCGAGCTAATTGGTAAATGTCGTACAGCAGGGATACTCGTTAACGTGCACCTTCAGTGTAACGTGTTAGATATTAAACCCAGCGCTGGGGATGGAAACAGCCTTGAACGCAAAAACAGCCCTGAGCGTGAAAACAGCTCTGAGCTTATAAACAGCCCTGAGCCTCAAGACGGCGATAGCCATGCAGGCACTAACATATTGACCGACAGCGGATGGGTGACTGGGTTTGATAACGTGGTGGTGTGCACTGGCCACATTTGGCCGAAAATCCATGAAGGTAAAGTAAAAGGGTATTTTGACTCTCCCTACCCGCCCACCAAATTGCAGCGAAAATACAACCATACCATAGCGCTTAAAGGCAGCTCCCTTACCGCTATTGATGCAATTCGAACGCTAAGCGAAGCTAATGGCGAGTTTTATCAAACTGAAAACCAATTGCAGTATCGTTTGTTCGACGAAGTACCAAATTTTAAGATAATCATGCACTCGTTAGAGGGCTTATTACCCAATATCCGCTTTCACTTAGACGATCCGCTGGTATCTGATGAGGGCATGCTAAGTGAGCAAGAGATTGCTCAACATAGGGCTGATAACGACGGTTTCTTAAGTTTAGATTTTATTTTTGAGCACAATTTCAAAAGAGCTTTGAAACAATTGGACGCGGATTTTTATCAAAAAATAGCGAACAAAAATATAGAAGCGTTTTGCCAATGGATGCTTGAGTCGCGTAAAGCGTATGAACCCTTCACCTTGTTTAAAATTGAGTATCTGCAAGCTGAACAGTCGATTAAACAAGAAAACACATTGCAATGGAAAGAAGCCATCGCGCTGCTGAGCTTCACCATAAACCACCCAGCTAAATACTTTAGTGCAGAAGATACCTTACGATTGCGCAACCATCTGCTACCGCTCATTGGCCTTATGATTGCGAACATTCCACAGTCATCCGCGGCACAATTGCTTGCCCTACACAATAGCGGCGTCCTCGATATTATTGCGGTAGATAGCAGCAGCCACCTTGGGATTGAAGGCGACTGCGATTTTCATTTTTATTATAAGGACAGCGATAACAAGCCGGTTGTAAACACATATAAAACCTTTATCGATTGCACCGGGCAAAAGTCGCTGCCAATAGACGCATTTCCCTTTAAATCTATGTTTGAAGATGCCGAGCCATTAGTGGCTAAGGTACGCTTTAAAGATAAACACCAAGGTAAACACCACTTAAAAGAAAACCCCAAAAGCGTGTGCATAGGTTCTGACGATGAATACTATTTAGAAACAGGTGGTTTTGCTATTAACGATGACTTTCAACCCATTTTAGCCAACGGTAGTCTGAATGAGCGCTACTTTGTTATGGCTGTACCGTATATTAGTGGGTTCAACCCAGACTATTCAGGTTTCGATTTTTGTGACCAAGTGGCAGAACTCATTGTCACTAAACTTGGGAAATCTAAAAAATAATAATAGCTTCAGAGTTATCGCTTTATACAACAAGGGAAATCAATGTTTTTTAAAAGAATAATAAAATCGTTCATATTTACCAGCATTTTGGGCACCAGCATATTGAGCACCAGCGGCGCAATTTATGCGGAAGCAGTGGCAGCAGCAGACGGAGGATTCTCTGCGAACTGGCCACAAGTTAATTACGATAATGCTGTCCCAAGTGTAGAAGCTGAATTAGGTTACAAAATTGGCCAACGTATTAGTAGCCATGCCGACATGCTTCGCTATTTCGAAGCACTTCAAGATGCTCAACCAGCACGCATTAAGCTGTTTGAATACGGTGAAAGCTGGGAAGGTCGCAAACTAATTTACGCTGTAATTGGAAACGAGAGAAACATTGCCAATTTAACCCAGTTCACAAGTGATATGCAGGCCTTATCTGACCCTCGCAGCATTAAATCGAGTAAAGCCAACTCCCTGATTGATACTCTTCCTGGCTCTGTTTGGTTGCAATATAGCGTACATGGAAACGAAATAAGCGGTACAGATGCTGCCATGATGACTGCATATCACCTGCTTGCAGGCTCAGGTGATGCTACTGTCGATAACATCATGGAAAATAATCTGGTGTTTATCGACCCGCTTCAAAACCCGGATGGTCGCAGCCGTTTCATCGCCCATTACTACTCTACCGTAGGCATAATGCACAGCGACGACAGGCTATCAGCAGAGCATAATGAACCTTGGCCAAATGGCCGAACTAATCATTACCTATTCGACTTAAACAGAGACTGGTTGCCGATAACCCAACCTGAAACTAAAGGTCGTATTGCCAGTATTAATAAATATCACCCAATTGTGGTGGTAGATTTGCACGAAATGCGCGGAGACAAGAGCTACTACTTTGCCCCTTCAGCACAACCTGTTACGCCAAACCTATCCCAAGCACAAAAAGATAATATCGACGCTATTGGCCGTAATAATGCGAAGCACTTCGATAAGAACGGTATCGATTACTTTACCCGTGAAATTTTCGATTCTTTCTATCCCGGTTACGGAGTGAGTTGGCCAACCTTCACCGGCGCGGCCACATCTACGTATGAAGTAGCCTCTGCCAGTGGCGAGAAATTTAAGCGATTAAACGGCACTACCTTTACTTACGAAGATACTGTGTTCAAACACTTCATTGCATCGATTTCTACCGCTGAGTCGGTGGCTGATAATCGCCAAAAATACCTAAAGGATTACTACCAATACCAAATTGATGCCATAGATGCCGGCAAGTCTGATAAAAAAGAACGGGTTTATATTTTGCCTAACCAGCGCGATCGTGCAGGAAATTTTAAATTAGCAAAATTGATGACCGAACACGGTGTAGAAGTTTTCCAGACCACCAGCAAAGTTAAGGTGTGCGGAAATACCTATGAGGCTGGCAGCTACTTTATTGACAGTGCGCAACCTAGAGGAAAACTGGTTAAAACCACGTTCACACAACAAGTAAACATGAGTGAGTCGTTTTTATCTGAACAAGAGCGCCGACGAGAACAAAAACTTAAAGATCAAATTTACGATGTAACAGGTTGGTCACTTCCTTTGATGTACAACCTTGACGTTCAAACCTGTGGCAAGGCGGTTTCGGGCGAGCACCGCTTAGTAAAACTTACAGATAGCTTAGAGGGCGACGTCACCAACCCTAACGCCTCTGTCGCATTCATCGTACCTTGGGGCGACATGGCCGCAGGCCGTTTTTTAACTGCTGCGTTACAACAAGGCATTGCGATAAAGACACTCGATAGAGCCTTCACACTAGACAATAACACTCGCTACCCTGCAGGTAGTTTAGTGATTGAAGTTTTGGCCAATAAACACATTGAAGATGTTGCCACTAAAATTCAATCTATCGCGCAAGAAACCGGTGCTCTCGTTCAAGGTGTTAATACCAGTTGGGTTACAGAAGGTCCTAGTTTTGGTAGTGGCGAAGCGTTTGTGCTAAAAGCCCCGAATGTTGCGATAGCATGGGATGCCCCAACCTCAGCGCTAAGTGCAGGCAATACTCGATTTGTGATAGAACAAGAATTTAACTACCCAGTTACCGCTATTCGCACTCGCCATTTAGTGAAGGCCGATTTAAGCAATTATCAGGTACTTATACTGCCTGCTGGCAATTACAAAAGCGCCCTAGGTAAAGCTGGCGGCGAAAACTTAAAACAGTGGGTGAAATCTGGCGGCGTATTAATTACCTTGGGTGGTGCGACTCAATTTGCTGCCGATCCAGATGTAGAACTATTGAACGTGAAACGCGAGCTTGCGGTGAAAGAACAGCAAGATAAGAAAGTAACGAAAGATTCCTCTGCAGCCATGGTAGCGGGTAAAGCTTATGGCGCCTTTGATGAGATGGTGAAAGACAGTGAGAACATAGAAGAAAGCCCAGATGATTTGGCAGGTATTTTAGCGAATGTAAGTGTAGATCAAGAACATTGGCTAACCGCTGGTGTTCCTGAAGATGTGGTAGGCCTAGTACGGGGCAAAGACATTTATACCCCAATTCGTCTTGCTTCTGGAAAGAACCTAGCGTGGTTCAAAGGTAAAGATGAAGTGCTTGCCAGCGGCTATATGTGGCAAGAAAACAAAGAACAATTGGCTTACAAGCCTTTCATTATTCACCAGCCTCAAGGCAAGGGAATGGTAATAGCATTTCCTTACGAGCAAACTACAAGGGCGTATGTCGACGGGCTAAATATAATGCTGTTTAATAGTATATTTAGTGCCTCAGCTCATACCAAGGCCGCCAGATAATACACATTGAAATAACGACGGCGGTTACGTTCAATGCTCCACTTCGGTATATTTAACGTAGTCATTATTAAGGGGCGCTGGCTGGCATGAATCAGCTTGGCGTACCCGCTACCGAATTAAGCGTTTAAGGATATAAATCGTGAAGAAAATAGCGTTAGCACTTTTAGCTGCAATGAGTATAACGGCATGTACCGACAATGAGGTGGGAGATGTGTCGTTGGGCGTATTCACCACAAAAGATATTAAACTAGATGCCATGCAAGACCCTATCATTACAGGCGTAACTTGCCACATCTCTAGCATCGAAGCGAACTTAGATGTGTCTGATCCTTCCGATAGCTCCATAGCCTGTCGTCAAACCGGTGAAATTACCGCGCAAATGCTACGAGATATCGACAAGTCAGATTCAGGCGACATTATTTTTAGAAAATCGAAAAGTATTTTCTTTAAGAACATGAAAGTGAGACGCATATTCGACGCTAAGTCACAAACCCTGATGTATCTTTCGTATTCTACAAAAGAAACATCAGGAAGTTACAAACATAGCTTATCGACAGTGCCTCTATGGGGAACGCCGGCTTACGGAGTAATTGTTTCCGAAGATTAACTTCCGAGGACTGACATCCGAAGACTAACTTCCGAAAGTTAACTTCTAAATATTAACCGCCGGAGATTAGTCAGGGCTTAGTTTAGTTTTAATCTAGGATTCAAACCCGTGGTACGTGACGAACTCTTCATTGTCGGCACGTACCGACCTTACCTCGTTAGCAGCAAAGTTTTCATCGGGGTACCCTAACGCAATACAAATCATAATAGCTTCAGAGTCTGGAATTTGTGCGTGCTTGTGTACAACGTCTGATTGCATAATACCTTGGCCGTTAATCACGCAACCAAGACCTAAATCCCATGCTGCTAACACAATGCCATAAGCCAAAGAGCCTAACCCAAATTGCGTGATGCCCGCTGGCTCTAAGGCTTTATCGTAGGTTAATACCAGCGATACTGGCGCATCGAACTGCCTAAAACCACGCATCATCCAATCCATGCGTTTTTCTTTATCTTCTCTGGCTATGCCCATTACATCAAATAACTGCATAGCAACATCACGTTGGCGCTGTTTATGTACGCCGTCATAATCTTCCTTATACGGGAAGTCTCTTACATAAGGGGTTCCAGCTAGCGTTCTTTCTGTATTGCCCGCACGAATTTTATCAAGAACGTCACCGGCCACAGCATGAATTTTCCACGTTTGGGTATTGTAAGATGAAGGTGCCCATTTCGCAGCGTTAATAATCGCATCCACGGTTTCTTTTGTAACAGCTTGCTTAGTAAAACCACGCACACTCTTACGTGATGCAGCAAATTCAGCAAAATTCATACTTACTCCATTCTTAAGTTCATACTTTAAATTGTTAAAACAGAGTAAACATCGCAAGGTAGGTATGCAATAAGCGCTAAGCAGATATTGGATTGTTTGTTTTTATAGATATGTATACGAAGCGAAGTACTGAGCGCGCTGTTTATTATGGTAACAACGCCCCAGAATTTTTTTACGGCGGAAAATTTACCACCGCGACTAATTAACCGTCGTTAGTAATTAACCATCATTAGTGATGGTTTCAATTAGCTCACTTAATACTGCTTCCGCTTTACTGGTTTCTACTTGGCACGTGCCTGCGTTTAAGTGGCCACCACCGCCATACTTAAGGCATAGTTCACCTACGTTGGTGTTTGAACTACGATTCGTGATTGATTTGCCAATAGCGAAAACCACATTTTGCTTCTTAAGACCCCACATTTTGTGAATAGAGATATTACAATCGGAGTACATGGCATAAATTACAAAACGGTTAGTCGCGTAAATCGTTTCTTCTTCTGTTAAATCAAGCACCACAAGGTTCTTGTGAACAGTAGCGCATTTAGATATCTGTAATTTTGCTAGCTCATTGTGCTCATGGTAAAGAGTAACCCGCTCTGCCACATCTTCCATTTCCAATATTTCTTCAATACTTTGATCTTTACAGGCATCAATGAGCTTCATCATCAACTGATAATTTGAGATTTTGAAATCACGAAAACGACCTAAACCAGTACGGGCATCCATGATGAAGTTCATCAATACCCAATCAGTGGGCTCGAGTATTTCTTCTTCAGAGAATTGCGCTGCATCACCTTTATCTACGGCATCCATCATATCAACTGAGATATTAGGAAACTTTTCTGCGCCGCCATAATAATCGTATACCACACGTGCCGCTGAAGGTGCCTCTGGATCAATAACATGATTTTTAATATCGCTAGCGTTTCGCACGGTTTCACTAAGATGGTGATCGAACGCAATATGACAGCCGGCCACATACGGAAGGTTAGTCGTTATGTCATTCTCGGTAATGTCTATCTTGCCGTCTTGCATGTCTTTCGGATGCACAAATAAGATATCGTCAATAAGATCTAAATCTTTCAAAAGTACTGCACAAACTAATCCATCAAAGTCGCTTCGAGTAACTAGTCTAAATTTATTATCAGGCATGTGAATTCCATCTATTAATTGGGCTACTGCTTTTAGTGTAACAGTTAAAATGAAGTTTAGCGTAATACCACAACAGTACAATTGTCCCTTTATAGCAGTACTTTATTTCAACCCCAAAATGCATTAGCATTACAATTCTACGTTGCGTTAATCGTTGATAGTCTTTGTTTATTAGTAGTGGTAATTAACAGTGTTGATTGCCGTGATAATTAACAAAGATTTGTAAAACAAACGCTCCCTGGATCAGCAGACAGGGCATAACTGAGCTGGCATCTTTAATTTTATTATTTTATGGAGCCTAGTTATGTCTGACGTTAAGTCGAACCACGTTAATGTCCAAACGCAATCCCCCTCTAAAACACTATGGATTAAAAACCCGCAAGCCGCTTTTACGGGAAATGATCTCGATGCCGCCGGTGGTATTGTGGTGCAAGGCAGCAAAATCGTAGAGCTTGTGGGTGCGGGTCAAACCCCAGTAACGCCTATCGATGCAACAGAAGATGCATCTCAATTGGTTATGCTTCCTGGGCTTATTAATACTCACCATCACTTTTACCAAACCCTTACCCGTGCATGGGCGCCAGTGGTTAATCAGCCGCTATTTCCATGGCTTAAAACCTTATACCCGGTGTGGGCAAAACTTACGCCTAATGCATTGTCGCTAGCCTGCGATGTAGCGTTAGCTGAATTGTTACTGTCGGGGTGTACGACCACTACCGACCATCATTATTTGTTTCCTACCGGTATGGAAGATGCCATAGACGTACAAGTAGATTCGGTAAAACGTATGGGTATGCGCGCCCTACTTACTCGAGGCTCAATGAGCTTGGGTGAAGACGAAGGTGGGCTACCTCCACGCCATACAGTACAAAGCGGTGATGCAATACTAAAAGACAGCCAACGGCTAATAGGTACCTATCACGAACGCGGTGACGGCGCGTGGATGCAAATAGCCTTGGCACCTTGTTCCCCTTTCTCGGTGACTCGAGAAATTATGGCCGACAGCGCGCAGTTAGCGAAAGACGAAGACGTGCGTTTGCATACCCATTTAGCTGAAACCTTAGATGAAGAAGATTTTTGTTTGAAGATGTTTGGCATGCGCACCGTCGATTATTTAGAAAGTGTGGGCTGGTTAAACGATAGAACCTGGTTGGCACATGGGATTCACTTTAACGAAGATGAAATTCGCCGTTTAGGCGCTGCAGGCACAGGTATTACCCATTGCCCTGTTTCTAACATGCGCTTAGCCTCTGGCATGTGCCCTACCCTTGAACTGATTGAAGCGGGTTCGCCTATTGGCTTAGGTGTAGATGGTTCTGCCTCTAACGATGCATCGAACATGATGTATGAAGCTCGCCAGGCACTTTACTTACAGCGCTTAAAATATGGTGCAGCGAAAATTACCCCAGAATTAATTTTAGGCTGGGCGACTAAGGGTTCTGCATCGCTTATTGGCCGAAGTGACATTGGTGAGATTGCCGTAGGTAAACAAGCCGACCTTGCCTTTTTCAAACTGGATGAGCTGCGTTTTAGTGGTAGCCATGACCCTATTTCTGCACTGCTATTATGCGGTGCGGATAAAGCCGAACAGGTTATGATTGGCGGAAAATGGCGGGTAAAAGAAGGGCAAATTATTGGGTTAGATACCCAGACGCTCATGGCGCGCCACCGGGCAGTGGCGGCGCAACTCGTTAGTTAATTTAGCCCTTAGAATAAGTAACCTAGCCCCTCATTATTCAAAAGCCGCTTGGCTAAGTATGTCTTTATACTTAGCCAAGTAGGCATCTACACCTACCTCTGAACATACAGATTGCGCTGGATAATCGGCCCACTCATCGATAGGAAAACGCTTTGCTACGGTCTTTTGTATAGTATGGCCTATGGCTGGGCCTTCTGTAATAACACGAATTGGGCCATCTACGGTTTTAAATAACTGAGGTGCTATCACCTGCATAATTGCTGATGAGTCATGAACGTATATACCGTCAACTTGGTCGGTCTGTTGATGGAAGTTCGCGTAAAAGCGGGTAATGTCATAAATGAACGGCCCATATTTAGGCGAACATTCAGCAAGGCTTGCCAAATAATCGTTACTCATTATCACCTTTTTAGTGACATCAAGACCCACTACAGTTACCGGCCAGTCAGCGGTAAGTACTTCGTCGGCAGCATGAGGGTCGCCAATAATATTCGCTTCGGCATACGGGGTAACGTTGCCTGTATTACCATGATAACCAAACGCGCCGCCCATGATCACCACACGTTTCACTAACTTAACAATTTCAGGGCATTTACGAAGCGCCAGTGCTAGGTTAGTCATGCGGCCAACAGCCACTAATGTAATTTCACCTGGGCTGGCTTTCAGCTTCTCAATAATATAATCATGGGCGGCTAATTCCACTTCACTCGGCAAGTCGGTTTCATCAATATCAATATTACCCAAGCCGTTATCGCCATGAACAAAGTCGGCAGGTTCGTCTACTGGAATAACGAGCGGCTCTTTTGCACCGCGGGCCACATCGGCACTTAAATTAAAGCGTTTTTTAAGATACAAAGCATTGCGCGTAGCGGTGTCGATATTCGCATTACCAAAGCCGGTGGTTATAGCCACCAAATCAATATTAGCGCTTGCCTGTGCAAACAAAATTGCCATCGCATCATCAATACCAGGGTCGGTATCAAAAATAATCTTTTCCATTTTTTATTCCTTAAGCGTGGGCGCGAAGCTCACGTTTTTCCAAAAATAAGCATAAACCGAACACAAGCGCCACAAAGGTATAGCCTACCCAAGTCATTATGATTGCGCTTTGTACCCCAAATAATTGCACTACCCAACCAGATAACATGGGCGCAATAGTGCTGCCTACGTTGCCACTAAATAACAAAAAGGTGACGAGCACGGCGGGCGCTGATACAAGCTGCTGGGAACCAACAGATATCGCAATTTTATAAATGCAGGTAGTGGTAAATCCAAATAGATAACTGGTAAACAAAAACCACTCGGCCGATGAAGCGAATATGAATGTGAAGGTGATCAGACTTGCCAAAACGGTAACCAACATCAATAGTTGCCGCTGCGGAATTTTATTTACGAAAATAGCCGCGGTAATTAACCCAAATATCGACATCCCCCAATAATTCCCAACGGCCTGCGCCGATACTTTTTCGCTTAACCCGAACGTGTATTGTAAATAATTAGGAGACCAAGTTAAAAAGGTCGTTTGCGCAATTAAATAAGCACAAACGCCCAGAGCGATTAAACATACCCTAGGGGTTAATACCCTTTTAAATTGTGAGAATGCAGAGGCAGCATTGGTATCGTCAGCCTCTGTGGCAGGAAAGTGAACAAAGAATAGCGTTGCCCAAAGTAATAATGCCAACAAACCCACAACGCCATAGCTATAAACCCAATCAAATTGCTTGGCAATAATCGCTGCCGCTAAAGAAGGGAAGATAAATCCTGCAGCACTGAACGCGCAGTCGGTAGCTAAAAATGCCGACGCTCTTTTAGCTTCATGATAAATTTTCGATAAAATGACCGCCCCACCAGCGAGGCCGCAACCACAGCCTACTCCAAGCCCCCAAAGCAATACGGCAAGGGGCCAATACGAAGTAGGCGCTACTACAACCAATACCAGCATGATCAACAAAAATAGCGTGTAGTTTGCAATCAGTACTTGCTTCAGTGAATGGCGAGCATACAAAAATAGTGATGCGAATGTACCGCACAACGCACCGCCAGTAAGCCATGAGAACACACCAACGGTGGCTGCCGGTGTGGCATTTAACGAAGAGGATACTGCATTCAAAATAATGCCAATTTGGGTAAGTAAACCCGACATTATCATGTAGCTAATGAACGCTATTGCGGTAAGAAAAACTCGATTCAATTCTAAGACCTAGGTGCTAGTAATACTCTTTTATACCTAGTTAAAACCGAAACAACAATGCCACCCACAAAAATATTGACCATTTAGTCAAAAAATCACTTTATAAGGCTAGCACCTGCCCTTGTTTCGCTAGTACAAAGTTAAAGCCTAATGCGTTAGCACCTTCTAATTCTTGTGCAATTACAGCGCGCGGATCAGCCCCACTCTTTAAACTGTATTTTATGTGGCTGATGATAATTTTCATGTTGGTAAGCTGCGCTTTGTCTTCTACTAACCCGTGAAACTTGGTGAGTTCTTGCATCAACCATTTAGGTGTAAGGTGGCCGAATAACAGGTTATCTGGCCGTGAGTTATCGAACGACACTTCAATCGAAATACCGCGAAGGGTTTTATGCTGCATTTGCTGCGCGAGATAACGCCATACTGTATCTAGCTTTCCTTGCTTTTCTACTTCATCAGGCCCCGTATCACCAAAATACACAAACATATCGTTATCATGCTCAATCACGAATGCAGTGGACTCTAGTGGGTGACTCAAACTAAATGCCGTTACCGTAAGTGCGGTATCTTTAATTTCTGTCGTTTTTTGAGGGGCTAAGTCGATAACGTCGTACTTATTTAACATTGGCGCTATGCCACGGTTAGTAAAATTAGCCCACGCCTGCCAGTTAAAATAAGTGTCGCTCATAGTTTGGTTTACGGAAGGAAGGCCATAAATAGGCTTGCTGCTGTCACCTGGAGATGCAATCAAAAGCCCAGCTACGTGGTCGAGATGACCATGGCTAAGTAGGTAGGCTTTTATATGATGCTGCAGAATATTGCCGGTTGGATTTAACGCAGCGTCTGGTGTGGTAGTTAAACTATCAAACGCATTGTTTTGAAGCGCCACATTAATACCATTAACTAACGACCCCGCGTCTAAACCAATGAAGTTTTCATCGTCTACGCTACGTAGTAAAAACGAACTTAAATTGCCATCTTCAATGCCGCCCGTATCACCTAGGGTGACAACTTCAAAGGCAGGGGAAGAGTGGCTTAGTTGTGTTTGTAATTGCTTTTTGGGCTCGTCATGACCTTTATGAGGCGCTTGGCAGCCGCTTACGATTAAAATAAGTAGTAAAGTACTTATGAATTTCACGTCGTTTCCAAATCTAGTTTTTATTATCTGCTATTAAGTTCTAGCGATTAAATTAAAGAGAAGAAAGCTTGGCTTTCGCTAAGTATTCGGGCGGTTTCGATAGGCTCGGGCTCGGTAGACCAATCACCAGGTTTAAATGTACCACCTAAAATCATGTAGTCATTTCGAGAGAACATATAAAGCGAGCCTGTACCGCCACCCACCGTTAAGTAGTCTACCGCTGGGTCTGGCGGTAACAATACCAGCTGCCCTTTCGCAGGCAAAATACCTTCATCGTTAAATAACGCTCTTGAACCTAAACCAGTGCAGTTGAACAATACTGACTGAGATAACGAATGGATATCGTCTTGGTCGTGAAATTCACGAATAACAAACTCACCGCCAAACAATTTAATATCGCTAACTAGACGCCTAAGAAAGGTGGTGGTTTCTATCAACATAGTTAAAGAAGAGATGCAGTAATTGGTTGGAAATGGATGTTCATTAGGCCCAAGCACCTGAGTGTAGGGGTAGAATTGCCTAAAAGGGCCTTCATCATCAGGTTTAGTATTTACTGCGGTGTATAACTCTTTCCATTGAATGCCGTAATCACTTCCTACCATTTTAGCAAACGTACCATGGGCGATTTTAGCGGCTTGCTGCAATTGAGATTTAAACGCTAAGCTGGATAGTAGAGGGTCGTGAACACTGTAAGGCCCCCACTCTCCACCAGCCACTTGCGATGTAGTAAAGCGCGGCATCGCTTTTGTGTATAGCGTTACTTTCCAACCCGCTTCTTGTAGCAAGCGCGCCGTAGTTAACCCCATAACGCCACTACCTATAATAGCCGCTTCTTTAATTTCAGAATTAGCAACTTCATTCACTGCCAGTGCCGAAGAGCCCCATGATAGTGAAATGCCTCCCCCACCATGCCCGTAATTGTGCACTAGGGTTTTATTCCCAAATACTTCACTGTTTACTACAAAGCCTTCGGGCCGATAAGGCCTATGCCCTACAATTTCAGTTACAATATTATTGGCGGAAATTTTAGGCGCCACCATGGGCTTGCGAGAAAACGGGCGCTGAAATGCCGTTTTCGCTAGGGTTTTCCCTGAAGTTCCGCTAGATGATGCAGAGCAGCCTACAAGCGATGCAGCCAAAGTTCCCGCTCCAACACCTTGTAAAAACTCACGACGTTTTAGGTTTTTATTTACCATGCCCACTTCTCTTTTTGTTTTATTTTCAGGCTTTCATACAAGACGCTGAGTTCATAAACATTATTGTTAAAGAGAAAGCAAAAGACTTGCCACTGGGGATGGGTTACTTCGAACTGTTTAACTGTTTAAAACATTGGTAAATTGATAAAAAGTGATTTCATACATAAGGCTCCAACATTGAAGTACTTTGCGTTTACACTATTACTAATGACAATTTCAGTCGATGGCTATGCTTTTGATCCTAAGCAGGCACTGCAATCACACAAGGTGGTGGTGGAATGCAAAGATATTGCTTGGAACGATGTACAAACTTTTGTAGAGCCCTATTTATCAGAAAGATTTCAATATAGCCCTTATTATGCAGGGGCTAAGTGCCAATTACAAAGTATCGCTCGCTGCCGAGCAAGTTATCAATGAACCTTTTCCCAATATTATTCAAACCATCCTAGAGTCCATTATAACGGCGGATTTTTAAGGTGGTAAGCCAGAAACCTTAGCAAAAACTTCCGAGACGTTTATAACGCCTGCTTCTGTTTTTATTTTATATCTACGTAATCGCTTCCAGTCTCTTTTCTAATCTCTCTTATAAACTCTTTCACGCATTGTGCCGTAGCAATACCAAGCCCAAGGTCAAGCGACCATGATTACAATGGACATCGGCTTTTTCTTAAAGCCTTGAAGGATATTTATAAATGGCTAAAAAACCACAGTTAACTACATCAGCTGGTGCGCCAGTGGTAAGTAACGAAACTACGCAAACAGCAGGAGAGCGCGGCCCTGCTCTTCTTCAAGATTATCAATTATTAGAAAAACTAGCTCACCAGAACCGTGAACGAATTCCAGAGCGAGTTGTTCATGCTAAAGGCTGGGGCGCTCAAGGCATATTCACAGTTACACATGATATTAGTGACTATTCTTGCGCAGATATTTTCTCGCAAGTGGGTAAGCAAACCGAAGTGCTAAGCCGATGGTCGACAGTAGCGGGCGAATCGGGTGCGGCCGATACTGAACGTGATGTTCGCGGATTTAGTTTGAAGTTTTACACCGAACAAGGTAACTGGGACATGGTGGGTAATAACACGCCCGTTTTCTTCGTTCGCGATGGTTACAAATTCCCAGACTTTATTCGCACTCAAAAACGCCACCCTAAAACGAACCTTCGTTCTCCAGAAGCTATGTTCGATTTTTGGGCTGGCCAGCCGGAAAGTGTACACCAAGTGACCATTCTTATGTCTGACAGGGGCATTCCAGTGTCGCCCATGCACATGAATGGCTACGGAAGTCATACCTTCAGTATGTGGAATAAAGATGGCAAGCGCCATTGGGTCAAGTTTCACTTCAAAACCCAGCAAGGCATTAAGAACTACACCAATGAAACCTCTGAACAGATCATTGGTAGTACGCGAGAGAAGTATCAAGAAGAACTGTACAACGCCATCGATAAAGGAAACTTCCCTAAATGGACAATGTATATTCAGGCAATGCCGGAAGAAGATGCTGGCAAGCAAGACTTCAACCCTTTCGACTTAACAAAAGTATGGCCACACGATGATTACCCGCTTATTCAAGTAGGCGAGTTGGAAATGAATCAAAACCCCGAAAATTATTTCCAAATGATTGAGAATGCAGCATTCAGTCCATCTAACGTTGTGCCAGGAATTGGTTTCAGCCCAGATAAAATGCTACAAGCTCGTATCTTTTCGTATGCCGATGCACACAGATATCGTTTAGGTACGCATTACGAAGCACTACCTGCTAATGCGCCCAAAAACAGTAAGGTAAATCACTATCATAAAGATGGTGCTATGCGCTTCTTTACCAACGATTTTGGCAATCCAGATGCTTATTACGAGCCTAATCAGTATGAAGGCCCTGTGGCAGATTTCTCTGTGAAAGAACCGCCACTGCGCATTGATGGCGATGCAGACAAATATCATCAAGAAGATGCCGACGTTGATTACGTTCAACCACGCAAGCTTTATGAGATGTTCGATAATGGTCAAAAGGGGCGCTTGTATAAAAACTATGCTGCGGCAATGGGGCCGTGTTCAGATAGCGTGAAAGAGCGCTGGTATGCGGTACTGGAAAAAGTACACCCAGATTACGCTGCGGGTGTGAAAAATGCCGTAGAGAGTTTAGACACTGACGTTAATACGGTACCTATTACGCAAAATACCCCTATCGAAGATAGTTAAGCTGTATGCGTGTCGCTTGTTATGAAATAGCGGTGTAAAAAAGCCCCGGACACGATGTGATAGACGTTGTGTTCGGGGCTTTTCCTATAAGCTATTGTTTTATTAGCTCAACAAGACTTATAGCCCAAATTTTTAACACTAAATCATGAGCTAATAAGTTTACTTAGCCTTTATAATTAAAACCTAAATGTACCTAAAAGCGTGGCCGAGCCAAGCGTACTTTCATCGGTATCATAGCCTAGACCGAATCTTATTGAAGCATGTGGGTTGAACCAATAATTTGTACCCAACTCTACAATATTCTCAGAATCGTTAAAGTCGCTATCTTCATGAATGACCATTACACCTACACTCCAGTTAGGTTTAAAGTAATAGTCAGCATCTAATTCAACTGAAAACTCATCATCAAACGTAGTGCCTTTAAGTTGAATATCCCAGCCTGGCGTAAAGCGCTGCATACTGGTGCCGAAGCTTGTATAGCGGGCGAATACATTAAAGCTAAAGTCAGAATCGCTTCTCTTTGAATCTAATGAACCATTGATATCATAAAAACGTTCCTCTACATCGTAAAAGTCGAAACCGGCACCGTATTCCCAATTCTCGTTCGCAAAGGTTGAAATATCTGCACCAAATCGTTGTAGGGTATCGTCATAGTAATCCCTATCATCAGTAATACGCCCATATCGGCCTCTTACCACCCAAGTATCAGAATAAAACCATTCGCCCTTTACATTGATGCTATCGATGTCATCAATGCCAAAGTAATCGACTGATAAACTACTAGTACGTTGAAGGTAAGGGCTAATAGCCCAAGGTTGCTCGCCAATATTTACGGCATCGAAATAATAGCGATAGCTTACGCCAATGAAGTTGTCATCTGTATCTCTAATATCAGAAATACCAACACCTATTTCGTGTTGTATAGATGTGTTTTGAGAAGACGAGTTTTGAGCAAAAGAAGAAGAAGCGGATAGCGCGAGAGCACACGCGACTGTAGTACGAAACAACATGTAATATCCTTATATATTATAGCATTCAAACTGTTTTTGATGCTTTTGAAAACGCGAGGAAGACTATATTCAAACCTTACTGAACTCAACCTGAATCAAATCAAGAAGTGTAAGAATTTATATATTTTAGAGGTATATAGGTTACGCTAGGGGGAGGTAGTTACTTCAAGCTTCGCGCCCAGCATGGGGCGCAAATGCTTAGTAGTGCGAGCTTAGTCTTGCCTTTTTAACAGCGGACAGCTTTATTACTTCTTGTCAGATCTCTCAGCTCTTTTCTTTTTCTTACGCTCGTTCTTTTCAGTTACGATCTTGATAGCTTCTTCTTGCGTTAAGTTAGGATGTTTAGTCACTAACTCTTTAACTCGGTCATCAAATTTTGTCATTTATAAGTCTCATATTTTGTATGTTCAATATTACTGCGGTACTAGCTTCAAAATGTGTAGGCATGTAACGGAGAAGTTTTCTGCTTAATCACAAAGCTTAATGTGAACATTGAAATAGGGGTAATCCACCCTCCCCATTTAACACCGAAAAAAGCTAGGACAGCACATTTTGTGCAATACCCTTATTTTACATCAAACATGTAAATAATGATGTCGAAATCTATTTAAATTTTGCTGGAGACTTTATGGACACCCACTGCCGGCAGTTAGTAAGGAAGGATTAGGTTAAGGAGGGTAAATATGAAGAGGCCAAGAGATAAGAGGAGGAAACAAGGTCAGAGTACTTCAAGGTCAAAGTACTTCAACGTTAAATTAACTCTGACCCTTTTTTGGTTTTGTTATACCGGCTCAACGTGAAGAACACCTACTTCCACTTTCACCACTTCAGCTGTTGCGCCTTTTTTCAAAATAGACGAAGACTTAACCGACCATACCACGCCAGAAAAGCGCGCTTTACCAGGCTCGCCAGGCGCTACATCACTTTCCAATTCGAATTGGGTACCAATCCAGTCTGACTTCACTTCTTTCGGCGCTCGATCTCGTTGTAGCAACTTCATTGGCCGCCACAGCACAAAGGTAAGTACTGAATCGATAACAGCTATAGCTATGAATGCGTCTAACAATTCCTCATCTAAAATCCCAATATACATAAGGCCTGACGCGAGCATCATGGAGATGCCCAACGTCAAAAGTAATATGGTGGTGAACCCCATCATTACTTCGAGAATAAGCAATGCTAAGCCTATGCCGATTAAAAAATGAGGTAAGTTGGTAAACATGTTATCCATTGCTATGCCTTTTTACCTATTGCGTTCGCAATCGTCATTGCTTGTGCCACAACACTGCCTATTTCTGTTCCGCTGTCAGGCAACAATACAATTGAAGACTCTTTGGCAATTTTCTCTTTTGCTTGAATAGCGCCTTTCGCCAGTTCAAGCTGCACCGCTTTTTGGCCCTCTACCGTGGCTGCCGCTTTACCTACGGTATCAATAGCTTCTGCATCCGCTTGTGCCACACGAATAATAGCCTGAGCCTCACCATCAGCTTTTAATATTTGTTCTTCTCTGTCAGCTTCCGCCGCAAGCACTATAGCTTGCTTGTCACCTTCTGCACGGTTTATGGCCGCTTGACGATCACCTTCAGATTCTAAAATTTGTGCGCGTTTCAATCGCTCCGCCTTCATTTGCTGTTCCATAGCATCTAGCACTGAATTCGGCGGGTTAATATCTTTTAGCTCGTAACGTAACACCTGAACGCCCCACGGAGCAGCGGCTTCGTTAAGCGCAGATACTATATTCGTGTTTAATAAGTCTCGCTCTTCAAAGGTTTTATCTAACTCCATTTTTCCGAGTTCAGAACGCATGGTAGTTTGCGCCAACTGCGTTACCGCAAATGTATAGTCTTCTACACCGTAAGTGGCTTTATAAGGGTCGACGACTTTAAAATACAATACACCATCAACGCTTAATGTGATGTTGTCTTTAGTAATTGCAGACTGTTCAGGTACGTCACCGGCCTGCTCTTTCAACGAGCGATTTGCTGCAACAGTATCAATAAAGGGAACGATAAAATTTAAACCGGCTTCCAAGGTGGTGTTGTACTTACCAAAACGTTCGATAATGTACGCGCGGTTCTGAGGTACGAATTTTATTGACGATTTAAGGCCAATAACAATAAGCACAAGTAAAATGACTTGATACGAAAAAACGTATCCTAATAAGGTTTCTAATTCCATTTACCTACTCCTAAACGATTAATACAACGGCATTAATTATCGTTTATATCACAAAATGAAATCTCTATAAGCAGTTTAATTGTCAAGAAATGTTACGATTGAGTCGAGAATACGACGAATATGGGCTAGTTTTAAGACTTTGTGTGGTAAACAATCAATGAGCAGGGTAAATCATTGAAAAGAAGAGAAGTTGGTCGGTGTGAGAGGATTTGAACCTCCGACCCCTGACACCCCATGACAGTGCGCTACCAAGCTGCGCCACACACCGACCGAAAGAGCCGATAAGTCTACTTATTTTTAGTCACAATGCAACGACAATTGTGCAAATCCTTGGTTAAGCGCTTAATTGCTAATCAGTTTGTAAAATAAAATTGCACATTCCGGTGTGGAACGCCGTTTTATAACGTTAAATAGCACACTGCTGTTACTACCAAAGCAACAATCACGTTTAACACTATGCCCTCTCGCGCCATGGTCTTTATATCAAACTTCTCGGTGGCATAAGCTATTGCATTTGGCGCGGTTGCCACTGGCAGCATAAAGGCGCAACTGGCACTAATAGCAGCGGGGATCATCAGCAGTTTAGGATCTACGCCTACCGCAAAGCCTGCTGCCGCTAATATAGGCATAAGTAGCGTGGCTGTGGCGGTATTCGATGTAATCTCGGTTAAGAAGGTAACAAATAAACAGATACCCAGAATAAGGAAGATTACGGGTAGAGTTGAAAGACCAGTAAGCCACTCCCCCATTAGCACGCTTAAACCTGACGCTTTAAACGCTTTGGCAATACAAATTCCACCGGCAAACAATAACAACATGCCCCACGGAATGTTATTGGCGGTTTTCCAGTCGAGTAATTTGTCATGCTGGCTTTTGCGAGTTTCGGTGGCAGGCGTTGTTTCACCGTTATTGGTCATGAACATGGCGACCACACCGGCTACTGCAATGGTGCTATCGCTAATGTTGGTAATGCCTAGCCACGCACTCCAAAAAGGCCTAAATACCCACGCCATGGCGACAGTGCCGAATATTGCTAAGACGCGCTTTTCAGCTACTGCCCATTTGCCCGGTTCAGGTAAAGCAATGTTACCCACTTGCGTTAATCCACGCGCTAGCCACAACGCCATTAATGGAATAGAGAGTAGTACAATGGGTACCCCAGTTTTCATCCACTCAATAAAACTGTATTCATGCCCTTGCGTTTCTTCATAAACACTCATAAAAATAATATTGGGTGGCGTGCCAATGGGCGTGCCCACGCCCCCTAGGCTTGCGGCATAAGCAATACCTAAAATAAGCGCAACACCAAAGCGAGGATTTTCCATAGCATTAATAATTGCCATGGCCATGGGTAGCATCATCAAAATGGTGGCGGTGTTGCTTATCCACATGCTTAAAATAGCGGTTGTCAGCATAAAGCTTAAAATTAGCTTTAGTGGGCTTCCTGCCCCAGTTACCCGCAGCATATAAATAGCGAACCGTTGATGCAGGTTAGCTTTTTCTAACCCTTTCGACAGCATGAACGCAGCCATTAGCAAGATAATAACGTGGCTACCTAGCGACGAAGCCGCTTCGCTGTGGGTTAACACACCAGCTAGAGGAAAAAGTGCAAATGGAATGAGGGAGGTTGCGGGTATGGGCAACGCTTCCGTTACCCATAATATTGCCACAAACAAGGTAATGCCTGCGGTAAGTGCAATATCAGCGCTTATATTTGAAAAATAAATACCTGAGCCAAGCGCTAGCGAAGTAACAAGGGCAATAAGAATAATAAACGAGCTTTTGTCGAACGGCTTATTAACACTCATTGCATACCCTTTTTTATACTTTACTTCATGTTTTGCTACATGCTTTGCTTTATAGAGTTTGTGCGCTATAGAGCTTATGCGCTGTTTTTATCGTCTGACGATATACGGCTAGCTACGGCGCCGTCTTGCCCTTTATATTTGGCGTCAACTCGCGCGTTATATGGCTTTTCAGCGGGGTTCGATAACACTTCAAAACTTAACGCACCAATTTTCATTTTTGGGCGAAGGGCTAAAGGTAGCTTTCCACTGTTGTAAAATTCCAGCACGATATTGCCCGACCAACCTGGATCGATTCTGTGTGCAGTTACATGCACCATTAAACCTAAGCGTGCTAGCGATGAACGCCCATCTAACCAGCCAACAATATAATCAGGCAAGGTAACCGATTCATGCGTAATGGCCAATGCAAGTTCGCCTGGATGCAAGAAGAATGCTTTGCCTTCTTCTAACTCAATTTCATCGCTCATTACATGGTCTAGCGCTTCTTGAACCTGCGCTTTAGGTCCACTTAAATCGATGTAAGGCGCTTGATGATCTTCAAATACGCGAAATTTATTACCTAGGCGAATATCTACTGTCACCCCACTAATTTCTTCGTAGTCGGGCGTTGGGTCTATTTTTATTTTCCCAGCTTTCAAATGTTCGTATATATCGCGGTCGCAAAGGCGCATGAGCGGTAAGTCCTTACTATAAAGTGTGCGGTATTATGCGTATGTAGCACTCGCCAATCAACTGGCTATAAGCGCTATTTACTTTAAATATCAAAATTAATAACTGAAACGGTTAAAAGTGACTAATTTCTGTTTAAATTTGTAATTTATAGCTTACCGTCTAAAGCTTGCTGGCTACCCCAATTGGGTCGCCTTTAATATGCTTGTTTTGCTGCGTTCTAGGGGCAACGGTTAACGCTAATTGCATCGACAACGCTCTAGCCGCTTCGCGGTAGCTTTCACTTAATGGGCTGTCTGGCGCACTTACTAACAAAGGTGTACCCGCATCGGCGTGTTCGCGTACGGTAATATCGAGTGGCAATTGGCCTAGTAACGGCAAGCCGTGTCGCTCGGCCAATATTTCGCCGCCATCTTTTGAGAATACATAGTCTTTGGTGCCACAGGCGCGGCATTGGTAATAACTCATATTTTCAACCAGTCCCAATACCGGCACCCCCACTTTTTCAAACATGCTAATGCCTTTTTGGGCATCGGCTAGGGCTAAGTCTTGCGGTGTGGTTACTACTACGGCAGCTGTCAGCGGCACTTGCTGTGCCATGGTTAGCTGAATATCACCTGTACCCGGTGGCATATCTACAATTAAGTAATCCAGTACCGGCCACAATGTTTCATCGATAAGCTGCTTTAATGCCCTGCTTGCCATTGGTCCGCGCCATACCGCAGCGTCTTCTTGAGGCACTAAATAACCAATGGAATTTGCCACCAAACCATGAGCACTTAACGGCTGCATATGTTTGTTATCACTGCTATGCGGGTGTGCATCGGTATTACCCAGCATAATAGGCACCGATGGGCCGTAAATATCAGCATCTAAAATGCCTACACTGGCCCCTTCTTGCATCAGCGCAAAGGCCAAATTAATACTGGTTGTCGACTTTCCTACCCCGCCTTTACCAGAGGCCACGGCAATAATATTTTTAATATTGTTTACCGCAGGGTTTTTAGTTTCACCCGACGCTATGTGCTGGGTAACAATCAATTGCTGTTCGGTAAGCTCGCCTTTTAGCGCTTCTAGCACGTGGGCTTTTACGTTCGCTTGCTGGGTTTTATAACAAAACGGTAAGGTGATGGTGAATATGTTGGCAGGGTTTGTGTCGTCAACTTTTACTGCATCAATGGCTTTATCTGCATCTAGCTTATCTGAACACCATTTCGCGGTAATGGTGGCCTCAATACTGAAATAGCTGGCTAAAATAGCGGCAACTCTGTCGATGAGTGGCCTAGCTTTACGGGAAAAGAACATAAATTATCCTGTCTAGGGGTATTTTGTGAATTTCGTAATGCAAAAAACGCGGATTTCCGCTAGTATTTGCAGCCATTTTGAAACGCGAAGAATCTATACGTTATTATGTCTGAAAATCGCCGCATTCTGGTAACCAGTGCGTTGCCCTACGCCAATGGCTCTATTCACTTAGGCCACTTGCTTGAACACATTCAAACCGATATCTGGACACGGTTTCAGCGTCTGCGTGGAAACGAATGTTACAGTGTTTGTGCCGATGATGCACACGGTACACCTGTTATGCTTAAAGCACAGGAACTCGGCATTACGCCAGAAGAAATGGTTGCAAGAACCCGTGCAGAGCATCATCAAGACTTGCTCGATTTTCACGTAGAGTACGACAACTACTATGTAACCCATTCACCTGAAAACAAGGCTTTGTGTGAAGAAATTTACACCCGTTTAGATAACGCTGGTTACATTAGCAAGCGCACTATCAATCAATTATACGATCCGCAAAAAGAAATGTTTTTGCCAGACCGCTTCGTTAAGGGCACTTGCCCTAGCTGTGGTGCTGAAGATCAAAACGGCGATAGCTGTGATGTGTGCGGTGCGACTTACAGCCCTACTGAAGTTAAAAACCCTCGCAGTGTGGTATCTGGTGCTACGCCAGTATTGAAAGAATCTGAACATTTCTTTTTCGACCTACCTAAGTTTGAAGACATGCTTAAAAGCTGGATCCGTTCTGGTGCCTTGCAAGAAGAGATGGCCAATAAACTACAAGAGTGGTTTACCGAAGGCTTGCAGCAGTGGGATATCAGCCGCGATGCGCCTTACTTTGGGTTTGAAATTCCTGGTGCGCCGAACAAGTTTTTCTATGTGTGGGTAGATGCCCCAGTTGGTTACATGGCCAGCTTCAAAAACTTCTGCGACCAAAACAATTTGGTATTCGACGATTTCTGGGGCGCAGATTCAGAAGCCGAGCTTTACCACTTCATCGGTAAAGATATTACTTACTTCCACTGCCTATTTTGGCCTGCCATGCTAGAAGGTGCGGGTTACCGTAAGCCTACTGGTGTGAATATTCACGGTTTTGTTACTGTGAATGGTGCGAAAATGTCTAAGTCTCGCGGTACCTTTATTAAAGGTCGTACTTATTTAGACCATTTGAACCCAGAATACTTACGTTATTACTTTGCGTCTAAGCTTGGCGATAGCGTAACGGATATCGACTTAAACTTTACCGATTTCGCACAAAAAGTGAATTCAGATTTAGTAGGTAAAGTAGTCAACATTGCTAGCCGTTGTGCCAGCTTTATTACTAAGCGCTTTGACGGCAAATTGTCTGACAACGTTTTAGAACCCGAGCTTATTGCCGAGTTCCAAAATGCAGCCGATACCATTGCTGACTTATTCGAGCGCCGTCGCTACCACCAAGCGATACGTGAAATCATGACATTGGCCGATAAGGCCAACCAGTTCATTGATACCAACGCCCCTTGGGTAACGATTAAAGACGAAACCAAACAGCAGTTCACTCACGATGTATGTTCGTTGGGTATTAATATGTTCCGCCTGTTGGTCATTTACTTAAAACCTGTGCTTCCAGTACTGGCAGAAAAAGCAGAAGGCTTCTTGAACGATGAGTTTACTTGGTCGTCTCTTGAAACCGTGCTTACCGGCCACGCTATCAACAAGTTTAAGCCAATGATGCAACGTGTAGAAATGGAGAAAGTAGACGCTATGGTTGATGATTCAAAAGAAAACCTAGAGCCAACGAAACCTGCGGTTAGCCTAGACAGCCCGCTAGGTAAAGATCCTATTAGCGAAACAATCTCTTTCGACGACTTCGCTAAGGTAGATTTACGTATTGCGCGTATTGCTAACGCTGAGCATGTTGAAAAAGCCGATAAGCTTTTACGATTAGAGCTAGATTTAGGCGGCGAAACGAAGCAAGTATTTGCTGGTATTAAGTCTGCTTACTCGCCTGAAGCGTTAATTGGAAAGCATACCGTGATGGTCGCTAACCTAGCACCACGTAAAATGCGCTTTGGTATGTCTGAAGGCATGGTATTAGCTGCGGGCCCTGGTGGCGATGAGCTTTATATCTTAGAGCCGCACGAAGGGGCATTGCCTGGTATGCGCGTTAAATAATATGGGGTTGCTGCTTTAAGGCAAGCTAACCGCTATAAAATTTGAAAGCCGTGTTGATAATCTCAACATGGCTTTTTTTTGGAAAAAAGATGGGGGGTTCTTGTTTCTCTGCCTAGTTTAAAAATGGACATTCATGTTTTAACGCCACTAGTTTAAAAGTGGACACCCACTTTTGGAACGGCCAGCTGAATTGTGGGTGTCTAGTTATCGGCTCACGTTAACACGGTGAAAGTGTGACTGCCCATTTCGGAAATAGCTTGGTCAGCCGTGGGTGTCCAAGTTTTATCCAGTTAGAAATAACCCCATTAGCTGTGGGTGTCCTACTATTCTTACCAGTACTCAACTGTCATTAGCATGGGTGTCTAGTTTTGAGTTCTTTGTGGCTGTCCAGTTTGAACACCTTAATAATGCCAACAAAAGGTGGGTGTCCAAGTTTCAGTTTCAGCTTAAGATAAAACTACGGGTGTCTCAGCTTTTGGTTTTGTTGTAGGACTGGGTTCTGGCACTGGCTGCGCCTACGGGTGAGAATTGTCGCTTCAATTGTAGTTTGGGACGAATGGCTGTCATGGGCATCACCCGCTTTCTGGCTAAAATAACGTACATGGCGCTGCACCACGGAAAGTAAGCAGATAAATAGTGCTGAATATTTTTCGAATACTCCCAGCGGGGTTGGAAAAATAAGGTAGAAAACATAATTTGGCGCTGTTCTACAATTTCAAACCCTAATAACTGCAACCAATCTTTTATGCGATACGAGGTAAAGAAGCGTGCATCATGCAACTTGTTATCGCGCTTAACCGGCAAGAACTTAGCGATGCCGGCTAAGCTCAGCGGGTTGAACCCGCTAATTATCACGTAGCCACTTTGGGTAATAACTCTGTCTACTTCTCGTAAAATTTCGTGGGGGTCTTGCGCAAAGTCCAATTCATTGGCTAACAAAAAGCCGTCTATGCTGTTTTCTGAAAAAGGCAGTTGATGTGACTGTCCTACTACTTTAGGGCTTACTGAACTGTCTTTGCCTGTAGATGTGTGGCTGTCCGATAATGTGGCATCTGATAACTTACCATGCTGATGCTTAGCGCCTTCTCTCCCCTCAGCACTGCTGCTAGCGCTGTCGCTTAAATTATCACTCGATACACGCATTGCACTAAATGGGACTTGGCTAATAATGTTGCGTATAGGGCTTTGCTTTAACGGTATTTGCGCACTTAAACTACCCAGCTTCACGAAATGATACCCAAAAATGCGTTGGGTATAGTCGTCGCACACTTGCGTGATAGCTTGCTTAATCTGTTCCCCTGCTGGAAAGTCGGTCCAGTCTTCAGGATAACGGGGGGCTTGGGAGCGAAATGCTGATCTCATAGGTGCTAAACGTGCCTTAAGGTTGCTCTGTGTACAACAAGTTCTTATAGTATCGCATAATTATACCTACACAAGCAGGTGCACCATGGCTACTGACGTTCTTCCTCACGGCATTTCAATTTTTCCAATCGAAGCATTTAGCGACAATTACATCTGGTGTATTCACAATAGCGAGCACGCAATCGTTGTCGATCCAGGCGATGCAGAGCCAGTGCTCACGTTTTTAAAAAGTGAAAACCTACAGTTAGCAGCAGTATTAATTACGCATCATCATCACGACCATACTGGCGGCATTGCCAAGTTAGTTTCCGCAAAGCCAGGCCTTCCTGTTATCGGCCCAAGAGGCGGCCATATTCGTGGTATCACTAAATCAGTTTCTCAAGGCGACACAATACAACTACCTCTATTAGATTTAGCGTTTCAGGTGATGGAAGTACCAGGACACACACTCGATCATATTGCGTTTTTTGGCCACGGCGTATTATTTTGCGGTGATACTTTATTTTCAGCAGGCTGTGGCAGGTTGTTCGAAGGTTCGCCAGAACAAATGCTGCACTCCCTAAACAAACTTAAACGCTTACCCGACAACACGCTGGTTTATTGCACCCACGAATACACCCAATCGAACGTACGCTTTGCGCTGGAAGTAGAACCAGAAAACCAGGCCCTTCAAGCCTATTCTTCTTGGGTAGATGAAAAGCGGGAAATGGGCATGCCTACCCTGCCTTCGAACTTAGCTGAGCAAAAACAAATTAATCCTTTTTTACGTTCTCATGAACTTTCTGTACAAACTGCTGCCGAAGCTTATTGCGAAAAAAACACGGTCGACGATGTAGCAGTGTTTGCTGCCGTTCGACGCTGGAAAGATGAGTTTTAATGCAAAACTAACGCACTGAAGGTAGAATGTGCGGTTTGCAGATATTCGAGAGGTCCCTTCTACATGCAGTTGAAGTTGTTTGTTTTGTCACCCGTACTATTAGCGTTAGGGCTAAGTGGGTGTCAAATCACCGAAGAACAAATAAAAGAAGACGTGGTGAATGTTCAAAATGTTGAAGTTTCAGCTGAACCTTGCAATACATTACACCAGGCTCAAGAAGCAATAGAAGACTGTGAAATAGCGCGTGATGGCGTTATTGATGTAGTGCACCCGAAAGATAACTTACTGTCGGAAGCAGAAGAGCTTATTGATGATCCGGCTATAGAAACCGAAGCCATTATCACCAACGTGTGGCAACGCGTTAGTGACGGGCTTAATTTATATTTACCTGATGACCACCGCCTTGATGTGCAAAGAAACTGGTATTTGAAACATCCAGAGTACATGAAACGGGTCGTTACTCGCGCAAAACCTTTCCTTTATTACATTGTCGATGAAATAGAAAAGCGTGATATGCCAATGGAATTGGTTTTATTGCCCATCGTTGAAAGTGCATTCGATCCGTTCGCTTATTCTCATGGTCGTGCTGCTGGGATGTGGCAATTCATTCCGGGCACGGGTAAACGTTTCGGTATGGATCAAACATGGTGGTACGACGGCCGTCGTGACGTTATAGCGTCTACCAAAGGTGCTTTAGACTACCTAACCTATTTATCAAACATGTTTGATGGCGACTGGTTGCATGCCCTAGCAGCCTACAACAGTGGCGAAGGTCGTGTGTCAAAAGCCATCCGCGCGAATAAGAAAGCCGGTAAGCCTACTGATTTTTGGTCGTTAAACTTACCTCGTGAAACTCGCGCCTATGTACCGAAATTATTAGCGTTAGCCGATATTTTAAAACACCGCGATAAATACGCTTTTGCATGGCCTGAAGTAGAAAACGTAGCAGTTATCGAAGTGGTAGATATTGGTTCACAAGTAGATTTGGCCTTTGCTGCCGACCTTGCAGGTATGACGCTTAAAGAATTACATGCGTTAAATCCAGGCTTTAACCGCTGGGCCACAGCACCCGAAGGCCCCCACCGATTAGTGTTGCCGTTAACAAAAGCCGCTGATTTTAGTGATGCACTTGCTAAAATTGATCGCACCGACCGTTTAAATTGGGTACGCCACACAGTGAAATCTGGCGACAGTTTAGGCAAGCTTGCGAATAAATATCACACCACAGTGAAAGTGATTAAGCAGGTAAACGAACTCGACTCTAATGTGATTCGTATTGGCCAACCCATTATGGTACCTGTGGCTTTAAAAGCCTTAGACAACTACGATTTATCGCAGGGTCAGCGTTTAGCTAGTGTTCAAAACAAGAAGCAAGGTGCATATAAAATTACCCATACCATTCGTTCGGGTGATACGTTATGGGATATCGCCCGTAAATATGGGGTAACCACGAAAAAGTTAGCAAGTTGGAATAACATGGCGCCTGGCGATATGCTTCGTCTTGGTAAAAAATTAGTGGTTTGGCAAAATTCCAATAGCAACTCAAAAAATGCTGATGCTATTACAAAGCGCGTCACCTATACGGTAAGAAATGGTGATTCACTGTCGCGTATTGCAAATAAATTCAATGTTAGCATTAGCAATATTGGTAAATGGAATAACATCAATACCTCTCGTTACTTGCAGCCAGGCCAAAAACTGAAGCTGCTTGTAGACGTAACTAGGCTAGATAGCACAGGATAAGAGCAATGCTAAGAGTTAACCGGGATAATTTACGTAATAGTCACGAAACCCCCTGGTTAATCTTAGATTTAGTCATGCTAGGTGTTTTATTTTTAAACCTAGCATGGCTAATTTTCGATGCCCTATATGCTACCGATTTTATCTACTCTCAAATTGATGCCTTCTTCCCCGCGTTAATCAATGCCTACGACCCTATTCATCACAACTTCTTGTTGGTTGATTTAGTCTTTATCGGTATTTTTCTTACCGAATTTTGTTTTAGATGGATAGTAGCCATCATGCGTAAAGAGCACTTGCGCTGGTACTTCTTTCCCTTTCTACACTGGTACGATTTAGTGGGCCTTATTCCCCTTGGTGCTACACGCTTGTTCCGCTTTTTACGCATATTTTCAATTTTGCACCGATTGCACAAGTATCAAATTATCGATTTAAACCGTACCGCTATATTTCGTTTCTTTGCCTTTTACTACGATGTATTTGTAGAAGAACTCAGTGACAGAATTGTCGTAAAAGTACTTAGCGATGCCCAAAAAGACATTGCTGCAGGCTCGCCGCTGGTAGACGAAATTACCGAGCAAGTACTTGCCCCACGCCGCCCGGTTATTACGCAGTGGATGGCTGGCGTTATAAATCACTTAGGGCAATCGATAAGTAACGATGAACATGGCGAAGTAATACGCGAGCATGTACGTAAAAGCGTAGGTAAGGCGGTGCGTGGAAATTCTCAAGTATCAACCTTGAATTACTTACCCATTATTGGAAAAACGATTGAGAACACACTTGAAGAGTCGGTAACCGATATTGTCACCATGTCACTGGTAAACTTATTATCTGATATAGATGCCCAGCGTATCGATGAGTTTATTTCAGTAGGTTTGAATGACTATACGCCTACCTCTGATGCACTCGATAAAGAAGTTTTACTGGTTGTAAATGAATGCTTGGAATTGATAAAAGGTCATATTGCACAGCAGCGCTGGAAATCTGAGCTAGCTCAAAAAGAGGCTACTATGCCAGTAACAAAGCCAGAGCCAACTGAGGAAACCCCAATAAACAGAAATCTGTAGATACACCAGCCAAGTTATTACTCTCACATCAAAACTTAATGATAACTATTATTATTTCAACACTCATATGATAGACTTCCGGCTAATAACAATGGTTGTTAGTCTTACATTTTGAGGAAATAAAGAATGTTGAACGGTCGTAAAGGATGGTTTTACCCTTCCTTAACCGCATTAGCGATAGCAGTAGCTACATCACCTGTTGCACAAGAACAAGACGATGAAAGCCTTGAGCACATTGAAGTTAACCCTATGCAGTCGTATAGAAGTACTGCAACTAAGTCTTCTTTGCGCCCAATCGATTCGCCAGTTAGCATTAGTGTTATCGATCAAGAGCTTTTACAGCTACGCCAAGCACAAACCGTATCAGAAGCGCTTCGCTATAGTTCTGGGGTAACCACTGAAAGTCGCCCTACTATCACCATTTTTGACCAGTTCACAATCCGAGGGTTCGATACTTATCAAACTTTTTACGATGGTTTACCACTTCTAAGCAATAACAGTTGGAATCTTTACCCTCAAGTAGATTCTTTTGCCACTGAATCACTAGAGATTTTAAAAGGCCCTGCATCTTCACTTTACGGCCTAGTTCCTCCAGGCGGTATGGTTAACCAAGTCGCCAAATACCCGAAAGACGAAGATGAAACTTTGGTTCGTGCGGCTGTGGGTTCTGATAGTTTATTCGAACTCGGCTTAGATACTACCGGCCAACTAACCGACAACGCGCGTTATCGCGTGGTAGCGTTAGGTAGAAAACAAGACGGCTTCCAAGATACCACTGAAAACGAGCGCTACACCATTGCGCCTTCAGTTACTGTTGATCTTAGCAAGGCAACGGAGCTTACCCTATCTGCCTATTATCAGGACGACCCTGAAATGGTGCCATCTACGCCACTACCTGGTGTGGGTACGCTTTACGATGCGCCCTATGGAAAGTTAGACGCTAGCGTTTACGCCGGTGACGAAAACTGGAACAGTTATTCTCGTGAAGTGCTTATGCTTGGTTATAAGCTAAACCACGAATTTAATAACAATTGGTCGGTATTACAGAAGTTTCGCTATACCGATGCCGATGCGCTACAACAAAACAGTTATCATTCTGGTGAGCCAACAGATGGTATTTATTTAACCCGCTCTGCTTATCTTACCGATGAAGAAATTGACGGCGTAACTGTCGATACGCAAGTGGCTGGTTTTGTGCAAACCGGTGATATAGCGCATAACCTATTGTTTGGTATAGATTATCAAAATTCTGATTCAACGGTAGCGTATCGCGACACATTAACGACAGACACGCCGGTACTTGATTTAAGCAATGTTGATAACGACCTTTTCGATGTCGATTCGCTTCCACTGGATTTTTATCAAGAAGACCATGTTATCGATATAGAGCAAATCGGTTTCTATCTTCAAGACGAAATTCGCATCGATAATTTCACCTTCTTATTAAATGGTCGCTACGATCAATTTGAAAGTACCGATGTAGCTGAAAATGTATATGCTGGATTTGAGTATGGTAGCACCACAGAAATTGACCAGAATGAGTTTTCAGGCCGTGTGGCCGCTATGTACACATTCGATTCAGGCTGGCGTATGTATGCGAATTACTCAGAGTCTTTCGAACCTGTTTCAGGTACCGATTCGGTTACTGGAGAAGCCTTTAAACCGACTACGGCTGACCAAGTTGAAATTGGAACTAAGTATATCAGCGGTGATGGTGCAACCACATTTACGGGCGCTTACTTCGTACTGACTAAACAAAACGTAGTGGTAAATACGTCCGATTTTGCCCAATACACGCAAAATGGCGAAGTTGAATCTAAAGGCATCGAGTTAGAACTAAATACCCGCGTTACTAGCGCGCTTTCACTACAAGCAAACGCAACTTTCCTAGATATGGAAGTGACCGAAGATTCGCTAGACCCAGATGTGGTTGGTAAAACGCCAGTATGGGTAGCGGAAGAGAGTGCTTCTGTATGGGCTAACTACTTCTTCGATGATTCACTCGATGGCTTAATGCTAGGTGCTGGCGTTCGCTACGTAGGCGAAACTCAAGCAGATAAATACAACACCGACACGGTACCGTCGTACACCTTGGTTGATGCGGTACTGTCTTACGACATGCCACAGTACGATTTGAAACTAACGGGAAGCGTAAGCAACCTTACTGATAAAGAATACGTAGGTTCGTGCTACGACACCAACAACTGTTGGTATGGTGCACAACGTAGATTTGAAATTGGTATAGAAAAGCGTTTTTAAGCTGATTGTTATTTGATAGTAAGGGCTTAGTTGAAGGTTTCAACTAAGCCCTTTTTTGTTTTTAGAGACTAGTGCCAAATGGCTAATAATTGGGTACTTTTGCAATTTCTAAAATAACAGTCCAACGTTTGCTAAAGCCTAGCTTATTAGAACGAAGCTTTGGTATAAAAAAGGCCAGCTACCTAGCTGACCTTTAAAGTATCTCAAAGCGTTTTCGACTAATCTCTGGCCCGTAAACTCTGCGCCTAGCTTATTCGCCTAGCCTCTGCGCCAAGTCGTGCCTGCAGGCCCATCTTCTAATACTATATTTTTAGCATTAAGCGCGTCACGAGCAGCATCTGCGGCAGCCCAGTCTTTAGCTGCACGGGCATCATTTCGCTGTTTTATCAACGCTTCAATTTCAACAGTTTCATCGTCGTTCTCACTGCCGCCTTTTAGGTAAGTATCTGGATTGCTTTGCAGCATGCCCAGAATAGCGCCTAAGCCTTTAAGTACCGCAGCTAGCTTGCTAGCTTCTTCAGCATTGTCTTTATTGCGGTTAATTTCACGTGCCACATCAAACAATACCGAGAATGCTTCAGGCACGTTTAAGTCATCATCCATAGCAGCTTCAAAGCGCGCTAAATAACCACCGTAGCTAAGATCGGTCGACTCATCAATTACCACACCTCGTAACGCAGTGTATAAACGTTCTAATGCCGCTTTCGCCTGGGTGATGTTATCTTGCGAATAACTCAACTGGCTGCGGTAATGTGCCGACATTAAGAAGAAACGTAAGGTTTCAGCATCATGCTCTTGTAGCACATCACGAAGGGTAAAAAAGTTACCCAGTGACTTAGACATTTTTTCGTCGTCTACTTGCACCATGCCGGCGTGCATCCATGTATTCACATACGGCGTATCATAGGCGCAGCATGACTGAGCCACTTCGTTTTCATGGTGCGGGAACGTAAGGTCAGAACCACCACCATGAATATCAAAGTGTGCACCTAGGTGCTTTTTATTCATGGCAGAACATTCAATATGCCAGCCAGGGCGGCCTTCGCCCCATGGCGATTGCCAAGCTGGCTCGCCTGCTTTCGCTGGCTTCCATAATACGAAATCTAATGGATCGTCTTTGCCCGATGCCACTTCAACTCGCGAACCTGATTGAAGTTGCTCTAAGTCTTGTTTACTCAACTTGCCGTAATCTGGGAATTTGCTTACATCAAATAACACATCGCCGCTTGATGCTTGGTACGCAAAACCTTTCTCCATCAATATCTTAATAATATCGATAATTTCATCCATATGGCCGCTAACGGTAGGCTCTACATCTGGCTCAAGCAGATTAATAGCCGCAAAGTCTTCGTGCATTTTGCCAATGGTGCGCTTAGTTAACGCTTCGAAGGTTTCACCGTTTTCATTCGCACGAGCAATAATTTTATCGTCTATATCGGTGATGTTACGAACGTACTTCACATCGAAACCTAAATGACGAAGGTAACGAACGAGTATATCGAAGCTAAGGTAAGTGCGAGCGTGCCCCATATGGCTTAGGTCGTACACAGTAATACCACACACATACAAGCCCACTTTCCCTTCTTGAAGCGGCACGAATTTCGCCTTGTCACGGGTTCGGGTATTGTAAAGGTGTAGCATAGAGTGAATTCCTAAGTATAAAAATGGCCGCAAAGTTTAGCACTGTATGTCGGTAAATGGTAAAATTTTGCATTGCTTTTTAGCATCGCTACTTCCCCGCATGACTGGTTATGCGTTAATATTACCGAGTATTTACTTATTTAAAGGCAGGACACGAAGAAATGGTTACTCTCAAAACAAACTTTGGTGATATCACCCTAGAATTATTTGAAGACAAAGCCCCTAAAACCGTAGAAAACTTTTTAGCTTACGTTAAAGAAGGTTTTTACGACGACACTATTTTTCACCGTGTAATTGACGGTTTCATGATTCAAGGTGGTGGTTTCACTGCAGATATGGATCAGAAAGACACTAAAGATACCATTGAAAATGAAGCAAACAATGGCGTTGCTAACGAAATTGGTACTATTGCGATGGCACGTACTAACGATCCGCACTCAGCAACTGCACAATTCTTCATTAACGTGGGTAACAACAGCTTCCTTAACCACACTAGCGAATCTGTAAATGGTTGGGGCTACTGTGCGTTCGGTAAAGTTACCGACGGTATGGACGTAGTTGAGAAAATCAAAAGCGTTAAAACGGGTTCGAGCGGTTATCACCAAGATGTGCCAGCAGAGCCAGTTATTATTGAAAAAGCAGTTGTAGCTTAGTTCTGTTAAGTGAGCATTTAAAACTTTAAACGCTCACTATCGCTACATCCTAAGCAAAGGCCGTATTAGTTTAAAGCGGCCTCTTCTTTTCGAAACGCCTTTCAAAGTTGTCCTTTTCTATGCCTTTTACTTACTTCATTGCAGATTTACACCTAAGCGCAGATCGCCCCGATATAACATCGTGCCTTATGCAGTTCTTAGAAAATGATGCAAAAGATGCCGATGCGCTATACGTACTGGGCGACTTATTCGAAGTATGGATTGGTGATGACGACGTTACCCCGTTTAATACCGCTATTGCAGACGCGTTTAAAACCTTAAGCCAGCACATCCCTATTTATTTCATGCACGGTAACCGCGACTTCGCCATACGCGAAGGCTGGACGAACAAGGCAGGCATGACACTCATTAACGAACCCACCGTAATAGACTTATACGGGACACCCACACTTATCACCCATGGCGATGAGCTGTGCACCAACGATGTGGCCTATCAAAAATTCAGAAAAAAATCCCGCGGTTGGTGGTGGCCAAGGCTAATGCTGGCCTTGCCTCTATGGTACAGACGCCGGGTTGCACGCAATGGCCGTGCAGAAAGTAAAGAAAATCAAAAGCACCTTAAGCAAGACATTATGGATGTGACACCCACAGAAGTGGTGAAAGTAATGGAACTACATAAAGTGCAGCGCTTAATTCATGGACACACACACCGCCCCAACATTCACACTCTGACCGCTAACGGTAAACCAGCCACCCGAATAGTATTAGGAGATTGGTATGATCAAGGCAGCACTTTGTGTGTGTCTAGTACAGACGTTGCATTGCAAAATCACAAATTCACTCAGTAAAGTCCGATGATTAATAAAGCGTTCGGTATGGGGGGCCTGATATAGCCTTGTATGGGACACCAGCCTTGTATGGGCCACCCACATTAAATATCCCTAATTCGAGCCGCCGCCCACCTTTCTTAATAGCCCCCTTAATATAGGACACTCACTCCAAACATAATTATATTTTAATAACTTATGAATATTAACCCATAAGATCTCCCCCGAAATGTTTAAGCTCTCTGGTAAACTAGATAAAAAATAGCAACCCTAGTCAAAATAGATGCCTTGGGCTCCCTATAATTAGCTAACGCCTGGGCCGAAACCTAGGTATCCACAAAATTTGCCAACCCAATATCAAACAAAGCCAAACTATATCTGCATACCTCTACGAGGCTTCACTCCAGAAAGCATCCGTAAGTGATCGTTTTCGAACGTATAAAAATTTTCTCCCCATCGACCCAAGTACCTATTTTGTTGCTTAAAACTGTCCCTCGAAAATGATTTTTTCACTGGATATATAAACAGAGTGTGATATAAAAAGGTTAATAGAAAGATCATCATGGACGGTGTAAATGTTGGACGTTTTGCTGAGTGATGCTAATTTTTGGTTTAGCATTGCGTTGGCTACTGTAGCCATATTATTCATCATAGAAATTGCTGGGCTTGTCTTTGGCATAAGCTTAATAGGCTTGCTGGACGATATGCCAAATTCGAATATTGATATCGAAAGTAGCTCTATCCTCAGCTTAGGGAGTTGGCTCAATTTAGATAGAGTACCTCTGTTAATTTGGTTGGTAGTATTTTTGACGACTTTCGGTTTGCTTGGCTTTGCGGCGAACTTTACCACCGAGTCCATTGCTAGCTTCACCTTACCCGTTTGGGTAACACTCCCCTTTTCCGCGTTAATTGGTGTACTTATTACATCAAAAGTAAGTCTGATTATCGCCAGCATCATTCCTAAGTTTCAAACCTCAGCAATTCACAGCGACGAATTTATTGGCGCTGTAGCGCATATTACAATTGGGACCGCATCAAAAGGAAATCCGGCGGAGGCTAAATTTACCGACAATTATTCACAACCCCACTATGTGCTTGTAGAACCTTTTGAAGACGATGAACTTTTCAAACAAGGTGAACAAGTCATCCTTGTTAAGAAAACCACCCACAGCTGGTTAGCAACCCGTTATCAATAATAATTAAGAGAATGAGTATGGAAACACTTCAAACATCTAATCTGCCCTCAATGCTTTTTATTGCAGGCATTATTGTCGTAGCCCTTATCACTGTTGGGCTCATATTTGCCAAATTGTACACTCGCGCCACAAAAGAAACGGCGTTTGTTAGGACCGGGCTTGGCGGCGAGAAAGTCATCAAAGATGGCGGCGCTATTGTACTTCCCGTGGTACATGAAATTATTCCCGTAAACATGAATACCTTGCGTATTGAAGTAGAGAAAACGCAGAAAGATGCGCTTATTACGAAAGATCGCATGCGAGTTGATGTTAAAGCTGATTTTTATCTTCGTGTAGCGCCAAATTCAGCAGGTATATCTATGGCTGCTCAAACCCTTGGTACCCGTACTACGCGAGCAGAAGAAGTGAAAAAGTTAATGGAGTCAAAATTTGTCGACGTGCTACGCGCGGTAGCAGCTGAGATGACCATGACTGAAATGCATGAGCAACGTGCCGATTTTGTGCAAAAAGTACAACAGAGTGTAGCCAACGATCTTGAAAAAAATGGATTGGAGTTGGAATCTGTAAGCTTAACGGGATTCGATCAAACCGACCTTGAATTTTTCAATGAAAACAATGCATTTGATGCCGAAGGTAGAGCCCGTCTTGCCAAAATCATTGAAGAGAAGCGTAAAGAAACTAATGATATTCAGCAAGAAAACCGTATTCTTATTGAACAACGTAATTTGGCTGCTGAGAAACAGTCCCTTGAAGTGAAGCGCGATGAAGAAGAAGCACGCTTGATGCAGGAGCAAACCCTTGCATTTAAACGCCAAGAACAAAAAGCAGAAATTTCGAAACAGCGAGAGATGAAAGAGCGTGAAGAGCGGGAAGCTGAAATTGCTAAAAACCGTGCTATTGAAGCGGCTGAAATTGAAAAGTCTCGTGAGATAGAAACTCAAGAAATTGCAAAAAGCCAAGCTCTTGAACAAGCGCGTATTCGTCAGCAGCAAGAAGTTGAAGTTGCCGAACAGATAAAACAAATAGCAGTTGCCAATAAGTCGGAAGAAGAATCGGCTGCTCGAGCAAAAGCCGCTGAAGCTGAAAAAACTAAAGTAGAAAAAGAAGAGGCGGTTATTACCGCTAAGTTAGTCGCTGATGCTGAGCGTAAGAAGCAAATCGAAGTAATCGACGCGCAGAAAGAAGCTGAGCGAGATGCAGTGAACATAACCGTCGAAGCTGCTGCCAAAAAAGAAGCCGCTGAGAATACTGCTGAAGCCATTCTAACGGAAGCAAAAGCCAGTGCTGATGCAAAAATGCTGCAAGCTGAGGCCGACGAGAAAGTGCTCGCCGTAGAAGCAGCGGGTAAGCAAGCCTTATATGAGGCTGAAAACACCCTTAAAGATGAGCAAATTGAACTTCAAAAATCGTTAGCTATGATGGAAGTTCTGCCTGAACTGATTGAACAAGCGGTTAAGCCACTTGAAAATATTGAGGGTATTAAAATTCTTCAAGGTTACGGACAGGGTAATAGTCAGTCTGTTAATGGCCAAACCGTTGCCACAGGCGGAGGTTTAGCCGACCAGGTTACTCAAGCTGCCCTAAGCTATCGCGCTAACGCACCAGTAGTTGATGCCATGCTACGTGAAGTAGGTTTAGTTAATAGTGAAAACGGCACGCTTGATGACTTACTCACTGGTAAAAGTGAGATTCTGACAGGCACCGCCGCTAACGCTCCTGTGGTAGAAGCGCCTATTGTCCGTGAGCCAGACAAGCTACCTGAGCAAAAATAGCTCAAGCCGATACTGATTTAAGTCAAGTTAACAGAAACAAAACAGCCCCGCCATTGGGGCTTTTTTTACCCAATTGGCGTGGCTTCTTCTCCCTACTCCCCTCTCCCCTAAATTGGACCCCCACAGTTAATGTAAATGCCCTAAACATTAGACACCCACTTTTTAGACGTGGACACCCACAATCCTTTATCCATAAACACCCACACAAACCATCCCCAAGTTCAGTAGATTTCTTTTCCCTTTCACGCAAATATAGAAAACTCACTATTACTGCTGATTCATAACCATGCCTCGCCCTAGAAAATCACTCATT
>NZ_JAUOQH010000008.1 GCF_030547075.1 Alteromonas sp. 1_MG-2023 | reverse complement strand
TGGCGGAGCGGACGGGACTCGAACCCGCGACCCCCGGCGTGACAGGCCGGTATTCTAACCAACTGAACTACCGCTCCACAATTTCAATGTTATCAGTGAGTTAGTTGAGTTGTTAAAACCCCTTGCCCTCACTGCGGCGCAGATAATACGGTTTAGGCCCTGCAGAGTCAATGCTTTTTATTAATAAAATTGTCATCTACGCACTGTTTGCACACTAAATAAACACAATGTTGAAATATAATTCAATCAGGCCGGAATTCGTACACATAGAACATGTCGTCTATTCCTGCAGCCCACGCTCGCTATAGGATAGCTTCTATACACTTTTGAATTAATTTATCCAAAAAATCTATAATTAACCACGAATTTGACTTATCTCTCTGCCCTACTCTGCTGGCTTCGACTTTTTAAACTTAGCTAAAAACTTTTTAAAGCCTTTGGGTTCATTATCGAGAGATAAGTCTGACTCAGACACCATTTTCTTCTTGGCTTTTTTACTATCTTTGCTAGTGACTGCTTTTGTAGAGGTTGGGCCACTCGCTTTTCGCCTTTTTAAGATAATAATTGTGGCAACGATTAAACCGATGAAAATTATGGTGCCATTCACCGCTACAATAATTAACGTTAGCGTACCTGAATCCATTTCGTTGTCTTCAGCAGCTTCTGCCATCTGTGTAGTAGGTGTAGTGCTGTCTGTTGAAAACGGGTCTTCACTGCCATCTACAATAGGATCTTCACCATCAATCAATGGATCTATTACTTCGGGCTTCGGCGATTCAGCAACAAAGCTAAACTCAGGCACGTCTAAAATAAAATCTCGCCCTTCGGATGTTGTGCCATAAGCGGTTAACTTAACGCGATAAACACCTTCTTCATAAGCAATAATGAGATGTTCTCTTACGCCATCCCCACCCTCTGTTAGCGAGAAGTTTTGAACATCAGTGTTAGGGAAACGAATTTTGCCATCAACCAAAAGCGATTCTATGTTGACCAGGTCTCGGTCTACATCAATTAATAATTTGTGATAACCATCACCAGTGCTGCCTCCCTCCGAGTCAGCCTCATCAAGCTCAACATCAACATGCACTGGATTAGCATAGAGAATAATAGGCGTACCTATTTGCTCTCGGGTAAACATGGGTGTGTCTATACGATAAACAGGTTGCCATTCACCGGGCGCTACTTTCAGATTAAATTGGCCAGTAAAAACACCGTCCATTGGTCGTTCGTCCATTCCCCTACCGTTGTCTTCAAATCTGGCTATTTCTTCGTTAGAAGCGCCAAAATTGTCGTAGTTAGGGTTATTCGCGCTTTCAAACTCTATCGATAATTCAACCACATCACGAAACTGTGAATTATCTATTTTTTCCCCGCCATTAGTGAGGTAAGCGGTAGACTTTAGTATTTCACCAGAAAAGAGAATATTAGGAAGAGGTGTAGTGTGCAGCTTAATATCAGACACCACCATTACCCGACTCGCAGCATTAACTTGGCCTACCGCTTGCCAAGGGCCGGGCATGGGATTTTCAATGGTGATCATGTCGAATGTATCGGCGTCGAACCACTTTACGAGGGTTTCATCCACACGACCTTGAAATAGCTTTGAGCCATCAGGACGGACTAACACCACTGGCGCGGAGCCATAATCGCGAAAGAAAATCATAGTGACTTCTTCGACGTTGTAATCAATCCGAAAACGATTCTGTAGCAATTTTATAGAGTTTTGGTATTCGTCTCCCAAATTGGTGATGGGCGAAGACGCTTCAGAGGTTTGAGTATTAGTTGGCGATTGAGCAGACGTTGCAGCCTTCGAAGCGTCTTGCGAGTACACCGTTGAAGTACATCCTAATAGGCACAACGCCAGCACTAGTTTCATCACGCCTACTCTCACTTTCGCCTGCTCCTAAAGAAATGCACTTAATTCGGGTACTGGTATTACCTAGACTTTTAAACTGATAATCTCAGTTGACATCAGAATTTTATTAGCCGTCGTTTTTGTTAAACGTCGCTTTGCTCGGGCTCAGGGCGCCACAAACATTTACCTCCCGCCTTTTCGACTATGTCTAAACGGGCTTCGTGCTGTGCTAATTCATCGGCGCTAGCCTTGATAACCTTTAATTTATTTCCATTTCGGTTCAAACGACGAAGGGCATCTGATTGGGTTTCGCCACTGCCTTTCGAGGCCAAATTAAGTTTAGTCTGCCCACCTGTCATTAGCAGGTAGACGTCAGCGAGTATTTCAGCATCCAGCAATGCGCCGTGAAGCTCACGGTGGCTGTTATCTATGCCGTAGCGCTTACATAACGCATCTAGGTTGTTCTTTTGCCCTGGGTGCATTTTGCGAGCAACGGCTAAGGTATCAAGAACACTACAAATATCTTTAGTGATAACGCCACGGGTTTTTGGTTCCATTCCAAACTCGTGATCCATAAAACCCACATCGAAGGGCGCGTTATGAATAACCAACTGGGCTCCGCGAATAAAATTCACAAAATCTTCGGCAACATCCCTAAATGTGGGTTTGTCGGTTAAGAACTCGTTGGTAATACCGTGAACATCAATAGCTTCTTGCTCTATTTGACGACCAGGGTTGATATAAACATGGAAGTGATTGCCAGTAAGTTTGCGGTTAACCAGCTCAACACACCCAATTTCAATCACTCGGTGACCTTCTTTAGGGTCGATACCTGTAGTTTCTGTATCTAGTACAATCTGACGCATGATTCCTCTAATCTTACCTTTTGTTTTTTGATAGTATATCAACCCCTTCGCCACAGGCTAAGGGAAAAGCGAAATATGAAAGTAAATAATTTAAGGACACCCAGTGGCTCAAAAAACCATTCACATTTTTACTGATGGCTCATGCCTTGGAAACCCAGGCCCAGGCGGTTATGGCGCTGTTTTAGTTTACAACAGCCACCGTAAAGAGCTCAGTGGCGGATTCGCGCATACTACCAACAATCGTATGGAATTAATGGCGCCTATTGAAGCATTAAACAGCTTAACTGAGCCTTGTAACGTTGAATTAACGACAGATAGCCAGTATGTGAAGAATGGCATTAATCAATGGATCCACAACTGGCGCAAAAATGGCTGGCGCACCTCAGATAAAAAAGCGGTGAAAAATGCCGATCTGTGGAAGCGTCTTGATGAAGCGGTGAGTAAGCATAAAATTAACTGGCACTGGGTGAAGGGCCACTCTGGTCATCCTGAAAATGAACGCTGCGATGACTTAGCTCGTGGGGCAGCAGAAGCTAAACCCACAACACCAGACAGTGGCTTTATAAGTTAATGGCTTTATAGGCTAATGGCTTTGTAGGTTAACGACTTTGCAATAAGAAAAGGCGACACTGCCTTTTCTTTTACTATATCGTCTGTGAACTATATGCTTTTAAGGTTTAGTCCAGATCTCCGTTAAATCACCACTCGACGATTATCTTACCGTGGGTATCGTTATTTTCTAAACGCGCGTGAGATTTTGCTATATCATCAATTGCGTATACCGTATCGATGTTTACGCTAAGCTCGCCAGATGAAAAAGCAGGTAAACAGGTTTTTGAAAAGTCGCTAATAAGCTCGCTTTTGTAATCATCTGTTCTGTTGCGCAGTGTAGTGCCTTGAATTCTGGCTCGTTTACCCAGCATTAATGCCATATCGAGGTTATCCGCATAACGCCCCGCTAGCATAGCAAGGTAAACTACAATGCCGTCGCGTTTTAGAATTTGAAGATTACGATTTAAGTAATCGCCGCCTACCATATCAAGCACCATGTTTACGCCTTCAGGCCAATGCGCCTGTATCTGTTCGGCAAAGTTTTGGTCTTTGTAATTTATCAGCAGATTGGCACCGTTTTGTTCACACTGAGCTAACTTTTCCTGTGAGGACGCAGTAACGGCACTTTCTACCCCCCAGTAATGACACAGTTGAGTTGCCGCTAATCCTACACCACTCGCCCCGCCGTGAATCATCACACGTTCTGCAGGTTTTACATTCGCGATTGACCGCAAACATTGAAACGCGGTTAGAAATACTTCGGCAAGGCCCGCTGCCCCGCTGTAAGCCATGCTCTCTGGAACAGGCATTAGATGTAGTGGATTAACTGCCACTTGTTGTGCATAGCCGCCGCCAGCAACCAATCCAAAGACCTTGTCACCTACTTTCCACTCACTAACCGCAGCACCTACTCCTATTACCTCACCAGCAACTTCCAGCCCTAAAATCTCACTTTCACCAGGAGGCGGTGGGTAATGCCCTTGTCGTTGTAAAGTATCGGCGCGATTCACACCAAAGGCGTGAACTTTCACCATTACTTTATCATCGGTAAGTGTTGGGGCTTCAATCTTTGCTACCGTTAGGCCTTCAGGTGAGCAGCCTTTTTCAAAGTTTACAAATTGCATTAGTGTCCTCTATCGTGGTCTTTCACCATAAGTGCAGAATATATCTGCAATCTAGCGACGTGCTATTTTGACGTGTTATGTCGACTTACCATTTCGACGTGCTATAGCGATACCCTATGAATACGTAAGCTCTAGATTTTAGTGCAAAAGAATCTACGTTAAACATGAGTACTTAACTTCTAGCGCTTAAATATGAGCTTAAACATGAGCATTTAATTACAAACCCTGAGCCCTCAAACAGTGCCAAGCCACCTATTTTATTAAAGTAACTGAGCTACACGTTTGAGTTATTTAAATAATTTACTTGAAATGGTTCTGGTAAATTTTGGCTATATATCCCAAAGCACGAATAGAGTCAGAGCTTGCTACATCAATTAAATTGGCTTCAATGTATCTTATTTGTGTAAGAACCCAACTTTTGAATACCAATAGTTGGCTATAACGGCTTGTATTAATCAAGTGTCTTTAAAGCACCGCAGTAAATCTTTGTCAGCAACGCTTTGTTCACCGCCTGTAAGTAGCTAATCATTCGCATAGCTATCGCTTTATCGCTATACTTCGCACCGCCGCTTATGCGTGGTTAATGGGGCTGTCTTTTAGTTGAGTACTATTAAATTCTATTGCTAGAATTTCTTGTTAAGTATTTTAGCTAAACGCTCTAGTAAAATATTTAGAGCGCTTTGTGCAAATCCCGCTTCCTAGCTAATCCAAGAAATAGAGTACGTTTCATGTCATCACAAGTTATTTTGAACCCTAATAGAGATAAATCCCTTCGTCGTCGCCATCCTTGGGTGTTTGAAAGCGCCGTGGCAGAACTAAAAGGTAGAGGGCGCAGTGGTGACACCGTTGATGTTTTCGATTCAGAGGGTGACTGGCTAGGTCGCGGTGCCTACTCCCCTACTTCACAAATTCGTGTACGCATGTGGACCTTTAGCAAAGAAGAAAGCATCGATAACGCGTTCTTTTTACGCCGCATGGAAATAGCGCTTAAATTACGTACCCGTTTATTTGACCCAGAAGTAACCAATGCTTTTCGTTGGATAGCGTCTGAGAGTGATGGCCTTCCAGGCGTTACCATAGATTTGTATGACAACGTAGCTGTGCTGCAATTGCTAAGCGCTGGCGCTGAAAAACACCGTGATAAAATTGTGTGGGCAATAAACAAGTTGAAGCCCGGCACTCATGTATACGAGCGAAGCGACGTTGATGTGCGTAAAAAAGAAGGCTTAGAGCCAGTAACCGGCGTGGTGAGCGGCGAACCTCCCATGCAAGTCACAGTAAAAGAAAATGGGCTTTCTATTATTGTAGATATTGAAAACGGTCACAAAACGGGCTTTTATCTTGATCAACGAGATAGCCGTGCTGCCGCTGCGTATTATGCTAAAGACGCTGATGTACTAAATTGCTTTAGTTATACCGGCACTTTTTCTTGCTACGCACTGCAAGGTGGCGCTAAATCGGTTACCAATGTGGATGTATCTCAGCCTGCTCTCGACCTTGCTAAGCAGCATGTTGCGTTAAATGGGTTAGACGAAAGCAAAAGTAATTACGTTAAAAAAGACGTATTTAAGCAGTTGCGTGAATATCACGAACGAGGCGACCAGTTTGATATGGTGATCCTCGATCCACCCAAGTTCATCGACAACAAAGCATCACTTACTCGTGCCGCACGAGGTTATAAAGATATTAACCTGTACGGTATTCATGCGGTGAGAAATGGTGGGTTACTGCTTACTTTTAGCTGCTCTGGCTTGATGCCAGCTGACCTTTTCCAAAAAATAGTAGCTGATGCTGCATTGGATGCAGGAAGAACCATTAAGATTATTGCTCGACTCAACCAAGCCACCGATCACCCAGTAATTGGCAGTTACCCTGAAGGGTATTACTTAAAAGGTTTAGTTTGCGAAGTGACTGACCTGTAATATCAGGCATAGTCTTACAACTAATTTAATACCAGTAACAGATAAAGAAACTGATGAACAAACAAGCTAATTATTACAGGCTTTTTGTTTAACTCATTTAGCATAAAAAAACGCGGCGCTAAGGTTTTATTAAGTGTAATTAAACTTAACTCACCGTTAGCGCCACGTTCTTCAAAAATTCAAATAAGAGGCAAACTTAGCAAACGCTTATGATGCCAATGTCATCTCATTTGAAGCAAAAGTCTGCTCAGTACGTCCACCTAGTTGCTGCTCGCTAGCTTGGTCTTTGGACTGACTCTCAAATTTCTTCCAGACTCGCTCGTGAAAATAAAATACTACAGTATTCACAGCTGGCTCGACTAAGGCTACTGCCCCACCCACTACTGCACTACCCGTTAATAGATATGCCACTGTAAAAGCGACGGTGAAGTGCATACACGCAAAAGTAATTGTCTTTTTCATAATGATTTACCCAGTAAGTTTGTCTCGATTTGTTAATGAGAATTATTATCGATTAGAAACATTAAAGACAATTGATTTTTACGAAGGGTGCCATCGACTTATACGATTTCACTATTATGCGGAAGTTGATATGGAAACGTAGATTTGTAGGTTCAACATAGCGACACAGGCTGCTGGTATTTTGGTGATAGACGTTGGTGATAGACGTTAGCGAGACACGTCAATGAGAGAAGTCAGCGAGATAGGTCGCTAAAAATAAAGCGCGTGAAGCAAAGCTAGCCTGACTCACGAGAGAGTTCGTGAGTCATAATAATAAGTAAGCTTAGGCTTGCGAAAGCCCTTACACAGCTTACTTCATTTCTGAGATTTCAACCCCAATTAAGCAACTAGATTCCGTGTCTGGCTCACAGCGAACCACAGTAGCAATAGCTGCTAATGATGGTACTTGAGAGCTTGGGGAATCTATGGCAACGCTAACTTGCGTACCAATTTCTAATGAGGGTTCATCAACTTCTAAAGACATCCCCGTTGCGCTTATGTCTTTACACATCGCTTGCATAGTGCGGCTCGATTCATCATCAGTAACCTGTAACTGACAAGGCGAATTAACCATCATCCTGAAAAAGTTTCGCTTATCGTCGTATCCCAACATTTCTACATCTCCGCTACGTATTCAAACCACATGTTGCTCTACCTGTTATAGGGCGAGGTAGGCCGCTTGTCAATCAGACTGACCAAGAATTGTCCGATTATATTTAGAAAATTATTTCCTGCTTTTGGGGAAATTAAACAAGGGGCTTAATATTCCACCTAGAAATCAGCTAAAAACAGTGAGATACGCTTTGCCGATATAGGGTAAGCCGTACCTAATGCTTGTGCAAATAAAGACACCCTTAATTCCTCAATCATCCACCGCACATCTAACAATGCTTGTGGTACTTTGCCTTTTGGATATTTACCACAGGCTTTTTCCCACTCACTAACCGCCTTTTCTACCGTGAGTTGATGCATTCGGTCTTTATTAGGATCAATCGGTAGCTTTTCTAATCGACGAGATAAGCCTTTAATATAACGGTTCCAATCGTTAAGTCGCGCTTCACCAATATCAGACACAAAACCCGGGAACACCAAGCTTGAAAGATGTCCTTTGCAATCACCCAATGCGTTTATCATATTAAGAGGCACATTGCCTTTCATTTGCTTTTGGCATTGATGAGCAAGGGTTAAGCCCTGCTCTACCTGCTTTGCTATTTCTAGTACTTTATCATTAATTTCTGCGCGCACTATCTCTACGCAGGCATCAAAATCAGCTTTGTTACGAATATCGGTATTGTGTTTGTCACAATATTCAGCCACCAGCGCGTCTATACCGGCAAAAATACAATCATCAATAAGCGCTTTAATTTGCCCAAACGGATTAAAGTAAAGCCCAAGCTTAGCCTTATTAGGTAGCTTACTTTGTAAATAGTTAAGCGGCGACGGCATGGCATTTTTAATCAACACGTTCACACCTTTTCGGTGCATAGATTGTGCTTTTTCAGGCTCGTCAATAAGGGCGATATCTACCTTGTCGCCCTTCTCTACCAATGCAGGGAACGCTTGCACTTCGAAGCCCCCCATCTTTTGGGCAAAAGTGGTCGGTAAGGTGTCGAAATCCCAGCATTCGATACCACTTCGCTCAAGTTCCGGCGTGGCCGCTTTTTCAAAAGTTTCTTTTACTTGCCCGGCACATTGCTGTTTCAGCGCATGTAAATCGTCAGAACGGGCGATGGTATCGCCTTTATCGTTCACTACCGTAAAGTGCATGATTAGGTGCCTATCAAGCTGCGACAAGTTCCACTCGTCTTCTTCTACAGTAATACCTGTCATTTTACGAAGCTTGGCGGTAACGGCCTCTACCAGACTAATTGGACGGCCGTTTTTATCTGTCTCGCTGATATCGGCAATACAGGCATCGGCAAAGTTAGGCGCAGGTACGAAGTTACGGCGCAAACGCTTTGGCAAAGTTCTGATCATCGACACTATGCGTTCATGCCTTAGCCCTGCTACTTGCCAATCAAAGCCAATGTTTTCTACTTGGTTAAGTACCGGCAAAGGAATAATAACGCTAACACCATCATCATCGGCATTCGGCTCAAAATGATAACGAAGCCCCATGGTGATGTTGCCCTGCCGCCACGCATCAGGAAACGCGTTTTCTATAGCTTGGCCAGGCTGTTGGCGATACACGTCATCTTCGGTAAAAGTAAGTACGTCACTTATCTTTGTGACACCCGACTTTTTGGCACCCGCCTTTTCGCCGCCCACTTGTTTAGCTAACGCTTCTTGATTTTTGTACCACTTTTTAAACGCCGCTTCGTTGTTCGCTTCTACAGGAATACGGGAGGCATAAAAACGTACCAGTTCGTCGTCATCAACCAGAAGATCACGGCGGCGAGTTTTTTGTTCAAACTCATCGGCTTGTTCAAGCAAGGCTTGGTTTTCTTTTAAGAAACCAAAGTTAAGCCGTGTATTACCTTCAACTAAGCCTTCGCGAATAAAGAGTTCGTGGCATACCGGTGGGTCAATTAAGCTATACACTTTGGCTCGTTTCATCACTATGGGTAAGCCAAACAAGGTGACTTTTTCAAACGCGATAACGGCGCCGCGTTTTTTCGACCAGTGAGGCTCTGAATAACTGTGCTGACTAACATGCCCAGCTAATGACTCTACCCAAGCGGGGTCAATTTTCGCCACCATGCGGGCAAATAACTTAGAGGTTTCTACCAATTCAGCCGCCATTACCCATTTAGGTTGCGACTTAGAAAGCCCAGAACCTGGGAATATCATAAAGCGGGTATTTCGCGAGCCTAAGTATTCTCTGTCTTTATCTTTAAAACCAATATGCGATAGCAAACCACTGGCAATAGCTTCGTGAATAGCTTGATAATCTGGCTCGTTTTTCACAATACCAAAGCCTAGTTCGGCCACCGACTTTTTAAGTTGGCTAACAATGTCTTGCCATTCGCGCATGCGCAGATAATTAATAAACTGGCTTTTACACCATTTACGAAGATGGTTCTGGCTTAATTCATTTTGCTGCGCTTTGAAGGCATCCCACAGGTTATACAAACTTATAAAGTCTGAATCTTTATCGGTATATTCGCTGTGCTTTTCATCCGCCTGTTGGCGTTTATCTTGTGGCCGTTCGCGAGGGTCTTGAATAGATAACCCTGCTGCAATAACCATCACTTCCATTAGCGCGTTGGTGCGCTGTGCTTCTATCACCATGCGGGCGTAGCGAGGATCGATAGGTAAACGGGCAATCTGCCTGCCCATTTTAGTAAGCTGCATGCGGCCTTTTTGCTTCACGATGGCCTGAATTTCTTCTAGCAACCTAAAGCCGTCATTAATGTTGCGATTATCTGGCGGCTGAACAAAAGGAAAATCGGCAATATCCCCTAACCCCAACGCAAGCATTTGCAAAATAACCGAGGCCAAATTAGTACGCAGTATTTCTGGGTCGGTAAATTCTGGGCGGCCAAGGTAATCATCTTCACTGTACAATCGAATACAGATACCGTCTGACACACGGCCACATCGTCCAGCTCGCTGATTTGCAGACGCTTGCGATATAGCTTCTATAGGCAACCGTTGTACTTTACTGCGGGCGCTATAGCGTGAAATACGGGCCACGCCAGGGTCGATAACATACTTAATGCCCGGCACCGTTAACGAGGTTTCTGCCACGTTGGTAGACAGCACAATGCGCCTACCGGTGTGAGACTGGAAAATACGGTTTTGCTCAGCGGCGGAAAGCCGCGCATACAATGGCACAATTTCAGTGTTGCGGTATTGCCTGCGCATTAAGGCATCTTGGGTGTCGCGAATTTCCCGCTCACCACTTAAGAACACTAAAATATCGCCCGGTTTCTCGGTTAATAGCTCATCTACCGCCCCCACAATGGCATCGGTTTGGTCTGTATCGTTCTCATTGTCTTCAGGGCTGTGGTAGCGAATTTCAACCGGGTACGTACGTCCACTCACTTCAATAATAGGCGCGTTATTGAAGTGCTTCGAGAAACGTTCAGGGTCGATAGTGGCCGAGGTAATAATGAGTTTAAGTTCAGGGCGCTTGTCTAATAACTGCCTTAAATAGCCTAGCAAGAAGTCTATGTTTAAGCTGCGTTCATGGGCTTCATCAATAATAATGGTGTCGTATTGATTTAAGAATCGGTCGTTTTGCATTTCTGCCAGCAACATACCGTCTGTCATCAGTTTTACGTAGCTTCGTTCGCTAACCTGATCGCTAAAACGAATTTTAAAACCAACTTTTTCACCTAAGGGTGTATTTAACTCTTCAGCAATACGGGTTGCTACACTGCGAGCAGCCAATCGACGTGGCTGAGTATGGGCAATCATGCCGCTGACACCACGACCAAGCTCTAAACATATTTTAGGTAACTGGGTAGTCTTACCCGAGCCGGTTTCACCCGCTACAATCACCACCTGATTTGCGGCAATAGCAGCTTTTATGTCGTCTTTTTTATCGCTTACCGGCAATGGCGGGTAGGTAACTTCAGGTAAATTCTTAAGTCTGAACGCGCGCTTATCTGCCGACGCCTGAATATCGTTAGTAAGTTTCTCGTATCGAGTGGCTAATTTACTCTGCGAGCTATCTGCAGAAGCTTCACGGTTATTATCCTTTACCTTTTCACCGCTATTTAGCTGCTTTGCGAACTGCTGAATACGCCGTTTTAACGGAAATTTATCCGCAGATAGACAATCATCGAGTTGTGTATAAAGCGGTTTAATCTGAAAAGCGACAGGCGACGAAGGCGCGTTAGGTGAAGACAATTTACCATCCTACTGTGTAATACAGTTCGTATTATTGGTGCTTGAAAGCGAAACGACTGTTGTAAAAAACTGTGCTGTTAAAGCGTAAAAATGCTGCATAAAACCGCAGGCGCCCATTATATACGGTAAAGTGTCAAAGGACGATCCTAGAAGGTAAGAACCTTCAACAGCCGACCTACATTCTCACCGCGAACCATTATCTAAGCCCCCAATTCTCTGAAAAAGAGTTATCTGAAAAGAGCTATCCGAGAACGGTATCTGAGAAAGGTATCTGAGAAATAGCTCTACAAAGGATGATAAAGGCCCCAAAAGGCTAAAAGCCCTACACCGGACAAAGGTCCTACAAAGGATAAAAACTCCCAAGGAAAGCCGCACTTTAAGAACAGAGCACTAAGCAGACGCTTTTGCTAATTCATCATCGTTTTTGTGCTTGAACGTGGGGAAATTAAACCATATTGCCAACAAACCAAAAACGAACAATGCCATGGGGTACCACGCATAGGGGGTTATCGCTAGTGGCGATATACCAACTACCGCAGCAGCACTTAATAATTGCGCGCCATAGGGTACTAACCCCTGAAAGCTACAAGAAAAGATATCGAGCAAAGACGCTGTGCGCCTAGGATCTACTCCATACTTTTCGTTTAAGTCGCTCGCTATAGGGCCAGCAGTTACTATCGCAATAGTATTATTAGCGGTGGTTACATCTAAGAAGCTAACCAGCCCAGCAATACTAAACTCAGCGCCTTTTTTGCTGGTAACCCGCTTAGTTAAACGGTTAATCAGCCATGTAATACCACCATTGGCGTGCATTAGCGCCACAATGCCGCCAATAGTAATGGCAATCATGGCTAAGTCTTGCATCCACCCCATGCCTTTTTGAATGCTTTGCATCATAGTCAGTGGAGTGAAGCTGCCTTGGAACAAACCCACTATACATGCGCTGGCAATACCCACCGCCAACACTGAAATAACATTAAACCCAGTAAGTGCAAAGCCAATAATGAACAGGTAAGGCAGTATTCGCCACACATCATAGTCGCCAGTTTCAATAGCGCCTGAGCTATCTACATCAACGAACACCAATAACAACGCCATGGTGACTAAACAAGCAGGTAGGGCTACAAATAGATTTGCGCGAAATTTATCTTTTAATTGCACACCTTGAGTACGGGTAGCCGCAATGGTGGTGTCTGACACAAATGACAGGTTATCACCAAACATGGCTCCACCTACTACTACGCCTAGCGCCAATTCAACGGGTAACCCTAAGCTCGTTGCTAAGCCCGCACCAATAGGAGATAACGCGGTAATGGTACCCATAGACGTACCCATGGCGAAGGAAATAAAACAGCAAATCAAAAATAGCCCGGGCAAAATAATAGCGGTAGGTACAAATTGCAGCGCCAAGTTTACCGTCGCATCTCTGGCACCTATATCTATGGTTACCGCGTAGAACGCGCCAGCCAAAAGAAAAATAAGCACTAGCAGAATAATGTTCTTATCGCCTCCCCCCTTACAGAAGGTAGATACCTTGTCAGAAAAGCTCACCTTTTCCCCTATCGGATTAAGGCAAAGCGCGTAACCTGCACTAATAAAAAAGGCCACTAAAATAGGCATAGCAGTAATGTCGTTCGTCACAATACCCGTGGTAACCACTAAAATAACGAACAATAATATCGGCGTTAACCCAATAGGATTAGGCAAGGGCTTTTTTGAGGAAAATGATTGCTGCACAGGACACTCTACTTCGTTAATCGATATTCGGCAGTGTATTACGCCAATGTCGTATTATTATTTAATGCTGATTTATTTGGGAAGGATAAAAGGTTTTACGTTGAATGCAAAGTAAATTAACGGGCCCGTAATTCACTTGGGGTAAGCCCCGTTAAACGCTTTACTGCGCGGCGAAAGTTAGTTAGGTCGGAAAATGCCATTTCAGAGGCGCTTTGTTCATTATTAAGTTTTTTAAGGGCGAGTAACACTATTGCCTGCTGCCTGCGGGCTTCTTCACTTAGCGCGCGGTAACTGTAATGGTGGTCGCTAAGCTTTCGTTTAAGGGTGGCAGTACTGCAACACAAGCTTTCAGCTAAATCAGCTAATCCTCGTTGGGGCTCTCGCAAGGTCTGGCTTCTTACAAAGTCGAGTAAGCTAAAACAGGAAGCACTGTATCGTGCTTGTTTAACTTCACGAGCTGTATATTTGGCAGGGCTATCTACTACAGGCTGGGCATGCTCGCAGTTAGCATTAGGGAACGGCGTTGCCATGCAAGACTTTGGTAGCATAATCGACAACAAGGGCGCGTTAAATGTAGTTCTTAAACCAAGGTAGGTTTCAAAGTCTTCAACATTACGAGGCCTATCGAAATCCATTCCAAAGCTGATGGGGAGTCGAGTGTCTGTCCAATATTTAATGAGTGCCACCAGCATAGATAAATATAACTGTGCAATGAAAGGCCAGTTTTTTTGGCAGCCCATAGTGTCTTGCAATACCCACAATACGTTGTCTTTCACATCGAAACGTTTGAACGACACCAACGGGAAGCATTCCCAGCGAATGTTCATTAATACAGACATTGCGTGCTCTAAATTACGACAATGTTTTATTTTTTCTAAATTTTCAGTTAGCCAAACCCCGCCTAAGCTTTTACCAATGAGAAAGCTAACATCGTTGCCTTTACACTGGCTGCTTACATTGCTTAATAAAGCAATGCACTGCTTAGCGCTTAACTTAGCGCTTGTATTAGCTAATAGCCCGCCGCCACCAACAGACACCTGATCTGAACCTGTGTGCTGTGGCGTTGAAAATGTTTCGTCGAAAATACCTGTACCACGCAGTATTTTGTGTTTGTTAGCGCCCCGCGGAATAGCAACCTCTAATACAGCTTGTACCAAGGGATACCCAGGGATCACTTTGTCCGACTTGGTAACAAGCGCCGCTTTAGCTTTTGAGCCACTTACTGGGCCGGTTACAGAACCGATTTCTGAGCCGACGGCTGAGCCATTTACCAAGCCAGTTTTACAGCTACTGGCTTGGACAAAAACGGGGCGAGACACTAAGCCGCGTTCCTTTCGGCATTCTCAAGGTGCGCGAGTAATTGTAATAGCGTGCTGGAAAGCGAACTTTGCTGGTTAAGGGGCGCTACAACCGCCCTAGCACTGGTGTAAATTGCCGCTGTGTCACTTTTATACCGAAACGCTACATGGCCTATACTAATCCTAATCTCTTTCAATATGTCGTTGGCTTGCGCTGCGTTAACGTTGGGTAAAAGTAGTGCAAACCTATCACCAGCGTAGCGACACGCTAAATCTTGCTGGCGCAAGTTCATTACCACTAATTGAGCTACCTCATGTAAATATCGGTCACCTTCAGCTTGCCCATAACGCTGATTAAAATAAGAGAACTCATTAATATCGATAATAGCAACAAAGCCCTCCTCTCCCTTTTCTTGTAAACTCGCAACCCGAGATTGCCAATAGTCACCTCGGTATAGTTGAGTTATAGGGTCTATTTCTTCGTGATCGCGATAATCCCATTCTCGGCGGCGTAACTGCAAATTAATAGCTCGCTGTTCTAAATGCCAAAGATAAAGTGCAGCTGTCATTACCACCATGCCGATAGCGGCGGGTATAGATTCAATCATGCTTAACCAAAGTGCTGAGTCTGGGTATTTCATAAATTCATCGAGTAAATCTAAGAACATCGAGAATAAGAAAAACACCAAGCCAACCACCAGCAAACTAGTAACTTTACCCGGCGGGCGACTTGCCAAAACTGCTAACACCCATCCTAAAGTAAGCAATACCACACTGCCCTCACCCACAATATCTAGGCCAGATATAATGGCTATCGATTTCGCATTACCAAAGGTAAGACTTAAAAAACAAGCCAATGCGATAGCCGCGCTGGTAAACAGCAACCAACCTTTGTGATGGCTAAACTGGGTAGCATTTCTTAATGTAAACATGATATTGCACTCTCTTTGGGTATAAACCGCGAATATTGCATAAGGAATGAATATGCAACTTACAAGACACGGGGAATATCCCACCTTGAACCTTATTGTCGAGGGTCAGTTTGGCTCACGAATGTGACAGCTTGGTGGCAAAAAACACTTTAATGTGTAAATAGTAAGAAAATAATCATGTATAGCAATACCTTACATATGGGTCATTTTGGCTCAGGCTTTTAATAACCTCACTTATTTTGCCTTTTTTTCCAAAAGTTGTGGGTCGGCGTCACAGAATTGTCATATCAGGTTTTTACCTTAGCCGGGCATCGCACACTCAAACTCACGGATTAAGAATGAAAATTAAAACGCGTTACTCCACTTTACGACTTGCTTGCATTGCCGCCCTAGGCCTTTCGTTTTCTCATACTGCACTTGCAGCTGATGGCGCTATTGACGGCACGTTGAACGACGCAGCGAAAGCGCGAATATACGTAGGTGCTAAGGTTCGTATTAAAGAACTCAACTTAGTTACTGAGTCGCAACGAGATGGAAGCTTCCGCTTTTCTGCAATACCAGCTGGAAACTATACCCTTGAAGTGTCTTACTTAGGCGAAGATACCGTTACCCAGAAAGTTACTGTAAGTGACGACGCCACCATACGCCCTACCATTCAACTTGGTGAAGGCGATACCCTTGAAGAATTACTTGTACTTGGTCAACGAAGCAGCCAAGCCAGTGCCATTAACCAACAGCGCACATCAAACCGCATATCTTCAGTGGTATCTGCCGATGCTATTGGTCAATTTCCAGATCAAAATGCGGCCGAGTCGCTTCAACGTTTACCTGGTTTATCTATTGAGCGCGACCAAGGTGAAGGTCGTTTTGTGGGCATTCGTGGAATCGATCCTAACTTAAATAATGTCACCATTAATGGCCTTAACATTCCTTCGCCGGAATCTGGTGTACGCTCGGTAGCCCTAGATGTTATTCCATCAGAACTTATTCAAACACTAGAAGTATCTAAATCGGTTACCCCAGACATGGACGGCGATGCTATTGGTGGCTCGGTTGAAGTAACCAGCGTAAGTGCTTTTGATAAAAAGCACGATACCGCAAGCATAACGGCGCAGGCGAGCCAAAACGATTTGCGTAACGAAGTAAGCCCGAAACTATCAGGTACCTTCACCCAAAAATTATCTCCTGATTGGGGCGTCGCGGCAGCACTGTCCTACTTCGACCGCGATTTTGGTTCAGATAACGTTGAAAGTAATGGTGAAGATGAAGTTGAACAGCGCCAGTACACGATTTCACGTGAACGCTTAGGTGCTGCAGTAAACCTTGATTACCGCCCTAACTTCAACAACCAGTACTTCCTTCGCACTCTGTACAGCGAGTTTTCTGATGAAGAATATCGTTTAAGTAATACTTACACCCTAGATGGTGACGATTCAGAAATTGAGCGTGGCAGTAAAGACAGAAAAGAAACCCAAAGTATTTTTACGGTAGCCCTTGGCGGTGAACATCAATTACAAACATGGAAAGCCGACTGGCAACTAGGTTATGCAAAGTCTGACGAAGACGAGCCAGATGCCCTTTACTATACGTTCGTTACCGAAAACGCGAGTATTGCAGCGGATTTAAATACCATTCGCCCTACTATTACTCAAGATGATGCTGCTTCAGATTTATCTACCTACGAACTCGATGAAATTTCGTTTGAAGATAACTACACCAAAGATACTGAAACCAGCATTAAATTTGATTTGAGCCGCCCAGTTAATTTTGGCGAGTACTTAGGTGAACTTAAACTTGGCTCTAAATATCGCAGCCGTGAAAAAGACCGTGACAGCAATATTTTTATTTACGACGGCGATTTCGACGATATTAACTCAGCAGACTTCGCTGCTAGCGAGCCAGAATACTCATTAGGTTCATTTGGTCCTGGGTTATCAAGCACCACTATGCGTAGCTACTTCAACGAAAACCGCAGTAGCTTAGAACTTGCTGAATTAGATTCAGAGGTTGAATCTAACGGTGCCACTTACGTTAACGAAGAAGATATTTTTGCCGCTTACCTTATGGCTAGCGTAGATATAGAAAAGCTTCATGTGGTGGCCGGTGTTCGCTACGAGCGTACTGATTTTAGTACCTCTGGTATGCGAGTAGAACTTATTGCTAACGAAGAAACCGACGTAGAAGAAGTGGTAAACACTATTTGGGAAGCAGAGCGTGACTACGATCACTGGCTGCCTAGCATTAATGCTCGTTATTCATTCTCGGAAAAGCTACAACTACGCGCTGCCTATACACAAACTATTTCGCGCCCTAAATTCGAAGATGTGGCAGCATTTCAAATTATCGAAAGCTCGACTGAAGAAGATGATGGCGTTTTCGTAACAGAGCGTGAAGCAGAAGTAGGCAACCCAGATTTACAGCCATACGAAGCGCAGAACTTCGACATTTCACTTGAATACTACCCGGGAGATATTGGCGTTTTATCTGCAGGTTATTTCTATAAAAATATTGATAACTTCATTGTTTACGCAGATGTTGCAGGTACTGAAGGCTGGGAAGATTACGATGAAGCTATCCAAGCCATTAATGGAGATTCTGCAAGCCTACACGGGCTAGAGCTATCGTGGGTCAAAGCCTTTAACAATGGTTTTCTAGTAGCAGCAAATGCCACATTCACCGACTCAGATGCCACAACCTTCTTAGACGGTGAAAAGTTTGAAACACAACTGCCCAATCAGTCAGACACCATAGGTAATCTAAACTTTGGCTACGAAGCCAACGATTTTAGCCTGCGCTTGGCGATGACTTATAAGAGTGAAAACTTTGAAGAAATTGATGGCGACTTCCTTCGCTATGAAGACGAACATGCTCAGTTAGACTTTACTGCAAAGTATTACATCAACAACGACATGCAAGTTTACTTTAACGCCATCAACATTAATAACGAGCCTTTTTACAACTACTTCGACTCTCGCAATAACAATGCGCAGTTTGAAGAATACGGTCGTACTTTTGAGCTAGGTTTTACATGGCAAATACGTTAATAAGCAAACTATTTATGCTCATACGGTAAAACAAGATATATGTTAAACCATAATGGTTGAACCACTAAATGGAAACACAAAGCGATCGAATATAACGTTTCGTACCTAGCGTTTCCATACCCAACACTTAAAAAGAGGGCGCGCAAAAGTGCGCCCCCTATTAGAGAAATATTCATGCGCGCATTACTCGTTTTTTTTGCCTTTTTCTCAATCTCGAGCCAAGGGCAAAACACATCTCTCGATATCGTCCATCGACCCCAAAATAAAACCCTATCGGTTGAAGTTGAAGGTCTAGGCACTGGCTTTGACTCTGTACCGACATTTACATTAAATGGCAGAACGTTGCATATAGAAACAAGTGAAACCAATGGTATTACGGTTTCTGAAAACAATAAGGTTATTGCTTCGCAAGAAGGTAACTTTATTGCAACGGGAAGCTACCTATTCAGTAGTGAATCAAGCAATAATTTAGATAATAATTTACGTAGTAGTTCAGGCAGTAAATCAAGCAACCAATTAGACAATGGCTCAGAAAATAAATTAACAAACACTAACCGCACCTATATTCAAACCTTGGTTTTCGATATTAACAGCCAACAAATTCGTACCTATAGAATAGATGTTGCAAATACCCAAACTGCTACCGTTAACATTACCCAAACCTCAGCCATTGAAGTGAAAGATTCAGAGGCTTTGTGTAGTGCAAAGAGTGACGACAAATTACAATTCATCAATATAGATGCGTTGGGCATGCTGACTCAATATTTGGCTTTGCCCAGTAAGAGCGATAGCACGCTCACCGTTCATCTTTTACGAACACTGGCTATAGGCCCAGGTATAAAAAGCTGTGCACTTGGCGCTAGCTACCGGGCTTATAATTACAAAGCTTCTGATGCAGGGGCTTCTCATGTAAAAGTAATCGATGTTGAGCAGACCATCTATTTAGCTGACGAGTACGCTGGCGTTTGGGCCATGCCTGCAGACGAAGAAGCTGAGGTTGAACGCACGCTTATTTTCAATCGAGCCGATACGCCAATAGAAGGTGTTGCCACCCTTAATGGGTTTGAAGTACACAAGATGATTCCCGCCAGCCCAGGTACACAAGGCTTGGTTACCGCCTGGGTAAGCCCAGAACACAGTGGCTTGTGGCTACACAACACGTGCGCCACAACCTTCTTTGGTTTTAATAAAAACATAGCTCCAGAAGATATCGCCCTGTCGGTAAAAGGCGATACGGTTTACGCCAACCTCTACGATGACAACTCGGGTAGCACATTCACCACTGACATTACCCAAGCCATTGCAACGCTTAACAGCTGCCAATTAAACCAAGCCTCCCTTAACAAGACACCCATGTTAAAAGACACAGTTCTCACTACAGAGACACCCATCACAAACGGTGACGAACCCACTAACGAGACACCCATGTTTTCTGCTCCCGTGTTGTCTACTATGGAACTCCAGCCTGTTTATGAAACCGATGTGGTAGAAAATTATGGTGATGCAGCAGACGATCCTGCTATTTGGATAAACAAAAATAACCCGTCTAAAAGTTTGGTGATAGGCACTAACAAAAAAGGCAGCCTAAATACTTATAACTTACAAGGTGAGTTAGTTGAATCTCACAAGGTCGGGCGAGTAAACAACGTGGGCGTGGCATACGATTGGGCGCCACAACACGATATCGCGGTGGCGAGTAACCGAAGTGGTAACAGCCTGTCGATATTTTTTATCGACAAAGAAACCGGCGAATTAACCTTTAACGCGAATATTCCTACCCCGCTAACTGACGTATATGGCTTATGCGTGTTTTCAATAAATAATCACACAGAAGTGTTAGTTAATAGCACCGATGCAAGGTACTTGCGTTATCGATTGAACTCTTCAACTGAAGTTAACAAAGATGAAGTGAACAGCGAAACTAACAGAGATCAAAATAACAGAGACACCCATAATAAAAACGCGAGCAAGACTGACAGAACAAATCCTAGTCGGGTTTCTGCGACTTTGCTTCACGACTTCAACTTGCCGTCTCAGCCCGAAGGTTGTGTGGTTGATACCGATTCTAAAATTGCCTTTTTAGGCGAAGAAGGGGCTGGTATATGGGCATTGGATATCTCAGAAAACTCACAAAACGCTAGCAATGCTAACAAGACACCCATGTTTATTATTCCTATAGAATCCCCCGTTACCGCTGACATTGAAGGATTATCGTTATTTGATGTAGATGACGTGCGCTACCTTATTGCTTCAAGCCAAGGGAATAACCAATATGCTGTTTATAAAAGTAAAGCCCCTTACCACTTGGTCGGTATGGTAAAAATTAGCGCAAATTACGAAAAAGGAATTGATGGTGTGTCTGAAACCGATGGCCTAGAAACCACAAACGCGAACTTAGGTGGGCCTTTCGAAAGTGGGTTACTGGTAGTTCAGGATGGTAGAAATGTAATGCCTAGCGAACGACAAAATTTTAAATTAGTAAGGGGTGACGCATTAGCGAACGCTATTCGTGAACAGCTAAAGGTTAATTCACACTAACGGTTACGAGTTTGCTATTAATTTTTAAGTGCTAAATGCCAACAACTGCTTATAAGCAGCAAGTGCGTCTTATCATTTACTAATAATACACAGCAACGCAAAAACGCAAACATGGTGTACGTAAAAAACCAAGGGTAAGCTTACAGCTTACCCTTTTTCTGTACTTGGTTCTTAGCTAGCTTGTTGGTAACCCGATCGAAGCTGCACATCTATCGCTCTTAACACTGCCGTTCGGTTAATACTGCCAACCAAAACGCCACTATCATCAACCACAGGATAAACTCTAGGCTTATCTTTAATGAGTAACTGCGCCAACTCTATCACCGACATATAGGGTTTAATAACCACAACCGGTACTTTCATAATTTCGACCACGCGACAAATTTGTTCTCGGTAGTAGCTTGAAGCTATCATCTGAGCGATACAATCTTGCTCAGATAAAAAACCTATTACCTTACCTTTAATATCTATCACTGGGCCGCCACTTTGCCCGCAAGCCAATAACGCTTCTACTGCCTCGGCAACCGTCATTTCCCCATTTAATTTTACGGGGTGAGTATTCATATAATCACTGACTAGCAACGATTCCATTTTTCTCTCCCAGCCGCAGCGTCTGTTTACGTGCTCACTAGCAAGAAGACGAAACGGCAGTGCTTGTTATAATAATAATGTAAACAGATGTTATAGCTTTGTAACATTTTCACTGTTACGCTTTAAGCCTAGTAGAGTATGTATTTAACAGCTACTTTTCGTTTCAGTTTTTCTTAATTAATTTTACATTTTTAGCGAGCGAGCTAAGTCAACCTTACAATTATTGTAGTGGGCACTGTTGAAATAAGCCTACTGCTATTCAGACTCCGACTTCAATACCGTTAAAAAAGCTTCTATGTTATGCATTGCCTGAGGCAGTACACCTTCTATTTCAGCGAACTTTTCATCCCTCGCCAAACGCTCAATTTCATCAAAATGACTTTGTACCATTGAGGCACCAATATCACCAGACATCCCCTTTAATGTGTGAGCCAATAGTTTAATGTTAGGTAAGTCTTTATCCTGCAGCGCACTGGTAAGTTCATGGCATTTTTTAGGCGCACTTTCACTAAACATCTCACAAATTTTGTTGTATAAAACTTCATTGTTGGCTAAACGAGATAACGCGCTCGATTTGTCCCATACCTGCTCTTCTGTGGATAGAGACGCCCTCTGCACTCGCACCGTTGAGGTACCTGTGGATGTAGAAGGCGTTGACGCTGAGGGCGCTGTCGAAACTGAAACTGTGGAAACTGGGGCTATTGAAACTGGGGCTATTGAAACTGAAGGAACTGCTTTTGAAGGTCCCGCTATCAAAGGTACAGCTTCTGGAGAAGAATCCTCATGCACGGCTCCTCCCTGATTGCCCTCACCCCTGTCTAAAACTAACTCTTGGGTATCTTTACGTACTGCGTTCCCTGCAAATTGTGCGCTGTATACCGACTGTATCCACTTAATTACCTTAGGTTCAACAATACTTGCCATGATGGGCTTAGTGACATAGTCGCTCATACCCGCTGCCATACATTTTTCTTTCTCCCCTAACATGGCATTTGCTGTCATGGCTATAATTGGGATAGCCTGATGCACCTTCCCAGCCCTTCCATCCCGGATGGCTTTCGTGCAGGAATAACCATCCATTATCGGCATTTGGCAATCCATTAAAATGCAATGGATGTACTGCCCTTCCCTTTCACACTGTTTCACCACATCTAGGGCTTGCTCGCCATTTGTAGCTGTTCTCACCGATACCGGTAAATTGTCTAGCATGCCCTTTGCCACTTCTATATTAATCGCGTTGTCATCGACAATAAGGACATGGGCCCCCGCCACGCTTTCTTTTTCAATATTGGTGGCACTAGATTCTTGCGAATGACTCAGCTCATTTTCCACTAACTCAGGAGAAGTGTTGTTCACTATTTTCAAAAACTCAGATTTTAACAAAGGCTTAGTTAATATCGCGGGGGTAAAATTAGTGAAATAAGTCGCAGGCTTTCCAATACTCTGCAACATGCAAATGTGGGGCACCGAAATTTGTTTTTCTAAACTACTCCAATGTTCATCTAACACCGACAAAATCGGGTTATTGTAGTCGGTCACAATAATATCTATGGATTCCCAACTCACTGAATCAAATGTCACCGTGTTCGTGTAAGTGTTTACACTATTGCCGCCTTCACTGACAATCAGTGTATTAATATTATCGGCAAGCGGCAGGTACTGGGCAAATACGGCAAACCGCAAGCCATCCATTTTATTACTCAGAGCCAAAGACTGCTGACTATCTTCAGACGTAACGTCGTCTACCAAAACCCGAAACGAAAAGGTACTCCCCTTACCTTGCAAGGAAGAAAAATCGATATCACCGCCAAGTAACACACTCAGTTGCTTGCATATAGATAGTCCTAAACCCGTGCCACCAAACCGCGTTGCCACCGACGCATCGGCTTGCGTAAAAGCGGTAAACAATTTTGGCTGGTTTTCTTTGGCAATGCCAATACCTGTATCGGTTACAGATACATAAAGTTGCTGTTTATCATCTTCGTTGGTTTCAAATGATGCGGTTAATGCTACATGCCCTTGCTCAGTAAATTTAATCGCGTTATTTACCAAGTTACTAATAATTTGCGACACACGGTGAGGATCTGACACCACAGTTTCAGCCTTTAGTTCTGTGGTATCGACAAAAAATTCCAATCCTTTATTGTGTGCGCGAATAGCCAGTGATGAAGCAAGGGTTTCAATAAGATGAATAGGGTTGAATGCCTGAATATTTAAATCTAATTTCCCAGCTTCAATTTTAGACATATCTAAAATATCGTTGATTAGCACGCTCAAATTATTACAACTTACATCCATCATTGACGCAAGCTGCTCTGCTTTTGGAGGAAGTGGCTGGCGCTTTAACAGATTAAGCGAGCCTACTATGCCATTTAGAGGGGTTCGCATTTCGTGGCTAATATTAGAAATGAAGGCACTTTTTACTTTACTTGCCTGCTGCGCTTCATCTCGCGCTTCTGCAAGTTCCTTTGTTCTATTAACCACCTTTTCTTCAAGTTCTAGGTTAATTTTTTCGATAGCACGCTGCGTATTACGCTCTTCCGTTATGTCGCGCAAAACAACGGCTACGCCAGAATATTGGCTTTGTTCGCCCCAAATGGGGGAAACCGTAACCGCTAGACAGCTTTCAAGCCCCGAAGCTTGTTTGTAAATCACTTCATCCTGAAAGTAACCCGTTCTAGCTACTTCTGCATTAAGGTATTTGTCCCAAGAGATAGGGCGTATTGAAGCAAATGCACTGTAGTGATGCTCTAAGATAGTAGAGCTAGGTAATCTAAATAGCCTTTCTGCAGCCATGTTCCAGCTTTTTACTATTCCAGCAATATCCATACTAACAATGGCGTCGCTAGAGCCTGCTACAATAGCCGCCGACTCACCTCGGGCTTCCGCTAACTCAAAGCTTTTTTTGGCGCTTCGATGAAAAATTAATAGCACCACGGCAAATAAAATAGACATTGCCAGCAGGAATCCATATACCGCTAACCGCCTTTCATTCATCATCGCGGAAATTATATGTTTTGGTAAGGCTAAATGAACGTAAAAATATTGCATACCCGGCGAGCTGCTTACCACCACTCTACGGCTTGCAATAACAAGCTCACTGGTTGCACCATCCTCTCTGAAACTAAGGTGTTTCACGCCTTCTTGTAAAGGGATTGATAATTGACTTTGCCACGTTATTTCGGGAGCGAGATCCCGGGTAAAGTGATAACGTTTTTCTGGGTGTAAAATGAAGAAACCTTCACCGTCGGTAAGATAAAGTTGTTGAGGGGCAGATAAGAACTCACTTATTCCCGCTAATGCCACAGAGGCATTGACATTCATAATAATGAAACCGTACCTCTCGCCATTATCTCTGAATATGGGCAGTGATAAACGCAATACAGGTTTGTAGGGAAACTCTACCTTTCCGTATTCGCGATTTAAACTAATACCCGACATATAAAGTTCATTTCGGGATAACTTTACACTTTCTTCGTAATAGCCCCTGGTATTCTTCTCTTGAAGATCAATATCACCTAGCGCAGCTATCTTTAAGCCGTCTCTTTCTACACGCACCACTTCTTTGCCTTCTTCAACACTGATAATGCGAAGTTGGTCAACCTCTTCATTGTTCTCTAAAAACGCAACAAAAATGGTTTCTAACCGTTGTTTCCAAATTTGAAAACTGGTGTTATCTCTAGGATCAATACCATCATTTTCAACGGCTCTAGGGATACCCGAAATAGGTGGGGTGGCATGCAAGAATTTCAGATTATCAGCATATTGAGCAGCTTGGCGCTGGGTATAGGTCTCTATTTCGAAGGTGCGATGATTAAGTTCGGAAGTCACATCGTCTAATACGCTTTGAGAAAGGTTACTTTCAAAAAATAGCGCCACCATCGTGGCTACCGCTATTGCCCCGACGACGGCGAAACCCAGCATATTAAGGGAATACTTTGCTTTCGCTTTTTGTTTATTTGACACTGCCAAAGTGAGATACATTCTAATTATCTGATATACATAAAACTAGTTTCAGATTTCAGGAATGGCAAGTTATGCAAGTAAATTCGTTTTTAACCGCTAGGTTTGGTATTCAAACCCGTGCAGTGTACACTGCCAGCATGATGTCACTTTTGAAAAATGTAACGTAAAACATGCACGAACCTAGCTTTCTTTGGTACGATTTCGAAACCTTCGGTACCAGCGGCCAAAAAGATTTACCTTGTCAGTTCGCAGCCATTAGAACCGATCTGGATTTCAATATTATCGGTAAACCGATTAATATTATGAGTGCTATTGCCAACGATTACCTGCCCCACCCTGAAGCCTGTTTGATTACCGGTATTACGCCGCAACAAACCTTGCGTGATGGCTCCAACGAAGCTGATTTCGCGAAGCGTATTTACCAAGAAATGTCGACGCCGAACACCTGTAGTTTGGGCTTTAATAGCATAAGGTTCGACGATGAAGTGGCTAGGTTCCTGTTTTACCGGAATTTCTACGACCCTTATTCAAGGGAGTGGCGAAATGGAAATAGTCGCTGGGATATTATTGACTTGGCCCGAGCCTGTTACGCGCTTCGCCCTGACGGTATTAACTGGCCTAAGCGAGAAGACGGCACGCCAAGCTTCAAGTTAGAGCATTTGACCAAAGAAAATGGTATTAGCCATGAAAACGCTCATGATGCCCTAAGCGATGTTCACGCCACCATTGCGTTAGCCAAGCTGATTAAAGAAAAGCAGCCTAAGTTATTTGAATACGCATACTCGCTACGAAGTAAGCACAATGTACTGAATCAATTCGATTTAACCAAGCCTTCTGTTTTATTGCATATTTCAGCGAAATTGCCTGCAAGCCAAGGATGTTGCACGTGGATAATGCCTATTGCAAAACACCCTACCAACAGCAACGCAATTATTGCGGTAGACCTTTCAAAACCTATTGATAGTTTGCTTGAAGACTCACCTGAAGAAATAAAAGAAAAACTATATGCTCGCTACGATGCTGGAGCAGGTGCAGATGCCAACGCGTTGCGCCCAGGGTTAAAGCTTATCCATATCAACCGCTCGCCATTTGTGACGACAGCAAAAGCAATGACTGAAGACAATGCCCACAGACTAGGGCTAGACAGAGAAACCTGTCTTGAAAACTATCGTACTTTAGCGCAACAACGTGATTTAGGACTAAAGTTGTCGAAGGTGTACGACAATGATGGTGACGACAAAGAACATGATATTGATCATGCGCTTTATAGTGGGGGCTTTTTAAGTAATGAAGACCGAGAATGGTGTAATAACGTGCTTGAGTCGAGCCCAGAAGCACTAGGTGCTTTAGCCGACGCAACACAACATGTTGGTTTACGGACTCTATTATTCAGATACAGAGCACGAAACTACCCTTCTACGCTTACTTATGATGAAACACTCAAGTGGCAAAGACATAGACAAGAGCGTTTAACTGATTCGACTTCACCTGCGTCTATTACCCTAGAACATTACATGAGCACCCTAGAACGTTTGGCACACGAACATGTTGATAACGCAGAGAAACAAGCCATTCTTAGGGCGTTATATCAATACGCCGAAAACCTTTGACGTACTGCAATGGATGGCATTACATTAACCTTATATCTATTGGATAAAAATGACGAAGTAAAATTGGCCCCCAAGGCCTATATCTAGCTTAAGTCTATGGCAATAACGTCGATAAAGAAGATAGAAAAGAAAGACTGCTCAAAGGATGAATGTAGTAATGAATGGCGTAAACATAAGTTTTGATAAAACGAGAACCTATATAAATCTGACGCTGAACCCGTCAGAGTTTTCAAAAGAAATAGATCTACGCCAAGTGAAAGCGGAGTTAGCAACTGGAGAAACTAAACGTTTATACGTTTCAGACTCTGCTTTGAAGTCTGCCTGCGACACCGCCAACCATTACTTCAAAACTGGTGACAACACCATTGTACAAGAGCGTATAGGTGAAAGAAGAAACGCTGAAATAGAATTTCGTATTCCCGAAGATTCCATGTCGGCTAATCTTGTGATTACTTCTCCTTATGGCGGAAAATCACCTACGATTAATACTATTAAATCGCTAGCAACAAAGAATAATATCCACCGCGGCTTAGGTACTAACGTGATTGAAGCTATGTTGCTTGAAGCACGAAGAGCTGCACCTGGCACAGTGATAGAACGAACGGTAGCCAAGGGCCTACCTGCCCGCAACGGACGCTCTTCTCGGTTTATTCCTTTAGTTCCTAATGCGCTTGAGCGCATATTAAAGCCACAAACCAATGCTGGCGAGCGCGTTGATATGCGTAATTTAGGTGAAGTGATCTGCGTTAAAGTAGGTACGCCTGTATTAAAAAGAACAGAGCCAACACTAGGAAGAAGCGGTTTCGATGTCAGAGGCGCTAAGCTACCTCCCATCCCTGGCGAGTGGGTAGAGTTTCGAAAAGGCAGCGGCACCGTATTGGCAGATGACGACCAAAATTTATTAATCTCCGCCATTGCTGGCATGCCGAAATATCAAGATCAAACCATGAACATTGACGCCACCTATATCTGTAACGGCGTAAATGTAGGCACTGGCCACGTTAACTATGAAGGTGCAGTGCTGGTTAATGGCGATGTAACCGAAAAAATGCAAATAAAAGCCGAAGGTGATGTCACCATTAATGGCTTTGTAGAATCTGCCCATATTGAGTCTGGCGGCGATATCATTATTACCGAAGGTGCTATGGGTAAAGTGAATGACAGTTCAGGCGAGTTCAACTGTCACTTAGTAGCGAAAGGCAGCATTCATGTTCAGCATGGACAGGGGATAGAAATTCACTGTTCAGGCAATATTACCGTAGGTAGACAACTTGCTTACAGCAAATTACGTTGTGGCGGTGCAGTTATTGTCGGTCAAGTAGACAAGCCCATGGGGAATTTGTTCGCATGCGATATAATTAGCCAAGACAGAGTTGAGGCTGGCACTCTTGGTGCTGTATCAGGAAGTACACTTAAAATTGATTTTAGTCCCGGCTTTGCACAGCTACTTGAACGCAAAGACGCATTAGATGAGTTACTAGGCCAACTACGTGAGAACACCAGTAAACATAAAGAAAAAATAGATATTCTGAAAAGTAAAAAAGTACCGAAAGAGCTAAAAGCTAAAGTCGCTGAGGCGCTTGAGATGTTCAACAATGAAACTGCATTACTTGATTGGATTGAGTCTAAAGTACTGGAAGTGACTGATGCCAAAGTACAGTACCAACAAGATATTAAACTGATTGCCAATAAAAAGCTTTATCCTGGGGTGTCGGCTAAATTGAACAACAGAAACTGGCGCTCTGAGCGTGAATACGAAAGAGCCAATATTCACTACGACTCTCACCAATGGCATTACGAACCTATTGTTTAGGCACTTTTTAGCAGGTTAGTTGAATATAGCTATTTTACTTACCTGCTATCCTAGTTACCTGCTAATTTGGTCACCTGCTGTTCTAGTCATCTACTCTGCTTCTTGTTTCTCGTTACTTAGCTTCTTTCTTCTTTGCTAGCACGCTATTCAGCTACCGTTACCATGGCATACCCTAAGCGTTTTGAATGATAAAGCGCTTTGGTAGTACGTTCAAACCAATCGGTGAAGCTCTCACTTTCTTTTAATTCAGACAAACCAGCAGCAACCTGCATTTTAGTGTTACCGGTTAAGATATCTTGGTCGATACATTCCACTAAACGATCGGCAAGTACCCGCCCTGAATCTAGGTTCGTTTGGGGGCAAAGAATAATAAACTGCTCACCAGTAAAACGAGAAACAATATCTACCTCCCGAACCGTGGCAAGGCACTGAGACGCCACCTGCTTTAAGATATTTTCTCGGTCAAACTCTGCTAGTTCTCCGCGACTATCTCGCTTAACAGCAATTTCCACGACAATCAAAGACGCCGTGGTATGAAAACGCTGAAACCGAGATATCTCTTCTTCAGCCTTTTGAATCATATGGTTTCGATTATACAAACCGGTGAGTGTGTCGTGAGCAGACAAAAACTCTAACGTGCGATTTCTATCTAGCAAGGTAGTCTGCAAAGATTCAATTTCATTATTCTTCTGCTTTATCAAACGGCTGTATTGGGAAACGGTTCTATTTCGCCATACCAAACCAACCACTATCATCAATACAATTGCAGTAGTGATGAGCAATTTGAAGTAATTTCGTTCGTAACGTACTTGAACGTTATTCCATCGCTTATAAATATCTATCTTTCTGTGCTCAGGGATTCGTGAAATAGCACTGTTTAAGGTTGGAATAATGTCGCTAAACGACTTGTTTACGCCAAAAGCGAGTGAGTCGAAGGGCTCTGCATAACCTACTATATTAAGGTTATCTACCTTCTGATTATTGATGTAGGTGTTAACGCTCATTAATGAGCCTACCATCACATCGATTTCACCCCGAGATAATTGGGTAAGCCCGTCAATCTCCGACTCTACTAATTTAATACGTATTTCAGGGTAGTTTCTTGATATGTATTCAACCTGCCTATAGCCCTTCACTACGCCCACAATTCTGTGCCCTACTCCTCCATAACCCTGCAAAATAGGAGTACCAGAACGAGCGACCAAAATATTCGGCGCTTCAAAATAAGGGTGTGAAAAGTTTAAAAACTGCTTTCTGAAGTCAGATACGTTAAGCATAGAAAGCACTTGGCAGTTGCCTTTCTGCACGTATTCTAAGCTTTGTTCCCATGTGTCAGTAGGCACTAATTCAAAGGTTAAGCCCGAAAGCTCAGAAATGAGCTTAATATAATCGGCAGAAACGCCCACGTGATTATGATTACGAATTGCTTCATAAGGCGCCCAATTAGGATCGACACAATATGTCACTACTCTAGAGGGCTTGGCATTCAGCGATTGCGGTTGAGTAATCTGTTGTTGAACTGATTGTGCTTCTATTTCACTTGAAAACGTCAATGCTAGTAAAATAGCTATTGAGAAAAGGCGTAAACACCTGGAAAGAATCAAAAAGACCACCTAAATACAAATACATAAAATGCGATAGAACGCATACGAGAGTATCTAACTTAGCGCCTGCGAATGCAACATCGGTCTAAACTAAAACTTCACGATAGCAACAAACTAAGCTTAAAATTACGCAAAATGCTTACTTTTCGTTTCATAGTTGCTACACATTATACTCTGACAATCATACTTAAACGTCATCGAACCGTATTATTCAAATACAAGCGATAAATATTAAGCTCAATATAGGTTAATTAAAACACAAATGGCACCCAATTTGGGGTGCCATTTAGTCTATTTTATGCTTTATTTAGCAACAAATAAATCGTGCTTATATCATTTCTACTGCTAACGCTACGCCTTCACCACCGCCAATACATAATGACGCTATGCCTTTCTTGGCATTTTTCTGTTTCAGTGCGTGAAGTAAGGTAACCAAAATTCGTGCGCCTGAAGCGCCTATTGGGTGACCAAGAGCGCAAGCTCCCCCTTTTACGTTTACTTTGCTTTCATCTAACGCCATTTTGCGCACTGCCATCATGGTTACCATGGCAAAGGCTTCGTTAATTTCAAACAAATCTACGTCTTCTTTGCTCCAGCCCGTTTTAGTCAGCACGTTTTCCATGGCGCCAACTGGGGCTAAAGTAAAGTTTTCGGGCTCAATAGAATTCGTAGCATGAGCCACTACCTTGGCCAGCGGAGCTAGGCCTAAGGCTTGTGCTTTCGCTTCGCTCATCACCAACAATGCGGCCGCGCCATCTGAAATAGAACTAGAATTAGCTGCCGTTACGGTGCCGTCTTTTTTAAACGCTGGGCGAAGCGAAGGAATTTTCTCAGGTTTTGCAGAGCCTGGACCTTCGTCGGTATCTACCACCACATCGCCTTTACGGCCCGAGATAGTCACGTTCACTATTTCATCTTTAAAACTGCCGCTATTAATCGCTTCATGTGCCTTTGATAATGAGCGTAGCGCAAAGTCATCCATTTCATTTCGGGTAATGTTTTCTGCATCGGCGGTATCTTGAGCAAAGCAACCCATAGCCTTACCATCGTACGCATTCTCAAGGCCATCCAACATCATATGATCAAGCACCTGACCGTGCCCCATACGGTAGCCCGTTCTTGCTTTAGGCAACAAATAAGGGGCGTTACTCATACTTTCAAAGCCACCAGCAACAACAACCTCTGCACTACCCGCTTTTATTAAATCATGCGCGAGCATTACCGCCTTCAAACCAGATCCACACACTTTATTGATAGTGGTAACGCCTGCACTAATGGGTAGACCTGCACCTAGCGATGCCTGACGTGCTGGCGCTTGACCAAGCCCTGCGGGGAGCACGCATCCCATCACAACTTCATCAATTTGGCTCACATCAAGTGTTTCACACACTGACTTAATAGCTGTGGCGCCAAGTTCGGTGGCAGTAACACCAGATAAGCTTCCGTTAAACCCGCCCATTGGCGTGCGCTTCGCTGCCACAATCACTACTGTTTCATTACTCATCACTAGACCTCTTAACCACATGAAATTGATATAAAAATTTTAATTAAAGTTCACCAATGTATATAAATGTAGACACTCATTTATACATAAGCGAGCTATCGTACTTATGAAAAATTGACGTTAGCAAAATGTTACTTTACCTTAACGTAAAAGGTAATTAACGTTAACGTAAACCTCAAAATATTTAGTGTCAAGAAAGCGCTCTTCATTCAGGGAAAGTCTTTTTGTAAACAGCATGAGACACAGACATAAAACCAAAGGTACGTGTTATGAATAACAACGAGAACGAATCAGTGTATGCGATTGGTGAACTGGCAAAAGAATTCGATATAACTCACCGCTCTATTCGCTTTTATGAAGAGCAAGGCCTGCTGAGCCCCAAACGTACTGGTCAGAACCGTGTGTATGACAACAAAGATAGAGTGAGGCTAATGCTCATTCTTAGGGGGAAGCGACTTGGATTTTCCCTAGCCGAAGTAAAAACCTTATTTGAAATGTACGATACCAATGCTAATTCAGCCGTGCAGCTAGGCACCATGTTGGAAATGACCGCACAAAAACGGGCGGTACTTCATCAACAACTCGATGACATCCAAAGTTTAATGCAAGAACTTGATGAAGTAGAAGGCCGATGCCGAGAAGAGCTTGCGGAGTTAGAAAAAGGAAAAATTGCATGAATACTTCTTACCCCACGTTAAATTTCGATCTTGGCGAAGATATCGACTTATTACGTAACCAAGTCTACCAGTTTGCACAAAATGAAATTGCCCCACTGGCAGAGGAAGCAGACGCTAACAACCAATTCCCAAATGCTTTATGGCCGAAACTAGGCGAAATGGGTTTGTTGGGTGTGACAGTATCCGAGCAGTATGGCGGTGCAGACATGGGTTATTTAGCCCATACCATTGCGATGGAAGAAGTAAGCCGCGCATCAGCAGGGATTGGCTTAAGTTATGGCGCTCATTCTAACTTGTGCGTTAACCAAATTTTCAGAAACGGCAACGACGCGCAGCGTGAAAAATACCTGCCGAAGTTAATTTCCGGCGAGCACATAGGTGCGTTGGCCATGAGTGAGCCTAATGCGGGTTCAGATGTAGTGAGCATGAAATTACGTGCTGAGAAGCGCGGTGATAAATACATCTTAAACGGCAACAAAATGTGGATCACCAATGGTCCAGATGCCCATACCTTTGTCATTTACGCAAAAACAGACCCGCAAGCGGGGCCTAAAGGGATCACCGCATTTATTGTGGAACGTGATTTCCCTGGCTTCACCCGTGCACAAAAGCTCGATAAATTAGGCATGCGTTCTTCAAACACCTGTGAACTTGTGTTTCAAGACTGTGAAGTACCTGCAGCGAATATTCTAGGTAAAGAAGGCGAAGGCGTACGAGTGCTAATGAGTGGGCTAGATTATGAGCGCTTAGTACTGTCGGGCGGCCCCTTGGGCATAATGCAAGCCTGTATGGACGTGGTTGTACCCTATATTCATGACCGTGAACAATTTGGCCAGTCCATTGGCCAATTCCAACTCATTCAAGGCAAAGTGGCTGATATGTATACCCAAATGAACGCCGCCAGAGCGTATGTGTATACCGTAGCGAAATCGTGCGATAGAGGCGATACCACTCGTAAAGATGCCGCGGGCGCCATTTTATATTCAGCAGAATTAGCTACCAAAATGGCCTTAGACGCCATTCAGCTTTTAGGTGGCAATGGTTATATCAACGAGTATTCCACCGGCAGATTATTAAGAGACGCTAAGTTATATGAGATTGGTGCGGGTACATCAGAAATACGCCGCATGCTCATTGGCCGCGAACTTTTCAACGAATCAAAATAATAACGTACTTACATATAAAGACAGACAGCGCTGATACTTAACAACAGCGCGCGTCAAACTTAACGACAGACTGCGTAGCCCTATATTTTAATCACTTACTGGTTTTCTAATAAATGATTGAATAAATGACTAAGCTGCGCGGCGCTGAACAAAAAGGGGGGGGTATGCCCGTTCTACGTTCAAAGATAAATACAAAATCAGAAACCTTTGTTGCCAATGCGCAGCACATGCAAGCCCAAGTGGACGACTTAGTTGCAAAAATAGAACAAGTATCACTAGGTGGTGGTGTCAAAGCCGCTGAACGTCATCAGGCTCGGGGGAAATTACTTGCCCGAGACCGTATTAACGCTTTAATTGATGACAACTCACCCTTTCTAGAAATAGGCCAATTGGCTGCGTGGGAAGTGTACGATGATTATGTGCCGTGCGCGGGCGTGGTAGCCGGTATTGGGTGCGTGTCGGGTATTGAGTGCATGATAGTAGCAAACGATGCCACAGTAAAAGGCGGCAGTTACTACCCCCTTACCGTGAAAAAACACTTACGTGCACAGACCATTGCAGAAGAAAACAACCTGCCCTGTATTTACTTGGTAGATTCAGGCGGTGCTAACCTGCCCTATCAAGATGAAGTGTTTCCAGACAAAGAACACTTCGGCCGTATTTTCTTTAATCAAGCCAATATGTCGGCAAAAAATATTCCTCAAATTGCCGTAGTGATGGGTTCATGCACAGCCGGCGGTGCTTACGTACCCGCCATGGCTGATGAGAGCATTATTGTAAAAGAACAGGCCACTATCTTTTTAGGTGGTCCTCCACTGGTGAAAGCCGCTACAGGTGAAGTGGTGAGCGCGGAAGAGCTTGGCGGTGGTGATGTACATACCCGAATTTCAGGGGTAGCAGACCAATTAGCCAATAACGATCACCACGCATTATCTCTTGCTAGAAATGCAGTTTCTAGGCTTAACCGCACCAAAAATGTATCGCTAGATGTTACAGCGCCAAAGCCCCCACGTTTCGATGCCAAAGAGATTTACGGCATTGTGCCTGCAGATACTAAGCAAACCTACGACGTACGAGAAATCATAGCGCGTGTGGTTGATGATTCAGACTTTGATGAATTTAAACCCTTATACGGCACTACGTTAGTATGTGGGTTCGCCCGCATTTTCGGCTACCCGGTAGGCATCATCGGCAATAACGGCATCTTATTCGGCGAAAGTGCGCTAAAAGGCGCACACTTCGTTGAGCTATGTGCAATGCGTAAAATACCCCTCGTATTTTTACAGAATATCACTGGTTTCATGGTGGGGAAACAGTACGAACATGGCGGAATAGCCAAACACGGTGCCAAAATGGTAACCGCTGTAGCATGTGCCCAAGTACCTAAAATTACCGTATTAATTGGTGGCAGCTTTGGTGCAGGAAACTACGGCATGTGTGGCCGTGGGTACGATCCCAGATTCTTATTCATGTGGCCAAACGCCCGTATATCGGTAATGGGCGGCGAACAAGCCGCTGGCGTACTGGCCCAAGTGAAGCGCGATCAAAAAGAACGTGCAGGTGAAACCTGGACTGACGAACAAGAGCAAGCGATTAAACAACCGGTTATCGACACCTACGAAAAACAGGGACACCCATATTATGCCTCGGCCAGATTATGGGACGACGGCGTTATCGACCCTGCCGACACTCGCACGGTATTAGGCCTATCTTTATCTGCCGCATTAAATCAAACGATACCAGACACCCGCTTCGGTGTCTTTCGTATGTAGTTTGGGGGAAATTATTATGGATCAAGCAGTTACTTATCACGTAGATGAAAGAAACGTTGCACTTATCACGCTTAATCGAGCTGACAAACACAATGCATTCAACGATGACATGATTGCCACGCTAACCGAGCTTTTCACCCAAGCTGGCAACGACGACAGTGTTCGCGCCGTGGTATTGCAAGGGAAAGGGAAAAGCTTTAGTGCAGGCGCCGACTTAGAGTGGATGCAGCGTATGGCTGGATACGATGAAGCCAAAAATCACGCCGACGCTATGGCGCTGGCTACCATGTTGCATACCCTATATACCTTGCCAAAGCCCACCATTGCGCGCGTGCAAGGGGCTGCGTTTGGCGGCGCGGTAGGTCTTATCGCCTGCTGTGACATTGCCATTGGTAGCAAATTAAGTAAGTTTTGTTTAAGTGAAGTAAAAATAGGCCTTATTCCAGCCACCATAAGCCCTTACGTGATTGAAGCCATGGGCGCACGTGTGTGTAGACGCTATTTTCAAACCGCAGAAGTCTTTTCTGCACGGCGAGCGCGGAGGCTAGGACTGCTTAGCGAATCGGTAACCGAAGATGAACTTGATAGCACGATAGACGACATTATCACCCAAATTCTGAAAAATGGACCGGGAGCGGTATCGCATGCCAAAGCCTTAGTGCAACAGGTTGCTGGTGCGCCTATTAATGCTGAGTTGCTTGATGAAACTAGCAAGCAAATTGCCAAAATAAGAACCTCGAAAGAAGGTCAAGAGGGCTTAGCAGCCTTTCTAGAAAAACGCACTCCCGCATGGCAGGAGAAGCTAGCATGATTAAAAAATTACTGATTGCTAACCGAGGTGAAATTGCGTGCCGTGTAATGCGCACAGCTAAAGCCATGGGCATTCAAACAGTGGCAGTTTATTCAGACGCCGACGCAAAAGCCTTGCATGTTTTACAAGCCGATGAAGCGGTTCACTTAGGCCCTGCGCCATCAAAAGACAGCTATTTGCGCGGTACTGCAATTATTGAATATGCCAAAAAGCTTGGCGTAGATGCTATTCATCCGGGCTATGGTTTTTTATCTGAAAATGCCGAATTTGCTAAAGCGTGTACCGCGCACGATATTATATTTGTAGGCCCTCCAGCGTCTGCCATAGAAGCCATGGGGTCTAAATCTGCGGCTAAGAAAATTATGGAAGCCGCTGGCGTACCTTTAGTACCTGGCTATCATGGCGATGATCAAGATGAGGCCACCTTAAAGCAAGCCAGCGATGCCATGGGGTATCCTGTATTACTTAAAGCTGCTGCCGGCGGCGGTGGTAAAGGCATGCGCCAAGTGTGGAAAGAAAGTGAGTTTTCGGCCGCGCTAAGTGCAGCTAAAAGAGAGTCGATGGCAAGCTTTGGCGATGAACATATGCTGGTTGAAAAGTACCTCACTCGCCCTCGCCATGTTGAGATACAAGTTTTCTGTGACACCCATGGTAACGGGGTATACCTATTTGAGCGAGATTGCTCAGTGCAGCGCCGTCACCAAAAGGTGATAGAAGAAGCACCTGCGCCTAATTTTCCTGCCAATATTCGACAGCAAATGGGTGGAGCTGCTCTGCAAGCAGCTAAAGCGATTAATTATGTAGGTGCAGGAACCGTTGAGTTCTTGTATGACGAAGACGGCTCGTTCTATTTCATGGAAATGAATACTCGTTTGCAAGTTGAGCACCCTGTTACCGAAATGATCACCGGTGAAGACTTAGTTCGCTGGCAGCTTGATGTAGCAGAAGGTAAACCTCTGCCCAAGAACCAGTCAGAATTAACGTTAACGGGACACGCATTCGAAGCCCGCATTTACGCCGAAGATCCCAATAATGATTTTCTGCCCGCCAGCGGCACGCTCTCGCTTATCAAGACACCCATGTTATCGGCCCAAGGTTCAGCGAGCAAAGTACGTATTGATACTGGCGTGCAGCAAGGTGACGAAATCAGCGTGTATTATGACCCTATGATTTCTAAACTGGTGGTATGGGGTGAGAACAGAGAAGCTGCTTTAAAGCAATTAGTTAGCGCATTAAAGCAATATCATATTGATGGCGTGACAACTAATATTGACTTCCTCATCGACGTGGCTTCAAGTGAGCCTTTCGGCAACGCTGAACTAACTACAACCTTTATTGATAAACATGCTGACAGTTTGTTCAACAAACAGAGTAAATCAGTTACTGCTGAGCTTCCTGCGATAGCATTACTTACTGTACTTTCACGCAATCAGTGCATAGAGAAGCAATCTTTACTGCCCTCACCTTGGGGAGTTATTGCCGCATGGCGTCCTAACATGGAATATCAAGAATCCCTCACTGTTTTGGTGAATGATAAGGCCCACGCGCTTAGATTAATCCACAAGGACGCATCAGGTGATACACGGAAACAAAAAGGTATTGCACTGAAGGTGCTTACAGGAAGTGACAGTATTGAAGTAGCAGGCCACCTTGAAGCTGATAAGTTAATTACCTTTGTAGACGGTGTAAGGCGAAGCTACCATTTCTCGCAAAATGATGGAAAATTTGGCTTATTTGGTCAAGACTCGCATTGTCATTTTAAGGTCGTCGCACCTGATATTGGAGATGACGATGACAACCATACGGGAGCTAGTTTAGATGCGCCTATGAATGGTACCGTGGTGGCTCATTTGGTAGAGGTTGGTGTTAGCGTTAAAAAAGATGCGCCGTTACTTATCATGGAAGCTATGAAAATGGAGCACAGCATTGCTGCGCCTTGTGACGGCATGGTACGTGGCTATTTTTATCAACCTGGTGAGTTAGTGGATGGCGGATCAGTGCTAATTGATTTCGATGCTGACTCGAAAGGTGAATGATAGTGAAGAATGTTATTAAGACACCCATCGCAACCAACTCTTCTGTGCAAACTGCTGTCTCGACTCCTATAGAGACACCCACCACGAGTTCGCCCAAAATGGACACGGAGAAAAACACCGCAAATAAGTCTTCAACTCACTTTCCATCAAAAGTGAGTATTGTGGAAGTTGGTGCACGAGATGGATTGCAAAACGAAAAGGCTATTCTTACCGCTAAAGACAAGATATCCCTCATCAATTTACTTTCAGAATGTGGGTTAAAACGCATTGAAGCTGGCGCCTTTGTCTCTCCCAAATGGGTACCCCAGATGGCGAATTCTGATGAGGTATTCATGGGGATAAACCGCGCAAAAGACGTTATCTATTCGGCGCTAACCCCAAATATCAAAGGCTTTGAAAATGCAATAGCTTCGAAAGTCGATGAGGTCGCTATCTTTGGATCAGCGTCTGAGTCTTTTTCACAAAAAAACATTAACTGCTCTATAAATAAGAGCTTGAAGAGATTCGAACCCGTGATTGCGGCGGCTAAGTTGCAGAACATCCCAGTTAGAGGCTATGTATCTTGTGTAATGGGTTGTCCGTATGAAGGCAAAATAGACAGCAAGTCTGTCACTTTTGTTGCGAAAACCTTACTTGAAATGGGCTGTTATGAAATTTCACTGGGCGATACTATCGGAGCGGGAACGCCAGATGCAACGAAGCGGCTACTAGATGATGTTTGTCTTGACGTTCCAGTAACAGACTTAGCTGTTCATTTTCATGACACGTACGGTCAAGCATTGGTAAATATTTATACTGCTCTACATTATGGCGTAGCGACTATAGACAGTGCTGTAGCTGGCTTGGGCGGCTGCCCCTATGCAAAAGGTGCGAGCGGAAATGTGGCCTCAGAAGATGTTTTATACATGCTAAACGGACTTGGTATTGAGACTGGTATAAGTATGGATAAGCTATTATTAGCCACTAAGTTTATTTCCAATGTATTAGACAGGCAGCCCGTATCTAAGGTGGCCAATGCATTGCTCGCTAATAGTAAATGACTGGCTTTAAAAACTGTCGGTTTGATTTGTTAGCGGGTCTATTTGCGGGTTTAACTAGACACCCATAGCACTAGACACCCATAGCAAAACCAGCCAGTAGGTGCCTAAATCAAGCCTAAAATACAGGTTTATCTACTTCCATTGACTGCTAGCATATTCGCTCCGTCATTTAATGGATTTTAATGTGCCGCAATCAAGAAGTAGCCAAATCAGCCTTGCTGATACCCCCTACTATCACTGTATTTCACGCTGCGTAAGGCAGTGTTACCTTTGTGGAGTCGATCAGCATTCCGGTAAAAGCTATGAGCATCGAAGGGGATGGGTTGAGCGGCGCTTACTCAATTTAGCCAAGGTGTTTTCAATCGATATTTGTGCTTACGCGGTAATGAGTAATCATGTGCATGTGGTGTTACATGTAGACAAGAAAAAGGCTAATGCTTGGAATGTGAAAAAAGTGCTTACCCAATGGCACCAAATCCATAAAGGTACTCTTTTAACGCAGAAGTACCTAAAAGGGGAGCAGCTATCAGAATCTGAAGCTCAAGCGGTTAATGATACGGCTACAATTTACCGCCGACGCTTGTTTGATATCAGTTGGTTTATGCGCAGCCTTAATGAATATATAGCGCGAGCTGCAAATAAAGAAGATGAGTGTACCGGACGGTTTTGGGAAGGCCGATTTAAATCTCAAGCGTTATTGAATGAGAATGCCCTGATTTCATGTATGGCATATGTCGATTTAAACCCAATTAGAGCGAAAATTGCCAATACACCGGAACATTCAAAACATACGAGCATATACTGCCGTTTAAGCTCACTAAAACTAAACCAACAACCTGCAGCCTTACTTCACTTTGCACACAACAGCAAAACTATTGATAAGAAAGGATTACCCTTTGATTTGATTGACTACCTTGAACTAGTAGATACAACAGGTAGGAGCATACGTGACGACAAACCTGGATATATTGAAACAGCCTGCGCTCCAATTTTATCTCGAATAGGAATGAATAACGCTGCTTGGCACCAGCTTACAACTAAATTTGAAGAGCTATTTACCAGCGCTGCAGGCTGCGAAGCAACCATGAATAGTTTTAAACACAATACCAACCATAAACGCGCTAGAGGAATAAAGAATGCAAAGCTTTTAGGCTAATCTGCTAATACTCTAGCTTTGAACTCTTCTTGGCTATACTCTCACAAAACATCTCACGTCTACTTCATTACTCCTCGTTCCTTATTGGCTTAATATCTAGTTACGCAGATTAATATTCCTATCTCATTATTTGTATGAAATGGAAAATAATGAAGTGGGTGTATTTGACGGTTTGGCTTTGATGAGGCTACTAATAAGCCGTGTGATAGCCTTTTAAGTCAACTTTCGACTAAAGTTGAAGCAGTTAAACGTTTAATAGGACATCCATTGTAAATATCCTGGTACTGTAGGGCTTTGAAAGATAAAAGTAGGTAATAGGACATCCACCTTAATTCGTGAGGTTAAAGCCTTATAAATTGTTAGCTAGGGGTGGGTGTCTTTATATTAATCATTCTATTAATCAATAGTTCCGTTGTTTTTCGCTAGTTTACTAATATGGATGTCCCAGCATTCCCCGAAAAAACTGAATTCAAATTCAATAATATGGGTGTCTTCATTATCATGCTCATTAACATGGGTGTCTCGATAACGCCTCAACTATGCTCAATCTCATCACTCATCATCAACCAGGCTTCGTCAGCTTGCCAGGTAGTCAGCCAGTTAGTGACCTGCTCGGCTGGCATAGGTTTCGCAATTCCGTAGCCCTGAGCAAGAACGCAACCTAAACGAATTAACGCAACACCATGGTCAACTGACTCGACACCTTCGGCAATCACTTCTCGTTTAAATGTCTTAGCCAAACCCACAACGCCTTCAACAATGGCTAAATCGTCAGTATCTTCTAACATATCCCGAATAAAGCTTTGATCAATTTTGATTAAGTAAGCCGGTAATCGCTTTAAATAAGTAAGTGAAGAATAGCCCGTTCCAAAATCATCGATTGCAAAATTAACCCCTAATTCTTGGCAGGTATTCATTGTTGAAGATATTTGAAAGGTATCCTGCAGCGCACTGGTCTCTAATATTTCAAGCTCTAAGTAGCTATGATTCACGTCTGGATGGGCATCTAGCAATGATTTCAGCCTAGAGGTAAAGTTTTCTTGCTGCAGTTGATGTGCACTAATATTCACACTAACGGCTAGATGTATACCCCGTTTTTTCCACCGTGATATCTGTAGTAATGCAGCATCAATAACCCATTCACCCAACGCTAAACTTACGTCGTGCCCTTCAATTACAGGTAAAAAGTCGAGCGGAGGAATTAAGCCGCTTTCTGGGTGTTCCCAGCGAATTAGCGCTTCTACACCAATCACTTCCCCAGTACTCATATTTACTTTTGGTTGATAATGTAAAACAAACTCACCCCGTTCCAATGCAACGCGTACATTATCAATGCTCTTGTTATTCGAATTGATTGCATTATCTTGCTCTAAATCGAATTGATGATACCTATTTTTTCCTGCTTGCTTGGCTACATACATTGCCTGATCCGCATGCCTAATCAATTGGTCTGCATCGACATTATCTTGAGGATAAACCGACACCCCAATACTCGCAGAAACCTGCATTACCGCACCAGCAATAGTTAACGGGGCTGAGGCTGCTTTAAGCAGGCGACTTAAAACATGCTCACAGTCACTAAACTCATTTAAATTATCCATAATGATGATGAACTCATCACCACCAATTCGAGCAATCGTATCTCCCGCTCTCAAACTGGCCTTTAGGCTTTTTGATACTTCAACTAAAAACTGGTCACCCACATCATGCCCGTAGTTGTCATTAATGGCCTTGAATCCATCTAAGTCCATGAACGCAACGGCTAACGAGCTTTCTTGCAGCTGGCTATGCATAATTGACTGATTAAGCCGCTTTGCAAGCAATACTCTATTCGGAAGATTTGTCAGTAAGTCATAGTGCGCAATTCGTTCTAGCTTGCCTTGGTTGAGCTTGATTTCTGAAATATCTGTAGACAGAGAAACATAATGTTGGACTCGCCCGTCAGTGCCTTTTACCGCACTGATTGTCAGCATTTCCGGATAAACTTCCCCATCCTTACGGCAGTTCCAAATTTCCCCTCTCCAATGCCCTGTTGAATCCAGCTTCTCCCACATATTGGTGTAGAACTGGTGGGGATGCCGCCCTGACTGAAGGATTTTGGGGTTCTTGCCTAACACTTCAGACTTGCTGTAACCGGTAATGCGGCAAAATGTATCGTTAACTTCGATAATAGTGGCGGACGCATCAGTGATAATAATGCCTTCATTAGCGTGTGTAAAAACACTAGCGGCACGTTTCAATGTTTCTTCTGAACGGTTTTTTTCAATGGCAATACTGGCCAAGCTTGCTGTTTGCTCTATTAAAGAAAGATCTTCTTCCGATGGATAATTTACCTCACTATGATAAATTGCAAACGTGCCGAGTACATCCCCCCGAGTAGAACGAATAGGCTCTGACCAACACGAACCTAAGTTTGCACTACCCGCTAACTCTTTAAAACCTTTCCAATAAGGATGGGTTTCAATATCGGGAACGATGACTCGTTCATTGATGTAAGCGGCAGTACCGCAAGACCCCACTCCAATACCTATTTGCACACCATCAATGGCATGGGTATAAAAATCGGGAAGGCTGGTCCCTATTCCACTAAGCAAATGGTTACCCGATTCATCAAGAATCAAAATGCTACACATCATTTCAGGATTGTTGAGCTCAACAGAACTCACAATTGCCTCTAGTACCGTTTTCAAAAGCTCGCCACTTGTAATTAACTCTAACACTTGGCTGCGTGCTTTTTCTCTTAATTCATTTTGTTTACGCTTGGTAACGTCACGAATAACGCCTACAATAAAACGTTGATTATTGCGGTCTATGAAGCGGCTTATTTTGGTTAGCACATCGCTATTTTTTCGCCCTCGGCCTGTTAAAGCATGCTCAATAACACTGTCTTCACCCGTGTGTAAAACAGCGTTATCATCATTGGCGAGGATCGACAATTGCGGTGCCAACTCGTTATCTAAAAACGTTTTTCCGATTAAATTTTCACGGGGCAGGCTTACAAGTTCACAAAAAGCATTGTTAGCAACTAGAAGCTTACCCTCGCTATTTTTGATAAAAACGGGGTCTTCCGAAATATCTAAAAATGCGTTTAGGTAGCCCTCTAACTCAGCCGGATCTTTTACGGGCAAAGTTGCTGACTCTGTGTGTTGTTGCTTTTCAAAAGGCATACTTAAAACCTAATTTAATAACGGTGACACAGGTAACCCCATATCGAACAAAACCAATTTCATGTTCAGCTAACGCAACCGGAGTAACACTCACAATGGTTGCTTTCCATTCACTTTTTACTTTTCTTTCGGTAAAACAAGCGTAGTACAAATAGCTAAAGTCACTATAGCTGTCATTATATAAACTACGGAAAAATCGATAAGTGATGAAGTTAATGCGTAAAATCCGCCAAAGCCAAGAAGAATTAGGCCGATAGCAGTATTTGAAAAACCAACCAACTCGGTTCTTTCTTGACCATCTTTTATGTCTAAACTATAAGTTTTACGTCCGGTTCGAACACCGGCATGAGCAATCGACAAGATAAAAAATAAAGTGGCCGACAGCCATAAGCTGTCTGGCTGCATACTAAGCAAACCTACACACGCGAGAAGTGCCAATACCCCAGATAATTGGAGGGTATAACGAGCGCTTTTATCAGCAATTGCTCCCCATATAAACGAAGATAGCATTGACGCTAACGCCTGAACTGCAAGGTAATATGGAAGCAGTGATTTTGCATTCTGTGAGCTTTCAAGCATGAAATAGGGCGCAACGAGTGCCGTATTGACAAAAAGTCCTCTCACAAAAATGAAACGATATACCGTGTTATCAAATCGCCAGTTAAACACTGATTTGTCTTTAAACTCATCGGTTTCAACATAGGTTTTTATCGTGAACATCGAAAACAGTGCGACGCCAAAGGCAAGCACAGAGCATATCAGTAATATAAAAAGCGAATAGTCTTCTAGTTGCTCTTCAAAATAAACGAGTGGTACTGCTGCGCATAATGTCATAACACCAGACGCGGTAGAGGCTAGCCCCACTAACCTTCCCCGCTCGCCCTTCGGACTAACATTCGCTTCGATATCTTTAACAGTTAAAGAACTCGCGGAACGCCCTATGCTTAGTAGTATAAGTGCAGCCAAAATCACGGCGCCGGCAGTGATACCATCCAACAGCAAAGCTGCAAATAACATGCTGCATACAGCCGAGATTTGAACCGCTAAACCTACACGCCATACATTGTGCCTAGCGCTGCGCTTTCGCAGATATAAACCTACGAATGCTTGAGGTAACAATGCGCCAGATTCTCGAATCGGCACTAACCACATAATCATCCAACCAGGGGCACCTAGTGAAATGAGCAGCGCTGGCAAGGTTACTTTTGCAGACACTAATAAATCGGCTAATTTATTGAAGGCTAAACTTACAATTAGTCGATTCTTATCTTTAAGCATCTCTGTTCCCAAATCTCATTTCACTAATAACTCGCATTAATGACTGCTTTTTTGAATGTCCCTTTCCAAGCCAGTTGAGGTTGAGCTGATTTCCCAACCTACTTGGTACTTTAACAATGACCAGTTTGATCATTTATTTACTGTTTTAATATAACGTATAGAACCGAGTATTTAACTTAGCAATTAGGCGTGATTTTGTACATTTCGCGCAAATTCGCTTAGTTGGACACCCATAATAAAATACCTTTTCGCTCTTATATCCTGTTTAGTTATTTCGATGGGTGTCTCGGTATCGCGTTTCTCGGTAAGGTGTCTTGATGAAACTTCTAATAGAACGATAAAAAGTCCTCTATCATGGGTGTCTCTATAGTGAAGTTCGCTTAGTTAATTATTAACAAGACACCCATCATAACAATACATTCCACTCTCAAATATTTACTCAGTTAGTAATTCAAATGTTATGGGTGTCTTGTTAGAAGTTGATGGCAGTTTTGAGTGAAGCTTTATAGGCCAACTTATCTAAATTTAAGCAGCTGAAAACATGGGTGTCTTCATAAGTGTTCTTCTTCATAAGTGATATAAAAAAACTAAATAAACATGGGTGTCTCGATAAAAGAAATACAAGTGCAAGCCAGAGCCCACGCAAGCACCTAGTAGCTAGCACCTAGTAGTTGTGGCAATTTAAGATACAGAAATGTTATCAACAGAGATAAAACTCGCCGTACATGCCGTACATATAGGCGGGGCAATGAAGAGAATAGGCTTAATTAACTAGCCTGAAGTGAAAAGAGCCGAATGCGTCTATGGAATTAACACTCAGCGAATTCAGCTCTTCAAAATAAACAATACATCCACGCTAAAGAAAGCGCGTGAACCAAAAGGCATTTACCCTCTATTTTCTACCACCGTTTTGAGGTTTTCTAACCCCATTTCGAAATCGGGGCCAATCATGCCATCCATCATAAGTGCAAAGTAGCGGCTGATAATATTGTTACCGACATCACCTGAGTCACGCCACGTCACTCTTGTTGCGTCCCCAGAAGGAATTAACTCTAAGGAGCCAGTGGTTTCCATTTCCCATTCAGGAAACATTAACGTATAGACCACTTTGCTATTGTGCTCTAAGTCGGTAATTTTCATTTCACCCTTGCCTTCAGACGCACTTTTCCAAGATGACTTCATGCCAATAGCTCTGTCAGGGCCAGTGTAATCAATTTCCATGCTGGGGTCCCGTTGAAACCATACGCCCCAATCTTGCCATGCACGTAAATCAACTACGTCGGGGTAAATTTCACCAGGTTGAGCGTCAATTAAAATGCTTCTTTCGACTGTGTATTCCTTAGGAAGTAAAAAACCCACCAATACCACCAAAGCAATCAACACACCCACGCTTATAATTATCTTCTTTAAAACCGCCATCTATCACTCCATGAGAATCACCACGATTAAAATATATAACAATTAATTAACAAATGTCACTGGTGTTTCAGAAAATTCTCCGCTCAGGTAGTAAACTACCATTGCGCGCACATAGTCAGCATCAACTTTAGATACCCATGAAATCTGACTTCCTGTTTCATCACAAAGGTAAGTTTGACCTGCATTTGGGGTAGTTGTACTTACCGCAACCTGCCCCGTTTCAATACTCAGTTTGGCATCAGGTATAGCTAGAATACAAGTCGAAAGAATATCCCATAAAAAGTATGTGAATTCGTAAGAAGGGATAGCCGTTACGGTTGATGCCCAAAACTGTCCGGCAAGGTCTGATACCGGTGTATTTCTATCTGCTAATTTCTGTAGAAAATCCCAACTCACCGGTAAATCGTTAGTGGCATCCAATGGTACCAACAGTAAGTTCACCCCGCTATCAACCAAGTTTTTAGTGGCTTTCGGGTCCCAGTATGCATTCCATTCGGCCGAGCCATCATGGTCGTGCATAGCAACATTCCCTTTCACCTTTACGGCGCCTCCCATCCATACAACCTTACTAACCTTACTAACCAGTTCAGGCTGCTGCGTAAGTGCTGTTGCTAGATTTGTTGCAGGTCCGGTCATTAATATTGTCACAGGCGACGAGGCACTAACTAATGCACTTTGCATCCATTCATGTGCGGCCGTAGGTTCAACTTTCACGCTGTCGTGAGCTGTACGCAACATTACAGGTGTAGCATGGCACATCTTGGGCTGAGCCCGCCATTCTGGTGGAAAAGGGTTTGGTCCGGTTAACTGCCCTACACTCACTGGAATATGGGTATTTCCTGTCAAAGTTAGAATTTTTCGTGTGCTTAGCAGGGCATCGTCGGGGTAACAATCGGCGGGCGTAATAGTGACACCTAATACATCGATATTAGGTAAACGAAGCAAAAGTAGTAACGATAGTAGGTCGTCTATACCACCATCGTGGTCAAAAATAACAGGGGTAGCAGAAGTCATACGAAAAATCCCTTAAGATAAAAAATAACGTTTTTTTTACATAGTTCAGTAAAACGCCGTGGCTTTATAATTATTCTTGTGTAATATGAAGTTAGGTTAGCATAAAACCTAATTTTCAGGGCACCATTCTATTTACTATGCCCTAGTGCAATCGGTATGAATTAGGGTTTTTACACATTCATCGACACCGCAAGATTGTGTCTCAAAACATGGAGAACGAGGACATGGCAGATCAGAGTCCACGCTATATTAGTAATCTGACTCGCGATACCTACGCATTGATTCTGGCCGGCGGCCGAGGGTCACGTTTGCATGAGCTAACAACTTGGCGTGCAAAACCTGCTCTCTATTTCGGTGGTAAATTTAGAATTATCGACTTCCCCCTTTCCAATTGTATCAACTCAGGTATTAGGCGAGTTGGTGTAGTTACCCAATACAAATCACACTCCTTGATAAGGCACTTAGTACGCGGCTGGGGGCACTTTAAGAAAGAACTTGGAGAGTCGGTTGAAATCCTCCCCGCTTCTCAACGATTTTCAGATAGTTGGTATGAAGGTACTGCTGATGCGGTATTCCAAAATATCGATATCATTCGTGACGAATTACCCAAATACGTAATGATTTTATCTGGCGACCATATTTATCGCATGGATTACGGCACTATGCTGGCACGGCACGTTGAAAGCGGTGCTAAAATGACAGTGTCTTGCATGTCGGTTCCTATTGAAGAAGCCGCGGGTTCATTCGGTGTTATGTCGGTAGATGAAAACTTCCGTATTAATGGTTTTGCAGAAAAACCAGAAAACCCAGCGCCACTTCCTGGCGATGACAGCCGTTGCCTAGCGTCTATGGGCAACTATGTTTTCGACACAGAGTTTCTTTTTGAACAGTTACGAAGAGACGCCGAAACCTCTGGCTCTCAGCGTGATTTTGGTAAAGATATAATCCCATCCATCATTAAAGACCACCCTGTTTATGCGTTTGAATTTGAAAGCACGGGCGGCGGCGATGCGTATTGGCGTGATGTAGGTACCATAGATTCGTTTTGGGAAGCCAATATGGAAATGGTAGCACCGGTTCCTCAGCTTAACCTGTACGATCAAAAGTGGCCTATCTGGACGTATCAAGAACAATTGCCACCGGCTAAATTTGTTTGGGAAGATCACGATAGGCGCGGCGAAGCCATTAACTCTGTTGTGTCTGGTGGCTGCATTATTTCAGGTTCAACCCTGCGCGGTACCATTTGTTTCTCGAATGTAAGAGTGCATTCTTATGGCTTAATTGAAGATGCGGTTATTCTGCCAGACGTAGAAATCATGCGTCATTGTAAATTAAGAAAGGTATTGCTAGACCGAGGCTGTGTTATTCCAGAAGGCACGGTTATTGGTTACAACCATGACGATGACAGGGCTCGTGGATTTCGCGTATCTGAAAAAGGCGTGGTATTGGTTACAAGAGAGATGCTAGGCCAACCAGTCGGCGGCCTATCCACAAATTAATAATTAGCTATTCCACTTCGAAATGGTGGTTGAAATCAATTCAGCCACCGCTTCAGGTTGTTCTAGTGGGAACATATGCCCTCCTTTATATTCCATATGATCAACGTTGTTTTGTTGAATCAATCTTTCATACATAGCAGGTTTACTCACCGCACTGTCACTTGCCGTTACTAACAACGCAGGACACTTTAACTTTCCTTTATATTTCCCCAAATTGTGTGGCACATTGCGAAACAGCGATGCTTCTACATCTGCACGAAAGGTTAACGATGTAAGCTCACCTTGCGTATGTGTAACATGCTTAACATAATCCCGAATACACCGCTTATCCATATTTCGAAACAGCGCTTTACCTTGGAAATACGCTTCCATGTCAATATGAGACGGCCACTGGGTGTTTCGAGTTTCAGCTAACTTTGCGGGTGTTAATTTATTAATTAACGGTGTTTTTTTGGCAAAACGGAAAAAATAGCTCATGGGCCCCATCACTAGAGGCGGATCTAACATGATAAGCCCGCGGAATAACGTAGGCTCTTCACACGCAGCCATATAAGAGATTACCGCACCAAAGGAATGCCCCACCGCATAGACACCTCTACTGTCGGTGTTTTCAGCCTTTACATGTTTAATGAGCTCATTGACTTGATTACGCCAATTAGCGTTTACTGGCAACAGCGGATCATGACCAAACCGTTCAACATGAATACGGTTGAAATGCTCGGGTAACGATGAAAACAACGCGTTATAACTGCCTGCAGGAAATCCATTTGCATGGGCAAAGTGAAAACTTATATCGGTTCTCGACAATGAAATACTCCTTCATGAAAGACCACATCGGAATTAGTTAAACGCTGTATAAGCGCTACACAAGTATTGTATGAGTACTATAAAAGTACGCTATAAAGGCGAAGTTAAACCGCCAAAAAAGCGTAAACGCTTTATAAAAGTAAGGGCTGTAAACCAGCCCTTTATTAATACAACTTGTTATTTATAAAGAAGATATTACTACAGACCTCTCGCCTCTGCCATCTCCCAATCTTTAACTATCTTAGTACTGGTCCACAAGAACACAGCTATTGACAGTGCGTAAGGAACAATCAAATACAGCAATGACTGTCGTAGGGCTTCAACTTCACCCAACGACGGCACTAATGCTTGGCTAATAATACCCGTGATTGTTGGCCCGCCGCCTAAGGCGATAATATTCAGTACAAAGAAAAACAGTGCCGTAGACATAGCGCGAACGTTTAACGGTGCAAGAGTTTGCGCCATCGCAAAACTTGGCCCCAAGTAAGAACCACTAGTAAAGAGTAAGAATGTCATTAGCCCCACTGACAACCATAAATCATTGACCTGAAGCGAGAAATAGAACGCAGGCACACCAATAATTAACGCAATAGCCGGTAACAATGCATAGGCTTTCTTATTTTGCTTACCCCATCTATCGGCAATATAGCCGCCAAGCCACACACCTAGGGCATAGGCAGAACCGTTTATAATACCAAACGCAATCAACAGTTGAGTAATATCAAGGCCTACAAAAGCACGTACATAATAATCGATTATCCACGTTGAAATAGCATAGTTACCAAATGAGCCAAACGAAATACCTAACGCCATTCCCCACCACGTAGGTATTTTCAATAAGGTTTTTAGCGACGAAGAAACACTTGGCTTATTACTGTCATCAGTTTGCACTGATTCGGTACGCTTAGGCTCTTTCACTGTGAATTTGAGTAACAGTGCCAATATTACGCCAGGCAAACCCACACTTATCATTACCGTACGCCAATCAGCAGAGCCGCCTTGTAAGAAAAAGGCAGACGCAAAGAATGCCAACATCACACCAAACGGAATACCTAAAGAATATATCGCTAAGGCCCCTGCTCGCTTCTCTTTAGGAAAAAGATCGGAAATAATACTGTGAGAAGGTGGGCTACCGCCGGCTTCCCCTATACCCACACCAATTCTAGCGAGTGCAAGTTGAGTGTAATTCATCGCAAGCCCTGATGCGGCGGTAAAACCACTCCAAAGAGTCAGCGAAATGGCAATGATGTTCACGCGACTGTAACGGTCGGCAAGCCATGCAATTGGAATACCCACAACAGTATAAAGAATGGCGAAATAAACGCCTTTTAACAAACCAAGCTGTGCGTCATCCAAACCCAAATCAGCTTTAATGAAAGGAGAAAGAATTCCTATTATTTGTCTATCAATAAAATTAAATGCATATACTAGCGTTAGAATTACCAACACATAATTTCGGTAGGCGCGGGAGGTTTCCGCTTTCTCTACTGGTGCCGTTTGAACCTGAGTATGGGCCATATCATTCCCTTTAAATTCAATGAAAACTCAGTCTACGCGGCAGGTTAAAAGATTGACAACTTATTGTTACTTATTTGTAAATATAAGAACTAATGTTAGCCTAGGCTTTCTGTTCGCTTTAGCTTAAGGTAGGATATAAACACCTCAACTCATCAGACCAGATAAACAGCATGACGGTAGACGAGCTTTTAACTCTTTCGCCTTTAGAGACACTTTCTGAAAACCAATGGAAAGTTGATAATCTTATTATTCCCAGTAATTGGACTCAAGGCCGTACCGCATTCGGCGGTGTTTCAGCTGGCATGGCTTATACTGCCATTCGCCAAAAAGTCAGTAGTGAACGAGTATTACGCTCATTTAACACTAACTTTGTCGGCCCCCTTGCTCCCGATACACCTTTTGAAATTGAAGTTACCCTACTTCGCGAAGGTAAAAACGTATCTCAATACACGGCACACATTAAACAAAACGGCAAAAGCTGTGTATTTGTACAAGCCTGTTTTGGTATTGGCAGAAAGTCTGGTATTAAGGTTGAAAATCAAGACACCCACGATATGCCTGTGCCCACCAAAGGCAAATTCATACCGCAAATTCCGAAGGTAACCCCTAAATTTTTACGTCACTTCGATTTGGCGATTAATGCCGGAGGCATTCCTTTTACGCGTAAGAAAACCAGCATGTATCACGGGCATATGCGCTTTAAAAAGCCACCTGCCAAAATCACAAATGGTCACATCATTACTATGATTGATGCCTGGCCGCCTACGCTATTGCAAATGATGAAGTTACCAGCGCCAGCGAGTACTGTATGTTGGAATTTAGAGTTTATTAATCCGCATAAAGAGTTCGACCCAACGGATTGGTTTGCGTATCAAGCGCACACTCGACAAGCAGAAGACGGCTACGGTCACACCGAAGCGACTATTTGGGATAAAGACGACGAAGTTATTGCTATCAGTCGCCAAACCGTAGCGATTTTCGACTAGGCAAAACGCTTTTTAAATGAATACGCTTAAATAGAAAATAAAAAAACGGGCTTGCTACAACTGTAGAAAGCCCGTTTTTTATTTATTCGTTGTGTACTAATAAAGCATAAATGCGTTCGGATTGAACAGAGATATAACTGAAATACACTGCAAGTTAGTAATATCTAACGCATCTTCTAAATCTTCACGATTTAACGACAAACTCTCATGTAATTGTGGCTTCAAGTTATTGTAACTAGGATATATTTCAGAGTTTACGTTATCTAATGCCAATAAATACGATAACTGCAAAATTTGCTCATCAATTTCAGATGTATCGCTACTGTCGTGATGTATATTCGCAATGGGTTTGTAAATAGATGCTGGGATCCCCCACTCTTTTATAATTCCCGCCGACACATTGGCAAAGGTATAACCTAGAACACCTGCTTGTAATTCAGCTGGACTCACTCGAGTATTAAACGATTGGCACCGCTTAGCGCTATCGGGTAGCATATCGACTACAACCAACTCGCCAATATTATGAAGCAAGCCAGCCACAAACATGCGTTCGGGCTCTCTTTCATTGCGCATTTCAGCGAAATATTTCGCTAATAGCCCACAAGAAACGCTTTGCTCCCAAAATTTATCTAGGTCGATAATTTGACCATCTACCTCTTTAAAAGCTTGGCTAACACCAAAGGCAAGGGCTAAGTCGTAAGTGGCACGGGTGCCCACCACTTGAAGTGCCTTGGTGATCGTTTCAATTTTATTGGGAAAGCGATAAAGCGCTGAGTTCGCCACTTTTAAAAGCTGCGTAGCTAAAGCCGGATCGAAAGAGATGATGTCAGCAATATCTTCAATATTGGATGCGCCGTCGTCCATGCACGCTTTTAAACGGGTCACGGAATCTGGCAGTACGAATAATGTACTAGCGTTACTGATAATATCTTGTAGGGTCATTTAGGTATGTGCTCCTGATATAACCTACTCTATTAAGAAAAGTGGCGCTTCGCAATTACGCCATAAATTAAAGAAACTCTAACTATCAAACACAATTAGCCTTTTCTGATAACTTCATTATAGCGTGAATTTTTAGCCTAGCTAATCAGAATGCTTTAACTTTCGTATAGTAAGCAATACATTAGTAGTCATTGAATGTGATCTCAATAGGAAGTAACCACTAATTTACGTATAGCTCTTTAGGTACAGCGCCTATAGGTACCGCTCGTTTAGGTACCGCCCCTTTAGGTGCAGTCCTTAAGGTGCAGCCCTTTAGACACAGCATCGAATTTGCTACTCATCACAGAGTTTCATTTCCTTTATTTCCCTCTGTGCTACTATTTTGCGCTTTCTAAATAGTAATTTCAGGTAACGATGTCAAACGACATAATGCAGGTTGTGGTAATCGGCTATGTATGGCCAGAGCCCAACTCTTCTGCCGCTGGCCAAAATATGCTGGCACTCATTAATCACTTTCTACGCCATGGTCATCAAGTTACTTTTATGACTGCTGCGACTGATAGCCCGCATAAAATAGATTTAGAATCACTTAATGTAAAAAGTGAAGCGATAGCCCTTAATTGTAGTAGTTTTAACGAACGAATAGCTCAGTTATCACCGAATGTGGTTATTTTCGACAGATACATGACTGAAGAGCAATTTTCTTGGCGAGTAAAAGACGCTTGCCCTTGTGCTATTCGCATTTTGAACACTGAAGATGTACACAGCTTGCGCCAAGCAAGACACGATGCGGTTAAGGCACAAGACAATGCATTGCGGGCATCCAAAGGCATCGCCACTTCATCGCTTAATACACCTATTCTGCCTATCGCAAACGCTGCGAAAAACGCTGACTATAATACTGCCTTAGCCCAACGGGAAATTGCTTCCATTTTACGCAGCGATATCACTTTGGTAATTTCTCGCACAGAATATGCCCTACTGACTGATCACTATCAGGTACCCGCGCAGCAGCTTTATTATCATCCCCTTAGCGTAGCGCCGTTAAAGAAAAAATTACCCAGTTTCGAGCAGCGAAACGATATTGTTACTATTGGTAACTTTCGCCATGCCCCAAATTGGGATGCGGTGTTACAGCTGAAACAAACCATCTGGCCTGCTATTAGAAAGGTATTGCCTAACGCGAACCTGCATATTTATGGTGCTTATCCCCCCAAAAAAGCCACTCAATTACATAATCCTAAAAGTGGCTTTTATATAGATGGTTGGGCCGAAGATGCAGAAGAGGTGATCGCGAACGCACGATTATTAATCGCGCCGCTCCGTTTTGGGGCTGGCATTAAAGGTAAAATACTAGAAGCCATGCACTGTGAAACCCCTACCCTTACAACGTGGGTTGGGGCTGAAGGTATTTCGGCACTTAACAATGCTAATGAAAACCTTGAGGCTACATCATCACCAGTTTGGGGAGGAACAATTTGTGAAACGGCAGAAGACTTTGCCGTTAATGCAGCGCGGCTTTATAACAATCAAAGTGAGTGGGCATTAGCGAGCCAAACAGGTCTTAACTTATTTCACGATTATGAAAATGATAAGGAAGTCGAAACCTTGGCTGAGCTTACGGCAAGCATAGCCAAGGATGTAAACTCCCACCGTAGTAGTTTGTTTTTGCAAGGGCTGTTGTGGCATCAAACACTCAATGCCAGTAAATATATGTCTCAGTGGATTGAAGCAAAAAACCAGAATTTATAAGTCATTTAAGCGGCGCAATACACTTAAAATGCCATTCCCTCTAGACTGGCTTAAGTGGCGCTGTAAATTACATGCACTCATATACTGCGCAAAGTCATATGCCTTTCTTTGCTTATCGGAAAGGCTGTTGGCTTTTTCTAGCAATACCGCTAATACCCCTCGAATAATCTTACTTGGTGAGTAGGCAGCAATAATATCTTCATGCCTTTCTTTTGAGAGAGTCTCTTTTAAAAGAGACTCTACTGAAAGCCCGCCCTCGAATTCATTAAAAGGCACACGTGCCACCCAAACTTTACTTTCGCAGCCAGGTACAAATGACGATTCAGTTCGTACCGATTCGGGCAAAGCGATAAGCTGTTTGCCTGCAAGCATAATAGCTCGGGTAGCGCCATCCCAGCCCTTGGCGTTAGCCACGGTTTGCGCTATGGGTAGAAGTAACTCAGGTGATTTTTCAGTCATACATTTCAGTTTAAGCTACTCGCCACGATGTGTGTTGGTGTTTTACCCTTACTTTTGGCGAAAACATTTTAGCTAGAACATTTAGCTCGAGTACTTGGCTTTACCTCTAAGTCACTTAGGTTGTACTTTAGGCTTAATCGATAGAATCTGATCAATATTACTCATCAAACTCACTAAGCAATCAAATCTAAATAAGGAAATTCAAACACTAAGCGTTCTAAGTTCTAAACAAAGTATTGTATTTAGGCACTAGCATCGGCGCTGAATTCAGCGCTTAGTTCTTCTGCTGTCATCACCAAATTTTCTGCATCAGCAGAGGTAGGGAACATAACCAGTTCCACACCATTTTTCGTAAGCCCTGGCAACCAAGTGGTGGTGAATTCGTCAAAAGGCACTGCAACACAAGTACCTGTAATTTGGTTATCGTCTAGCCACGCTTGCGCCAAATTATTATGAGGAAATACTGGTAACCTAGTAGTGTCGTTGTCTTCCAGCATAACAAAGCCTTCTGTACCTTGAATTAGCCATATTTCTTTCGCTTTTGGTACATAGCTAATTACCAGCATTTGCCTGTCTTCAGCTGACAAATTTTTAGCTTGCGCTAACACGGTATCGTTTAAAGTGGCGGTTGCAGTATCTGGAAACACAAAAATTACCTTATAGTTGAGAGGCGCTAAGTATACCCTTTGCGGCTTGCGTCGCCAAATAGCAAAACTTATTAATCGAGTAAACTTGTTAGCTAGTTAAGCTTATTCACCAAGCAGCAACTGCAAACATTCAAGTTGAAAACATTCGTTTCGACCAATATTATTACCGCCTGTTCGTTACAACCTAATCTACAGCTTAAGGCTAAGCCCAAAACCTCTATGCAAAACCTCTTTAACGACCTGAAAGCGAAAACCCATAGTAAGCACGAAGCACTAGAACAAAGCCCCCCCTTTGCGCTATTTCATAACATGATGGGCTTAACTGCTAACGAGTTAATTAACGAGCATAGTCACAACTACCTAAAAGTGCTGTGTGTAATGCAGCAATTCCACCAGCATTGTTTGCTAGTTATTGATGAAGCAGTTGAGCTTTACCCTTCGCTACAGCCTTTAGTTAGTCATTTTGAAGACAACAATATTTTAACTGCTCTTGATGACGATTTAGCGTGCATGAGTGCATCGGAAGCCACATTTAATAATAAGTTACGCGACGTAAACTCACCCGATTTTAATACCGCACTTTCATCTGCTATTGCCGCCATGTATGTATGGCTAGGGTCGTCAATGGGGGCGAATATCATTACTCGACGGTTAGAAAAAGCGGGTACCACCTTTCCTACTCATTATTATAAAACCATGGCGCAGTACGCCAAAGTGTGGCCAGAATTCAAACTCAGCGTAACCAGTTTATTGCCCCAGTTAATTGAACGTAACGAATTAACCCACACCAATACCCAAGACCTAGCCGATGCTATTATTAGTGATGCTAATCTGTGGTTTGATTACCTGATTGCAGTAGGAAAAAGCACGACTTTGCCATCACAGACATTAAGTTAAACTTAGCATTCTGTTAGAATTAATCAATTCCGTTTTATAAGAAGCCTTTATGAAAGTAATCTCATTTAATATCAATGGCATTCGCGCCCGTCTTCATCAACTTCAAGCATTAATAGATGCACATCAGCCTGACATTATTGGCCTGCAGGAAATAAAAGTGCACAACGAACAGTTTCCTGTTGAAGCAGTAGAAGCCATGGGTTATCACGTTTATTTTCATGGTCAGAAAAGTCACTACGGCGTTGCTTTTTTAGCGAAAAAAGAGCCTGAATCGGTGCTTATGGGTTTTCCTACTGATGAAGAAGACGCACAGCGTCGTATGATAATCTTGAAAACCACAGACAACGATGGCCAGCCAGTTACCGTATTAAATGGTTACTTCCCACAAGGCGAAAACGAAAAGCACGAAACTAAATACCCAGCAAAACGTAAGTTCTATAAAGACCTAATGACTTATCTAGACACCCATCATAACCCTGATGAAAATGTCATCGTGATGGGCGATGTGAATATCTCTCACACCGATTCTGATATAGGTATTGGTGAAGAGAACAAAAAACGCTGGTTACGCACGGGAAAATGCAGCTTTTTACCGGAAGAAAGAGTGTGGTTGAACACATTAATGGATTGGGGTTTTGAAGACAGCTTTAGAACATTGAACCCAGATACTACCGACAGATACTCGTGGTTCGATTATCGTTCGAAAGGATTTAATGATAACCGCGGCTTACGTATTGATCTTATTTTAGCCACCCCATCTATGCATAAACGACTGAGTGATGCTGGAATAGACTATGAACTTCGCGGTATTGAAAAACCGTCTGATCATGCGCCTATTTGGGCCACGTACAGTAAATAAGCAATGTGTAGTAAAATGTGTAGCAAATTGAAAGTACACAGCAACTAACGAACGGAGAACATGTGACAACGCTGCAGTGGCTTGGCCTTACTTTATGTTGTTTAACCCTTGTCGGAGTTATTAAACAAATTTCTGTTGTAGGCCTAATGGGTGACAAACACCAACAGCACTTGCTGTTTGGTAGCGCTGCTGCGTTGTTCGCGTTTTGGATCTTCAAAGTGGGCATTTTTGAAGGCTTAGATGTTCATTTTGTTGGTTTGAGTGTTGTTACGCTTATGCTCGGGTTTCGTTACGCTATTTTGGCTGGCACTCTCGCGTTATTAGGCGCTACCGCAGCAGGCTTTGCGCAGTGGCACACCCTAGGCGTTAATGGGGTGCTAGGGGTTATGCTACCTGTGGCCGTAACTTACCTTGTTTATTTAGTGGCTTTCCATAAGTTACCCCGTCAACTCTTCGTGTATATTTTTGTGTGCGCCTTCTTTCCCGGCGCGCTCACCATTGCCCTTAAAACAGGCGCACTAGCGGGTTACTACTTTATGGAAGGCGCTTATACGTGGGATGTCATATACGACAACTTCGTACTGCTCATCCCACTTTTAGTATTTCCCGAAGCCCTGCTTAACGGCATGGCCATCACCCTACTCGTCATCTATCAGCCCACCTGGGTTTACACTTTCCACGACAAGTTTTATTTCGACAACTAACAACAATTAACAAGACACCCACGTTTTTTCGATTCGACATTATGAACGACAACTAAACAAGACACCCACGCTTAACGAGTTATAGAAACACCCACCGTTCAGTCCCAGGTGATTTAGATTTACGTGGTCGCCCACCCCAAAAACATTAGCGAGACACCCATGCTAATTAACGTGCAGTTGATGTGAGTTTTTTGCATTGCCTCGTTTGAACACCAACCTCCACTTAATAAGACACCCATCTATAAAGCCTTAGAAAATCAACTAAACAAGACACCCACGCTTAACGAGTTATAGAAACACCCACCGTTCAGTCCCAGGTGATTTAGATCTACGTGGTCGCGCACCCCAAAAACATTAGCGAGACACCCATGCTAATTAACGTGCAGTTGATGTGAGTTTTTTGCATTGCCTCGTTTGAACACCAACCTCCACTTAATAAGACACCCATCTATAAAGCCTTAGAAAATAACAATGGCATCTACCTTATTTTGATAAGCAAAAAGATGGGTGTCTCATTAATTCTGGTGTGAGATAAACATGGGTGTCTCGATAAGAGGATGCCGAATTAACATGGGTGTCTTGATAAGAGAATGCTGAAATAACATGGATGTCTTGATAAGAGAACTTCGAAACAACATGGGTGTCTTGATAAGAGGATGCCGAATTAACATGGGTGTCTCGATAAGAGGATGCCGAAAAAAGATGGGTGTCTTGATAATTACAGGCACAAAAAAACCGCCTGATTGGCGGTTTTTATTATGGGTGTCTTTGTAAGAGCTAGCGCTTGAGCTTACTTTTTGTCGAACAAGATATCCATTACATCGGCTAGTTCGCCTTTGCCTTCGCGAATTTCTTCTTCGCTTAACCCAGCGATTTCGTGTGGGAATACTAACCACTCGTCACTTTCGTTCACATAGTAATCAGGCACTATGTCAGTAGTGTTGTTCTGAGGCTTGTACCACGGGCATGCAATACGAATATCTTTTGGCATATTCAAACGCATCAGTTTGCGAATTTGCTGAATAAGCGCGTCAACACTGCGGCCTGAATCGAAAACATCATCAACAATAAGTAGCTTGTGTTCTGCGTCAGCGTTTTCTACTAGGTAGTGCAAACCGTGAACACGAATTTCTTTAGATTGCTTATTAATGCCATAGTAAGAAGAAGTACGTACCGCAATGTGGTCGGTAGAATAGTCTTTAAACTCAAAGTATTCTTGTACCGCTATGCCGATAGGAGCACCACCGCGCCAAATACCAATGATGAAATCGGGGCGAAACCCGTCATCATACACCTTTGCTGCTAAACGAAAGGAATCCTGAAGCAACGCTTGCGAGGTGATAAAATTCTTGTTCATGACGTCTCACTGGCCGAAATTTAAAGACCGCGATTATAGTGAATTTCGCCGCAATTTGCACGGCAATTTCACTAACTTATTCGTTTTGAAGTGCTTGCGAAGGTTGGGTTTTCATGGCACGCCTAGCTGGGTAAATACTCGCCACAATACAAAGCAACAATGAAAATAGCGTTACAAAAACTATTTGCAGCCAGTGCATATCAATGGGTAAACCCTGCCCGTCTGACGACAACGCAATGGGCACATTCAGCAAACTCATGACTGGGTTTAACAGTAAAGTAATAACCACGCCTGCAACTAATCCAATACCCGCGCCTTTAACGCCATTAAACAGCCCATTTAAAACAAATACCGTCATAATGGTACTAGGCAACATGCCTTGGGTTTGTAATACCGCAATATCGCCCTGCTTTTCCGACACCACCATCACCAAAGACGAAACCAAATTAAACGCCGCTACTGCAATGATTAACAGCAGCATTAAGAACATCATGTTCTTTTCCATTTTTACTGCATCGAACAAAGGCCCTTGTCGCTCGCGCCACGTACGTACAGGTAAATCAGCCTCAACAATAGGTTTGAGCGTGTCTTGATATAAAAAAGCATCGTCTAAAAATAATCTGGTAGCTGTGTTCTTGCCCGATACATCTCGCAATAGCCGGTTCACATCATCAAGCTGCATATAAATAACTTTGTCATCCATTTGCGAGCCCATATCGAACACACCTGAAATAGTGACTAATCTTTGGCTTGGCATGCGGCCAAATGGGGTGTACACGCTGGCACCCGCCACCATTACCCGAAGCTTGTCGCCAGCACGAACATTTAACTGTATAGACAACGCCCTACCAATAATGGCGTTGTAGCTACCTGCCGTTAGGCTTGCAAAATCGCCCTGCTGCATTTCGTGAGCAACCATGGTGTGCTGCACCATGCTGTCGGCTTGAACCCCGTGCACTTGCACACCACGTAAATCGGAACGAGACTGCACTACCGCTTCGGCTTCTCGAAACGGCATGCTTGCCACCACATTGGGCAAGCCCATTACAAAACTTTCATCAACAGGCGCGTTAATTTCAATATGGGGCACTATGCCCAAAATGCGCTGCTTTAACTGGGCTTCAAAGCCGTTCATTACCGAAAGCACAATAATTAGCGCCGTTAGGCCAAGGGCAATACCGGCAACAGAAAAGCGATTGATAAAGGAAACAAAACTATTTTGGCTAGACGACTGCGCCGGGCCAGATTTCGCGTACCGATAAGCAATAAAAGCGGGAAGAGGGAAATACATAATGCGCGCTTAGTCCAAAGGTGTGATGACGGGGCAATCTCAAAATAGTAAAGTGCGTATACTACGTGTAAGCTACTGGCCGTACAAGATAAGTGGCGGGAGATATGATGGAAAACCTAAGCCTAGAAGAAAAAAAAGCCCAGTTCGATGAGTATTTCTCTATTCAGCACAGCGTTAATATTAACGTGAAACCCCTTGCTGAAGGTGAAACCGTGCCAACTGAAGCGGGTTTAGAGCAAGCCATGCCCTACGCATTTCGTGTAGCCAGTGAAATGGCCAGCATTGAAGCCCAAGCACTTCGCCCGTTACGTCATTTAAGCGATCATGCTGAATCTTTAGCTGAATATCTAAATCACCAAGCCCGCAAAATAGATTTGATGATGTCATTTATTTTGCACCAGCAAGATGAACCAGATCATCGTTTTAGCACAATAAAGCTCGGGGGAGGTGGCGTAATTATTAAAAGCCCGACCACCATGGACATTGGCAGCCAAGCTGAACTGAAATTATTTCTTGATACAGAAGCGGCAGCCATATTTTGCTATGGGGAAGTTATTACTTGCGAGAACGTTGAGGATAGCTACCATATAGCTTTTGTTTTCAATAGCATCCGAGAGCAAGATCAAGAATTGCTTGTTCGTGCCAGCTTGCATTTGCAAACGCAGCAACTTAAAAAGCGCGCGCAAGATAAGGCTTCCGGGGCCTAATGCAGCAACAAAAGCCAGAAAACCAAAGCCGGAAAACAAAAGCCCAGCAACACACTTAAACCGAATAAGTAGTTTATAGGACGACATGACAGCAACTCTTTTATCTTTGCCTTTGCCGACCCAGAAAAAATCCGCCTCTGTGCAAGACCACAAGCAATGGGGTCAGTTACAAGGCAGCAGCGCCGCACTGTGCATTACTCAAGCACAAGCCCAATACAACGGCCCTATAGTGCTGGTAACAGCCGACACACCCTCGGCGCTAAAACTAGAAAAAGAGTTGGCGTTTTTTATGCCAAGCGGCCAAGCCGGTGAGCCTAGCGTACCTATTACGGTATTCCCCGATTGGGAAACCCTGCCTTACGATTCGTTTTCGCCGCACCAAGATATTGTATCCCAGCGCTTAGAAACCTTATTCCGCTTTACCCAGCAGGTAAATGGCATTTTCATTGTGCCGGTAAACACGTTAATGCAACGGTTGGCACCTACCGATTACCTCGCAAAATATTTGTTGATGCTGAACAAGGGAGACACCCTTGATAGAGACCAATTCAGACGTAATTTAGAGCAAGCGGGCTACTTACATGTTAGCCAAGTAATGAGCCACAGCGAATTTTCGGTGCGCGGCAGTATTATCGATTTATACCCTATGGGTAGCGACCAGCCATTTCGTATTGACTTGTTTGATGACGAAGTAGACTCTATCCGCTTTTTCGATACGGAAACCCAGCGCTCTGGCGATGCGGTTGAAAAAATTAAGCTGCTACCCGCACGAGAATTCCCTACCGATAAAGAATCTATTACTCTTTTCCGCCAGCGCTTTTTAGAAAAGTTCGATGCGAACAACGCCTCAGAGTCGGTGTTTTCTCAAGTCACTAAAGGCACCATGCCTAGCGGTGTTGAATATTACCTACCGCTGTTTTTTGATAAAACCGCTACCTTGTTCGATTACCTGCACCCTAAAAGTGTGCTGTTGTTACACGGTGATGTGCAAGAAGCCAGTGAGTTTTTCTGGGCAGATATTCAAGAGCGCTACGAACAACACAGATACAACCCAGCAAGGCCGTTATTGCCACCGGAAGAATTATTTCTACCTATAAACACCTTGTTCGGCAAAATCAAACAGTGGCCTCGGGTAACCCTGAGCAAAGCCGTTATTGAAGAAAAGCCAGGCAGTTTTAACTTAGGCTGCGACAAGCTTGACGACATTGCTATTAACACCCAAAAGAAAGTGCCGGCTGAACAATTAATTGCCACAGTAAACAATGCCAAAAAGCGCGGCGCTAAAGTTCTATTTTGCGCTGAAACCCAAGGCCGACGTGAAGGGCTACTTACTGTTCTGCAAAAAGCGGGCATTAAGCCCAAAGCGGCCGAGTCGTTCAATTCTTTTTTGAGTGCCAGCGACAACATCGGTATTACCGTGGGCATGGTTGAAAATAGCTTTAACTGGCGAAGTGATAAAGGCGAATTGCTGTTTATCACCGAAACCGAGCTATTAGGCCATAAGGTAAGCCAACGCAGGCGCCGTGATAAACGCTCAGCTACCGATGAAAGCGCCATTATTCGAAACTTGGCCGAGCTAACCACCGGTCAGCCCGTTGTGCATTTAGATCATGGTGTGGGCCGTTATATTGGCATGCAAACCCTTGATGCTGGCGGTGTTACCACTGAATATCTGTGTATTGAGTACGCCAAGCAGGCCAAACTTTATGTGCCTGTTGCGTCGCTACATTTTATTTCTCGTTATACCGGTGGCGATGCCGATCATGCACCGCTTAACTCGTTAGGCTCTGATGCGTGGAGCAAAGCAAAACAAAAAGCGGCTGAAAAAGTACGCGATGTGGCTGCTGAATTACTTGATGTATACGCACGCCGTGCTGCCAAGCCTGGCTTCGCTTACAATATTGACTGGGACGACTACCAAAAATTCTCCGACAGTTTCCCGTTTGAAGAAACGCCGGATCAGGCGCAAGCTATTGCGGCGGTTATTCACGACATGGGTAGCCCACACGCCATGGACAGACTGGTGTGCGGCGACGTAGGTTTCGGTAAAACCGAAGTAGCCATGCGCGCAGCATTCTTAGCTGCGAACCAAGGTAAACAAGTGGCTATTTTGGTGCCCACTACCCTACTTGCTCAGCAGCATCACGAAAACTTTAAAGATCGCTTTGCCGCATGGCCATTTGAAATTGAAGTCATGAGCCGATTCGTTAGCGCGAAAGGCCAAAAAGAAACCATGCAGCGCCTAAGCGAAGGCAAAGTAGACATTGTTGTAGGCACGCACAAGCTATTGTCGAACGACATTAAATTCAGCGATTTGGGCTTAGTGATAATAGATGAAGAACATCGCTTCGGGGTACGCCAAAAAGAGAAACTAAAATCACTTCGCGCCGATGTAGATATTCTTACTCTTACCGCTACGCCTATTCCTCGTACGTTGAATATGGCCATGTCGGGCATGCGCGACTTATCAATTATTGCTACTGCGCCTGCAAGACGCTTATCAATTAAAACCTTTGTGCAACAACGCAATAAAGCCACCATTCGTGAAGCGATAATGCGTGAAATTCTACGTGGTGGGCAGGTGTACTTCCTTCATAACGAAGTAGATACCATAGCCAGAACTGCCGAAGAAATTGCTGAAATTGTACCCGAGGCGCGTATTGCCATGGGCCACGGCCAAATGCGCGAACGTGAACTTGAAGGCGTGATGAGCGACTTCTACCACCAGCGCTACAACGTGTTGGTGTGTACCACCATTATTGAAACCGGTATTGATGTACCAAGCGCTAATACCATTATTATGGACCGTGCTGATCATTTAGGCCTAGCCCAATTGCACCAATTGCGTGGCCGTGTGGGTCGTTCGCATCACCAAGCTTACGCATATTTATTAACACCGCATCCCAAACGGATGACTAAAGACGCCGCCAAGCGCTTAGACGCCATTTCTAAACTTGAAGACTTAGGGGCAGGTTTTGCGTTAGCCACCCACGACCTTGAAATTCGTGGCGCGGGTGAATTATTGGGCGACGACCAATCAGGCCAAATTGCCAGCATTGGCTTTAGCCTTTATATGGATATGCTAGATAGAGCAGTAACATCACTGAAAGAAGGTAAAGAGCCTTCACTAGATGATGCTATGGCAGGCCACACCGAAGTAGAACTTCGTATTCCTGCTCTACTGCCCGATGACTATATTGCCGACGTAAACACAAGGCTGTCGCTATATAAACGTTTAGCGAGCTGTAAAAACCAAGACGATATAGACGAATTCCAAGTAGAATGTATCGACCGCTTTGGTTTACTACCAGAACCTGCTAAAAACTTAGTAGAAGTAGCCGAAATAAAAATAAAAGCAGAAGCCATAGGCGTGCTTAAAGTAGACTTGTCAGCACAAGGCGGTACCATAGAGTTTACAGATACCACCAAGGTTGACCCTGGCTATATTATTCAGCTTGTGCAAACCAAGCCAAATACCTTCAAATTTGAAGGCAGCCAGAAACTACGATTAGTTAAACAGACTGATACTGCAAAAGCGCGTATTGCGTTTATTAGCGATATCATTGCCGACCTTGCAAAGGAGTCGCGATAACATGAGGTTTTTTCGTTGGAGCCCACTACTTGCTGTATTGGCTTCTACCCCGTCGTTGGCAAATGACGACTGGTGGTTCGATGTTGAAGTCATTGTTTTTGAAAGAAAGGTGGCAATGTCTGCCCTTGAAGAGCAGTTCGACTTAGCTGATTCCCTTGCCGTACCTGCCACAGATGCCGATGTAATTGGTGCGGTAATTACCCCAGACATTAGCATGCTGAAACAAGGCATTGCAGTTTGTGGTGAAACCAACGCCCTTGAGTGGCCAGAATTCGATTACTTTGCGAGCGCTTCAGCTGAAACAAACACGCCTTATGGCTCGTCTGAATCGTCTGAAACGACCAATGCAATGGGAACCACCAGCCAAAAGCCCGCGCATTCCGGTGCTTATCCCAATGCGGCTATAGAGCAGTTCCCATCGAATGATGCTTATGCTGGACGTGTTAGTTCGAGTCAACTTAGCTCTAGCCAAACCAATTTCGCCGACGAATTAAATTCATCAGTAGATAACGGCTTATCGGCAGAAGAAATAGCCGGTTATTGGGCTGAGTTTTTAGGTTTAGATAAAACAGAAACCATTAGGGTACCGAACCAGCCGTACTGTGTGGTGCATAAACCTTGGTTGAGTTATTACGACAGTAAATGGCATATTCATCGCCCTGACAACCGCTTACCAGCGCCCAAAGAGCTACCCATTACCCCTGAAGGTAATGATTGGCCTTACGCAAGCCATGCCCATTTATTAACTAAAAATGAGCAAGAAATGGCGTCTTTATCGCGCCAAATTAGGCAAAATCGTGACCTAACGCGCTTGTTACATGTTACTTGGCGTCAGCCAGTTAAATTCGGTAAAGACGAAGCCTTTAACGTTCGCCTATTTGCCGGTAACAACTTCTCTGATGAGTTTGATCAAGATGGCGTCCAGCGCCCACCCGTGCCACCAATGAGATTTGCTAGCGACAGCTACGCTAATTCAAGCCAAAATAACGTTGATTCAGGCTCAAGCGCAGATTCAAACCCTGGTTCGAACTCGGGCTCTAGCAATGGCACCACAAATAGCTTTGGCGATAATAGCTATCAGAGCCTTTACAACAAACAGCAAAACCAGCAGCTAAACGAACAGCCAAGCTTCAATGGCAGCTTGGCTAATGAAAATTATTCAGATGAAAGCATGGCAAGTGGAATGGGTTACAACCAAGCTAGTACCAATTCCACCAGCACCGACAGCATGTCCAGCGATTTCTTTTACGACTTGGACGCTCGGTTAGCATCTCCAACCCCGATTTTATTTAAAGACTTGCTAGCACTAGATAACGCCGATGTTATCGACGATGCCGATGAAAGCAATATAAGTGCAGCATTTCGTGCACCTATTTGGAAAGTAGATGGCAACATAAAAGTATTTTTAAAATACATTAACCGTGTGCCCTATTTGCATATCGATAGCGAGCTTTTCTATCGCCAGCCTATTCCTGTAGAGGGGCAGACAGCATCCAGCTCGACAAGCAGCACTAGTCGTACTGATAGCAGCAATGTAAACGCTACGCCAGAATATCAATTGGTGTCGTTACCTTTTAGTGAACAGCGCCGAGTGATTAGTAATCAGCTTCATTATTTCGACCACCCGTTATTTGGCATGGTAGTGCAAATTCGCCGTTATAAACGCCCTAACGCACCTGAAGACTAGGCTTTTGAAGACCCAGCACCTGAGACTAAGTGCTTGACTAAGCTTTTGAAGACTAAGCTTTTGAAGTTAAAGCCGCTTGAACACAATACTCTTTAAGACACAGCTCTTGAACTATGTTTTCAAATACTGAGCTTTTAAAAAAGCACTCAAGGAATAACAAAACAGCATGAAAATTTATACCCGTTCAGGTGACAAAGGCAGCACACAGATATATGCAGACAAAGCAGTAAGAGTAGAAAAAGACGATGCAGTAGTACAAAGCTATGGTGATATAGATGAACTTAATAGCCACTTAGGGCTGTTGGCTTCTATGGTAGCCGTGCACTTGAAAGACGACCTTTACGCCATTCAGCGCAACTTGTTTCAAGCCGGCTTTGCTATTTCAGCAAGCTCTACCCTTACGCAAGACGACATTTCCAAACTTGAAAGCGATATTGATAAAATGACAGCCACCTTAGGCCCGCAAACTACTTTTGTGCTTCCAGGTGGCAGTAAAGCGGCTGCGCAAAGCCATGTATGCCGTGCCGTATGCCGACGTGCAGAACGAGCCGTTATCGTGCTGACTAAACACTACGACGTTCCCGCTGTAGTGCCCGCTTATTTAAACAGATTGTCTGATTACTTGTTTACCTTCGCCCGTTTTCTAAATGCAGAAGCAGGGTTCGATGAAGTAGCCGTTTAAGTACGGGCTAAGTTCTGGTTAAGTATGGGGGGTTAAGTACCGGCTAAATTCGGATTAAGTTCGCGTTAACAGCACGCCACCGGTTACCACAAACGCCACAATAATATTTAGCACTACGCCTTCGCGCACCATGGTTTTCACCGTAAGTTCGCCGCTGCTATACACAATGGCATTGACGGGCGTTGCCACTGGCATCATAAACGCGCAGCTGGCACTAATAGCAGCTGGCATCATTAGTATTAGTGGATCGACATCTATGGCCACAGCCGCACTGGCCAATATAGGCATCAGCAAGGTAGCGGTGGCTGTATTCGATGTAATTTCGGTAACAAAGCTTACCGACAAGCAAAGCACTAATACCAGCAAGAACAAAGGTAACACCGCCAAGCCTGTTAAGCCCTGCCCTAGTAATTCACTTAAGCCCGATGCGGTAAACGCTTGAGCCAAACAAATGCCCCCAGCAAACACCAATAACATTCCCCACGGAATTTGCTGGGCAGTATTCCAGTCAAGCAAGTAGCCTTGTTTGCTACCAGAAGGCGTAGTTTCACGCTCGCCGTTAGGAATAACACACATTAGTACTACTCCGGCTAACGCAATGGTGCTGTCGCCTACGAAGTCCATGCCAAACCATGCTGTCCAGTAAGGCCTAAATACCCACGCCATGGCTACAAAACTAAATACAAACAGCACACGTGCTTCAGCACTTCGCCATGGGCCAACTTCCGGTAAAGCACCGGTTTTTTCGCCTTTCAAATGTCGCGTTAACCATAGTGCCATTAACGGCAATGCCACTAACACAATAGGCACACCGGTTTTCATCCAGTTTATAAAGCTAATTTCCGTGCCTGTAGTTTGCTGATAAACGCTCATGAAAATAATATTCGGTGGCGTACCAATAGGCGTACCCACGCCGCCTACACTAGCAGCGTAAGCAATACCCAATAACACCGCCACACCTAATTTAGGCGAGTTAGAAGCGTGAATAATGGCAAGGGCAATGGGCAGTAACATAAGCGTGGTGGCGGTATTTGAAATCCACATACTTAATATGGCCGAGGTAAACATAAAGCCAAACACCAGCCTACGGGCACTGTTTGCGCCAGTTAGCCGAATAAGGTACACCGCTAAACGTTTATGCACGCCAGATTTCTCTAGCGATTTAGACAGCATGAAGGCGCCCATCAGCAACAAGATAACGTGGTTACCTAGCGCGGATGCGGCTTCTTGATAGCTGATAACCCCTGCCATAGGAAAGGCGAAGAAGGGAATGAGAGCGGGCAGCGCTATGTGCAGCGCTTCGGTAACCCACAGCATGGCCACCAGCACAGTAATGGCCGCACTAATGGCCATAATATGTGACAGACCTGAAAACAACAGCACTCCATACAGAGCAACTGCGCTAACTAAGGATATTATTATTAGTTTCGGTTTAACCGGTTCCATAGCGCGACAACACCTTTAATGCGTTTTTATAAGCTGCGCTGGCATGCACAGCGGGTTTGCGCCCATAAAGTGAGGTTAAAGCCTCGAAAGAATTTGATGAATGAGGCAACGCATCTAAAATAGATTCCGCCCCTTTCGGGTTATTACATGCCAATACCATATGGCAACCTGCCGATAATGCCGCCATCGCACGATCGACATAATTTCCGGCAACACTGGCACCGTGCATAGACAGGTCGTCAGAGAACACCGCACCGTTAAACCCCAAGTCTTGCTGTAATATTTTTTGTAACCAATGCTCGGAAAAACCGGCTGGCTTGCTATCAACTTGAGAATAAATAACGTGCGCTGGCATTACACCATCTAGCAACTGTTTAGAAATTAATCTTTCAAAAACAACCATATCAGTTTGTTTAATTTCTTCAAGGGGTCTTTCGTCTATGGGTAATGCCACGTGAGAGTCTGGTGCCACACTACCATGCCCAGGAAAATGTTTTCCGATAGCTGGCATATTGGCAACTTGTAAGCCTTCTATTAACGCGCTGGCTAATGGAATCACTTTTTCAGCGTTTTCGGCAAACGCCCTGTCGCCAATTACCTTCGACACGCCGTTAATATCAAGCACAGGTGCAAAACTAAAATCGATGTCTATTTGCTTTAGTTCGTGGGCCATAATTATGCCGCACGCTTTAGCCAATTCTAGCGTGGCTTCGTTGACTACAGTCTCTTCTACTTCAGCCAATTCTGACCAGTGAATGTCTTTACCCGTAGCGTGCGCCTGTACCAAGCCTGTTAGCTTACCCATGGCAGGTAATTTGGTGAACCCTTCACGAAAGCGCTGAACCCTGCCCCCTTCGTGATCTACCGCTATTAATAAAGGCTTACTGGCGTTTTCTCGAATCTCTTTCACCAACTGCGTCAGTTGTTCGCAATCGTAGAAATTACGGCTAAATAATATGACACCGCCCACTACCGGATGCGCTAGTTTTTCTTTCTCTTCAGGCAATAAACGCTCTGCCTGACAATCTAGCATTAACGGGCCCATAGTGTTTCTCGCAAACGTGTCATAAAACATCACTTCAAATTTGTATGTAGTGTGGTTAGGATAGAGAAAAAAACGGAGTAATACACGTGTTAAATTGGATTAAGTGGTTGGTTTTAGGTGCAATTGCATTAGTCATTTTAGCACTAGGCGGCGTGTATTTAACCTTGTACCTCAGTTTACCTACCCTAGACGGTAACGAGGCTACGTCTCGCATTGCCGCCCCTGTTACCCTTGAGCGTGACAACATGGGCCAAGGGGTTATCACTGCACAAGATAAATTTGATGCAGCCTACGCCTTAGGCTTTGCCCATGGCCAAGACCGTTTCTTTCAAATGGACTTACAGCGCAGAAGCGCATCGGGCCGGTTATCTGAATGGGTAGGCGATGTTGCGCTAGAAATTGATAAGGGCGCCCGCTTCCACCAGTTTTCACAGCGCGCTGTAAAAGTTTTCGACACCTTGCCATTACCGCAGCAACAACTGCTTATTAGTTACTCCCATGGCGTAAACGCAGCACTAGATGAATATACTGTTCCCCCTTTTGAATACGTGGCAGCTGGGTTAACCCTTGAGCCGTGGCAGCCTACCGACAGTATTTTAGTGGCGTACAGCATGTACCTTGATTTACAAGGTGGCCAAATTGAAATTGATCTTGCCCGCACCGCGTTAAAAGAAACCTATGGCGATGATTTATATGCTTTCATTACCCAACCTAGTCATCATCAAGCAGCCTTGGATGGCAGCATAATTCCGTATTCCAGTGCTGAAGCCCCCGTATACCCTGCTTCGCTAGGTACACCAGCGATGGAGCCTGATGATACACTTATAAAAGACAACGCACCTCTTAACAAAAGCGCTCCTCTTGAAGATTCAGACATTACTGATGCCAATGACGAAGTGAAAAACGATGCCGCTTCAGAAGATAACGATGCACCTACTGGTGATTTGCAGAGTGAGAGTGCTTCACCTGAAACGAGCGCTTCGCCTGAAGAAAAAACAATAAATAAAAACAGCACTTCACACGAAAAAGCTGATTTGCCTAACGAAGACGATTTGATTGAAGAACGCAACTCGACTGAAGAACGCAACTCGGTTGAAGAAAATAACTCGATTGAAGAAATTAAGCCGACTGAAGAAAATGATCCATCGAAAGAAAGCATGCCAATTGACGCCGCTGAGACTCCTAGCGTTGACTCAGCCAATCAAGAAAGTTTACCTAATGATGGTAGTACCTCTACTGACGAAACTGGGTCCTCTGAAACTAAGAACTCTTCCAAAGAAGCCAAAACCTCGGTTACTGGCAGCACTTCAGAAATCGAAAGCGCGACTGACAATGCAGATATTTCAGAAATCGAAAACATCAACACTTCCGATATCCCAAAGGCTACAGATAATACCAATTCAGCGGATACAGAAAAAACCAAAGACAAATCTAATAATTCAGATTCCGATATCAGTTCTGATAGCGGTTCTGATGGCGTTTCTGTAAACACTACTGATAACGGCGGCCCCAGAACAGAAAACAATACACTAAGCTATTACAATGCCGCAGAGTTACCAGACATTGGCAGTAACAACTGGGCGGTTACCGGAAACTTAACCGCGACAGGAAGCGGCTTACTGGCTAACGACATGCATCTAGGTTTGCGCGTTCCCATTATTTGGTATCGCACCCAGCTAAACTACTTCGACACAAAGAAAACAGACCTAAAGCAAACCAATTTAAGCCAAGCTAATTCAAATCCTTTTAGCTCAAATCAAGCTGGCACAAATCAAGTTAACTCAAACCAAGCTGTATCGGTGACTGGTGTTTCACTACCTGGGTTACCAGGAGTAATAGTCGGCACCAATAATAAAGTGGCGTGGGGCTTCACTAACGCGAACCTAGATAACCTTGATTGGATATTACTTTCCGACGATACACCTACCAAAATGGTAGACGAAGTCATTGTAAGCAAAGAGGTGTCGCATACCTTTCAACTTGAAATTAGCCAGTACGGCCCTGTTAAACACCTAGACGGCAAGCGTTACGCTTTGAACTGGGTGGCCCACCACCCTTTTGCGGTAAATCTTTCGATTGTGGACTTAGGCACAGCCAACACGGTACACGACGCCATTGCAGTAGGTAAAGACATTGCTATTCCCACCCAAAATATGGTGATAGTGGATGATACTGGCAGCGCAGCATGGCTACCGGGCGGCGCAGTAATGGATAGACAACAAGCCTCGTTTACCGCAATCAATGCTAATGACATAACACCTGCATCGTATACACCCGCCCGCAGCACCAACCTTCCAGTAGTAATAAACCCTAGCAGCGATAGAATATGGACAGCCAACGCAAGGGTTATTGCTGCCGATGATATAGCAAGATTAGGTGATGGTGGTTATGCCTTAGGTGCTAGAAGCCAACAAATTAGAGATCGCCTGTTTGAAAAAGACACCTTCAACGAAAACGACTTCTACGCCATTCAGCTAGACAACCATGCGCAATTTCTTATTCCGTGGCAGCAGTTATTATCGGGCTTACTGCTAAACGATAATATTGAATTTAAAGCCGACCTTGCCTACTTACGTACATGGGGAGAATGCGCGTGCGAAGACTCTGTAGGTTACACCCTAGTAAAACACTTTCGTAAAGAAGTAGTCAGCCAGCTATTTGGTAAAATACTTGCCAGTATCGATAAGCAAGGGGTAGAAAGCCGCTCGCTACTTCGCGGTATAGAGCCTGCGGTATGGCAACTTATTCACACTCAGCCAGACAGTTGGTTACCCGAGGGCACAGGCTCTTTCAATGATTTACTTGTTGATGCCTATCGCCGCGCGAAACACGCACTATTAGATAAGTACTCACCTATTGAAGCAAATATGGATGACCTACGCTGGGGCAGTGTTAATGCACTCATGGTAAAACACCCGTTTTCAGCGCAAATTCCATTCGTAGGCCATAAGCTTAATATGGATAAGGTAGAAGGTTTTGGTGATACGTACATGCCCGCAGTACAGTCACCTACATTTGGGGCTTCCGAACGTTTCTTTGTAAGCCCAGGTCATTTAGACGATGCCATTCTTACGTTACCTGGTGCCCAGTCTGGTCACCCGCTTTCGCCCTTTTTCAAAGCTGGGTTTGAGGATTACGCCACCCAAGCTGCTACGCCATTATTACCCGGCAAGCTTATTCACTTACGCCAGTGGTATCCGAAGGATAAGGAGTAGCCTTATGACACCCGCTATTACGCTATTAAAGAAAAAGCGCATTGCGCATACTATTTTAAAGTACGATCACGAAAGCAATGCGCCCTCTTATGGTCTTGAGGCAGCCGAAAAGCTAAGTCTTGCCCCCAATGCGGTATTTAAAACGCTGGTAGTCAGTGATGAAGCCAGTAAGCTGGCCGTGGCTTTAGTGCCAGTAAACACTAAGCTAAGCGAAAAGAAATTAGCAAAAGTGCTAAGCGTGAAAAAAATCACCATGGCACCTAGCGACGCAGTAACCGCCAGTACCGGTTATTTATTGGGAGGGGTTAGCCCATTAGGGCAGAAAAAACGCTTAGTTACCGTATTGCACGAAACCGCGTTACAGCACGACGTAATTTATGTAAGTGCGGGCAAGCGGGGGTTAGAATTGGAAATCACCCCGCAGCATTTAATAAGCTTAACCCAAGCGAAAGCCGCTGATATTACTGCAAGTGCGAGCTAACAAAATAAGGCTTCAGGCTTGCTTTTAGCTTTCTTATAACGCGTTTTCAGTTTCCGCTATGCCTAGTTTGGGCTTATTCTGGCTGGTCTATAGTAAGCGACAGCGACTCATCTTCAGCACGGGCCAACCAGCGTTGTTTGGCTTCGTTTAACGCCTCTTCACTTGGCGGTGAAGTGCCAGAAATGGCCGTTGCCATTTGAACAATGATGGCATCACGCTTTTCAAGCAAGGCTTCTGTTCTGTCATATAAATCATACGCTTCAGGGTATTCTTCTTTTAAGTTACCCATATCCTTAAGCGCATAGTAACGCGCCTCAAACGCTTCATTAAACAACTGGCGTTTAGCGTTAAATACCACGTAATCTTGGGCTTGCTGGGAACCTAAGTATTCAATATGAGTTTGCGCTAAATAGCCGGCTTCAGCCACTACTTGCGCTTGTTCCATCCACGTATTAATGGCTTCTTCGTCGCCATTTTTAACGGCCTCTTTAACACCAGCTTGCAAATCGCTGGCATGCAGAATTTCCATTAACGTGATAACAGGAACTTGCGCCGATACTTGATCGCGCTGATTAGTATCTTCAGCTAAATAAACAAACCAACCCGCAATGGCAATAACAATACAAACAAAAACAGCAACAACGATGAGAAGCGCTTTAGACACACTTTCCTCCAGACATAATGAAAAGAAACGCAGCAACTAGGTTACTGGTTTTTAAGGGGCAATACAAAAAAGAGCGAGTTGCCCCGCTCTTTTATCAGTATTGTAACGACCGGTAGATTACTGGTCGATAGGTGAAGAGTTTTCTACACGACTCTTCAATTTCTGACCCGGGCGGAAAGTTACCACCCTACGCGCTTTAATAGGAATGTCTTCACCGGTTTTAGGGTTCCGGCCCGGACGTTCGTTTTTATCACGCAAGTCGAAGTTGCCAAAACCTGACAGTTTTACTTGCTCACCAGCTTCTAAAGCGCCTTTTATCTCTTCGAAAAAAAGCTCTACCAGATCTTTAGCATCACGTTTATTAATGCCTAACTTTTCGAATAGGTGTTCAGCCATCTCGGCTTTGGTCAATGCCATAGTTTACTCTCTTAACGCGGCCTCAAACTCAGATTCCAGACCTTTAACCACAGTATCTACAGCCTGCTGAATTTCAGCTTCTTCCAAGGTTTTTTCCGGATCTTGTAAGTGAAGTGACAAAGCAAGGCTCTTGTAACCAGGTTCAATTCCCTTGCCTTTGTACACATCAAACAAGTTTAAGCCAACTAGTTGATTTACGCCAATTTCTTCTATGTAAGAAAGAATCTTTCCTACGCTCACTTCATCTTTCACCGTAATAGCGATATCACGGCGGTTCGATGGGAAGCGGGATACAGGCGCGGCAGACGGTAATTTACGTGCGGTTACAGCTTCTACTTCAAGCTCGAACACAAATACGCGACCATTCACACCCAACAGTTTTGTAAACTGCGGATGTATAGCACCAATATAGCCAACTTCTTCATCATTAAGCAAAATTTTTGCAGTCATACCCGGATGCAACGCACTATGCTGAGCACTTACAAAACTAAACTCACCGGTTTTACCCGTTAATGCTAGTAAAGCCTCTACATCTGCCTTTGCATCAAAGAAGTCTACTGGGCTATCGCCTAAATCCCAGTGTTCTTCGTTACGACGCCCTGCTACTACACCACCAATAACCTGCTGTTGCAATACACCATTAGGCGTATCTTGTTGAGGTATAAAGCGTAATCCTGTTTCAAAAAGACGCACTCTGCCTTGTTGACGCTTTTGGTTGTAAGCAGTAGCACCTAATAATCCAGGCCACAAACTTACACGCATCACAGACATGTCTGATGAAATAGGATGCGGCAATACCATGCTCTTCGCATCAGGAAATAGCGCACTTTGCACTTTAGGATCAACAAACGAATAGGTAATCGCTTCATTATAGCCACGGCTTAATAATAACGACTTCATACTGTTTACTGGTAATACTGCTTCTTGTGAAGGCAACATAGAAAGCGCAGCAGTTGGTGCAACATGTGGAATGTTGTTATAACCATACACACGCGCTACTTCTTCTATTAAGTCTTCTTCAATAGCAATGTCGAAACGATAGCTAGGTGCTTTCGCTTCCCAACCTTCGCCAGTTTGGGTAACGTCTAATCCAAGACGTTGAAGCATTTCAAGTACTTGCCCGTCGTCAATGGTTATACCCAATACACGCGCTAAACGATCACGTCGTAATAAAACACTGGCTTGTTGCGGCAATTTATCTTCTTCACATGCTTCAACTACCGGGCCTGCTTCACCACCACAAATTTCTAAAATAAGGGCTGTAGCACGCTCCATGGCGTTACGTTGAAGTTGCGAGTCTACGCCACGCTCATAACGGTGCGACGCATCAGTATGTAAACCATACTGACGTGCGCGGCCCATAATGGCATCGCGGCTGAAAAAGGCGCTTTCTAGCAAAATATCTTTGGTTTCTGAATTTACACCTGAGTGCAAACCACCAAAAATACCCGCCATAGCAAGTGCTTTATTATCATCAGCAATCACTAACGTATCATCGTTAAGCTTAGCTTCTGTTTCATCAAGCAAGGTAAGAGTTTCACCCTTATTTGCCATACGCACGTTTACACTGCCTTCAATAGCGGCAAGGTTGAACGCATGCATAGGTTGGCCAAGCTCAATTAAAATAAAGTTGGTTACATCAACAATTGGGTCGATACTGCGAATACCACAACGGCGAAGCTTTTCGCTTAACCATAACGGCGTAGCAGCGGCCACATTCACATTACGTAACACACGGCCTACATAACGTGGGCACGCTTCAGGCGCGCTCAAGTTAATCGTAATGCTATCGTTAATAGTAGACGCTACAGGGCTAATAGCCGGTTCGCACACATCTAAGTTGTTTAACACACCCACTTCGCGGGCTATACCACGAATACCTAAGCAGTCTGCTCGGTTAGGGGTTAAATCAACTTCAATAGACGTATCGTCTAGGTCTAGGTAATCACGAATGTTCGTGCCTACTGGGGCATCGGCTGGCAATTCAATAATGCCATCGTGATCGTCGCTAATACCTAGCTCAGAAAAACTACACAACATGCCCATAGAAGGCTCGCCGCGCAATTTCGCTTTTTTAATTTTAAAGTTACCAGGTAGTACCGCGCCAACAACAGCAACGGCTACTTTAATACCTTCACGGCAATTCGGCGCACCGCAAACAATATCGCGAAGCTCGCCGTCACCTACGTTTACTTTGGTAACACGTAATTTATCGGCATTCGGGTGCTGGCCACATTCAACCACCTCCCCTACTAATACACCGCTAAATTCGCCTGCAACAGGTTCAACACCATCAACTTCAAGGCCAGCCATGCTTAACTGTTCAGACAGTTCGTTAGCCGACAAAGCAGGGTTAACCCATTCTCTTAACCACTTTTCACTGAATTTCATGCTTACTCTCTGCCTTAGTTGAACTGTTTAAGGAAACGAAGATCGTTTTCAAAAAACGAACGCAAATCATTCACGCCATAGCGCAACATGGTTAAACGCTCTACGCCCATACCAAAGGCAAAGCCAGTGTATTCTTCAGGGTCGATATTGACCGCTTTAAGTACATTTGGATGTACCATGCCGCAGCCTAATACTTCTAACCACTGGCCGTTTTTACCCATTACATCTACCTCGGCAGATGGCTCGGTAAACGGGAAGTAAGACGGACGAAAACGCACTTCAAGCGACTCTTCAAAGAAGTGATGCAGGAAGTCGTGCAAAATACCTTTAAGATCAGTAAAGCTTACGTTTTTGTCTACCATCAAACCTTCAACCTGATGGAACATAGGCGTATGAGTTTGATCGTAATCGTTACGATAAACACGCCCAGGCGAGATTATACGTAGCGGCGGCTGTTCAGCTTCCATAGTACGAATTTGCACGCCCGAGGTTTGGGTACGCAGCATCATGTCTGGATTAAAATAGAAGGTGTCGTGATCGGCACGGGCTGGGTGATTAGCCGGAATGTTCAAAGCGTCGAAGTTATGAAAACCATCTTCAATTTCAGGGCCGGTTTTAACTGCAAAACCAAGCTCACCAAAGAAAGATTCAATACGCGCAATTGTGCGGCTAACCGGATGCAAATTGCCCGGCGCTTCAGTACGGCCCGGTAACGTAACATCAATGGCTTCTTCAGCAAGCTTCTTGTTTAGCTCTTCACTACGCAGGGCTTCACCTTTCGCAGAAATAGCTTGCTGAATTTGCTGTTTAGCCACGTTAATTTTTTGGCCAGCAGCTGGGCGTTCTTCGTTAGATAACTTCCCAAGCCCTTTAAGTAAGTCGGTAAGTTTACCTTTCTTACCCATGAATTCGACCCTAACTTGGTCTAGAGTGGCTGCATCTTGTGCAGCGTCAATCAGTTCTTTTGCCTGATTGATAATAGCGTCAAGCTCCATGTTTTCCTCAATTGACATGATGACTGGATAACCACGTGCATTATACGTAGCGCCGTTTAGGCTAACTATAGTGCGTTAAGTTGTGGTTTGCCTGATATAAAGGCGACAGTTTACACGACTGATAGACATAACCGCTACCCTATATGGCTGATATTGGCAGATTTTTGTACCAACCTAGAGTAAAAGTTGTTGAATGCAGGGTTACTTGGGTGGCAAACAAGACTTTAGATAGTTTTAAGGTTGGGTAAATAAACCATAGAACAAATTTCATACAAGGCTTATTATAAGTTCTGCAGTTATCAAATTCTCCTTCACTTTGTGTAAAAAGGAACTTTTATGCTTATTAAGATAGCAGCTGTACTCTTATTATTTATTTCCTACAACGCGCATTCTGCGTTCATGCAATTTAACTTCACAGGCTTTGTTTCCAGTGTAGAAAACAACGCTAATTCTGAGTTTGACGAAGCCAGCTTGCTTGGCCAAACAATTAGCGGTTCGTTTAATTTAGATTTGTCGAAAGAAGTTCGGGGCAGACTGGAAACCGGCTGGTACTGGTGGGGGCAAAAGGAAACGGGCTTACCGGTACTAACCTCCCAACTATCCCTAGGTAGCAATACTTACAACCTTGCCAATCAAGGCATTTACAACGCCTTTGAAGATGACTATTTCCCAGAAGAATTTATTGAAATGTACAACGGCCCCGATTACGACGGCGGCCCAATTGGCGACGGTGAATCTTTCGGCGATTTTGCGAGAATCTCAGAAACAACCTCGGCAGGCGAAACCATTTTAACTTACAACTTAAGCATTTATTTCTTTGACTTAATTAATGACTTTTTGGTGTTTAGTGAAGAAACAGAACTATTTGATAAACAGCCCGACTTCTCGCAGCCGTTTTCGTGGATTGACCTAGACTTCACTAATGATAACCAGAAAGGTAGCGGCACCCTTCGCGTAAGAGAGAGCTTTTACCCTGCCACTGGCGGCTTCGAGCGTAATATTGATTCCACGCTAGGTTTTACGCTGGCTAGTGTTAATGCAGTTAGAGTGAGTTCGCCGAGTACTTGGGTGGTGATGATCATTTTTTTTGGATTACTTTTAATAAAGCAAAAAATGTTCAGATAGAATTTTCTTAAATATATACAGGCATGCTAGTACACTCTTAACTACCAAGTTTCGGGATTTATGATTAATTAATAATATTAGCCTCTGTATGATGTATTCAACGTGGATACTTAGTAGTAAGGAAAAGGAAAATTAGTGAAAAGGATTTTGTTTGTCATAAATTCTATGGGCTATGGTGGTGCAGAAAGGGCACTGGTAAATTTATTGAGTAAACCTTCGTTCTACTCTGATTTTGATGTACATGTCGCCCTTTTAGATGATGAACCTATCATACGAGCCCTCCCTGAAAATATTACGTTACATCAATTAGATAGTCGAAGAAGCTTAGCAAGCAGTCTTCTTAGTCTGAGGCGACTTCAGCGTGAGTTTAACCCTGATTTATGTGTTAGTTTCCTTGTTAGGGCCAATGTGGTTAATGCAGCACTTAAATTAACGTCCAAAAATAGGAAAGCAATTTTATGTGAACGAATGCATCTTAGCAGCCACTTGAATGGGCAATTTAAAAGTGCAAAGCGACTATTAGCAGGAATACTACCTTCAATCACCTATCGTTATGCTGACGCTGTAATTGGTGTTTCCACTGGCGTTACAGAAGACCTTGTAGAAAATTTTAATGTTCCAAGCATCAAAGCCACAACCATATTTAATCCTTACAACATTGCCTTAATAGAGCAACTTTCCGAAAAAGCTCCTGAATTTATCTTGCCAACCTCGTTCGTTATAAGCACAGGAAGGCTAACCCCAAGTAAAAACGTAAAGGGTCTTATTGACGCTTATTTATCATCAAACGAAAGTGCTCCCCTTTGTATTTTAGGGGAAGGTGAGCAAAAAAAAGAAATTGAAAATTACATTAAGTTTAAAAACGCGAAAGAAAAAGTATTGTTACTTGGATACGCTGAAAATCCATTCGCTATTGTATCTAAAGCTAAATATTACGTTTCTGCATCATTGAATGAAGGTTTTCCCAACGCGTTGTTAGAGGCTATGGCTTTAGGTTTACCAGTAATAATGACGAACTGCCCTTCAGGCCCCGCAGAAATATTAAATGAAGACCCTCAATATGTTAGTGGTAGTCTGACAGAAGCTAAACATGGTTTGCTAGTGCCGCTGAACAACACATCAGAACTAACACGCGCTTTTAATGTTTATAATAAAGAATCTATTCGCGCTGATTACGCAAAAAGAGCAAGAAAGCGAGCCGAGGACTTTTCTATAGAATCTATTGCTAATCAATATTGGCAATTTCTGCGACAAACGTTACTAAATCATTGAGTTGAATAATTTAAGGTGCTCGTGAGCGTTCTTCTCCCAAGTATTGTTCGATTGCAACAATTCCGCTGACGTACTTCTGTAAATCGAATAATCTCCAGCACTAAGTTTTTCGGTAAGGGCGGGCACATCCCCTTTTTTAACATAGCTCTCTTCGTTGAGTTTGAACTCGCGGTGGGCAGGAATATCACTGGCCACTATAGGTGTGTTTGCTGACAACCCCTCTGCTACTACTAAGCAATACCCTTCCATGAACGAAGGATTAACAAGTAGTGCCGCATTTCGGTAGATTGTAGCTAGATTTTCCCCAGTATGTGCACCAGCAAAAATAATACTCTCACTTCGGTGTTGGGTTATTTTTCTAACATAATCATTAGTAATGTAATTGTCGCCAACAATTACTAACTTAAACTTCGTCGATTTCAACGCTAAGAAGGCATCAATGAGGTTATCAAAGCCTTTTGTAGCGTCTAACCTGCCAACCGCTAAAATGTATTGCTTTGATTCTAATCCTAACTCCTTCAAGAGCGCGTCTTGTTTTATTTGAGCAGGTTTTTCAAGTAGTGAGCCGGCATTACGGATAACTACGCGTTTTCGTAACAAAAACGGAAAGCGAACATCTAACTCTTCCTTTACCGATGAGCTTACGCAAATAATTCTTGAAGCAAATAGAACGGTAAACAATTCCCCCATTTTCAAAATTAGCTTTGCGTACCATTTCCATTTGGGCCTTTTGTAATCAGGGGAGTGATGTGTAACCACGGTTTTGAACCCTAATAGACGAGAAAATAAACTAAAAAAACCAGGCCCTATTCCATGAAGGTGAATGATCTGTGGATGAATAAAAATGCGGGCGTAACATAACGCAATAAATGTATGGAAAAACGTTTCAAACCCAGAAATTTTAAGCGCCTTTATTACTTTTACATTGACTTTCTCATACTGGTAACGTTCTTGACTTTTGTAAGGCAGTCTGGTGATAAGCGTAATTTTGTACGACGGTTTAGCCATAAGTATCAATGGATAAAGCTTTTGGCAAATTGTTTCCACTCCACCTACAAAATGAGGAACTCCTCTGGTGCCAATAACACACACATGTGGCATCAATAACTTCCTTATTAGTCTAAATAATCTGGGCTTTGCTTAGTTTAAAGTTCAGAGGCTAATTATAGTCAGCACTGAATAGAAATGAAAAATAGCAAAATAGTTATATAAAAATGCAATTAATATTTTTTTGTTCCGACTAATCGCTTGTGTAGTTTAAATCGTATTACTAGACTATAAGTCTCTTCCGTAAAAATACGCTTTTCAAGCCTAAACACCCGTATTTTATCTTTTCTGAATCAGCTAAAGGATTTTCGCATGAAATCCCACACTATGTTTTATAGGCAGTTTTTCTCTGTTTTTATTATTGCATTAATAATGACACTTGCGTCCTGTTCAGTGTCAAAGCGCCCCAAACAAGATAGCTCGGTTACCAATCAGCTAGGTGATGCAATTCAAACACATCTCGTTGCAAGTAAAGCCAGTAGTGAACTCGAAATAACTACTGCGCTCTCAAGAATGAAGGTATCGAAGTCGTCTAAAGTAATCATCTCAAAACATAAAGACAATATCATTCACTTGTATTCAACAGACACACTACTGCTAATTAAAAAAGATAAATATCGCGGTAATGAAATTTCCGAAAAACTAGTTAATTTTGATGATACGCCTTCAGCTATTTCAACTCTCATCACGTTGTTCCCAATTGATGCATATAGAATTCTGACTTATGCGGCTGAAAAGAATCTGATCGATAAAAGTAGGCTTTTAGCAATCGCTGTTGAGTACAATATAGACCCTACAATTGTATTAGATGCCTCTGCCACGGGAATGGAAAATAGTGTCACTCCACTTATACACTCAGCGGGAATTGTTATTTATGGGCAAGATGAAGGCAACTGGAGTGAGGTGAAATATAAAGTAACAGGTGATAATTCTTGGCAGCCAGCATTTGAATTAAGTTGGGATCCAGTATATGGGTCTTTATCAGGGAGTATTGTTCATTTAGAAGCTGATACTTCATACGACGTAGAAGTTTTGGTTTGGCAAGAAAAGGATACCAATAAGCTTTACACATTTAGTTTTCGGACACGCCCCAATACCCCGCCGATTGATCCTGACAAAATTTACTACTTATCTGAAATTTACAGTGGGGGCCAACTTGATCTCGAAGCATTAAATATATATGGAAGCGAAGATGGTTATGCAAAAATCATAGGTGACGGTCAGACTATCTTAGCCTCGGATGATGTAGGTGCAGCGGTAAACATAGGTTCACAAGCATATATTGTTCTCGAGAACCTCACCATCAAAGGTGGGAAACGCTATGGTATTTACGCTAAAAACACCCACGACATTTGGATTAAAGGATGCAATATCTCAAACTACGGCCAAGTCCCCAATTTCTACAAAAATAATATAGGGTATGTGTCGGAAGATAGTTCATCACCAATCAATTACGATTCAGGAATCTACTTAGAACGCACTGGTATTGTTGTAATTGAAGGCTGTGAAATACATAGTCCAAATCATAAAGCCAATCATTGGGGGGACGGTCACCCAAAAGGGCCAAATGCAGTTCAAATATGGGCGTATCATCCAGAAGAAAAGTATCGTGGTCAAATAATAATTAGGAATAATAGGCTCTTCGGTACGGATACTCACAGGTTTAATGATGTAATTGAAGGTCGCAAAAACACAGAATTAACTGGTGGTTTCGTTCGAGATTCAGCAATTTACGGTAACTATTTAGCTTATGCAAACGACGATCTACTTGAAATAGATGGAAGCCAAAGAAATGTTCTTGTATACAACAATGAGCTGACTAAAGGTTATGCAGGTATCAGTATTGCGCCGAATCGATTAGGCCCAAGTTACCTTTTCCATAATTACATTCATGATTTAGGTGACGAAAGGGGTAAGGAATGGACTGCTATTAAAGCTGGGGGCCTGCTATCAAAACCAGGAGGTAAAACTTACATAGTAGAAAATTTTATTAATACTGATCGTAACGGGATCTCAGGCTCTAGCGTGGCAAGTGACAAAACTTTCTGGGTAGAAGCTCTCAATAATATAATCATCAATAGGCTTCATAATAGGGCTGTCGGCTTGGGAATATACGATATTGAAAAGTATCACTTATCAAAATTTATTAATAACGTGATTTACAATACTAAAGTTAATCGACCAAATTTAGATGTAGCTTCCGACAGCTTGGTAGAACACCCTCTAACTAATGATTCATCATACATTTTATCGTTAGACAACGATCCCTCTGTAATTCTTCCTTTGAGCAGCGAGTTTGTAGTGCCAAACTTTTCTAGGCTGGATGTTGCACCACAGGCTCCAGTAGCTAATGAGGATACAGACAATCTAATAAATATAGATATACAGCAGCTTTCTAAATTTGATAACCAAACAAAATATGGTGAGCCTATCGTAACCAATAACAACAGAATTAAACTATCAGGTAATAGTTGGTATAAAATTCCTGTAGATATTAATGTAAGCGAAGGCACGACGCTGTCTTTAGACTACGAAATAGATGGAATTGCAGAAATTATAGGCATAGCCCTTGAAACGAATAATTCTCTAACTGCGTCTAAAGTACTTAAATTTGCTGGAACCCAAAACTTGGGTAACAACCTCGAACTTTTATTGAATAAAAGCACAAACGGACATGTAAATATTGATCTTAGCAAGTATCATTTAGGAACTCTAAGCTATATAGTATTCATATTAGATAATGATGAAATAGAAAGAATTAATAACAAGACTACTGTTACCTTTTCTAATCTAGAAGTGACTACATTAAAGAGTAGCGCTAATGAAAAAGAAACGTTTATTCCTATCGGAATAAAGAATTAAATTCAATAAGAGTATTCAACGTAGTAATTAGGAGTTAAACGTACATGCAGGGTTTTCTGAAAACAAAAGCTGAGACGATATTATCACGATACCCAAAAGTCTTCTTTTGTCACATTCCTAAATGCGCTGGAGTGTCTTTATCTAACGCTATTCACGCATCTTTATACCCTACCCTATTCAAAGCTACTCGTCTATCAAGCCATATCGACCTAGCAGGAAGCAAGGTCTGCTCAGAGCTTCTAAACATCGATATGTCTATCGCTAGAGAGGCTCAACTAGCTTTTAATTTAAGTGACAAGTATAAACAGTTTACCACCGGCCATTGCCGTGCAAGACCCGAATTAGTAGACAAATTTAAAGAAAACTGGAATTTTATTACGATCCTCCGAGACCCTAATAAAAGATTTGTTTCAGAATTCGTATATAACAAATTTAAGGACTCTGACTGGGCAAAACACGACGAAGAAATTGATGTGTACCTAGACTCGGCATTTGCTAGACACTCTGCTACAACTTATGCTCGGTATTTTTCGAAGTTCACTGATGCAGACGAAATTTTAGCCAATGAAAATGAAGCTATAGAGTCTGCGGTCAACAACCTTAAAAAATTTAGTGTCGCTGGAACTTTAGAAAATCTGAATGCTTGGCAACAGAAGTTCAACAGCCATTTTGATACAAAGATAAAAATCGATAATAAAAATTCGAGTCCTAATAAATCTCTATCACTAGACCTCTACAAAAATGCTGAAATGATGGAGCGAATTAGGGCTTTAAGTAAAATTGATAACGCAATCTACCAAGCGATATCACAACTATAAAAGCGGACATGATTATGTCAGATTTTTTTACAAGCTACTTTAGCCCAAAAAAAGAAAAATAAAAAACAACTTAAATTCAATAACTTGAATTATTGGCACTTAATATGCATTGATATTACAAGTTAGTTTTAACTTCGCCGTAGGCAAGCTTTGAGGATAAAAAATGAAGATTTTTAGCAAGTCATTTATAGCAGCTATGACATTAGTATGCGGAATTAGCTCTTCAGCTAACGCAGCATTTATTAATTTTAATGATTACTCTACATCAGATTTCGCCAACCAAGCAATTTCTGGCAGCGCTTCACCCAGCTCTGACGGATCAACCTTAACTTTGACTGGTAACCTTTGGGTATCGATTTCTGATTTATTCGCACTTACTTCTGATTCTACACTTTACTTCACAATGGAAGCATCTGGGAATGAAGCAGAGTGGTATGGCATTGGTTTTGAAGACGATAATTCAGTAACTGCAAGCAGCCTGTTCCAACTTGGCGGTAACGAAGGTACTAATGCAAACCAAATTTCTACTTATAATTTTGGGGACGGCGCGGTTGATTTTGCAATTGATGTGGGTACATTTTTCACTGGTAACTTCGATAAGTTAGTTTTTATTTTGGACTCAGATAGAACTTCCGGTGCATCTTTATCATTCTCGAACGTTGAAGTTTGTAATGGAGCGACCGACTGTGAATCTTTGGTAGCCACTAACCCATCTGCTCCTGTCTCAGCCAATGCTCCAGCGGCACTGGGAATGTTTGCAATGTCTTTATTCTTTTTAGCCAGAAGAAAGCGTTTTAAAGCTTAAATTACCACCCCAAATTAAAACTCTAAAAGTGATATTAATGGGCCTGTTTCCAAATATAGGAAACAGGCCTTTTTTATGTCTGTCACAAATTGTTAGTATATTTGCTTCTCGAAGGGGATATTAATTCACTTTCTGAGATTCTATATATCTTTGATAAATTATTTTAATCTAATCACGTTATATCATTGGAGCATTATTGACACTCCTCCCACCAGTAATGATCTAATATTGGCCCCAGAATTCAACCTCAAGTGGTCTACTCATTAATTAGGCAGTCTTACTTAAGTTATCGAGTAACATGTTTCCTGAAGCTGAGGCTCTCTTATGATCCAGTACTTAGTTCCTATTCAATCTCAAATCTGCCTTAATGATACTGTCCGTTTCATCTGCCCACTTCCCCATTAATAAAACTAGTCGCCTTCATGAAAACCTATTGTGGTTTGAAAGTGTGTTCGATTCTCCAATAGTCTATGTAGATGTTTATGACCCTTTTTAGACCAACCAAAAGAAGAGTTTAGGTAAAAGCCTGGTCGATTCAAGTGGCTGAGCGTAAAATTACGATAGCCAATGCCACTAAGCTCCCCAATAAGTCCAGACGTACTGTTGAACGTTATTTACAGCGTTACCGAAGCCAAGGGTTACAGTTTGTTGTTCACGGAAATACAGGCAGCGAGCCAGTTAATAAAACACCTGACAGCCTTAAGCAGCAAGTTCAGTCGCTAATCCGCGAGAAATACTATGACCTGAACCTGTTGCACCTCGCCGTAATGCTTGAGACTCACGAACACATTGTTGTTAAGCGCGAGACACTGCGTAAATGGGCACATGATATCCATCATGTTAAACGAGCCAAACGTAGGCGCACCCGTGTTCACAAACGAAGAGAGCAAATGGAAGCGCCAGGGTTAATGTTGCAAATAGACGGCAGCACACATCGCTGGTTTGGCGATAGAAAGTCGTGTTTAATCGCGATGATTGATGATGCCAACAGTAATATTCATGCTGAGTTCTTTCCGTCAGAAACGACTGAAGGGTTTATGAAAGTAATGCGCTCAGTCGTTGAGAAATATGCTCTTTTTAAAACCCTGTATGTCGATCGTGCCGAAATTTTCGGTGGCCCTAAACGCTGCAACTTCTCCCAAATGCAAAGGGCCTGTGAGGAGTTGGGGATTGAAATCATCTTCGCCAATTCTCCTCAGGGTAAAGGCAGAATTGAACGAGCCTTCGATACCTTGCAAGACAGGTTGATACCGGAGCTACGACTCAACAAGATTACTGACATGACTGGCGCAAATAGCTACCTCCAACATGTCTTCATCCCTCAATTCTGGCGTAAAAATCTGGTTGTAAAATCAAGAACACCAGACACGGAATATACGCCAGTGTCGCCTTATACCAACCTTGATGACATCTGCATCACCAAGGTCTACCGGAAAATACGCAACGACCATACGTTTAGCTACAGGGGCAAACTCTATTTCATCGACTCACCGCTATAGCACTCTATCGCAAACCAGAAAATTGAAATTCGTAAAGGTAAAAATAAGCGATTTGAAGCGTACTTCGCCGGACGAAAGCTACAGGTAACAGAAGTCACTGAGCCTGAAAAGTTGTCCTCGGAAGACAATGAGATCCAGAAGAAGCTTGAGGTACTAGCTTTGGCAGACAGGCTTGGGAATGTGGCTGAAGCATCCCGACTTAATGGCGTCTCCCGCGATACCATTTACCGCCATCGTAAGCTGATTAAAGAGGACGGAACCGAAGCGTTAAAACGTCAGGAAACACCCGATCTTCATCATAAAAATCGCACGGACAAAGCTATCGAAAAAATCGTCATCGAGTTCTCACTAGCTAACCCACACCTTGGATAGGCGAAAGTGTCTCGACTGCTTGAGGCTGAAAGAAACGTCATCATACACGCTAGCGGCGTCCGCAATATTTGGCTTAGGGAAAGAATGGATACGATCGCATTAAGTTTGGCGAAGTCTCTGCCGACATAAAAAACCTTCAATATTCGATAAGTTAAGAGGATAATCAATCACTTGTGTGATTAAGTCTTATGCACATATATAATACCGTTGGCAGCGTCAATAATGCTGTTGATAGAAGCCAACTCTTTGTTACCGATAATTCCCATGAACGTTCCATTTTTCGACCCAATACTCTGTTTTAGAGCACCAAAGTCAGCCACGAGAAAATCGCCATCAATTGCTGCATTTCCGATCTTTATTGTTTTGTTCAGGATGACTTTCATCGGCGTCTCTGTTCCATCACGGCCAACTAATTTGGCTTTTGGATGATTTTCCAAATCGAACCCAAAATCATCGGCTACTACAGACATATCCAAGACGACTTGTTGTGCACCTGAATCCACTAGCATGACTACATCATGTTGCTCAAGTCTTGCTTTAACTAAGGTAAATCCCATTTCAGTTTGAAGCAGAGGAATGGCGGTATATTTTGAATCAGAACCTGTAAAAAGTGCTTTTACGTCAATGCCTTTTTCTGGTACTAAAAGCTTGCTGTTCTTAATATCAACCATAGCGCGTAGTTCAACAATTGCATCATGGCCTATAATACCGTCAATCTCAGACCCTAGATGAAGTGTTGAATTTGAATGAATATTCTTGATTGTTAGCTTGTGAGTTCCTATGACCAGTGACTCGATGCTAATTGGGAAGGTTTCAATCTTGCCTTTTTCCTCGTCGCCTACAACGATTCCATCTATAGTGCTTTTTGCCTTTCTGATGCCGAAATATTCGAGCTTACTCAGGCCAACAATAGTCCCCGTTGAGCCTGTATCAAGAATAAATCTCCCCTCTCTTCCATTAATCACTGCTTCGAGACTAAAGTGCCCGTCATCTGTAACATGCAAAGGGATCTCATCCATAGCGCTTTGCGCGAAAGGCGCGTTGATCAGAAGCAAAGTAAATAGAATAATTGATTTCATTCAACATCCTTATTTTGGCTAAATTTCAATAACTGCTACCGCATATTAGTGACTATTTTTAATAGCATTGCAATTGCTAATGACAATATCCAATAGTATATTAGTTAGTCAAAATCGCTTGGTACTTATACCGTCAGTCTTCCTTGGTAATCACACTAATTCACATAAATAGCTGCAAAAAATCACTGCCTATTTGGATTTAAATATTGAAATAAATTTAGGGACAATCTTTTTACCTAACTTTGTTTTGTAAGCTTTTACCAACGTTAAGACTACAACTAGCTTTAGTGTAGCTGGCTCACTTCTACTAAATCTCAAATAAAAATTCAAATCGTTAACATTTTCATGCAACATACAATGTATACATTTACTAGCTATTAATCCCGATAAATTTTTATTAGGATATTTAAAAAGCCCCGCATGTAAGCCATACTGCTCCACCAAATCCATACCGTACTTATTGCGATCGTGATAGCACTGCCTAGAAAATTCAGCTAAATATTTTTGAAGGAATTGTTTAGTACCATCAGTTGAAACACCGTCTTTCATGAACATACGTCTTTCGTACAAATATTCTTGAATGATCTCTACTTTACAATGGTCAATCATCAATAACCACAGATCAAGGTCTTGAGAGAATTTGAAATAAGATCTGTAGCCGCCAACTTTATCGTAAAGGCTTCTTCTGAACATTACCTCGCCATGTCCCAAGGGATTAGATCCCGCCAAGAAATCATCAGCAGTGATGTTATTACAATTACTGTATCCTCTTTTTTTTCTCGCACCATCATTTTCGCCACCAAAAACAACATTCTCGAAGAGACAGCTGACGATTCCAACATCAGGGTTATTATCTAAAACATCGGCCTGTTTTTTAATACGAAGTGGGAGGGAAACATCACCTGCCCCTTGAATCGCCACATAAGTACCTCTAGAGGATTCAATTGCGGTTCTAATTGCCCCAACAAACCCGGTATTTTCTTGGTGGATGACTTTTAAGCGTTTATCATCTATCTCATCTAAAAAGGAGCCTGTTAATGGGTCTGAACTGCCATCGTTTACCACGACCACTTCAAACGAATCATAATCTTGATCAAGTAGCGACTGAATGCACTCTTTTACGTACTCACTTCTGTTGTAGTACGCTACGCATATCGAAACTTTTATTTCATCCATTTTAAATGAACCTTTAATTTATATAATGTGTGCCGTTTAAGCTTCACTTTTTCGCTTTGAAGCAATTCTAGATAAAGCATCTTTAATATCTCTACTGAACACCTTAAAAACTAACATAGAGATAATAAATGAAATAAGAAAACTTGCTAGGGAGAAAAAGATTGATCCTCCTAGAGATAACCATTTTGAGTCACTAACGTATGATCCTAAGATTGACTTAAAGACTAAAGAGGTGAAAACAAATATAAAGCACGAAAACACTGAAGGTAGAATATAAGCTTTGAAATCGGAAAGAAGCATATATTTATTTTTCACAAGAAAGTAAATCTTATAAATAGACACTAAATTTATAAAAATTGTTTGAACTATAATATAATCATAAAATTCTAGTTTATAACTTAATAAGCCGGCTAGAAAAAATATAAGTGTGAATACTACATTCAACTTGAATAGAAGTAAATTTTTCCCTTTAGTGATCAAGATTAGACCAAAATACCAAGACAAACATTGAGCAACCGCCGTAAATGACAATACCTCTATTATCCCGATGGCTGGTTCCCATTGAGTGCCAAATATTGTAGTTACATAAAACTCAGCATATACACCTATCGCTATTAACACAGGGGCTACAAAAAATGTGATGTAAGAGATGAATTTTGCAAAAGCCTGACTTTTATTTTCAGATTTCGATGAGTAACTTAAAACTACAGGCCGTAAGGATGTTAAAGATAACTGTTGAACTAACCGTGTAAATTTTCTAGATATATTAAGGATAGCTAAACTTCCAGCGCCATGAATAATGCTCACGAATAAATCCATCATTCGAGTTGACCAAAAATTCATGATCTCTGACACTAAAAGCGGGATTGAAAAGCTATAACACTCTTTGAAATATTTATATGAAAACGAAAAGCCAGGTTTATACTTAACAATGATTTGTAAAATTATAGTATCGATTATTACTTTGCAATATTGATTAATAACTAAGGCCCATGCGCCAAAACCATCGAATGCGCAATAGACACTAATAATACCAGCCACTAGCGTTGAAATAAGATTTCTTAGTGAAAGACTTTTAAAGCTAAAATTTCTTTGAAGTAATGCTGTTTGAACAATGTTGAACGAAGAAATTGCGGGTAATAAAAGAAGTGCTTTGAATACATCTTGCATTAATTCTGATTTGCCAATAAAAAACAAATCCATAATTAAATAAAATATCAAAGAGACGAATATTGATACTGTTACAACAGAAAATGTACATGTATCAATAAATATTCTATTAACTTCTTTTCTAGTAAGAATAAAGTCCTTAACGCCACTGCTTATTATAACCGTAATAAACTCTAAAAAAAGCATAGCAAATGCTACTACACCAAACTCTTCTATGCTTAAAAAGCGCGCAAGCATAATATAGATAATGAGCGATATACCTCGCTCAATGAATTTGACGCCAAGTGTCCAAGACGAAGAGTTTAGAACTGAACTTGTTTTTCCCATAACTTTTTGTAAGCTCGCTCTACTTAATTTTAGTGATACAAGGCGTAGATTTTTTTAAATTTTCATTCATAAAATTGTACATTTGATCGTACGCATTTTTTTGGTTGAATTCACCTTGCACCTTATCCAATGCATTTAGTCTTATCTCTGATAATTTATATTCGCCTTCTACAATTCTTTTTAATTGTTCAGCAATTTTTGATGGTGAATTTTCTGGCACTAAAAAACCTTGAACTTCATGCTCTATTAGTTCTGGAATACCACTATGAAACGTCGAGAGCGTTACAATACCGCTAGACATTGATTCCATCAGTGAAACGGGAATTCCCTCCATATCACCATCGCTAGCGATTTTCGATGGCAACAAGAATATATCAGCTTCACCTAAAAGTTTCTTTACACCAGAGTGGGTTTGTACTCCGTGGAACTTTATAATGTCTGTGAGGCCTAATTTATTAGCCTGTTCTTTTAAGGTATCTAATAACGGGCCACCACCAACTAAGTCATATTTAAATCGAATTTCAGTACTCTTCTTGAGTAAACTCATTGCCTGAATGGCATCATCAATGCCCTTTTTTTCGACCATACGTGCAACAGAAACTATCCTGAAAATTTTGTCTTCTTTTTGGCTAGAGTTCTTAAAATCAAATTTATCGACATCAATCCCCATCCTATTGACCAAAATCTTATTATCTTCAGCCCCTAGTTCTATTAGTTTGTTTTTCCACAACTCACTAATAGGGAATAAAGCAAAGGATTTTTTGAATAATAATTGATAATCTGCTTGATATGTCTCTAAGTTCTTTTTCTTCGAAATATCAGCACCGTGGAAAACAGGTATAAGTTTACCTTCCAATACATTAGCATCAATTATTTTCATTGCTGTAACACCAGCTGTTCCAAAATGAGCAATGATGAAGTCGTAGCTTTTTTTCTCTTTTTTCTTCTCCACTAGAGGAAGAAGTAAATTTCTAGCGACACTGCCGTATTTAAAAAAGTTTAGTAAGGCAATAATCTTTGGATTGAATAAGGAAGTGCCTAAAGAAAATATACGACTAAAAAACTTATGACTTGTTTGTTCAGACAAATATACTGTCTTTTTGTCTAATCCATACTCTACAACTTTTTCATGCATGTTATCGTAGTCGCCTTTGATAAGCGAAATGATACTAATGTCTATTCCTCTGTCCATCAACCCACAGATCTGATCAATGACAAAGGTTTCTGAAGGAAGCGGAAAACGATTAAGAAAATAAAGTACGCTTATTTTTTGATGTTCCATGATACAAGTTTCCTTTTCGCGGCACATATTTAGTAATATTTTGAACAACATTACATCCGTAACCTGCACCATGTTCATTGAACTTGTACATGTGTACTCTGATGCTCTAAATTACGGGTTACATTATTATTTGAATATTATACGTCTAAGCTGTCGGTATACGTATGTGCTTGCATCATTTCACCGTCTGGGCGGATATATCTGACCTCACAATCCATACTAAACCCAGTAAGTTCTTTTACTGTATTTCGTGCTAAAGCTATTAAATACAATACGTCTGAACTACTTGCTCCACCTAAATTAACAATAAAGTTCGCGTGTAAAGGCGAAAGCTGAGCATTACCTTTTCTCACGCCTTTTAATCCTGCTTTTTCTATAGCGAACCCTGGGGGGCCTATAACATCATACATAGCTGGGTTCGAAAGAAAAACGGAGCCGCAATTAGGAAGTTTTCGAGGAAACTTCTTTCTTCGGCTCGATAATATTTTCCGCATGTCATTTCGTACTATTGCGCGTGACTTCGTTTCTAACTTTAACGTTACCGCAGCAATAATTACTGGCTCGCCTTGAAATGGTGACTCACGATAGGAATGAATAATTTCATTAGAGAAAATGGTTCGGATTTCCCCTTTAAGCGACATCACGACTACATTATCAACGTTTTCTAAGATTCCCCTACGTTGGCTACCACCATTCATATAAACTAAGCCGCCTATACGTCCAGGTATACCGCATATATGTTCAATACCACTCAAACTGTTACGATATGAACGGTAAGCAACCTCAGGAACCCATGCCCCGGCCTCACAGTAGATACTATTCTCGCTTACGGAGATTTTACTTAAGCCGTCACCAATCTTTATGAGAACTCCATTAAACCCTTCGTCGTCGAAAAGAAGATTAGAGCAATCACCGATAACTATTCTTGGAATTTCATTGAACTCACTAGTTATAGCTAAAGCTTCTTGCAAGCTATCAAGAGAAAGAGGGGTAATTACACATTGAGCTAATCCCCCAATTTTCCAATAACTTAATTCATTCAGCGGGACGAGGTATTCTACCTCGCCCTTGAATTTGGCGTTAAGTTGCTGTTGCAAATCTAACGGCAAATGGAGTTCCATAAACCTATCCTACTTTTGTATTTCTATATGTATGCCAAGTTGAGAAAGTTTCCCTTCAAGGTTGTTGTAGCCACGGAGTGCCATTTCTACATCATTTACTACAGACTTCCCTTCAGCACACAAAGCAGCCATAACTAAAGCCATGCTTCCGCGTAAATCTGTGGACGTTACTTCTCCTGGAATAAAAGCACCAGGACCACGTGTAGTAATCTTGCCTTCCTCAGTCTCAACAACTGGAACATCAATTAATTTTTGCAATTCATCAGCATAAGCAATGCGCTTAGGATAACGATAATCGAAGATTCGTGAATCACCCTGAGCGACTATACCTAGAAGAGTATAGAATGACTGCATATCAGAAATGATGCCGGGGTGCGCGCCACAAGCTAGTTCAAAAGATTCAACTTGGCCATTCTTGATACAATCTGGTGAAAAATAGATACTATTTGAATTACTTAAAAAATCTATCCCCATCTTTTTTAAATGGAGCAATGGTACTTCCATAGATTCAAAAGGGACGTTATTGATTAGAAGTGTACCTTTTGAAAGCACGCCGTAAACAAGCCAAGTTAGTGCTTCAATTCGGTCATACATTACACTTTTAATTGTGCCTTTTAGGTAATCGACACCTTCGACAACAATATTACTGCTGCCATTTACTTCAATTACACTACCCATTCTTCTTAGAAAATCGATAAGGTCTTCAATTTCTGGTGTTATATAAGCATTAATAATTTCTGTTTTACCTACCGCCATGCTCGCACAAATTAGAGCATTTTCTGTGCCGCCCACAGTTGAAATAGGGAACTTTATCTGACCGCCAATGAAGTTTTTTCCTTCAATATGTATGAATTCTGGTTCTTCTGTCACTTTACAGCCCAGCGACTCCCAGACCATTATATGAAGGTCATAACCACGACTACCGATTTTACAACCACCAGGGTATGGAATTTTCGCACTTCCAGATCTTTTAATTTGTGCCGCAGCAAGAAGGTAAGTTGTACGGATAGGGTAATCATAAACATCAAGTTCCGTTGATGTTATTCCAGCACTGTTAATGCGTAAAGTTTCAGCTTCGTCATCCACAATGATTTCTGCACCAATGTTCTGAAGGAATCTAATCTTATGCTGTGCATCAACTAGCTGAGTGGGAAAATTTTGAAGTATTACTTCACCATCGGATATACATGCTGCTGCAAGAAGTCTTGTTGCTGAATTTTTAGCACCGCTGACATTTACTGTTCCCTGTGGGATCTTCCCACCTTCAATAATTGCTTTCATAAATAATCCTATTGTTATCTTAAAATGATTAATTGTTTAAATGAGTTAATAAAATGTCAGATTGACATCGGGCTTTTAGTTAACTTTCTCTTAAGCGCGCGGACAAAAAACATTACTGTTGCAAATATTCCTGTTTTTTCAATTGAATATTTTATCCAGCCGAACTTGTTACTTTTGTGCTTCAAAGAAAATAACAGTTGCTCTGACACTCTTTTTTTGAACCAGTATTCGCCTAGAAATTGACGATGCTTTACTGCAGAACCTATCCTTTCATCAATATTTTCGATTTTCATTTTTCTTACCTTTGCGCCAATTCCATCTTCATTTTGAAATCGATAGAGAAAGATCGGTTTCGGCACGTTAATAAAAGAGACACCCTGCTGAAATAATCGAACATACATATCCCAGTCTTGCCCGTTATTTAAGGCTTCATCGAATTGGCTCTTGATTAGCAAGTCGCGCTTAGCACTAAACCCACTCATACCACAGTAAGTATTCCCTCGTAGTAACGAAGATTTAGTCACTGAGGTATCTTTGTTGATTACAATTACGTCCTCTTTTCCCAATTGTTTAAAACCAGAAACAACTGCATCTGCTCCCTTTTGGTACAGCTCACTCAAAGTAGCTAAATATTCTGGTAACCAAATATCATCATCGTCAAGAAAGGCAATTACATCACCGCTGGCATATTCAACGCCTAAATTTCTTGCCTTATTCGCACCACATGAAACATCTTGCCTACAATATTTTGCATTCAAAGAGTCAACAGCCGGCTTAACACTGTCATACGAGCAGCTTGAATTGTCGTCAATAATAAATATTTCATACGGCGAGTATTGCTGATTTTTAATGCCATCTAAGGCTTCCAATAAACAATCAGGACGATTATAAGTGGTTATAACTACTGAAATTTTCAAACTCATCGGCTATCACCTTTCGTACCAATCATATTTATTAGTGTGATGGTTTTTTCTGCAATCCTATCCCAATTGAATTCATACAAAAAAGCACTTTGGTCTAACTCTAAACTCAGTGAATCTAGCCCAGTTATCTTTTTAGATAATGCAGAAGTATTTCCCACTGAAAAGTAACTGTCATCAGGTGCTTCAATATCTTTATTCGGTAAAATATCACTTAATATCACTGGCGCACCTGCGCTTATAGCTTCTAACGCTACGATAGGTAACCCCTCATGGTATGAGGGTAGAACAAACACTTTAGCATGCTTGTATAGTGCCTTTAGTTCATCGCCAGATCTTCGCCCCGCGAAAATTATGTTTGCACTTGCCTCTTTAGCCAAAGAAGCAGCGTATTCATCTTGGTGATCTGCTTTCCCCACAATCACTAACTTTAAATGAGTAGTTGAAGCCTTATAAGCGGTAACAAGGTCGTGAAAGCCCTTCTCTGGTACTAACCTACCAACTGTTAAAATATAACCTTGTGAAGATATAGATAGTTCTTTCGGAAGAGCACTCGCAGCTATAGCACCTGTAAATGATGGAAGCATTCCATTTGGCACATAGTTAATTTGTGCGGCTTGTTTCGGAAACTGTGTCTTTAATCTTTGAGTAAGTGTTTTACCTACAACAAACATTTTGTTGGAAAAAAGCACACCCATTTTTTCGCCAGTCTTAAGAATAAACTTAGCGAGACCATTCCATTTTTGCCTGTCGTAATCGGCACCATGATGGGTAACCACCACTTTCATGCCTAACAATCTAGCCAATGGTGTAAACAAAGCAGGGCCAATAGCATGAAGATGAATAACATCTGGATGCACAAAAATTCTAGCGTATAGAATAGCGAAGAAAGTATGCATAAATGTTTCTAAAAATTTATGTTGTAATGTCCACACACTTATTACGTTAACACCTTTATAAGTATACTTTTTTTGGTTCACATACGGAGAACGTGCAATTACTGTAACCGAAACACCACTTTCAACCATACGAGGATACAACTGCTGACAATGAGACTCTATGCCCCCCATAACATCAGGTATCCCACGTAACCCTATTGCACATATCTTCATATTACCTCACGAACCTCATGATTTACTTTTCTGCCATTTACTTTAGAAAAAATTGGTTTTTTAGACGTTGATGAAGAAAACACTACACTTATCAAAATGGCGAAGAAAACTAGGCCTTCAATATTCCACAATGGCATTGTCGCCATGTTCATTATCAGAAAACCTAAAATTGAAAAGGCTACTATTTTAGATAATCCTTTACTGGCAATTTTAAATGCCTGAAGCAAACAAAAAGCGCACATATAAATAAAAGCACTAAACCCTAAAAAACCATATTCATACAGGTTTGAGACATACGTATTATGTGCGTATTTCGCAAACACGCCTTTCCATGAATCGGGTCCAAACCCCACCAACTGGTTTAGTAAATTCGCATTTGTAAATGCGTCTATATATTGGCTCCAGATAAACACTCGTGCAGACATGATATCTTTTTCAGATTCACTAAAATAAATTGGAGCCTTAAAGATTATATCTAAATTACTTACCAATAAACCTACGTCAGCAAAACGTTCGCGCATGGTAAATGAAAGCACCATAAATACTGTAACAATAAACATGGTGACGATAGTCATTACTGGTGCTTTTTGGGAAGGTTTTAAACGTTGTTCTACTAATGTAAAATAGAATACTGCGGCGATGGGCAGTATCGTAAGAATTGCTGTTCGGTAATTAACTAGAATAAGTAGAAAAATCGATAATGAGAACAAGCCTGTTCTAAAGCGTATTGAGCTGCGCTCTGTAAGCCCCACTACAAACACAAAACTCACAATTATCATAGAAAAGGCAGCTTCATGGTTGTAACCACCAATATAACTTGTAGACCCATCAGCCTCTGCAGCTTTAGCTTGACCAAGAATAATTGATAATATTTGAAGAGCCACTGGCATAATAAAAGCGACTAGCAACTTCTTAAACGTTTCATTTTGCCCTTGGCTGCGAATAGATAGAAATAACGCACCCGCTAATACTAAAAAATAACACCATTTAACCAACACATTTATTGTGCCAGGGATTTGCAGGTTTACGAAACCACTTACTGCTATCGCAATAAAAAACACATAAAAAGGAAACAGTTTTTTTAACGTAAACACTGCGGTAGGAATTAGTAACAGGCCCAGTCCAGCCACACCAATACTTCCCAATGCGTTAATAGAAAAGCCAGCCACTAATGGTGGGTATGTGATGGTATGGAAGGCAGATAGAAAATATCTAAGCCAAATAGCGCAAATCGCAAAAGCTAAGTACTTGTTGCAGTTACCTGTAATAGTTCTATAAACCATTATCAGGCTAACTACTGCAACTAAAAGTTTGATTGCTTCAAACATAGTTAATTAGTCATCTTTTTCTAGAATGGCGCTTACGCGATTATAAAATGCCGCGTAAGAAAATTGCTGCGCACACGCTTGGCTTTTTTCAACATAGCGCGCCCTATCTGCGCTATCTTTGAAGAGGGTCAAGGCTTCGGCAACACCCTGTGCATTATTTAATTCGCACAGTATGCCATTCTTTTCCTCGCTGGCACCAGAAACTTGATAAGGGTATTGCTCTGCAATGATCTCGGCTGGCCCCGACTCGCAATTTGTTGCGATTACCGGCTTGTCTAAACACATAGCTTCTACAATAGCGTTCGGGAAACCTTCGGCATTACTGGTCGAAACAAAATACTCTGCATTTGCCACATACGGGTATGGGTTTGGCTTAAACCCTAAAAAGTGTACTTTGTCAGCAATACCTAGTGTGGAAGCTAGTTCTTTAAGCATTACCTCTTCATCGCCCACGCCTAAAATAACCAAGTCTTCGACTATATTGGCTTTCGCGTATGCATTTAATAATAATGAGAAGTTCTTATTTTTAACTAACCGCCCTACCCCAATAATGTAAGGCGCCTTAGGTATATCTGTTACCGCCTGGCTTGCCAGTTCTTTTAATTGGGTAATATCGTAAGGGTTGTATAGAAGCGAGATTTTTAGTTTGGGCACAGCGTAGTTCTGAATTAAATCGGCTTTTACGCCTTCGGAAACAGCAACAACGTTATTGGCTCGTTTATAAAGCAGCTTAACTAAAAAACGACTGACGCCATCTTTCAAACCGCCAGACAAATGGCTTGTAGTATTAACCCGTTCGCTAATAATTGCGCGGTAACCTAAAGACTTCGCTATCGCGATATTTAAGAAATTACTTCGGGTTAAAAAGCTGAAACACACTTGTGGGTTTAGTGATTTTAATAGGGGCTTTAATTGCTGATAACCTGTCTTCAAACTACCGTTGCTGGTTAATACGGTTTTAGTTACATATTGCGGGCAGGTTTGGCTTTCTTCTAATGTATCTAGCAATACAAGGTGCACTGGAATATTAAGCTGGGAAAAGTAATCTTCCATAATGGTTAGCAACTTAGCCATAACCCTTTCAGCCCCACCGCCTTCTAGGGAATTTATTATAAACACTACTGGACTATTACTTCTCAGCATGAAACGCTCTATTCCTTGTCATTAGACTAAATGCTAAGTATAAGCTTAGCACAGCTTAAATTTGATTTTGTGGTAAATTTACAACACTTATCTGGCTGCTTATAATATAGCTACTATGTATAGCCCCTAGTTAGCCACTTTCATTTCGAGTTGCAGCGGCAACTTCTTAATAGGCTTTGTAGTGATAAATAAATAGCGATAATTTATTTATTTTTCGGTTTTTGCCATACATGAAACATGCCAAATATCGCCAATGGCTAATAAATATACGGTTTTGCATGAAAAACCGCTTTAAACTTTCGTATAACTTTGCCATTATCAATGTACTATCACATTTTCCATAGTACTAAGAAGTGATTAAATATTTTTGACAGCTACTACACTGTACAAACTGTTTTAGTATGAAGCATTAGGGTCTAACAGGCATGACAACTCGCTACGCGTGTAAAAATTACCGCCGAACCTGTACTTATGCGCTAACTGGGTTGTTAATTGGCATCGTTTCATTTGTTGCAGCTCAGCAAGAAAACATATTCACTTCACAGGTTTACAATAGAATTGAAAGCTTATTTGGTAAGCAGGCGTCTACCGATGTAGCAAAGTGGAGACAATTAGTTAGCGAAATCGAAAATGACGATATTGACGAAAAGTTATATCAGGTAAATCGCTTTTTTAACCAATTTGATTTTGTAGATGACTTAAAACATTGGCGACAACCCGATTACTGGGCCACTCCTATCGAGTTTATTAGTACAGGTGCTGGCGACTGTGAAGACTATTCAATTGCCAAATACTTTTCATTATTAGAATTGGGAATACCTGAATCGCAACTGCGGCTTATGTATGTAACTGCATTAGAATTGAATCAGGCACATATGGTGTTAGCGTACTATCCAACTCCTACATCTGTTCCTTTAGTGCTCGATAATATAAATCGCCGTATATTACCGGCAAGCCAGCGACGAGATCTTGCGCCTGTGTATAGCTTTAATGGTGAAGGCTTATGGGCAGCAAAGTCAATGGGAACAGGCAGAAAGCTAAGAGGCAGCGGCCCCATGAAAATGTGGGACGACATGATAGACCGTTTAAATAGCGTAATGCTCGGAGATACATAAGAACAATGAAATTATCTACCCAACTAAGCGTTAGTTTGCTAATTTTTTTACTGGCCGTATTTGCCGGCTCGTTTTTTATTAACGTTAAAATGACTAAAGAGTACGTAAACGAACAACTTGCCACCCACGCTCAAGACACCGCTACTTCGCTAGGTTTAGCGATGGCGCCTTTTTTATCTCAAGAAAATGGTCAAGCCGTTGCCGAAACTATGGTGAATGCTATTTTTGATAGAGGCTACTATCAAACCATATCTTTAAAAGATAGTAACGGCGAAACGTTAATAATTAGGCAAAACCCTAACAGATTAAACACTGTACCAAATTGGTTTACCGAAGCCGTTCACGTTACACCACCTATTAAAGACACGGAATTGAACGACGGGTGGACTATTGCAGGCCGCCTTTCTGTGCAAAGTCACCCAGGCCTTGCTAACGAAAAGCTGTGGGAGAGTATTACGCAAAGCGCAATCATGTTTGCTATTGCCTTTGTTGTAGCCTACCTAGTGCTACTTATTATTATTCACCAAATTACCAAACCTTTAAGAATAGTGACTGAAAAAATCAGTGATATTCAAAATCAAAAATTCTCCGAAATTGACTACCAGCCTTTTACCAAGGAATTTTCGTTTATTACTTTAGCCGTTAATAAGCTATCTAGAGCTGTAGAAAGTATGTTTAAGGAACTTACTGCTAGGGCCGAGCAATTTAAGGCCATCGCGTATGGAGACACCCTAACCGGGCTTTCAAACAGAAACGCATTCAATAGACACATGAATGCACTGTTAAGTGGCACAGCGTCGGTAGAACAGGGTTATGTGGTTTTAATTAGGTTAACTCAACTTGCACGAATTAATAATTTGTTTGGTGGGGCCGAAGGTGACGATTATGTCACTACCGCTGCTAAAGTTTTAAAAAGTGCGGTAAGAGAGTTCCCTGACAAAGTAACGCTGTTTAGAGTGTCGGGCTCTGACTTTGCGTTACTGATGGAGGCTGTATCGCAAGAAGAGTGCGAAAATCGCCTAAAAAGCCTTGCAGCCCGCATTAATAAAATAGATTTTCTTAAAGATGGTGATAAAACAGCTTGGCTAGGAGCAGCTAAATATTCAAGTAATAATAGCTTTGCTGAAGTTTTGGAAAAAGCTGACAGCGCGTTATTAGCGGCTACTAAACTAGACAGAGGTTGGCAGTTTGCCTCTGAACTAACCCATATTCATAGCAATACCGAATGGCGCGAAAGACTGAACAACATTTTATTGCAACAGTATGCCGACATTTTAATTCAACCCATTTTTAGTACAGAAAATAAAGCTCCTTGTTATTACGAGGGCTTTGCACGCTTTAAAGACAAAGCGACCAATACAGATATACCAATGTCGCAGTTAATTCCAGCATCTGAAAGGTTACACTTGGTGCCGCAGGTAGATAGATTGGTTACATCGTTAATTGTAAGTAAGTTAATGGCTTCCTCACATACGGTAGCCGCTAACATTGCATCAGCTTCTATTGCCAATGCTGAATTCTGCGAATGGTTGGGCGAATATTTAAAAGAAAATAAATCGTTATGCAGTAGGTTAGCGTTTGAAATTGAAGACTCGGCTATTATTTATTACCGGGAAGCTACCCTTAAATTCTGTGAAATGGTAAAAAGCGCAGGATGCATTATTACTATTGAACATTTTGGCGACAATCTTGCATCATTAAGTGGATTACGGGCAATTCAGCCAGATTTTGTAAAAATTTCCGGCAAGTTGACGAAAAATATTCACGAAGACAAAGACAATCAACTATTTGTTAGCAGCCTAGTAAGCATAGCGAACGGTCTACAAATTAAGGTTATCGCTGAGCTAGTTGAAAGTGAGCTTGAAAGCAATGCACTTTCAAAGATACAAGTTGTTTATCAGCAGGGTTACCATTTTGCCAAGCCAACGGCATGGCGCTTGGGTAAGTAAACGTTTGGATAACTAGACGTTTGGGCAACTAAAAAGCTAAGACATGAGGCGTACATTTGATATACAATGGCAAATGTATGCAAACAGAACTTTTTTGATGTAGGAACTATTATGCGTAATAGATTTATTTTTTCTTTAGTAATGAGCGTGCTTATTGCTGTGTCACCTGTGACTATTGCGCAAGAAGGAGCGAATAGCGTTCCTGGTTTACAGATTAGAAGCCAATTGTTAACTGCTATCGATAACGGGACACCTGCCGATGAAGCAACAGTAACAGTGAGTAACGAAGTACTTGCAGAAGGCAGCGTTGCTGTTCCAGCGGCAAGCCTCCCTTATTTACAGACCAATCAACCAGCTTTTGAAAGCATGGTGGGGTTGCTTGTTAACAATGCCACTGGCTTTGAACTAGCCATTGCTGGTTTTGGTGCTTTACCTGAACAACCTTCAGATGTAGTAACTATTGCCATGATTTTATTTCCTGAAGATGCTAATGAAATTTACAATATTGCCCTTCAGACTGGTGTAATTAGTGCTGAAGATGCACTACTAGCGGCAATTAATGCTGGTATCGATACTTCTACCCTTACCGCTACTGCGGCTGGTGCAACAGGTAACAACGTTTCGCCTTTAGGTGTGGGCACTGGTGCAGCGGGTGCTGGCGGCGGCGATACTACGGTATCAGCTAACTAGTCGTTAATTATATAAAGTAAAACTCTGTGTTGATGATTATTAATGGTAGAGCTCGTTAGTTTTGGTGATCGTTCGTGACAACGATCGTTAGTGAGTCGATAGTAAATGCTGAGTGTTAACAATAGAAAAACCGAAAAGTTTCTTTTCGGTTTTCTTTTATTTACCCTTTTTTGGCTACCTATTCCTTTAGGGGCAAACCGCCCGTGGGCGTGGGCGCTGATGCAAGTCTCTGTTTTTGCTATTAGTGCACTATTAGTCGTTTTCCATTTTCGCAGTGTTACTCTAGCTGTACGACAATATCGTTATTTTCTACTTTTATGGTTTTTATTTCTTGCATGGCAGTTACTAAACTTAGTCCCCCTGCCCGCTTCACTAATTGGTACACTTCGACCAGAAAAATTACTCCCTGAGTTTGTTTCCTTACCTAATGGCATTAGTAGAATAGCGTCGCCTAAGTGGCTGGCCCTTAGTTTTGATGTAGGCCAAAGCCAAATAGTATTTATGAAGTCGCTTTGCTATTGCCTACTATTTTTTAGTGTATTGGCTATGGTTCGCTCTACCTCACGATTAAAGCTGGTGCTAATTGCTATAAGCGCTAGTGGTATTTTTCAAGCCATTTACGGCTCGCTTGAAGTATTATCGGGCATGGAGTACAGCTTGGTATTTCAACAGCCTGTTACTCACATTGCTACCGGCAGCTTTATATACAAGAACCATTTTGCAAACTACTTACTACTTACCTTAAGCGCTGCACTCGGTTATTTAATTGCCAGTTTAGGCGAAGACGATGGCATGTCTAAAAGGGAAAGAATGCGACGATGGTTAAAGTTTTGGTTAGGTAATAAGGTGTTATTTCGAATTGGCATTATAATAATGGTTATTGCATTAGTAATGTCGCGCTCCAGAATGGGAAACACGGCCTTTTTTGTTAGTATGACGGTAACTGCAGCATTGGGCTTATGGTATTTTAAACCCCGGCAGAAAAGCTATATAGCGCTATTCGTGAGCATGCTAGTTATCGACATTATGATAGTAAGTAGTGTATTTGGACTTAATGAAGTAAAGCAGCGCTTAGAACAAACTGATTTAGCGCAAGAGAGCCGCGATGAAGTAATTACCGACGCCCTGCCATTGTTAGCCGATCACCCCTTAATTGGAACAGGCGGCGGTACGTTTTACACCGTTTACCCCCAATTTCAAAGCGACAGCATCCAGCATTTTTATGACCATGCTCATAATGAATATTTGCAATTTAGTATTGAGTTTGGCCTGGTAGGTTCATTGTTCATGGGCATATTTGTATTGTTATGTGGTATTAATGCTTTTAAAGCGTTTAAAGAACGCCGTCACCCCCTACCCCGAGGCGCAGCTTTTGCGTGCTTCATGGCAATTATCGGTATGGCTATGCACATTAGCGTAGACTTTCCCCTGCAAGCGCCTGCGAACACGGCTATATTTATTACACTATTAGCATTAGGTGTAATGAGTAACCGTATTCGGGTTAGAAAACCAGCAATACACAGTTAAAACCATGTAATGAAGCTCTAGTTATGGGCTAGTTATGGATTTATTTATGGAGCAAGCCACGTGGTTTTAAAAGTTAATCACCCTATTCAAGAAGAACCAAACATAAAGCACATGCTAGAAAGAATGCCTAAGCATGTGGTTAACTCGTTTAGCGAAGAGCAACTTACCCATATTAATAAAGCATTGGCAGGAAGACGCTGGGGCAAGCATAAATTAGATTTAAGAGGCACCCTAGGTATTGGCCGCAGCCGTTTTTACTTCGTACTTTTAGGAGGCAAAGATAAGCGCGACCCTTCACGTATTGAAAGTAAAATCGGGCAACTAACTTTGGCTGCAGGCTTTACTTTTTTTATTATCTTCTCGCTTGCCGTAGGTATGGTGTTGCTTTATATATTGAAATCTTGGCTGGGTATAAATTTGTTTGAGGATTTTTCGTTAGGATTATGGGACTGGCTGAAAAGTATATTGTAATCGAGTGCTGCATAGTTAATAGCTAGATAGTTAAAAGCTGAGTAGTTAAAAGCTAGTTAGTAAACAGCTAGTTAGTAAACAGCTAAGTAATCAAAACGCCTCTAAGATTAAAGCAATATACTTAATCGTAGGTAATGCAATTAGGTATTCGCTTTCTGACTGGATAAGACGCCGTTTGCATCCATCTACAAGCAGGCTCTTCAACTTCATATTTCACAATACTTTGAACAATCTCATTCCTACTGTGTGGGTTAAGTAGCCCTAACTCCATATGGTGCTTTAGCAGTTTAATCATTTTTATGTATTCAGGTGACCGCGCAGCGAAATTTGCTAATCCAAACTCAACAACAAACTTGTGTACCACCGCATCTTGCGGGCCAACTTCTATCGCTTGATTAAGAAATTGATAAAACGTGCTATCTACTTGATTGAGTTTCCACTTAACCGATGCCAACCCTACCCAGCTTGCAGGCCATAAAGGTCGAATCGCCAAGCTTCGTTGGTAATTAATAAAAGCGCCTTTCAATAAGGTCTCTTCATTAGCGGATATATAAGCATTCCATTCATAAAGTTGCCCTAGCATCTGATAATACAGTGCATTATCGGGAAACATTGATATAGCGGAATCAAGCTTTGTAATGGCTTCATTCACTTTTGATGCATTTACCAAGTTAGCGTTAGCTTGCCACGATTCTAGTTGATTATTTACGCGATAATAATAATTACTTGCTACAAAAAATTGCGCGCTCCACACTAGCCCCCAAACGGCCGTAGCGAAAAATGCTACACGAATGGCGCGCTTAACAAGCAGTTGGTTATTTTGGTATAACGCTGACATAACCACTAATTAACCCCTATTATGCTACTAGGCATAGTAACAAAGGTTTGTTGTGCATAGGCTTCATCTAATGCCGCTACTACTGCAAATGCTTCTCCCATGTCGTTAGGTCTACGAACAGTATCGTGCGTATCAGATGCCACTACGTGAAAACGTTGGCTTGCTAACATCGTTAGTGCAAATTCTTGTACAGGTTCGCCGAACCGCCCTGTAAGCGCCCCAGCGGTAACTTGAAACCAGCAGCCCAACCTGTGCAACCAATCAAATTTATGCTGTTCTCGCAACAGTTCACGGTTTCTCTCTGGGTGGGCAATAAGTGGCTGAACATTGTTTCTTAATAACCATTTAATTAACGGTTCTAAGCCAGACGGTACATGGCTATGTGGCATTTCAAGCAACATCACCTTTTTTCCATTTACTTCACCTAAAAACGGAACGGCATTTTGCTTTATCCAAATAGGAATATGTTCAGATACCCGTAATTCTGCGGCATAACTTAAACTAAGGGGAATATTTTGGCGGCGAAGCTCTAATACGAGCTCGTTAAAACTAGTTTCAATAATGGCTGGGGTATTATCAAAAAAGCCTGGGTGCATATGTGGGGTACAAACTAAATGGGTAACACCGCATTCAAGTGTTTGAATGGCCATGTCAATAGACATGGCCATGGTTCTGGCACCATCATCAATACCAGGTAATATATGACTGTGAAGGTCTATCAAATAATTTATTAGCTGTTTTTATGACTAGTATAATCATACTGATCATAAAACCCGCCGTACCTCTGTGCTACATCCGACTTTCGTAAGTCTACTTGATTTAACACTACCCCATCAAGACGATGCCCCACTTGTAAGAAGCGAGAAAGACCAGTGTTAATAACTTTTTCGCTGGTACTATCGGCACGAACCACATAAATAATAGAGTCGCACGAGTTAGCAATAACCATAGAGTCACTTACCGCTTGAGTAGGCGCAGTATCTACCACAACGTACTTATATTGAGTTTTCAGTTGCTGAATTAGCTCATCGAAGCCCTTGTCGGCAAGTAGTTCTTGAGGGTTCGAAGGTATGGTGCCCGCTGAAAGAATATCAATATTACCTTCTTCATCGCGTACCAAGCACTCATCAAAACTGTGTGTTTTAAGAATAAGGTTAGCAACACCCGGTTGGTAGTTAGGAATATTAAACTGCCTGCCTACTGTGGGCCTACGTAAATCTGCATCAACCAATATAGTTTTATCTAACTGCCCTAGCGCAAAGGCTAAGTTTATTGATACTGTCGTTTTACCTTCTTTCGGCACGCTCGAAGTAACCATAATTGCTTGGTTATCTTTATCTAGGTTCAATAAAGACAAACTAGTACGTAAGGTTCTTACAGACTCTGCAAACTGATGTTTCTTACCATCGAAGTAAGTGCGAATGGGCAGCTTAGTTTTCTTCTTATGCGCAAGCCATGGAATTAAGCCCAGCATACGCTGCCCTAGCTTACGTTCTACATCTTCTACCGAACGAATACCGCTATTCAGTGTTTCCATGGTAATTGCTAAGAACACACCAAAGCCAAGACTGAATACAAACGCTGCACCAATTAATAGCTTTTTATTGGGTTCTGAAGGTATATACGATACAACAGCATTATCTAGTATTCGCGCATTAGCTGATTCAAAACCACCTAACTCATCAGTTTCTTTTAAACGAGTAAAGAACGAGTTATATAACTGCTGATTAATATCTACATCACGCTGCAGCGCTTTACGTTGGTTATCTAATGCAGAAAGGCCTCGGAATTCCGCTTTTGCTACCTCTACTTCTTGTTTCAACTGTGCTACGCGCTGTTCTGAAACTTGATATTGCGTAGTAATACTAGAAATAAGATCGCGAGTTTGAGTGTTTAAGGTTTCGCGAATAGAAGAAAGCTCCGCGTTAGCTGCTATCATTTTTGGGTGTTTAGGGCCAAAAACTTTGCTTAGTTCAGATACGCGGGTCATCGCTTTTGATTCGTCGCGGCGAACGCCCTGAATGGTAGGGTGATTTAACACTTCCGGTAACCTTGCTATATCTTCAAGGGTTACGTTGTTACGTGTTTGTCTGTAGATAACCGCGTTTAACTTCAAAGCAGTTTGAGCATCTAGAAGTTGCGTACTTAAACGTTCCAACTCGTCTGCCGCTAAGCCTACAACACCGTCTATATTAACTACTTGATTGCGTTCGTAAAATAACGATAAGTTCTTTTCAGCAATATCTAGCTTGTCTTTCAAACCTTCTAAGCTTTCAGTAAGAAAAGATGTAGCTTTGGCGGTCATATCAAGTTTTGCTTGAAGGTAATTTTCAATGTATACATCGGCAATGGTATCAGCAATTTCCGCTGACAACTGAGGCGACTCAGTGGTTACTGAAATCTTCATAACCTGGGTATTGTCTACCATGGTTATTTCAACTGCACGCATCAGTTTAGATACCGCTGAGCGTTTTTTGGCTGCAACAATTTCTTCTTCAGTACGTTCCACCACCTCTTCTTGAGGTAAAAATGGCAGCATGCCTTTAGCACTATCAATAATAGAGTCGACGACGCCAGGACCTTCCTCTGGTGGCATAAACCTGTCGTTCAAGTGCAAATTCATACCTTCGACAGTACGCTCGGCAATTTGACGCGAACGTAGAATTTCGTATTGGGTCTGCATATAGTCTTTACGCTTAGTATCTAAACCATAAACTTCTTCAATAGAAACAACATTAGCGTTTTCTGAATCAACTAATATAGTGGTAGACGACGTATACAGTGGCGTCATCCGCATTACTAGTAACGCTACTAATATAGTGAACGCTATTGCTAACGAAACAATACGGAATGCATAACGTTTAAGTATTCCAAGATAGTGCGCTATATCTATAGTCTCACTATCTAGAACACCATGATTAACATCGTCCCTATGATTTACTGCCATCTTATTTTTGTATCCTGAAATTCTTATATTTAGAAAAAGCGTTGCTTGACGTTGATGATGTCACCAGGCTGAATCATGTCGCTTACTGTTACGGTAAAACTACGTGTTGTGCCATCTTTCTCTCGAACTATCGTTATTTTATCTCTAGCCGCTCGTTCAGTGTAGCCGCCAGCAAGCGCTGCTGCTTTATTCACCGATAAACCTGGCTGGTAAGGATAACCACCGGGTCGCTTTACTTCACCATCAATAAAGAAAGGGCGATAATCAATAATAGTCACTGATACCGAAGGGTTTACTAAATAATCCCCTTTCAAACCCTCATAGATAAGCTGCTCGACTTCACCTAGCGTTAACCCTACTAATTTCATTTCCCCCATGAAAGGGTAATTGATAGTGCCAACGTCGGGTAAGCGAACTTCCATCGACAAATCATCTTGCCCAAATACATTAATGCTAATTCTGTCACCAGAGCCCAATTGATAGCGGCTCATGCTCAAATTGCCTTCTTGCGCAAAGGCGTTAAACGACATAACTACTATAAAAAATAACGCAAAAATATAACTAACACTTTGCTTCACAGGCTAACCTCAGCAGATAAACCAATTACACTTCTGTCGTAGCCAATAGTATCTCGGTTACTGTCTCTGTCATTTAACGTGTAATATAAAGAAAAGCTTAAATAACGACGCGCCTGATAGTTCAGCGCTGCAGTATAACGCATAAGATCATCTTCCCGATTTGCTATACCGTCTTCATCTAACACGTATTCGTCGGTAAGTTTGCTAATACCGGCTGTTGTACTTAAGCGCTGTAGCCACTCGTGTTCCCACGAAGCCACATAATCTCTGCCACGAATGAAGTTACCTTCACCGTTTGTTTCACGGGTATCAGCACTGGTAGAAAAACGAAATGTTGAGTAAGTAACAGGTTGCCATTCAACGCCGGCTTCCCAATCTATACCATAGAATGTGCTACGCGTTGCAGACTCAAAATCTTTTTCGGTATAACCGATTTTGGCAAAGCCAGTGGTTGCCGCAGTGCTTTCCCATGTTAGTCCACCCAGAACACGTAACGTGTCACTGTCTAAACTGGTTGCAGGTGATAACTGGAGATCATAACGAGTGTAAGTGTTAGTAACATCTAACACTAAGGCTGTGGATGGTGCAATTTTATAGGCAAACTCTGCACCTATTTTGTTCTTAGCTCGATCGCGAAGTAAATATGCTTGTTCATCTCTGTCGTAATCTAATGTTTCACGGTTTGCTTTAAAGGTGAGCATACCGTTAGAAGTTAAAGCTCCGTACTCGTACTCAGCACCAACATACGTACTTTTGTACGTATCAGGGCTATTAATGTCGCTTCCGGAGCCTAATGAAAAGCCAGTACCACGGTCTTCATGTCCATCTTCAAACTGAGCAGTTCCCGATAAGCGATGGCGACTGTTTAGGTCATAGTCACCACTTGCTTCAAAAAAGTGGTCGGTATAGTCATCTGCGCTACTTGAAAAATATACGCCTCGCTCTAAACGATAACCGAATTGAACAGGGTTTCCGTCAATTTCAGTTGCAGCAATAATTTCAGGAGATAACGTTGCACGCCAGCTATAAATTTTAGGTTCACCATCACGAGCATAAGCTACGTTGTCTACATAACTCATTGAAGTGGTGAAAGTTGGGATAATGTCGAATTGGCCAGCTTCAATACGGCCAGCCTCTTGTGCGTGTGTAATGGCGCTAATTACAGACAGTGCAACAAGGCTTGTTGTCCTTTTAAACATACTCGCTCCTAAAATTTTTCGGCTTCATCGGCTTTAATAAACAGATGTTGGAATAAAACAGTGCAACATCTGCCCGCATGCTCAAAAAAGCACCACCGACTTCTTCTTGTAACCGTTATGAGTGTGAAATTTATTATCTTTCAGTTATTGGCCTAGTGGTATGCTAATACTGTGCCATGCTAAGCAGTCTATTTTTGACTTTAACAAGTCCAGTCTATCTTTCACTTTGTTTATTGTGCATACCTAAACATCGTAGTTATGCCTCTAGTTATGCCTCTAGTTATGCCTCTAAATAAGGGCCCATGCAGAAATTACTAAGCCTAAACCTTACCTAGAATAGCTATAAAATGTTGCAGCAGTGTGTCTAATTCACTGGCATTTTTTTGTTATGCAAAACCTGCGTCACTACTTTTGTTATCGAAAATAGCGCAAAAATAAAGCATTAAAATAGTACTTGATAGCTATATTACAATATCAGTTGGCTAATTGCTTTCAATAGTTTTGTAATAAAATTACAACGTGCTTATACTATAGTTTAGCTGAGCAGTAATAACTAACACTTAGCTTGCACGGCGTAAATTTCTCTTCGTGTTATTTATTCGTATTCCGGTACATATTTTGCTTTATTAAACTTTAGTTAAGTTCTAAATGGGCCTTAACTTGAACATGCTAAAGTGAAAACTTTAGCAAAAGCTTATAATAAGCGCGGTAGTCTTTTGCTTCATTGACAATTGAAGTCGGCGTGAACTTTTATTTCTTAGAGATACTTACATGGATAATAAAGTAGCACCTAACCAAGTCCTTAAATCTCACGAGGTTGAACCGAATTCCTCTGGTGGGCTAGTTGTTAGGAACCAGAGTGGTTTCTCGACCATATATAGGCTTATTGATTTATGCCTAGTGACCTTACTTTATTACGCGTCAGCGTTTTATTACGGTAGCCCGGTTACCGCTGGTAGCCTTCTTTTTCTTTTTGTTTTTGTTATTAGTTTCCAGTTATCCGGTGAATTTGTAGAGCTTTACCGTTCTTGGCGTGGTCACAGAACGAATGAAATGCTACGTGCAGCCGCTATAGCGTGGGCGCTAAGTATGTTATCTACCACTGCTTTTGGGTTCTTTTTCTTTGGCGATTTAAGAATAACGCCTCCAGGCGTTTTATTATGGGCTTCATCTTCATTTGTGGTGGTACTTGCTTGGCGCTACGTAATGCGAAAATTTCTTTTTCGCCTTCGCCGCAGTGGCTTGAACTCCAGAAAGTCTATTGTGATTGGTGCCAGCCAAGTCGGTTACAATATGGCTAATCAAATCGTTTCAAATGAACATTTAGGTATTCGCTTTTTAGGCATGTTCGATGATAGAAGTGAAGACAGATTACCTCATGAATTCAGAAACCAGGTATTAGGTAATATTGAATCGGCTATTGAAATGGCTAAGCGCAATGAAGTGGATTACATATACATTGCCCTACCAATGAGTGCAGAGAACCGCATTCGTAATATTCTTGAAAAGTGTAGTGATACCACAGCTAACGTTTATATTATTCCTAACTTCTTTATGTACAACCTATTAAATGCCCGCTGGCAGTCTATTGGTTCGGTACAAGCGCTAAGTGTTTACGATACGCCATTTCAGGGTGCTAGTGATATTTTAAAACGCTTTGAAGATATTGTACTAAGCATACTTATTTTGATGATGTTGGCTATTCCTATGCTAGGTATTGCGGCGGCGGTTAAGTTTACTTCTAAAGGCCCTGTAATATTCAAACAAAAGCGTTACGGCCTAGATGGTAAACAGATTACGGTTTATAAATTTCGCTCTATGACTACGCAAGATAACGGCGCCGTAGTGAAACAGGCTACGAAGAACGATGCCCGTTTAACGAAGATTGGCGGCTTCTTACGTCGCTCGTCTATTGACGAACTACCGCAGTTTATTAACGTACTTCAAGGCAGGATGTCGATTGTAGGCCCCCGCCCTCACGCTGTAGCGCATAACGAAGAATACCGTAAACTTATTACTGGTTACATGCTTCGTCATAAGGTGAAGCCTGGCATTACCGGTTGGGCACAAGTGAATGGCCTACGGGGTGAAACAGAAACAGTGAACAAAATGGTGCAACGTGTAGAGTACGATTTAGATTATATTCACCGTTGGTCGGTATGGTTCGATATTAAAATTGTATTTATGACAGTGTTTGGTGGTTTAGCAAATAAAAACGCTTACTAAGGTTTTTAAGAACTAAAGTTTCACTTCATAATTCCTAAGTAAAACAGTGAAGCCTCAACATCATGTGTTGGGGCTTTTTTGTTTCTTTTAAAGCTATATTTAAATTTGCAGCACAAAGAATATATGTAATTTTCAAGACAGTATAAGTAGCGATTTTAATTGTAGTTTTCGATATGTTGAGTGTATAAATGAGCAATACTCTTTGCACTCCAAGGTGCCCCATGAAGTACATATTACTGATAAGTGCGTCATTTTTACTCACTGCGTGTAGCTTTTCACGTACAGACAGCATATTGCTTGCGGAAAGCGCATCGCCCTCAGATAGCTTTTCTTCTACACAAAACGCTTCACCGTGGTTAGTTATTGATAACTTCGAAACGGGAAAACTCGATGATTGGCATTTAGCTGATACCCAAAACGATACCAACCCATTCGTTGAAAAAGCGCAAGTTACTGAAATTCGGCTACACGACACAAACGCGAATATAAATACGACCACCTCCCCTACTTTGCCAATGGTCAACAACGGTTATTTAATCAAAAAGCCCGCCCCAGACGGTATTGTGGGCAATAGGAAAGCCCTAAGCTTTAAAGCACTGCCTGTACCTGTAAAAATAGGCGACACCTATACCTTCTATACCAGAATTCGCGTTGAGCGCTTTCCTAACAACCATGCATTTGGCATTAGTAATTTGCCCCCTAATGAGATACTAGCGCAGGGCTACAATGCTTTTGAGCCCACGTTAAGGGTAACTGACAAGTATGAGTCGAATGGGTATAAGAATGACGGCAGCTTAATGGTGAAAATAGACAGCACAGACAAGTACCGCCAATACGCCAGTGTAAAAAATGCTGACAACAAAGCATCAGAGCCCCTTACGGTGGGCGAATGGTATGAAATTTGGTATGTGGTTAATAACGCCACAGTTGAAAATGGCGGGCAAAAATATAGTGTTTATGTAAAAGGCGGCGAATTTAGCCAGCAAACTTTAGCGTATGAAAATGCTAATTTTAGAATGAAGCGGGAATTACCCCTGATTTATTTTTTGGCTAATAGCAATACTGGGCCAATTGATAAACCATACGGTAATGGCGGTTTAGCTTATGATGACATTTATATGAGTGAGGGTGTGAATTTGTCTACGCCTTATTAAATGCATTTATTAGCTGTGAACTATTCGCTCTTTAAAACAGTTTAGCTTGGGTCTCGTTTATCGTTTTTTGAACGGTGTTATCGAAGAGCTCGATTGACAGAAATTTTTAAACGCCAGAAACGAAAAAAGGCGAGCATCCTGCTCGCCTTTTTCCGAAAGAACTTAAACTTAATTAGTTAATAATTAAGCTAATGCGCCTTTAGCCGCATCGACTAGTGCGCTGAAAGCCGCTTTGTCATGTACAGCGATGTCGGCAAGGATCTTACGATCGATTTCAACAGACGCTTTTTTCAAACCGTTAATGAAACGGCTGTATGACATACCATTTTGACGTGCAGCAGCATTAATACGTGCAATCCACAATTGACGGAATTGACGCTTACGCTGACGACGGTCACGGTAAGCATATTGACCAGCTTTAGTTACGGCTTGTACCGCTACGCGATAAACACGTGAACGAGCACCGTAATAACCTTTTGCCTGCTTGAGGACTTTTTTGTGACGTGCACGTGCTACCGTGCCGCGTTTTACTCTAGCCATTAATCAGTCTCCTAAGTCTATACGTACGGCAACATGCGCTGAACCAATTTGGTATCAGAATCATGAACCAGTTTCTTGCCACGAAGGTGACGTTTACGCTTAGAGCTCTTCTTAGTCAAAATGTGACGTAAGTGAGACTGTTTGCTTTTAAAGCGGCCAGAACCCGTTTTCTTAAAACGTTTGGCGGCACCGCTTACAGTTTTCATTTTAGGCATTGCTAAAACTCCGCATTGTTAGTATCGACGCTGGGTATGCAGTTACCGGTTGTCGGTTAATGTTTAGCCGCAGGGTGTTTTGAGATTGCAGTACCTCAAAAACTTTTAGACCACTACGACTTCTTAGTTGGGGCTAGCACCATGATCATTTGGCGGCCTTCCACACGACGTGGGAAAGACTCGCACACAGCAATCTCTTCCAAATCCGCTTTAACACGGTTAAGAAGTTCAATACCGATCTCTTGGTGCGCCATTTCACGTCCGCGGAAACGGATCGTAACTTTGGCTTTATCACCACCTTCAAGAAAGCGACGCAGGTTGCGCAGTTTTACCTGGTAATCGCCTTCATCAGTGCCAGGGCGGAACTTAATCTCCTTGACCTGAATTTGCTTCTGTTTTTTCTTCTGCTCTTTCTGAGCTTTACTTTTTTCAAAGAGGAATTTGCCATAGTCCATAACTTTACAGACTGGCGGCTCAGCATTCGGACTGATTTCTACTAGATCAAGACTGGCTTCTTCAGCAAGTTTCGTCGCTTCTGCTAACGTTACAATGCCGGCTTGCTCACCGTCTTTGCCAATTAAGCGAACTTCTTTGGCTTTGATTTCATCGTTTATGCGGGCTTTGTCGCCCTGAGCCTTGTTATTAGCGCCTTTAATGTGCATTCCTCCAAACATTTAATTCTTCTGTTTGCTTACCATCTGTCTTTAATTCAGTACTGATAAGCAAACACCGTCGTGTAGTATACACGAAAACCCTCAAACTATTTAATGGTCTTTTCTGCCACTTCCTGATTTGCCATGGCAATAAAAGCTTCCAGGCTCATTTTACCTAGGTCGTCGCCGCGTCGTGAGCGTACTGCTACTTCGCCAGCTTCCATTTCTTTATCGCCTACTACTAACATATAAGGAACACGCTTGAGAGTGTGCTCGCGGATTTTAAAGCCAATCTTCTCATTTCTCAAGTCCGACTTTGCTCTAAATCCACTTTTTTGCAGTTTTTTTGCACATTCTTGTGCATATTCACCCTGACTGTCGGTAATATTTAGAATTACCACCTGCTGAGGGGCTAACCAAAGCGGGAAAAGTCCGGCGAATTCTTCGGTAAGAATACCGATAAATCTTTCTAGTGAACCTAAAATAGCTCTGTGGATCATAACAGGCACTTTACGTTCGCCGTCTTCAGCTACGTAAGTAGACCCTAAACGCCCCGGCATAGAGAAATCTAGCTGAACCGTTCCACACTGCCATGCTCTGTCTAAGCAATCATGAAGAGTAAATTCAATTTTAGGCCCGTAGAACGCACCTTCGCCTGGCAAATAACTAAACTCAATATTTTTCTTATTAAGTGCTTCTGCCAATGCAGCTTCAGATTTATCCCAAATTTCATCACTGCCTACTCGGCTTTCAGGACGAGTAGAAAGTTTTACCACGATTTTTTCAAAACCAAAGGTATTGTACGCATCGTAAACCATGTCGATACAGCTACCCACTTCATCGAGTATCTGTTCTTCGGTACAAAACACGTGTGCATCGTCTTGGGTAAACCCACGTACGCGCATTAGACCGTGTAAGCCACCTGATGGTTCATTACGATGACAACAACCAAACTCAGCCATACGCAACGGAAGGTCGCGGTAAGATTTTAAGCCTTGGTTAAATATTTGAACGTGACCTGGGCAGTTCATTGGTTTAATCGCGTATTCACGTTTTTCAGATTCAGTGGTAAACATGGCATCGCCAAATTTGTCCCAGTGACCCGATTTTTCCCACAACGAACGGTCCATCATTAATGGGCCTTTTACTTCGCCGTAGTCGTACTCACGCAATTTACCGCGGATAAACTTTTCTAATTCGGTGTAAATAGACCAGCCGTCGTTGTGCCAAAACACCATACCCGGCGCTTCGTCTTGGAAGTGGAACAAGTCTAGGGTTTTACCAATTTTACGGTGATCGCGTTTTTCAGCTTCTTCTAAGCGCTGTAAGTAGGCTTTAAGTTGCTTTTTATCAGCCCATGCGGTGCCGTAAATACGCTGCAACATTTTATTGTCGCTGTCGCCACGCCAGTAAGCGCCGGCTACTTTCATAAGCTTGAAGTTTTGGCAGAATTTCATGTTAGGCACGTGAGGGCCTCGGCACATGTCTACGTATTCTTCATGGTGGTACAACCCTGGACGATCATCATGACTGATGTTCTCATCTAGAATTTCCATTTTATAGGTTTCACCGCGTGCTTCGAATGCATCGCGGGCTTCTTGCCAGCTAACTTTGTTTTTAACAACGTTATAGTTAGTTTTAGCTAGTTGAAGCATACGCTTTTCAAGCTTTTGAATATCTTCCTGGGTTAGGCTTTGTTCCATATCAACATCGTAGTAAAAACCGTTGTCGATAGTAGGCCCAATTGCCATTTTGGTGTTTGGCCAAAGTTGCTTAATAGCATGACCTAACAAATGCGCGCAGCTGTGGCGAAGAATTTCTAAACCAGCTTCGTCTTTTGCGGTAATAATTTGTAGTTGAGCGTCTGACTCAATAAGGTCTACTGCGTCTACCAATTCGCCATTTACTTTACCGGCAATAGTCGCTTTCGCTAAACCTGGGCCAATATCGTTGGCAACATCTAATACAGAAACTGATTGGTCGAAAGCGCGCTGGCTTCCATCAGGAAGGGTAATTACTGGCATGATATGTCCTTTACAGTGGTGACGCCTACTCTGCGCCACTTGCATTTTAATTTTAAAACACCATTTTGGTGTTAAAGCGATGTCGTTATATTCATTGCAATAAGCTAGATTAGCTTCATTGGCTATATAACCTGAAAACGTAATAAATAACGTGAGAACCGTTTACTCTTTGCCGACTTCCATACTTGGGTCGGCCGTATAAACGATTATCGATGGGCGATTATAACGGCTGAAAATGCACTTGCAATGGGTAAGGGTATTTTCCGTGCCTTAGCGCCCACATTTTCTCTTTCTTACTACCAATAGTTTGTGTTGTTACCCTGTTTTTCAACCGATTCTTACGTATTCTTATCTTTAAATTGTTGGAAATGCTGTCAAACTTATGCAAAAAGCACTAGTTACCATACACAATGAATAAACATCACGAACAAACTCACGCCCCCGTTGCCCTTATTACCGGTGCCGCCAAACGCATTGGTGCCACCATGGCAAAAACACTTCACAGCGCAGGCTACCGCGTTATTGTGCATTACGGCCATTCAGCCGTAGAGGCTAACGCATTAGTTAGTTCGTTGAATGCTATAAGGCCTAACAGTGCTGTTTGTTTACAAGCCGATTTGTGTAACTTAGATGACATTGCTCGTTTAGCACAGCAAGTCACTGCGCCGAATGTGTTTGGTCAAACTCAACAAAATGCAGCAGAGAGTACTGAGAGCGCAGAAGAAATCGCTGCAGAAAGTATAGCCAGTGCAGAGAGTGTACATGGCATAGATGTATTAATTAATAATGCCTCTAGCTTTTATCCTACCCCCCTTGGCGACATTGCTGAAAACGACTGGAACAGCTTAGTAGGTAGCAACGTACAAGGGCCCTTGTTTTTGTCGCAAGCGTTGTGGCCGGCATTAAAAGCAAGCAATGGCTGTATTATCAACATGGTTGATATGCACATAGACCGCCCACTGCCCCACCATACGGTGTACGGCCTTGCTAAAACTGCACTAGCTTCTATTACCCGTTCACTGGCCGTTGAAATGGCCCCAGAAGTACGGGTAAACGGCATTGCGCCAGGCGCTATACTGTGGCCAGAAAGGGAATTAGAAGCGAAGCAAAAAGCACAGTTGTTAGATAGCATTCCACTTGGTGGATTAGGCTCGCCTGAAGATATCGCCAACACCGCTACATTTTTAATTTCAGCTAAATACATTACTGGGCAAATTATTTATGTAGATGGCGGCCGAAGCCTACACACCAATGCACCAGCTTAAGCATTTTATCGCGGCAATAGCTACGGTGTTACCTGTGGTGTTAGCCTTATTGTTAAGTTTAGTATTATTACAGGGGTGCTTTGGCCCGCCCAGTATTGACGACACCATGGATGAATACACCAATCGCCTTTCCAGAGTGTTAGATGGCTCTTTAACGGAAGATATCCATAAATTAGAAAATAGTGCTTTATTAAAAAATAGCGCTTTGAATAAAATTGGATCGCAAACACATGCCTTGCTACTAATACCTTCCCAAACCTACCCTTCACTTTCAGACGTCGGCAATAACGTAACTACCTTGAATATTAATATTAGGGAGTTTTATGCCATACAAGATTGCGAACTTGGCCGTATAGTGGCCGAACGAAACACGGCATTGGGTAAAACCCAACTGCCTTCGCAACGCTTGCAATACGAACATAGAGTGCTAAACGCCCTAGCAAATTGCGAAGCGAGATTGAAGGCGGCTGAAGACCCCATTGCTACTACAGTGGGTGAGTGGCGTAAACAAAAGCAAAGTCAGTATGAAAGTGTATGGGCGAACGTGGTGCAAACTAGTTCTGAAATAAAGCTAGGGCTTAGCATGGCGGCATCACCGCTATTAGCAAGTGGTAATAAAGATGCCAAAGCATCTGTGAATGCGCTTAATTTTGTGAACAGTTTATCTGATATTACTAGGTTTGACGCCACCAGCGAAGGTGGTGTTATAAAAGATAGCGAAGAACTAGAAGAGCAGTTGCAGATTGTTGCCTCTTCTCGGCTTCCAGCAAAGCTATGGCAAACTCAGGCTGTATTACACAATCGCTTATTGATGCTTAATGAAACTCTTCCAGGCGCTCTAAGTGAAATAGATTGCAGCAACGGCATGAATAGCGATAAAGCCGAGATATTACGTAACGTCTTTTATTTATTCTTTATTGAACAAATTCAACCTATCGCTAGCACGCTAAATAGCTACCACTACCAGCTTCAACCACTATGGCAGCAGTGGAGCGACAGTGAAGTATTAAGCGAGCCATTTAAAGCTCATATTCGCACTCATGGCATTGATAACTTCGCTGAGTACTCTGCTGTAATGCACGCCCACGTAAGCTTATGGCAAGACTTTCTGGGGCGCTGTAACTTATCGCCAACCGCATCGGGCGCTAACTAAAGAATATTCTCACCGCTTTCGGGGTCGCGCGCTTTTTTGGCTTGCTCTCGAATATCTTCGGCTTCACTGCTTACATCATCAGTTTCGTGGTCTAAATTTGCACTGGAGCCGGAATTGAATTTCTCGTCTGATGCGCTATTTTCCGTAAATGTATCCGCCTCGTTTTTGGCCTCATTTCTAGCCTCTTCTGTGGCCTCTTCAATAGGCGATACACTGCTTCTTGTTATGCCGAAATTTTTATCTTCGTTAAGGGAATACGGTTTATTCAGCGATGTGAAACCCGTGCTGTTATCATCAATAACATTGCTGCTTTTAGAAGCCTTATTTGAAGTTAGCGCTAAGCCGTCAGGGAAAATACGCTCTCTTGCATCATCCGGCATACTAATATTTTCCTCAGTGAAGCGGCCAACGATTTGGCGCATCAGCAACGACGACATTTTAAGTACGCTGGTGTCTTCAACATTCACCCAAAAATACATTTTTAAGTTGTAGGTTGATGCGCCTAAATTATCTATTAATACCTGTGGTTCTGGATCTTTCAGCACTTTTGCATGGCTAGATATAATTTCGACGGCAAGTTGTTGTGCATTGCGAATATCAGCATCGTACCCTACGCCCAGCACAAAATGGCCACGCATAAGTGGGTTGGCAGTTAAGTTTTTAATCACGCCTTTATAGATAGTCGCGTTGGGAATTTGAATATGGTTACCGTCGAAGTCCACCATAGTGGTGGCCCTTGAAGTTACCTTTTGAATAATGCCAGTGAACTCGTTTATCTCGACAATATCGCCAATTCTAAATGGACGCTGAATAGTAAGCAGTAAGCTAGATATGAAATTTTCAGCAATATCACGAAACGCGAAACCAAGAATTAACCCTACTACCCCAGTACCACTGATAACAGCTACCGCGAAGCCAGTTAACCCTGCCATGAATAAAAACAGGTATATACCGAGCAATATAATGACCAAGCTAATAGAGCGCTGGGCTACCGATTTTATTAATGGTGTTAAGGAAGAAAACGAGAAAGGTTTAAGTAATAATCGCGATAAAGGCCCCGCCGCTACAATAAACAGAGCCATGATTAATAAGCCCACGCCTAGGCCCGGCAAGCGATACAAAAAGCCATGCCACAAATCTAACAACACCGATTGTGCTTCGGTAAAATTCTCTACACCAGATTCAGTTACTCCATCAGCAGCAAATAAATCTACAGGTAATGCTGACAATGCTGAAAACGCAGTCAATGAATCGATAATGCTCATCTTCGCTCCTTGAAATGAGGTTGTATTTACACATACGGCTAGCAGCACACGCTGCGCATCAATACCTCAGTCATTATTTGTTAAAACTAATACACCAAAAACCATACACTAAATGGCCGATCCTAAAAACCATACGCCTTAAACCATTCTCGATAAACCGCTCTCTTTAAACTATAAACCAAAAAAGTATAACTAAACGGCGACCGAGGGGTTTCACTTGGGTTTGGTACATTTAAGTTAGTGTATTAGTTTTGGAGAATAGTTCAGTCGATTGGTTAAAGAAAAAGCTAATAAATACCTTATACGCCAGACACAACCAAATAAGAGCCTAGCCCTATGGTGAATAAAAAACTTCCCCAAATCGCATGTTCTATTACCACTATAGGTGTTGAATTGGTTTGCATATAACGGTAACCAAATATAGCACCGCCACACCAAGACATAACCACAGCCACCCAATTACCGTAAATTAAATGTGCCAAACCGAATACAAACGTACTTAAAATCCACCGCGCATATCGAGAGGGTAAAATACGTTTATAGCGATGGAAAAAAAAGGTTCTGAAAATAATTTCTTGAGGAATAACCGACACAATAGGGTACACCAATAAGGTGACCACCCACATCCAAGGCTGGTTGATAGGCCAGTGTAAAAACAGTTCGGGTTTAACTAAATACACACACAACGCAAGCAAACTTGCCCAAGGCAGAAACAGTTTCAGCGTACTTTTTAAATGCGGCCCGCAATCTTCCCAATGCCATAAGCGGATTCGTTGGAATTGTTTATCGGCTAGCAACACACCTAAACAAAATAAACACACTATGCCCAATATCGGCATCAGCCAATCAGCGACGTGGTTAATCCAGTAAAGTACGGCAATGGGCAATGCAAGGAACAACAAGATCAGTTCAGACCATAGCTTTACCACGAATAACTCCTACTTCATTGCAAAATGATGACGTAAATATGAATTAAAAAAGAAGGTGAAATTATAGTCCAATATTAGTGCCAATACGCGTAAAAATGGCACCTTGCAACCTTAGACATTAGGCTTAAATTTTTATCAAAATAACTAAGTCACCAAGACCAATAGGTTTTTTAATTTTTACGCAGTAGAAGGTATGTATAAAAGAAAGTGAAAAGTAAAAAGAAAGGGAAAATAAAAGAGTGTGGTAATGTGCCCTGCACCTTGTTTATACCTATTGATTGCAACTAAAGGGTTTTTCGGTGTGTAATATATGTGCATGAAGGGTGAAAGAATGGAAAGATTTGCAGAGAGTGTTTTTTAATTATCGATGACTTCCCGATGGCTTTTCCTTGCCTTTTGATCGGCTTTTCAGTGACTATTCGAAAATCATTCTGAACGAAACCATTGCGCAGAGGGTCTTGATTTAAGGCACAGCGAAACGCATATTCATTCATTATCCTATTAAGTAAATTACAGAGCAGTTAAAGATTACTCCTTATGGCCAAAAATTCGAATGATGTCATTAAGCAAATAGAGAAGCACTATGCATCTTTGTCTCCTTCAGGCCAGACCATAGCCCAGTATTTACAGCGCAACCCTATTGCCATTGTTACTCAGTCTACCGCTCACATAGCAGAACAAACTAAAACTTCGAAAGCCACGGTAAGCCGTTTTTTCCGTCAACTAGGGTTTGAGTCGCATCAAGAAGCAAAAAATACCTTGCTGACATTGCGCGAACAAGGTGTGCCGGTTAGCCCCAGTACCACAGCGGTTCTGCAACACGAGCAAGAACTTAATAACATTTCGCAAACCTTCGACAATTTAGATATTGATACCCTGAATGCTATTGCAGAAAAGTTGGCCCACGCGAAACAAATTACCTTAATTGGGTTTAGAAACGCCTATCCCTTAGCCTTGCATTTTCGCCAGCAACTTAAACAAATTCGTACTTCTGTTAGGCTTTTACCCCAACCAGGACAAACCTTAGGGGAAGATTTAGTCGATTTGAGTGCAGATGACGTTGTGGTGTTATTTGGCTTTCGCCGGCGCACCCGTCAGTTTAAACATATTCTACATAGCCTTTCGCACTGCCAAACCATTCTTATAACCGATCCTACTGGGCAGGTGTACCGAGATAACGTGAAGCATTTATTGGTTTGTCATTTAGGAAACCATGTTAGTGCGCCGTTAGATAACTTCGCCCCATTCGACAGCTATGCCGCCCCAATGAGCTTGGTTTCTACCTTATGTAACTTTACCTATTCTGCATTGGGCGACAGCGCCTCTAAACGAGTTGAAGCCATTACTAGCCTGTATGGCGACCTCGATGAACTCGAGCCTTCAGAGCGAAAATAAAACTAACTGCTGTTAATTGATTAATTTTTAAGCAAGAATGTAAGGTCGTTTAAATAAGAATGTAGGATCGTTAAAACAATCGTATAGGTCGTTTAAGCAAGAAGAAAGAATCGTTTGTACTGCTCGTACTGAATGTAACGAATGATGGAAACGACTAAACGTAACGATCGAATCATTAAATAAACACGTATAACGTTCACGTTATGAAAATACGATAAAAACGCGTGTTGCCGCTCGGGCGAGCTTGGCTACTCATCCAAAGCCCCATAATGCCCGTGTAAAAAGGCACCTTAGTACATGTTGTTGAAGTTGAGTTGGAGTTGAAATGGACAAATCTCACCTTGTTATAGAAGAGTCTAGCAGAGTTTTAGACTTTTGGTTTAATACCCTGTCATCTTCTCAGTGGTTTATGAAAGATGCAGCGTTAGATCGCACCATCGCATCAGAATTTTTAACTCTTCACCGCGCGGCATCTCAAGGTGAACTATGGCCTTGGCGCGCCACCCCTTCTGGCCGATTAGCAGAGATTATTTTACTCGACCAGTTCTCTAGAAATATTTATAGGGGCACGCCTCACGCTTTTTCGCAAGACCCAATGGCATTAGTACTTGCGCAAGAAGCGGTAAGCGTAGAAGCCGATAAAGTATTAACTGCCCAACAAAGTGTATTTCTATATATGCCTTTTATGCACAGCGAATCGTTAGTTATTCACGATATTGCCCAGCAACTTTTTGGGGTTCCCGGTTTAGAGCAAGAATATGAAGAAGAACTAAAGCACCTTAAAATAATTGAACGTTTCGGCCGCTACCCTCACCGCAACCTAATTTTAGGTAGAACCAGTACGGCAGAAGAAGAAGCATTTCTTACCCAAGAAGGCAGCCGGTTTTAGTCTGATTAACTTTCTTTAGCGCGACTGTTAAGTAGATTTGAATACACCTGACATGTTTTAGTAACAAACGTTTCACTTGACAACAAAGAGAAACGATTGTTTCATAGGCGTATCTTGTGACTATTGCGAATGTGCCTGTGTCTTCTCCTTTTGTAAGTATTTCCGCTGAAAATAATTCAATTGCTCAAAACGCTTCAGATACTAGCTCTGGTACTGACTCTGGCGATGCTTCTCAATTAGATGCAAAACTGGCTGGCTTAGGCTTAGCAGTAAAAGATTTATTTCATATAGAAGGCCTTCCTACCGCCGCAGGCAACCCAGATTGGTTGGCTACGCATTCGATACCTACCGTCACTAACAGCACAGTGAGTAAATTATTTAGCGCAGGCGCTACATTCAAGGGTAAAACCATTACCGATGAATTGGCCTATAGCCTACACGGCCAGAATAAACATTACTCGCAGTTGGTTAACCCGTCGGCGCCGGCGCATATACCCGGCGGTTCCTCTTCGGGCTCGGCCGTTGCTGTATCGGCACATTTAGCTGATATTGGTTTGGGAACTGACACTGGTGGTTCTATTCGTGTGCCTTCTAGTTATCAGGGTTTGTGGGGGCTGCGTACTACCCACAACGCAATACCGTGTGACAACATGGTGGCACTTGCACCGTCTTTCGACACCATAGGTTGGATGACCCGTGATTTAGATACATTAGAAAAAGTTAGCCAAGTTTGTTTAGCTGATGCTGCGCAAGAAGAATTGGTTGCAGCGGAAAGCGACGCAGATACAAGCGTAGTCCGAATTGGTGCCGCTCAACACTTGCTACAAAGTGCTAAACACGGTGTTTTAGCTACGAAATGGCTTGAAGCACTTAACGAAAAAGCGGATAGCGGCGATTCGGGTTTTACTATTAGCCCTATTACCGAACACGAATTAGATTTAACTGCGCTTAATACTGCCGCGACGTTTCGCGTGTTACAAGGCGCTGAAATTTGGCAACAACACGGCCAGTGGATAACAGATACATCCCCTGACATTGCCCACGATATTATGCTTCGATTTAATTGGTGTAAAACAATTTCAGAACAAGAAATTGAAGATGCCAAGAAGCAGCAAGTGGCGTTTCAACAATACATAAACAGTTTATTTGAAACTGTAGACGTATTGTTGATACCCACAACTCCCGGCGTTGCACCACGGTGCGATGCTGACGAAGAAACACTAGCGAACGATAGGAACGCCCTGCTTGCGCTTACCTCAATTGCAGGTTTAGCAGAGCTTCCACAAATTCATATGCCGCTATTTACCCTACAAAATGCCCCATGTGGTTTATCATTGGTAGGCAAAAAAGGCAGCGATCTTGCACTCATTAAGCTAGCAAAAATACTGACAGCCTAATGAACTTATTTTCACAGGGCTAAACTGACGTAGTCATTTCTGATTTAAAAATGACGTAGTCGCTATAGATTTAAAATGACGTAGCGCTACTTATTTGAAATGACATAGTCCTGGAGGCTTAGCCGGCTTAACATGAAAACAAGGTCGCACTTGCCAAATAACAAATGGATAAAAAAAGACAATGAGTGAAAAACATAACGTAGGCTTCACTGCCCCTCACTTTGCGGCATCGCAAGTGGGATTGAATATTTTAGAAAAAGGCGGCACCGCGATTGAAGCCATGGTGGCCGCAGCCGCGTCTATTGCCGTTGAATACCCTCACATGAATGGTATGGGTGGCGATGGTTTTTGGCTCATTAGCGAGCCTGGCAAAGCCCCTATTGGCATTGATGCTTCAGGCGTTGCGGCATTAGGTGCTACCCCTGAATTTTACAAAGACGAAAGCGCTATTCCTAGCCGAGGCGGAAAATCAGCCCTTACTATGGCCGGTGCTGTTGCAGGTTGGAATGAAGCATTAAAAATAAGTCACCAGTGGCAAGATGGGTTATCGCTTAATACGCTTTTTGATACTGCAATTAGTCAGGCGAACTGGGGGATTGAAGTTACGCAAAGCCTAGTAGACGCCAGTAATAAAACCTTCGACGATTTAGCCGGCGACCCAAATTTTGATCAGTTCTTAATTAAAGGCAAAGCCCTTAAAAAAGGCAAAATCCTGAAACTGACGGCGCTGTCTAAAACACTTAGCCACTTAGCGAAAGCAGGGCTTGATGACTTTTATCATGGCGAATTAGCTAGCAAACTGGCTACCGATTTGGAAGCTGCGGGCTCACCTATTCGTATTGAAGACTTTAATCAATACAAAGCGCAAATTGTAGAGCCGCTTTCGGTTACTACCAGCAAAGGCACCTTGTATAACTTGCCTGCGCCTACCCAAGGTGTGGCCTCGTTAATCATTTTAGCGCTGTACGACAAAGTGCAGCACTTAGGCTCTACCGATGCCGACATGGTGCACTTATTAATTGAATGCACCAAACAAGCGTTTATTGCACGAAATGCGAACGTTACCGACCCTTCACGTACGCCGGTTGATTTATCTAGCTTATTAACTGATGAATCGTTAGATGAAATGGTAAAACACATTTCGCTAGATAAAGCGCAACCGTGGCCGCATGTAGCGAAACCCGGCGATACCATTTGGATGGGTGCCTGCGATAGCGAAGGCCGCATGGTGAGTTACATTCAATCGCTGTATTGGGAATTTGGTTCAGGTATTGTTAGCCCACAAACAGGCATTGTTTGGAATAACCGAGGTACCTCGTTCTCGTTAGATCCAAAAAGCAACCAATACTTAAAACCAGGATTAAAGCCGTTCCATACGCTTAACCCTGCGTTTGCCGATTTAGCAGATGGGCGCAGAATGAGTTACGGCACCATGGGCGGTGAAGGTCAGCCACAAACACAAGCTGCCCTATTTGCTCGCCATATTTATCACAACCAGCCTATTGATAAAGCCATTGCCCTTGGCCGTTGGTTATTAGGCCGTACTTGGGGTGATGAAAGTAACAACTTAAAAGCCGAGCGTGATTTAGCCGAGTATGTAGGCGAAAGCCTTATTGCTCGTGGCCACGAGATGGTGACTGTCGATCCTTGTAACGAACTGATGGGCCATGCGGGCGCGGTTATTCGCACGCCAACTGGCGCAGTAAGCGCAGCAAGCGATCCTCGCAGCGACGGTAAAGCCTTTACTGATAAGGTTTAACTGCGCAGCTTAATCGATAGGTTCTACATCTATCGATAATAGTTAACCCTTTAACGGGTTTAACCAACTACCCAAGCCGTTTTATCGGTGAGTTGCTTTTGGCTTATTTTTAAAGGACGTCCACCCCTTTAAGGTAAGCCAGAGCAACCCACCATAATTTAATTGTGGCCAAAGTATTTATAGACACAAATTTATATACACAAATTGGTATACAAAAACCTTGTTCATAATCACAAGATTTAATTCATATACGAGACTCTTTATTTATGCAGTTTTTACTCGATAACATGACGGTAATTTTATCGTTAATTGGTACAGGCGTGTTCGCCGGATTACTGGCTGGCCTTTTAGGTGTAGGCGGCGGTATTGTTATAGTGCCTGTGCTGTTTTTCTTATTTCAAGCGCTAGGTGTATCGGCTGAAAGTGCCATGGTGATTGCAACTGCAACATCACTTGCCACTATTGTGCCTACATCTATTAGCTCTATTCGCGCCCACAACAGTAAGGGCAATGTAGATTTTGCCCTACTAAAAGCATGGGCAGTGTTTATCTTGGTTGGTGTTTTAGCCGGAAGTTACTTAGTAACGGTACTAGACGCTAATTTCCTAACCTTGATGTTTGGTGTTATTGCCACCTTGTCTGCTATCAACATGTTAGTTGGCAAAAAAGATGCATTGTTTAACGGCCTACCAGGGCGGGTTGGACAGTCTATTATGGCGGCGTGCATCGGCTTTTTCAGTTCAATGGTTGGTATTGGTGGCGGCACGCTTACCGTCCCTACTCTTACGTTTTGTAATTACCCTGCACACAGAGCAGTAGGTACAGCAGCCGCTGTTGGCCTCATTATATCGCTGCCTGCTGCTATTACGCTTTTATTTGTAGGCACTACACCTGTTGATGCGCCATTTGCTACCTACGGTTACGTTAACCTACTTGGTTTCGCGTGTATTGTTCCACTAACGGTCATTTTTGCGCCCATTGGTGCAGGTATTGCCAATAAGTTAGACGCGGGCCTACTTAAGAAAATTTTCGCTGTTGTTCTCATCATTACTGGCCTGCGCATGCTTGCGCAGGTGTTTATCTAGGAGCCTATTATGACTGGTTTTGCACCATTAACACCTCCACCACGCCTTTTAATGGGCCCCGGCCCTATTAACTGCTATCCACGTGTATTGTCTGCAATGTCTACACAACTGGTTGGCCAATACGACCCAGTAATGACTGGCTACATGAACGAAACCATGGCGCTGTACCGCACGTTATTTAACACCGACAACCAACAAACCATGTTAATTGATGGTACGTCGCGCGCGGGTATTGAAGCGGTTTTAGTGTCGGCTATCGAGCCTGGCGATAAGGTACTCGTACCTATCTTCGGTCGCTTTGGTCATTTATTGGCTGAAATTGCAGAGCGCGCTGACGCTGATGTGCACACTATTGAAGTGCCTTGGGGTGAAGTATTTAAGCCCGAGCAAATAGAGGCGGCCATTAAGAAAGTTCAGCCTAAGCTATTAGCCATAGTGCAAGGCGATACGTCTACCACCATGTTTCAACCTCTTGAAGACATTGGTGCCATTTGTGAAGCTAATGACGTGTTGTTCTATTGCGATGCAACCGCATCGGTAGGTGGCAACCCGTTAGAAGTCGACAAATGGAAGCTAGATGCAGTTTCAGTAGGTTTGCAGAAATGTTTAGGCGGCCCTTCAGGCAGTGCCCCCATTACCATGAGCCAAAAGTTTGTTGATGTAGTGCGAACTCGTCATCATGTAGAAGCTGGTATTCGCGATGCTCATCATGAAAGTGCTCGTGGCCCGAAAATTCGTTCTAACTATTTCGACCTGGGTATGATCATGGATTACTGGGGTGATGAACGCTTGAACCACCACACCGAAGCCGCAACCATGCTGTATTGCGCCCGTGAATGTGCCATTTTGCATCTTGAAGAAGGCCAACAAAACGTGATTGCTCGCCATAAAGCGGCTGGCGATGCGATGCTAGCTGGCGTGCAAGCGTTAGGGCTTACGCCTTTTGGCGACCTTGCTAATAAAATGAGCAATGTAGTAGGCGTAGTCATTCCTGATGGCGTGCACGGCGAGCAAGTGCGTGAAGATTTACTGCTACGTTTCAATATTGAAATTGGCACCAGCTTTGGCCCCCTTAAAGGTAAAATTTGGCGAATAGGCACTATGGGTTACAACGCGCGCCAAGACGCCGTATTGCATACCCTTCAGTCGCTAGAAACCGTATTACGCAAGCAAGGTATGTCGTTACCGGCTGGCGCTGGCGTAGACGCCGCACTTGCTGCGTACTCGGGAGCCATGAATGTCTGAATTTTCTGATGCTGCCGCGCTAGTCATGGCGCGCTGTGAAGCACTAGGTTCACTAAGCCAAAACCCTAGCTGTTTAGACAGACGCTATTTGACCGAACAACACAAACTGGCCAATCAGCTAACGTCTGGCTGGATGATAGAAGCCGGCATGACCACATGGCAAGACAGTGTCGGTAATATATGGGGTCGCTATACATCAGCGGTACCCAACGCGCCTCGCTTGATCATTGGCAGTCATTTAGACACCGTGCCAAATGGCGGAAAATACGACGGCATGCTAGGTGTAGTGGCACCTGTTACGCTAATGGCCATGTTCAGCGGCGAAGGTCGACAATTCCCTTTTCATATCGATATTGTTGGCTTTTGTGATGAAGAAGGCACGCGCTTTGGCACCACCCTACTTGGCAGCCGTGCGTTAACGGGCAAGTGGCAAGACGAATGGCGCAGGCTAAAAGATGAAGACGGCATTTCGCTAGAAGATGCGATGAAAAACTTTGGGCTGGATTTCGATGCCATTAACAGCGCTACCATTGCTCAAACTGACTTGCTTGGTTATTTAGAACTGCATATTGAGCAAGGCCCAGTGCTAGAGCAAGAGAATTTACCTGTAGGTGTGGTTAACGCAATTGCCGGTGCGAAACGTTTTTCTATAAACGTAACAGGTATGGCAGGTCATGCGGGCACTGTGCCCATGTCGATGCGCCACGATGCCTTGTGCGCCAGCGCCGAAATGATTTTAGCGGTAGAGTCTATTAGTCAGCAACGCCCTGGGGTTGTGGCTACCGTAGGTAAAATTGAAAACGCACCCAATGGTGTGAATGTAATTTCTGGTCGATGTCAGTTCTCTTTAGATATTCGAAGTGAAGAAGACCCATTGAGAGATGCCGCATTGGCAGAGATTTTGCAAAAAATCAACGACATTGCTGTATTGCGCAATGTTGAATTAAAGATTGAGCAAACGCACAGTGCACCAGCGGTTCATTGTGATAGCGCGCTACAAAACACATTGCTTAAAGGTGTAACTGAAGCTGGAATAGTACCTAGAGTACTGGCCTCTGGTGCAGGGCATGATGCAATGGCAATGGCAGAGATATGCCCCGTTGCTATGCTGTTCACGCGCTGTAAAGGCGGTATTAGCCATCACCCTGGTGAGTCTATTACCACTGAAGATGTAGCGGCAAGCTTAGCGGTTATGCACCACAGTCTTCGTAAGTTAAAGTATTAGAGCACGATATTCTAACGCGCTGAGTACGCTGACACGGAGGCTGTAGGCGCCGTTGTAAGCACTGATTTAAAAGCGTTTAGATTGAAGACGCTGGAATTAACCCCCCCAGCCTAGATACAAGTTTACATCTAGGCTAGGTTGCATCCGTCGTGTTAGATAATAGACAAGCTTTGTAGACCTTTAAGCATTATTCGTTAAATGATAAGAAACAGGTATTAGTAAGATGAAAATAGCACGGATATATAATGACGATGAAGGCAAAAGCCACTTTGGTGAAGTAGATATTCCACTGAAGGACGGCGGCCCTATTGGGTTGTTGTCCGAAAAGTTTGGGGCCGATAAAATCATCTTCAGAGAAACCCCTGCAGACTACGACTTTAAATGGCACCCTGCCCCTGCGCGCCAGCTTCTTTTTATCTTAAAAGGTCGCGCAGAATTCACGGTATCAAACGGTGAGCGTCATGTTTTTGGATCAGGCGATGTAATATTGCTAGAAGATACTGAAGGCGAAGGTCATTGCTCTAAAGCGATGTACAACGAAGTTCGTCATTCTATTTTTGTTACATTGGGTGAAGGTGTTGAATTCTAATCACTTTCATAGCCTTGTAGTTTAATTAAGCGCGTCATATTGGCGCGCTTTTTATTTTGAAGCACCAATTTGGTGCACCAATTTACTAACCACGCTTTGTTTCCGTACTCCGCCAATCCAAAAACAACTGTTTATCATCAAGTTACAGTCTACAATCACCATTGACTAACTGGTCAGCTTCTTGCAATTCCACGGCATTATAATTTTAACAATGCTGTAGTTCTCATGCGTTTGCGATTTACCTTAGTGCCTTTTTTATTCCTCACCTTAGCCAGCTTTACTATTCCAAGCTTTGCAACAACCAGTACTTTAGCCAACAGCGCTTTAACGACTAGCTCGTTAACTGATAGCTCTTTGACTGGAAGCGCTATAGTTAGCGATAGTGTAACCAGTGGCACTTTATCTAATAAATCGGCTTCATCTTTCTCTATGCCTGCCTGGTTTGAAGATTTTAAGAAATCGGCATCCCCACTTCAAATGTACACATTTTTGCAAACCATGCCTAAAGGCGGTGAACTACACCACCATTTATCCGGCGCGGGCTTCAGTGAGTGGTGGTACGAACTGGCTGCCGACCCAACAAAAAATGGCGGTTATACCTATTACACGCAAGTAGGAAACGAGAACTGTAATTCACAATACTATGTTGCTTTACGTTTCCATACCATCAGTAAAACAACCCGGGCATTGCTTCCTGAATGTGTGCAAGAAAATTACACCGAACTGGCCTTACTAAGCAAAAATCAAAAACAGGCATTTATGGACAGCATTCGCTTACATGATGCATCGGAAGGGCGAGAAGAGTTTTTTTCAAAGCATTGGCAACGGTTAAATGAGTTAACCGCTAACCCAACTTTGGTTTCAAAAATTTTACTGCTTAACATGCAGGCATATCAAAAAGAAAATCTGCAGTATTTAGAAACCCAAGTGAATATGCGCTATGCAAAAAAACCTGACGGTAGTTTGTATACCCCAGATGAAGCCCTAGCAATTTACACCGACTTACTCGCTAGCGAAGAAGCCAAAGCCACCGGCGTAACGGTGCGGTTTCAATACGCCTTAGTCCGTTTCTTACCCGACGCTGAAGCTCAGTTAGAGTGGATTTATAACTTTGTTGATAGCCACAGAGATATTTATGTAGGCATTAACTTGGTTGGCCGAGAAGATGATAAAAATGGCCAACCTAAGCGCTTTGCATCAACACTTCGTAAGTTGCGTGCTAAGTACCCCAAAATTCAATTAGCGTTTCATGCGGGCGAATCTGAAACCGCAGACTCGAACGTACGGGATACACTTTTATTGGGTTCTGAACGTATTGGCCACGGTCTAAATACTATTTTTGACCCCGACACCTTATTACTATTGAGAAACAGCCATTACCTTATCGAAATTAATCTTATTTCAAATTTACTACTAGATTACGTTCCAAGCTTCGACACCCACCCGTTTCCAGAATATTTGCGTACCGGCATTCCTACTGCACTATCAACCGATGACAGAGGCATGTTCGATTCAACCTTAACTGACGAATTTTACGTGGCGGTAACCCAGTTCAATTTGAGTTGGGATGAACTAGTAGGCTTAGGAAATAACAGTTTGCACTACAGCTTTTTGCAAAGCGATGTAAAAGTCCAGCAGGTTAATTTATTTCAGCGGCGCATTGCTGAGTTTGAAAGTCAGGTGGCTTCTAATTCTGTACCTGCTCCTACCCTAGCGTTCCATGCGTTTATTTGTAACTTCGAAAGTGAAATTTGTAGTGAGGGTGAGAAATAACCATGCAAGAACAACATCACGATTTACTTTATAGCCTGCACGACAAACCCAATGCTGCTGCATGTTTAACTGCCGCATTTCAACATATGCTGGCTAGCTTTATTGGTATTATCACGCCTACCTTAATAATTTCAGCAACCTTGGGGTTGGCTGAGCACACAGCCTACTTAATTTGCATGGCGCTTTTTGTTAGTGGCATAGGTACCTTTATACAGACCAAAAAATTTGGCCCTGTAGGCAGCGGGTTAGTGGCTATTCAAGGTACAAGCTTTGCGTTTATCAGCGCGTTGCTGTTAGCGGGCATGAAAGTTAAAAATGAGGGCGGGAGTAGTGAAGAAATATTGGCACTGCTATTTGGCCTTACTCTTGCGGGAGCTGCTGTAGAGGTGGTTTTTAGTTTATTCGTGAACCACCTTAAGCGCATTATTACGCCACTCACAACAGGCATTGTTATTACCGCTATTGGTTTATCGCTTATTAATGTAGGAATGACCGATTTAGCCGGCGGCTTTAATGCTGAATCCTTCGCAAGTTTAGGTAATTTAGGTTTAGGGGTAAGCGTTTTACTGGTTATTGTATTTTTAAATGCCTCGAACAATCATTGGGTAAGGCTATCGGCCATTTTTGTAGGTATGGCACTAGGTACGGCGTATGTGTGGTTTACTGACGGATTAGATTTATCGCATTTAGATGCACTACCCGCCATTGCTATTCCACAGCCCTTTGCCTTTGGCATCAGCTTTGATATCACCCTCTTCTTACCCATAGCGCTTATTTACTTATTCACTGCCATTGAAACCGCGGGCGATTTAACCGCGAATAGCCTGTTTTGCAAAGAACCCGTGTCTGGACCACTTTACTTATCCCGCATTAAAGGCGGCATTTTAGGTGACGGACTTAATTCTATGATTGCTGGCGCCTTTAATACGTTTCCCAACACCACCTTTGGCCAAAACAATGGGGTTATTCAGCTTACCGGTATTGCCAGTAGAAAAGTGGGTTTCTTTGTGGCGGGCATGTTTGTGTTTGTTGGCCTATTCCCTGTGGTAGGGGGTGTGCTACAAGCTATCCCTAAACCGGTGTTAGGTGGAGCAACATTGGTGATGTTTGCCATGGTGGCCGTGGGAGGTCTGAAACTACTTGCCAGCTACGCGTTAGATAGAAGAAGCAGCTTAATAACCGCGTGCGCTCTGGGTATGAGCATTGGTGTAATGATGGTGCCTACTGCGTTGTCACAGCTTCCTACTTGGTTGGAAAACGTTTTACTATCACCAGTGACCTCTGCGGGCCTTACCGCAATCATTTTAGATCTCACTCTTCCCCAAGCACCGCAAACAGCACCGCAAAAAACATCGAACAAGAATTCAGAACCGACATCAAAGACACAGGGTGAAGTGTAAAGGGCGAATTTGGTGCAATGTTCGCATTAAATATCACAATGCTGGTGCAGAGAATCACCAGCATTGTGGCACTTCACAATAAAATAACATCACCTCTTTACAAAACTTTAAAAAAATTTAATAAAATCATAAGTTTAATTTTATTTAATTTCCTGACCAAGTGGACAAGAAACTGGCACTCATTGTGCTTTTACTGAAACAGAAAAATAAAAAAGTATAAAAGGCCTTTTAAAAGGTTATTAAAAATAGAGGAAACCATGATTAACACTACATTCAAACTAAACCCATTAGCCCGTGCGCTAGCATTTGGTCTGACTTTATCAGTACCTTCAATTGCACTAGCACAAGACGCTGAATCTGCGCCGAAAGACGCTGACGTTGAAAAAATTGAAGTAACAGGCTCTCTGGGCAGTTTGCCTGGTCAAGATGTTGAATCCGTATTTGGTTTTGGAAAATCCATTCTTGAAACACCACGCTCTGCATCAACTATCTCTCAAGAACAAATGGAACGTTTTAACGTTTCAGATATTGATGAGCTAGTGGCATTTGCACCTGGTACATTTACCCAGTCATTCTTTGGTGTTGCGGGCTCACTAGATGTACGTGGTACGCCAGGTGAAACTTATTTCCGTGGTGTTAAACGCCTAGACAACCCTGGTAACTACCCTACCCCAATTGGTGCTTCTAGCCGAATTGATATTGTACGTGGCCCAGCTTCTCCTATTTATGGCCCGTCTAAAATTGGTGGTTACTTAAACTTCAACCCTAAATCTGCTCGTGCTTCTTCTGGTCAATATTTAGAAAAGCCTGAAGGCCAAATTTCTTATACTACGGGTTCGTGGGATAAGAGCGTACTAACTGCAGAGGTTGGTGGTCCAGCACAAGTTGGCGACAAAACCGTAGGTTACTACCTGTACGGTGAAGTAGAAAATTCAGATAGCTACTACGAAAACACACAAACCGACCAAACTATTCTACAAGCCGCTTTCAACATTGATATCACTGATAATCTACGTGTTGAATTTGGTGGTATGTATCACGATTACGATGGCAACCAAGTTGCTGGTTGGAACCGTTTAACACAAGAACTTATCGACGACGGCACTTATATTACTGGTACTGCCCAGCCTCTAGATACAGATGGCGACGGCGCGATTAGCCATGAAGAATACGGCGCAGTAAACATTGCTGGGAACAGCTTCTTCTATGTTCCAGGCTCTTCATTCACTGATGATGAAGCCACAGCATTAATGGCATTAGAAAATGTAGGTACAACTACATTAAGTGGAAGCCAAGTATTGGTTGCACCCGATGACCAACTGGGTAACGAAGCTATTACGTTCTACTTCGATACTATTTACTACGCAGACAACTGGGAAATTCGTAACCAGTTCTTCTACGATTCATACGATAACATCAATGAAAATGCGTATGGTTTCTCTCAGTTTCATGATAGCTGGGTTGTTGAAGACAAAATTGTTTTCGCTACCGAATATGAAAACGATAGTTTGTTAGCACAATTCCAGATTTCTCCGTCAATTCGTTATACCGACTTCTTGCACGGCGATGACTTTACCTACGAGTACTTCAACCGTCGCGACTTAACTATGGCTTCTTCAGCATTAGACAGACGGGTTCTTTCTACTCGCTCAGGCATAAACTACGATAACTATGATGAAGGTAACTACCTTGATTTAGGTATTGGTGCCATGACTGACCTTACTTGGGATTGGGGCTTAAACCTTGTTCTTGGTGTTCGTTATGACACTATTGATATTGAAACGACTTCACGTACTGACTTGCTGCTTGGCGCAACGGGTGATGAAATTCCAGTTTCAGCTGAAGATACAGTGGGTGGATGGTCTTGGAATGCTAGTATTTCTTACGAATTGCCATTCGGTTTAATTCCTTACATCACAGCTGCTGAGCAAGCCACAATAGTTGCCGGTCAAGGTGCTGAGATTGGTGTTGGTCAACTAGAAGACGGCGCGTTCGATACCTCAGAACTTTTCGAATTTGGTGTTAAAGGTTCATTACTTGACGACACCCTTTATTTCGCTCTTTCATCGTTCGAGATGGAAAGAACGGACTTTAGCAGCCAAAACACAGTAACTAACAACACCACAAACAACAAAGGTACTGAGTTCGAACTTCGTTGGGTTGTGAACGAAAACTTAGTTATGTCTGCGGGTTACACCAACATTAAGGTTATTAACCTTACTGCGCTTGAAAATGGAAACCAGTTTGGTTTCCTAGGTGCTGAAGATTTATCTAACCTTTCAGATCCATCATTAATCTTTGGTGGTAACGTGATTGGCTTGAACCTAATTGGTGACGGCTTCGCAAACACCGATGCTCGTAAAGCAGGTATTCCTGAAAATGTGTACACAGTAACGGCAACTTACGACTTCCAAAACGGTTATGCGGCTAACGTGAGTGTAGTTGATGTAGAAGAAGTAGCGTCTGGTTTCTCTGCTTCGGTAATGCTTCCAGCATACACGCTAGTTAATGCCGGTGTTTCTTACCAAGCTGATGACTGGTCTGTTAACTTAACCGTTAAAAACTTAACGGATGAGCGTTATTTCCGCGCCAACTTCCCTGACTTATTCGGTAGCCAAGTTGTGTTGCCTGAATTACCACGTCATTGGAGCGCGAAGTTCGCGTATAAGTTCTAAGCTGCTGTAATATATATTGTTTAATACATAATGTTGTAAAGGTAAATCTACCTTCGTAGATTTACCTTTTTTTATACCTAAGAGGACAATTTTTAATGCGCTATTTTGCTAATGCTATTCTCGCCCTTTCTTTTTTCGCTTCTGCTGGGCACTGCGCTGAAACAACCGATACTCCCCCTATTGAGATTAAAGCCGTTGTGGTTGCCATGTTTGAAATTGGCGAAGACGAAGGCGACAAATCTGGTGAATTCCAGCTTTGGAAGAAAGGCCAAAAACTTTCAACCCGCTACGCACTGCCCCATGCTCACCATGATATTTTTGTGAATGAAGAAACCGGTGTATTGGGCATTGTAACGGGTATGGGTATCGCTCGTGCCTCTGCCGCTATAATGGCGCTTGGGTTAGACCCAAGATTCGATTTAACTCATGCTTACTGGCTTGTAGCCGGTATTGCAGGTATGGATCCTGCCGATGGCACTATTGGCTCTGCTGTATGGACTGACTATGTGGTTGACGGCGATCTAGCCCATCAGATTGACGCACGTGAAATTCCAAGCGACTGGAAAACTGGGTACTTCCCGCTTTTCACTCACTCACCTTACGCCAATGCTGAGTCGGTAAACCCAGAACAAGCCCCTAACGGTGAAGTTTATATTCTAAACGCAAGCTTAAGGTCTTGGGCATTTGATTTAACGAAAGACACAAAACTACCAAATACGCCAGCTATGGATAAATTGCGTGCCACCTATAAGGGATATCCTAATGCCCTTGCGGCACCTACAATTATGACGGGCTCACATCTATCGGCATCAACGTTTTGGCATGGCGCATTGCTAAATGATTGGGCAAATGACTGGGTGGGCTACTGGACACAAAGCAAAGGTAACTTTGTAACCTCGGGTATGGAAGACTCAGCAACACTTCAAGCACTTACTTATTTAGATAACGCTAAATTGGTTGATAAAGATCGCGTACTTATTCTGCGTACTGCAAGTAACTTTACTATGCAACCAGCAGGGTTAACGGCAGCTAAAAACTTAGAGTTAGAAAGCTCAGGGGAAGGCTACGCAGCACTCCAGTCGGCAGTAGAAGCCGCTTATGCTGTAGGTTCAGTGGTAATTGAGGAATTGACAACAAACTGGGATAAGGTAAAAACTGATATTCCTGCAAAATAATCTGTTTGAGTAAATTGGAAAATTACAGCAAATAAAACTTAAGCTAAGCAGTGACAGCGGCATATCGCTGTCACTCGAGTTTACCACTCAAGCTCTTCTCCCGTGCTTGTCACCCGAGCCTATCACCCGTGCCCGTCACTCTTGTAACTCCATGAACTTACACATCAAGGCTTTCTTCAATTCTGCAGTTATATGGCGTTGATCTAACGGTTTGCATAAGAACGCTGCCATACCCGCTTCTATACATGCCTTTCTATCTTCTTCAGAGGTATTCGCTGTTACAGCAACAATGCTACCTTGGTTGGTTAACAACCCTTCTTTTAAAATAGCTTTAGTCGCCGAAACGCCATCAAGTACCGGCATGGCACAATCCATAAAAATAAGATCGTAATCCTTTTCTCTGGCTTTTTCGATGGCGACTTGACCGTCTTCAGCTTCATCAGCTACGAGGTTATATTTTTCTAACATTGACGTAAGCACTAATCGATTAATCTCGTTGTCGTCTACGACCAAAATTGACAATGGAATACTCAATAACTTTGAAGGCAGTGCATCTTCGTGTTCAAGTAAATCTTTTTTACCATCGGTTATAGTTACAGGAAGGACAATATCAAAGGTGGTACCTACGTTAACTTGAGAACGAATATCTACTTCCCCCCCCATCTTGTCCACTAACTGCTTAACAATAGACAAGCCTAGGCCAGTACCACTTTCTTTATTTAGCGTTTGGGTTTGGGTTTGCCCTTGGACAAAAGGCTTAAACAATCCACTCTTAGTGACTTCATCAATACCCTCACCTGTATCTTCAATGGAAATAAGTAGGTTCGGTACATTGTACGCCTCGCGAAGGGTGACTTGAATAGAGATGAATCCCTTGGAGGTAAATTTAACGGCGTTGTTAAGTAACTTTGCGATTATCTGTTCAATTCTTTTAGCATCGCCGTTAATGTAAGTATTGTCTGGGAATGACAGTACGCTGTATAAACGAATTCCCTTCTCTTTACACAGTGGTTTGAATAGGTCAATTAACGCTTCAGCCATTGCGCGAACGCAAAAGGGTTTATGCTTCAATTCTAGTTCGCCGCTGGAAATTTCGGTGTAATCTAAAACGTCATCAATCAGTAGTAATAGGCGATCGGCGCTTTTTAATGCTAAGTCTGTTTTCCGTTCTCGTATATTAACCCGCTGTTCAGACTTAATAGCCTGCAACATACCCGTAATACCATTTAGCGGCGTTCTTAGTTCATGGCTTATACGTGAAAGCAAATGGCTTCTTTCTTTATAAGCAGCTTCTGCCTCTTTACGCCGTGCCTCAAGTTCTAAACGCAGTTTTACCGACTTATCTACATCTTGGAATGTGCCAAATAAACGCACGCAATGGCCATTGAACATTTCAACCATGCCATGGTTTTCTACCCAAACAGCGTTTCCCTTCGCAGTAACGAGTTGCAGCGTAGCTGTCCAAGGCTCACCGGTTTCTATCGCATGATTGACTAATCGAGCAATTTCTTCTCGGTCAGAGCCTTCTTTATAAAATTCAATGGCTGATGCAAGAGTAGGTACGTAATTTTGCGACACTTCGTGAATAACACGGGTTTGTGATGACCAAAAAAGCTCATCATCCACCATATCAACTTCCCAAACCCCGATATTTGCTACGGTTTGCAATTTTCCAAAAAGCTCAGCATGCTTTAGCGAGTTGTCGTCAGCCCCTCGCTCCTTTTGCAAAACGCTTTCCAACCAGTTGTCTAACAAGAAGAGTTTTCCGCCGTCGAAGCGGAACTCATTTTTAACTAGGCTATTTATGAGTATAAGTACAACATGGTAAGTCCCCACTTTGTGTACTCTTCCAATGATAAATTCGTCGGCGCCTAAGTTATCTTTGGCCCAGCGCTTAACGTCTAGGCAACAACTTGAATGCGTGTGGGGAAGTAATGCTAAATCAGCGGGGATTGGCGCAAGAAGTACTGTTTGCGGAGGCAAAGCGGTATTAGACTTGGCAATAACGTCGATATGTTCGCTGGTAACATGTAACAGCACGCCTTGCTGCATCGATAATATTTCACACCCTGCCTTGAGTACTTTCTCAAAACTAAGCACCATGGGAGGTATAGAGATAGGGTATTTTTCATTTTTATCGATTTGTTCAGTCATAGCGAACCGCCATTAATATCAAACTGCCCTTAAGTGGACGGAGAAGCTAATAGCTTTTAGCACTCTCCTATAGGGCAAGGATAATAGTAATTACGGGTAAAGAATATTAAACAATAGGCTAGTTGTGGATGAGAAAAAGACGTTAACCTACCGCGCGATTACGCCCAGCTTCTTTTGCTTCAAACAAAAATATATCAGCAGATTCAATAAGGGAAGAGACCCCTGTACTATTAAGCTCACTGGCTGCTCTAACCGCATAGCCAGCACTGATGCTAAGCTTTCCGCCCTTACCAGCGTAATGCACTATATTTTCATCTCTAATTGCAGAGACAATATTTTCAGCAACGGTTTTAACGCCATTTAAGTCAGTGTAAGGCAGTACCATCATGAACTCTTCACCACCAAATCGAATGGCGGCATCTTTCGGACGTTTAGCATTTTCACCAATAACTGAGGCCACTTGTTGCAAACATATATCGCCTTGAAGGTGCCCATAGTTATCGTTGTACAGCTTGAAAAAATCGATATCCATCATGATTATTCCAACCATGCCATCATCACGCGCTACTTGTTTTACTAATAAGGGAATTTCATTACTTAGGTATAGTCTGTTATACAAGCCCGTTAATTGGTCATGAAACGTCAGTCTCTGCAACAACTCAGTGCGAAGCTTTCCTTGAAGGTGGTTTTTTATTCTGTGAACAAGGGTAGAGGCCGTTACAGGCTTTAATACAAAGTCGGATGCGCCCACTTCCCAGCACATGTTTTCGGTTTCTACATCTATAGTGGAAGTAACAAAAACAACCGGAATATGAGCAGTCGGCTCATTCTGCTTTAAGGTACTGCACACTGTTAACCCATCGACATCAGGCATGTTCATGTCTAATAGCACTAAATCAGGCTCATGTTTCACACAATAGGCAATTGCTTGTTCACCATTAGAGGCTGCGGCACATTTCACGAAAGGCTCGAGTATAGAGGTTAGCAGCATCCGGCTGATAGGCTCGTCATCTACGACGAGAACCTCACATGCCGAGTATGGTTTTAGTTCTAATTGCATAGTTTCTCTAAAATGCTTTTTAAGACACTTTATTAAAAAGTGTTTTTAAAATGTGGATACGAGTGCGGACATTTGTATACTACACCATCGACTATAAAATACTAATATTTAAGTATAAAAATCGCTACGTTTTCAGGTTGCTTAAATGAACATATTTATATCGATAAACTGGTTTGTTTGATAAACCGATCAGTGAATTCGACGTCGGGAATAGGCTTACACATATAAAAGCCCTGGCCATAATCGCAGCCTAGCTGTCGAAGTAAGTGAAATTGCAGCTCGGTTTCTAGGCCTTCTGCTACTAACACCATATCGAGACACTTCGCCAGCCTAGCAATAGCAGTAACAATATCTAGGGCTTGAGGCTCATCATCCATGTCCTTTACAAATGAACGGTCGATCTTAAGTACGTTCAAAGGAAATTGACGTAAGTAAGATAAACTAGAATATCCAGTACCAAAATCATCTAGCGCTAAAGAAATCCCTAACGAAGACAGGGCTAACAGCATATTACGAGTTTGTTCAAAATCAGCCATCAGTGCCGACTCTGTCACTTCCAGTTCCAGCAATCTAGGGTCGATGCCCGAAGCTGTAATGACCTGCTCTACTTCTTTAGCGAACGTGGGATTTGCAATTTGTTGAGCAGAAACATTAACAGCTATTTTAAGCGGTTTATTAGCATCAGCGCACTGGGCAATAAACTGACAGCTTTTTTCTAATACTTGCTTGCCTAAGCGATGGATTAAGCCCGTTTCTTCAGATAAAGGAATAAATTCATCAGGAGCTATAATACTTCCATCTTCATCAACTAATCTTACTAAACTCTCTGCCCCCACAATTTTATTTAAGTTTAAATCGTATTTAGGTTGAAAGAATAGGGTTAGGCTATTGTCGTCGAGTGCTTTTCTGAGTTTCACTTCCATTTCTACGCGCTTTCGTACCGCCAGCTGCAGGTCGTTTGAAAAGAAGCAAAATTTGTTTTTGCCAGTAGCCTTAGCACGATACATTGCGGTATCTGAGTGACGCATTAATTCTTCTGCATTTGTTGCATCTTGAGGATACAAACTAATGCCAATACTTAAACTAAGTTGATGCTGTCTACCATCGATATAGATGGGCTCTCTTGCACTTTGTAGACAACTCATAGCAACACTATCGGCACTGGCTCCTGCGCCAGTATCGGTCAACAAACACGCAAACTCGTCACCACCTACGCGAGCCAATGTAACCGACTCTCCGCACACATGTTTCAATCGCTCAGAAACTGACAAAATAATTGAGTCACCCACTTTATGGCCCAATGCATCATTTAAATATTTAAAATTATCTATATCGATAAGCAATAGCGCCACGCTTTGGTGGAGTTTGTCGGTTTGATTTATAGACTGCTCTACCCTATCGTGCAACAGTACGCGATTAGGCAAGCCGGTAAGGTGGTCATGATTGGTCAAATGCGTCATTTGAACCGCCATCGCTACTGACTCAGATAGATCCTGAAATACAATAACTGCGCCCTTCACATTTCCATAAGCGTCTATAATGGGTGAAGCAGTATCTTCCACACGACACTCATTGCCCTGCTTACTGACTAGCTTTACGTTCAATGCCATAGCCACAGGTCGTTTAACCTCCATGGTATGGAGTACAGGGTTAATCATAGTGGCGTTGGTGCTAGCGTCTCTCAATTCCATAATGTCAGTCACTAACCGGCCACAGGCTTCAAATTCGTTAAAGCCGGTTAATCGCTGGGCGACAGGATTAATAAAGGTAACGAGCCCATCAGCGTCGGTCGCAATAACGCCATCAGCAATTGCGTTTAGCGTAATATTGAGCTGTTCTTTTTCCTCGAAAATTCTTTCGGAGTACACAGTAAGCTGAGATTTTTGCTTTTGTATTAACAGGTGATTCTTCACCCGCATTCTGCATAGCTCTATATCTATGGGCTTACTGATGAAGTCGATAGCACCTAATGCCAACGCTTTATGCTCGTTTTTGACATCGGTAAATGAGGTAACAAAGAGGACTGGGATTTCACGCAAGTTTATATCTGCCTTAACAGCCTCACAGATATCGAAGCCCGAGCATTTAGGCATATTAATATCTAGAATAAGTAAATCCGGTTTGTGATGCCTTATAAGTTGAAGTGCTTCTAAACTGTTACTCGTGCTAATCACATGCGCTAAGCTACTTACCGCCGCTTCCAAAATGACGATATTAACGGGCTCGTCATCTACGATAAGCACTTTTTGACTACGCATATTCAAAATTTCTACACATCTCTATTACTCTTTACTACATCAAGTATCGACTACCTCATGCTTTTCGTTATTAGCCTTTAGTATATATTCATTTGGCATTATATGTTGCATTCTTGAGGGTTAATCTTTCGCTACAGGAAACTTATTATGTATGTAATCTAAGAAATAAAATAAACCTTTAGGTGAATTCACAATTTGTTTTTTTTCATATAATGTATCAATTGTTAGTCTGTACATAGTTCACTTTTCACTTTACGAGTGCATCTTCAGTAACGCTTCTTTTCACTACTTCAATAAATTTTAGGAACCACGTATCTCATGACCAATGACAGCTTTCCACTTTGGCAGAAAGAAAATGCCCTACAACGGTTAGCAGGAAATCACGCGCTGCTTAACCGAGTAGTAGAAATGTTCATTAACCAAATAGATGAAAAATACGTAACGCTAACCCAAGCACTTATAGAAAAAAACCAGGAAAAAATTCGCTTTACTAGCCATGCTATTAAAGGTGTATCAGGCGATGTTGGTGCTGATAGGTTACGTCATTACGCGTCATTACTTGAACTCTTATCCGCAACTGATAATTGGGCTAAAATTGAAGAAGAAATCACCTCTATGGCATCCGTTATCAATGCCACAAAGTCAGAGATGACAGACTGTCCTGCTAATTGCTCTTGATTCCACTTTATAGTCTCAGCATTATTTCAGTTACCAGCATTTTCTTATATTAAACCTTTCACTCATTTTATATTGCAAATACATTCATCGATGAATATTTGGCATTACTCATGGCCATTTATGCCGTTAAAGAATGGATGTGGTCGATGTGAAGCTGCTTTATATCTTCGGGCAAAAAGCTAGCGGTAAAGCTGTTAATTGCAAGCTGCTTTAAATGGTCTGCTGTTACTGGTAGTGCTTTACATAGCTCACGATAATTGTCATTCAAAAAACCACCAAAATAGGTAGGATCATCAGAATTAACTGTCACCATCAGGCCTTTATCTAGTAGCGATAAGATATTGTGTTTCGCCAAGTCATCTACCACGCACAACTTTAGGTTGCTTAAGGGGCACACAGTAAGGGGAATTTGATTGGCAATAAGGTATGCCATCAACTTCTCGTCTTCTTGACACCTAACACCATGGTCAATTCTATCAACGTTAAGTAAATTAAGTGCTTCCCATATGTATTCTGCCGGCCCTTCTTCACCAGCATGGGCAACAATTTTCAACCCCAAAGCGCGGGCTTCGCGAAACACTCGCTCGAACTTTGACGGTGGATGGCCCAATTCAGAGCTATCTAGCCCTACCGCATCAATAACACTTAAATAAGGCTTAGCCGCTTCAAGGGTGGCAAATGCATCACTTTCTGGAAGATGTCGAAGGAAAGACATAATTAAGTAGCTAGAAATACCAAACTGCTTTTCTGCATCTTTCATTGCGCGTAAAAAACCCGGCATAAATGTATCGAATCCTATGCCTCTTGCGGTATGGGTTTGCGGGTCGAACATAATTTCGGTGTGCACTATATTATCTTCATTACAGCGCAGGAGATAAGCCCACATTAGTGCATAAAAATCATCTTCATCAATGAGCACGCCTGCTCCTGCATAATAAATATCGAGAAAACTTTGTAGATCGGTAAATTGATATGCCGCCGCTATTTCTTCAACGCTCTTGTAAGGCAGCGTGATATTGTGTTTACTGGCTAATTGCCACATAAGTTCCGGCGTTAAACTGCCTTCAATGTGCAAATGGAGTTCAGCCTTAGGAAGTTTTTCGATTATAGTTGTTAGCGTCATGGCTTCTCACCGTTATATCTGCACCAAGTTAAAGCATTTTGAATTAATTTGGTGCGATGGTTATTTTTTAGAACTGATTGCGTCAGAGACTTCTTTAAGGTTTTCGAGATTGAAAACCTCGTGATTAAAACGAATTCTAGTTGATTTCATTGGTATGCCACTGACTTCAGCATTTTGCTTTTATTTACCGTAGCACAAAACGCACCAACAAACTGACTAAGTGGTCAAGTTTTTGCTTCATGCAATATTAAATAACGATAAATGACTCAACGCATAGAGAAATCTACATGTCCAATAACGTATTAGAGCGCCTATTCAAGCTTCAAGCACATGGAACCACAATAAAAACAGAGGTGGTAGCAGGGCTGACGACCTTTGCCGCAATGTCTTATATTTTGGTGGTAAATCCAGGAATTCTTGGTTTAAGTGGCATGCCTATCGAAGGGTTAATCACGGTTACCGCGCTGGCAGCCTGTTTAGGCACCTTGTTAATGGCGTTTATGACTAACTACCCTATTGCGCTAGCGCCGGGGATGGGACTAAACGCTTTCTTTGCTTTTACTATCTGTTTGTCGAGAGAAATTCCTTGGGAAGCAGCCTTGGGAATTGTGTTTTGGAACGGTATTCTATTTTTGCTACTTTCCCTCACTGGGGTTAGGACAAAAGTAGCTGAATCTATTCCCCCCGCCCTGAAAATTGGTGTGCAATGCGGGATAGGATTATTCATTGCCTTTATCGGCCTGAAAAATGCGGGGCTCATTGTAGATAATCCAGCGACTTTCGTGAGCCTTGGTGATTTATCTAACCCCGCGGTCATGCTGGCTTTACTAGGCATCATTTTTACCATCGTAATGGTAGTAAAAAAGGTCACTGGCGGTATTCTTATTTCTATCGTATTGCTTACCGTAATTGGTGCCTTTGTGCCTACTGAGAATGGCATGCTAACCGCCACACCTGAAGCCATTATTGGTTTGCCAGAACCTATTTCAAACACCTTTATGGCCATGGATTTTTGGTACCCTATAGATCATATCGCTGAAACTTGGGACTTAATCTTTGCCCTTATGTTCGTGAATATGTTCGATACCATTGGCACTTTGATTGGGGTTTCTCGCCGCGCGAACCTACTAGATAAAAACGGAAAACTACCTAAAATTGGCCCCGCTATGACTGCAGATGCCTCTGCCAGTGTGGTAGGTGCATTTATTGGTACATCACCGGTGACCAGTTATGTCGAGTCAGCTACTGGCGCATCAGCGGGTGGTAGAACAGGGTTAACCGCTGTGGTGGTTGCACTGTGTTTTGTTTTAGCTTTATTTCTTACGCCTTTAATGAAGGTCATTCCTTTAATGGCTACTACTCCCGCGCTCATTATGGTGGGCATATTAATGATGGAAGCCATACGTCAGATAGATTTCGACGATTTAGGTGCCCTTGCTACCGCAACAGTTGCGCTAATAGCTATGCCCCTCACATTTAGTATTAGTGAAGGTATTGCACTTGGGTTTATTACTTATGTTGGTATTAAGATGGGAACCGGTAAATTCAAAGAAGTGAGCGGGTTAACTTATGCATTGGCGGGTGTGTTTATACTGCGCTATATATTTGACTTAAAATAGTAAACGCTGCCCCTATGCTAAGCATATAAAAAAACGGTGAAGATAATCTTCACCGTTTTTTTTCAGCTTTAAAAAGCTGCGCCACTAAGTGTAATCGTTTGTGGCTACTGTAAACCGTCGTAACTGAATGTAACGGCTTTGTCGCCCATAAAGACGATTTTCACATGCTTGGCATCTTCGTTACCCCAAATACACGAGGTAGTGCCCAAGGTTTTAGCGCAATTATCTGCTGCACCTATTACCGATGACACTTCATTTTGTGACATGCCCATTTCAAGCTTGTCGTAGTTTTCTTTGTTTAATTTTGAGCACCCAGTCAACGCAAGTGCAGTCAGTAAACATAAGGCAATTTTTACTTTCATATTCTATCTCCAGTTTGTGTCCTGTAGCTTGGCTGCCATAGCTTTGTCATATTAGCTTTGTCATATTAGCTCTGACATATTAGCTCTGTCATTTGAGCTCGGTTATGGCATTTTTGGCATTTTAGCTCAGTCATAACAGCACCTATATTAGCGCTTAAGCTAAAGGATGTTCAGCTAACCAGTGCCGCGCGACGTCTTCTCGGGTAGCCAACCACACTTTGTCGTGAGATTTTACGTATTCAATAAATCGCTTTAATGCCGCCATGCGCGCAGGGCGACCCAATATACGACAATGCATGCCTATTGATAACATTTTAGGTGCTTCACTGCCCTCATCATACAATACATCGAACGCATCTTTTAAGTATTGGAAGAACTGCTCGCCACTGTTAAAGCCCTGTGGCGCAGCAAAGCGCATATCATTAGTATCTAAAGTGTAAGGCACCATTAAAAGTGGCTTACTGTAATGGCAATCAAAATACGGTAAATCGTCAGCATAAGAATCGGCACAGTAGAGTATGTCATCGCGTTCAGCGATAAGTTTCAACGTATTCGGGCTGGTACGCCCTGTATACCAACCTACAGGTTTCTTGCCGGTTATTTGCTCATGTAAAATAATAGCATCGTCTATCTGTTTACGCTCTGTGTCTTCATCCATATCTTGATAGTGGACCCAACGCATGGCGTGACTGGCAATTTCCCACTCGGCATCGAGCATGGCCTGTACCGCGTCTGGATGACGCTGCATGGCCATAGTGACACCAAAAACCGTTACCGGAATATTGTAGCTTGTGAGTAAACGATGAAGGCGCCAAAAGCCCGCTCTGCTGCCATACTCGTACATAGATTCCATACTAAGGTGTCTATCTTTGAATGCCTGTGCTCCAATAATTTCAGACAGAAAAGTTTCTGAATGTTCATCACCATGAAGCACACAGTTTTCACCGCCTTCTTCATAATTTAGAACAAATTGAAGGGCAATTTTAGCACCGTTGGGCCAGTTGGCTTTAGGCACATCAGCACCGTAACCAATAAGGTCGCGAGGGTAAGCGTTGGAATTATTCGACATCGGTGTTCTCAATATAACGACTTGGGACAGGCAGATTGCAACCGCCTAAAACTAATTGGATTAACTGACGAGTAGCGGTCTCAAAGTCAGCTTTGATCATTTTACGACCGCGCAATCGCGTGATTTGGGAAGAAAAGTCGGCATAGTGCTGGGTACTGGCCCAAATAGTGTAAAGCAAGTATTCACCATCAAGTTGAGGAAGTTTTCCCGCTTTAATCCACTCATCGATAAGCGCTAATCGCCCTTCCATCCACCTGGCATGATCTTCATCAAAATATCCCGTTAAGTTTTGCGCACCATTAATAATTTCCATGGCGAAAATTTTAGATGCTTGGGGATGAGTTCGGGATACTTCCATTTTTTCGGTGATGTATGCAGCTAACACTTCGGCGGGATCATCATCTACGGTGGCTCTATCAAAATGCGAGTTCCATAGAGACAATGTTTCTTCTAACACTGCTACATACAACTCTTGCTTCGTTTTAAAATAATAAAGCACATTGGTTTTTGGTAGGTTTGCTTCGTCCGCAATTTTTTGTACCGCAGTACCTTTAAATCCGAACTGAGCGAAACATTTTTCAGCAGCTTGCAGAATGTTTCGCTTGTTTGTGGCGCCTACACCTGCGTCCGTGTCTCTTAATTTGTTCATCGTTGATATATTGTCCTTTGCTACACGTCTGGCATCCATTTGTAATACGTTATCACGGTTTTAGATTAAAACAGTAAGCGTAAATACAATGCCGCTAGCTCTACTTATTTTTATGTTAGACCTTGCACGATTCTTGCCTGTATTACATCAACAAGTATGCAGTTTTGCTTACCGAATTAGGGGCTAATCTTAAGGAAGCCTTTTTTTTAAAGCAATTTTTTGACCAAATGGTCTACTTTTCTATCAAGAATACCGCTATATTAATGGATATATCAATGAAAATAGTGATGAGGTGCGGGTATGATTCGCTTTCTTATTAATCAACAACTCGTTGAATTGGACGATACCCGGGCTGACCTGACGTTACTTCAATTCTTACGCGAGCACAGAAAACTTAACGGTACTAAAGAAGGTTGTGCAGCAGGTGATTGTGGCGCATGTACCGTGGTAATTGCAGAACCTAACGATAAATTTGATGCTTTGCATTACCGTACGGTAAATAGTTGTCTTACGTTAATGTCGGCGGTTCACGGCAAACAACTTATTGCAGTAGAACATCTTACCCAAGACACTAAGCTACACCCCGTACAACAAGCACTTATCGACTTTCATGGCTCGCAGTGCGGTTTCTGTACGCCTGGGTTTATTATGTCTATGTTTGCTTTGTATCATCAAGATGGCACGCCAAATCGCGATGATGTGTTGCATGCGCTCTCGGGTAATTTATGCCGTTGTACCGGCTACCGCCCTATTATTGATGCGGCATTATCCGTGTGTGGAAACACGCCTGATGACACATTCGCGCGTAACGAATCATCTACCCTAAGTTCGTTAAAGCAACTAATCGGTACACCAGTACTTGGCACCAATAATTTGCTTGTTCCAGATTCTCGGGCCGCATTAGCTAATGCCATTGCACAACATCCTGATGCGCTCTTAGTGGCAGGCAGTACCGATTTAAGTTTGATGTTCACTCAACAACTTAAAGACGTGAGCACGCTAATTAGTTTAAGTGGCGTGAAATCACTAAATGGATGCACTGCAAATGAACATTCGATCACCTTTGGTGCAGCCACACCGCTTAGTGATTTGACTCAACCTTTGTTAGGGCACTTTCCACAATTAGCAGAATTAATCACCCGCTTTGCCTCATTACCTATTCGTAACCAAGCAACGTTAGGCGGTAACGTAGCGAACGCGTCACCTATTGGTGATATGCCGCCGGTACTGCTTGCCTTGAACGCTGTGCTGCATATCGATAACGGAACAGACACTCGCGCTGTACCTGTGAATTCGTTTTTTACTGGCTATCGCCAAACCGCGCTAGAAAAAGGTGAATGGCTATCTGCCATTGAAATTCCTTACCTAACGGCCAATGAATTAGTGGCCGCGTACAAAATTTCAAAACGCATGGAGGATGATATTTCTGCCGTGTGTGCTGTGTTCAAGGTAACCTTGAATGACGGCAAAGTGGAAGATGTTAGCACTGGATTTGGCGGTGTTGCCGCAACCCCTGCTAGTTGTGAAGCACTGAATAGCGCACTAAAAGGCAAACAATGGGCAAGTAGCGAATGCTTGAGTATTGGTAAACAAATTTTAGGCGAAGCCTTCTCTCCTATTGATGATGTAAGAGCTAGCGCAGAATATCGTAAAACTGTATTGGCTAATTTATGGCATCGATTCTGGTTGGAGCATCAAAGCGCTAGCCAATCTGGCAGTGCTACAAGCAGTCATGCAAGAAACAAGATTGAAACTCGGGTGGTGCAACATGCGTAAACTTATCGATAGCGCGAAAGATTCAGCCTCAACTCAGGTTGTTCATACGTCGGTAAAGCATGAAAGTGCTGCAAGACAGGTTCAAGGTAGTGCCAAATACATTGATGACTTAGTTGAGCCACAAGGCACCCTTTACGCCGCAGTAGGCACCAGCCAGTGCGCGGCAGGCATTATTGAATCTATGGATTTAGCTGCCGTACGCGCAAGTGAAGGTGTGGTAGATGTTATCACCATCGACGATGTACCTGGTCATAAAGATATTGGGCCGGTTTTCGAAGGCGATCCGCTTCTTGCTAATGGCGAAGTTAAATTTTACGGTCAGCCTTATTTTGCCGTACTTGCTACCTCGGTACATTTAGCCCGTAAAGCGGCATTAAAAGGTACCATTAAGGTCATCCCTACAGCAGCAGTATTCACCACCGAAGAAGCACACAAACATGAACGTTTTGTGCGTCCTACTCATAGGTTCGGTCAAGGCGATGCTGATACACAACTTGCCACTGCGCCTTTAAGCTGTAAAGGCCACCTTTCTATTGGCGGCCAAGAGCATATGTATCTTGAAGGGCAAGTGTCGCTGGCTATTCCAGACGAAGATGGTCGCATGAAGGTGTATACCTCAAGCCAACACCCTAGTGAAGTGCAAAAGCTAGTGGCTGAAGTGCTCGATATTAAGCTGCATCATGTGATGGTAGACATGCGCCGCATGGGTGGCGGGTTTGGTGGTAAAGAAACCCAAGCGGCTCAGTGGGCTTGTTTAGCTTCACTGTTAGCTTCGCGCAATCAATGCGCAGTGAAGTGTCGCTTACCTCGCAGTACTGATATGCATGTAACCGGTAAACGCCATCCTTTCGATAACAGCTTCGAAGTAGGCTTTAACGAAAACGGTAAAATTGTTGCCACAAAAGTAGATATTAATGGTAATTGTGGGCATTCGCCTGACTTGTCTGACGCTATTGTGGACAGAGCCATGTTTCATGCCGATAACGGTTACTTTTTAGGTGCAAGCAACATTGTAGGTCATCGCCTGCAAACTAACATGGTATCGCATACCGCTTACCGTGGTTTTGGCGGCCCGCAAGGGATGATTATGGCAGAAGCCATGATGGACGCCATGGCACGCAAACTAGAAGTAGATCCGCTGACCGTACGTAAACAAAACTTATACGGGCCAGAAACCGGCACTACTACCCCTTATGGGATGGAAGTAGAACACAACTTATTGCCTGAAATGATAGCGAAACTTGAAAAAGACGCTGATTATTGGGCACGCAGAGACACTATTACCGAATTCAACCGCAACAGCCCTGTTATTAAAAAAGGCCTTGCGCTAACGCCGGTTAAGTTTGGTATTTCCTTTACCGCAAAGCATTTGAACCAAGCCGGCGCGCTGGTACACATTTATACCGACGGTAGCATTCAAGTGAATCACGGCGGCACAGAAATGGGCCAAGGCTTACACACCAAAATTGCTCAGATTGCAGCGAATGAATTTGGTGTATCGATGGATATGATTGAAGTGACTGCCACCCGTACCGACAAAGTACCGAACACTTCACCAACCGCGGCGTCGAGCGGCACCGACCTAAATGGTAAAGCGGTTCAAAATGCTTGTATTACCTTAAAGGAACGCTTAGCGCTATGCTTTGCTACCGAGCTAGGTATGCCAGATCAAGCCGAAAAGGTACAGTTTACTGCCGGTAACCTAGTATTAGGCGAACATCAAAAAGCGTTTAGCGATTTAGTACAGGTGGCGTATTTTGACCGCGTGTCTTTATCGGCTAATGGATTCTATAAAACCCCTAAACTGCATTACAATCGCGAAACCGGCGATGGCCGCCCGTTTTTCTACTTCTCTTACGGCGTGTCGGTAAGTGAAGTATCTGTCGATACATTAAGTGGTGAATATTGCGTTGATAAAGTAGACGTGCTTCACGATGTGGGTAATAGCTTAAACCCCGCCATTGATATTGGCCAAATAGAAGGTGCTTTCATTCAAGGCATGGGCTGGCTAACCACAGAAGAACTGGTGTGGAATAGCGATGGCCGATTAACCAGTGAAAACATGGCTACGTATAAAATTCCTGCTATTGGCGATACTCCTAAGCATTTCGATGTGAAACTTTTTGGCAGAGAAAACGCGGAAGACAGTATTTACCACTCAAAGGCCGTAGGTGAGCCGCCGTTCATGTTAGCAATTTCAGTGTGGTGTGCTTTGAAAGATGCCATTTCAAGTATTTCTGGTTACACCCAAGATCCACAATTAGATACACCCGCCACGCCAGAGCGGGTACTTAATGCCGTAATACAAATGCAAAAAACAGCGCAGCTGCAACACCCAGCGCATTTTAAATCGGACCAGAATACACAACAGGCACAGCAATGAAAGCGAGTACCTGGTATGAGGCGGTAGCCCAGTGTCAGCAAGATGGTGCGCCCTACGTTATCGTGACGGTTATTAGCATTGCTGGCTCTACTCCCCGTGAAGCCGGTAGCAAAATGGTGGTTACCGATGCACAAAGTATTGATACCATTGGCGGCGGGCATCTAGAGTTCGACGCCATTAAAACAGCTCGTGAGATGCTAAGCGGCGGAAGCCGTGGTAAAGAAAATGCTAGCACCGAAATACGTTCATACCCCCTTAGCAGTAAGCTTGGGCAATGCTGTGGCGGTGCTGTTAAAGTGTTGTTTGAAGTGTGCAATCGCCATGCGCAGCACATCGCTATTTTTGGCGCAGGGCATGTGGCAAAAGCACTGGTTCCTATTTTGGCTCAGCTTCCATTTCGCATTTCGTGGATTGATAGCCGTGAAGATTTGTTCAGCCACCCGCTACCAGCAAACGTCAAAAAAGTGGTAGAAGAAGCACCAGAAACGGAAGTGCGTGGGCTTGAAGAAAACACGTGGTTGGTAATCTTAACGCACGACCATCAACTCGATTACCGCATTACCGAGCAAGCCTTAAAATACCCTGCATTGCCCTTTGTGGGGCTTATTGGTTCAGAAACTAAAGCCAAGCGTTTCATTACTAAATTAGAACACCGTGGTTTTAATGAAAGTGATCTAGCGCGCTTAGCAACCCCTATTGGCGATACTTCAATACCTGGCAAGCGCCCTATTGAGGTGGCGGTGTCTATTGCTTCACAAATTATTCAGCGTTTGCACGCCAGTGAAGACAATAATCAAGATGCTGCTGTTACTAAAGCCGCGACATTTGAAAGTAAGGAACATAATGCATGACCTTAAACGAACTTAATACCCTATCGGCCAGCGCTGCTACCGATTGGTTTCAACAAACCTGCGCAGCACAGTCATGGATTTATAGCATGGTTAACGGACGCCCTTTTTCCACCGTTAACGATGTGAAAGAATATGCAAAAGTGGCATGGTCAAAATGTGGCAACGAAGATTTTTTAGAAGCTTTCACCGCCCATCCTATGATTGGCGATGTAGATTCGTTACGTAAAAAGTTTGCCAACACGAAAGCCATTGCCAGCGGTGAGCAATCAGGCACAGCCAGTGCATCAGAAGCTACACTGCTTACGTTGAAAGAAGCCAATCAAGCATATCTTGATAAGCATGGTTTTATTTTCATCATTTGTGCCACTGGGCTGTCGGCTGACGCAATGCTTAGTGCCTTGCAAGAACGATTACCGAACAGCACTGATGAAGAAATTCGTAACGCCGCCCAAGAACAAATTAAGATTACCCTGTTACGCATAGACAAAGCGTTAACTGCCAAGGACGAACATTAATGAATACCTTATCTAGTCATGTATTAGACACTACATCGGGCAAACCTGTTGAAGGCATTGCACTTACGCTTACCTTGCCTAATGGCGACGTACTTACCGGTAAAACCGATAACGATGGACGTTTCAATCAATGGGGTCAGAAATTCGAAGCGGGTGTGTATACACTGCGTTTTCATAGTCATGACTACTTAATTGCCACCCATGGAAAGAGCTTTTACCCGCATATTGATATTGCGTTTGAACTTGAAAGTAACGGCGGTCATTACCATGTGCCTTTGCTTATCTCTCCTTTTGGCTTCAGCAGTTACAGAGGCAGCTAATTATAATGCAGCTTTTTCGTGCGAATATTGCACATTTCCCAACGCCTAGTACTGCGTCATCTTCTTTTGCTGAAGATATTGCCGTTATTCACGATGGTGGATTGGTGATAGATGGCAAGAAAATTATCGCGACCGGCTCGTTTAAAAGCATGCGTGAGCAATACCCTAATGCCGTGCTGCACAATCATAAAGACAGCTGGATTTTACCTGGGCTAATAGACAGCCACTTGCACTACCCGCAAACTGAGAGTATTGCCAGCTATGGCGAACAGCTATTAAGTTGGTTAGAAAACTATACGTTTCCTACTGAAAAGCAGTTTGCTAGCGTGGAACATGCGCAGAAGATTGCCAAGGTTTTCTTGCAACAGTTATTAAAGAACGGCACGACGACTGGCTTCGTTTTTTCATCGGTACACCAAGGGTGTTGTAACGCTTTGTTTAGTGCCGCCAGCGAAATAGACATGGCGATAGTGGCAGGTAAAGTGTGTATGGACAGAAATTGCCCAGCAGACTTGCAAGATTGCCCAGACACTGCGCAAAAGGACAGTGCCGTATTAATTGAAAAGTGGCACAACACAGGCCGAAATCGCTATGCGATCACGCCTAGGTTTGCGCCCACTAGCTCTGAAGCGCAATTAGCGGCGTTGGGCGAACTAGCAACCCAATACAAAGATGTTTTTGTGCAAACCCACTTGTCTGAAAATGTAGATGAAATTGCATGGGTTAAAACCTTGTTCCCGAAGGCATCTGGTTATTTAGATGTGTACGACAAATACAACTTGGTACGCCCCCGCGCTGTTTTTGGCCATGGTATTCATCTTTCTAGCGAGGAATGGCAGCGCTTAGGCGAAGCAGAGGCGACTTTGGCGTTTTGCCCCACATCGAACCTGTTTTTAGGTAGCGGTCTGTTTGATTTGCAAACCGCGAAAGAAAACAATGTGCATGTTGCATTGGCTACTGACGTAGGCGCAGGTACTAGTTTTAGTATGTTAAAAACCTATGGTGATGCCTATAAGGTTAGCCAGTTGCGCCACGCACCTATTTGCCCTATTGAAGGGTTTTATTTGATGACCCAAGGCGCTGCAGTAGCACATAAACTAGATGACGAAATTGGCAACCTAAACCCTAATACGGTTGCCGATTTTATTATTGTAACGCCACGTTACGATGAACTGATGGAATTACGAATTAAGCCCAATGCAGAATTTGACGATGTCTTTTTTGCACTTAGTATTTTGGGTGATGATCGCGCTATTGCAGAAACCTGGATAAGCGGTCAATGCTGTTATAATAAGAAGGAAACACACTATGCCATGGCTTGATTGGATAAGCTTATTTGTACGCTGGTTTCACGTTATTGCCGGTGTGGCGTGGATTGGTGCGTCGTTTTATTTTGTCTGGTTAGACAATAATTTGCGCACCCCGCCTAAGTGGAAAGAAGATAAAGGCATTAAAGGCGATTTATGGGCTATACATGGCGGCGGCTTCTACGAAGTTGCTAAGTATGCTTATGGCCCAGAGAAAATGCCAGAAACTTTGCACTGGTTTAAATGGGAAGCTTATACCACTTGGCTTTCGGGCTTTGCACTTCTAATTATTGTGTATTACTTTGGCGCTTCAGCGTACTTGATTGACCCGCAAGTTAACGATATGTCGCCTACGATGGCGATATCCTTAGGTCTTGGGCTTATTTTTGGTGGCATTGCTATCTACGAATTTGCCTGCAGAAGCCCGCTGGCTAAATACCCTATCGTTTTTGCTTTATGTTTAGTAACCCTTATTTGCGTAGTGACCTACCTGTCAACACAATGGTTTAGTGGTCGCGGTGCTTACATTCATGTAGGTGCGTTAATTGGTACCATTATGGTTGGGAATGTGTTTTTCAACATTATGCCAAACCAACGTAAAATGGTAGCTGCAGTACAAGCGAAAGAAAGTATCGACCCACAATGGGGTGCAGGCGCTAAATTACGTTCGATGCACAATAACTACTTCACCTTGCCGTTATTGTTCATCATGATTTCAAATCATTACCCTATGACCTATCAGCATGAACAAAATTGGTTGGTACTTATTGCGTTAATGGCGGCTGCAGCGTGGATAAGACACTTCTTTAATCTACGTCATGTAGGTAAAACTAAACCATCAATATTAGTCACAGGTGCTATTGCCATGCTCGCCATTGCCCTTTGGGTTTCATGGCCGCAAACGCCAGCGCATGTTGAGGTAGCTGGCTCTGAGAGCGAATCTGATAATAAAAGTATGGCTGTGGTAACGGATGAACGCGTCACAGAGCTTGTGAATACCCATTGTGTGGGCTGTCATTCGCGTACCCCTACTGATGATATATTCAAAGTTGCCCCGCTTGGTGTGGTGCTAGATAGTTGGGAAGATATCACCCGGTATGCGCCTCAGTTAGTAAGACGCACTACCGTGACCAAAGACATGCCGTTTTTAAATAAAACCGGCATGACGGAAGAAGAACGAGCTGAAATAGCGGCGTGGTTTGCCACTACGCATAGTAAAAAAGCCGACTAAACAAATGTAAGGGGAATTTTCAAAATTGCGCATTTTTTAACGCACTTTTAGCCCACTTTTTAATCCGCTTTTTAGCCTGCTTTTTGAGCGCCAGCATTTTCATGATGCTGGCGTTTTTGTTTGTACATAGCTTCATCCGCAGCATCTACCCAATTCTGAGCCGTGACGATTTCTGGATGCCATGTTTGCCAACCTAAGCTGAACGACAAGGCTGTACTGCTGTTGCTGGTATTGTTGCTGGTGCTGGTGTTCGTTTCATCGGCTTCTTTTGATTCTGGAGCTTCTGAGCTTTTTGATATCTCAGTAGAAAGGCTCATCTCCTCATCAAATTTAATCTCGAACGACACGCTGTCTAACCGCTTGAAGAATATCTCAGTCTCCGCATCAGACGAACCAAACAACAATAAGACAAACTCATCGCCCCCTAACCGTGCAAAACGGTCGGTTTCACGAAGGGTACTTTTCATGATGTTAGAGAATTCGACCAAGGCTTTATCTCCCGCCTTGTGTCCAAAGGTATCATTAATGCCCTTGAAATTATCAAGGTCGACAAATACCAGAGTAGAAGGGTGTTGGCCTCGGTTCATTCGCTGTATTTCACGATCTAGCTGAATAAACATTTCTCTGCGGTTTGATATACCGGTAAGCGGGTCAATTTTTGAAAGGTATTCGAGTTTAGAAATTGCCTCTAATAAAGCTTGCTGTTGTTCTTTTTCATGAGAGACATCATCGGCTGTACCAACTACTAATATCTGCTCTTCGCTTTCATCAAATAACGGCATTCCTCTATCGTGAATGTATCTTATTTCACCCCTACTATTTTTAATACGGTACTGTATATCCCATGTTTTTAATGGTTTTGCCTGATACGCCTGTTCAACAACCAAGCGATCATCATCATGTACATAAGCTAAAAAACCATCTGGCTTGGCATGTAGTTCATACTCGTTACGCCCATAAATATTGCGATAACCTTCATTGATATAATGAAGCCGAGTTAAATCAGGATCGGCCACCCATACAAAGGTGTGGGAAGAGAACGCAGCTACGATTTTGCTGAAAAGTGCTTCTGCTTTAAATAGCTCAAACTCAATTCGCTTCTTATCATCAATGTCTTCAACAACAGAAATAAAATAGTCAGGCTCTCCTTTTTCGTCTCGAACTAAGGTAACTGTGAGCTTAGCCCAAACAGAGTGTCCTTTAGCGTGAAGATATTTTTTCTCAATGCTGTAGGTGTCAATTTCACCCCGTAGCACTTGGTGAAGCAAGTATAAATCTTCTTGAAGGTGGGCTGGGTCGGTAATAGATTGAAACGGCGTTTTCACTAACGTTTGCTTGCTATAACCTAAAAAACTACTAAGTATACTGTTCACACGGATAAGTTCTCCGTGCGGGCTGACATGGGCTAAACCCACACCACAATGTTCAAATGTTTTCTCGAAAATATCCTTTTTCTTCATCGGACCCGCACTATCCATTCACTACCTTCTGATCTACTTTTTTGAAGCTAAACGTTTAGTGTAGTCAATATTTTACGAATGCGTGCCACAGTCGTTAAAATTTCACTAGTTTTAGATAATTAACAGAATGATTTAAATTAGATAAAAACAACCATAAACTGTTTAATAATTAAACACACAAGTGTCAATTAACTTTACAGTTAAAGTGAAAAACAATATAAATTTGATATATATCAGCAACTTGAAACGTTGGCATGATTTAAGCTGCATCTAAATTTTTCTACGCTTATGTAGATTAATTTAAATGGAAGTTTCATAACATGATAAAAAAAATAACACTTACGCTAGCTACGCTAGTTTTTGCTCTAAACACCAATGCTGCTCTTATTTTTCAAGGTTCATCGTCACCTACTTCAACAGTAACAATGACGGTTGCCGAGGCCCGAGCAGCTTGGGAAGCTGAACTTTTCTCATTTGACAACGATGATTTAACTGGACTAGCAAATAATAACAATGGTGGATTGACTTCTGCTTTTGGCAATATATTTACCTCTACTGGCAACGGAAGTAGCATTTCAGTTAGCGGAAGTAGCTTATACGGTAGCCGTGGTAGCGCATCACTCATCGCCTTTGATGTAGTATTTCCATCTGCAGTAAATGCAATCGGCTTTGACGTTAACGACAATGACGGCGGTGGTATGACAATGTGGTTGACTGAAAGTGACGGTACTGAAACCCAATTCGATTTATTTTCAACACCAGGTTCTAATGTAGATGAATTTTTTGGTATTGTGTTTTCTCCTACGACTTTAATCACTCAGTTACGAGTAGGCGGCACAGATCCGGGTGGCATTACAACGTGGGATAACTTTACCACTGGTATTGGACAAGAAGCACAGCAAGTGATCAGTGCAAGTTCGCCAGGAACATTACTTATTTCGCTATTTTCACTTGTATTTTTAGCAACTAGAAAAAAAATAAAATGCTAAATCGGTGAAAGCCTAAATAATAAGAAGCTGACTATAAAGTCAGCTTTTTTAACTCCGCTAAAAAATTAAGCACTTCAGTATCAATTTGGTATACCCTCTTTTTTCGCCCATGCAGTCTCTTTTATTGATACTACGTCCATTTAATACATGTTAAATACTATGCTGCTCAATAGTATAATTTCCTCATAGGTCATAGTCTCACTCGATGATTATCCGACGAATAAAGCAAGAGTATTCAATTAATAATTTACTTTACAAAAAACCACCATAAACTACACCGCGCAGTTTAGTTTAATGTTTAACAGCAGTGCTTTGTCTAACGGTTTACAAGCAAATGTATCAGACGGCAAATTTTAAAATACTGAAATAGTGTATAAAACTGAATTGTCATCGCTTTGGAAAATCACCAAAGCCTACCTTACCGACGATCGCGAATCGGCAGTACCTGACTTCCCTATTCCGGTCATTCCAGTTACCCGTGATACTCTGTTGAGCTTAGATCACGATGCTATTATTCGCTTAGGTCATTCCAGTTTGCTGCTTAAAATTGACGGTGAATTTATCCTTTCGATTTAAGCCTAATTGAGACCGGCGCTTACAACCACATGTGGTCAGAAATTCACATGTTACCAGAGCAAAGCTTGCGAGCGCATATTGATGTGAAGGCCGAAGTCATGATGCCTATTCATAACAGTACGTTTGATTTAGCATTGCACAATTGGTTTGAGCCTTTAGAAAAAATCACTGCATTGGCAGAGCAAAAGCAGGTGAAAGTTTCAACACCAAAATTTGGTGAAGTCGTTAATTTACAACAGCTAGCGGCATCAAAAACCACTAACCCAATCCAAGCAGATATAAATGAGTCGAACGCTAGTAATAGCGGTTTTACTAATGTTAGTACTAACGCTGATAGCGAAATAAGTGCAGCAGATGATAAATCAGAAACAACTCACGAAGCATATCGGCCTTGGTGGCATGCGCCCCTAATGTAGTCTTTGGTTGGCAAAATACCCCATGGTGTTGCCAAACCCATTGGAAAAGCTCACTGCAATACTGTAGTGAGCTTTTGTTATTTCTATAGCTTTTAGCGCCGTGAGCTTAAGAAAGGAATCGTAAACGGAGCCTTTTGCAGCTAGCTAATTAACTCACTGACATGTACTAGATCAGAAGCCCTATTGCCCTGCCACTTCTTCCGTATCTTTCGCATTCCAATTTAAGCGCATGTCCCATTTAAAACGGTGTTCTGGCTTTAACGGAGGTTGTGCAGCATCAATTTGACTTAATACGTTGGTGGCCTCTGTGAGTGTCGCATCGCGGCCAAACAAGTAGCTCTGCTCTTGTACAATGGTTAAGTAAGCTTTGTTTAGCGCTAATGCGCGGTCAGGGCTTGGCGTTATCAGTTCATAAACAGAGGTTGCTTTACTCACTTTTTCAGCATTCACCATGCCGTTATCAGTAAACCACTTGGCTAGCATTTCACCGTTTTGACGAAACTCATCGCCCCCACCTACCCGTTGCATGTAAGTAAGAAACTCACCCTGCTCTTCGTTTATATTGGGCACATCTTCCATAGCGTGTAGGTTAATATAACCCCATCCATTGCTGCCTGGCACCTTGCGAGCAAAAGAGAAGGTTTGATCGAACGTAGAGCCTACGGTTTTGTGGCACCCATTACAAAATGCGAGTTCTTGATCATGCTGTGCACGTAGTTCACCTTGCTCATTTTCAATGAAACCATTAATGGTCCAGCCAAACCCGTTTTCTATACCTTGGTCACCTAAGTAGCGGGTTTGCGGTAGGTTTTCAAAGTGCTTATCTTTCGCTTCTGCGTAATAAGCTGATGCTAAACTCTCGCGGCTTCTAAAGCGGTGTTTTTGCATATAGCGCACTTCTTTCATGCGTTCAGCGTTGTAAATTTCACCCTTCTCATCAACCCCGATATAGCGCACGGTGTGCAAAAATTCGGTGCCTTCAGGATACAACATATGCGCCAATTCAATATCAGCAGCATCGCCAATATAACTAGGCTGGCGCACCATGGTTGTGACCTGTTCACTTAATGCATTATCGCCGTTTATATCAGTGCCCAGTACTTTCTCATTTATGCCTGGTACCGGTAAGGTATCCACTTCTTTTAGCGCCATTTCAACCAAGGTTAAATTCGCTAAGTAAATATCTCGGCTATATTGCCCTTTATGCTGCTGAAAGGCTTGTGGCAGTCGAATCATAGCGTCGCCCGTTGAACCATTAGTGGGCCAGAAGGTACTTGGGAAAGGTTTATAGTTATACGATACCCAGCCGCTATTGTCTTTCGCGAGCCCGTCTTCATCAAACGCAGCCGCGCCAGCACTTAAATTTTCGATATGCATATAGCTTGGAATAGTGCTATCGCCCTCAATGGCAGCGGAGTAGTTATCTTGGGTAATATATTCCAAAATAGCATCGTCTTTTATGCCCGCAATTAATTCCCGTCTATCTATAAACAAGTTTTTCCAGCTGTTAGTTAGCCCAACATCTGAGAATTCATAATTCCCTTGAAGTGTACCGTCGCCCATTTGATTGGGACGTTTTTCGCTGCGATCATAACTTTGATGACACGCGTAACACGGGTTATTTTGGCCTTGGGTTTTGGTGTAACACTGAGGAGGAATAACCGATTCTGGGTTATAAACTTCATTGTGGTCAATGTAAGCTAATGCGGGGATTGCATCGCCTTCGCGGTATGGGTATTCGCTAACATTATTGTTCGACGCTTCGTCGGCTAGCTCTTTATTAACGAGAACGTTTTCTACTTGCTCGGCAGGAGAACAAGCAAACAGAAAAGGCAGCAAAGAAGCGGCGAGTAAAAGTAGTATTTTAGATTGTATTTTCATAATAGTCACAACGACAAAATCCGGGCACAAATGTGCCCGGATGAATTAAAAGGAAAAACTTACTTATCCGCTGGCTCGTACATCCACAGCGTATTGTTTTCCTGGAAGCCGTCTTCACCAATTAAAATACGACCATCGTTCATTACAACTACGTTATCAGGCTGAGAAAGCTGATCTACGTCACAACGCTCTGCACCTGTTAAGCTAGAACGATAAGTCCCGCCCATTACTACAGGCTCGATGCGCGTGATGTCATACCCTGTTTCTAAACGGGCACGGTAAATACCGCCACAATCTTTAACGCGAGCTGAAAGCTGCATGTCACCTTCATCATCAATCATAGTGTTGTCTAAATCAGCAATACCAATATAAAGATATGCATTTTCAACCACTTCACCGTCGATAGTGTCGGTGCCTTCCACTGCTTCTTCAGCCCGTTTAAGGTTAATTGAAATACCTTCAAGCTTGCGCCATTCAGCGGTAGCACCTTTAGCACGAGCAGCAGCACGTGATTCTAAAAACGCCACACGATCGTCCATTGGTTCACCTGCAGTTTGGCTACTTCCGCCATCTTCAACGCTAGGGTAAGTAGCATCGCCATTCGCCCACGCTTCTACATCGGCCATGGTAATGTAAGAGCTTTGGCCTTCTACATAATCGTCTGTGCCAATACCGTTGTATTCATCTACCCATGCGCGAATCGTCATATTGTCGCCACTAGCAAGTTCAACCCACTCAACATCGAAACCTGTAGTAGCAGGGTCGTTCTGTCCAATATCTTGGGTTAACTTAGCACCGTATAGTGTACCGGCTGAGAGGTCTTCTGCGGTGTCAGCCACAAATTTAAACAACACACCGCCGGTATCATCTTGTGAAAGATAAACGGTTTTTCCATCTGGCATTACCGTCGAGTTTTCATGCTCGTAGCGGCCCATAGCTAAGTGCTTAACAATGATAGGTTCATCAGCAAGCGGCTCAGTCACTTCGGCAATATAACCATAGTTATAAGGGTTTGATGCGTCTGGTGCGGTCATCTGCCACATGCGGCCAAGGCGCGCATCGGTTGCTACTGCCTCGGGGTTATTCCAGCTAGGAAGCGTTGTAGAATCCACTTCCGAATCAACCACCCATTCTTCCGAAGTTAATGGTGTATTCCAAGGTGACATAGAACCAAAGCAGTTTGCTGCTGTGCCCCACACGGGCGAGAAATCAAGCATCATGGCTTCGGTCACTTGCCACATACCATAATCGTCACGCTCTACTTTCATGCGGCTCATGCCACCTGGTAGCTCTTCCCAGTTCGAGAATAAATAACCTTCGCCAGACGCCGTAGAAATAAAGCCATTAAAATCTGGCATATCGTTTTCTAGCACTAATTCTTCGCCATCTAACGTATAGATATGGCCTAGGCCTTCTGGTAATTCAGTGCCGAAAGTATCACCCGTTTGGCCAAGTACTTGATATTGTCCAATGGCAGAAACTACCACTTCTTTTTCTTCATCAGACGCAGGTACAGGCGAGTTAGGAAGTGTAACCGGCAAGTTATTGAAGTTAGCGCCAGCTAAAACTCCTACCGTACCTGTGTTGATTGGCATCGCGTTAACATCAGAGGTCACTGAGTTTGTACCTGAAGGATGCTGTACGTTGAAGAAAAGGTCGCCTTCATCCGTTAAGAAAATACCGGTAACTTCAGCGCCTAGTGGGACAGTAGCAATACGGGTTAGTGTGCCCGCTGAATCGCCTGCTTCGCCCTGCTCTCCTTGTTCACCTTGTTCACCGACTGCTCCTGCTACACCATCTTTGCCGTCATCGCCTTCTAATGAACAAGCTGAAATACCAAACGCGACCGCTAAAGCTAGCGCTGAATATTTTAAACCACGTAAACTTTGAATTTTCATTAACTATCCTTTTTATAATCGTTAGGTCGAGACGGAATAACATCCTTCATCTCTTAAACTGGTCTTAGCGGCGAATATACTGAGGGAGTTTTATGACTACGAGGTGACACATTATTTACATAAAATTGAAGCTTTCTTTACGCAACCTGGAGTTCAGGGCCAGATCGGAATCAGCGGGAATTGAGAGGAGAAAATAAAAACTATTAAACGTATGGAAAATGACAACGTTGATGTAAACGTCATGTTTTTAAATGATATCAACTAAGTGAGTATGGGTAACAAGCATTGTCTTACTATTTTCAAGAAGTGCTATAGTTATTAGCGTATCTATTAGCGTAGCTATATCAACTGGTTAAAAAGTGATAATTATTCATAACAGTACAATATTAAGAGAGTTAACAAAGCAGGTTTGGCTCAGCGCTTTAGCACTGACGTTACTCTTTTTTATCAGCCTTCCTAGTGCCGCTTCAGAAAGTGCAAGCAACCCGTTTTTAGACGTACCGGATCGTGAAGTAACACAACAGTTAATTAACAACATAAGACAAAGTAAACTCGATTACTTGCAAAGTGAAGATGAATTAACCAGAGCCTTTAATTCTAGCAAAAACCAACATTGGGAAACCCTTCATTTGCAAGCTGCTGCCCTGTATGCAGAACTGCTTTTTAGGCAGGAAAAATACGCCGCTTTAACCTCGCACCTTCAACACTATTTAGATTATGAAGCGCTAATAAATCATAACGATATTTACTTGTTGTTTTTAGAGTCGCAGTTAAAGTCTCTGACAAGAATAGACGATCCTGCCCCAGCGCAAGCGCTGGCTAAAAAACTAGAAGATCAACTTTCTCAACAATCAATAAATGAAAAAATCACTATTTTTCGCGCGTTGGCCTACTACTATACGGCTGACGACGCGTTGAGAAAAACGCTGAAAGCAGCGCTAGATGGTCTTGAATTAGCTATACAAAATGATGATGTGGCATCCCAAGGCTACTTTTATCGTAAAATAGCTGATGCATATAGCTATCTTAACGACAAAGAAAAAGCGATATATTATGCGAAGAAGGCCGTAAGCACCTTCGAAAAAACCAACGATGGGCTTTTTACTTCGAAAGCGTATTGGAGTTTAGGCAATATACTTCTTGAAAATGACGATACCTCAAATGCCCTAATTTATTTAAATAAGGCTTTAGCCTACTTTAAAAAAGTGGATATGAAAAAGGGGCTGGCTTTTGCGCAGTATTCAATTGCAAACATTCAATACCTTCAAGAAAATTACGAAACAGCCTTAACACTAGCACAGGAAAATATAGAACTGGCTAGGTCTGCGGACATTAATGATATGCAACTCGCTTCTATGATTTTGTTGAGCAATATCTATATAAAACAAGGTGCTTTAGCGAAAGCTGAACAAATAAATGATGACGTTTTTCTCATCATAGATAAATTTAGTCGCAGCGTTTATAAAGCCAAGTTTTTCAGTGAAAGGTACGAGTTAAAGCGAAAGCTAAATCGCACTGAAGACGCATTTGATGCTATCGAGAAAGAGCTTTTTTACACCAACAAACACTATGATGCCACTAGCGAAAGTAATATTAAAGCTCTGCAGGTAAAGTTCGAGGTAAAGGAAAAAGAAGACCAAATTCGCAAATTAGAATACCAAAAAAATATTAGTGAATTACAAGCTAAAGAAGAGAACCAACAAAAAATCATATGGCGCCTTAGTGCCGCTATAGCTTTTATTTTGGTTCTCGTGGCCTTGCTACTATTTTACAGACAAGCACTACAACGTAAAAAATACCACCGTATGGCATCAACAGATCACCTCGCAAACTGCCTTAATCGTCGGGGAATACTGAATGCCGCCAATACTAAGCTAACGCAGCAAAATATCACCGTTGCCATTGTTGATTTAGATTACTTTAAAAAAATTAACGATGAATATGGCCACGACATTGGCGACTTAGTGCTTATTGCTTTTGCCAATGCTGCAAAAGAGACACTATCTAAAAACGATGATTTTGGTCGTTACGGCGGCGAGGAATGGTTATTCGTTTTAAATTCAGCGGATGAAACCGCGATTCGAAATACGTTTAAACAGCTAGCAGCGACCTATCAAAAATACTGCAACGACATTGAAGCCCTCTCGAAAAATACCAACATGACGTTTAGCGTAGGAGTAACGCTAGGCAACAAGTCAAATCAATCATTAGATACATTAATTAAGCAAGCTGATAACGTGCTCTACCAAGCAAAAGAAAATGGTAGAAATCAGGTTGTTATTGATTGAGTTTGAGATTGATTGAGTTTGTAGAACAAAGAGAAGAATAAATGGTGCGACTACCCTGATTCGAACAGGGGACCTCTACCATGTCAAGGTAGCGCTCTAACCAACTGAGCTATAGTCGCAAAAAATGCTTCGGCAGAACTGCCTGAAGGACGGCGAGCATAATAGCGATGCGCAGTGCGTCCTGCAAGCATATTTTGTGTTTAAGATGTGTGTTTGATTGATTTGCCACCATTTATTAAAAAAACGAGCATTTTCACACCGAATTACACGTTCTCGCGCTGTGCAAATGGCAAAGGCTTTATTTTATCTACAATACTGCCATCACTCGCTATCTTCATAAAATACTCCCCTAACCTATCGGTTTCTTGCAGTACCGTTTGCCAATACTTTATACGAGTGGCAGCATCGAGTTGCTCAAAGTCTTTGCGATCTGGAATTTTACCATACGGCAGGCTTGCTACGAATTCTGCCGAGGGAACCAGCATAACTACATTGTCGTAACTATTTTTGTGCGCTACTCGGCGTTTTAAGCCTTTGTCGAACCAACCGGGTATCGGCTTAGGGTAAAAGTGCGGATAAAGCACCAACCCTTTATCTGGTCCAAATTCCAAGTCGAAATGGTAATCCACAATTCCGCCATCCCGGTACATGGCCTGAGGCGCACCAGCAATATCGCGAATACCTTCAAGTACCACGGGAATTGCGCCGGAAGCTAGCAGTGCATTATGAATATTCTCGTTATTTAATTCGTATTGTTCAGTGGGAAGTTGGTAAGGATCTTTTACTGAAAACTTCGTATTAGGGGAAGAAAAAATACAGCGGGTGTAGTACCTACCTAAGTTTTTCCGTGTAACCGCGTTAGCCGCAGCACTCATGGCAAGGCCCGATAACTGCGAAAACTTATGCTCGCGACGGGTAGCGCCTAAACACTTCGCCACAAAAATATGTGCTTTGAATCGCTCGTTTGCCAGTACTTCTTTTTTGCCTTGGGTATCCACCATCTCTTGTACCAACGCGACTGCCTTTCTAGTAATTTCTGCAGGCGTAGGCTTATCACTATACGTAGTGGTTGAATAAGAAGTGGCGAGTCGATTGATAGCGGCGAGCGGATCGTCTTGTACCGCACAAATTGCGCGAAAAGCACCAGCAGACGACCCTATAACATGTATTTGATGATCGACATTTTTGAACCATTCAGGGAAAAGCACCCTGTCTAACCCAGCAAGAGAAAACCATTTGGGTCCGCCTGAAGCGCCGAGAAAATAACTAAATATTTCAGGGTGAAAGCCTTGTTGCTTAATGGTATTCATTGCCCCATTGCCGGCATAAATTTCTAGCGGTGCCACGTGTTGTCTCTATGTTTATAGTTTGAGCCTAATTTATCAGTAAAAGCCGTAAAATCAATGGGACTGCCATCATCATTATGAAACCACTACTATAAGCCGTGCATTTGACGCCGATGTTTCCACCAGCGTAAACAAATCATCACACATTATTTTTTTATATGAACCCTATCACCAGCACACAATTGATTTACCTTTTATTAATATTTACGCTACATAAAGAGTGTCATTGTAGATTAGCAGTATTTAAAAGGTGGGTATGGTGAATCAACTAACTTATTTATCGGGCTTTAATAACGAGCATGAATCTGAAGCCTTACCCAATGCACTGCCAAAGGGGCAATTTTGCCCACAGAAAATCAATTACAAACTCTACGCCGAACAATTCAGTAGCACCGCGTTTACTGCACCCAGGGCTGAAAACAGACGCAGTTGGACTTACAGAATACGGCCCTCTGTTACCATGGGGGATTTTATCCCTTATGAAAACACCCAAATTAAAACCGCGCCCCAAGCCCAACAGCCTTGCCCACCGAATGTTATGCGGTGGGACCCACTGCCTTTGCCTGCAGATATTAGTTACGTAGATTTTGTTGAAGGCTTAGTCACCATTGGTACCAGTGGGGACGCTAGGCAACAAACCGGAATGGGCATCCATTATTACAGCGCTAATTCGCCTATGGGTAACAAGGTGTTTTACTCATCTGATGGGGAATTGTTATTTGTACCTCAACACGGTGAAATGGAAATAAAAACCGAGTTCGGAAAGTTACATTTATCTGCGGGGGAAATTATGGTGATCCCTCGTGGCGTGCGTTTTAACGTAATACCACTGGGCGGGGCCATACGAGGCTATATTTGCGAAAACTATGGGCAACCATTTACCTTGCCAGAACGAGGCCCTGTGGGGGCGAACGGATTTGCCAATCAACGAGACTTTTTGTACCCAACCGCGTGGTTTGAGGACTTGGACACGCCTCATGTCATCATCAATAAGTTTTGTGGCCTTTTATACCAAGCGCCACTTTCACATTCTCCTTTTGATGTGGTGGCTTGGGTTGGCAATTCAGCGCCTTACAAATACAAACTCGCAAACTTTAATGTGATTAATACGGTCAGTTTTGACCATCCTGACCCTTCTATTTTTACCGTACTAACCTCGCCTTCTGAGCTTGAAGGTACGGCCAATGTTGATTTTGTGATATTCCCTCCACGTTGGATGGTGGCTGAAAACACCTTCCGTCCGCCCTATTTCCATAGAAATGTGATGAGTGAATTTATGGGTTTAATCAAGGGCAGTTATGATGCTAAAGAAAAAGGGTTCGTGCCTGGCGGCATGAGCTTACATAATTGCTTTACCCCACACGGCCCCGAAGCCTCCGTATTCGAGGCAGCATCGAATGCCGAATTAATACCTCAAAAATATAAAGACACACTGGCATTTATGTTTGAATCTCGTTTTCCCATTGCCCCAACGGCGTTCGCGCTTGATACTCCACTTCGCCAAAACGATTATGTAGATTGCTGGAAAGGGTTAACCAAGCATTTCGATGGCGATATATAACTTCAGATTCAGTGGGCGCTAATCTTTAATGTACGTATATATGGACAACAAGCACGCCCTTTAGAATAAAAACAAAACGATATTTTACAATGAGTTAAATCGAAAAAATCGCATTCAGGAAACGTCTAAAACCACTTGAAAACTAAACGTTACACTTTACAGTTAACACCAGCCCCTGCATTATTTTAACAGTCTATTGCCCTAATATTTACCTCGCCCTTACAATCAAGCTTCCTATTTATATCCGTCTTTGTATAGGTTCAATAACAAAAACTATTCGACCAACGCAGAGGCACTGACTTCAGTAAGCGAGCAAGAAAATGGCAGACGTATTTGAAAACCCAATTGGGTTAGATGGCTTTGAGTTTTTAGAATTTACTGCGCCTAAAAAAGGCTTATTGGAGCCTATGTTTGAAGCCATGGGTTTCACCCTTGTAGCAAGGCACAAGTCCAAAGACGTGGAGTTATGGCGCCAAGGTGATATTAACCTTCTAAGTAACTATGAGAAAAATTGTCATGCTTCCTATTATGCAGAAGAACACGGCCCTTCAGCGTGCGGTATGGCTTTTCGCGTTAAGGACTCTCAGCACGCGTATTCTGAAGTACTAAAGCGCGGCGCACAGCCTATGGACACCCACACAGGTCCTATGGAACTGAAACTGCCTGCTATCAGAGGTATTGGCGGTGCCATGCTTTATCTAATAGACCGTTACCAGGGTGAAAACACAATATATGATATTGATTTTACCTGGATTGAAGGGGTAGACAGACACCCTGAAGGTTGCGGGTTTCATACATTAGATCACCTTACCCACAATGTGTATCGCGGGCGAATGAACCATTGGGCAAAATTCTATGAATCGTTATTTAATTTCCGCGAAATTCGCTACTTCGACATTAAAGGTGAGTACACTGGGCTACTGTCTAAAGCCATGACAGCACCTGATGGTAAAATTCGGATACCATTAAATGAAGAAGCGGTTGGCGGTGGCGGCCAAATTGAAGAATTTTTAATGCAATACAATGGTGAAGGCATTCAGCATATCGCATTTGCCTGTGACGATCTTGTAAGCTGCTTAGATAAGCTTAAAGCGAAAGGCATGAAGTTTATGACACCGCCACCAGATACTTACTACGATATGTTAGAAGAGCGCTTGCCCGGCCATGGTGAACCGGTTGGTGAATTCCAACAACGGGGTATTTTATTAGATGGCACTACGGAAGGCGAATCGCCTCGTTTACTGCTTCAGATATTCTCTGAAACCGTATTTGGGCCAGTATTCTTTGAGTTTATACAGCGCAAAGAAGACGACGGGTTCGGTGAAGGTAATTTTAAAGCGTTATTTGAATCGATTGAGCGCGATCAAGTAAACCGTGGTGTACTAAACAAATAAACTAAAACAAAAAGCTTTCGAACTGGGTTAACCAAGAAGCGTTAATAATTAGGTTAAAATATACACATTGTGGTGTCGGCTTATTAGTTCTAGGCAGGCACCACACCGTGCATCGTTTTACTCTTCGCCTTGTTCATAAAGGGCACAACACGCCCCAGATGGGTCCTTTATAATACAAAAGCGAGACTTGCCATGATGGCGAATGTCACCAATTTGCTCTCCACCGCCGTTTTTTGAAGCGCTTAATGCTAAGTCTAAATCGGCTACCGTAAAGTACGGTACCCAACCGCCAGGAATATTGCTATTACTGCCTCGTTTGTGACAGATTCCACCAGCAGGGCTACCATCGTCTTTCATCATCACATAATCGTTGTAACCGCCCATGTCGAAAGCTTCTTTTTTCCACCCCATTACTTCTACGTAAAAATCGGCCAACGCTTCAGCGTCATCGGTGGTAATGTCTAACCATAAACTATCACTCATTTCATTCCCCTTTTCAGGTTTGGCTTTTTAATTGACTAAGCGAACTATTCTAGCCACCTACTAGCAAATAATTGCACAGGCGTTGATAAAAAACCATGTAGCGATCGGGTTTATTGCGTCGGATAAAAGGTGCCAGTGTCAAGATAAGAAATTGCAAAATAATCAGAACATTTTTTAAATATGTATAGACAGAGGCTGTGGAAAATGCTTGTGAATAGGCAAATGTTATCCACTGACCATTGTTTGTACAGTTTATTTTATTGTTTAAATTCATAAGGTTAAACAAAAGCCCCAAACTACTCAACAAACTTATCCACAGATTAAGTGGATAACACGTAGCACTTAATCACAGATAGTGTTTTAATGTGGATACTTTGATTGAACCCTTTTTTCTCGGTTATTCATGCCTAAACAAACACTCGCAGTACTTCCTCAACAATTTACGATCCACAGTTTAGACGGCGACAGTGCAATTCCTGCAAATGTACTTCAAAGCCCGCTTTTTTTCTTGGGCAAAACAGAAGATGAACTTTCTATCGTTATCCCATCGACTGTCGATGTAGACTCCCTCGATTCTGACAACGGGTGGCGAGCACTAGAATTACTTGGCCCACTGCATTTGTCTATGGTGGGTATTATGGCGCAAATTGGCGCTGTACTCGCTGCAGTAAAAGTGTCCATATTTGTAGTGTCGACCTTCGAAACCGACTTTTTCTTAGTGAAAGACAACAAACTCGCTGATGCTAAAAAAGCATTGGTTAATGCAGGCTATACCGTTAACGAGGCCTAGTAGTGGTAATAGAAAAACAACTCACTGCGCCACCGGAACAATTCAAAAAAGCCATTCCCATTAAGGCGCCTGCTTCAGGCCAATGCGTGTCGCTGTATCAGGTTAATGACGATTTAATAAAGGTTGGCGCGTGGGGGCCGGGTTTGGCGCTTACTACATCTTCAAGTAAGCTTATTTCACCGTTTGACGCTACGATATTAAAAATAGATCCTCTCGACTATGCAATGGATATTAAATCTTCTTTTGGCCTTAAATGCCGAATCAAATATGGCTTACAGACCGATGGCCTTCACGGCGCTCAGTTTTTAACGCCGTTAAAGCAAGGCGATCAAATAAAAGCAGGTGCAATGTTATTTAGTGTAAATTCTGCGTGGCTAAAACAACAAGGCGTGGAAAATATTTGTATAATGACGTTATTAAATGCCAAAGCTTTATTAGGGGTATTGCCCACACACCAAAAATTTGTTGATGCGGGTAACGACACATTTTTAACCCTCTATATTTAGGCAGCACCTAACCTTTTTTGAAAATGTATAATAACCCGCTTGTTATACACACAAACTTCACGCTGTAAGGGAGTATCCTTTTGAGTACAACAATGTATGGCATCGCAAATTGCGACACGATTAAAAAAGCCAAAAAATGGCTTACCGAGCACAATATCGAATTTACTTTTCACGATTACAGAAAAGATGGGATAGATGCTGATTTTCTTGCCAAAGCAGAAGCGGCTTTAGGTTATGAAATCATGCTAAACAAGCGTGGTACCACCTTTCGTCAATTGGACGACAGCGATAAAGCAGATATCACCTGCGAGAAAGCACTAGCCTTGCTACTTGAACACCCTGCGATGGTGAAGCGCCCTATATTGAATCATAACGGTACGTTCCACATTGGCTTTAAACCTGCGCAGTACGAGGAAATATTTTGTTAAACGACAACGTTATTGAGATAGCTAAGAATTTAATGAATAGGCGTTCGGTAACGCCTGAAGATGAAGGTTGCCAAGAAGCGATGAAAGACTTTTTGGGTAGCCTTGGTTTTAACAACGAAACCATGGTGTTTGACGATACTACCAACCTTTGGTCTCGCCGTGGTACCGATGGTCCCGTTTTTTGTTTTGCAGGCCACACAGATGTGGTTCCAAGCGGGCCAGAAAGTGCTTGGAAAACACCACCGTTTACGGCTACCGAAGTAGATGGCTATTTACATGGCCGCGGTGCAGCCGACATGAAAGGTAGCTTGGCCGCCATGTTAGTGGCAACGCGCCAGTTTGTCGCAGATTATCCTAATCATAAAGGTAGTATTGCGTATCTTATTACCAGTGATGAAGAAGGCCCGTTCATTAATGGCACTACCCGTGTCATTGATACTCTTGAAGCCCGTGATGAAAAAATCACTTGGTGTTTGGTTGGCGAACCATCTTCTACCGATGAAGTGGGCGATATAGTTAAAAATGGCCGCCGTGGTTCGCTTACTGGCGACCTAACGGTTAAAGGTATTCAAGGCCACGTTGCCTACCCACATTTAGCCAAAAATCCGGTTCATTGTGCCACGCCTGCATTAACTGAGTTAGCGCAATCGCATTGGGACAATGGCAACGAATTTTTCCCGCCTACAAGCTTTCAAATTTCGAACATTAATGGTGGTACGGGTGCGGGTAATGTAATTCCCGGCGAGCTTCAGGTGTGTTTTAACTTCCGGTTTTCAACTGAAGTAACAGATCAAGAACTGATCAAGCGTGTTACGACTATTTTGGATAAACACGAACTTGAGTACGATATTAAATGGACCTTTAACGGCCAACCATTTCTAACCGATTCAGGCCCATTACTGACTGCCACGGAAAAAGCGATTGCCGACGTACGTGGTAAACCCACAATATTGTCTACCGCTGGCGGAACATCTGATGGTCGTTTTATCGCGCCGACTGGAGCACAAGTTATTGAGCTAGGTCCTGTAAATGCCACCATTCACAAGATAGATGAATGTGTAAAAATGAGCGACTTAGAGTCTTTGAGCGACATGTACTACGGCATACTGGTAAATCTACTTGCATAAAGCACCTATGAGCGCAGCAAACTGGCTAGGGCAAGATAATACTTACCTTGTGGATGCAGGAAATGGTCATTTCTTGCATCCCGAGGTATTGTCCGCGTTTAATAAAATGCAACAGGCCGCTCGCGGCGACGGCATAGATTTATGTTTAGTTAGTAGCTTTCGGCATTTTGAAAAACAGTGCGCTATTTGGAATAGAAAATGGCGCGGCGAAGCTGCGCTACTAGATAACAATGGTACCCCATTAAACCCTAAGCGCTTATCAGACGTAGAAAAACTACATTCCATATTAATGTGGTCGGCACTGCCTGGCGGTAGTCGTCATCATTGGGGCAGTGATTTTGATGTATACGATAAGCACGCAGTTGAACAATGGAGCGGCAAGTTTTCATTGGTAGACAGTGAATACTGTGAAGGCGGCCCTTGTTTTGCACTAGCGCAGTGGCTTGAAGTGAATATGAGCACCTTTGGTTTCTTCCGCCCTTTTAGGGAAGATAAAGGTGGAGTGGCTTGCGAGCGATGGCACCTGAGTCATAAGGTTGTGGCTGCTGAATTTGAGCAGGCTCGTTCGCTAGCGTCGCTGATATCGGCCATTGGAAACAGTAACATTGAAGGTAAAGCTGTTGTGCTTAGCCATATTGATGAGATTTACTATCGCTACATTTTAAATCGCGGTGTGAATTACAAACGGTAGTAATGGAGACAGGGATGAATACGCTTTGGGTTGTGATAATTATCGTTATTGTGTTGGGCGTCGTTGTTGGCAATATTACGCTATTAAAATACAGCGCTAAGTTTAAATTCCCAACGCCACTTAAAAAGAAAGACGATAACCAAAAGAAAAATGGTTTTGAAGATGAAGAAGACGACTGGTAATTCAGTCGCCTTATTTGTAATTATAGTCGTTCTACTTTTACCTAGGTTTTAAAGCGGTGAGGTTTTGACCGCGGTACCACTAATACTTACCATCAACATACTGCCTTTATCGCCAATTACTTGGTAATCTAAATCAATCCCCACTACCGCATTTGCGCCCATACTTCTTGCTTCATGTTCTATCTCAGTAAAGGCTAGCTTGCGGGCACGGGTTAACTCTTCTTCGTACGAACCAGAACGCCCGCCTACAATGTCACGAATTGAGGCAAATAAATCTTTCACTATGTTAGCGCCCATTACGGCTTCGCCAACGACAATGCCGTAGTAAGCTTCAATTTTGTGGCCTTCCAGTGTAGGCGTAGTCGAAATAATCATGGGTTGCTCCTTGCTTGATGGTTGTAATACTGAGCTTTTCTAAATGCTCTTTTAAAAACTAGCTGTTAAATTAGCGCTAGTGATAACCCTATTCAGCTAATGCTTTTTTAAGGGCTGTTACTAATTCTGCTGCTGTATCTTGTGAGTAAGCGACAACAGGTTGCGCGCCCCAAATGGGTTTAGGCCATGCGATATCACTTTTATACCGTGCAACATGGTGAATATGCAACTGGCTAACTACATTGCCTAATGCTGCAACGTTTAACTTATCTGGGGTAAATTGTGCTTGAAGCAAACGGCTCACCTGTGCTGATTCAGCTAGAAACTGTTGTTGCTGCTCATCTGACAACTCAATAATTTCAGTAACGCCTTCTACCCGAGGCACTAATATTAGCCACGGAAACTGGCTATCATTCATTAGTAATACGCGACATAAGGGTAAATCGTGAATTAAAAGTGTATCTGCTTCTAGCCTTGCATCTAACTTAAACACTAAGCTTCTCCAATTTTGTAGGCACTACGGTTAACAACGCGCGCTGCCCTAGTGACACATTCGCATTAGGGAACACAATCGCTTCACCATCTTGCTGTGCGGTATAAGTAGCGCCAGTTTCAGTTGCTAATACTGTGCCTTTAGCATAATCCGTAAAGTTCGGGGTATCGTCATCAAAATGCAATGTGAAATCTTCTTGAAGACGGTTAATGACTTGATTCACGCGATAAATATCTAGTGAGTCGATATCAACGCTAGGCCTAAAGTCATCTTCACAAATAAGCGCAGTAATCGATTGTTTCGCAGCTTCAAACCGCGTCATGTCATTTTGACCAAATGGCTGCACCTTCCCTAATTCAACTGTAAAGGCATGCGCTTGATGCTGCACAGAAGAGGAGTAACTAAATGTTGTGGTCGCTGACTCAGATAGCAATATAGTTTGAATACCACAAGCCGCTAAAAACCCCAACTGGCTTTTGCTATGTGCTTTGCCGTGCAAGAAAGGATATACCGCAAACTTTTCATTTTTAGACTCTCGAATAGCGGTATGTAAGTCGTAATGATATTTCTCATCGTCAGCAAGCGCCACCGAGAAGAAATCGGTAATGGCATCTTCGAGCGCTTTTGCTCGTTTGCGCTCGCTGTTATTACACCCTTCCCCTTTTGAATGTGCGCCATTAAATAGGCGGTTCATGTTCTCTTCGACGAATCTTTCAGCAATATCCATGGCCGGTAAATTCCCGAACAAAAAGAGTACGCGATGACTAAGGATAAACTTACCGGTAACAATGTTCTGAACTAACTCGTCGCAAATCTCGATGGGGGCAGTTTCATTACCGTGAACACCACTGGATAGCACAACGTGTTTACTCACCGTTGTTTTCGCATTTGGGGTAAATGCAATAATGCCGGGCGCGGTAATAGATACTTCAGTGCCATTGTCTAACGTGAATTGAATTGAAGAGGTAAATAACTCAGGCTGAGTTCTAGACAAAGAAAGAAAGTTTCCTTGCTCGATAAGTTGTTGCATACATAAACCAATAGTCGCTTGAATGACTCTAGTTTAGCGATTCGGCTAGATGAATGCACGTAATGCGCGAATCCCTTCGGCATTCATGACTTAAAGTTTGTAAACTAATTTGGGCTAATAGGGTTATGCCCGTAAAGGAGAGTTACCGACCATAATGTCTTGCTGCGCAAGGGCGATAAAACCGTTAAGTGGAATAGCTTTAGAAAATAAATACCCTTGCCCGATGGTTACGCCTACATCTCGTAAAATATGTAATTGAGCAACCGTCTCTACACCTTCAGCAATTACATCGCAATTTTTCGCTTTACCAATCACTTTAGCGGCTTCAATAATGGCACGATTAACAGGATGATCGGTTAATTCCATTACAAAGGTTTTATCAATTTTAAGGGCGCTTAAATCAAGGTCGCGTATGTAGGCTAAATTAGAGTAGCCTTTGCCAAAATCATCGACTGAAATGGCGACCCCTAATGCCCGAAGTTCATCAAGCTGCTTTTTCACCATAAGCGAGTTAGACAAGGCCACATCTTCGGTTAGCTCTAACTCTATGCGAGTCAGTGGCATAGTGTAAGATTCGCTTAGCAACTTAAGTGAAGGAATGAGGTGATTATCATACAACTGCGTTGGCGAAATATTAACAGATAGGGTGAGCGGTAAGCGATTAATATCGAACTCCACCAAACTTCTGAATGCTTGCTCTAGCGTCCAATAGCCTAGTTCGTTCATCATATTGTATGATTCTGCCGCTTCAATAAGCGGGCCTGGGAAGAGCACACCATCCAACGGATGATTCCATCGAAGTAAGCACTCAGCGCCAATCACTTCTAAGGTTTGTAAATTCACTTTAGGTTGATAATAAAGCTCTAATTCGTTCTGCGACAAAGCGCGCTTTAAATCAGCTTTTAGCGCAAGACTTCGGCCAGTATCAGTCTTGTCTTGCATGTTGTACAAACAGAAGTTTTCGTACTTATTCTCTTTTGCCTGTTTAAGCGCAGCTTCTCCACGAGAAACAAAAGCAGTAATTTCAAACGCCTGTCCCTCACAGGTAACCACACCAACATTGAAGTCGGCAATAAATGCGTGACCATCGTGATGCATGGGTGTTTTGAAATGCTCAACTAATCGTTCGAACCTATCTCGCATTTGTTTAGCACTTCGCACATTAGGAAAGGCGATACCAAACACATCGCCGCTAATTCTGCCAAGGCGAATGTCGTCACCAAACAATGCTTGCATACGATTAGCGATTTCCAGCAAGAAGCGATCACCAACGGTAATGCCTAAACTGGTAGTGACATCGGAAAAACGCACTACATCTACCAGCATTAAGGATAATGATGATTGCGTTGCTCCACACTTCGATACTGTGTCGATAAAAGCAAATCGATTGGGAAGTGTAGCCAGCGATTTATGATGTTGGCTCATGAAGATTTCCTTGCACTGAACGGCGGCTAGGTACTAAAAGAAAGCAGATGTTAGTTGAACACGACTTTAGTCTAAGAGCAACTTACGTAAAGTATAGAAACCCATACTCTATTATAAACGGTAGCTCTTTTAACTTTGATTAAGGTTACACATTGATTTTTAAGTTTTTTTGACTATTGACCATTAAATACGCTGCAACGAAAAAACCCGGAAAGCATAGCATTTCCGGGCTGTTTTTAAGGCTAGTTGAGACTAGTTTTCGATCTTACACGGTGAAAGTTTCCAGATACGTTCTACATAGTCTTTAATTGAACGGTCTGAAGTAAACTTACCCATCTTCGCAGTATTAATAATCGCCATTTTAGCCCAGCGTGCTTTATCACGGTACGCTTCATCAATAGCAATTTGCGCATCGCAATAGCTACGGAAGTCAGCTAATACCATATATTGGTCGCCATGATCTAACAAGCTTTGCTTAATCGATACTAGCGCGCCTGGTTTACCCGGCGTGAAGTAATCGGTTTCAAGCCAATCTAGTACCGCTTTAATTTCAGGGTCACGGTAGTAGTAATCGTAAGGCTTGTAACCTTTCTCTTGCTGCTCGTGAACTTCTTCAACGGTTAGGCCAAAGATAAAGATGTTGTCATCGCCCACTTCTTCGGCAATTTCAACGTTCGCACCATCAAGTGTACCTACGGTAATAGCGCCGTTAAGTGCCAACTTCATGTTTCCGGTTCCTGACGCTTCTTTACCTGCAGTACTGATTTGCTCAGACACATCTGATGCTGGGATCATTTTCTCAGCAAGCGATACACGATAGTTCGGCAAGAACACCACTTTAATCTTGTTGTTTACACGTGGGTCGTTATTGATTTTATCAGCCACTTTGTTGATGGCGTAGATAATATCTTTCGCTAACTTGTAACCCGGAGCTGCTTTCGCTCCGAAAATGAATACGCGAGGTACCATATCGTAATCAGGGTTTTCAAGTAGACGACGATACAAGGCCATAATATGAAGCAAGTTCAAGTGTTGACGTTTATATTCGTGAAGACGTTTAATTTGTACATCGAAGATAGCGTTTACGTCTACTTCTATATCCATTGTTTCACGAATTTCATCAGCAAGTAGTTGCTTGTTATTAAGCTTCACTTGCATGAATTGCTTTTGGAACGTCTTGTTGTCGGCGTACTTTTCAAGCGCTTCAAGTTTGTATAAATCTTTTGGCCAATCTGAGCCAATTTTCTTATCAATCAATTTAGCAAGCTCTGGGTTACAGGCCTTCAACCAACGACGTGGCGTAATACCATTCGTAACGTTAGTTAATTTACCTGGCCACAAAGCATCGAACTCTGGGAACAAGTCAGACTTCACTAAGCGAGAGTGCATTTCAGCTACGCCGTTAACCGCAAATGAACCGATTACCGATAAATGGCCCATGCGTACCATCTTCTCGTTGCCTTCTTCAATAATAGAAAGCTTCGCTTTAACGCGGTTGTCGCTTGGCCATTTTTTATCGACTTCAGCCATGAATCTATGGTTAATTTCATAGATGATTTCCAAATGGCGCGGTAAGATTTTTTCAATCATACGTGCTGGCCATTTTTCTAGGGCTTCAGGTAATAATGTATGGTTGGTATAAGCAAACACTTTTGTGCTGATACCCCATGCTTGATCCCAATCTAATTCAGCGCGGTCTACCAAAATACGCATAAGCTCAGGAATAGCGATGGCTGGGTGAGTATCATTTAATTGAATTACAACCTGATCAGCAAAGCGGCTCCAGTCATCACCATGAGCACGTTTGTAACGGCGAATGATGTCTTTTAATGAACATGAGCAGAAGAAGTATTGCTGAATTAAACGAAGCTCTTTACCTGCTTCAGTTTCATCGTTCGGGTAAAGAACTTTTGAAATGGTTTCTGCTTGCACGTTTTCACGCTGCGCATCTACATAACCACCCGCGTTAAATACATCCCAGTTAAAGTAATCAGATGAATCTGACTGCCACAAACGCAACACGTTTACGGTTTTACCTTCATAGCCAACAACAGGAATATCCCAAGGGATCCCTTTTACAATAGAGCCAGGGTGCCATTCTTTTTGAATGCGCCCGCTTTCGCCGTACTTAGTTTCAACATAACCAAATAAAGGCACTTCTTGAATTGATTCTGGGCGGCAGATTTCCCACGGGTTACCGTAATCGCGCCAGCTATCAGGGCGTTCTATTTGAGCGCCACTTTTAATTTCTTGACGGAAAAGACCATGTTCATAGTGAATACCATAACCAATAGCCGGTAACTCCATGGTAGCCAATGAGTCGATAAAGCACGCTGCTAAGCGCCCTAACCCACCGTTACCTAGTGCCATATCTGGCTCTTCTTCCATGATGTCGGTAATTTCAACACCAAGTTCTTTTAATGCACCACTAGCAATATCAAACAAACCTAAGTTTTGAAGGTTGTTCGACAATAATCTGCCCATTAAGAATTCGGCAGAAAAATAATGCACGGCACGAGTGTCATTAAAATAATGGCTTTTTTGTGTTTTACGAAGGCCTTCTAATACCTGAGCCTGAATGGCTGCACAGGTGGCTTTCCACCATGCGTGGTTGTTAGCCTTATTTTCATCCGTACCTAATGTACAGTGAAGGTGCTTAACAATAGCAGCTTTAAACTCTGCCTTGTCTAGCGTTGAAGAGGGTTGCGTTTTGGCGGCTTTTGCGTTCATTTTGCGTCTCACTCTGGTTGATGTGTGCCTTGGCACACTCAATGTGTAATTAAATTACAGAAAAAATCAACGATATGAGTGCAATATAGCAGTGCTTAAACGATTATGTTGTGAATATTTTGTAAAAATAACAAAAAACCGGATGAAAACGTATGCATTCACCCGGCTTTTAACTTTTTAGCAACAACCTGGAGGCTGAACTGGTTGAAATTCAACCTTATTTGATGATTTTACCCACTAAATCTTCAGCTTCTTTTATCAATTCTTGTAAGTGAGTTTCACCTTTAAAGCTTTCTGCATAAATTTTATAGATTTGCTCAGTTCCAGAAGGACGTGCTGCAAACCAACCATTTTCAGTAGAAACCTTTACGCCGCCAATAGCGGCGTTGTTTCCTGGAGCGTGAGTTTGCACTGCCGTTATAGGCTCGCCCGCTAGGGTATCACTGGTCACTACCGACGCATCCATAGCTGATAGCTTCTGCTTTTGCTCTAGAGTTGCCGCCACATCTACACGGTTATAAACCGGTGATGAAAACTGCTCAGTTAATGCCTGGTAGTGTTCGCCTGGGTCTTTCTTAGTCACTGCAAGAATTTCAGCCGCTAGCAAACACAAGATAAAGCCATCTTTATCGGTAGCCCAAGTTTCGCCATTGCGTTGTAAGAAAATACCACCAGCACTTTCTTCACCGGCAAAACCAATTTCGCTGTTTGATAAGCCATCTACAAACCATTTGAAGCCAACTGGCATTTCAGCAAGCGGTTTGTCTAAGCTATTCGCCACACGGTCAATCATGCTGCTTGAAACCAGTGTTTTACCGATTTTAAGTGAGGCTGGCCAATCCGGTCTGTGGGTATATAAATATTGAATAGCCACCGCAAGATAATGATTAGGATTCATTAAGCCTGCGCTCTTGCACACAATACCGTGGCGATCGAAATCAGGGTCATTGCCCCATGCTAGGTCGAAGTCATCTTTTAATTCAATTAATCCCGCCATGGCGAAAGCACTTGAACAGTCCATGCGTAGTTTGCCGTCTTTATCGCGACGCATGAATCCAAACTGAGGGTCGACAGCAGGGTTTACCACTGTAATGTCCAACCCGTACTTTTCAGCAATTCGTGACCAATAGCCAATACCTGCGCCACCAAGAGGATCGGTACCTAGTTTCAAGCCCGCTTTAGCGATAGCTTTCATATCGATAACCTGAGAAAGGTCATCAATGTAGGGTTCCATAAAATCCTCTTCGCGAACTAAACCTTTTGCTCGTACCGCACGAATATCGATACGTTTTACGTCTTTATTGCCCTCGGCAATAAGCTCGTTAGCGCGGTTTTGTATTTTGGTCGTTACATCGCTGTCAGCAGGACCGCCATGAGGAGGGTTATATTTGAATCCACCATCTTCAGGTGGGTTGTGTGATGGGGTTATTACTACCCCGTCAGACTGGGCTGCCGTGTTTTCACGGTTATAGCGAATAATAGTACGAGAAATAACAGGCGTAGGGGTATAGCCTAAGCTTTCGTTGTCGCTTCGCTGAATGACCACATCAACGCCGTTTGCGCTTAGCACTTCAATGGCGGTGATCATGGCGGGCTCAGACAATGCATGGGTGTCTTTACCTATAAATAGCGGGCCGGTAATACCTTCAGCTTCACGATATTCAACCAGTGCTTGGCAGATTGCACTAATATGGGTATCGGTAAAAGTATAATTCGACGCCGATCCTCTGTGCCCTGAAGTACCAAAACTTACTGCTTCAGTAGGGGCAGTGGCATCTGGTTTGTAGCTGTAATATTGGCTAACAAGTTGTGCCACATTTATCAGTTGTTCAGGTGCAGCTGGCTTACCAGCCTGCGGATGTAAAGCCATGAAAAGTCCTTATTTTAAGTTAAGCGTTTATTTGCCCTCTGGGGCGAATCGACTTACTACCGTTTCGACGACATCGGGCTTATACCCTAATGTACGCAAAACTTGTTCCAGCATGTTTACTTTCTTCGCGGTATTGTTGTTAGTGACTACCCAAAAAGGGCTATCTGGAATGGCTTTCGGATTGGTACTGCTGCCATTTTCCAACAATGCCTCTTTGCTTGTAGCAAAATAGGTACGATTTTTACCAATAATGGATTTAACGTTGTCAAAGTTATCACTATTTAATTTGTGCGCTGCACTTAAAATAAACAAGAACTGATCTACACGTTTGGTAAAGGTCGATAACGCATCTGCAGATACCAGACCTACAATATCATCTTTATTGTGACTTTCTGTGTCAGGCACGACTGGCGCAGCAACGTCTTTCTTAATTGGTGCTTTTGCTGCAGTTTTAGCAACTGGCGTTTTTGCACTTGTAGCTTTTGGCGCGGCCTTTGTTGTAGTTTTAGCTGCTGTACTAGCTGTTTTACTAGCTACTGTTTTTACAGCAGGCTTAGCATCCGCTTTTTGAGCCAAAGCTTTAGCGGCTGAAGTTGTAGTGTCAGATTCGCTAGCAGGCTCAGCTGCTTGAGCTTTTGTCGCTTGGGAGGGATCGTCAGATAAGGCCGACTCGCTTACATCTACTATTTCGCCATCTTCCGGCAACAAAAGTCTACGTAAAATTTCTGATGCACTCTCGCCTATATGTTTAGTTTGGCTGGCGATAAAGGCATACAAATCATCATCTATTTCAATGCTTTTCATAACTACTTCCTTAACAAGATGCCCCATTATAGACAACCCATTCGCCCAGCGCAGCACTATTTTAAACTAGGCGTAAATTCCTTTTCATTCCCGTTAAATTAGCGGTTTGAAAGGTGCTTATCACCACACTTATACCTTTGTATGCATACTCACTGCTATTTCAATGATTAAATTGCTAATATCTTTATATAAAGGTTTAAAAAGGTAAGCTTCTACCATGCGAAAAGAGATTCAATTAGTACATGACGCACTTAGCCAGAAAATTATTGGCAAATCAGCGCAGTTAAAACTGGCGATCACCTGTTTGCTTGCCCATGGTCATTTACTTATTGAAGATTTACCGGGTATGGGTAAAACCACACTTTCTCACGCACTATCTCAAGTGTTTGGCCTTAAATATTCACGTATTCAATTTACTTCCGATTTACTGCCTTCTGACATGCTAGGCGTAAATGTTTATCAAAGTCACAATGGTGAATTTCAATTTAGGCACGGCCCTATTTTCAGCCAAGTGGTGCTTGCTGACGAGCTAAACCGCGCCAGCCCTAAAACCCAAAGCGCCCTTTTAGAGGCTATGGAAGAACGCCAAGTTAGCATTGACGGTACCACCCACCCGTTGCCTTCTCCCTTTTTCGTGATTGGTACGCAGAATCCAGGTTATCAATCTGGTACTTACCCTTTACCAGAATCTCAGCTCGACCGCTTTTTTATGCGCATATCATTAGGCTTTCCCAACTGGGATGCTGAAAAGGCGATGTTGCAGCAATCAGTCGACGTTCAGCAGCGGATAGTGTCTTGTTTATCACAAACCGATTTAATCACGATGCAAGATGCTGTTACCCAAGTGCATGCCAGCGATGACGTTATCAATTATATTTTGCGATTGGTGACAGAAAGCCGAGCAGAAGGTCGCTACCCTACCGCTTTATCTCCACGAGCTAGCCGAGCCTTATTACAAGCGTCAAAAGCATGGGCGTACATGCACGATAGAAGCTTTGTTACTCCTGATGATATACAAGCCATTTTTGTTGCAGTTACTGAACACAGACTTAGCGCGGGTTCATCAGAACACAAGGGCATATCGCTAAGTCAGCACTTATTAGACAGTATCGATCCGCTGGCGGCATAGTTAATGTTAGCAAAGTGGTTTTATAAACCTTGGTTGGCTTGGTTAGACAAACGTATTCCCCCCAATGCCACCCATGCGTTAAACATGCGTTCAGTATTTATATTGCCTAGTCGGTTTGGCTGGGGCTTTATGGTGGTGTGCTTGTGTTTATTTTTGCTGGGCACTAACTATCAAAACAACCTTATGTTGCTACTCAGTTATTTATTAACTAGCACCATGTTGCTCACGTTATTTTATAGCTACCAAAATTTTGCGGCCATTGCGCTTAAAATAACCCCCCCGGCTACCGTATTCGCCAATACTTCTTCGCAGTTAACGCTTAATAGAGTGAAGCACACCCAATATAAAACTAAGCCTGAAGGCTTGTTACAGGTACAGTGGCTCAAGGAGATTAAAAACTTTACATTTGATATTGGCAATAAAGAGCAACAGCTCATTATCCCGTTTACGCTATGCTCTCGTGGCGAGCATAAGCTACCCCGTCTTACGCTAAAAAGCGCTTACCCCTTTGGTTTATACACTTGCTGGACTCATCTAGATTTTGACACAAAGATAATGGTGTACCCTGAACCCATATCAGGGCAGCTAAGTGAAATAAGTCATAGCACAGATGAAAATAATGGTAGCCAAGAAGATACCCTATTAGGTAACGAAGACTTTTTTGCGCTTACCGATTTCGTGGAAGGTGAACCACTAAATAGAGTGGCATGGAAGCAAGTGGCCAAGACGGGAAATTGGGTTGTTAAACAGTTTAGCGAGCAAAAAAAAGACGACGTTTATTTAAGTTTATCGACAAATACGCCTATCGAAGAGGGGCTTAGTGCCTTAACCCAGCAAATATTAACGTTGCAATCGCAAGGTATTCAGTACGGTTTAAAAGTAGGTAATACCTCCTTTACGCCCAATAACTCTGTAACGCATATGCATCAATGCCTGACAGCCTTAGCAAATTACCCAAAGGCGCCAGGCTCTCATACCCAATCATCTGCCAAAAGTGCTGAACAGGTTTCATCACAAGGAGCTGGCTGATGAATAACAGAGCCAACATGTTATTAGCCACCTGCTTTATCGTGCTTACCCTTAGCTTGATTACGCCCCTGTTAACCTGGGTGGTGCTAATAGCAATATGCGCGGTTATTATGCAAAGCGCGTTGTATTTCGGTTGGCAAGAAAATAACCCCAGCAGCCGCACGGTAAACTTATTGGCAGTACTGGCATTAATAGCGCTAGGTTGGTTTGGCCTGTCTATTGGCTTACTTAATAGCATGATAAATTTGCTGGTATTGGCCTGTGCGCTTAAGCTTATGCTGCTTTCCCAAACCAGAGACTTCTTACAACTATTCTGCTGCTGCCTTTTCTTAGTGGGCTGCGGGTTTATTTTTGCATTGGGGCTAGAGGCTTGGATAGGTTACTTGGCCGTCATCGCGCTTTTGTTTACTGCTTTGGCTTTGTTATATGCCCCCTCCCTTAGTTTAAGAGTCTCGTTAAGAAAATCAGGCATAGTATTACTTCAAGCGTTTCCATTAGCAGCGCTATTGTTTGTGGTGGTACCGCAATTTCCTCCGCTATGGCAAATGCCGACGTCTAAGTCGAGTGAAACAGGATTATCAGACACGGTAACCCCTGGGGATATCGCTTCGTTAGCAAAATCATCTGATTTAGCGTTTAGCGCCACGTTCTCGCAAACTCCACCGCCAGCTCAACAACGCTATTGGCGCGCCATGACAATGGAAAACTTCGATGGCAAAACCTGGTCTATTAGCCCAAAACGAAAGCAAGCGGAATCGCAGCTAAAAAACATGGGTAGAAAGGTTTCACTTGCCTACTCTTCTGCTAATGGTTCTTCTGATGCTGCTTCTGATAGTGCGTCTGGTGGAGGAGTTGGGGAGCCCTATCAATTGATTGTTGAACCCAACAATCAGCGTTGGTTGTATTCTCTCGATATATCAACCGAAAACACCGCGTTAGACAACCCGAAAATGTGGCAACAGTTTAACTTTGCACTGCGGGCAGAGCGCCCCATTGTAGGAAAGCGGGCCTTCTATTTAACTTACTTCCCTAACGTACCACTTGTTAGTGAACTTGCCGATTTTGATACCCAGCTAAACCTGCAGTTTCCCAGCGATAGTAATTTGAGCACCCAAGCATGGGTGAAGCAGCTTGCTGCCAATACCCAAAGTGAATATGACGTTGCTAACCGAATTTTACAGCACTTCAAAACAAGCGGGTTTAGCTACACGCTACAACCCAATGCCATGCCCAACTCGCCTATTGATACCTTTATGTTCGAGGCAAAAGCTGGATTTTGTGCCCATTACGCCAGCGCGATGGTATTTGCCCTTCGCGTGGCCGGTATTCCTGCACGCATGGTAACAGGCTATCAAGGCGGCGAGTTATTAAGTGATAACGTAATACAAGTTCGACAATACGATGCCCACGCTTGGGTGGAAGCGTTAATCGATGGCGTGTGGGTATCGTACGATCCTACCAGTGTGGTCGCCCCCTCTCGTATTTCCTTTGGGTTAGAACAAGCCCTAGCCGATTTCAATGAAACCCGCAACGAAGGCATGTTTAAGAATTTAAATTCGGCTGAACTATTTTTATCTATTAGAGGATGGTTTCGACAAATAGATTACCAGTGGAGTAGACTGGTACTAGGCTTTGATAATCAAACGCAAACTGATTTGTTAAAACAGCTTCTTGGCGAGTTAACCTCAAAGAAAATGACGCTCTTCTTGCTAAGTTTACTCGTTATAGTCAGTATATTTTTACTGGTACTATTTTTTCCTTTGCGTAGAAAGTCGCAGTTTTCCAGACATCAACATCTGTATTTAACGGCGGTTGAATTGGTGTCTAATTTCACCAAGGTGCAGCGGGAACACAGAGGGAGTACCGCTTACTTCAATCTTGTTGAATCGCTTTTACCGTCCACTGCGGCAAGCCAATTCAATACCATTACCCAAGAATTTGAGCGTGCGCGCTATCAACCAGAAGCCCCTGAAGTACATGAAGCGACAGCAGCGTCTGACAAGCCAGCTAATTTTACAAAGTCCACATCGAAGGCTAATACCACCGTTCTAAAGCAACAAGAACGTGTAATGAAAGACGCACTTTCTAGCTTGCGTAAAACCTTGAAACTGAGCGGTAACCAGTAAATCCTAATTCCTGCATACTTAAAACAACTTAGCTAATACTGTTTAACAAAGGCTGTTTAGCTAAACCTGAGTAGCTAACACGCTATAAACTTTTATTAGTAAACATAAACAACCACCAAATCGGTGCACTACATGATTTTTTTTGCACCATAGTGGTTTGAAATCAACTGCGCCAAATAAAACTCGGCTCCATAGACTTAAGCAACCGCTTGATTTTTAAGCTTTTAAAATAAAACTAATTTATTGGCATCAATTTCGCAGAACCTAAAGCAGTACGAGTCGGTTTGCTTACTGGCTAACACAATCTATTGAATTGGATAAAGACGTCCACAACCTTCTTTGGAAACAGGGAATGGTGTGGACGTTTTTTTTTGTTCGTTTGTTTTATAGATAAAGCAGTTAAATGGCTCGTTATTTTTAATAATAGTTTACATATCAGGGTGATTAATTATGGCTTATTTACTTCCCGCCGAGTTTGCCACAAAAATGGTAGATGCCGGTGAATCTAAAATCTACATGTCTACTCGCGATACACTTATTCGCGCATTTATGGCGGGCGCTATATTAGCGCTAGCGGCTGTATTTGCTATTACCATTGCAGTACAAACAGGCATCTTCTTATTGGGTGCCGTACTCTTCCCTGTTGGATTTTGTATTCTGTACTTAATGGGGTTTGATCTACTCACTGGTGTATTTGTATTAACCCCTTTAGCATGGTTAGCTAAGCGCCCTGGTGTCACCCCTAAACAGATTTTACGTAATTGGGGCTTAGTATTTGTAGGTAACTTTGGTGGCGCGCTTACCGTAGCCTTCATGATGTCTTTTATATTTACCATGGGCTACAACGTTGATGGTGGTGCTATTGCAACTAAGGTAGCGAGTATCGGTGAAGCACGAACGCTAGGTTACGCCGAATATGGTACTGCTGGCTGGTTTACTATTTTTATCCGCGGCATGCTGTGTAACTGGATGGTATCGCTAGGTGTAGTTGGCGCTATGATTTCTACTAACGTAAGCGGTAAAGTATTGGCTATGTGGATGCCTATCATGCTGTTCTTCTTTATGGGCTTTGAACATTCAGTCGTTAACATGTTCTTGTTCCCATTCGGTCTTATTATGGGTGGTGACTTCTCAATTATGGATTACCTAGTATGGAACGAAATTCCTACAGCCCTTGGTAACCTTGTTGGTGGTTTAGCGTTTACGGGTTTAACTATTTATAGTACTCACGTTAAAACTGCACCTAAGCGTAAACTTGTAACGTCAGAAACTCCTTCTACTAAAACGGCTACCGTTTAACAAAAAGGCGCCCGACAGGTTTCTCCTGTCGGGCATTTTTTTATATGCAAACTAATACCCTATCGGTTCATTACAGCGAATTCACTGACTCTGGTGTAAAGCCAGTCAATCAAGATGCATGTAGTGGGTATATCCCTTCTGATACTTCTTTAACGTTAAAAGGGTGCGCTTTCGCACTCGCTGATGGAATAAGCAGTAGTACGGTAAGCCAAATCGCTAGCGATCTCGCGATTAGCGACTTTGCTTCGCAATATTATTGCACCTCTGAAACGTGGAGTGTGGCACAAAGCGCAAAAACCGTTATTCAAGGCATTAATGCTACGCTGTACGCGAAAACCCAGCAAAGTCCGTTTTGTTACACCCCAGATAAAGGTTATGTATGTACTTTTTCCGCTGTAATTATAAAAGGTGATACTGCCCACATTTTTCATGTTGGCGATGCTCGGGTATGTTTATTTCGCAATGGGCACTGTGAAATACTCACCGAAAGTCATCGGGTGGAATATTCTCAGCACGAATCTTACTTGGCCAATGCTTTAGGTGTACAAGCCAATGTTGATATCGATTACTTGGCTTTACCGCTAGAAGAAAACGATACGCTGGTGTTAATGACAGATGGCGTTTATGAATTCGTTTCACCCACCGCTATTAATGAGCATATTGAGAAGAACAGCCTTGGGCAAAGTGACAACAGCCTTGAGCGAATAGACTGCCCTGAGCGAATAAACAGCCTTGAGCCCGAACAAAACACACCTGAGAGCGAACTAAATACTTCTGATACAAGATCCTCAGCACTCGCCAAACAAATTGTACAACTAGCCCTAGCTAATGGTAGTAATGACAACGTTACATTTCAATCCATTACCATCAAACAATTAGACAGTAACAAATTCTCGCCCGACGCCGATTCAACGTTACCCCTGCCCGATGGAATTTCCGTGGGGGATGAAATAGATGGCTATGTTATCGAGCGACAGCTTTATCAGTCTGCCCGTAGCCATGTTTATCAAGCAAAAGACACTGCCAGCCTAGCTCGGGTAGTCATTAAAGTACCGTCTACCGAATTAGCGTTAAACGATGACTATCTTGAGCACTTTGCATTAGAAGAATGGATTGCTCGCAGAATTAACTCCGAACACGTTATTCGCGCGCCAAAGCGCGCACAATCACCTCAATATAATTACTGTATTAACGAATATCTTGAAGGTAGAAACTTATCGCAGTGGCTTATTGATAATCCGAAACCCAGCATAGAAAAAGTAAGAGACATTATTGAGCAAGTCGCCAAAGGCCTTATGGCGATGCATCGTGAAGACATTCTTCATCAGGACATTCGCCCCGAAAACATCATGATTGAAGAATCAGGCAACTGTAAGATTATCGATTTAGGCTCTGCTCGCGTTGCGGGTATTAGTGAACTGTCTTTTCATAATGAATGTGAAATTATGGGTACCGCCGCTTATGTTGCGCCGGAGTATTTTCTTGGGGATAGCGGATGTGATCAATCCGACCTCTATTCGCTAGCCGTTCTGACTTACTATCTATTAAGCGGTCGGTTTCCCTATGGTACGCAAGTGGCAAAGTCACGCACGGTGGCTGCGCAGCATAAACTTAAATATCAGTCGGTATTAGATGAGCGCCAGCAAATCCCTGCATGGATAGACGCTACCCTAAAGCGCGCGTTACAACCTAACCCCGATAAACGTTACTCCACGTTATCCGAATTTATTTTTAACTTACGACAGCCAAGCCCCGCATTTTTGAACCGGGTGACCGCGCCCCTTATTGAGCGTTACCCACTGCGGTTTTGGCAAGGCCTGTCACTATTGTTAGCTATAAGCAATATCGCTACATTCCTGCTGTTTTATCGCAGTGACTGAAGCAATTAATACCACATTACTCACCCCTCCATAATTTAAGGAAATTCTATGATTAACAGTCGAACGCAAGTTACCGAAATGATTCAGTCTGCAAAAGTTTCTAAAAGCATAAAGTGGTGTGATGTTGCCGAGGCTATTGGACAATCTAAGGAGTGGAGCACTGCGGCCTGCTTAGGGCAAATGGCCATGACAAAAGAGCAAGCTACCACGGTGGGCTCTATCTTTGGTCTTAGTGATGAAGCGATTGCGTGGTTGCAAATTGCACCTTACAAAGGTTCATTGCCTACCGAAGTGCCTACCGACCCGCTTATCTATCGCTGGTATGAATTGGTGAATGTGTATGGCACTACATTAAAAGAACTTATTCATGAAGAATTTGGTGACGGTATTATGAGTGCTATCGATTTTTCAATGGACTTACAGCGCGAGAACGATCCTAAAGGCGACCGCGTAAGCGTGGTGATGTCTGGAAAGTTCTTACCGTACAAGATGTATTGATTAGCCAAGGGTGCTAAAGCAAAAAACAAAAAAGCCCGTCAGATAAATCTGACGGGCTTTTTTATGCTTAACACTAAGGTAAGCATGAATGCTTACCTAGTTAGTAGCGAATTACTTCGCTGCTTTACGTGCTTTAGCTTCTTCCATTACTTTGTCAGCTACGTTTTGTGGACAAGCTGCGTAGTGTGAGAACTCCATAGAGAACTGACCACGACCAGATGTCATTGTACGTAGTGAACCGATGTAACCGAACATTTCTGATAACGGAACGTCTGCTTTAATGCGAACGCCAGTTAAACCAGCTTCTTGGTCGCTAAGCATACCACGACGACGGTTAAGGTCACCGATTACGTCACCAACGTGATCTTCTGGCGTGAATACGTCAACTTTCATGATTGGCTCAAGAAGTTGTGCACCCGCTTTAGGAATAGACTGGCGGAAAGCGCCTTTAGCAGCAATTTCGAACGCGATTGCAGATGAATCTACTGCGTGGAAACCACCGTCGTAAAGTTCAACTTCAACGTCTAGTACTGGGAAGCCAGCTAGAACACCTTCGCCCATCATTGACTTGAAGCCTTTCTCTACTGCAGGCCAAAATTCTTTTGGTACGTTACCACCAACAACTGATGAAGTGAACGTGAAACCAGAGTTCGCTTCGCCAGGCTTGATGCGGTAGTCGATTTTACCGAACTGACCAGAACCACCAGATTGCTTCTTATGCGTGTAGCTATCTTCAATTTCTTTAGTGATAGTTTCACGGTAAGCAACTTGAGGTTGACCAACAATAAGGTCTACACCGTAAGTACGCTTAAGAATGTCTACTTTGATGTCTAAGTGAAGCTCACCCATACCTTTAAGGATGGTTTCGCCTGAATCTTCATCAGTTTCAACTTGGAAAGAAGGATCTTCTGCAATCATTTTACCGATAGCGATACCCATTTTCTCATTTCCGCCTTTATCTTTAGGCTGAACAGCAATCGAGATTACTGGAGTTGGGAAAACCATTGGCTCTAGTGTTACTGGATCTTTCGGATCACAAAGTGTGTGACCAGTTTGTACGTTCTTCATGCCTACGATAGCAATGATGTCACCCGCTTGTGCGCTAGATAACTCAATACGTTCGTCAGCTTGCATCTCAACCATACGGCCAACACGCTCAGTTTTACCCGTAAACGAGTTAAGGATAGTGTCACCCTTGTTCAATTTACCAGAGTAAATACGTACGAATGTTAGTGCACCGAAACGGTCATCCATGATCTTAAATGCTAACGCTTTAAACGTTTCATCAGCAGATACGATTGCATGTTCGCCATTTTCGTTACCTTCTTCATCCATAAGAGGCTGAGGATCAACTTCTGTAGGAGACGGTAAGTAATCAACAACAGCGTCAAGTACTAGTTGAACACCTTTGTTTTTGAATGCAGAACCACAGAACGTAGGGAAGAAAGCAAGGTCACGTGTACCTTTACGGATACAACGCTTGATGTCTTCAACCGAAGGCGTTTCACCTTCCATGTACGCTTCCATTAGGTCATCGTCTTGCTCTACAGCAGTTTCGATAAGCATTTCATGGTATTCATCAACTTTGTCTACCATGTCTGCAGGAACGTCTTTAATTTCGTAGTTTTCAGGAAGACCAGTGTCATCCCAAACGTATGCTTGTTTAGTCAATACGTCTACTACACCTACGAAGTCATCTTCGATACCAATTGGTAACGTCATAATTAGTGGTACAGCACCAAGTACTTTACGTACTTGCTCAGTTACACGGTAAAAATCAGCACCCATACGGTCTAATTTATTTACGAAGATAATACGTGCAACTTCTGATTCGTTAGCATAACGCCAGTTAGTTTCTGATTGCGGTTCAACACCACCAGAACCACAGAATACACCGATACCGCCGTCTAATACTTTTAATGAACGGTAAACTTCAACTGTGAAGTCAACGTGTCCAGGAGTATCGATAACGTTGAAGCGGTGATCTTTCCAGAAACAGCTTACTGCTGCCGACTGGATAGTAATACCACGCTCAGCTTCTTGTTCCATGAAGTCAGTAGTTGACTCACCGTCGTGTACTTCACCGGTTTTATGGATTTGACCAGTAAGCTTCAAAATACGTTCTGTAGTGGTAGTTTTACCCGCGTCTACGTGGGCGAAAATACCAATGTTTCTGTAATGGGATAAGTCTGACATTAGTTCACTTTCATTGATTCAGCGTAAAAAAACGGCCGGATTATAAAGGATTTCTGTATAAGAGATATACCTTTATTTAGCACAAACTCTGAAAACGTTTGTGAAAAACCGAGCCACCATTAATTTTTTATTTAAATATCAATAGCATAAGCAATATGAATATTTTATTAAAAATAACAAAAACACACCTCGTTTTACGAAGTGCGTACAATCGTTACTGTAACTTCATCTCTGTCATGATAGAGATGTCTTACCTTGACAGTGAATGCATCGTCTAACGCATTCAATCTGGTCATTAACGTCGACATGGCCTCTATAACGGTTTCATATCGTCGTTTCATGGGTAGCTTTAAATTAAACACCGTATGAGTGGCCCAATGTTTTACCAACCAGTCACCCATCAGCTTTGCTACCCGATCGGGTTGCTCTATCATATCACACACAAGTAAATCTACACGACCAAATTGTGGTCTGTATGTAAACCCGTCTGCAGCATGATGTTCAACAAGCCCTGTGCTCATTAAACTCTCGGCAATGGCACCATTATCAATCGCTTCTACGTACATTTCACGTTTCACCAATTGATAAGTCCACCCGCCTGGGCAGGCCCCTAAATCTACTGCCCGGCCACCGGCTCTTAACACCAATCGTTGTTCTTCGGCACTTAGCATATTGACTAACGCGTCTTCCAACTTAAGGGTTGAACGACTTGGCGAATCAGAAGGGAACTTTAATCGGCAAATGCCTAAATGGTCATTAGAGCGATAACCAGCCAAACTATAGCCTATATAGCAAGTTTCAAAAGACTCAAAGAAAACATGCAGTTTAGGCTTAGTATCGTTTTCCTTAGGCGACAACCAGCCCTTTTTTCTTAATGCCTGACGAAGAGGAACGGTAAACTTCCTACAAAATTTCGCAAGGGTTTTGCCGTCTTCCGTATCTGGGTATTCAACGTCGATGGCGCCGAATACACCATGTGCGCCAGTGAGTTCCTCTAGCGACACATCTTCTAGCGCCTCGAGCACTTGCCCTACTCTATCGTCTTTTTCTATATTATTTAACGTAGCGAATACACCGATTAACTGGCGAGGAAAGATAGACTCACTTACCGCAAATAACGAAAGCGCGCTGCCTAAGCTTGTTTTGTCGTACAAATTATAATGTACAAAGCCTGTGTTCGATTTTGATACCGGATAACCAAAGAATTCTTTTTCGCCATATCGTGTAGCCAGTTCATTAGCGGTGTCGTTTTCATAGCCAGGGCGACAATAGGCCAAAATGCTAGTCATTCTCTTTTCCTTTCACTACAGCGAATAACAACATTATCCAACCAATAATCATTAATAGGCCACCAAGCGGGGTGATAGGCCCAAAAAACTTACTTCCCGTTATTGAAAGTAAATAAACGCTGCCACTAAATAACACGCAACCTGCAACAAACAAAGCCGCCACGCGGTTCAACCATGTAACCTGAACCACAGACACAAGCGCACTTAACGCGATTATCGCAAGTCCATGGTACATTTGATAGCGCACACCTACTTCAAACGTCGCTAACGCAGAAGGTGATAAAATAGCTTTTAAGCCATGTGCACCAAACGCGCCTAGCATAACGGCGCTGCCCGCTAACAAGATACCTGCAATAAGCCAAATTTCACTTAGCCCTAAATGTAGGTTTGTATCTGAGTCTACTGTTTTCATACATTCATAGTCGTTTGGGCTTTCATAAAGTCTGCAACCTGTTTAGCCGCGCATTCTATATGTGTCGCTAAGGTAAAGCCACTTCGCTTTCTAGGTTTAAAACTATGATCGCCATCTTCCAAAAACGAAAAACTAATCATCGACGATAAATTATAGTTTTCTACTTCACTTTTTGTACCGAAGGTATCTCGCTCGCCTTGTATTATAAGCAGTGGTTTATTAAGCGTTTCTAAATGGGCGGTTCTGAGCTTTTCTGGCTTACCTGGAGGGTGAAATGGATAACCTAATGCTACAGCGCCGGCTATTCCGTCAGCATCATCAAGCACCATAGTTGCCATACGTCCACCCATCGACTTTCCACCAATAAAGGTAGGAAGCGAATCTCGGGTGGTCCCTATTTCTTGAATAACAGCATTAAAATGAGCGAGTAATTTATCTGCTCTATCTGGCGGCCTACGTTTTTTAGTTTCAATGATAGTTTGCATATAAGGGAAATTAAACAACACAACCTCAACCCCATGACCATTCAAGATGGTGGCCATCGTTTGCATAAATTCATGCTGCATACCCGCGCCAGCACCGTGGCCTAATATAATTCGAGCAAATGGCGGCGCTGCGTTTTTGTTTGTACTGTGAATTTGAAAATCAAACATCGTCTTGTTCTTCTTCTACTAAGGCTAAGATCCACTCTCTAAAAGCGGCAATCTTACCTAGTTCAGCTTGAGACTCTTCGCACACTAAATAAAAGGCATCACGGCTTTCTACTTTTTCTTCGAAAGGCATTATTAAGCGCCCGGCATCTAACTCTGGGCGGGCCAGTACCGTATTACCTAGCGCAATCCCCTGCCCTAACGCGGCAGCTTGCAGTACCAACATAGAGTGGCTGAATACCGGTCCATGATTAACATTTACCCCTGATACACCCACATGCTTGAGCCAATTCTTCCATGCCGCGCGGCTTAAGTCGTGAAGTAGCACGTGATGACGTAAATCCGCCAAGCTCGATAACGGCTTAGGACCATTAAAAAGCATAGGGGAACACAGCGGGGTAAGGAATTCACGGTGGAGTTTGTCTGCTTGCAGGCCACTCCACCGGCCTTTGCCGTAGTAAATGGCAACATCTACATCGTCGTCCAAAAAGCCCTCATCGAAGTCTACCGCTTTAATTCTGACGTCTATGTCAGGCTGCGCCAAACTAAACTGACTGATTCGAGGCACTAGCCATTGGCTAGCAAAACTCGGTGGCATAGCCACGGTAATTGCCCCTTTACTACCGCGGGCAAGCAGTCTTTCAGTTGCTTCTTGCAGGTTCTTAAAGATATCTTTTAATTCAAGAAAGTAAGCCTGCCCTTCCTCGGTTAGCAATAAGGTTCTGTTACGACGAATAAATAACTTCATCGATAAGAATTCTTCAAGCGCTTTAATTTGATGACTGACCGCAGCTTGGGTAACAAAAAGCTCATCTGCAGCTTTAGTAAAGCTTAGGTGCCGTGCAGCCGCTTCAAAGGCTTTTAAGGCATTTAGAGGGGGAAGACGTCGATGCATGTAAGAAAAAAACCTTGTGTGACCTAATCATACCAAAGTAGCAAGGAAAGCATTAGTTTTACTAATGATAACCCATACTTTTACTCGTTTTATTTTTGTGCGAATTTTGGGTAATATTTGCGCGAACTTTGAAAAGAGGTACGAATATCAACTCTTTACAAAGCCTACTTGTTAAACAATTTAACAAGTGGAAACATATTTTTAAATTATTTTTATTAGGTGTGAAAATGAAAAAATTATTACTAGCTAGTGTTTCTGTAATGGCTTTTGCCAGCGCTGCAGCAAATGCTAACGTACAACCAGAAAAGATCAATCTTCAATCGCTTATCACTAACGCAATGACCAGCGTTAACATGGCAGACGTATTGCCTGCGAACGACGCTCACATTGATGTTAAAAAGCAGTCAAATGCTTTATTGGCAGAAGAAACGCAAATTGCGCTTCACAATAACTTACTTGCTATGGCAAAAGAGAAAAATAAAGAAAGTACTGTATTAGTCGCTGAAAGCGAATAATACCTGCCCACACCTGATACGCATGCCGGTGCAACGCACCGGCATTCGCCATCAGACTAGCCTAGGTATTACTGGTATCTAACGGCTCAAACCCTTTCACTAACTCATCCAACGCTTTCATCTGCGCCAAATATGGCTCAAGTTTTGCCAATGGTAACGCACATGGACCATCACATTTTGCTTCATCCGGATTCGGGTGTGCTTCAATAAATAACCCAGCAAGCCCTAACGCCATGCCACTTCTGGCTAACTGTGCTGCTTGTGCACGACGACCATCCGCTGATGTTGCTCTGCCTCCTGGCATTTGCAACGCGTGAGTCGCATCAAAGATTACTGGTGCGTAAGATTTCATTGCATCCATGCCCAGCATATCAACCACAAGGTTGTTATAACCAAAGCTACTACCACGTTCACATAAAATAACTTTATCGTTACCCGCTTCACCTAATTTGGTGATGATATGACGCATTTCATGTGGCGCGAGAAATTGCGGTTTCTTCACGTTAATCACGCTACCGGTTTTAGCCATCGCGACGACCAAATCAGTTTGGCGGGCTAAAAATGCAGGAAGCTGAATAACATCTACCACTTCAGCAACAGGAGCAGCTTGATGCGGTTCATGAACATCGGTAATTAATGGCACATTGAAAGTAGATTTAATCTCTTCGAATATGCGCAACCCCTCTTCCATACCTGGACCACGGTAAGACGTCACCGATGAGCGGTTCGCTTTATCAAATGAGGCTTTAAAAACATAAGGAATACCCAATTTTTGGGTAACTTCAACATAATGCTCGGCAATGCGCATGGCAAGATCCCGAGACTCTAATACATTCATTCCGCCAAAAAGCACGAAAGGTAAGTGATTAGCAACTTCTACATCGCCAACACGAATGATCTGTTGAGATTCAGACATAATTAATTCGTTATCCGTTAATTTCTAGAATAAGGGTTGTTTGGTAATGGCTACTGTTGCAGTGGCCATAAGCACAACAAGCGCAGCTATAAAGAATGCCCAGCGGCCCACGGTGGTTTTCGCTTTTTTGAGCGCAAATAAACCAAGCACGATATAGGCAATAACACCTGCTAATTTAAACGTTAGCCACGCATTGACTATGGGATATTGAGACAAGATCACGCACAGCCAAATTGCACTGGCGAGCAAAATAGTGTCAATAATATGAGGGACAATTTTAACCCATTTCTTAGCTAAAATTGTGGCGTCGAATTGTGACCAGATAAAGCGAAAAACAAACAGTAATATACTTAACCCTACTGCCGTTAAATGAAGATGCTTCGCCATCATATACATACAATAATTCCTATCATGCTAGAGCGTTGATTATCTAAATAATTGATTATTCGTTATTGTACGTCATTTAAAAGCGTTCGACTAAGTTAAACATAATCGGGAATATCAGGGTAGTGATGCTGAATGGCCATGAATTTTTCAATATGGCTTAACAAGTAATCAACCAAATTAGGGTCGAAATGCCGTCCTTTCTCTTCCAAGATAACTTTTTCAACTTTTTCTAGTGGCCAAGCGGTTTTATAGGGGCGCGCATTAACTAATGCATCAAACACATCTAACAAGGTAGCAATTCGGCTTTGCAGCATTATGGTTTCCCCTTGAAGGCTTTCAGGATAACCTTTGCCATCCCAGCGCTCGTGATGTTGTCTTGCTAATGTGGCAGCTAGTTGAATAGTGGGCCTAGAAGAGTCTTTTAAAATCTGATAGCCAAATTCGGCGTGTTGACGAATAGCAAAAACGTCCTCTTCCGTTAGTGGCTCAGTTTTACGAAGTATGGTAACCGGAACCCGAGAATTGCCTACATCATGCAGTGGAATAGCGAGTTTTAATTCTCTAACATCATTTTCACTCATGCCAATGCCACATCCCATCACTTCGGCCATCGCACTCATTCGCGTGATATGGTTGCTGCCCTGCCCTTCGTATTCCATGGCTTTGCCTAAGCGCTCAATGATTTCTCTTTGGGTGCCTTCTATTTCTATCGTTTTAAGCACATTATCAAAGGCAAGTTGAACACTGTTCGAGAAGCGTCTTACCAAGTGTTTGTCGTTTTCGCCAATACGGCGAGGTAAACCAGACAAATACAACAAAGCGCCATTTTGCGTTTTACTGTTGCAATACGCCACTACGTGGTCTTCTGCGTATACAATTTCACGGTCGCGCATAGCGCGCTTACAAAGCTCATATTCTTCAGGTGTCACCGCGTCTTTTAATAGCACGCCTTCTTTATCTGAATATTCACCGTTACCGGCAAATACATACAGTTCATTAAGATCGAGTGCCTTTGCTGGGTTTGCAGAAGCATCAGGCGTAGCCGCAACCGCCGTAGTGATATAGGCAGCATCTTTAGAGCAGCCTAAAATGGAAGCAAGTTGCTGGATAATGCCTTGCATGAATTTTTCTAGCGAACTGGAAGAAAATAAGTCTACCGACGCATCAATAATTTTTTCTAAACCAGCACGGCTTTCTTCAATCACAATAATATCGCGATAAGAACGTAGCGCGGCAATAATGACGGTGAACAGTTTTTGGGCGGTTAATTCGGTTTTAGATTTATAGTCATTAATGTCGTAATTAATGATGACATCTTTTTCAGGCGCTTGGCCTGGCTGGCCAGTACGCAGAATAATGCGGGTAAAGTGATTGTCGAGTTCATTGCGAACATACTCTGCAACAAGTAAACCTGCGTCGTCACTTTCCATAACAACATCGAGTAATACTACTGCTATGTCATCATGTTCTCTGAAACATCGCTTTGCTTCATCGCCGCTGTAAGCACTGATAAACTCGAGGGTTTTACCATTTAAGAAAAAGTCATTAAGGGCCAATTTTGTGATGGCATGAACCTCTGGCTCATCATCAACAATAAGAATTTTCCATGTGCCCAGTTCTTCTACAACATCTTCTTCATCATCGTCGATGAAAAGCAAATCGTCGTTCATCTATAACTTCCTGTTCCCCAAATGCTTTTAAAATACTAATGCAATACGTATTTTTAGCAAGCCTCAATATGAGTAACAAAATAGAAGTGACAAATTCTTAACCTGTTGTAGATAAGTAACCGTAAGTGACTCGGTCATTCCCGCCATAGTCTTTTTCGGTACAAACGTCCACAAAACCTTGGGCCTTTAACAGGTCGCTCACTGCTTTTCCTTGGTCAAAACCATGCTCAAAAGCCAGTAAACCGCCTTCAAATAAATGGGTGGGTGCCAGTGCAATAATATGCTTGATATCATCAAGCCCATCGGCGCCCGAGGTAAGCGCTGATGCAGGCTCAAACCGCACATCACCTTGCTGAAGAAAAGGGCTGGATGTTTCTATATATGGTGGATTGGAAACAATAACGTGAAATTTCTCGCCCGCTAAATTATCGAACCAACTACTTTGCTTAAACTGTACATTGGAAATGTTATTAAGCGCTGCATTGCTAGTGGCCAGTTGCACCGCTTCAGGCAGTAAATCTACACCTGTAACACTAGCACTAGGCAATTCAGAAGCCAGTGCCAGTGCAATTGCACCTGTGCCTGTGCCTAAATCACAAATGGCTAGTTCACTGTTTACAAGCTCACTCCTTGCTAGCTTATTGTGTACAAGCGCATTGGCAAACTGCATTGACGCGATACAAGTGAGGGTCTGCTCTACTAGAACTTCCGTATCCGGGCGAGGAATTAGCGTATGAGGCGAGGTTGCTAAACGTAGCGTCCAAAAATCACGAGTGCCCGTTAGGTAAGCGACTGGCATACCTTGGGCGCGTTTGCCTACCAGTGCTTTATATTGAGAAATAGCGTCAACGCTTAACGTTTTGTCTGGCCATGTAAATAGGTAAACTTGAGGTTTATCTAATACATGGCTTAACAACACTTTTGCATCAATAGCTGGCGATTCGCCTTCATGTAACTCGGCTATCGCCCACGCTAATGCTGCGTCTATACGCATGGTATTATTCGTCTGATAACGAGGCTAACAGATCAGCTTGATGCTCTTGCATGATAGGGTCGAGAAGCTGCTTCAAATCACCTTCTATCACTTCATCTAAACGATAAATCGTTAAGTTGATGCGGTGATCGGTGACACGGCCTTGCGGGAAGTTATAGGTACGGATACGCTCTGAACGATCCCCACTTCCTACTAAGCTTTTACGAGTAGACGCTTCTTCTGCCGCACGCTTTTCTTCTTCGATGTTGTTCAATCGAGCTTGCAATACAGACATGGCTTTGGCCCGGTTTTTATGTTGCGAACGCTCATCTTGACATTCAACCACTAACCCTGACGGTAAGTGAGTAATTCGAATAGCAGAGTCGGTTTTGTTAACGTGCTGACCACCGGCACCAGATGCTCTAAAGGTATCGATGCGAAGGTCTGCAGGGTTAATATCGATGGCTTCTGATTCTGGAATTTCAGGTAATACCGCAACCGTACACGCTGAGGTGTGAATACGGCCTTGCGATTCTGTATCCGGTACACGCTGAACACGGTGACCGCCAGATTCAAATTTCAAAATACCGTAAACGCCGTCACCACTAATATTCGCAACAACTTCTTTGTAACCTCCGTGCTCACCTTCGTTGGCGTTCACTAGCTCTACGCGCCAACCCTTGGTTTCAGCGTAGCGGCTATACATGCGGAATAAATCGCCCGCAAATATAGCGGCTTCATCACCACCCGCTCCGGCACGCACTTCTAAGAAGCAGTTGCTGTCATCGTTAGGATCTTTAGGTAACAATAAAACCTGAAGCTCAGTTTCTAGGCGTTCAATATCCGCTTTCGCAATTTTTAATTCTTCTTGCGCCATTTCACGCATTTCTGCGTCATCTTCTTTCAACATTTCATTCGCTGAATCAAGATTTTCTTGCGCTTGTTGGTATGCATTAAAGCCTGCAACTACGCTCTCTAGCTGGCTAAACTCTTTTGACAAATTACGAAACTTATCTTGATTGCCGATTACTTGTGGGTCGCCTAATAAGGCCTGCACTTCTTCGAAGCGTTCCACCAAGTTTTCGAGTTTTCTGACAACCGAGTCTTTCATATTTTTATGTTTACCTTATTTTTTGATATCTGACGTAGTGTCAGATAACGATAATGCTTGCCCCAACCACCGACTCAGCGCCGGGTCATCATGCATGGCAGCTTCTCTAAGTGCCAGGGTTGTGGGGTGTAGCAATGTATTGGTTAGCTTGTAGGCCATTTCACTAAGAACCGTTTCGGCATCTTTGCCTTCGGTTAACTGTGCCAATGCTTTTTCAACTACGTCGTCACGCTGCTCCATGCCTTTTTGACGATATTGCCTAACTAAATCGATAGATTGTTGAGACTGCTTCCAGCTCATGTAATCGCCAGCTTGCTTTTCAATTAGCTTTTCAGCTTCAAGGGCTGCTTGCTCACGATTTTGTAAATTCTTTTGAACGATGTGCTGTAAATCATCTACGGTATATAAGTAGGCATCACCCAATTCGTTCACTTGGGCTTCAATATCACGAGGAACCGCTAAATCGACCAAGAACATGGGCATATTTCTGCGTTGTTTCAACGCCTTCTCTACCATGCCCTTGCCTATTAAGGGTAGCTGACTAGCGGTAGAGCTGATAACTATATCGAAATCTTTTAGATGTTCCGGTACTTGAGACAGCGTAAACACGCTGGCATCCAGCGTTTCGGCTAACGCTTCTGCACGAGAAATAGTCCGGTTCGCAACAGCTAAACAACTTACGCCTTGTTCTTTTAAATGCTGTGCCACTAACTCAATAGTTTCACCCGCCCCAACCAGCAATACCGAACGTTTAGGTAGCTCAGCAAATATGTGCTTGGCTAATTGAACTGCTGCATACGCCACGCTGACGGCATTTGCGCCAATTTCAGTTTCGCTACGTACACGTTTAGCAACAGAGAAAGTATGCTGAAACAGCTTATCAAACTCGGTATTAATCATACCTGAGTGTTTGGCATCACCAAAGGCTTGCTTAACTTGCCCTAATATTTGCGGCTCGCCAAGAATAAGTGAATCTAATCCACTTGCCACCCGCATAATATGTTTAACCGCATCGTCTGCAGCAAGCACATAACTGTTGTTGGCAATCTCATCAACTTCAACATGGTGAAAGTTTGATAACCACTCTAATAATGCAGTAGCACTTTCATGCTGGGTGTTCACGTAAAGCTCTGTGCGGTTGCACGTTGATACAATCACCGACTCATCAACCCCGTCCACCTTTTTTAATGACGCGAGTGCTTCCACCAGAGAATCTGGTGTAAAAGCCACTTTTTCACGCAATGCGACAGGGGCGGTTTTGTGATTAATACCAAGGGCGAGTAGAGTCATTCAAATCTGTGCTGGCAACGTCGGACGCGCATTGTACGAAAAACCCAAAATGATTGAAAGTGTTGGTGGAACTGTGTTCACATAAAGTATGAACTTTTCCTAAGACGATACCCAATGAATCGCTTCGTTTTATTACTTGTACTCGTTAACCTACTTTTGGTTGCTTGTACCACCCTACCCGATGGCCCTGAAGACGCCGTTAACCTTAGTGCACAGCTTGAAAAAGTGGCACAAGTTGATACGTGGCAATTACGCGGAAAAATAGCTTTTAGGCAGGAAAAAGAAGGGGCCAGTGCTAACTTATTATGGAAAACCGATGATGCCGATTTTCATTTCCGATTAACGAATTTACTTGGCGTTACCATGGTAGATTTAAACGTAAATGACGATAAAGCCATATTAGAAGCGGGAAATGAGGTGTATGAAGACGCCGATCCTGAACCGTTAATTTATTACACCACGGGTATGGATATTCCTGTTGCGCCCCTGTTGTCTTGGATAAAAGGCCTACCACTTGCTGATGATAAATTCACTCTTACCGATAAAGGGTTACTTAATACCCTTGAAAGCAATTGTAGTGCATGTAAAGGCTGGCAAGTGAGTTATGCTAACTATGGCAGTGTGACTACCCCTGACGGTGATAGCGTTTGGCTACCCCATTCAATTAATTTGGTGCAACCGAATCCACCTTCAACAACGTTAAAAATAAAAATATATCAATGGACGCTGCTTTAGTTATAAAACTAAAACGAGACTAGCTCGGAAGTAGAAAAACAAACATGACACATTCAGAAGTACCGAACGCACAAGAGATAAACCCAGATTGGTGGCCATCCCCTGCCAAACTGAATCTTTTTCTACATATTAATGGCCGCTACCCGAATGGCTATCATCAATTACAAAGCTTATTTCAAATGCTTGATTACGGTGACAAGCTTGCTTTTGATATTAATGAGTCGGGCTTAATTACCATGGTTACCCCTCTTGAAGGGGTAAAAGATGAAGATAACCTCATTGTGCGTGCCGCCAAGCTACTAGCTGAACATGCCCACATTAATAAAGGCGTTAGTATTAGTTTAGAGAAATGCTTACCTATGGGCGGCGGTATTGGCGGCGGTTCATCAAACGCTGCCACCACACTCGTAGCGCTTAATTATTTGTGGGGCACTGAGCTATCAGAAGACGAACTTGCTGAGTTAGGGCTTAAATTAGGCGCGGATGTACCTATTTTTGTACGTGGGCTAACCGCATTTGCTTCTGGTGTGGGTGAAGAAATTACCCCTGCCCCTCAAGAAGAAAAATGGTATTTGGTGGCAAACCCCAATGTGCATATTAGTACTGCAGAAGTATTTACAGCTGAACAATTGCCCAGAAATACCCCAATTATGCAGTGGAAAGACTACCAATTTGAAAAAACTCGCAATGATTGTCAGCAATTAGTCGTTAATCGCTATCCCGAAGTTGCAAATTTATTACAGTGGTTGGTACACTACGCACCGTCGCGAATGACGGGCACAGGTGCCAGCGTATTTGCCACTTTTTCTGACGAAGTTTCAGCCACACAAGTTCAGGCTCAATTGCCAGATACTTGGCAAAGTTTTGTTGCAAAAGGTGTAAATTGCTCACCGCTATTACAAAAATTAAAAAAATCAGAGCACGTGAACGCCACATCGGACAAGAAATAAAAAATTGGGGTATAGCCAAGTTGGTAAGGCAGCGGGTTTTGATCCCGCCATTCGTAGGTTCGAGTCCTGCTACCCCAGCCAAACCTCTTTTATCAACGCACTGAGGAACCCACTTGTGCCAGATATGAAGCTCTTTGCAGGTAATGCCGTACCAGAACTTGCCCAGAAAGTCGCCGATCGCCTTTACACCAAACTCGGAAACGCCAAAGTAGGCCGTTTCAGTGATGGTGAAATTAGCGTAGAAATTCATGAAAACGTCCGTGGTTCGGACGTTTTTATTATCCAATCAACCTGTGCTCCCACTAATGATAACCTAATGGAATTGATCGTGATGATCGACGCTTTGCGCCGCGCATCAGCAGGTCGTATTACTGCAGTAATTCCATACTTTGGTTATGCGCGTCAAGACCGTCGCGTACGTTCAGCCCGGGTGCCAATTACTGCAAAGGTTGTCGCAGACTTTCTGTCTAACGTTGGTGTGGATAGAGTACTTACTATCGACTTGCACGCCGAGCAGATTCAAGGTTTCTTCGACGTTCCTGTAGATAACGCGTTCGGTACGCCAATTTTATTGGCGGACATGGTTCAGCGTGATTTTGCAGACCCCGTTGTAGTGTCGCCAGATATTGGCGGTGTTGTGCGAGCTCGTGCTACTGCTAAGCTACTTAACGATGCTGATCTTGCCATTATCGATAAGCGCCGCCCTAAAGCGAACGTTGCTCAGGTAATGAATATCATTGGTGACGTTAACGACCGCGACTGTATTATTGTGGATGACATGATTGATACTGGCGGTACATTAGCGAAAGCGGCTGAAGCATTGAAGAGCCATGGTGCACGTAATGTTTATGCTTACGCTACCCATGCCATTTTCTCTGGTAACGCAGCACAGAACTTAAAAGAATCTGTTATTGATGAAATTATCATTACCGATTCTATTCCGCTTAGTGCAGATATGCAGAAGATTGGAAAAGTGAAACAACTTACCTTGTCTGAAATGCTCGCTGAAACGATTCGTCGTATTAGCAATGAAGAGTCTATTTCAGCCATGTTTGAGTACTAGTTACTCTACAAGCTGATTCATTTTTTAAAAAAGGGCCTGATGGCCCTTTTTTGTTATTTCGTTTTATTTTTGTTATTTCAATTTATAAAGTGGCTTACCCAACCTTATCTATATAAGTTTCTATAAACCTCCCCCCGCATTTGTATTTTTTAAACCCAATCATTTCATGGCCCCTTATTCCACTACATTGAACTAAGCCGATGGTAATCAGGTCTTTCTTTATAACAATTTTCAGTTTACGGTTATTTACAAACTAAAAACGATAAATGAGGTACCTATGAAACTAATTCGAACGTTATCTACGCTATCGGCTGCGGCATTAATATTCACCCTAGCGGCTTGCTCTGAAAAAGACGACAAATCTGTAGATATGAAAAAAGAGCCCCTTATGAGTCAGAAAGCAGACGATAAACCTAAGCACAGTGTGAAGCCTAAAACAGCGCAACAAGAAAAGATTTCCCCTTCTAAAGGCATGGAAAAAGTTACCCTAACAGGCACTATTGTGCATAAAGAAATGGAAGGCGGTTTTTACGCTTTTATTGCTGAAAATGGTGACCGTTACACGTTACAAAAGCTCGACAAAAAATTTCATAGAAATGGCTTAATTGTAAAAGTAACAGGAATGCCTAAGCCCGACCTTATGACCACTACTCAGTACGGCACGGTTATGCAAGTTGAAGATATAGAAATACTCGACTCAAGTAGAGTTATTGGTAATAGTTCTTCGCATTAGGCTGCCAACTCGCATTCTTGTATTAAATTTGCCAACTAAATTAAACGACTAAATTTCGTTGCTTATTTTGTGGTTAAATGCAGCGCAAGGTGAAGTTAAACTGTGATCGAATACGGTCAACTACACCGTACAAACTCCATTGTTAAATTTAGGAGTGTTAAATGATTAATGCATATGCAGCAAAAGAGCCAGGCGGAAAACTGGAAAAGTTTGAATATGATCCCGGTGAGCTAGCCTCTCATGATGTTGAGATAGATGTGGAGAGCTGCGGCATTTGTCATAGTGACTTAAGCATGTTGGACAATGAATGGGGTATAAGTGAATACCCTTTCGTACCCGGTCATGAAGTGGTAGGAACAATAAATGCGGTTGGCGAACATGTTACCTCGTTAAAAGTTGGTCAACGAGTGGGCCTAGGATGGCATGCTGGCTATTGTAATAGCTGTGGCACCTGTGAATCTGGCGATCAAAACTTGTGTTCTAATGCCACCATGACTATTGGCGGTCGCCACGGTGGATTTGCCGATAAAGTTCGAGCCCAAGCTACGGCGGTAGTCCCTATCCCTGATGGAATAGATCCACAAAGCGCAGGGCCACTTTTTTGTGGTGGCATTACTGTATTTAACCCCCTAGTACAATTTGATATTAAACCCACTTCGGTGGTTGGCGTGGTAGGTATTGGCGGCCTAGGTCACTTAGCATTGCAGTTTTTAAGTGCTTGGGGGTGTAAGGTTGTTGCTTTCACTTCTAGTGAATCGAAGAAGAAAGAAGCCTTAGAGCTTGGTGCACACGACACCTTAAATAGCCGTGATAAAGACGAACTTAAAGCCGCTTCAGGTAAATTCGACCTTATTATTTCTACCGTGAACGTAAAGCTTGATTGGAATTTGTACCTATCAACCCTAGCGCCTAAAGGCCGCTTACATTTTGTTGGCGCGACATTAGAGCCGTTAGACATAGGTGCGTTTAACCTTATTGGTGGACAGCGTTCTGTTTCAGGCTCTCCAGTAGGTAGCCCTGCTACTATTAAAACCATGCTGGATTTTGCTGCGCTGCATGATATTGCACCAGTGACCGAAACCTTCAAGTTCGATGAAGTTAATGAAGCAGTACAACGGCTTCGTGATGGCAAAGCTCACTACCGTATAGTGTTAACAAAATAGGCTTTAGGCTAGTGCTATATAAAAGTCTTCATATAAATGAAGTCTTGCTAATATGTGCACTACCGCCAAGTAAAATTTGTATGTTATAGGCCTCGGTGTTAGAATTCGCCGCCCTCAAAATTTGAGGCGGTGATTGTTAGTTACAATTTGTAGCTACAACGCCCTATAACAGTAGGTTCTGGTCGCAAGAACTTACATTCTTAATTTTTTATTGGAGACATATAATGTCTAAAGCAATTTTTACTCTGGACGCTACTGTACGTACAGACCTAGGGAAAGGTGCGAGCCGCCGCCTACGTCGTGAAGACAAGCTTCCTGGTATCATCTACGGTGGTGAAGAAGCACCAGTGTCGATTACTCTTGAGCACAACAAAGTAAACAACGCCGCTGATTTTGAAGCGTTCTACTCTCACGTTCTTACTTTGAACGTAGACGGAAAAGCTGTTGAAGTACTTGTTAAAGACATGCAACGTCACGCTTTCAAGCCTCGTATTCTTCACGTTGACTTCCAGCGCGTAATCGCAGGTCAAGAGTTACACACTAACGTACCTCTTCACTTCATCAACGAAGACAAGTCTGCAGCTATCAAAGCTGGCGGTATCGCTGAGCACCACGTAAACGAAATCGAAATTACGTGTCTGCCTAAAGATCTTCCAGAATTCATTGAAGTAGATATTGCTAACGTTGAAATGGATTCTACTCTTCACTTGTCTGACCTTACACTACCTGCTGGTATCACGTCTGTTGAGCTTGGAAAAGACGACGAGACTCACGACCTTGCAGTAGTAACTGTTAAGCCTGCTCCTAAAGCAGCTGAAGCAGAAGAAGGCGACGAAGAAGCAGCTTCTGAGGAATAATCAGCTTGGCTGATATCCGACTTATCGTGGGCCTGGGTAATCCAGGCCCCGAATATGATAATACCCGACACAATGCCGGTGAATGGTTTCTAAACCAACTTGCCGACACCTTCAATACCCCGCTAAAACCAGAATCCAAATTCTTCGGTAAAACTGCCCGCATTACTATTGCAGGTCAAGATGTGCGTTTGCTCTACCCCACCACTTTTATGAATAAAAGCGGTCAAGCAGTAGCGGCATTAGCCAATTTCTACCGTATTGAACCCGAACAAATTTTAGTGGCCTTTGATGAACTCGACTTACCTCCCGGTGTAGCAAAATACAAAATAGGCGGTAGCTCTAGTCAAAATGGTATTAGAGACATTGTGGCAAAATTGGGTAACAATAAAGACTTCTTACGCTTGCGTATTGGTATTGGACATCCGGGTCACAAAAGCCGTGTTACCGGACATGTATTAGGTAAGCCCCCCGCTGACGAAAAAATGGCCATAGAAAGTGTCATTGACGAAGCTGTGCGTTGTACTGAAATACTCCTGAAAAACGACCTAAAGCAAGCGCAAAATCGGCTACACTCCTTTAAGGCGTGAGCCTAAGCTAGCACTAATTCCAGACAAGGATCCCTATCATGGGTTTTAAATGCGGTATTGTTGGACTACCAAACGTAGGTAAATCAACACTCTTTAATGCACTGACAAAAGCAGGTATTGAAGCGGCAAACTTCCCTTTTTGTACCATAGAGCCCAATACAGGCGTTGTACCTGTACCGGACCTTCGCTTGGACAAACTGGCTGAAATTGTAAACCCTCAACGTGTTATTCCAACAACTATGGAATTCGTTGATATTGCAGGTTTGGTTGAAGGCGCTTCAAAAGGTGAAGGCTTAGGCAACAAATTCCTAGCTAACATCCGTGAAACCGATGCCATTGGCCACGTGGTTCGCTGTTTCGACAACGAAAACATCGTTCACGTTGCGGGTAAAGTTAACCCACAAGACGATATTGATATTATCAATACCGAGCTTGCGCTTTCAGACTTAGAAACTACAGAGAAAGCCCTACACCGTGTTGCTAAACGCGCTAAAGGTGGTGATTCTGATGCTAAGTATGAACTTAAAGTATTAGAAAAAATTAAGCCTCACTTAGATGAAGGTTTATTGCTTCGTTCTTTAGAACTGACTAAAGAAGAGCACGCTGCAATCAGCTACATGAACATGCTTACCCTTAAGCCAACCATGTACATTGCAAACGTTGACGAAGACGGTTTCGAAAATAACCCTTACCTAGACAAAGTACGCGCTATCGCTGAAGGCGAAAATGCCGTAGTCGTTGCCGTATGTGCGGCTATCGAGTCTGACATTGCTGAACTTGAAGACGACGAGCGTGAAGAATTCATGCAAGACATGGGGCTTGAAGAGCCAGGTCTTAACCGTGTTATTCGTGCTGGCTACAACTTGCTTACGCTTCAAACCTACTTCACGGCAGGTGTAAAAGAAGTACGTGCATGGACCTTCCCTGAAGGCTCTACCGCACCACAAGCCGCCGGTAAGATTCACACCGACTTCGAGAAAGGCTTTATTCGTGCCGAAATAGTCAGCTACGATCACTTTGTTGAATTCAACGGTGAACAAGGCGCGAAAGATGCCGGTAAGTGGCGCTTAGAAGGTAAAGAATACATTGTTAAAGATGGCGATGTGATTCACTTTAGATTTAACGTGTAATAAGAAATATAGCCTAGGCTAGCGCTTATTTTAACGTACAAAGAACCACCCTTATGGGTGGTTTTTTATTGCCTGTAAAATTAGTTGTTGATTTAACAGGCAATGACTCGGTATTTTAAAAGCGTGCTCGGTCGTTCGCGTGACATTTTGACCAACGTCGTTCGATAAATGTGTTTTATAAGCGCATACATCAATATAGACATAATGGCAAAAAGCTATAATGGCTGAAATCTATAAACGGGCTTAGTTAAGCGCATTTACGATGACATCAATACCAGTGCTTTTAATAGGACATATAATAATATGATGAAAAACATAGTTCACTCACTCTCAGCACTCTCAGCACTGGCACCTTCAGCATTTGCAATTTCACTTTGTGTAGCACTTTCTTTAGCTAGTAGCGTTGAAGCTAAAAGCTATTCAAATACCCATGCTAGTAACAATATTGCGATTGATGCTGATCTCGCTGATAAATGGTACACGGTGCCCTCTAAGCATATCGTTACTCTAGAAACACACTATGGTGATGTAGTCATCGCGCTTAATCCCGCTTTAGCACCTCATCATGTAAAACGCTTTCGTAAGCTAATAAAACATGATTTTTATCAACAGCAGTACTTCTATCGCGTGGTAGATGGCTTTGTGGCACAAGGCGGAAGTAATGAAAGCCATGAGCCCTCGCCAGAAACCAGTAATCTTCACGCTGAGTTTATTGCTCCTCTTTCCGCTTCTGCTGTAGTAATTGAAGAAAACGATATGTTCGCCCCTGCTACAGGTTTTCTAAATGGCTTTCCTGTGGGAATGGACAAGGCGCGTAATGAAATGTGGGCGCTTCACTGCCCTGGTACCGTCGCGTTTGCCCGCAATAGTGAAAAGGACACTGCCAGCACCGAGTTTTATATTGTGATTGGGCAAGCCCCCAGACATTTAGATAGAAATATGTCTGTTATAGGGCGAGTACTTGAAGGAATGGACGTATTACAGCAATTACCAAGGGGCCCAATGGAAAATAGCGGTGTAATTGAAGTGCCTTCAGAAAAGAGCCAAATAAAAAATAGTTACCTTGGCAACAAGGATACGTCGGGTAAACAGTATTATATTCAGCTTCCCTCCCACCCCGAATACCGAAAACGTATGAAAACTGGCCGAACACTCGATAATTCTTTCTTTCATGACAAAATTTATAGTCCTAGACCGATAGATGTTTGTTACTACCAGACTAAAACTTCATCAACTCCGTGGAATTAAGTTAAGATTTATTGGCGAAATTTGATTAAATTCGCTGCACTTTGACTAGATTTTAGACCTGAATGCACAGATATTAGCCACTTGGAAAAAGTTAGTAAAAAAGGGGTTGACGGTCGCCAGTCATATCCGCATAATACGCGCCACTTCCTGAGAGGGAAAAGAAAAGCCGGAGGCTATGTAGCTCAGTTGGTTAGAGCACATCACTCATAATGATGGGGTCGCAAGTTCGAATCTCGCCATAGCCACCAATTTTTCTTTTTATCCAACTTCTCTTGAGGTTCTGACTGTGCGGGAGTGGTGGAATTGGTAGACACGCTGGATTTAGGTTCCAGTGCTTCACGGCGTGAGAGTTCAAGTCTCTCCTT
>NZ_JAUOQH010000007.1 GCF_030547075.1 Alteromonas sp. 1_MG-2023 | reverse complement strand
TGGAAGCGTTGTAAGGCGTTAAGCTAACCTGTACTAATTGCCCGAGAGGCTTAACCATACAACGCCCAAGAGGCTTTTTATGGCGCTACGCTTAGTCGTAGAAAATGGCTTAAACGTCGAGAAACTCGACTGACCATTTTCTTACTCGCTAAAGAAGTGCCATGTGAAGAACTTCGGTGTTGTTTACAAGCTAATTAAAGCAACTAGAGTAGTAGTACTCAGTGCTCAAAAGATTGATTACGTGAATATCAGAATTCCTAAATTGTTAATTATTAAAGTAATATGGACTGAATAAGTCGGTATTACGCGAACGAAAGTTTGCACAAGTTTTTCGCTTGGCAGCCATAGCGATACGGTACCACCTGATCCCATTCCGAACTCAGAAGTGAAACGTATTAGCGGCGATGGTAGTGTGGGGTTTCCCCATGTGAGAGTAGCACACTGCCAAGCTCCCATTCGAAGAAAGGGCTATCCTAACGGATAGCCCTTTTTTTATGTGTGAAAGAAAGTAAATAGCCAATAAAGAACCCCGCTAGCGCGGGGTTTTTGCTATCTCGTAAATAAACATACAAGATAAATAGTAAGCTACTGAGAACCTATTAGTGAGTTAAATGCTGACGAAATTCCATCTTAGTTAGAAGTTGGTTATCGTCTTTATCCATTTCACCAAAGTCACCTTCAATACCGGCCTTTTTTACTTCCATCATCGAAAGTTTACCGTCATCGTTACTGTCTGCTTTGTTAAATTTAGCAGTAACTTTAGCCTTCATCTCGCTGGACATCTCTTTGCCCATCATCTCTTTACCTTTTTCCATAGTCGCGCCGCTACCAGCTATCATGGGCTCGCTCATGGATTGCGATGAAGATGTAGTCATCTTACGGGTTAACACTGCGTCTGTAGTGCCATTTGTTTCAACCCTTGTCACTACATCTTTGGAAAACATGCTAGGGTTGTTTTTAACGTACTTATCAAATTCTGACTGGGTAACTTTTTCGTTACCGTCTGCGTCCATCTTCTTCAGGAATTTACCCGAGTTTGCCGCTTTCAATTCTGCTTTGGTGATGTGTCCATTTCCATCGTTATCCAATTTAGAAAAATCAGCGCTTATATTTGAGTTATGACCACCCTGGATATCTCCAGCAACTGCTGTAGTCGACATAACTGCACCAATAATTAGTGATAGTGTTAGCTTTTTCATCACATTCTCCTTCTGTAGTGAATAGTATTTCACTCAATGTAAGCGAAATATTTAATACTCACATAAGATTATTCATTCTTTGTGCCAGTGACTGTAAATACATGATTTTAATATGTTAGGTAGGGTTGATAACCGAAATGGACGCTACTATTTATTGTTACTTTTTAACAGTATTTGAAATTTATTCAGACTAATTGGTTTGTCTTTCTCATTCACAATATGAATGTGGGCCGTATAAACAGCTAACGAGAAAATAATGACAACTGTTCGTTGGTTAACTCAGAGAAGGAGAGGTTGATGAGAGGGAGTATACTATCGGCAATAGGCATAATTTGTTTATCAATATAATGGTCATAATCGAGAGGCGCCACTTGATGCTCTATAGTTTGCGGGCCTTGTACCGTCATGACATAGCGTATGGTTGTATTATGTTGGTAACGTAGTCGTTGGCCTGTTTTACGATTAATATCATCTGCGAGGCGCGCTGCTTTTACATGAGGAGGCAACGATTTGATGTAATCACTTAATGGCTTCCTTAATCGTTTTGCATACACGAGTCTGGCGTCTTCTTTCCCTTGGCGAATATTATTAACTGTTTGTTTAATAAAATCAGTTACAGGGGCTTTTTCAAAAACACGTCGATACAATTCATACTGAAAGTATTTAGCTAATTCGGTCCAGTCTGAACGTACGTTTTCTAACCCTTTAAAAACCAGCTCTTTTTTGTCACCCGTTTGCTTTAAACCTGCATATCGCTTTTTACTACCTAACGCAGAGCCTCTAATTGTGGGCATAAAAAAGGTTTCAAAGTGGGTCTCAAATTCAATGTCCAGATGGCAGTCTATATCATAGTCTTCTCGAAGCTTGCGTTGCCACTTATGATTAATAGTATTTGCTAGGGACTGTCCCGTTTCGTTAGGCGTGCCTAACGATGTGTTGTTATTCACGTGTACAAAGGTAGAGTCTGTATCGCCATAGATAACTGAGAACCCTGCTTCTTCTATCCACTTTGCAGTAGTTTGCATTATTTCATGCCCGCGCAAAGTTATAGAGCTTGCTAATCTCGGGTCGTAAAAGGGGCATCCGCCACTCCCTAATACACCGTAAAAGGAGTTCATTAAGATTTTTATTGCTTGAGAGCGTGGCGCATCGTTTTGTTTTTTTGCTTCGTCTCTTTGGCGCCATAGGTTGTCTATAATATCGGGCAAAAAATGATTGTTACGACTGAACATAGCTCCTTTGAATCCCTCGATGGCACTGCTAGGATCTTTAAGGCCTTCGGCAAGCCCCATTGGGTCAATCTTAAACGTGCGAATAATTGACGGGTATAGGCTCTTAAAGTCGAGTACGAGTACATCAGAGTATAGGCCTGGCTGTGAATTCATCACATAGCCGCCAGGGCTAGCCAACCCGCCGTGCTCTGGGCGTACACCACTTACGTACCTTTGTCGGTGTAACTTTGGTAAATACACATTGAGAAATGCCGCTACTGACCCACCGGGTCTTCCTAAATCGAGCCCTGTTAAGGTGCCTCTTAAAATAAGAAATTCGATAAATCGGGTTTTTGCAGCAATCTCATTTACCAATACACAGTCTTTGTGGTTATAGCTGGCAAGCGAAGAGGGGTCTTCGTAATACAAGGCTTTTATTGCTGCAAGCTTGTCTTCACTCTGTATAAGCTTTTTATCACCCAGTAATTGCTGTGCAACATTGTCTAAAGAGAAAGAGTCAAATTGATAGGTCATAGTCTTTAGCGCTTCAATGCCATCTACAATACTTCGACCGGGTATATCCACGATAGTTTGGCCATCCCAATCCCTAACGAAGGCTTCTCGTTTGTCTCTGCCTATTGTAAATTTGACGCCTTGTTTTTTTGCTCGCCTTGCAAGCACGGCCATATCAAATTGTTTGACGTTCCAGCCTAAGATAACGTCTGGATCAATATCGCGTATACGCTTTGCAAACGCAGTAAGTAGCGCTGATTCAGTAGAAAACTGGCTCAGTGAAAATGTGTCTGGAACATCTAGCGTCTTGGGGTGAGTGGGCGCAGAAACCAACATCACCTCGTTAACGTCGCTGGAAGCTAGCGCTATACTGAATAGGTTTTCATGTTCATCGCACTCAATATCGATGCTAATCGAGTAAAGGTTTGGCGTATAGATTGCGGGCCTAATTCGCGCATCAGGTATTAATGTTGCGTTTGCGTCAGCAGCAACAAACTCCAACGAACCGTATATAAACCGCTCCATCAAATACCTATCGGCAAGTCTTATATCAGCTTCATACAAAGTGATGTGTAAACTTTTAGCAAGCAGCCTTAATTGGTGCATGTGAGAGTCAGACGTGGTTTTAAGGGTGTCTACTTCCACTTGCTCAAGAGTAAAGAAACTGTCTGAGGAAACTTCAACCTCAATACCTTCTCGCTTTGCCTTTTCCAATATGTTTTTCGTATTTTCGGTTGCCACAAAACATGAGGGTTTCTGCATAGCGCTTTGAAGACATACTGGACCATCATCGGTAGACACCCACACTTCAACACAAGCACCTTTATGCTTACTGTTCGCATGTTTAACATGAGTGTGTTTACTGAGAATGTAGCCTTTTCTAATCACGGCAAGTTAATTTTCGTTGGTGAAATAATGAAGGACGCATGGTACAGAGCAGTCGATTTTCTTTACTTAAGATGAGAGAGGTAAATTGTTCACTATTGCTCGCTAACTCTCGCTATCCGTAGGAAAGATGATGATATTACTTAACGCTATAGTTGATTATCAAACAGATACGTTTGTTTTTGTCTACCTATCGTTATAGAAGTAAGTATACCAGCGAAAAGGTGAAGATGTATGCATTACCCCACAATAGCGCTTCCGTCTCCAGGTGAGTGGACTGAGATAACAAAAGGTGTACTTTGGCTTCGTATGCCACTGCCTTTCGAACTCGATCATATAAATCTCTATCTTGTTGAAGATGATGATGGCTGGGTGGTTATCGATACTGGGCTCGGTACGAATACAACTAAGACATTGTGGAATGAGATTTTTGCCGCATTGGATAAGCCCATTTCAGCGGTTTTAGTTACGCATTTGCATCCTGATCATGTGGGTTTAGCCGGTTGGATAGCCGACCAATTCAAAGTGCCTTTATACATGTCGCAGGTTGAGTATTTTACTGCGCGCGCGTTCACTGGAGGGAAAAGCGACACCTCAGCATGGCGGGATGAGCAGTATTATCACCGTGCCGGTTTACAGCCAGATGACGTAACCTCGCTCATGTCAGGCAATAAAGGTTACAGCAATGTTGTATCGCCAATTCCCATCAGCTATAGACGGTTAAAGCAAAGTGATGTGCTTACGCTAAAGGGTAACTCATGGGAAGTGATGATAGGCAGAGGGCATTCACCAGAACACGTATGCTTATATTCCAAAGAACTTGGGATACTGTTAGCTGGCGACCATATCCTGCCGCAGATAACACCCAATATAGGCGTGTATTCAACAGAACCTGAGGGCAATACGCTTCAAGATTATTTGTCTACGCTTTTGCCTTTCACTGACTTACCGGAAAAAACCCTAGTGTTACCCGCACACCGACAGCCTTTTGTTGGTGTAAAAGACCGAGTAAATGAGCTTATTGAACATCACCATCGTCATTTAAATGCACTTGTGGAGGCTTGCAGCAAACCTCAGACGGTGGTCGAGTTGTTGCCTGTCTTATTTAAACGGGAACTGAGTGGTAGAAATATCGTGTTTGCCGTAGCTGAGTGTGTGTCCCACTTAAACTACCTATTGTCTCATGGCAAAATAACGCGACATTTATCTGATGACGGAATTTATGTATACGGCGCTCAACAATAGAGGTTACTGAGGGGCTGTAGCTGAATTGTCTTTTGAAGTGATAGGTAGTTCTATTGTAACCACCGTACCTTTGCCCACTTTGCTATTGATTGAAATTTTGCCTTTGTGCTTTTTTATAATGGTATAGGCAGTGGATAATCCCAACCCTTGCCCTTGACCTTCAGGGCGGGTAGTAAAAAAGGGTTCGAAGACTCTTTTCATATTTTTATGCTCTATACCTTCACCGCTGTCTAACACTTTAATCGTAATGTTCTCGCTATTTTTTAATAAGGATAACTTAACGTAGCCTTTGTCTGGAATAGCCTGTGCGGCGTTTAGCAATATGTTCATCAAGGCTTGTTTGATCATCCCTGGGTTGGCCATTATCTCTATCTTTTCGTCGGCTGATTCAACCTTATAATGATGAGAAGCATATTGGGTAGATACAAGCTTGATGGTTTGTGAGGCGACGTCGTTTAACTCTACAATCTGACTGCCTTTTGTGCTGTCGAGGGAAAACTGTTTTAGATTATCGACAATATCCTTAACGCGATTTAAGCCTGCTTTCGATTCTTCAAGCAACTCTTCAATGTCATCTTTTATCAAATCATAGTGCTGCGCTTCGAAAAGATTTTTTATTTGCTCTTTCACTTCATCGTTGAAATCGGTAACGTGATTTTCTACCCCATCGCAAATAGATATTAAGTTATTAGCGTATTGTGACAGGGTGTCTAAGTTTGAATTAATAAAGCCAATTGGGTTATTTATCTCATGGGCAATCCCCGCAGCTAATTGGCCCGTTGATGCCATTTTTTCCGCTTGAATGAGTTGAGATTGAGCGGTATCAAGTTTATGAATAAGTTTGCGTTGAGCTTCGTGTTCTTCTTTAAGTGCGGCAGATAGCTTTTGTTGGGTACGGAAGTAGCTGGCTTGCGCGGTAACGTCTTGCAAGAAAATGCAGGCGTATTTTCTTCCTGTGCTTTTGTCCTTTACTGGCAAAATCTCCATGTTTTGATACATCTGCGTTTCTTCGCCAGTTATCGGTCTACTACTTTTAAAAGGAAATATATGGGGGCGCTGTTCCCAGTAGCTGAAACTAGGATGCTGAAGTACAAAAACTGATTTAAGCCTTCGCTCAAGAAACTTAGCTTGGTGGCTAAAAATATCGGTAACCGGTGTGTCCTTGTACGAATTCCGATATTCTCGTGGAAGGCGATCTCTAAAGAAGTCGTTTAAATAAATGACCAAAAAATTTTCATCAACGATGCCAATTCCAACAGGAAGTTTTTCAACCAGCTGTTCAAACATTAGTCTAGAAGTTCATCTAAAGTATCTTTCATTCTTGTCAGTGAATCGTCATCTAAGCAGAAAACAACACGCATAGAAAAGGATGAAACAGCCACGGTAAATTGTACTTCCATTACTAAACTGTGTTGCCATTTGAGCTCATCAAAGTTTTCTTTATTTGGTGTAAATAAAGTTGGCATGTTCAAATTAGTAGTCAATTCTAATTGGCTGGATAAACCCGCCAAACAGGCTCCAGCTAGAATGTTGGATAGCTCGAGTATGATTTCTTCCACATCCTCTTTACTTAGCGGATCGCTATAGTCCATCAGTTTGGCTATCTCACTTAATCCAGAGCGAGATAGTACTGAAATGACTTCGCCTTGTATGTCACCTAAAAATGACTGACGGGTGTGAAAGGTATCTTGCGAACCAAACAGCAAACTGTAAAGCTGGGCAGGTGTAACTGAGGTGATTTTGGGAATTGAAATATCAATTTTTGTTTCAATTAATTGGGCTAGCGAGTTAGCTGCCTGTCCCATTGCTATGTTGAGCAATTCTTGCAGTGCATCGCGTTGTTCCTCATCTAACGGAATTACAACGCTCATAGATACCCCAACTCGAACATAGTCATTGCCAGCTCTTCTTTGTCTAATGGTTTTCTGATGAATCGTTGTGCCCCTAAGGAAAGCACGATGCGCTGTATTTCTGGCTGAAAATCTGCACTGATCACAATGACATTAGGGAAGCATTCTTCACGTTTGGATAAGTATTCCAGCACATCCACACCATCAACCTCTGGCATCGTTAAATCAAGCAGCACAAGGTCGAAGGTGTTTTCAGCTAAAAAATCTATGGCTTCTTGGCCATTCGTTGCCTCTGAAATATCGTAATCTAATTCCGGCGGTAGCGACTTTTTTACGCTACGGCGTGACAATTTAGAGTCGTCAGCAACTAAGACAGATAGTGCCATCAACAGCCTCCATTTACGTCTATTAATACAGTATGTGCAATTATTACGATCCTGCAAGAAGCATAGTAAACAAACTAAATATCTAAAACCTAGATAGGGGTATTCGAGCTAGGAACTTAAGGAGTATATGACAAAGAGGACGTTTATGAGCATTAGACTTTACGTGTAAATGCGGATTGATAAGGGTGGAACGAGAAGAGCGCACAGCGTGAAGTGGCCGCGCGCATATTATAAAGATGTTTTAATCCACTTAAGAATTCTGTTTTTTAGTCATGGTTTCTAACGCTTGCGGAATAGCATCTACATAACGCTGAACGTCTGCAATTTTACCCATGCTTACTCTAGACCAATTAGTATAGGTGCGATAAATACCGCGGATGTGAATATCTTTCTCCGCCATGGCGGCTCTAAATAATTCAGCATCTCCTTTACCGAGATCGACAAAAACAAAGTTAGTACTGGAAGGAAGAGCTGTAAGGCCATTAGCCTTGAGGCCATCCATCACTAAACCTTTTGCTTCTATAACCTTATCTTTAACAAATGTTAAGAAGGCTTCGTCATTATATGAGGCAATTGCAGCCGCTAAACCAGCTTGGTTTAACGTGTAGCCACCCATGCCATAACGATTGATCCACTCTGTGTTTTCTTCAGACGCAATCATATAACCAACACGCATACCTGCTAACCCGTAAATTTTAGAAAAGGTTCGCGCAACAATAATATTGTGGCCAGCCTTTACCAACGGGATCATCGAGTTTGCTGGCGGATCGTCCGTAAGTTCATTATAAGCTTCATCAACCAGTACTAAGGTCTTTTTAGACGCTTTGATACAGAACTCTCGAAGCTTTGCAGGATCTAGAAGGCGTCCGGTTGGGTTGTTAGGATTGGTGATATGCACCATACCAACACTATCATCGATGGCGGCATACATGGCATCCAAGTCAATAGCTAATTCTTTGGTGTTAGGTACCCGAACGATTTCAGGTGCACCCTGTTTCTCTGGTGCTTTTGAGGTAGTATCCCAGAAAAGGTCGGGGCCTAATATTTTTCCTTTTTTGCTTGCCGCAAGGGCAGCGTAAGAGAGAATCGGGCTAGAACCTGCACTTAACGAAATATTCTTAGGGGTAATTCCATGGCGCTCTGCAATCATGTCTAACAAGGTCATTGCTGCGGGGTAAGCATAGTAAGCGCCACCCTCTGCAGATGCAGTTGCAATCGCTTTCAACGCTGCCGAGCTTGGTCCAAATGGGTTTTCATTGGCATTTAATTTAGCGATACCTGGTTTAGGGCCATAAAGTACTTTAGACATGGCTGGCGTTGCAGCCTGAAGGCCCGCCGACGTAATCAAGCCTGAGGCGCCAATGGCGGTAGCAGCAGCACTGCCACCTAAAAATATGCGTCTTGAAACATTGTGTGTCATTACTAATTCCTTAACTCAATTATGATAACTATTTCAGTGCTTTGTAAAACATAGCACTTGAGACAATTACTAAATAAATGCCGAACATTCTCTTTAGCTTCTTCTCACTAAAGTTATGCGCCATTTTTGCACCCATTGGGGCAGTGATAATGGCACCAATGCTAATGGCAACTAATGCGGGAATGTTGATATAACCTATTGTACCTACAGGTAAAATGGCGGTTTCGGGATGCGTCATAAAGAGAAAGCCGATAGCGCCAGGTAGACCTATTAGGAAACCAACCCCAGCGGCGGTAGCTACCGCTTGCTGGATTGTGCGTTGACAGATAACCATAGTAATTACCATGGGCGTGCCACCACCAATCCCTAGAAGCGCCGAAAAGCCGCCTAGTACAAAAGCGAGTACTGACTTAGCAACACCTTCAGGCATCGATAAAGCCACTCCAGGGCGAATTACAAATTCTGGAAACAAGAAGTAGATAGAATAAAGTAAGACACCTGCCGCAAAAACGACCGTTAGGCCATCGCTACTTGTGCTACTGGCAATAAAGATACCGCCTATTACACCCAATACTATCCAGATGCTCCATGATTTTAAAATAGCGAAATCTACTGCCCCTTTCTTATGATGTGCCATCACTGAACGGGTACTAGATACCACAATAGAGGCTAAAGACGTGCCTATTGCTACTTTTACCAACTCTTGTGAAGGGGGGGTAAAGAAAGGAAATACTGCCAGTAAGGCGGGAACTACAACAAAGCCACCACCGTTTCCAAACAAACCTGCGGTAATGCCTGCAATAGCACCAGTAATACAAAGAGTAACAACGAACCAGAGAAGTTCTATTTCCACGAAACCACCTCTCCAGTAACTACTTCTAATAACATGAATTGACCTTTAAATTTTACTTAAATCGAACAGTGAAAATATAAACACCGGCATTTGCCGGTGTTTATTAGGTTACTTTTAGAATCTTGCCGCTAAGCGGGTGTAGTAGTAACCACCCTGCCAGTCGACGACCGACGCAGAGTCGTAGATTTGACCACAGCAGGCATCGCTGGTTGTGGTAGGATCTGGGTAGTTGTCGAATAAATTACGAACACCTACCGATAATGTTAAGTTTTCATTGATAAGGTATGACCCTTCAATATCAAACATAAATTCAGAGCCATAGGTTTGGATATTTATTGGATCTTCTCCGTCGTCGTCACCCGCATTCTCGTATTCTCCATAGTAGCTAAGTCTTGCTACAGCAGACCATACGTCGTAACTATGTGTTATCGAAAATACACCACGCATTTCTGGGGTGCTATTTTCAAAGTCAAACTCATCTTCTGCATCTAGGTATTCGCTAGGGTCTGAGTCGAACGTGGTATCGTTATAGTTAATAGACCCTGTAATCATAGTAGAGCCGTACGTCGTTTCCATTTTATAAGTGGCAACAAGATCAACACCTTCGGTAACCGTATCGAACGCATTTTGGAAGAAGAACACCCCCCCAATTGATTCTGCACCAGATACGCCAGCACCTGAAAGTGCAAGGTAATTCTGGTAAGCATCGTAGCCGTCATCATCAGGGTCGGTAACTACTGTAGTAGAAACGTCTCGTGTTGATACTGAGTACAGTCTGTCTTCTAATTTAATGTTGTAGTAATCGGCAGTAAGGGTTAAATCACCAAAGCTGGCGGTTAAACCTAATGTAAAGTTAGTCGATTTTTCAGGAAGTAATTCTTCAGCCCCTAATGCCTGCGCTACGTCACCACCTGCTGGAAACAAGCCGGTAGCAACGGGGAAGCCATCGGGTAAGCGAGTCGATACGTTAGTAGTACCTTGCTGACCTGGTGTTGGCGCTCTGAAGCCTGTGCCGTATGAGCTTCTAACCGCAACTTCATCATTAATTTGATAAATGCCGGCAACCTTATAAACCACTTCAGAACCAAAATCTGAGTAATCTTCATAACGGATAGCTGCCTGAGCAAATAGCTCATCAGTAATATCACCAGAAATATCGGCATATACCGCGTAAGAATCACGACTGTAGGTACCTGAGTAATCAGGAGAGTAGCCTGGGAAACCATTTGAGCCTACACCAACTACGGTATAAACCGCGTCAACACCATCGAATCCATCATCCGGCACGCCATCATCGTCAGTATCAGAAGTGAAATTAGCACAATTCAATGAAGAACCAGCCGCTATCGCAGCAAGACCGGCATCCGTTGTTGTGTAATCATCATTACAGAAGCCCCAAGGATCAGACGTTGCATATGGCCCTGCAAAGTAAGAATCTACTTCGCCCTCAGTAATTTCATAAGACTCATCAAGATAACTTGCACCAAAGGCTAAAATATACTCATTAAAATCATAGGTGAAATCGGCTTGAATCTGTGTTTCTTCGTTAGTCAAATCACCTGGTTTGAATGAGGTAGGTGAGTCGTTACCCATTGAAGGGTTAATAGTATTGGAAAGCGTGTAAGAAATATCGTTATACCCGTAGCGACCACTAATGTCGTAGCCTAGGTCGCCAGACGTTCCTTTGATACCGCCAACCAAAGAATAGTCGGTCACATCACCAAAGAAGCGTGGGGTGAAACCGCCTGGGAATATCTCTGTAGGGCTCCAAATAGAACCATCTTCTAAGCGAATATCTTCAATCGTACCGTTACCTGGGTAGCGATAATAAAATGAACCATCGCCTTCACTTTCTGAATAGTTACCAAATGCGTAAAGCTCCATCTCAGCAGTTAATGCATAGCCAGCATTAAAAAAGATGCGAGTACCACTGGTATTCGGTTGGCCCCACGGTTGTACTTCATCAGAGCCATGAACTGAGTTAGCCATTGCGGTGGCATCGGCAATATATTGGTCAGATTGCTCGTCTACACAAAACCAATCTTCGCAGTATTGCTCGCCACGGTAGGTTGCTTCACTGTCTGAATACTCGGCTGAAATACTTAGAAAGCCATCATCGCCGAGCGCAAAACCTTTGTTACCCGTAATAGTGATTTGGTCGCCATCACCTTCAAAGTAGCTGCCGTAATCAGCAGTGAATGAACCACCTTCAGTATTTTCTTTTAACTGGAAGTTAATAACCCCTGCAATGGCATCAGAACCATATTGTGCTGCTGCGCCATCACGTAACACTTCTACGCTGCCAATCGCGGCGGTTGGTATAGTAGCAATATCTGGGCCTTGAGTACCTGAACCACCAATAGATACGAGTGCCGCTCTATGGCGGCGCTTAGAGTTAACTAACACTAAGGTTTTATCTGTAGGCATACCACGCAGTGTGGCCGGTCTTATGAAAGTACCACCGTCTGAAATAGGTTGGCGGCTTACCGAGTACGAAGGAACTAACGTCATCAGCACGTTGTTCATATCGGTGAAGGCGACAGCTTCAATATCTTCAGCGCTTAATACGTCTACAGGTACAGGAGAGCTGGTTACCGAGCGAGGTGCACCACGTGCACCAACAACAGCAATTTTTTCAACATTTTTGGGGTCTACCGCGGTTTCTTCAGCTTCTTGCGCTAGTGCGAGTGGTGCAGCCAAAGACAAAGTAATACCAGTAAACGCTAGTGCAATTGCATTATGTAATTTGTTTTTTCTCATGTGTGTTCCCTAAAACAAGCCGTTATGAGTTGTTATTCTTCATTTGGAGCAGGGACTAATGCCGCCCACGTTTGGCATTACAAGCACCACCTTGATGCATCCTTCATCTTATAAATGTTGTGTGTGGTTACCTGTATTGATACTCAGGCTAAAAATTCTTTTAAAATCGTGAAAGAAAAAAGAATATTGAGGGGTATAAGAATAATATTGAGGCTCTACCTAACATCATGATTTTGTTTGTCTTAATTATTTCAGTAAGCGTTAAAAAAAATAAATACAGCTTTAACGTTAACTTTAATTTTACAAATGCAAATAAGGTTAAACCGTTAGATGGCATGTAACTTGCTGATTTCAATATCAATAAAGCGACCTGTGCTTTATGGCAACGTGTTATAAATCTGTCATATTCGGGAACCTATTCATTGAACTCTAAGCAATTGCAGTATTTTTTAACCGCAGTGCACAAAGGCAGCATTGCCGGCGCTGCACGAGAACTTGATATCGCGCAACCTGCCATTAGTCAGCAGCTGGCCAGCCTCGAAAGGGAAATGGGGGCGCAACTGTTAAGCCGCACATTTTCGGGGGTGACACTTACGCCAGCGGGGGACTTATTTCTTGTCCATGCCACTAAACTCATGGATGACATCAATACAGCAAAGTCTGAGTTACGAGAGCTAGTAGGAAAAACCGCAGGCACTGTGAAAGTGGGTATGCTTCCCTCTATCGGGAATGTTCTGTCGATGCCGTTAATTGCTGAGGTAAAACAAAATCACTCTAAATTGAAATTAGAAATTAGCACTGGACCTTCTTACTCCGTCAAAGGCTGGCTAGAAGGGCGGCATGTGGATATCGCGTTAACTTACGAGCAAGATGTCGATCCGCGATTTATGACGGTTTCGCCCCTCATTCGAGAGAATTTACACCTAGTCATGGCAAGTCAGGCAACGTCTAGTGAGTACAGCTCATTAGCGGGAAGAGACAGCATACCCTTTTGGGCTCTTAGCCAATTTCCATTGTTGTCACCTGGAAACAAAGATGCGTTGGGCAAACTTATTGAACATTATGAAAAGGCGACGGGTGTCAGTTTGCAGCATAATTTAGCGTATTCGGGCCAGTTAATGACAGGATTAAGACAAGTTATGCAAGGAGAGGGGGTGATGATTCTGCCTACATCGGCTATTTTTCACCTTGAAGAGTCAGGCTTGGTATCAACGTTAAAAATTGTAGAGCCAGAAATGCAGCGCTTAGTGCTGGCGGCTACTAATAAAACGAGCCCATTAAATGAAGCCGTGTTGAAAATGCTTAAGGTAATCAAAAAAGTTGTCGCCAGTGAGCAAGCAATTCAACACTGGCGAGGTACCTTGGCATTTACCGATTATTCAGAGGTAAAGGGAACGCTTGCTTCTGGAAGCCTAATGTCGAGTTGAACAGGTAGGTGATCAGAAAACACTTTGGCTTTTTCCGACGTTAACTTTATACATTCTGAAACTGCAATATCATCACTAACCCAAACTCGATCGAGAGAAAATATCGGCAATTGGCTTGGGAAAGTAGGTCCTACTTTGTGTTGAACCAAAAGTTTATTCAACGAAGTGAACGCTCGTGAAAAAAATTGCCACTCATTGAAATCTCCCGCTAATACCAAAGGCATTGGGTTAGTCCTCATCCTTTCAGCAAGATAATCATGCAGCAAAGCAAATTGAGAACGGCGCTCCAATCGCTTTAACCCTTTGTGGGTATTGACCACAGTAAGTGGGCCTTTATCTGTTTGTAGCACAACGATTTGCACGTTTCTGGGCTGACGACCTTGTTGGCTTACATCAAAAGTGACTTGCTCCAATACTTTGAAGCGAGTGAGTATGGCGTTACCATACCACCCACTTGGCTCGTGCAAAGCAGGAGATGCCACCAAGTTGTAAACATTTTTGGCACAAATGTCCTCAACATCTCGCTCAATCGCACGTTCTGAAGGCCGAGTGTCCATCTCTTGCAACAGCACAATATCAGCACCCGATTCAGCAAGAAACTGCCCAATACGTCGATAATCTTGTAACTTATCTCTTCCTAGTCCGCTGTGAATGTTATAACTAATTATGCGGCACATTCTTCACTATCCGATGATTTATTGTCAGATGCACGCTTCTTACGGCTTTCTTGATAATAGCGTGCAAATTTCTGAGAGCCCCAAATCATAAGTCCCCAAAGCACTATGCCCCCAACCAAATAACTGATGCTTTCAGCAGATGGGTTACGGAAAATTTGTGTAATAGAGTCGCCAACTAAGCCTTTCGCTATCATCGGCGGAAACATACCTAGGAAGGTGCCAATAAGAAATTGGAGTAAACCAATGGATGAAATACCGGCAACCAGATTAACCAAACTAAAAGGCGCGATAGGAAGCATTCGAATTGCTGCTACACCTACAATACCGCTTTGTTTAAGTTTTTCGTCGAGGGCTTCTACTTTCGGCCCACCCACTTTTCTTAATCCTGCATCACCAGATAGTTTACCAATGCCAAATAGAATAGCGGAACTTAGTAAGGCACCTACAATCCCATAAACAGGGCCCCAAATTGGCCCGAATATCGCTGCCACTGCCAGTGATAATACGGTAACAGGGAAGAATAATATCCCTCCCACTACATATACTAATAACACAGTAGGAAGGGCGAAGTAGGTACCCCGACTCTTCTCAAGAAACGCATTAATGCTCTCGCCACTTAACCATGAAATAGATTGGCTGGCCCAGAACATTAAACCGCCCAGAATGGCAATAACGGCAAGACCTAACATGATCATGATGGTTCTACGTCTAGGGTTTCTAGCAGGCATAATGTCACCGTCAAATGAAGGCATAGAGATTAACGGCTCTTCAGGATCGGACAAAGAGCGGAATACATTGTTAACCGAATGCGTTGTAAATACCTCATCCCGTACTTCTGTTAATACATAGCCGTGAGCAATTTGCCCAAGTACTAATGCTTCAACAGGATATTTTTGCTCGAAAAGCGCAGGCATTTCGTCAATTTCTCTGCCCGTATGTTCGGCAAGCAAATCATTTCGAACATGCAAGATAGCTTCGCGATTGGCATCGTTGTTTCCGTTTAGTACGACATCAATTTCCGTATCAAGGGTCATTGAGCGATTACTCAAATTTGATGATCCAATGACGAGGTATTTGTCATCAATCGTCATCACCTTGGAGTGAATACGCTTATACGCTTTTCTTCCCTGCATATCTTCACACGACGAATAAGTAAGCTTCACTCTTTTAGGGTCGATGTCTTTCTCAAGAATAGCTTTGAATTCGATACGACTTGCCCAAAACGCTTCACACTCAAACTTACCTTTAGGTTCGTACGAACTAACAATAATGACGTGTAAATCTGGGCGAGCTTTCATTCGCTTGTTAATCGCTTCAGCAATTTCTTGGCGGGTAGTAAATTGATTCTCGATGTAAATGAGAGACTCAGCTTCGCCAATTAAATCAAGCAGCATGGTACGCACTTCCTGCGCGGGTTCTACTTCATCCATAAATGGGATGGTTCTGGCTAGTGCGCAATCCACATTTTTAAAAAGGGGAGGGTAATCATCTGGCCAAGTTTGAGGTTTAGGGCCATCAAATGATGTATCCGCATCTTCACGGATATCAACAGGCTTGCTTTCGGCAACCCGCAACCATCTCCAACGGACCAATTGAGAAAAGTCTGCCACTACCGGGCCAGAAGACACCATTTGCACATCATGCAAAGGAGGGTATTCACCATCAGGGCCATCTCGCTCTTCTGATACGACTGGGTGATCACGGGTGTCCCAGCGGTTGGTAGAAATATCCATCCCGCCAGAAAATACCAATTCATCATCAATTACGATGATTTTTTGATGCTGACTTCCGCCCATGGGAATAGTGTCATCCAGTTCAGTTTGTACATTGTCTGGGGTTTTCTCTTCCCACACTTCTTTCGCCCACATTTCACGTTTAGAGAAAAACGCCAACGAAGAATCCCAACGAAGTAGATAGATGTTTAAATCTGGGTTGTTTTCAGCTTTCCACGCAAGCAAATCACTGACGACACTAGGAGCTTCACTGTTGGCTTCATCATCACCTCTTAATAGGCGGATTCGGCTATCAATGTCCCATCCAATGATAAAAATACTGTGTTTAGCTTTTACAATTGCGCTGTGTAGCGCTTTGTAATAGTTGCCACAATCGATGAGTGGTGCAGCAAAATTCGCCTTGCTGCTTACCCAACAATTTTCACCTGGTTTGAATATATTATTTTTATCAACCATGTCGTCTCCCGAAATCGCTTCCGTGTAATAAAGTTACTATTTATTCTGTTGAAAGCTGCAGGAAACGTTCCGGATCAGTTATACGCAATCCGTATTATCTAACTGTCTAACATAAAAGGGTTTTTTGTTTTTTCTTGTGAAGTCGCGATGATAAATATACTTAAGAGGAATGTAACTTTTTCATGGATTAAGAGTAATAGGGAGATAATGGCAAGAGGCTGAATATAGAGTAGGAAACAAGTAAATAATGAGCCAATCAGGTTTAAGTAAGAAGGAGAAAAAGCCCGTTAATTGTCTTACAAATCTACAAAACAGCGTTATTGAGGGGCGTTAGCATATAAACCAAACTGGTATGATTATCCCTTTTAACGCTGCCTTCATTGAAAGGCTCTTCCCGTTTCCAAGAAAATACGATATCAGTTGAGGGTGCAATACCAATACTTGCAGTGAACATAGGGGAGTTGTCTATAGATTGAATGTTTTTTGAAAATACTTGTTTTACTAACCTATCTGCCACTACGTGAACCGATTCAATAGTAATATCGCTAAGTAACACTGCAAACCGATTCTCATTAATTTGACCTACAATATCGTGGGAGCGCGTAAAATGAATCAGTGACTGTCCAACTTGGTAACTCGCACTTTCTCCAGCGCTTGCGCCATAATGGTTTAAGACCTCCTGATAATCATCTATTTCAACTAACAGGAGTACATTTTCATGCTTGTTACTCTGTTTGAGCTTTTTAATTGCAGCCTGAGTAAAGCCATCTCGAGTTAATACTACTGAGCCAATATCATTTGGCGAACGGGTAAAGCGCGACCCTGTTGTAGGGTCGGTACTACAGTGCACCAAAGTCAGCACTATTAGTACCGTGCTGATTATCATAAGCATGCTAGTGAGTTGATAAAGTACCGATAAGTCATCCATGCCACCTGTAATGGAATGCACAACCGAGACCGTTCCGTGTAAAAAGAGTGAAAAAGAAGCGACAAGCAATAGAGGGCGAAGCACTGCGCGCTTTTCTTGTTTTACTCTATTATCGTTATAAAGTACTCCTTCACTTAACAATACCAGTGCGGCACAGAAGAACATCGCTACAGACTCAGCGAGAGAGGGCAGCATGCATAGGGCGCAAATACTTAATACCCCAACGCCAAGTACGGGCAACGCATGTCGATTTAATTTGTAGTCTTTATGCTTTTGAAGTGACTCTAAGCCTAAAAATATCTGATAAAAGCCCACTACAAAGGTAATAAGCCCTAGAATAAATAAAGATGAAGGCGTAGAAAATAGCATGTCGCTAAGACGAGTAATAAAGCCAGCGCAAAGTAAACCACTGGCTATTGACCAGTAGCGAAATATTCTTTTTTTCTGATAGACAGCTTTAATTGCAAAGTAGCCACAAAGAACAGCAGATACCGCAATTGAAACTAGCATGCAGGTGGCTAAAAAAATGTGCAACACACAGCCCTAATAGTAAATTCAGGTCAGGATTATACCAAAGTATAATTAGTGCACTAGGCTACTCACCTCATTGCGAGTATTATTAGTTAAATAAAGTTATAAATTTTAATACCAGACTGTGCTTGTATTAACCTTCTTTCGCTTCATTGGGAGCGGTGGTGCTATCACAGGTGTTAAACTTCTCTCTTGCCTCAGTATCTTGAGCTAATACTTGTGTGAGTTCATCCATGCGCTGTTTAATCGCAACCCCGTAGGAATGGTCGTCTCCCCATAGTTCAGCAAGTAGGTTCATCGATTCAACATCATGCTTTCGGAATAACTTACCAGCACGTTCTGCATCAATATCATCGTTACCTAATAACTTTAATGACTCAACGGCTAACACTAATGCTGAGTCGAATGTCTCTCTGTTAAAGGTCTTAACTTTCATACGAATTAGCTCATACGCATGACGTCTATCACGAGCACGAACTGCCAGCTTTAAATTAGGATAATGCTTTCGCGCAATATTAATAATTTCGAGGGTTTTATACGGGTCATCGATTGCAATCACGAGAAGATCGGCGGAATTGGCTCCCGCGGCCTCTAATAGTTCTTTTCGGGCAGCATCGCCGTAGAACACCTTGTTTCCAAATCTTCTCAATAAGTCAATTTGGCTAGGGCTATGGTCAAGTACGCTTACTTCGTAACCTTGGGCTTTTAATAATCGGCCGATAACTTGGCCAAACCTGCCGTAGCCAGCAATGATGACATGTCGAGACGCTTCAATTTCTTCAGGCCTATCAAATTCAGGTGCTGTTGATTTTTGGAATTTTTGAGCACGGTCGTAAACCATTAACAATAGAGGCGTAATTACCATAGAAAGGGCAACAACTAGGGTAACGATATTTGCTTCTTTGCCACTTAAAATACTTAGTTCTCTAGATAAAGACAGTAATACGAAAGCAAACTCCCCCCCTTGTGCTAACGCCAACGTGAATAAGAGTCGCTGGCGAGAGTTAATCGAGAATAAATGCGCAAGTATGAACAGTACGAGCCCTTTTACTGCAACAAGGCCACACACCAGTAATAGAATAAGTAAGGTGTTGTCTGCCAATAATCCGAAGTCTATAGATGCGCCCACGGTGACAAAAAATAAGCCAAGTAATAACCCCTTAAAGGGCTCGATATCGGCTTCTAACTCATGCCTAAATTCGCTTTCTGCTAGTACAACGCCGGCTAAGAAAGTACCAAGTGCTGGGGAAAGGCCAACGGTTTGCATGAGAAGCGCAATGGCAATTACTAGAAATAACGCGAAAACCGTAAATATTTCACGCATATGGGTTTGAGATATATAGCGGAAAATGGGTGTGGAAATGTATTTTCCTGCCAAAATAATAGTAATAATAACGGCAATAGAAATACCCACTTTCCCCATGGCCGACCAATCAGAGACCAGCGAATGACTTGAACCGTCTACGGCACTTGCTGGAAGGAATGAAAGCAATGGCATTAGTGCCAATATGGGGATAACAGCGATATCTTGGAATAACAGCACAGAGAAACTATTTTGCCCTGCGTCTAGTTTCAACCACCCTTTTTCTTCTAACGATTGAATGACGATAGCGGTAGAAGACAAAGCTAGCATCAAGCCTATGGCCAAGGCGCTCTGCCACGCTAGCCCTAAGCCAAAATAAACAATGGCGAATATAGCGCCGGTAGAAAGCAGAACTTGCAACCCACCTAAACCTACAATTGAGTGTCTTAATGTCCATAATCGGGAGGGTTGAAGCTCCAAACCTATTAAGAACAGCATCATGACTACACCGAATTCGGCAAAGTGCATCACTTCGGTTTGATCGCCAACTAGTGACAAAACAAATGGGCCAATTAAAATGCCGGCAATGAGGTAACCTAACACTGAACCTAATCCCAATCGTTTGGCAATAGGTACTGCAATTAGCGCTGCACCAAGGTAGATAAGAGCAAGTGTTAGCATGGTTACTTCTGCCGTTTTATTTTTTAGAGATGCTTAATGCTATATCAAAAAGATGTCGTTAGCTTGACAATCATTTAGTGCTTTTTGAGTTAACAGTTTTTAGAAAAAGAGACCAATAAAAAATGCGGCGCTTTTGCGCGCCGCATTTCTAGTAGGTGTATTAACTGAGCAGGTTAGAAACGGTATTCAACACCAATACTCGCCTGCTTTAAATCTGTTTCGAAGTTAGTATCGTCAATATCATCTACCGCCTCATCGGCATCTAATTCGGCATCGTAAACAGTGTATTCTGCATTAACTAAAAAGTTCTTGGTAATGGCGTAGCTTAAGCCTGCGCCAACAAAAAGGCTCTCGTCGTCATAGTCACTTGATACACCGCCTAGGTTGTATTCAGTTTCTGACCACAATTGACCAACCTTTGCATATAACGAAAATTTGTCGGTTACTGGAAGAATACCTTTAATTGCTGCCGTGTACCCATCGGTATCCCCACCAGCAATGTCGTTGCCGTAGTCACCAAAGTCGATGAAACTACCTTCTATCGCAACCCATTCATTGAATTTATAACCTAGCAATCCTTGCCATACATCTTTATCGTCATCAAAATCGTCTTCACCTTCTACACGAAGATAACCGTAGTTACCACCGACATAAAAGCCACTCTCGTCGACTGAGTAGTCGTTTGACTGAGCAAAGCTACCAAATGATGTAAGTGCTGCAATACCTGCAAGTGCTGTAAGTGTGTTTTTCATAATGACATCCTCGTTTTAGTTTCCAACGTTCCATTAGCTTCCATAAGGAAGATCTACGTGAGAATGAAATGCCTCACGTTTGATATCACTACCTATTCAATCAACATGCCAGCGTAAAAAAGTCTTAAATGAGGAAAATAATGGGAAAGAGTTTCACGATTTACCGTACTTTTCCGGATGAGTTGTTTGCATTTTAATCGCTGATTAAAAGTTGTACGGCATAAGTTTCTTACCTTTTGAAAAGAGTACATAGCAAAGAAGCGTTCATAATCGACTCTTTACAAAAGACTTTTTAGGAAAACTTGAGTTGGCGTTAAGTAAAGTGAAAAAATCTAATTAGTATTTCCTATCGTCTTCATCCAATTTTTCAACTGTCTTTTCTATGAAGCTCTAATTACTTTACGTATGTGAATATATTGTTAACAAATAATCGTCGCTTACTAATAAATAGCCAATAGTCACTCAGTAGCCATAAATAACAATGGATTTGATGATATTGGACTTAAAAATTATCGGCAAAACTCACATAGCATTGGGAAAACAACATGAAGATATCCAGGGTATACAAAGCTACATTAGCAGGGTTGGTCACACTAGCATTAGGCACAAGCGCGTCATTTGCTAACGATCAAATCAGTAAGCCAGCTGGCGCAAAAGGCACAGGAATGGTTCAGCCTTTTCAGGCGCGAACCAATAACTTTTGGTGGCCAGAACAACTTAATTTATCCCAACTGCGCGACCATGACAGTCGCTCAAACCCGCTAGGCGATGACTTCGACTATGCAGAAGCATTTGCATCATTAGACTTAGACCAAGTAAAAGCTGACGTAAATGAACTACTGACTACCTCACAGGATTGGTGGCCAGCAGATTATGGAAACTATGGCCCCTTCTTTATTCGACTTTCATGGCACAGTGCAGGTACATACCGTACGTTAGATGGTCGCGGCGGGGGTGACGGTGGCCAAATGCGTTTTGATCCGCTTAATAGCTGGCCTGATAATGCCAGCTTAGACAAAGCCCGTCGGTTACTATGGCCCATAAAGCAAAAATACGGTAAGGCATTATCGTGGGGAGACCTTATGATACTTGCCGGCACCGTAGGTATGGAAAATATGGGCTTTGATACCTATGGCTACGCGGGTGGCCGCACCGATGACTGGGAACCGGACATGGTGTATTGGGGGCCAGAAGTAGAAATGCTCGCCAGTGATCGCGAAGAAAAAGACGGTAAGTTACAACGCCCATTGGGTGCAACCCACATGGGGTTGATTTACGTTAATCCAGAAGGGCCTAAAGGTGTACCTGATCCTATGGGCTCTGCGAAAAATATCCGTACTGCATTTAATCGTATGGCCATGAATGATGAGGAAACAGTGGCGCTAATTGCTGGTGGGCACACGTTTGGCAAAATGCACGGCGCTCACAAGCCTGCCGACTGTTTAGAAGCTGAACCGGGTGGTGCTGGTGTAGAAGAGCAAGGCTTAGGTTGGAAAAACAACTGCGGCAAAGGGCATTCTGAAGATACCATTACCAGTGGTTTAGAAGGGGCGTGGACACAACTTCCTACACGATGGACCAGTTTATATCTGCAAAATCTATTAGGCTTTGAGTGGAAGCAAACTCGCAGCCCAGCGGGTGCAATTCAATGGATACCTACCGATGAGTCGGCGCAAACGTCAGTGCCTGATGCTCATGTTGAAGGTAAACGCCATGCGCCTGTTATGACCACAGCTGACCTTGCGCTTAAATATGACCCAGAGTACCGCAAGATAGCAGAACGCTTCTTAGCCGATCCAAAAGAGTACCAAACAGCGTTTGCCAAAGCATGGTTTAAGCTAACCCATCGGGATATGGGCCCTAAAGCTCGTTATCTTGGTAACGACATTCCGAAAGAAAACTTCGTATGGCAAGACCCTGTCACCACAACTGATCATAAGCCAGTAACCGATGGTGATGTTAAAAAATTAAAAGCCACAATTTTAGACTCAGGATTAAGCGTACAGCAATTAGTGAAAACTGCTTGGGGAGCAGCTGCCAGTTTTAGGTCGTCTGATTACCGAGGTGGTGCAAACGGTGCCCGTATCGCATTAGCACCACAAATGGATTGGGCGGTTAACGAACCCGAGACAGTGAAGGCGGTTGTTTCTACTTTAAAAGAAATTCAAAAAGACTTTAATGGCGGTAATTCATCAAGCCCTAAAGTTTCGTTGGCTGACCTTATTGTTATTGCGGGAGGTGCAGCAATTGAAAAAGCAGCTGCCGATGCAGGTGTTGAGGTGGCTGTGCCCATCATACCGGGCAGAGGAGATGCTACACAGGCCCAAACTGATGTGAATTCATTTTCATTGTTAGAGCCAACCGCTGATGCATTCCGCAATTACTACAACGCAGACACTAGCTATCGATCTCCTGCCGAAATGTTGGTAGATAAAGCCGATCAACTGAATTTAACCGTTCCAGAGATGACTGTGCTAATAGGTGGCATGCGTTCCCTAGGTGCGAACAACGGCAATAGCACTCATGGTGTTTTCACAAGTAGCGTGGGTACGCTGAACAACGATTTCTTTACTACATTGCTTGATATGAATGTGAAGTGGAGAAAAACAGACGACCCTGCGGTTTATGAAGGCATAAACCGTAAAACCGGTGAAGTGCTCTACTCAGCTACACCTGTCGATTTAGTGTTTGGTTCGAATAGCGAGTTGCGTGCGGTGTCTGAGGTTTATGCGTACGATAATGCGAAAACCAAGTTTGTTGAAGACTTTGTAGATGCATGGACAAAGGTCATGACCCTCGACCGTTTCGATTTACGCCATGACTTAAACAGTCCTTTAAACCAATAGACGTTAACACGTTTACTCATTACACATTATAAGTACGCGGGCAGGTGACACTGCCCGCGTTTATTATTGGCTGTTACATAACGATTATTCAAATAGCTATACAACTATATGCAATGAAACGCTTACCTACGATTAATTCTGTACCTGCCACTAACTTTCTATACACTTATTCAAAGCACTTATATTAGTAAAAGGATTTCTATAAGCTGAATAGCTCAGATAAAAAGCAAATTCACGCTTTAGCTATTACATAGCCGCTATTTACTAACGGCTTTTAACTGGCAAAGTTATAAAGCAATGGCGCATAAGCTTTTTTTATAAACCTACTTATTTAAACCGACTCATTCAAAAGAGCATCATGGCAACCATACAGCGACAGCTTGTAAACCTAGAAATGTTGGCCGAGGACTTAGATACACTTCCTAGTGAACAGCATTGGTGCGAGCAGCATATAAGGCTAATTGAAGAATACCAAGTAGCGCTTGAGCTATTGTGGGAAAGTGCCCGGGGCGAAACCGAAAGCGGTTTTAAAAAGAGGTTGGCTTCATCAATCTTAGCGGCGGTTATAGAAAGCAAACAAATGATAGGGGTGCACCTTAAGCTTATTGGCTACGTGCTAACATTTTGGGATGCGAATAAGAAAGCCAACGAAATTTTAGATACTAACTTTGGTGAAAATGCTGATAAACGACTGGAGTTGTTGCAGGTAAAAGCGATACGAGCCAAATCTCAATTAAAAACAGTTGCCCATGCCATGGGGCAGGCCGATTATCAAAAGTTTATCGGCCTGCTCAATTTGCAAGATGCGCAGTGGCAGTGGGATGTGTTACTTTCTCGCTATTAGGGCGTAGTGTTACGAATACCAATGCCGTTTTCGTTAACCACTCGTACTTCACGCTGAGGGAAAGGAATTTCAATTTTATGTTCGCGAAGCGTCTCGAATACGGTTAACAGCAGATCGCCGCCAACACGGTTTTTTCCATCATCAACCCCATCCATCCAAAACTCCACAAACATATTCACGCCCGAGTCACCAAAGCTGTCAATTTCACAGTCGGGTAGCTCTTCAAATGGTATATCTTCACCGCTAATGACCTGGGGATGTTGTGATACCGTCTCTTTAATAATTTCTACCATTGCGCGAATATCAGTTTTGTAAGCAACCGAAAAATCAATACGATAGCGCTGTTTGGGATCTTTGTGGGTCCAGTTTATAAGTAATGAACTAATAAACTTTTCGTTAGGTACGAGTATGTCTTTACCGTCGAAGGTTTCTAGTACGGCGTAACGCATTTTAAATTCTCGCACTATGCCTTTTTGGCCGTCTTCCAACTCTACAAAATCGCCCACAGTTAACGACCTATCAAGCAAGATAATAATGCCCGATATAAAGTTAGAGGCAATAGATTGAAGACCCAAGCCTAAACCCACACCCAGAGCACCACCAAACACGGCCAAAGCGGTTAGGTTTATACCCATTACATTTAGTAAAAGCAGAAATACGATACAAAACAAGGCAACTTCAAACAGTTTTGCGAACACTTCTTTGGTTGATACATCCAACTTGGTGTGACTGCGAATTATATCTTGGCCAAGATTATTCGACGCTCTACCCAACCAAAAAAGCAATACGCCGAACAAGATAACGCGAGTAATTCCATATGCGGAGATATCTACATTACCAATAGATAAAGACATAGATTCTAAAGCGGCGGTCACAACGGGCAGCACGCCCACTAAGTACAAAAATAGAATAGGTAAGCCTATCCAACGCATGAAGCCGGCAAATATAGGGTTGTCGATGAATCCACGAATTAGAGAAGCAACGAATAGCATGACCGCCACCACCACGGCAATCTCAAGGACCCAAGGATCGAACTGAAATTGCGCGCCCAATACGGTCGTTAATTTTAGTAAGCTGATGGTAATTACGGGGAATAGGGTGCCGCCCAGCTTGTACAACATATTGTGAAGCGTGTGCACGCCACTATTTGGTGCTTCTCTAGTGAACTTGAATGGCTTTCTAACTTGGCGAGAAAGAATAAACGCCACCGCGTAAATAACGGCAATAAGCAAAACCTGTATAAGAAACGTTGAGGTATAAACCGACGCTTGGATTAGTGTCCATTTTTCTTGAATGTGCTCGAAAAGCGTATCTAGGGTCATTTGATTAATATTCGCAAAATTAGTACGAGCAGGATACTCGAAAGTAAAGACTAAACAATAGTGCGCTTTTTAAACCGAATTTGGCATGCCGTAAAGCAATTTCGTACGAGGGTAAGGTATTTAGTTCAGTACGATAAATGCGTTATAGGCACGGCTAACGCGCTTATATGAAACCATCTAAGTTTATTGGTAATGCTTTTTGGTAATAACTGTTTTTGTTTGTGGTTGACAAAGTGGCGTGATGTTTATATATTTTGTATCGAAATCTAGCGTAAGCAAAACCTGCTCAGCTAATTTTTATACACCAATATTAGTAAAAACAGATCTACCCATATACAAACTCACAAAAGAAAAACAAAAATACTCTGAGTACCCTAGTAAGTAACAGGCTTCGAAAGAAGCCTGTTTTGTTTCTAAAGCCTGAAAATAGCACCTAGTCATTTAAAAAGCGCATTTATCATTAAAGCCTAGGGCTTGCTTAGATGAGAAATTGAGTAGAGCCCACGTGTTTTATCAGTCTTTCTTCTAATCTCTTCTAACTCTCTTGCCTCACTTGCATCAAACAACGCGTTTATCAGCCGGTTAAAATGGCTATGCATTGCTTTTCGCGCAGCAGCGGTATCTCTATTAGCAATCGCGTTAAAGATCTCTGTATGCTCTCTAATTCTCTGTTCAATACCTTGTGAACACACGTCACTATACGCAGCTACGATTTGAGGCGTAGAGCGGCGAAGCTCCCATAAATTCTCCACCGACAATTGAACAGCATGGTTATGAGTGGCTTGAGAAATAATATGATGGAATCGTTGGTCGGCTGAGTCTGCTGTTTCAGGGGCTGCCATCTCAGTTAAAGAGGTTTGCAGAGCTGATATTTCTTCATCACTGATTGTTGATGCAGCAAGCGCTGCAGCTTCCCCTTCAATCAATGCTCTTGCCTGGGTTAATTCAAAAGCGCTAATCGCTTTTGCGGTGTGTTGATTTTTTTTCTGCTTAAGTACGTAAACGCCCGACCCCGTTTTCACTTCCACTCGCTCTCGCACCTCTAGTGCAATAATAGCTTCGCGTATAGTGGGGCGGCTTACTTTGTACGTTTCTGCTAGTTCTCGTTCAGCGGGCAAACGGCTTCCAGCGGGGCAAACACCTTGATCGATTAAGTCTTCAAGTTTTTCTACGATACTCCAGAAAAGCCGGCGAGATTTCATTTATTAACCTTATGAACATATTTTGGTAACGTAACTGTTACACCGATTGTAGCCTGAAAGTATGCTAAATCGCAAAGTACGCAAAAAAATGTTAGAAGTTGAAGGTGAATTAGAATAAAGAAAAACGTCCACCGCTATCTTGGTAATAACCAAATGCTATTCTGGTAAAATAAATTGGTTGTATTTGGTCGCCCAATTGGTTAGATTGTGGTTTGGTGTGACATTTCTTTTACACAAAAAGAACATGAGCAAACAAGACATAAGGTCGAGTTTCAATATATAGAGTTGTTAGGTACTGACAATAAGCCTACTAGACACTTCTAACTGGCCTTAATAATAAACGACTACTACGTTAAGTAGTCAGTGCAAATTAAATTGGAGTCTGTGTAGCATGAGAGTTGGTTTTATTGGCGAATGTATGTCAGAGCTTAGGGAAGCCGAGAACGGCTTACTCTCTCAAGGTTTCGCAGGCGATACCTACAATTCTGCCGTTTATATGAAGCGCACTTTTCCACAACATGATGTTTATTACGTTAGCGCCGTTGGCAAAGACGCATTAAGTGACGAAATGGTTATGCATGCCGTTAATGAGGGGATAAACCCGCGTTTTATTGGCAGACATGAAGAAAAGCACCTAGGCCTGTACCGAATATATACAGATGACACGGGTGAGCGTTCATTCGTTTATTGGCGTTCTGATTCTGCTGCTAAAAGCATGATGCAAACATTGGATAGCAATGATATTGCTGCGATGACGGCATTCGATATGGTGTTGTTCAGTGGTATCAGCTTAGCGGTAATTAACGAAGAAGACTTGCCTAAATACTTCGCTTTATTAACCCGTTTAAAATCGTCTGGTGTTAAGTTAGTCTTTGATATTAACCATCGTCCGTCTTTATGGAAAAGCAAAGACGACGCTAAGCGTCTCTACGCAAAAGCGTACGAGCTTGCCGATATCATCCTTCCTGGTATTGAAGACTTCAACTTCCTATATGGCATCGATACCATCGAAGAAACACTCAAATTTTTAAGTGATTACACATTCGATGAAGTCATTATTAAAAATGGCAGTGACGCGGTTACCGTTATAAATAAAGAAGGCAATATTTCACAAGTTCCGCTTACACCAGTTAAGAATGTTGTGGATACCACGTCTGCTGGTGATGCCTTTAATGGTGTTTATCTTGGCGCAAGACTTGAAGATGCATCACAAAAAGAAGCGGTTGAAAAAGCATCTAAAAGTGCTGGATTTGTTATTCAGCATAAAGGTGCCATTGTGGATGCCGCTGCCTACAGCCTCTTTAGTCAAAATTTAACCTGATCCTTACGCAAAATTACACAGAGAAAACTATGAATTCTATTTCTTCAATTATGGGAGAGCAGAAGCTTTTACCTATTATCCAAGTAAATAACGCAGAAGACGGCGTTGCTATTGCAAAAGCTATGTATGAAGCAAACTTGCGTACAGTGGAAGTGGTACTTCGCTCAGAGAAGTCAGCTGAAGCAATTACAGCTATAAAAGCAGCTTTGCCTGACATGATTGTAAGTGCCGGCACTATTATTGATGAAGCGTCGCTTAAAGTGGCTATAGACGCGGGTGCCGATTTTATTGTTACTCCAGCGGTGACAGAGCGTTTATTAACCGCACTAGCTTCGTGTGGCCTACCGGTATTGCCTGGTGTTTCAACGGTTGGTGATATTGTACTTGCAAGAGAACACGGCTTTCGAGAAATGAAGCTGTTCCCAGCGTCACTTTCAGGTGGTGCTGCATTCTTAAAAGCCGTTGGTGGCCTATTTAAAGATTCTCGTTTCTGCCCAACTGGCGGTGTATCGGAAGGCAATTACCAAGATTACCTTTCGATGAGCAACATCTTTGCTGTGGGTGGTACTTGGGTTGCAAAACCTGAGTGGGTTGAAGCGAAAAATTGGCAAGCTATTACCCAAGCGTGCTCTGAAGTTAAATAATCTAGTGAAATAAGTCGTTTCACCAAGGCTACCAGAGTAACCCCATTTCTCTGGTAGCCATTAAATACCTTTCTTATATGTTTTTTCTTAACTAACTGCTTAAACTGGCGAAAAATGAAGTTTGGGTTAATAATCACTGAACGTTGGTAATTATTAATTGAACGCTACTTCGTTTATAAGGTTTTCCTTTGTTGAGACGGTTCGCATCTTTCTTCCTTATCACGAGTCTTTTTTCCCATGGAGTGCTCGCAGATACTTCAAATGATTTAGAATTCTCAGGATTCGCTCGCGTAGTTGGCGGTTACTTATCTACGGATGAAGCCAAATATGAAGGCTACGATAATTCGTTTAGTGTTTCTCAAAAGTCACTTGCTGCAGTGCAAGCTGATTACACATTCAATGACTATTTTTCGATGTCTGGCCAGCTGTTATGGCACAGTGATGAATCAAGGCAGTCAGGAGTGGAGTGGTTATATTTAACCTATCAGCCTAATGCATCGTGGCAATTTAATATTGGTCGGCTTCGTACCCCCCTTTTAAAATTCTCTGACGTAATAGACGTAGGTTTTGCATACCCTTGGTTAAACGCCCCACAGCAACTTTATAGCGGTTATTTGTTTTCTCAGTATGAGGGAGCCAACGCCCGCTATCTAGGCTATTACAACGAAGTTACCTTTTCTGTTGAGCTTTACTGGGGAAACTTTGATGATGAAATTTTGAGTAATGGCACTTCTTCAGATGTTGAAGTAGACGGTATGTTTGGTGGCGTCATTGAAACCAGTTACCGAGGTTTTCAATTTAGAGTTGCGACAAGTTTTGCGAACGATACAGCCGTGGAGTTAGATGAATTACAGCCTTTAATTCAAGGGCTAAGAGCCGCGGGGTTCGGTGATACGGCGGATACGTTAGATATCAATGGAGCATCGTCGTCGTACTTGTTAGGAGTAGGTTACGATTCATTAAACTGGTTTGTTACCGCTGAAATAATAAAGGTAGAGTCTGAGATAGACGTACTAGCCGCAATCGATAGTTCTTACATTACGTTTGGGTATTATTTTGATGAAATTTTGCTACACGCGACTATAGCCTCATCACGTCAGTCATTAAATGAAATTGATAACCCTATCCCTATTGGTTTTTCACCTGAACTGGACGCATTATATTTTGCCGTTGAGGAAGTGAACAGCTATTTCCCAACGGACGATTTAGATTCTCTCACGTTAGGTGCTAGATGGGATTTTCGAACTAATCTAGCGTTTAAAACGGAAGTTTCATTTTTGAAAGGTAAAGAAGGAAAAACGTCTTTTTTTGAATTAGATGTGAATAATACAGAGTTCGATAGGCGAGCCACTCTTTATCAATTAGGCATTGAGTGGGTATTTTAATGTCGAAACTTACTCTGGTCTTATTCATCATTTCTTTTGCCTTTTGCGCTGCGGCACAAAGCCGTGAACGCGTGATCGTCGTTGCTCATTTAACTGAACAACCCACTTCAATAAGTAAAAGCGAAATTCGCAATATTTTTATGGGGGGGGTATCCGAAGCTAAACTTTCCCCTGTAGAGATTGCGAGCGGTTCCCAAATTCGAATTATCTTTAATACACGGGTTATAGGGTTGCCTGAATCGAGAATTCAGTCTTACTGGGCACAGATGAAGTTCAGTGGTCGAAACCAGCCGCCGGTCAGTGTGAGTAACACTGAAGAAATGGTGCGTTATTTAACTGAAAATGAAGCTAGCATTGGCTATCTACCTGAAGGCATAGCACTGCCTGAACCCCTCACAATTTTGTTTACCACAAATTGAAGATACCCGAAGTATCTTCTTTGGGTGTTAAAGATGGCTTGAAAGGTTGGGAAAAAGTTAGAGGCAAAAGCTGGTTGAAAAATAACTTAATAATTAGTTGCTTATATGTTTTCGCGTCTGTGCTATCTGTTATGTAGAAGTAATCTTGCCTAAAGTTAATGGCTTATTCTGTCCCTAATGAACCCAGAGTTTCAATATAAATGCCGAAGTACATTACTACAGTTGTTTTTATAATCTTAGCCATGCCTATGACTTCTGCAATCGCTGGTACTAAGGATGAACTCGCATTTTCTGGATTTGCTCGGGTAGTGGGGGGGCAGCTATCCACAAACGAAGCGTCTTATGCAAATTACGATAATTCGTGGAGCTTTTCTGAAGATTCACTTATTGCACTGCAAGCCGACTACGCCATCAATACCCAGTTTTCAATATCTGCGCAGGGCATACTTCATAGCGGATCAGATAGAGATTCTGGATTAGATTGGCTTTATCTTACCTATCAGCCGTCTTCATCATGGCAGTTTAACGTTGGTCGGCTGCGAATACCTGTACTTAACTATTCTGATGTTATCGATGTAGGTTTTTCTTATCCTTGGGTAAACGCACCTGAGCAAGTTTACAGCCGACGAATTTTCTACTCTGGCTATGAAGGCCTGAATGTAAGATACCAAACACATTTAGGCAATGTGGGTATAGGTATTGAAGGATATTGGGGCGATTTCGACGGTGAGGTATTTTCAGGTCAAGAAGCGTTTGAAGTCGATATCAATGATATCTACGGCGCCGTATTTTCACTTAACTATAAGGGCTTTCAATTTCGCTCCTCTATTGCCAGAATAAGCGAGGTTGTTGACAATAGTGTGCAAATTGATCAGTTAGTTGGAGGCCTTACTTCCGCTGGCTTCGATGAATTAGCCTCTAAGTTTAGATTAGACGATGGCTTATCAGTGTATGTGTTTGGCGCAGGGTATATATCGTTAGATTGGTTTGTTAACGCAGAGGCTATGTCGGTAGATTCTGATCTTGATGTCCTGTCTGGTATCACTAGCTATTACCTTACTGTGGGGCGTTATTACAACTCGGTGTTGTTCCACGCCACCATAGCAAGATCACGGCAAGACGAAAACAGTATTGAGAACACTATTCCTGTAGGTGTTAGCCCGCTTCTCGATGTCTTATCTACATCTGTTGATACCATCAATGCTTTATTTCCCACCGATGATTTAGACTCGTTAACCCTAGGTTTGCGTTGGGATTACAATACTCATTTAGCGTTCAAAACCGAAGTTTCCTTCTTAAAAGGAAAAGAAGGAAAAACGTCGCTTTTCTATGTTGCGCTTGAAAACGCAGATTTTGATAGGCGGGCAAGCCTTTATCAAGTAGGTGTAGAGTGGGTATTCTAATGCGTTTTTTACCCCTTTTTATATTGACACTAGTGGTATCACCTCCAAAAATCGTTCATGCCCGTGAAGGTGTGTTGGTCGTGGCTAATTTAGCTGATTCATCACTGGTGCTTAGCAAAAGTGAAATACGTAGTGTGTTTATGGGAGGGTCTACAAAAGGCTTGTCACCGGTAGAGTTTGTACCCGGTTCTTATATTCGAAAAGTATTTAATACACGAGTCATTGGATTACCAGAAGCACGCATTCAGTCTTTTTGGGCGCAAATGCGCTTTAGCGGGCGCAGTAGTCCACCTGTGAGCGTCGACTCGATAGATGAAATGCTCCTGTTTCTTGCAGAGCATAAGGCGAGTGTAGGTTACCTACCTGAAGGTACATCTCTACCTAAAGGGTTAACGGTCATTTATGAATCAATCTAATTTGCTAGCCTGAGTAATGCCTGTTCTTCTTGTTGTGATAACAGAGCATCAAGGGGAATGGGTTTGCTATACAAGAAGCCTTGTAGAATATGACAGCCGTTGTCAGTTAAAAATGCAGACTGTTCATGAGTTTCTATGCCTTCAGCACACACCTCTAAATTTAAGTTTTTAGCCATTTCAATAATGGTAATTGTAATGAGTTCAGAGCGTTTCGATAAACCAATCTGGCTGACAAATTGACGGTCAATTTTAAGCGTATCAATATTGAATTCTGTAATGTAGCTTAATGATGAATAGCCAGTACCAAAGTCATCAAGTGATATTTTACAGCCTTCGTTTTTAAGATCGGATAAAAAAGTATTAGCGATCGAGAAGTTATTCATATACGCCGATTCAGTGATTTCAAATTCAACGTTATCTTTGGGGATCTTCCCCGAGCGCAATCCATTTAAAATAGAGTCAGTAACATGAACGTTTATTAAGTCGTAGGCGGAAAGATTGATTGAAATTCTGATTTTTTCCCCGTACTGCGCAGTTATACGGGGTATCTCGATACAAGCTTGATTGATTACCCATAGGGTTATTTCAGAGATTTTGTCGCTTTGTTCAGCTATTGGTATAAATTCTGCGGGCGAAATGTTACCAAGTTCTTCGTCATACCAACGTAATAACGTTTCAAAGCCTACCACCTCACCGAATTCGTTAACTTTAGCTTGGTACACTAAATGAAAATCACTGTTTTCGATGGCATGCGGCAGGAACGTCGCCACTTGATTTTTACGCCTTGTTGCCTCTTGCATTGATGAAGTAAACCAAACATAGCGGCCTTTACCTTCTTTTTTCGCCTCATACATGGCTACATCAGCATTAGTTACTAAGCTAGATGCGGCGTAGTCACAATCGGTTGCGAGTGCAATACCTATGCTCACACTCGGATCTACTCTCCATCCGTCAATATGATGTAATTGGGTGATGGTCGTTATTAAGCGCCGAGCAATGGTTTGCAATTGGGACTGGGTAGGATTACCCACGAGTATGATAAGAAACTCGTCCCCGCCTAATCGCCCAACAATGTCACCTTCTCGCATGGCATAGGAAATCTCAGTTGAAATGCCGCACAGTAACTTATCACCAGCATCATGGCCGAATGAATCATTCACTTGCTTAAACCCATCTAAATCAAGAAACATAAGGGCGACTTCTGACTTATCACGCTTAGCCCGAGCTAACTCAATTGACAGACTTTTCATTAAAAATTGCCGATTAGGTAATCCGGTCAGGGTATCGAAGTTGGCAAGTTTCTCCATCTGCGACTGCTGTCGTTCTAGCAAGAGGGTTTTACGTTGATTAATATCTGTTTGTTGTTTGATATGCCGCATCATACTGTTAAAGCCTCGCCCTAAAGAGGCAATTTCAAATTTTCCCGCTTCTGAAACTTTAACGTCGTAGTTCGCTTCCCTTTCTACTTTCTTCATTTTGGCAATAAGGGACGTCAGCGGAATAAGTAAGCGTTTTTGTAGGCGTAATGTGATAAATACAGTACTTAACAGAAGGAGTAAAACCACTGGGGTGACGAGTGAAATAAACTCCCAGCGATTTTCAGCAAGAGGCTTTTGAATATCGTAAGATAAAACGAGTTTACCCATAGGAAAATCCGCTTCACCTATTATTTTAATGACAAAGATACTGCCATCATCAGTTTGAAACCCGCTATCCAGCGTTTGATATTCTGTATCCGTGATGCTTGATGTTTGAGAGGTATCACCGTTTATATTTGCGTTACCGATGTAGAGGTTTACCAACTCTCCATATTCGTTGTAAACCCGCGCAAAGTCTACGTATTCATATTCGTCTAAGCGAAGAAGAACCTGAGTTTGGCTGAAACTTCCCGCGCTGTTGTTAATGACGGGAAGTAAGTCTACAGCCATATTTTCAGCAAGGGCGTCAAATTCGAAAGCAACAAAGTCTTGGTATAATTCTTCATAAACTCGAATTGATAACGCCATTATCAATACGCTGATAATGGCCACAGAAGCAATTGTGGTTAACGCAATGTCAGAACGAAGACTTTTCAAATAGGAAGCCCAACTTATTTATTAGTTTCAATGATAGTGCGCATACCTAACTATCTCACTTTCATCACAAAACACTAATTAAAGGTATACCTGACTTAGTATAATACTGGTTTGGGAATTTCGCCGTCGAAACTGAATAAAAGTCGATTTAAAACTTGTGGTTCAAGGTTAAAAATTAACCTAGCGAGTGGGGGCAAACAGTGGTAGTATGCGCCCGCATTTTGTAGGTACTATTTTAATTTGATAATTGTTTCTGCTTTTATACTATTACTATTGTAAGTCCCTCTCGCGATTCGCATTACGAACTTTACCGTTTTACACCTGCTTCAGACTGATAACCCTTCAGCGCAGACCGGTTACGTTGCGTAACCTAATTTTTATTTCCAGGAGTTATCCATGTCTTTTACTGAGTTGGGCCTAGCTGCCCCGCTACTACAAGCTATTGAAAAACAAGGCTACACAACGCCTTCGCCAATTCAGCAGCAAGCTATTCCCATTATTCTTGAAGGCAAAGACATACTGGCAGCAGCACAAACAGGTACAGGTAAAACGGCGGGCTTTTCATTGCCTTTGCTTCATCGTTTGTTAGATGGCAGACCTGCCGCTTCAAACTGTGTTCGCGCGCTTATCTTAACCCCAACCCGAGAACTTGCGGCGCAGGTGGAAGAAAACGTAAAATCGTTTAGTGAATTTTTGCCGCTTAAAACCGCAGTGGTATTCGGTGGAGTGGGGATTAACCCACAAATGAAAGCCTTACGCTCAGGTGTTGATGTACTTATCGCCACCCCAGGTCGTTTGCTTGACCTTTACCAACAAAATGCGGTGAAGTTCAATCAATTAGAAACCTTAGTATTAGATGAAGCAGATAGAATGCTAGACATGGGCTTTATTCATGACATCAAACGCATTCTTAAATTGTTGCCAACTAAGCGACAAACTTTATTGTTCTCTGCAACGTTTTCGTCTGAAATAACAACGCTAGCGCAAACCATTACTAACAATCCTGAGAAAGTGTCAACGGCACCTGCCAATACGACAGTTGAAACTGTTGAGCAGCATTTAGTACCTATCGACAAATCTAAGAAAACAGCTGCCTTAATTAGCTTAATTAAGAAAAATGGCTGGAAGCAGGTGTTGGTGTTTAGTAGAACTAAACATGGTGCAAACCGTATTGCCGATAAACTAAGCAGAGCCCGTATTCCCAGTGCAGCAATCCATGGCAATAAAAGCCAAGGTGCGCGTACTAAGGCGTTGTCTGAGTTTAAAAGTGGTGACATTGATGTGCTAGTAGCGACTGATATCGCTGCCCGCGGTATCGATATCAACGAGCTACCTATTGTTATTAATATCGACTTGCCAAACACGCCTGCTGATTATGTTCACCGGATTGGCAGAACGGGGAGAGCTGGGGCAAGTGGTCAAGCGTGGTCTTTTGTCAGCGTTGACGAAATAGATCAGCTAAAGGATATTGAGACTCTTATCCAACAGCTACTTCCACGCCAAGTAATTGAAGGTTTCGAACCTCAAGCTAAAGTACCTGATACCACGCTGTCACCACCTAAAAAGGCTAACAAGCCTAAGCGCCCTCGCCAATCTCAAGGTGGAAATGGCAACGGCAACGGCAATAGCCAAGGTGATAGACCAGCTCGTCGTTCAGGTAGTCGAAACGGACCTCGAGGGCAGGGCAGACCGGGCGGTTCTGGCAAGCCTAGCGGCTCTGGAAAACCAGGCGGTTCAGGTCGTTCAAATTCTGGCAAACCTAGCTCTCGCAGAACGTCTACCAGCAAAGCCTAATAATGTTGCAGCGGCAAGTAAGAATACTTGCCGCTAATTGCTTACCGTAAATTACTCGCTGCCATTTTCTTGCGGGAAATTAACTACTAATAATGTCCCGCCGCTAATTCTTTGCTATTAAATCTTTGCTACTAATTCACTGCACTAGTTAAAGCTAGATAAAGCGTTTATCTTTGCTTCGAAGTGCAAGTAACAACCCACCAAAAGCCAATATGTTTATCAATGTGATGGCTATAAGTACTCCAGTAAAATCTTCTGGAAATAAGCTTACCATCCCTGACTTGTCGTCATACAAATCGAGTTGCTGCATCGCGCCTTGTGTGGTGAATTCTGCGGCGTTATTTTCATTTCCCGCTGCGGGTGGCCTTAACACACGCTGCATCACTGAAGCTGGAATATCGGCCTTTTCATTTGTCCATTTACCTAGCTCTCTAGCGGCTTCATCTTGAATGTGGGCAAACCCTTCCGTTCCCCAGCGGCCTAATGTTAAATAGCTGAGCAGAATTTTTATATTGTTATCTAATGGCGCAATAATACCGGCAAGCATAATTTGAGGCATTAGGGCGATAGGTACAAAGGTCATGACTTTTTCGGTTGTCGTGAAAATTGCTGATAGAAACAATCCGAACAAGGTGGCAGAAACCGATAGCAGAAGCATAAAGAGCGCGGTGCTAGTTATACTCCATAGTTGTGTCTCTCCACTAATGCCATTGTCGGCGCCAACGCCACTAACGCTACTTCCGCCGCTGTAAGCTAAATGAGTAATCCCAATGAATATGGCAACTTGAATACAGGCAATAATCGACAGTACCGTTAGTTTAGACGCAATATAATTAAAGATGTTTAGGTTATACATGCGTTCTCGTTCATAAATGGGCAGTTCTGATACTATTTCCTTAGCGGCGTTGCTTACCCCAAACCACACGGCGGAAACCGCCATCATAAACATCACACTCACCTGTAACTTACTAAATATGAATACCAACAAACCCCCAATAATAAGTGGCTGAGCAAGCAGTAGCAGTAAATTAGCGTGGTCATTAAGTTTGATATTAAAATAGCGAACACATAGCCAGAAATATTGCCCAATAAGCGCGGTGTTCGATTTCTTCGCAAGTACTTCCTGCTTAACGCTAAGTTCAGAAGACGGGTTCTGACGCACCCAATGTTCGTACCATTGCTTGCCTTGATTAGGGTTTTTCATCATAGAATAAACTTCAATGATATTGTCTTTTCCGAAGTGGTTAAGCAGCTGGTTTTTATCGCCATAGTAGGTCTGATACCCGCCCTTCGACAAAAAGATTACTTGGTCAACATAATCTAAATCCGACGGTTTATGCGTTACCATAATAACCGTTTGGCCTTTACTCACCAGCCGCCTAATGCAGGACAAAAAGTCCTCAATAGTTTCGGGATCTAAAGGGGAGGTGGGTTCATCAAGAAACAGTATTTTAGGGTCGTTAAGTAGCTCTACCGCAATAGAGACTCGCTTTCTTTGTCCGCCGGATAAATCACTCACTTTACTCTTTCTAATAGCGTCGGTATCTAAGTTTAAACTTGCCAATACCGTACTAATTTTATCTTTGATTTCCTGCTTGGTTACGTCGTCTGAAATACGTAATTTGGCCGCGTAAAAAAGGGTTTTTTCAACACTTAATTCACCATGAACAATATCGTCTTGGGGCACGTAGCCTATGTATTTCTTAAGGGTATTGTAGTTACTATTATTAAGCTTTAAGCCTTGAACAGTAATCGCGCCTGACGTAATAGGGTTGGCGCCATTTAAGCCTTTTAAAAGGGTTGATTTACCGCATCCAGAAGGCCCCATTAGGGCAATGAATTGCTGACTGGGTATTTTCAAACTCATGGTGTTCAGGCCAACTATTCCCTTGGCATAAACCTTCTCAATATTATCTGCCACAATGGCATATTTAAGCGCTACGGTTCCGGTTTGAATCGCAAACGTTGTAGTACCAATAGTAATCTCGTCAGTAGCAGTGATGTGCACCGAGCCAGCTATTCTTTCACCATTTACAAAAGTGCCATTGGTAGTATCGAGATCTTTAAGGGTAATGCGATTATCAGAAAGCGTAAGCAGCGCATGTTTGCGAGACGCTTGTAGTGAATCAATCACGTAATTGCAGTCGTAAGAACGGCCAATTAATACTTGCCCGTGGGTTAAAAGCAGTTGATGAAGTTCGTCATTGTCAGAGCCGTTATGGGTTATAGGCCCTTGCATTACAGCATTCGAATTAGACGCCAAATCCGAGCCCTCCTCGGTTAAAAGTGAGGTCGATGAGGGCGATGAGTGCGATGAAGTAGACGGTTTTAGTGTATTGGGTGGCGAATTTGAATCTAGTTGCTCTGCAACAGATGAAAGCTGAACGTGAATGCTACCATTGGCCAATAAAATAGTACTGGGCAGTTGTACTGCATAGGTTTGCCCCCCAACCAATGTCATATCGCCAATAGCGCTGCCATTAGAGCTGTTATTATCGGTAACGAAAACCTGCCCATCTGTGTAGCGCAACGTTAGATGCCGCCGCGATAATAACTCAGCATTAATGCTTGCATAGCAAGTGTCAGAACGGCCAATATCGAACTTACCATTCTGTGACAGGATAAATTCCGACTCTACCCCACTAGAGGAAGTTATGGTAACGCTTACTGCTTGTAATTCTGCCATTCTGTTCTCGTTAACATTGGTTGGCGCTTGCAGTGCTTCGTTTAATTTACTTTAAATACATAGCTAAAGTCAGCAATACGAAGAAGCTGTCCGTGCGTAATGGGTGCTGGTGTAAAAGCGTGGAGTCGCTCACCGTCCAGCAAAGTACCGTGTGTTGAATTCAAATCCTCAACCGTGAAACTACTGCCTTTTAATTTAATTCTTAAGTGTCGTCTGGATATCCGTTCATCTCTAAGTTGCAAATGCACTAGCTCCAAAGCTCGGCCAATCACAAAACCTTCGCCTTTAGCCGCGGTATTAACTGCGATATCAAGTTTTTGGCGACCAGCAAGCGATTGCAAGTAACAAGGCGGCGTGGGTGACACCGACACTATATTCGCTGAATGGGATGGGGGTGATTGTATTTCTGATTGCCTAGAAGCTGGATTGGCAATTCCGCTAGCGGTTTCTTTTGCAGTTTCGCTAGACGCTCGGCTTGCATGTGCTGAAGCACTGGTCGATGAAGCTCTAGTTGTTGAAGTTCTCGTTGTTGAAAGATTGGCGCCATACCCCACTGGCCCTTCGTTTTTGCTATAAGCCGGCTTTAACTTAAATAGCGCGAGCAATGCAATGCAAAGGCCTACGCCGCCTAACACTAATATAACGATAAGTTGATTGTCGTGTTCTTTTTCACTGGAGGCGGGCGTTTTTTCTGTCTTTGTTTCAGTCGTTGTTTCAGGAGCAGGAGGAGCAGGCACCGTTTCCGCTTCGGTTTGTTTTTGCTCTGGTTCTGGCGTGGGAGTTGGCTCTGGTTTAGGGATAGGAGTAGTTTTTGGTTCAGGCTCTGGTTCAGGCTCTAGTTCAATTTCGGGCATTTCTTGAGGCATACTCCAAGCACCGGATACGCCTACAGCATCCATCGCTTGGTGCACTGATACCCATTCTTTTGATCCTTTCCCGTGCAATGCCTCTGCGGCCAAGGCGTAGGCAAAGCGAGCATCTTCAAAATTTGAACTTTGTACCAGCAGTTTAGATGCTGCTTGTGCAACTATGTGCACTGCTGATGATAGCCCAATAGCCGTTACTTTATTAGTACCAGAATGGCGTGGATGCAGCCCACCATTGGCCATTAAATAGAACGCCATATTCATTATGGAAGAGTTTATATGCACGCCACCCCGATCTTTTTTAATTGGCCAATTTAAGAAGTCATCCATGTGATCGGGATAACTGCCTTGTCCAAAATCAAGAGAACTTGGGTCGGCTAAATCTCTTTCTGGACCAGAAGGCATCCGTAGTACCCAGTACTCCCTGGGAATTTTGATTGAATTGGTTTTTTTATTTGAATGCTCTAGCCAAATTCGAAAGGCAACGCCGATGGAGTCAGCAATCGATTCATTTAACGCCCCTGACTGAAAAGAATATTCAAGATTACTGCCGTTTGACACAATGCCATGAGCCAGTTCATGCATAGTAATTTCAATAAAATTAAGACCTTCCTGCGGTACATATAAAGACTGTTTCCGCGACATCCACATGGCATTAAATACATCGCCATAACACTGAATTGTGGGCATGCCCTTTAAAAAATGCACATTGATAAACATGTTCAACCGTAAGCCATTTCCGTCAATGCTGTCCATTCCCAGTACAGAATCTATAAACTCGTAGGCGTCACCTAACAGCGTAAATGCGGTTTCAACAGAGGCATCATTACTTGGCGTACTGCCTTCAGTTCGCGCATGCATTTTCATTGCGCGCGCTTCAACGCGATCGGTGAGGGGGGGTATAAGGGGGAATTTAACTTTAAATTCGTTGCACGCTGCTACAAAGTTATTTACTTGTCGATGCATTGCAGTGTGAAATAAAGGTACTCGGTCTAACTCTTCACCGGTAGATGCATCAATAAAAACTCGCTGTGAAGGGGCAAACCCCAATTTAGTTTTAAACTCACCTTCGAATTCATAAGCCAGAACGTGGTGACCTTCAGGCGATGGCCAATACACTAACCTTGACGCTACGTCTGCCTCTTTGGCGCTTTGTAATCTTGAGAAAGCATCTGCCTCGCTAAGCCTTGGTTCTGTTGTACCTATTGAAGAAATATTACCGTGCTTACCCAGAACGTAAGCGGGCTGATTCTTCTCATTTAAAAGTAAACGAGACTCCCCATACACCACGGGCACGTTATTGTATGTTTGGAAAACAGACACCACGCGAAAGCTATTTAAAAGCTGTTCCTGGTCTTTTACATGTAGGGTGTTGTGTTCATCTAAGTCAAATTGCGCAGATAAAGCAGCTTTTACCCAGGCTTTTCTTTCGGATACCGAATGCAGTTCTGCTTGCTGGTCGAGTGGCTTAGGCGCGCGATTTCCCCCTATTTTCTCTGCTGCAATCACGGGCTCTAACTGAACAAAGAAAAGAAGCGCAAGCCATAAAGCGCCGGTTATCTTGCACTTTCTAAATGAAAAGTTAGTCTCTTTCATTTTCGAGGCTTTTATCTTCTAGGACATGCTCTAAAGAGGTTTCACCTTCAACTTCAGAGGCGGTATCTTTAAAGCTTGTATCTTCAGAGGCTGTATCTTTAGAGCTTATGTGTTCTTGGCTTCCAGAGATATGCAGGCTAATTTCTTCGACAATTAAGGCATTAGTACTGTCTAGAAATAACATCACTTGTTCGCCACTTGCTTTTTCGACCTCTGCTCGCCATACCAGCAAATAGTTGTCTTCTTTTTTAAAGATAATTAGCTGAGGCTCCTGAAGTACAGTTAAGCGAGTGCCAACTTCATCCTCAGCCAATAAGAACGCTTCTTTTGCCGATAACGCAGGGGAAATATCTATGTCGATATCATTGAGTGTTTTACTGTCTATGCTGGCTATTTTACTATCTCGAACTAAGGTAATGGTTTGGGCGCCATATACCGGTAAACCTTTGTAAAATTGTTGGAATTTAATAACCTGGCTATCACCTATTGCGCTGCCTCGGGTAGTGACTTTAAGCGTGTCATTTTTACCCAAACCTCCATCTTGCCTTATGATGTCTTCGGTTTTCTCGATAGCATCATCAATACTCGATATAGGGGTGTTGGGCGTCTGTCTACGGGTTTCTATATTTTCTGATTCACCTGTAGAAGCTTGAGTGCCTATAGCCTCCTTTGATGGTTTCCCTTGGGTTTCAGAAGGTGTAGTTTTATTTTGTTCACTTGCCTGATCAGTTGATTGGTCGGAGGGAGAAGTCTTCGGCGATGTAGGCAAGGGCTCAGGTATATCATCAGTACTATTAGGGCTACTTAGAAAGTAATACGCTAGGGCGATAACAAAAATGATGATCCCCAAACCTAGCAAAAATTTATAGTGGTAAGTGGTTAGTTTAGTCGATGTATTCTCACCATTTGATGAGGTAGAGCCTTCAGCGGACAAAGAGCCTTCAGCAGGTAAAGAGCCTTTAGCGTGTACAGAGCCATCAGCGGACAAAGCGCCATCAGCGGACAAAGCGCCATCAGCGGACAAAGCGCCATCAGCGGATAGAGAACCCTCAGCTTCACTTTCTTGATGCCCCGCGGCAAGGGATGGGGGCGCGAACACAGCAGAGCTATCTTCACTCGGAGGTAACTTCACAATAATTGCGGTGGTATTGTCGTGGTGCGTCTTACCTGACACCTGTTGCTCTATCAGTTTTTCTAACGCTTCCTCGCTCTCAATTTTTTCTATTGCAACGCCTAAAGCGTGTTGGGTAAAAAGCTCCCAAAACCCATCAGAGCAAATTAAAAACGTGTCACCGTTAAGCCCATAATGTTCAATGATGGGAGAAGGCGGTTCACTGCCGCCAATACTCGAATAAATTTTGCTTTGATCTGGATGAGAGGCAATTTCATCGTCTGAAATGTCGCCTTTCAAAGCATGGAGTTGCGCGAGAGATTGGTCGATGGTCCGCTTAATGAAGTTTTTATTGGCAAACTGAATGGTTCGACAATCACCCACATGCATTGAAACGTAGATGCTTTTTACCAGATTAATATACAACACACTCACTAGAGATTGTGCTTGGTCGAATTCGGTAATTCCAGAGTCTGTCACTGCCGCGTGAGCTGAGAAGGCTAATTCGTTAAGAAACGTGTCGGGGTCGATAACACAATCGGATTCGTTCCACTTTACGGTACATGTTTCAATAACTTTCTTAGCGGCAAATGCCCCCCCTTCATGCCCACCCATACCATCGGCCACCACACACAGTAACTCATCACTCTTAGGGTGTGTTAATACGGCAAAGGCATCTTGGTTTTCATCTCGCTGGCCGATATGGCTAGCTGAGAAAACTCGATATTGGTTTTGCATAACCCCCTCCCTTAAAGCAAAACAGTAATTGATAGCGTTATTAATGAAGCATCGCTAAACATCCATCACATGATGGCGGTTAAGGTCATTAGGTGTGGTTGTTGCCTGTAAATCGAATAGATAGGCACAGTAGTGAGTGGTGTAAGGGGAGATGTAGTTTTCATGATTTTACCTGTCCTTGGTGTCGTCAATGCCGCATTTATTTATATTCTTTATATATTTTATAACTGCGTAGAACGACGAAAAGAGGCAAATTCTTTTCACTACTAAATAGGAGTATTGATCATTTTTTATACCGTGGCTAGCGTTTAAAAAATAAACATATTATGGGCGGGGAAATTATTGCACCGTCATTTTCTTTGGTGTATACCTTTTAGGGTTGTTTAAAAAATGATCGATAAGGGCTTTCGTATTTTGTAAAGTTTCTAAAATTAGCGCTATAAAGCGCCACACAATCTAACAAAATTTTACGATAAAAATTTAAAACAATAATTGTGAGTATACAGGTAAGTATTTTACCACTGCAGAGGGACGAATGAGCAGTCAGGTACACAAACTGGCGTTGCCAGCTGGCACGCAACTTCAACAATATCAAATTGAGTCAGTCCTTGGGGTTGGAGGCTTTGGTATTGTCTATCAAGCCCGCCATACGCACCTAGAATCTTTGGTGGCGATCAAAGAGTTCATGCCACAGCACTGTGCTACCCGTGAAGGTCAAACGGTTTACCCCCTCAGCCAGTCTGATGAAATAGAGTTTGAAACAGGCATTCAAAAATTCCTCGATGAAGCAAAGCAGCTTGTTCAGTTTGATGATCATCCTAATATTATTCGCTGCAAAGATTTCTTTAAGCACAATGGAACCGCGTATTTGGTAATGAATTTAGAGCGAGGGAAAGAGCTCGCTCAAATACTCAAAGCCCATACCGCACAAGGCAGTCCACTCACTGAAGCGCAAATTATAAAGCTAATGATTCCGGTGCTAGAAGGGTTGCAATATATACATGACGAAGGTGTATTGCATAGAGATATTAAGCCTGCCAATATCTTTGTTCGTTCTACTGATGAACGCCCACTACTGATAGATTTTGGCGCGGCGAAGCAAAACTTTGGTCACACTCAAAAGTCTGAAAATCAGATGCAAACTTATGGGTATGCACCCTTAGAGCAAGTAGGTTCTGAAGGTGAATTAGGGCCATGGACAGACATTCATGCTGTGGGCGCCATGATGTGGCGTATCGTCCTTAATGCCAACCCGCCTCGTGTTGAAGATCGCACTGCTCGGGTGCTTCAAGGGCAGGCTGATCCTGCATTAACACGTATTGATGAAGTTAAAGGCCAGTATTCTGAAAATTTCATTAATACGATTAAAAAATCAATCGCGATACGGGTAAGTGAGCGATTCCAAACGGCTAACGAGGTTATCGCAGCGCTGCAAGGTGTACCGGTTTCAACAGATGTTTATGAGGGCGCGGGCGTTGGGTTAGATGAGCAACAAACCACGCGAATAGATTCACCTGATTCGTCGGCTAGTTCGCCACCTGGTGCATCGACAAGTTATCCGCCTCATGTGGCGCATATTCAAACCTCACATGCTACTTCACCGCCGACTTCTGATGTTAGTTCTGGTGCTGGGGCTATCAGTTCCCCCCCTATTCCCGTGAGCAGTAATACCGGCTACCAGACAGGGCCGACTACCAATGGTGCTGAGCCACAGTCTTATCAAAATCATCCTCAATCTCACCATCCATCATCAGCATCTAAAAATAATAGCTTCAAGGTGTGGGTTGGCGCACTTTGCCTGGCTGTGGTGGTGTTGCTTGGTGTCTTTTATGGCTTGCAGTCGACTGACAATGGTACGGCATCTAATCAAGTATTAGTGAACGAAGAGATAGATATTATCTATTCTTTGGTCACTAAGGCTGAAATGGATAACGACAGTAATACTATTGAAAAGAGAATGTTATGCGCTATGGAAGACATCGATGATATGGATGAAGCGGGAGAGCGAAATATAGAATTGCTTCGCTCAGGTATTGAAAATCGGACTTTGAACATTGAAAAGAATTTAGCCAAAGCCAGAGAGCGAGTCTTCGATTTGGTGACTCGTCATCAATCTTCGTCAAGCCGAATTGACAGTGTCTTTGACGACATGATTGGTACAAATCAACAGCGCGGAAAATACGATAAAGCTGATTATCTCACGTCGCTAAAAGCACTTATTCAAGAAGCATCGTCGTTAAGTGAAAAATCTAAAATCACCGCGTTACTCGAAAAGCGCATCACGGTGACCCCGACAGATTGCAGTTGAGACTACGCGCGAGATACATACGAAATACAAACTTGAAAGACGTCTATCAATTTAATAGGGATTTAAACGATGAATACGTTAAACAAAGTAGTACCAGCGACCATTGCATGCTTACTCATGACAGGGTGCACAAATACAGCAGAAAGTTTGATGGGGGCTTTAACGCCAGAGAGTAATCAGGGAAGTAGTGAAGGCGGTATGGACTTCAGCTCATTTGAAGTGAGTTCGCCAGTTGAAGAATTAGGTAAAGAGGACATCAGTACTGCTCGGACTGTTGGCCAAGTTATTGGCGCTATTGTCGGAGGATTCGCGTGTTATAAGAAATTTAACGGCAACACGCTGCTTATGGCGGGATGTGCCACGCTCGGAGGGATAGCCGGCGATAAATTGGGAAAATACATAGGTGAAGCGATAGCCATAAGACGGATGAATTATGCCAGTAATTACGAGTTCTTAGAGTCAGAAATTGAAGCATCTGAAAACGCGATTAAAACACGCGAAGACGAGTTAGCGGCAACCAAATTAAATATTACTACCATGGAAGATAGGGTTGAGTTGCTTAAAAGCAAAGCGTCATTAACCAAAGCCGAAATTGCTGAGGCAACAGCACTTCTAAGTGAAGTTAAGGCACTGCGAGAAGAAAATGAAATGCTTGAAACTCGCTACAACGAAACACTTTTATATTTAGACAGTGCACTTGAAGACAGTGAAGAAGAAATTGCGTCGCTAACAGAAGATAAAGCAAAGACTCAACAGGCGCATGAAGAGCTACTGGCTAAGCGTAATCAACTTTCAATGCAGCTGGCTTCTATTCAAACCCAGTCGTCACAACTCGATGAGCAAAGTACCGCACTTACTAGCCTAATTGCAGGCTAAGGAGCTTAGAAATGAACCCTTTTAATAAAGTAGCTGCGGTAATGTTAAGTGTAATGGTGGTGGGCTGTGCAGTATCTGCTGATCCTAGAGAACAGAGCACGGCGGATCGAATTTGGGCAAGTGTTAGCGGGCTCGATGAAAAAACCATTGCGAGTATGCAGGAAAAACTGGATGCCTTAAACAGCCGAGTGAAAGGGGTAGATGAAGAAGTTGATTATTATAAAAGTCAGCTTTTTTTGGTTAAAAAAGAGTTATCTACCTATGAACTCACCGAGCAGCAGCTTGCCGATTTAAAACAGGAAATAGCACAAGTTGAACAGCAAACCCTAGCACTTGATCAACAGAACAAAGACAGTGCTCAGCTCATTGAAAATAAAAATGCGCAGCTTCGCGAGAAAAAAGGTAGCCAAGGTGAACTGGTTAACGATTTAAAGCAATTAGACTCACAAGTAGACAGTGTGGAAAAGCAGGTGGGTATTGTATCTACAGGTATAAAAGACATTGTGGCCATGCGAACCCGCTACTCATTGGAAGAATAATATGGCGTTTGCAACCTATACCGTAGGCAGGTCGAGTCAAGCTGACATCTGTGTAAGCGACCCAAGTATCTCTCGCATTCACATGGAAATTACTATGACTAGTGGTGGGCGTTATTTTTGTGCAGATCATGGGTCTACCCACGGCACTTTTTTTAAAAAAAACGGCGAGTGGAAGCCGCTTAAGCAAGGCTACATAGACGAAGCCGATTCCCTCGTATTGGGAACGAAAAAAATTAAGCTCAGTAGCATTATAAATTCGCCCGCAGTGGCTGGCTTTTCAAAGCAAAAAGAAGTGAATGAAGATGTCGAGCCTATGTCATTTAAGCCTATTCGCAACACTGCTACGGGTGAAATTGAATCGTCCTCGTAAATAGCTAACATGAAGCATGGATTGGTAAACGTTATGAATTTATTGGAATCAGACGAGCAGAAATATCGGGTTATTGTGGCTTTAGTCGCCATATTTATCACCATATTTGTGGTTGGAGTATTTGCATTAATACTCCCTGTCAGCGAAACCAAAACCGGTCAAATAAACGTGGGCGATGTATTGTTCGATCGCAGTAGTGGTATGTTTCCCGCTACCTTACAAAACCTCATGTGGCTCATGTTCTTTATAGGGCTAGGCGAAATGTGGGTTAGGCACAATCGTTCAGCCAAAGAGTTAGAGCAGCTTAAGCTTTATATTTTGCCTGAAGAAGATGACGTTATGCTGAGGGCGAAAGACCTCGTACCTATTTATACTGGTATATGCGAGCGAAAAGTTGCTCAACACTTCTTTATTCAACGGCTTACCAAACGGGTGATCCTGCAATTCCAAGGCAGTAATTCAGCCGACCAAGCCAACTCCTTAATGAATTCCAGCCTTGAGTTAATGCAGCATGAAATAGAGCTCAAATTTAATATGTTGCGATACCTTGTGTGGTTAATACCTACGCTGGGATTTATCGGTACGGTGGTGGGTATCGCATTAGCCTTATCGTCGGCGGCAGACATGCCCGATGTATCAGACACAGATGCTATTCGAGAGTGGCTAGGGCTACTCACCACAGATTTAGGTTTAGCATTCAACACCACGTTAGTGGCGCTGATCATGTCAGCGGTATTGGTTTTTTTACTGCATATAGTGCAGGCCAGAGAAGAAATGGCACTTAATAGTGCCGGTCAATATTGTATGGATAATTTAATTAATAGACTTTACGAAAACAAATAGAGGTGCACCATGGCGATTAAACGAGGCCCTGATGGCGTTCCAGTTGATATGCCTTCAGTCATAGCTCCTGAGGGTAAAGCGTCTGGAGGTACAGCTCCAACCGAACCTGAAACTCGTGCGAGTGGTATAGGTAGCAATACCGCTAATGACGGGCCAACAGTGACCACACCCTCTAATGCTACCCCCGTTAATACTGTGCCCTCCAGCACCAACCCATCAAGGCCTGCAAATTCGGGTTTAATATTTGATGAACCTTCAACGACCCCAGCAAAACGACAACAATCAACAACACCTGCTGAGTCCGTTGATATTAGAGAAAACTCTGGAATATCAGAACACGATGATATCGATGCACTACCCACTGTGGTAGGGGGAAATAGAAGACCTAGTGCGCCGCCAGTCAATACGACTGAAAGCGCTGCGCAGTCACCACATTCTATGCCTGATCCTATGCAAGACCCTATCTCTGGTTGGCTAGTAGTGGTAAAAGGGCCAGGAAAAGGGCACTTTTTAAAATTGGGCTTTGGTCAAAATAGTATTGGGCGAAGTGCATCTGAAAGAGTCAGTGTTGATTTTGGTGATGGGCAAGTATCAAGGGCTAATCATGCCACTATCTCTTACGATCCTAGGGGTAATCAGTTCTATATTCAGCCGGGCTCAGGTACCAATATGACCTATTTAGATAACCAGCCTGCGCCCGTACTGCAGCCCATGATATTACCTGCTTTTAGTCATATTTCTATTGGTGAAACCACACTGAGGTTTGTGCCTTTGTGTGGTGAAAACTTCACTTGGGAAAGTATGGAAGAGGATTAATCATGTATTCGGTTCAGGTGGCGTGGTCTCAAATAATTGGTGCGCGAAAAAGCCAACAAGACAGTGCCTCAGTAGTAACTTGGCCTAACGGTTTCCGGTTGTTGCTGTTAGCTGATGGGATGGGGGGGCATGTTGGGGGAGATATCGCCAGCAACTTGGTTATCGATACATTCAAACAGCAATTTATTAAAAGCGATGAACAGGATATTAAGCAGCGTTTAATTAACGCGTTAGATGCGGCCAACCTTGCTATTTATCATCAGGTAAAAGAAAACCCTGAGTTATCAGGTATGGGAACCACGTTAATAGCGGCAGTTTTTGATGGCTTACATCTACAGTGGTTAAGTGTAGGAGACAGCCCAATGTGGTTACTGCGTAACAATACGTTGGTGCGACTTAACGAAAACCATTCTATGTCGGAAGTCTTGGCTAGAAAAGTGGAATTAGGCGAAATATCAAGCGAGGAAGCAAGGACATCACCGGTTCGCTCTCAATTACTCGAAGCAGTAATGGGCGAAAATATTGAACGGGTTGATGCGCCGGACGATTCCAGAGAGCTTAAACCAAATGATTTGCTTATTTTGGCTAGTGATGGGGTGGAAAGTTGTAGTGATGAAACCATTATTGGGGTATGCCAACAGTCTTCAAATGATAGTGCTGAGCTAACAATGGCACTGTTAAATGCGGTTAAAGCACAAGAGCGACCCAAGCAAGATAACGCGACGCTTATTGTCATGCAGGTAAAAGAACCTGTGGTAAATGAGCCCGCTACGGTGCAGCCGGAAGCAGGTGAAACACTAGAAGAGCCATCTACCCATTAACTAAATCAACTGATAGATAATTTGAGGAATACGCTTGTGTATAGAGTAGGGATGTTTATTACACTTTGGGTACTTTTTACTTTGCCATCCTATGCCTTTACTACCGTTCCTATAGAGGTGCTTGATGATGGAAAAGTTGAGCAAACAGGCATTGCTACGCTGGTTGCAAACGAAACCATCATTATCAACCAAAAACTGCTGGCGCAAGGCAATCAGTACGTCGTCACCGACCCTACCAGCAAGGCAAAGTTGATAGCTGACCTATCAGCAAAAGATGAAAGCTTAGACTTAGCGATTCTGCATGTGAATGGACTATCGGGTACCCCTGTGTTGGTGGCGAAAGAAAATACAGCCATTGGTAGCAAAATCTATTTGGTAAAGCTAAATGGACTCTCTACGGCAGGTACTCTTCACTCCATACTTCCTGTAGATAAAAGCCACCCTGAACAGCGCTGGCAGCATACGGCATTATCAACTGAAGGCGAGTTCGGTGCGCCGCTAGTGAACAATTGCCAAGAGCTATTAGGCGTGAGTGTTAACGATACCAAAGGGGTATTCGACAAGCGCCTTAAAATATCTTCATCATTTTCAGCCGCAACCAACTTAACAACCCTAAAAGCGTTCCTTTCTAAGCACAACATAGATTTCACCGAATCAGAAAATAGCTGTTTGTCTGAAGCTGACCAGCTGGCCGCGTTAGAAGAAGAAAAGAAAAAGCAGCAAGCAACACTTGAGAAGCAAGAAGCTGAGCGCAAGGCGGTGGAAGAAGAGCTTGAAAAGTTAAAGAAGGAAGCGGAAGCAAAGAAAAAAGCGCTAGAAGAAGCTAAAGCTGATACGACCCGCCAAGATGCAGAACGACAAAAGGCCGAAGAGGCACTGGAAGAAGCCAGACAACAGACTATTGAGCAACAGAAAAAGCTGGAAGATGCTGAAAAAGCAATTAAAGAACAAGAAGAAAAAGTAAAAGAAACCGAAGCAAAGAGTAAACAAAAAGAGCAGGAGTTCGAAGAAGAAAAGAAAAGTGAGCAACAAAAACTCATTTACTATGCTACTCCAATCATTTTAGTGCTGATTGTGGTGCTTATTGTTTTAAGCCGCCGTAGAAAAAAACTGCTTGAAGTCGAGCAAGAGGCCTCGGAAAACAAGCAACAACTATCGGCAGAGAAAGCCAAAGTGGCATCGGCACAAGAAGCGCTCAGTATGGCATCGGCTACGTTCGACGACATTATTCTAGATGGCAAAGATGAAGAGGGTGGTGAACATCGTATTAAAGTGATTGGGTCTACTTTGGCAAGAACCGAAGGCGGCATATTAATAGGCCGTTCAGCACAAAAAGCCAACTACGTTATTAATGTGCCGGGTGTTTCACGAGAGCATTTAAACGTTATTTTGATAGACAATAAGGTAATGATTGAAGATTTAGGCAGCGTAAATGGGACTGCCATCAATGATAAAAACTTAGCGCCAAATACGAAGGCCGAACTAGAAAACGGCGATACCCTTCGAATAGGTACGGTGACTTTTTCTGTCCATTTTTTACCGTCTTAGGTGAAAGAACAGGTGAAACCAAATGAAACTACGTAACAGGGAAGTCAACGTATTCAGCATGTCTGCACTTGATCTCTTTGCGTCTGCGATGGGCGCTTTTATGTTTTTAGCCATCATTGCACTGCCGTTTTTCCCCAACACGGGTTCTTCTCCCGAATCTATAAGTGAAATTAAAAAAGAACTTGATGCGGCTAAAGCCGAGTCCACCCAGACCAAAAAAGAGTTAGCTTCTACGCAAAAAAGCTTAGAAGAAGCTAAGCAAGAACTTGCAGAAGGCATTAATAAATACCCCATTGAATTGGTGATCACCATTGATATTAGCGGTTCGATGGCTGTGCCTTTGCAGAGATTAAAAGATGCCATTAAACGGCTCACTATTGAAGTGCCCAAGGTTACTCGAGAATTTAAGATTGGTGTGGTGGCCTATGGTGGCGATGGCAAGTTTGTCACTGTGCCAAGTGTTGTTATTACAAAAGCATCTCGGGCAGGCTTCATTCAGCAGATAGATGCGCTTGAGCTTTTACCAGGTGAAACCGATGTACCAGAAGCGGTATCGAATGCCATGGCGATGTTCACGCCACCCAATAACAAAGTGCGCAAAGCTTACGTACTTATCGGTGATGTAGGTCCCTATGAAATGATTGGCTCTCGAAGTTTTGATATTTATGCAATATCTGAAGCTCAGGCCAATATATTGATTAACTCGGGTAGGGGAGTACAAGTGAGCAAAAATTATGAGGCTGAAATATTAAACAGCGTAAGAAGTTTTATCTCAGGCAACAAACTGCGAAGCGTGATGGCCATGTACACGGGGAACGCGACTCGACGGGGTGACAGTTCGTACAATATTATTGCGCTAACTAAACCGCACAGTATCCCGTTCTTTAAGGCTGTGTCGGAGATAGGTGGTGCGGATAATGGGCATTATTCTGAAGAGCCTTCGGAAATGCTCTCAATGCTACTTATTGCAGTATTAGCCGCGTCTTAATGAAGCGGCTAACTAGTAAGCTGTATGTAATAAGTAGTCTGTAATAACTAATCTGTAACAACAGGCATCGAAAAATATGAAAAGCTGCCTAAAGGACTAGTTAGCTTCAAGAGTGAGTGCAACACCGCTCTTTTTAAGTTGTAAGTGTTGACGACTGTTAAGCAAAAACAGACGATTCGCGTCAATCTGAAGGTCATTTGCCAAAACGTTCTTTACGGTTTTAGCGCGCGCATCGGCCAAATGGGCAAGCTCTCGCTTCGGTATATCAATACCACTTCGTACTTGGTTGTACATAGCGATATACAGTGCTTGTTCAACTTGTGTTGTATCAGGCTCTGCTTGAGTGGATGCTGTTCCGCTATTTGCAGCATCGTCACCTGCCTGTTTAGCTGCACCTTTATCAGTACCCTCACCAGCCTCATTTTGCTGCAACTTAGCGATTACCACTAGGCGTTCTTCTTCCACTGTTTTGCCGGTGGTGCTAACGAATAACTCACTTAATGCGTCAGCGAGCGGACCGCTTACAGGCATGGTACTTGGCGATAAGCCTTCTGGTAGTGTTTCGTGGCCAGAAAGTGCTAACAGCTGTTGTTGCAGTTTCTGTTCTGCTAGTTCATAGGCATCAGGTACTTCATCTACTGTGCCTTCAATGTTTACGCGAAGCCCTGGGCGTTTTGTTAATGCATCGGCAAGGGTAGCGAGTTTGCTTGATGCGGCATCAGTTAACTGTGATGAGCCATGAGCAAATTCTACTTCGTTGAGCTCATCGTCGTCGCTACCGACTAAGTTCGCTAGCAACGAAAATGGCGCTGTCACGGCTTTCGTGATCAAGTTACCAATCGCTTTTAATATGATAGAGCCAAACCCAAAGGTGGGGCTATCTAAATCGCCTGACACTTCAAGACCAAGATCGATAACACCGTTCGAGTCTTCTAATAAAGCAATGGCCAGCCCAAGCGGTAGGCTTAGCGCTTGGTCAGAGTCCGTTTTTCTACCCAAGGTAAGCTGGTCGATAACTACGTGGTTATTACCTGCTAATTGATTATTTTCTAGCGAATACTGTATATCTAAAGACAATAAACCTTTGTCGATAAAGTGGCCCATGTAAGTGCCAGAATAAGGGTTTACTGACGTTAGTTCAGCTCCCTCTACGGTAAACGTGAGGTCTAAAAAGATATCTTCTATTAGCGGGTTAACAGAGCCGTATAAAGCGACTGGCGCGTAACCATCGATTTTACCTTTTATGTCTACATCAGCGGCAGTGTCGGCATTGGATGAAAGCTTAGTAATAGTGCCGTTTAGGCTTTCAATACCGGAAGCAAAGCGTGGTCGCAAAGAATTATCAGCAAAGTAGGCGCTACCATCATTAAAGACTATTTCTTGAATGCGGATAACAAGCTCAGACGTTTCTTCGGCTGAAGTAGAATGGGCTTCTGTTTGCGAGCCAGAATCAGAATCAGGCTCGGCATCAGATTGGGCACTTTCGGACGTATTAGATGTCGAGGCAGTTTGTTCCACCACAATATTGCTAAAGTTAGTTTGCTTATCTTGTGCTATTAAAAGCTTAGCGTAAGGTTTATCTAGGGTGATCTTTTGCAAAGAAAGTGTGCTTGCGGTTGAATTATAGCTAATACCCTCTGCCTGTAAGTCGGTCCACTGCAGCAAGGGCTCTTGCTTCAACCCATCAATAATGGTGAGTGAAGCTATATTTGCTTGACCATCAAATACTATTTTACTGTCACTATCCGCTTCGAAACTACCTGAAAGGGCTGCACTTCCATCTTCAAGAGCAAGGTTTAAATACTGCTCTACATAAGGCTGAAGTTGTGAAAGGCCAAACTGGCTTATATCAATGGTGCCCGAAACAGACTGCTCGTTAGCCAAAATAATGCCTTTACTGCTTATTGATGAGGCGGGTGGGGCTATCGATGAAGTGTCTGATAGGTTTGCAGGAGATGACTGCACTAGGCTACCACCGAGCTTCATGTCAATAGCGTAATCGATAGGGGTAGTAAGTGTAGAATCCATTACGCCCGTGGTTAAATTTAGCGGGAATACTCGCCAATTAACTCCATCAGAAACCATACCTTCCTGTATGAGTATATCGCCGTCGTTTAGTGCGAACCCTTGCAATGTCACTCGCCAATCTGATTTATCATCTTCTGCTGAGTTACCTGTATTTGGTGCTACAGTGCTAGAACTAGAACCTGATGACGTTGGCACACCTGTTGTTGGGGGCGGAGCTGTTGTTACAGAAGACGGGGCTGTTGTAGAAACAGAATTCGACGCTGCTTGCGTGGCGTCATCATCAAGCTCTTTTGGGGTAAATATTGAAACTAAATCTACACCTACTTTATCAATTTTAGCACTCAACCAAGGTTGTTCTAGGCTAAAGTTGGCCACATCAACTTGCTGTGTTTTTGTGTCTAGGTTTATGTCATTAACACGTAATTCAGCAAACTTAACTCTGGGACTTTCTTTGTCAGATATAGCAAATTGAGACAAAGACAAGTTTGCGTTATTTGCTTGAAAGCGAAAATCATTACTGACTTCTGATAAGTGATAATTTAGAGAAAAACTTAAGGCGCCATCTGTTATTTTTGCATCAATGACATCGTTAGATAATGGCCATAGTGGGGCTAATGCAATTTGGCTAACTTCAAAGCTACCTGCTACATCAATGGGGGATAGCTGAAACTGTCCATCGAAGTGAACGCTGCCACCTTCAGTGGTTTTCAAGGTGAACGCATAATAATTAGCGGGTTTGTCGTCGCTGCTATTATCAGCAGCGGTTGAGCTATTGGCCTCATCCACGTTCAAAGAACTGGCTAACGTATCAAGATTGGTTAGCTTTAAGGATAGCTCTGGATAATCAAGATGAGTGTCGGTGACGTTATCGGCCACTGATATGTGACCATTGCTCAGGCGAAATTCGCCTAATCGAATATGAGGTATTTCGCTCTGTTCTTGCGCTTCAGGTTCTGGTGTTTCGTCGCTAGCTAGCGTGTCGATAATGTCAGAAAAATTGAATACGGTGGTATCTTTGTCTGATGCTGGCGAAGTATCACTTTCTGACATTCTTGCAAGGTGCGCATAAGGGGCATCAAGGTAGAAATGCTCTACCGTAGGAGTAAAACTGAATAGGGTTTGCCAAAAGCCTATATCTACTTCCAGTAATTTAAAGGCGATGAATTGCTCGGTGCTATCGGCCTCTTCAATGGAAAAATCGGATAATCTAAGGCGTAGCAAGAATGGGTTTATTCGAATATGTTCAATCGCTACATTTCGACCTAACTTCTCGCTTAATATCTTTGGCACTTTAGATTCTAAAATGGCAGGGGTAATCAAACCAACCAATAAAGCGTAAAACAAATATGCCAAAACAACGTAAGTGGAAATACGTCGCCATTTAGGTTGTTGCTTAAACGAACTTGCTAAGTTTTTTATAGGCATTGTGTTTTTTAACGCTTTGGTAGGAGAGAAAGAAGGCGGCTAAGCGTTGGCAAAAGCCAAGCAGCTATTTACGCCGCCTAAATAAATATTAAAGCATCGCGCCTAAATTACCTAGGCCAGACTCAAGTAAAGATTGGGTTTCTTCATTGCTGCTTAGGTAAGTGTTAATTTGCGAAATAAAACTGCTGATCATATCTGCATCTAGACCAAGTGCATCGAATTGTTGCTTCAATTCGTTTATTGACCCTAGTGAGCTGCTGTATTCAGAGGCTTTGCTTAGTAATCCTGACATAGTTGAACCGCCATTTGTAGAATCGGCTGCAACAGAAGGTACGTTTTCTAATAAAGAATCTAGCCCAGGGATTGAGCTAGCAAGTTCTGAATAATCAGTTGTGCTAAGGTTACCTTTCGCATAGTCAAAAATAGACGCTAAACCGCCTTCAGATTGCGTTTCACTTACGCCCAAGTTTTCAGACACCATATTTACAAGGCTAGACACATCCATCGAGCTAGCTGCTGTCGCTTCGTCGGTTTGTGAAGCTGTTGTGGTAGTTGCACTGCCTAACATACCTTTTAGTTTGTTAAGCGTATCATCGGCAGATACCTGTGCTGAGAACGATAATGTTGCGATAACTAATACTGATAAAATTTTCATTTGATTGTCCTTAAATTAGCTCTTTGAAATAGCAATTCACCGTGCGAGCGCAAGCATATGAGCAAACTGAGGAGCAAAATGTGCTAATGCGCTTTTGCAGAGCCGGATATTGCAATAGGTGAAATTTGAATGGTCTTCCAGAGCGCTATCCTAACGTAAATTTAGTGCTATTGCCTGATTTAAAGTGTAAAGCGACTTTACAAAGTGGTGGGAAATAAACAGCGCTAATAATGTGCTCGAGGAAAGCAAAATTACAGTGATACTACTGGGGCTTTAAGGAAATTAGTGGGTGCTGCAAAAGCTGCTTATGCACAGTGGTTTAATGGGAGCCATTTTAGGATGATTATTCAAGCGGCCAGAAAAAAAGGATAAAGTGGCTACAACTGAATATTGTAGCCACCTTCGGCTTAGCCTAATCTTTGTCTTAAGTTACTCTTTGTCTTGAATTATTTGGACTTAATCTAGCTTTTTCAGCGGCTCAATTTTAGGAATTAATAGCCATACCGCTGCCATTGCTACAATGGCAAGCGTTGCGCCAATGATAAATGCAGGAGCATAGTTACCATCCGCAGTAAGGATAGGCACTAGCGCGGTTAAGCCCACTGCACCTAACTTTGCTGCCATTCCAGAGAAACCAGCCAAGGTACCTACGGCTTTTTTGCCTAGCAAATCGCTGGGTAGGGTTTGCACATTACCAATTGCGGTTTGGAAGCCAAATAAGATGATCGCCATAATAATAACGGCCATGGTAGGTGAGCCCGGTTGTGACATCGCTAGAAGCGATGGAAGCATGATTAAGCAACCAAGGGTGATGGTCAGTTTACGGGTTTTATCCGTGCTCCAGCCTGCTTTAAGCCTATTTTGCGCCAGCAAACCGCCAAACCATGCACCAAACATAGCGCCTACGTAAGGTACCCATCCGTAAATACCAATAGACTTAACATCCATTGAATAAACTTCATTAAGGTAAATAGGGATCCAAAATACAAACAGCCACCAGATAGGATCGATAGCTGCAGAGGCAATAATGACGCCCCAGCTTTGCTTACGCTTAAGTAGTTCACCGGTAGAAGGGTTGTACTCTTCTACTTCTGTCTCTACTGCGTCTGCAGACATAGTAGTTTGTCGTTGGCCAGTGAGAATATATTCCCGCTCTTCATCAGTAATCCATGGATGTGCACCAGGCGGTGCTTTCACCAAAATTAGCCAAGGAATTAACCAAAGCAAACCCGCTGCACCCACAACGACAAACAGCATTTGCCAACTGAAATAAACGGTTAAGAACGCAATTAACGGAATGGCGATAATGCCGCCTATAGCCGCCCCAGAGTTAAAGATACCCTGAGCTAATGCCCGTTCCTTTGTTGGGAACCATTCGGCATTACCTTTCGCGGCGCCTGGCCAGTTGCCGGCTTCAGCAACACCTAATATGGCGCGAAAGAGACTAAAAGTTAATAAACCCTGAGCAAACGCATGAGCAATGGTGGCTAGCGACCAAACGCCAATAGACAACACAAACCCTAAACGCGTACCCACCCAGTCGAATATTTTTCCGAAAATGGCCTGCCCAAAGGCATAGGCAAATACAAATACAATAGAGATATTCGCATATATTTGCTTGCGCTCTAACGCTGATTCATCCGGAAATAACTCTTCAACAATATCAGGCCACAACACGCTAAGCGCCTGACGGTCGATATAGTTAATTACGGTGGCAAGCGCAATTAATGCGATTACCCACCAACGTAAGCCGTTTAATTTCACAGTTTTATCCCTCTAAAAAGTCTTCACGAGGAGGACTAAAGGTGTCAATTAATATGCCGCCCGTAGGGCAAACTGCGCCGTGGTCTGCATGAGGTGGAATAAGGCAACTATCACCTGGTTTCATTACTTTAACTTCACCATTAATGCTGAAGTGGAATTCGCCTTCAATAACGTAAGTTACTTGAGAGTGTCTATGTGCATGCACATACCCTTCAGCACCTTTGTCGAAAAAGACTTTAACCATCATCAATTCTTCGTTATAACCAAGCATTTGGCGTTTTAGTCCGCCACCGATGTCTTCAATTTCAGTTTCTTCGCCGGATAAAAAAAGTTCGCTTTGCTTTTGCATCTTACTTGCTCCTAATAATTAAACAGTTCTTAAATGGCGGTCAACCATTTAACGAATAGGCTTTGAATATTTGTATAGATTTGAAACTAATGTCTTTGTTAGATGGGGTGCTACACACGCATGCCACAAAGCAAATCGTGCAGAAGTATGGGAAATGACTATCGTAAGACAGGATAAGAAGTACATACCGGTGTTACCTCACCTTTTTTTATTATCAATGAAACAGTTCAGTTCTAATACAGTAAGAGATTGGTTAACTTCACAGCACAGCATAGGTTGCTTTGCACTTTAACTATGGTCTCGTCATTCAAAAAATATCATAGCAGTCTTGCTATTTGCTTTGTAAATTGAAATGTAGCAAGGCGCTTAACACTAACCGAGTTTAGTTTAAAAATTAACGGTTAGCATCGAGCGCCTAAGTAGTTCAGATAGAATCTACTTTTTTAATTTAAGAAAATAATCAAAAATTTCTGGTACGTTACCGTTACCCATGCCAGCTTCAAATGCAGCTTGCAAGTTAGAAGATGAACCTTCAGCAATTTTAGATTGGGTGCCTAAGTCTTCTACCATTTGTAGGAAATAACCAAGGTCTTTATTCGCATTAGCGATTGAGAAACCAAGATCACTTACATCATCAACAGCGTAGTTTTTACAGAACTGCATGAATGGTGAGTTAGACGGACCTGTCGACATAATGTCGAAAAGTTGTTGACGATCTACGCCTGCTAAATCAGCAACAGCAAATGCTTGTGACATTGCACATACAGTAGTCATACCCATAAAGTTATTGATTAACTTAGTGGTGTGACCTGCGCCAAGTGCGCCAAGATGGAATACGTTCTCGCCTTGGTCTTCTAATACCGGCTTAACTTTATTGAACGTGTCGGCATCACCAGCAGCCATAATATTCAGTAAACCATCTTTTGCGTGAGCAGGAGTACGACCAAGAGGTGCGTCAATCATGCCAACGCCTTTCTCTGCTAGGTCAGCCCCAATCTTACGAGTAGATGCAGGAATAGAAGTACCGAAGTCTACTAATACAGAGCCTTCTTTCATACCAGCAAGAATGCCGTCTTCTGCATACATGACTTTTTCAACAATGGCAGAAGTAGTTAAGCAAAGCATGACAATGTCAGACGCTTCAGCAAGTTCTTTTGCAGAAGATGCTGCAGTAGCACCTCTAGCAACGCATGCTGCAACTGCGTCTTTATTAAGGTCCATTACATTAAGCTCGTAGCCTTTTTTCTGTAAATTTTCGACCATATTGCCGCCCATAAGGCCTAGACCGATGAAACCGATGACAGGTTTTGACATGTATAACTCCTAAAAATATCATGGCGCAGGCTCTGTTGAGAGTGATGTAAATATCACCTCATAGCCGAGTGCGCTATCTTGCTTCTAATTAATTAAATAAGTAATTTGAGCTGAGATTAACGTCTCGCTAAATAATTGGTACTTACTAATAAAGATATTATTAATAACATAGTGAGTCGTAACACAAGCACCCGAGATACAGGGGCAAAAATTCGCTTCTGTCTTAACATCACGGACCAATTAAATATTCACCATTAACCCATGCCAAACTTAACTCGTGTCTCATATCGACTAGTATGATGACCGTTCTTTTTCTTTCTTGAACCAATCAGCATATCAAAAACATTATTAGTATCATGCCATATTGTCAACCAATAAATGAAATTCGCGTCAATTTTGGTTTGTTTTTTTACTGTTTTAATTCGTGTTTTTTATGCGATAAAAACGCTAAATTGGTTTTAATTCATAATGCTTATATTTGTAAGGTAATGAATTTAAAGTGCTTTTAAAATAAGTGCTGGGTGTTTTAGAAATGTATGTTAACCGTAAATAACTTGATCTATTTGGTAATTTTAATTGGTAACTAATGCTTAAGCATTAGCTTGACGGATATCATTGGCTTGGTTAGTCTTTGAACTGGTTGAAGGTTTAACCGAATTCAGATATTCATTCATTCTAGCAGTTTTCGCCATAGTTTCGAGTCATCAAATTTGACTGGGTTACTTTCAACGATCCACGTGTATGAATATCCATATTTACAGACATGAACTTAAAGCATGAACTCTAGGAGATATGACAATGACGATGTCGATGACAGGTAAGGTTGCAATTGTAGCTGGTGGTGGCAGAGATATTGGTGCTGCGTGTGCGGTAGAACTTGCGGCACGGGGCGCTAATGTCGTTATTACGTATCAAGCTAGTGCAGACAGAGCGAAAGAGACGGTGGAAAAAATAGAGTCGGCAGGCGGCAATGCTATTGCTATTCATGCAGACCTAACGCAAAAAGCAGGTGTACAAAATACAGTTGAAACGACCATTTCAACTTATGGCGCTATAGATTGCTTAGTACATGTATCTGGCGGCCTAATTGAGCGCAAAAAGATTATTGAAATGGACTTAGCCCACTGGCACAAGGTACTAGATGTAAACCTAACGTCTTTGTTTCTAATGGTTCAGGGGGTTATTCCTCACATGAAAGCAGGCAGTTCTATTGTTACCTTTTCTTCTCAGGCGGCCCGTGACGGTGGTGGTGGCGGTGCAATTCCATATGCAACATCTAAAGGGGCGGTCTCTACCTTTACTCGAGGTTTAGCAAAAGAGCTTGGGCCTGATATTCGCGTAAATTCAGTTTGCCCAGGTATGATTTCAACTGGATTTCACGACACCTTCACACCTGACAATGTGCGAACTAACGTTGCGGGTGCAACCTGTATCAAAAGAGAAGGTTCATCTGAAGAAGTGGCGAAATTAGTGGCTTTCTTAGCAAGTGATGACGCTTCTTACATGACAGGTAATAATGTAGACATTAATGGTGGCCTACTTTTCTCTTAGTGAAGAGGATGCGCATTTTGCGGTAAATGTTGACAAATTATTACTGAATATTAAATAAAAGCCTCTTATTAGAGGCTTTTATTTTTTGTGGTATCACCAAAACTAAATTTAAATAATTCATAATAATCAGTATTTTAGATCTATAAATTTGTTTGGTAATATCAATGGGTATATTAATTGGTAATATAGAAAGTTAACAACTGGTTGACATTGTGTTGTGTGGTTGGTTACATTGATGCTCAATATCTTTCGGCTCCAGTAGTAACATTTTTGAGTTCTATCGTGATTGTTATCAGCACTTTTTTATCCTTCTCTGCCGATCAATATCATGTGAGTTCAAGGTGTTTGAAGAGTCCCTTCTTTAATCATTAAAGGCGACTTTCGCCTTTCAGATAACTTAGGTTGTTTGCATGAATGCTAATGTGTTTTCTGTTCCTGTCATAGTCACCTGTAGTTTATTGTTTGTTGCAGGATGTAATTCATCTTCTTACCAAGCAGGTGCGAATGAAAGTGCCTCTGATGCAATGAGTGCTTCCCTGGCATCATCACAATCAGATGGCATAGTCGTTGCCAACAAAGAGCAATTCTTCAAGCAAGTCGAGTCGTTAAAGGCTGGTGATACCATTGTACTTGCAGATGGGATTTGGGAAGACTTTGAAATTTTACTGAAAGGTGTTGGTACACCAGATAAGCCTATTACGTTAAAGGCGCAAACTAATGGCGGCGTAGTATTGTCTGGAATGTCTAACCTTCGACTTGCGGGTGAATACTTAGTCGTTGAAGGCTTGGTTTTTAAAGACGGATATAGCCCTACCGGTGAAGTGGTATCGTTTAAAGAGAACGACGATAACCTTGCTTACCATTCCCGGGTTACTCAAGTGGTTATTGATGGGTTCAGTAATCCAGATAAATTCAACTCTGATAAATGGGTTGTGATGTATGGTAAGCACAACCGCTTCGACCACAGTCATCTAGAAGGGAAAAGTAACGCGGGCGTGACAATGGCGGTACGCTTGAATACGGAAGATAGCCAACAAAATCATCACCGTATCGATCACAACTACTTTGGCCCTCGGCCAATTTTAGGTTCTAACGGTGGTGAAACCCTTCGTATTGGTACCAGTAAGTACTCCTTAAGTGATTCATTCACTATTGTAGAGAACAACTACTTCGACAGATGTAACGGCGAAGTAGAAATCATTTCGAATAAATCGGGTAACAACCAGTTTTTAAATAACGTATTTTTTGAAAGCAGAGGTACGCTAACCCTTCGTCATGGCAATGGAAACCTAGTAGAAGGGAACGTTTTCTTTGGTAATGGTAAGCACCACACTGGTGGTATCCGTATTATCAATGCCGACCAAACGGTTCGCAATAACTACATGGAAGGGTTAACAGGCATAAGATTTGGCGGTGGTTTTACCGTTATGAATGGTGTGCCGAATTCATCTATTAACCGCTACCATCAAGTTAAAAATGCCAAAATTGATAACAATACCTTGGTGAACTTGGACAATATCAACCTAGCAGCAGGTAGTGACGCAGAACGCTCGGCAACGCCTATCAATAGTAGCTTTGCGAACAACTTAGTGGTAAATGATAGCGGCGAAAATCCGTTTAAGATTTTCGATGATGTGTCAGGAATTACGTTTAAAAATAACCTTACCAGCCAGCTTCCACAAGACGCGCTCGCGCAAGGTTTCGATGCTAAAGAAGTTGAACTAGTGCGTGGCGAGAATGGGTTATTGCAAAGTAAACTGGCACAGCAATTAAACGTTGGTGCACCAGCATCTTTAAGCCCAACGCTAAAAGAAGATACCGGTGTAAACTGGTATGAGAAAGCTGGTCTACCTATAGATTTTGACTCTGGTAAAACGGTTAACGTAAGTTCTGCAGATGAGCTTTACAGTGCAGTAGCTCAAGCAGAAAGCGGAAGCACTATACTGCTTAAAGCGGGAAGTTATTCGCTGAACAAGCAGCTACAGGTAAAAAGTGTAGTAACACTGAAAGCAGAGTCACCCCGCTCTGTTACCTTATACCCAATGCGTTCGCTCATGATTGAAGTTGAAGATGGCGGAAGCTTGAAACTTGATGGGCTGAATATATCAGGTAAAAAATCTCCAGATAGTGCAGGTAATGTCCTTATTCGTAATACAAAATTACCTACTTTGTTTAACCACAAGTTAGTGATTAACAACACTCATATTACCGACCTAAACGTTAACCATTCTTCTCATGTTTTTGATGCAGGCTATAGAAGCTTAGCGGACAACATTGAAATCACTGATAGCGTTTTCAAAAATATTACCGGTGACGTACTACGTTTAGACAAAGAGCAAGATGACTTAGGCATATACAATGCCGAATACGTCACTATCAAAAACTCTACTTTTTCTAATGTTGAAGGCGCCATTGCAAAAATTTATCGCGGTGGCACTGACGAAAGTACTTTTGGTCCTCACTTCACGTTAACTGACAGTGAAGTATCTAATGTTGGAAAGGGCAAGCGTAACAAGTCTCAATCTTCCATTTTTCTATTGGGTGTTCAGCAGAGCCTAATTAGCGGCAATACATTTGTAGATAGCAAATTAGTGACTATCGATCACACGGTAGGTGAGCCACAAACTCAAGTTCTTAATAATACCTTTGATAATACGCCACTTCCTAAAGTGACTGAAACCTTTACCAAAGGGGCATCAACGGCAATTGTAAAAGGTAACAAGTCGAAGTGAGATCCTACGGGATAGCGCTCACGACCGTACGCTCTATAAAAAAGACGACCAAGTAATAGTAGGTAAGGTAGTAGTATGAAGAATTTGAGATGGTGGGTAATTGCCCTGGTTGCACTGGCAACAGTGATTAACTACATAGATAGACAATCACTTAGCGTGTTGTGGCCTTTCATGGGGAAAGAAATTTACCCTAATAAAACCGATGCTGAATTGAAAGAGGTGTATGGGATTATTAGTATTGTATTTCTATTTTCCTATGCCTTCGGTCAAGCCTTGTTTGGTAAGGTGTTTGACTGGGTAGGTACCCGCATAGGTTTCGTGCTATCTATTGGTATTTGGTCGATTGCTACCGTACTTCATGCTTTTGCCCAAGGTATTCTTACCTTCAGCATATTCCGCGCTATCTTAGGTGTTTCAGAAGCAGGTAACTGGCCTGGGGCTGCTAAAGCTAACGCGGAGTGGTTTCCCACTAAAGAACGTGCATTAGCGCAGGGTATATTTAACTCTGGTGCTGCCATTGGTGGCATTATTTCAATTCCTTTAATTGCTTATCTTGCCTTATTTTTTAGTTGGAAAGCGATATTTGTAATAGTGGGTTGTACCGGTTTACTTTGGCTTATTCCTTGGATCATCGTGGTTAAATCGCCACCAGGTTCTCACCCTTGGATCACTGACGAAGAAAGAGAATACATCCTTACCGGTCAAAGAAACGAAACAACTAATGCCGATGGCAGTGCAGTTGCTGAATACACACCTACTACAGGGCAATTACTATCTCACAAACAAAGCTGGGGCGTCATTATTGCCACTGCGGCAATCGACCCTATTTGGTGGCTATTTATTGTCTGGATCCCTACTTACTTGGTTGAAGTTTATGCCATGGATGTAAAGGGCTTAGCTATTTATGGATGGGTACCTTATGTAGGTGCCATGTTAGGTGCATGGTTTGGCGGGCTTCTTGCGCAAAATAGACTGGGAGCAGGTTGGTCAGTAAACAAAGCGCGTAAACTAGTTATTACGCTGGGTTGCCTAATTATGTTACCTGCGTTGCTTATGCTGTCTAATCCAAATAGTGAAGTTGCCGCAGTACTTATTATGGCCACTATTTTATTCGGCTTTCAAACTGCAATTGGTAACGTACAAACCTTGCCGAGTGATTTATTCGGCGGAAAGTCGGTAGGTACATTGGCTGGTTTTGCAGGAATGGCGGCCAAGCTAGCGGCAGGGCTTTTGATATACGCAGTACCTTCGTTAACTGCTGACGGTAGTTACACAGTGGTCTTTGTTATTGGTGCGGCACTTGCCATCATTGCCATGCTGAGTATTTGGCTGTTGTGTCCTAAAATTGAGCCGGTTGAAGCTAAGCGATGATAATCGCTTAGCTTCACGTTAGTCGAGTAGATTGGGTAGGTAGCGTTTATGGCAGCACTAACAAAAGCGTTATTACGCAGTGTCGTCTTTACTGCATTAACACTGGTTAATACTGTGGTAGTAAACACTTCATTGGCTGAAAGTATAGCTGCTACCCATACACTTCCAGAGTCACACCAAGCACTACCTGAAGGGGAGTTGCTTGGTGATTTTAGTTCACTTGACCCTTCAAAATCTCCAAGTGAAAACTTTGATTTATTGAGCTGGACGCTTAGCCTTCCTACCGATTTAAACAAAGATTTAAAAGCCGACATCATTTATGAAAAAGCGTTAAGTGATAGCTTTTCATTGAAGCCTCTGTTTTATACCGCCGCAGACGGCGGAATGGTGTTTGCCTGCCCTAATGCAGGAGCAAAAACATCAAAAAATACCAAGTATGCCCGAACTGAATTAAGAGAAATGTTGCGCAGGGGGAACACGCGCTTAAAAACCAAAGGGGTTACCAAAAACAATTGGGTATTTAGTTCGGCGCATGGTTCGGTTAAGCGCAAAGCCGGTGCTATTGAAGGCAGTTTGGAAGCAACTTTGGCAGTAAACCGCGTTTCTACCACCGGAGACGAGAAGAAAGTAGGGCGTGTGATCATTGGTCAAATTCATGCTACCGATGATGAACCCATTAGGCTGTATTATCGCAAGCTTCCTGGCAACGACAAAGGTTCAATCTACTTTGCCCATGAAATCAACGATGGTGATGATGTATGGGTAAACATGGTGGGAAGCCGTTCTCACACATTAGACAATCCTGAAGATGGCATAGCCCTTAACGAAAAATTTAGTTACAAGATTACCGTACAAAACGACATTCTATTTGTCACCTTACTTCGTGAAGGTAAGCCCAACCTATCTGCAAGCCTTGATATGAGCCAAAGTGGTTACAACAAGAATAACCAGTATATGTACTTTAAAGCTGGTGTTTACAATCAAAATAACAGTGGGGCGGACAAAGATTATGTACAAGCCACGTTTTATCATTTAGAAAATCAACACCAAGGTATCGAATCTGAATGAATCTGACAAATCCGCGCGCAACAATATACGTCGTTAACCTGCTCAATGAAGCCGTCCAGTAAAGCCAATTAGTAAAGCCGCAGAGCTATGCCGGAGAGTTATGCCGCTCAGTAAAATCATAGCCTCTCAACGTGTTCTAACTTCCAATGCCACTATTGGTAGCCCTTCTAGTTAAATTATGTACTCAGTTATTGTCAGTTCCTCCTATGTTTTACAGGTTCATTCGACCCTAGAGCTAGTTTATCTGCCACTCTTATTCCGAACATTCATCATAAAAATAAATTGGTAATAACAAGCTGTTCACCATTGGTTAGGGTTCTCATCCTTTCTCAATCGTGGGTTTACAGGCATTTGTGAATTAAATGTTACTGCAATGACCTGATAGTGGTGGTAAAAGTTATTTTATTGTGGTTATATGTGCCAACAGGTTAACAATGTTGTCTTAATGTAATTTCAATTGGTAACCTATAACTCTTTAATTTGGTAATAATATGGTGTGGTTCGCAACTTAGTAACCAAAACCAATCACTCGGAGAATAGAGCCATTATGAAGTTTAAAACATTCGCACTGTGTGCCATTGCTGCAGCTATTACAGGCTGCAACGTTAGTACAGATGTTAGTTCAGACAACAATCCCAATACATTAGGCTCTATTGTGCTTGCAGGGACGGCGATAAGCGGTGAAACACTAAGTGCGACCGTAAGCGATCCTGATGGTATAGCGAGCGCCGTGACCTATTACTGGTACGCTGACGGTGTTGCTATCGAAGGCGCTAACTCTTCATCATTCACACTTACCGATGAACAGATTGGTTCACCAATTACGGTTCAGGGGCTTTACACGGATGAGGGCGGCATTAACGAATCTCATATCAGTGACCCTACCGACGATGTTATGGCCATCGCATCAGATGCGACAATTACCCTTAGTGGCGACGCACTTGTAGGCTCTACGTTAACTGCCACCGTTGCTGATGAAAACGGAATTGAAAATGCGGTTATCGTGTACGCATGGTTCGCGGACGATACGCAAATTGAAGATGAAGTAACCTCAGAGTTAGAACTTACCGACGCACAGTTCGGTACAGTAATTACTGCCAACGCCACATTCGAAGACGACCGCGGTTTTAGTGAATCAGTCACCTCAGCAGCTACTGATGTCGTGGCTCGAGTTAATTCTGAAGGCGCAGTAGTCATTACCGGTACACCAACGGTAGGTAATACCCTAACTGCTGAAATTGCAGATGAAGACGGCGCAACCGGTGATATTTCTTACCAGTGGTATGCAGACGATACCGCTGTTGATGGCGCGACAAACGGTACCTATGTGGTAGATGCGTCATTGGTTGGCACAGTAATTACCGTGCAAGTTACTTATGTTGATGACAACGGTTTTGAAGAAAACATTACGTCTGCTCCCACAATTCCAGTTACCAGTGTTGCAGTTGACCAAGCCGGTAGTATCGAAATTATGGGCACTGCGCCTTACCTAGCGAGTGCTACATTAACAGCTGAAATTACTGATAATAACGGCGTTGATGAAGCGAACGTTGTATACACTTGGTCCGCTGATGGCGTTGAAATTGCCGACTCAAACGCTAAAACTTTCACGCCAACTGCTTATGCAGGCGCGATTATTTCAGTGAGTGCAGCTTATACCGATAACGATTCGTTTACTGACACAGTAACGGATGCGTTAGATTCTGTGGTTTATACCCAAGTGGTAGGTGATGCTGCGGCGCTCGAATCTGCGCTAGTTGGCTTGGCTGATGGCGATGTGCTTGGCTTAAATACGAATACCTATACAGGTATGGCTGCCCTTGAATTAACCAGCGGTATTGAACTTCGAGCGGTTGAAGGTGAAACTCCTACCTTTACCGGTGACTTCTGTATTCATGTTGCTAGCACTGCGGATGGCGCAGCGGTAACCGGCTTAACCTTTACCGATATTGATACCCTTTCTGGTTCTACGTGCGATAGCGGCGAAGAAGCCATGGTTTACTCGGAAGGCGACAACTTCGTTTTCTCACAAAACACCATGGGTAATGAGCAAGCTACATTGAACTACCCAGATGACTCGTTCCATTGGATGGTAGTGAAAGGTAGCGGCGCACTTATCGAACGTAACACCTTCTCTGGTCGATCAGTGGCCGCAGAAGGTTCTATCATCAAGCTAGCTTCTTCGGGTTCCGATCACGTTATTCAATACAACTTGTTTAGCGCAAGCCCGAACGAAAACTTTGATAACTCAAGTCTTCTTCTACTTAACTTAGGTAGCACTACAGGTGACGATTCAGCCGACATGGCTAACTTCACTGTTCAGTACAACTTAATTGATAATGTGACTACTGGTCGCCGCTTGATGCGGGTTCAAACCTCGGGTGCCACCATTAAAGGCAACACCATCGTAAATGCGAGTGGTGGTATTTCACTAGAAGACGGCGGGTTTAATACGGTTAGCGATAACATCATTATCCGTACAACCGATATTGAAAGCTCTGATGAAAGACCAAGCGGTGTGCTAGTAACGCCTTTAGGCCATACCATTACTAACAACTACATTGCTGGTATTCGCTCAGGTAACAAAGAAGCTGGCGGCATCGTATTTACGGTAAACCCATTCTCTCAAGCTGATGGCGGTGTACCGAATTCTGGTAACCAAGCGGTGCTAGACGGTTCTGGCGATCTATCGCTTACCGTTACAAACAACACGGTACTTAACTCGCTACAACCTATCGTATTTAGTACTGAAATTGGTTCAAAAGCAGGTGTTGATGACTGTGATGATTTAGCAGAAACCACAACATTATACGGCCTTAGCAACCAGTTTTTCGTTATCGACTTTGACGCTAACTTAATTGCAAATGGCTTGAACAATGACCCGTCGACGGAAGGTTTATACCTTAATGCCGACGGTGGTTTCAGTGACCATTCCTTCGAATATGACTGCAACCTAATTAACCATACTGCATCAACCCTAACCAACAACTTTGGTTTCAGCGACAGCTATATGTCTGGTGATACCTCTGATGATTGGGTAGATATCAGAAATATCGATGGAAATGGCGAATTTGATACTGATGGTGCTATTGACCAAGACCCAGCTGGAAACGGCAAAGAAGTTCCTGAGTTTGTCGTTGCTGAAAGTACGCTTATAGAGACTGACTCGAGCGGCGCACAGGCAGTAGCGGGTGCAAAAGGACTTTACTACATTCAAGCATCTGATGTGGGCGTAGGCTCTACTTGGATGGCAGACGATGAATAACACAACACACACAGCCCTATACACATTAAAAGACACAACGGAGATCTCGTAATGTCGTTGAACACACAACAAAATAAAAACTTGAGCGGTGAACAAGTGGAGAATGCTGAATTCACGCTTCGCCCAGTAGCTAAGTGGGTGCGCACAGCAATTATTGCCAGTGTAGCCACTACCAGCGCATTCTCACTGCACGCTCAAGAAGCAAACTTGACTGAAGAAGACCAAGCTGATGTCGAAGTTATCGACGTAGTTGGTACCCGTAAAACCATTCAAGATCAAATTGCCATTAAGCGCGAATCTACCACCGTTGTTGATGGTTTATCATCAGAAGACATTGGTGAATTACCAGCACTTTCAATTGGTGAAGCACTAGAGTCAATTACCGGCGCTGCTTCTCACCGTGAAAACGGTGGTGCCACTGAAATCACTATTCGTGGTCTTGGCCCATTCTTAAGTGCAACGCACATCAATGGTCGTGAAGCGACTAACGGTAGTGGTGACCGCTCGGTAAACTTCTCTCAGTTCCCATCAGAGCTTGTGAAGAAAGTGGCTATTTATAAAACTCAAGACGCTTCTATGATTGAAGGTGGTGTTGCCGGTGTTATTTCATTGGAAACAGTACAGCCGCTAGATTACGGCAAGCAACGTATTCAAGGTGAAGTTAAAGCTAACTACAACCCTGACGAAGGTAACGTAGACAACTCACTTCAAGGTGATTTAGGTTTTCGCGGTACCGTTAGTTATGTAGACCAGTTTGAATTTGATAACGGTCAAGCGTTAGGTATTTCTTTTGGTTTGCAACGCCAAGATATCAGCCAACCAGAAGCAGAATACAGAAGTTCAAGCCCTACTGGCTCTTCACTGTGGGCGTGTTTGAATGACCCAACTAACACTAACGAAGGTTTCTACCGTAGTAGTGCAGGTGACTGTGAAGACCAAGTTAGCGGCAGCAGTAACCAAGGCTACGATACGGCCATTGATCCTGAAACAGGCAAAGCGGTTAGCGATGGTACTCCGTACGCATGGACTGGAAGCAGCCGTAGTTATCGTCAAAACGAAACGTCTGATGAACGTGATGCCCTATTCTTAGCGCTTCAATTCCAACCTTCTGAGGCTTGGGATATTAATTTCGATGCGCAGGTGTCGGATAGAACGCAACAAGAATCTCGTCACGATTTAATCTTCTTACAAAAACGTGCCATTCCAGGACTTACTGGTCCTACGTTAGTGACTAACGATGTAGGTGGTATTCTACATTGGGAAGGGCAAGATCGTATCGAATCATCAGGTGAGCAATTCTCTCGTGAAGAGAACTACCGTGGTTACGGTCTGAACATCGAGCACTATGCGACTGATGCACTAACCGTTAAATTAGATTTGGCTTACTCAAAAACGTCACGTGAAGAGTTACAAATCTCTAACCGTGCGAGAACTGCTGACAGACAATCTTTTAGCTGGGATATGGGCGAATATATCCCTCATTTCACTGTGACCGATTTTGATGTTACTGATATTTCTAACTACACAGATAGCCTTCGTACTCGTATCGATAGAGAAAATACACGCGATAACGAAATTAAGTCTGCTCGTTTAGATTTTGAATATGCATTGAGCGGTGATGTGTTCACCAGTGTTCAAGCAGGTTTAAGAACATCAGAGCTTAGCTTCATTCAATATGGTGGTAGCCAAGGTAATGGTTCACGTAACGAATTTACGTTAGATACTGCTAATGCCGATGCACTAGAATTACTACAAAGCTGTCAGAAAGACTTCCCTGAATCTGACTTCTTAGATGCTGTATCTGATGGCGACCTTATTACAAATGTTGATAGTGACGGCAATGTAATTGGTGGCGGTTCTTCATGGGCTACTTACGATAACGTGTGTTTCTCACAAGCTGTGGTTGCGTCTCAAAACGGTGAGTTTGGCTACCCAGACGTAGAATATGAAAACAGTGGTACTATCGATGTAACAGAGAAAACAAACTCTGCTTACGTGATGGCCAGCTACGATACAGAAATGTTTAACAAGTATATTCGCGGTAACTTTGGTGTGCGTATTGTTGATACTGAAGTAACATCAGTGGGCTTTAGAAACTCATTCGACGTTGTTACTGATGAGCTAGGCGTTATTAGCTTAGTGAGCGGTGACTCACTTGAAAGAATCGAAGGTGGTGGTGACTATACTGAAGTACTTCCAAGCTTCAACTTAGTTATTGATTACAGCGACGATATTCTAATCCGTGGTGGTATCTACCGTGGTATGTCACGTGCCGATCCATCTGATTTGGGTTACAGCCGTACGTTCCAAACCGATGATGATTTAGCGCCAACGTCACTGTCTGATTTATTGGTAGGTGTTAACGGTTCTGGTAACCCAGATACACAGCCGCTTATGTCGTGGAACTATGACGTAGCATTTGAGTGGTATCCTAACGAAGATTCAATCTTTGCGTTTGGCTTGTACTACAAGCAATTCCAAGGTGGGTTCCAACAACGTACGGTATTAGAAAACTTTGTTATTGATGGTCAAGAATTTGCTCTTCCAGTAACCAACTCTGTTACGACCGATGAAGAAAGCGACATTTTTGGTCTAGAAGCGTCAATCGCTTACCGTTGGGATAATGGTATCGGTGTTAAAATAGGGTATAACTACGCAGACACAGACTTCGAATTTGAAGATAGTTTGTATGGTGATACTTATATCACAGACGTAGATGGTAGTACCACGCAGCTAACTGCAGGTATTGTTGACCCAGCATCAGTACCAGGTTTCTCTGAGCACGTATTCAGTACTCAGGTTTACTACCAAATTGGCGATTTAGATACGGCTATTATCTACAAGTATCGTAGTGAATACTTCCAGCCTTACACCAGTAACGGTACCCGTTTACGTTATGTGGATGAAGTAGGTGTTTGGGAAGCACGTATGTCTTATAAAATTAACGACCACGTACGCGTAAAACTTGAAGCCATTAACCTATTCAGCGCACCTAAATCGCAGGATTACTATGTACAAGGTAACCTAGGTGAAGTGAATGATTACGGTCCTCGCTTATTCGCTGGCGTTAGCTTGAAATACTAGAAGCTGAGTAAGTAGAAATAAGAATCGGGTAGGGCAGTAAATACGGCTTTACCCAACAAGAAAAAAAGCTGCCTGTTGTTACAGGCAGCTTTTTTTGTTCTAAGCAGTTAAATAAAACTAGTTAAGTAAAATCAGTGAATTAAAAGCAGTGAAATTGAAGCAGCTAAAACCTCAAGCAACTAAAACCTCAAGCAGTTAAACCTGAACCAGTGAAGCATGGGCAATTAACCATGAGCAGCTCAGGGCGTGAGCTGCTATATAGGCTCACTCGCTTTGTGCATAACCTGTATGGCTATTTTTAATCTCGTAAAATGTAGCTTGCGCAAATTCGTCAGCGGCGCTTGAATTATTTAAGTGGTACACACCCACTTTAAAATAGTGATATTGCCCATCTTCATCGTATTTGCTTTCACTCATATCATAATGCGCAGTAACATCAGCTTTGCCTTCACGGCTAATGGTCACAGTCAGTAAATTTACATTCACATTGATGTGGTAACTAAACTTCTCATCGAGTGCAATGCCATCGGTGGGGTTACTGGCCGAGTTACTTCTTGAGCCAATGAGTTCAACATAGGTTTCAATATTGTCACCTTCGTCGTCCTCAACGCGGCTTTCATGGGCGAAGTAAACTGAACCAAGCTCGTTACCCGGTAGCTTTCGATAATATAACCGGATGGGCTCATCATCATTGGCGTGTATTTGACCTATAACCAAGCGACCAATTTGATAGTTTTCACCTGTGGTCGTTACGTTATTTACGGCAAGGGTTACATGCAAATCACCGTCTACGCCGCCCGCATCTGCTTGGCCTTCTGCGGATGCACTGCCAAATACCCAATTATTTTTGTTCACTCCTTGGGTGCTAATAGCACGGTCGCCTCTTCGTAGCATTTCACGTAACTCGACTCGTACGTAATTCGTATTAGTCGATGTTTTGAAACCATAGCTTGGTGAGCGCATAACAATGCCGTTATCGTGAGAGGCATAAAAGAACTCTGAGTTACTGTAACCGCTAGCAAGCTCAGTTTCCGAAATAGAGTCGGATGTGCCACTATTGTCCTCGTCGGTTGGAACACTTAAATACCAATCAACGAGCTCAATACCTACCTCGTTGGGCAATATATCAGTATATATGCCGGTGGCGTCTGCACAGCTGTGCACCTGCACTTCAACAATACCATTATTAGTGTTTTCACTATTCCCTAACCCAACAATTCTGACATAGCGAGCTTCCGACGAGTCGAGGTTTACTAACTCGAAACCACTTTGGTTCCCCTTTGACTCGGCTTGGGTAAGTACTGGTGACCATGTGGTTTCATCGACTGAGGTTTCAATTGAAAAGCTTGCAACCCGCTCTGCACCTTCATACCATTTAATTGCTAACGCGCCTACCGTTTCAGGTGTACCTAAATCGAGAGTAAGGGCTTTATCTAGCCCATCACTAGACCACCTTGAGGATAACGCTGTATTGCCGTCTATGGCGTTAGCAGGCAAGTATTGAGGTAGCGAAGTACCGTCATCACTGGCGCCTACAATGGTATGCATTTCATTTACGCAAACCTCAACGGCTGGCGTTTCTGTAACAGGTGGTGTAGGAGTGATAACTGGCGTTGTACCGCCTGAGCTTGCACCGCCACCACATCCAGCCAGTAGAAATGAAGCGACGATTGAACTTGCTAAAAAAGGGGGGTAAGAACGATTGGTAAGTACTTGCCTCAACATCACAGCGCACTCCTTGATGTAAATTAAATGTAATAATTAAGTTTTAATTATAATGCTGTTAGTAACTTGAGCCAAGAGTTATGTCATACCAAAATAATGAAGTTATCTTACGTTTTGGTAATGGAGTGGTTAATGGTAAAGAGTGAGTAAAGCAACGAATGAGGCTTTTACATGGGGCAGAGGAGGAAATAGAAAATATTGCGGTGTAGGCTTCAGGTAAATGTCATTGGATTGCTTCACAACGATTACTTCACAACGATTGCTTCACAACGAAAAGTACATAAGCGCTGAAATAAGCACTACAAGGAACTCAAAAAGAGGTATAGAAAGGAGTTTTACAAAGAGTTATAAGCATTAAAAAGCCGCTCATAACACCATGAACGGCTTCGGTATAAAAGTCTAGTGCGGCTAAACAGGGGTAGTAATGCAACCCACTCTCGTTTTTAACCAACCAAGTGGGTTATAGAATATCTGTCGCGGGTTTCACTAGATTTCTTTTTAATTTCTTCCAAAGCTTTTGCTTCTGAAGCTTCAAAAAGTGCGTTAATTAAACGGTTGAAATGCCCGTGCATTGCCGCCCTTGCAGTTTGAGAATCTCGTGCTTGTAAGGCAGTAAATATGCGTCTGTGCTCTTCTAAACGATCATGGCTACTGCTACTGCAGACACTTTTATAAGACGAAATAATTTGAGGCTGAGACTCTCTCAACTTCCAATAATGCTGAATTGATAACACCAAGGCGTTATTTCGCGTGGCTTTAGCGATAATAGAATGGAATTCTCTATCAGCCTTTTCGGGCTCGTCATCGTTTTCCATTGCCACTAATGTATCGTTAAGGCTATTAAGCTCTTCATCGGTTATAGATAAGGCTGCCAGTGCTGCCGCTTCACCTTCAACTAAGGCGCGAGCTTGAGTAAGTTCAAAGGCACTAATACGCTGCACTTCACTTTGTTGCGGCTGATTGTCGAGAACGTAAACGCCTGAGCTTACTTTAACTTCAACACGACCGCGCACTTCAAGTGCAATGATAGCTTCTCTTATAGTAGGTCTGCTGACATCAAAATTTTCAGCAAGTTCTCTTTCTGGAGGCAGGCGGCTTCCAGGCGGGTAACGGCCAGCGTCGATTTGCGCTTCTATTTTTTCAACGATATGCCAGAACATGCGACGATTTTTCATTCACTACACCTTTTTCACAACAATACAGGTAATTTCTCATAAACCGGATTTAGAAAATTTAAATATTGTTAACTAAATCAACGTATAACAATGTTGAACGAAGGAGCGACAAGTGTGAGTTCGATGTATATCTATACGTCCATTTACTCTTATTGGCCAGTTTCACATAAATTCTACATGAAGTTACAACCTGACTTAAGTACGACGAAACACGCACGCCTTCTACTTTTCTAACTGCAGAAAAGTCGCTCATTAGCTAATTCTAATAATTTTATCAAACGGAGCAACCCGTTATTCTATCGGCAATAGTACTGTTCGCAAAGCTAATAAGGAGCGTTTTATGGAAAAGCTATATTCTATATAGCACAAAATGGCAATTGGTCAACAATTATCGTCTTTTCAAAGGTTTTTTATATGTTAATTGGTTGACAAAATGATGGGGTGTGTCGCTCAGTTATATGGTGGTATTTTTATGTACGTTACCCACCCATCTAGACCCATTGTCTTTGTGGTGAAAAGTACTCCACAGTGGCTTTCATACCAACCCAATCACCTCAAATGGGTACCAATACGTAGTAGTAAGTTCTTTTGCATAAACCCACAGTAATCCAAATTTTTCTATCGCTAGCATGCATTTTAACAAGGCCTTTAACGGGGTCTTTAAGATGATCTTTAACAGGACGGCACTGGTACGAATACTGTTATTCGCGCATAAGTTGTAAAGACGAAGCACCCGCAGATGTCTTAGCCATAGAGGCGCATTATGCAAACTAGGAGGGTTACTTACATGAGTACAAGTACGGTAGTTGAAACGCAATTCACCAACATTGAAGGTCATCGTATTGCTTATCAGGATTCTGGTGAAGGGGAGGCAGTGTTTTTACTGCATGGCATTCCCACGAACAAATTTCTCTGGCGAAATATTATTCCGTCCCTTAGTAAAAGTCATAGAGTGATAGCACCTGATTTACTTAATTACGGTGAATCAGACATGCCATCTAATGTGGATGTCTCTATTAATGCTCAAGCCCGTATTATCCTCAAACTTATGGACGCGCTGGGTATCGCAAAAGCCAGTGTGGTCGCTCATGATATCGGCGGTGGTATTGCACAATTAATGGCAGTTAACGCGCCCGAAAAGGTTAATCAACTCGTGTTAATTGATAGCGTGTGCTTCGACTCTTGGCCTATTCCTGAATTCGAGCCAATGCTAGAGCCGGGTTTTGAAGAGAGCACAAGCGTAGAAAAGTTCAGCGGCATTCTTAACGATTTTATCCCAAATGGCGTGTATGGCGACAACGTACCAGTGGATGAAATGATAGATATATACATTACTCCTTGGAGCAATGAAAAGGGAAAGGCAGCTTTTTTCCGTAATATGCGCAGGCTAAACAAAGAATACACCCAAGCCATCGCCGGAAACCTAAAAACGCTTTCCCACGACACCTTAATACTATGGGGTGACAAAGACGAATTCCAAAAGCCAAAGTATGCACCTATGTTGGAAGAAGCAATTCCAAATTCGTCGGTTACTTGGATAGAGGGCGCTGCCCATTGGGTTACCGATGAGCAACCAAAGGTTGTGTCTAAGCTGCTTACGGACTTTCTATCTAAGTAGCGTTTGTAGTGGATTAAGTTAGGCGGCTTATTGGCGTTGGCAATCATCAGTGCTAATTCAATAACGCCAATAGCTGCCTTCATTTTTCCGTTGATTTCTCCGTTTATTTCCCCGTCCACGTCCCCCTTCATGCCCCAGGCGTCTCCTACTTTCGAAGGAACAAAACAACTCTCTTGCAGGATGGGTTTATGGCTAATGAGTGTTTAGCATAGGTATGTCTATTAAGTACTTATGGTATTGCCATGTCAGGATTTAAAAAAATATCCAGTGCCATCGTGGCAGTTTTTATCGTCTGTTTTTTAGTATTTTCATGTTCTGTCTACTTCCAAATTCGCCAAAATATTAATGATGAAACATCAAGTGCGCTTAACCAAGTGCAAGAAATGCTTAAGGCGAACATGTCCGCCAGCGACATTAAAGCCGTTGCTGAACAGAGCCCGCATCTATCGGTTTCACGATTCACGGGGCGATTATCAGCTCCTGCTAACTTTCATTCTGACAACCAACCTATTTATCTTCCTATTCACGAAAATCAGTATCTAGTGGTGAGAGCGTACGATACCGCTGAGTTAGTCCAAAATATGAACCTATTTTGGTTAGTGGCCGGTTTGTTTTTTACGACTTTAAGTTTGTTGCTGTTCACCCTTAAAGTGGCTGTGAAGCAACGTTTAAAACCGTTGAATCAGTTAGGTGATGCTCTACAACAGTTGGTAGATGGTAAATCCACTGACAAATTTGAAGACAGCGATATTAAAGAAGTGAAACGGGTTATTGGGCAGTTTCAACGCTTACAACAATCGTTGCAAATTAAAGAAAGGCAATTGGTTAACACTGATAAAAAGCTCGCCTTACTGCAAGAGCAAGAAAGAAGTTACCTTGCACAAGAACTGCACGACAATGTCGGGCAGTTGCTCACAACCATAAAGGCGCATGCGTACATACTGGTAAATTCAAAAGAGCCTAGTGTCTTGAATCTTTCTGCGAATAAAGTACAGGTCATGAGCCAACAAATTAGCGATGCAATTCGTCATCTAACCGCACACCTTCACCCCTTGGTATTAGACAGAGTATCGTTACAGCAATCTCTTGAGAGATTGGTGTTTGAACAGGAGCTAGCGCTACCTAACACCCAATGGCAAGTGTCTATCAATTTAAATAAATATAGTGAAGAGCATGAACGTGATATTCATATTTACCGCTTTGTGCAAGAGGCCGTTAATAACGTGGTAAAGCACGCTGAGGCCTCGAAAGTGTGGGTGCATATACATGGCAACGAGTATGAGCTCAATATAAGTATTCGCGACAACGGGCAGGGGTTCGATGCTCACGTAGTTGAGAGTATTGGTATGTCCTCTATGCACAGTAGAGCAAGGTGCATAGGGGCTAGTTGTAGTGTTAAATCGCAGATAAACGAAGGGGTCAATGTTCAGCTCTCTTTACGTTTACACGAAGCGGGAAGCCTGTGCCAGGCGAACGTGGCATGAATATCTTACTAGTAGATGATCATGCCGTGGTAAGGGAGGGTTACAAAGCACTGTTAAATGCCATGTTGCCTGACCATACCGTCTTTGAAGCAGCCGATGGAATGCAAACTCATCAAGTATTGCAGGCACATACTATTGATACGCTTATCTTGGATATTAACCTTGCGAAAGAGAGTGGTTTGTTACTCGCTGGCGATTTTTTAGCAAAGCAGCCTAGTTTGAAAATTATCTTTTTTAGTATGTTTGAAGATTGCGCCATACTGCAGCGCGCCATGCAAACCGGTGCCATGGGTTACATTAGTAAAAGCAGCCCTCCTGATACCCTTATTTCAGCGATAAAAGTGGTGGCGAAGGGGCAAAAATACATAGAACGTTCGCTGGCCGTAAATTTGGCTAACCAGTTATTAAATGCCGATGTCGATATCGCTGCAAAACTCACTAAACGCGAGTTCGAAATCTTCATGGCAACCGCCATGGGTAAATCACGTTTTGATATTGCCAATGAATTAGCGTTGTCAGCGAAAACCGTTTCAAACGCGCTTACGGTGATAAAGCGAAAGTTAAACACCACGCCATCCGATTTTACCGAGTTAGCCACAAAACACGGCTATATTGGTAAGGCCTAAACTTCCTTTCCCCTCCTAAAGTAGGAGCCAAATCGGCCTATCGCATTATAGTCGGTGGGCAACAAAAGTACGATTATTTAAAGACACAGTAAGCAATAAGTGGCGTCGCTTTAGCACGCTAAGCATTCAAAAAAGGTGTCTTTTATGATTTACGCAAATCCAGGAAGTGAAGGTTCAGTCGTTAGCTTTAAAAAAAGCTATGGTAATTTTATTGGTGGCGAGTGGGTAGCCCCAGTTAAAGGCGAGTATTTTACTACTACGTCTCCTGTTGATGGCAGCGACATTGCCCAAATTCCTCGCTCTACCGCAGAAGATATTGAGCTTGCTATCGACGCTGCTCACGCGGCTAAAAAAGGGTGGGCTGATACGTCGGTAGCTGAACGCTCAAAGGTGTTATTAAAAATAGCCGACCGTATTGAAGCGAACCTCGAAATGTTAGCGGTAGCGGAAACATGGGATAACGGTAAAGCCGTACGTGAAACACTTAACGCCGATGTACCTTTAGCTGCCGATCACTTCCGTTACTATGCTGGTTGTATACGCAGCCAAGAAGGTACTGTTGGCGAAATTGATAAGAATACAGTGGCTTATCATTTTCACGAACCATACGGCGTAGTAGGCCAAATCATTCCATGGAACTTCCCACTGCTTATGGCAGCGTGGAAATTAGCGCCGGCTATCGTTACGGGTAACGTAGTAGTGTTGAAACCCGCAGAACAAACGCCTGTGTCTATTTTGGTGTTTGCAGAGCTTATTCAAGACCTATTACCACCAGGTGTACTTAATATCGTTAACGGCTTTGGTGCAGAGGCAGGACAAGCACTTGCCACAAGTACGCGAATTGCCAAAATTGCCTTTACCGGTTCAACGCCAGTGGGGGAACACATTCTTCGCTGTGCTGCCGAAAATCTTATTCCTTCTACGGTTGAGTTAGGTGGTAAATCTCCGAACCTTTTCTTCCCAGATATTATGGATCACGAGCCCGAGTTTATTGATAAATGTGCTGAAGGTTTAGTGCTAGGTTACTTCAATCAAGGTGAAGTATGTACTTGTCCTTCACGGGCGATTATTCACGAAGATATATACGATGCTTTCATGGATAAAGTGATTGAAAAAATCCAAAAGATTAAGCGTGGTAACCCGCTCGATACCGAGACCATGGTAGGCGCGCAAGCCTCTGGCGAACAGTTTGATAAAATCCTTAAGTATATTGATATAGGTAAATCAGAAGGCGCTGAAGTGGTTACTGGCGGTGAAAAAGAACAGTTGCCAGGATTAGATAATGGTTATTACATTCAGCCCACAATTTTAAAAGGGCACAATCAAATGCGTGTGTTCCAAGAAGAAATTTTTGGCCCTGTTATCGCGGTGCAAACTTTTAAAACCGAAGAAGAAGCGATTGAAATAGCAAACAACACCAGCTTTGGTCTAGGCGCGGGCCTTTGGAGCAGAGACGCGAATATTTGCTTTAGAGTAGGCAGAGCTATTGAAGCAGGCCGAGTGTGGACTAACTGTTATCACCTTTATCCAGCCCATGCTGCATTTGGTGGTTATAAAAAGTCAGGCATAGGCCGTGAAACTCACAAAATGATGATGGATCACTATCAGCAGACTAAAAACTTGTTGGTTAGCTACGACATTAATCCACTTGGTTTCTTTTAATTAAGTGGGAGGGCAGCACCTAGGTGCTGCCTTATTTCGTTATGTTAAAAGCGCCTCTATTACTCTGTATATTGTTCTGCCTATCAGTAGCCGCTGTAACGCCGGTATTCGGACAATCAGATGCCACCGATATTCCCGAAGAAGTACATCGTATATTCCCTACCGCTACACGTATTGGTACTGCCCATACCGACATCAATGTCACGCCGGTTTATCAATTACAGCAGTTGCTGGGATACATTTTTGAATCGAACGACTTTGTCGATTTTATAGGCTTCTCTGGAAAGCCTGTGAATGTGCTAATTGGTCTTGACCCCCAAGGTAACTTTGCTGACTTGGCCATTAAAAAGCACAGCGAGCCTATCTTTTTGCATGGTTTAGGAGAGCAGTCGCTAAGAGACTTTATCGCTCAGTATAAAAGTCACAACGTAAAAGAGCGCTTTGTTGTCGGTGGAAAAAGCCATGTTGGCAAAAATGCGACCTATTTTGATGGGGTAACCAAAGCGACGGTATCGGTACTGGTGATAAACGATACTATTGTAACGTCTGCATTGGCGGTAGCGCGGGCTAAGCTAGATGGCTTTGTGGTACCAAGCACGCAAATAATAAACCCTGATTTCTTTGAAACTCTCACCTTCACCCAGTTGCTGGAGCAGGGATACATACAAAAGCAAACTATCTATCGTAATGAAATTAACAGCCTTCCTTCTGAAATTATCGACGCTGCGAATTCTTTTACCGACCCTGAAGATAACTTATTTTCTGAACACTATTTTGGCTTTCTTAGTTTACCCATTGTGGGTAAAAACTTACTAACCAACGATGAATACGCTAGGTTACAAGAAAGCTTGAAGCCTGGTGAAGTAGCCTTATTTGTAATGAATACCCAAGGCTTTAGTTTTGTGAGCGATGAATTCATCCCTCAAACCGCACCTGAGTTTTTTCGTCTTTCCCAATCGGCATTCACTATAGACGCCCGAGATTTAGATTTTTACAGCTTTTACGACCCTAGTTTTGCTCAAACGATGCCAGAGTTCAAAGTACTAAAAGTTTTACGAATAAAATCACAAGGTGGGTTGTCCCTCGACCAAGAAATGGATATCTCCATTAGCTTGCCCTATAGCCCGCGATTTATGGAGCAAGATGAACACCTCTTTACTCACACCTTCGTGTTACCTAGTAAATTATTTATGGAAAACCCTGAAGCGCAACAAAGTGTGGATATTCCCCTTTGGCAGCAATTATGGCAAAGCAGGTGGCTGGAATTAGGTGTCACCCTGGTTTATCTACTAGCGCTGTCGTTGTTCTTTGGTTTCCAACGAAAGCTAATGAAGTATACGCGCCTAGTACATGTGGTTAGAGGGGCATCACTGCTGTTTGTATTGTTCTTTATTGGCTTCTACGCGCAAGGGCAGTTGTCGGTAGTAAATATTTATACCTTGCTTCTTGACCTTGTTGACGGCTTTTCTGTTGAAGTCTACTTGCTCGACCCTGTTATTTTTGTGTTGTGGTGCTTCGTGTTTGTGTCGCTATTTATTGTAGGGCGAGGGCTTTATTGCGGCTGGCTATGCCCCTTTGGTGCGCTTCAGGAAATCATGGCAGTTGTTGCACAAAAGTTAAAAATAAGGCAGATTCGAATAAAGCCACAACATCACAAACATGCCCAGAAAATTAAATATGTTGTGCTTATTGGCCTGGTGGCTATATCGTTTTATTCGCTAACCGTCGCAGAGAAGTTAGCTGAAATAGAGCCATTTAAAACTTCGATTACGCTCCATTTCGTGCGGTACTGGCCGTTTGTACTTTATGCGCTTTTACTCTTAGGATTAAGCTTAAAAATTCACAAGGTATATTGTCGCTACCTTTGCCCGTTAGGGGCTGGTTTGGCGATTTTAGGGCGCTTTCCTTTAGTGAAGATTTTAGAGCGTCGCAAAGAATGTGGTAGTCCTTGCCAGCTGTGTAAGCAGAAGAAGTGCGGTGTAGATGCCATCGAGAAAGACGGCAGTATTGATTACGCAGAGTGCGTTCAGTGCTTTGAATGTGTAGTAACGTTAGATAATCCTAACCTATGCAAAATTGATAAATATAAGAAAAATAAGGTGCCAACACGTGTCAAAAACTTCTATCCTGTCAGCGCTGAGTAAACCTGCCAGTCAGTCAGCGTCTGCTATATATGCAGCGACAGATGCGTGTCACGATGTCGCCAGTGAAATACTATCTAAAACGACTTTAGATGAAATAGAACTGGTACTTTTTCATACTTCAACATCCTTTGATTTAGATGAAGTTGCGCAGAATATGACGTCGCTGTTTGCCCATGTGCCCACGGTAGGTTGCACTAGCGCGGGAGAGTTTAATAAAAACGGGTATTGTACCGAGAGCCTAGTTGTTGTCGCCTTCTTAAAGAGTGAATTTTCTATAGCTACCGCGTTAGTTTCAAGCTTAGATGAAATTAATTTTGATGAGGCCCACGATATCGCAAGTGGGTTGCGCCATACCTTGCAGGCAAGAGATAAGCGATACGATACCAATCAACATTTTGTCATTTCCCTATTAGACGGGCTAACCCGACATGAGGAGCACTTCCTTGAAACCTTTGCTACCGCGTTTGGTAATATTCCCCATTTAGGAGGAAGTGCCGGAGACGATTTGAAACTGGAAGCGACCTATGTTTTTTACCAAGGCAAATTTCATCAAAACGCCGCGGTGTTAATGTTGGTGGGAACCGGTAAACCTTTCTCTGTTTTTTCTGTCGATCATATCGACTCGCCAGTGTCTAAGCTGGTAGTAACCAAAGCCGATCCTGAATCTCGTACGGTCTACGAGATTAACGGCGAACCGGCTGCGCAATATTATGCGAGTTTGCTTGGGCTAAAGGCTTCTGATTTAACCCCTGATGTGTTTTCAGTATTTCCATTGGCGGTATTGGTAGGGGATAGGTACTTTATCCGCTCGATACAAAAAGTCGATTTGGCCACAAATGCCATTACATTTTACTGTGCGGTTGATATCGGCATTATTCTTACCTTTGTGCAACTTGGTGATTGTATCGATGTTCTAGAGAACAAGTTAGAAACGCTAACTCAGGAGTTAGGAGAGGCCGAATTTGTGTATACCTGTGATTGCTTTTTGCGGCGTTTAGAAATTGAACAAAACAAAAAAGAATCTGAAATTCAGCGATTGCAGCAAAAATATCATGTAGGTGGATTCAACGCTTATGGTGAACATATTCATTCGGTGCATTTAAACCAGACCTTCACGGGGGTGTACTTTGCTAAAACCTGAGCAGCACCTAATCATTGACTCTCAAAGTAATGAAGAGAACAAGGAACACGAGGAAACTGAACTAGAGAAGCTACGTCGCGAACTCACACGCCAAATCGATGAAAATGAAAAGCTTGAAAAAATTAACGCTGCGCTCATGTATCGTATCGAAGAAGGTGGGTTTAATCACCATAGCTACCGTGCTTTTGAGCATGCAGTACAGTTATCAGAAAAGGTAAATGAAAAAACCGAAGCGCTGCAAGTGGTGCTGCAAAAGCTAGAAAAATCGAATACTGAAATAGCGCGAGCACATCAAGAAACCAACCAACTCAAACAGCGCCTAAATGACGCTATCGAGAGTATTAACCAAGCGATGGTATTGCTCGACAGCAAAGGGGCGGTAGTCTATTTTAATCGGCATTTTGTCACCGTATGGGACAACCATTCAGTTACGCCTAAAATTGGCGACCATTATTATGATATTACCCAACTCGCTAAGCATTTAGGGGTTATTCGCCGAGTACTTCCCCCTGATTCTGAAGGACGAGTTATCTATCAGCTGTCTAATAGCCGGTGGTATCAACTGACTATTCGCCGTACTCAAGAAGGCGGTAAAGTTATCTTGTTTAACGACATAACTGAGGTGAAGTTAAACGAGTCGAATCGGTACGAGCAGGTTATTAAAGAGAAAAATAAACTGTTGCAGAGCCTTATCGACAACGTAGATGTGGGTATTTTGCTTATTAACCAAGAGGGCGGTGTCGCCTTTTGGAACAATACGTTTTTAACCCAATCAAATTTATCGAAGCAGACTATGTTCGATTGTAAGAACATCTATTCTTTGCAAATGCATGCCGATTGGAGTGGTCTAAACCTTAAGAAAGGTGGCGATACTACCCAAATTATTAATGAAAATTTGGTGGTTGATAGACGTATTACCTTGTTATCTGACGGAAACACCCTGTGTACTTTCACCAATGTGACATCCCAACATCAATATGCTGAAACCTTAAAGCAGAATGAAAGTTGGATAAGGATGATTACCGATAATGTGCCTGCACTTATTGCGTATATAGGTACCGATAAAAACTTTTTGTACACTAACAAAGGCTATCGAGACTGGTACGGGCTAGGGGAAGAGCCCTTGTATGGTGTAGCGATGGAGCAAAGCCATCTTAAGCATGTTTATCCTCGCCTTATTCATTATGTTGACCGGGTGAATAAGGGAGAAGTGGTTAGTTTTCAAAGTGAAGAAACTAACGCACAAGGAGAAACCGGATTCTTACAAAAAGTCTATTTACCTCATTTCAACGATAAGAACGAAATAGAAGGGCATTTTGTTCTCGCCACTGATGTGTCGCACCAGGTAAGAAGTAAACAACAACTGCAAGCTGCGAAAGACCAGCTTGAGTCAAATGTAGAAAAGCGTACTCGAGAGCTCAATCATGCCAATATTGCATTGCAAGAAGCCATGGATTCAAAGAGCAAATTTTTAGCGGCCATTAGCCATGATTTAATGCAGCCCTTAAGCGCGGCTATTTTGTTTAATGAATCTTTAAGGGACCAAGTACAAGCATCTGCTGAACCAATAGTGAGCGCTTTAGAAAACTCACTATCCGACTTAAACAGCTTAATACGTACCCTGATTGAAACATCGAAACTAGACGCGGGCGTGGTGCAACCTGATAAGCAGCGTGAAAATGCAATGCCCTTGTTAACTCAATTAGCTGAGGAATTCAGTCATATAAGCCATGACTATGAAGTGAACTTCCGTTATAAATTTCAAGACGCTATTGTGCATACCGATTTAAGTTTACTGTCGCGAATTCTTCGTAATTTACTGAGTAACGCTATGAAATACGGCGCGAACGGGAAAGTACTCTTTACGGCTAGGACAGTGGGTAGCGACTTTCGCATCAGTGTTTTTGACCAAGGTGTGGGGATAAGCAACGACGATCAAAAAGTGATATTTAAAGAGTTTAGTCGATTAGAAAATAGCTTTAATTATTCCTATAGCTTGGGGTTAGGGCTTTATATTGTTGATAAGATGAGTCGACTCTTAGAGCATAAAGTGAGTGTTTCATCACAGCAAGGGCAGGGCTCTTGTTTTACTTTATCAGTGCCCCTTGCATCAATACAAGAAATTGAACATCAGCCTACTTTCGATACTCTATTGCAAGATGTATTGCCTGAAAACCTATTAGATAAGCAAATTTGGCATATTGATAACGACACTAATATGCGTATTGCCATGCAAACAATATTCGAAAATTGGGGCGTGGAAGTGATCACCTTCTCTGGGTTTGCACAGTGTATGGCGGTAATGGACAACTGCTTTGACGAGTGCGATTTACTGATTGTCGATTATCATCTAGATGACGGAGAAAATGGGTTGGAAATTGCGAAGCATATTAAGCAAACCTTGCCTAATATGCCGATAATGCTGTGTACAGCTAACCATTCTAAAGTGCTAGAACATGAGTTAGAGGGCACCAATATACAGTTGTTGCACAAGCCAATTAACTCAATACGATTAAAGCAGGCTCTTAAAATAGCTTTCTCTTAGTGCTTTAAACAAATTCGTCTCAAATGTTCGTATGCAAATGACAAAAATTTTGAAATATTTAGTTAAATACGTATTGGTTAAAGTCGATATTGGCGGCACTAGCTACCACTTTGACCCGGTTGCTGGCCCCTAGTTTTTTCAAAATAGAAGACACGTGGGACTTTACTGTGGTTTCTGAAATATTTAGCTCATAAGCAATGACTTTGTTGGCTAAGCCTTGGGTTAAATATTTCAAAACTGTTAATTCTTTTCGCGTTAATGAACGAATCTGATCTAGAGAAATTGCATCTTCTCTTTTTACTCGGTTTCTCGTCGATGATGTGCGCAAAATTTCAGAGGGCAGGCATACATTGCCTTCAAAAATAGACTCAACCGATGTGGCTATTTCTTCTATTTTGCTGCTTTTTGAAATAAAACCTACCGCACCATAGGAAATGGTTTGTAGGATGTTTTGCTTCTCGGTTTCAGCTGAAATGATCACCACAGGAAGGTTGGGGTATTGATTTCTAATTTCAAGTAGCCCATTAAGACCACAGGTTTCAGGCATGTTTAGGTCAAGCATGACAAGATCAAAAGCCGCATCTTTCTCGAGTAGCTCGAGGGCTTCCGACAATGAATTAGCTTCTAGGGTTTGAGAATCGGGAAATTTCTTACCCAATATAGTCACCATGGCGTGACGAAAAATAGGATGGTCATCAATGATTAGAATTCGTTGCATACTATTACTACCCTCAGCTAAGTAAGTACCCAAATGTACTTACCAAATACGTAATCTATAGCTACGCTCGTTAAATTTATTTTAACAAATTAGTTACAAGTTGGGCAAGTGAAATGCGACTTAAGTCTAATATTAAAGCCCATTATTTTTTGACTATAGACTTCTTAAAAGTGCTTCGCGTTTTTGTTGATATTCCTCTTCTGTAATCAGTGATTCCTTTCTAAGGGCTTCAAGGGTTTTGAATCGTTGCATTAGTGAGGTGGCCCCAAATGTGACCGCGTTATGAGTAGTATCTTGGTGCCCGCTGTTTCCAGTGGTCTGATTTTGCGTAGTGTGAGGCGATGCTTGTGAGGTCTGCTGCAAATTGGGTTGCAAACTTGGTTGCGTACTTGCTTGAAAATTGGGTTGTGAAGCTTGGTAGTCACCAGTTAAATTACCACTCACTAAGTTGCTATTAACCAAGTTACCGCTCGCTAAGTGAACCGAAGCTAAATCTGCCGTTATCCAATCAGTTCTTGAGTCCGATTTAAGTTTAATACCTTGTGATGTAAATGTGAGTTGGTCGTCAAAAGGAAATTTGGGCGTATTTCTAGCGCCATAATTAAAATCGTATTCAACAAGCCCTTGATTGGTTGGGTCGTAAGCCATTTCATAGGCGTTGTTCGCCAATCGGTCGTGTTCACCGATGATGATATTCAACAAGTCATTGTCATAAAAAACTCTGCCAGTGACAAAATAACGCTCGTTTCTGAACCCACCGAGGGATCTTTCTTTTTTATCTAGCGAAAATAAAATGTCTTGATTTGGACCTGCTTGATTCAGCCCAATGGCTACGTATTTTGCGAGTGTTTTTTGTTGCTCATGGGTAAATAGTTGTTCGGAGCTCGTTTTGTTTTTTATTCTTTGTATATTGGACAATACATTTAAAATATAATTTTCATTTAATGTGGCAGGATGGTTGTTATTACTTTTATCCTCAGTAGTTGGGTTTATAGCTGAGCTAAATTTTATTTCAGTGTTTTTATCTTCACTCCATAAAATTAAATCCGATGAAAAAGAAGAGACAGAGAAAAATAAAAAAACGATGAGTATTTCTATTTTTAATCTGTATTTGCGTAAATACTTCAGCATGAATTACTCCTTTATAACTAAAAGATAGGGGAGCATCACGCTCCCTTTTTCTTAAATATCAGCTCATTTTTATCAGTTAGTACATAGCAACAAATTTATAAGAACTTGCAGATATAAACAGCGCCTTAAAAGAAGATAGTTCCACCTAACTGAATAAGCGTGAGATCTTCTGCACTATTATAAAGTGATTGTGCTGCTTCAGAGCCACTTACGCTAAGGCTTAAATTTTCATATTTAGCGTAAATTAGAAAACGAGAGCCGAAGTATTGCTCCGCCGCAAGTCCCCATTGATTCAGTTCAGAGCCCACTACGCCATCTAAGTGCGCCATACCGTATTGGTCGTTATAGCTGGCGTATTCTGCGTAAAAAGCGGAATCGCCATAGGCGTTGTATTGCTTGCGAATACCGGCTTTAAAGTAATAGGCGTCGGTGTCGTCTCCTGAACCGATGATCGCATCATCAGTCTCTTCCATTTGATAGGTGGCCACACCGAAAATACCGGATTCAAGGTGCATTACGCCGGTTTGAAATTGTAAGGTTGATGAGCCGTCGCCCCCTACATTGGTGCCGCCATCTTTATTCACCGAGTAACCACCATGTAGGTTTGTTTTAAACCCGCCATGCTCAGCAGAGTATTTTACGGCGATGTCGTATATTTCATCGTTTGCATAGCCTACCGCCACACTAAAATTACCCATTTGAGGTAAGTCGTAACGCACGCCGTTACGGTAAATGCCGTTACAATCAAGGCCTATGCCCAGTCCTGGAGTGGCTAAGCACTGTGCAAATTGCCCCCAAGCCACATTGGTTGTGCCTTCATCAATACCGCGAATAAAGAAACCGTTGGCTCTAAATAATGGTGAAATGCCAGACCAAATAGTGCCTGACGGATCGGCAAGAACGGCAATGTTATCGGTAGGCATGCTTTGTAAGCCTATAGTTACCTTGCCCCAATCACCACCGATGTGAAGGCTACTGCCTAGAAGCCCAATATCGCCGCCGTTGAAGGTATCTAAATTATCTTGGTTTGCGAACAATAGGGGGGTTTGGTGGCCACCGCCTGAATAGTTAGGTGTACCTGAAAGCGGTTCAATAATGACTTCGAAACCCACGTCTAAACCATGCTCTTCTAATTTGTAATCACCAGAAAGGGTAATACGACTACCAAGAGTGGTGCCGTTATCTGAAAGCTGAGCAACATCACTGTCAATGCCGTCATCGTAATAAGTTAATCCTTCATTAATCCAGCCAGAGATATTCCAAGAGTATTTTTCTTCTTCTGCATAACTGTTCAAACTTAACGTACTTAAAATGGCAATAGATAAATATGATTTAACAAGTAATTTATTTTTCATTTTACTGTCCCAGTGTGAGTGGTGTTTTTTTAATAATGAGAATTTATTCTTTTCTCATATGCCCTAATGTAAATTTCGGGTGTCAGTAAAATTGATAATAGATTTATATAGCTTTTGAACCATTGGACGTAAGGCTTGTTCGCCTCGTTCTTTAGGACTAAGAAAAATTAGGCGCATAGCGCCTAATTTATATTTTTTACTTATAATTTTAATTTAAAATATCGCCAAATTAAAATTTAGCTTTTACATTTAGACTCACCATGCGAGGTTGGGCTGGGCCTACAAATAAGGGGCTTTCTACATCAGGGTAAATATCTTCTAATACTTCATCAGCTTCGCCATAAGTGCCGAAGGTTTCATACTCTTTATCAAATACATTGTTCACTCGTAATTGGGCACTAAAGGTGTGATTAAACTGATGGTTCAAGTAGAGGTTAGTCACCACATAGCTATCTAAGGTGTCATTTTCGTTGGCTTCATCACCACGGAAGTATTGGCTAGAGGCTGAAATAACTTCTGCACCCAATGTGGTTTCTTGGCTAAACGCGTAGTCTAGGTAAAATTTGATATTGTGCTTTGGTTGTCCTGGAATGGTGTCGCCTGCCTCAACTTGTCTATTTGCCCCTAACGGATTGAAAGGGCTGAAAGAAGTAAAGGAAGACTCGAACGTCGCGTCCAGATAATTATAATTAAATCGATAATTAAGCTTTTTCCAAAATGAGCTGATGCTGAATTCAACGCCCTGTCTGCGGGTAGCGTCGATATTAATAAAGTAGCCTCTCGATGCGACCGAGCCTGCTTGCTGAAATATGATGTCATCTTCACTCTCACTACGATAAACATTTAGCATCATGTCGATGTTATTAAAGGTGGCGGCATAGTTAGCTTCAATAGTTTGTGTGACTACCTGATCTAACGGAGGATCGGCCACAAAACCATTGGGTAATCGGCACGGATCATCTTCGTCTGCACAGCTTAATTCTGCAGGGCTTGGTGTTCTAGATGACTGGCTAAAAGCAAGATTTAGCTGCGACGTATCACTCAGCGCAATATCTAGTCCTATGGCAGGGTTGAACTGGGTAAATCTATGATCGCCATCAAGAGAGTCATCACCGTCTTCGCTCAAGTCTTCCATTAGTACATGGTCACGATTGAAGCGGCCACCAATGTTTAGCGATACTTTATCTGTAAGTTGGGTAGTATTAACAAAAAGCAGCGACCAGGCAGTGGTGTCTACATCAAGCCTTACTCTGTCTTCAGCAGATTGGAGCCCTTGAAGTGGAATAACCGTGCGGGAGTCGCTTGCGGTATCATTTTCTAATATCCCAAAGGTCGTATCGGCAGAATAATTGATATCACCTTTGTTATAAGTAGCGCCAATTACTAGCACAGATGGTTTGCCTAATAATTCATAATTGCTGGCAAGCTGAGATGAAACTCCGAAAGCTTCTGAGCTTGATAACCCCGTATTGTAGGTGCCGTCTATCTCGTCGGGTGATACATCTGAAATATCTGATAGGGCAGTATCTTCATCGTAGCCAATGAAAGCAACGGCTTCTACATCATCGCCAACCGTGGCTAGTTCGTCATTATCGTCGTTATCGTTAGCGTCATCATCATCGTAATCATCGTCATCTTCCAATTCACACAAGGTGATACGGCCATCGGTAAATTGGCATGCGCCAAAGTCGCTGTCATCACCATTTATACTGGTAGTTTCATTGTCGCGGTAAAAGGCGTTGAACGAGAGTAGGTGGTTGTCGCTTAACTGTATATCGCCAGATAGACTAAAGTGATGCAGCTCATTGTTCGTTTGATCGGGATGAGTATACACCGCTTCGCGGCCTTCTATTTCTAGCAGTTCAATGGGTGAAGCACCATTGCCCAGTAGTTCGCTGTCGGCATATAAGTAGTTAAAATCGATTCGTCGCTTACTGTCTTGATAAGATACGGCGCTGAATACTTGGTTTACCTCTGAAGGTGAGTAATCCCGCCACCCATCTTCTTCATAATGATTGGCATTAATGTAATAGCCCCAATTACCATTATTTCCACCTGATTCTATCGACAGCGCTGACTGACCATATTGCCCTACAGTGGCATCTACTTCGTTGGCATCTAAGGAAAAGCCAGTTTTCGTATTTAGTGCTAGTGCGCCACCCAATGTATTTTGCCCGAACAGGGGATTAGAGCCTGAATACAGCGACACCGTATCGATAGCATCAAGAGGCATGAGATCCCAATTTACGGTATCGCCAAACGCCTCGTTAATTCTGCTACCATTCATGTATACCGAAATACCTTGAGGTAAGCCTAGTAGCGGCGATGCGGTGAAACCTCGGTATTGTAAATCGGGTTGAAACGGATTGTTTTGCGCATCATTTAAATTCACGCTGGCAAGTTGGGATTTCAAGAGTTCTGGCAAAGAGCGACTTACACTGGCCTCAATTTCCTCTTGAGATAAAGACTGTACGCTACCAAAAATTGGCGCTGCATCACTGCCGGTTTGCAATGACGTTGCGCCATGAACTTCTATTACTTCTACATCACTGTTTGGCTGTTGGCTGTTTGTTTTAGTGTTGGCATAGGCTTGACTACAAAGTGCCAAAGACACGCTTGAAGCAATGAGGGCGTAAGATAAAGGCGCTGTGTTTTTTATTATCATGATTCTGATTCTTCAATGAACGAGTATGCAATCAGTATCGTGGAGGTGGGTCCCGAAAAATATCCTCCTAAAGGGGGAGGAAGCGTCGTAAATTGGTAGTATATGAAAGTCCTAAGTGGCCGCTTTTTATTATGCAGGGTAATGACTTACACCAGCATTGCTGTCAATTTGGGCGAACGTGTTTTCACACCACAGATCACGGGTCGATGCTTGTCTATCTTGCGCTCCATAAATGAAAATCTCACCATTAAACTGTGCTACCCCTAGTGCGTAACACTCCCCGTTTGTACGAGGTTGCCAAAACGAGGCGTCAGTCACTATATCTATCAAATAGTGATGGAATTGGGTATCTACCCGATACACCCAGTGATTGCCAATACATTGGAACCTGTTCTCCGGGTTTTGTATCCTTTGTGTCGACAGTAGCGATTTTATCGATTTTGCGGATTGTGCAGTTTGTGTCGATTTTGCGGATTGTATAGTCTGTGTAGTTTGTACAGAAAGCGCGGCCAGCTTATGCAGTAATCTAGGCAATACAGGCAGGTTATCTAATGACAATAACAAGGCAAAGTTGGTAGCGAGTAGCGCGGTTTTATTGGCTTTTACCTTGCCCTCGTCCTCGTCTTCATCCCCATCCCCATCCCCATAGTCAATTTCAACCTCAACTGTAGGAACCCAATTATCGCTTATCGGCGTGTCTGCGTTCTTGTTTTTAACGTCAACTTCATGCATACCTGCTTGGCAAACATGCACACTACAAAGATAGTCGGCAAACGGTGATAATTTTAACGGCGAGTGTGGTTCACTATGCCGAGAATGCGTTTGTTGTTGAAAATCTCTAATAAGTCGTTGCACTGCTTCGGGCAATTTAGCGTCGGAAAATAAACGAGGTTTGGCTTCAATGTTGAGGTCCGTTAATAGGGACACCACATTTTTGCGTGCATCTTTACGAGCTTGAGCATTGGCCTTTGTATTATGCACAAACCGAAGAGCAATCATGTCTGCATGGTTTACTTCATCATCGATAAAAAAATGGCCTAAATTGACCGAGCTACTTTTAACATTTTTTTGAATCAGGCTTTCGACCTCAAGCAAGTCGTGAGTAAATTCCTGTGGCACCCACCACGTAGACACATAATTTTCTGTTGGCGTCAAAGTGCTTTCGGACGCTTCAGCAGCCTTACTACGAGGCATAGCACCGCATGACTTAGCATTAGAACCTCTAGCCTCAACCTCTGCGATAGCCTGGCTACATAACGAAATTATTTCATTACCGTCAGCATCTGCGCTACTGACTAAAAGGGTGATGTGATCACTGTCATACCATGTTTTCTTATAATCAATTAAGTCGTCAAAACTAATCTCTAATACCGAATCTGAAAAACCGCCGGCATGTTGATAGGCCATGGGGCTGGTATCATTTCGCCGTATTGCAATGTTATTGGCATAATCGATATTGCCTTCAAGCATCGTGAGTTCATTAACAAGTACACCGTTTCGTTCTGCTTCAAAAGCGCACTGGGAGTAGTGGGTATTCACAAGGCCGCTATACATGAATTGGATAGCACTAGTGAAAAGCGCTTTATTATAAGATTGCACATAAAAATATGTGCAGCCTGCGTAGGTCGTCGCGTTTATCGACAAGGGGAGCAGGGCATTTGCTGCAAAAAGCTCATGGTCGGCAGGGTAATACGGCGACCCACGAAAGCACATGTGTTCTGCCAGGTGAGATACGCCAGAATGATCATGTGCTGGGGTATTAACAACGAATACCCCCGTGAATGATGAAGCGCTGCCTTCAGGACTTTGAGCATTGTGTGGTACATACCGAATATTAATCATCACTGAGCGTTTAAGCGTTTAAGCGTTTAAGCGTTTAAGCATTTAAACGGTAAGGTCTTGTATCATCTTCACAGGAATATTGTTTTTCACTGTGCGAAATTTCAGAGTAGAACTGGCTTGCTGCCCCGCTTTATCTGTAATTGTTTTCATTAAATGGTGGTCTGGTGACTTATCGCACACGGGGTCAGTTTTGTGCATATCGCCAGTCAGTAAGAAGGCTTGGCAACGGCACCCGCCAAAATCCTTGTCTTTTTCATCACAGGTTTTACACGGCGAAGGCATCCAGTCATCGCCTCTAAAATGGTTAAAGCTAAAATCGTGTTCCCAAATATTCTGCACCGAGGAGTCTTTCACGTTAGGAAAGGTAAGAGGAAGAATTTTGGCGCTGTGACAAGGAAGCGCACTGCCATCTGGCGTTACCGTTAAAAAAGTAGTTCCCCATCCATTCATACACGCCTTGGGGCGGTTCTCGTAATAGTCGGGGGTAACAAACATAAACTTAGGGCCACCACTTTGCTGGTCTCTATAACGGTTGATGGCCTGCTCAGCTTCTACTAGCTGGCTTTGTGTAGGTAGTAAGTGCTCACGGTTTTCGTACGCCCAACCATAATATTGCACGGTGGCAAGCTCTACAAAGTCGGCCTTAAGTTCAGTGCTAAGCGTCATCACTTCTTCAATTTCACGAATGTTTTGCGCGGTAATACAGAAGTTAAGCACCATAGGGTAGTTGTAGGCTTTAACTAACTTGGCAATATTCAGTTTTTGTTTAAACGAATGGCGTTTATTGCCAATAAGGTCATTAACGTCGGCATTCGCTGACTGAAAGCTAAGCTGAATATGGTCAAGTCCCGCGTCTTTTAATTTGGCGATGCGCTTTTCTGTCATGCCTATGCCTGAGGTGATCAGGTTAGTATAAAACCCGAGTTCGCGTGCGTATGCTACCAACTCTTCCAAATCTTTTCGTAGCAAGGGTTCACCGCCAGAAAAACCTAACTGAACCGCACCCATTTCCCTAGCTTCCCTAAACACTTTTTTCCATTGAGAAGTGCTGAGTTCGTTAAAGGTTTCTTCCATGTTTACGGGATTAGAACAATAGGGGCAATGTAGCGGACATTGGTAAGTTAACTCAGCGAGTAGCCATAAAGGTGGTGTAGTCGCTTTGGTAGGTTGTGAAGCCTCGGTAGCTTGCGATGCCTGGTTAGTCATAAACCACCCACTTTTTTTCTTCTGCGTGTTGCAGAAAAGTGGTTACGTCATCTTCTAAATCTTCAGGGGCATCGGGGAATGCTTTTCTAAGCGCTACGGCAATATCATCTGTGGTGCGCACACCATCAACAAGGGTTAAAATTTCCGACGCCGATGGATTTAATTTAATCATGCCCTCAGGAAAGAGAAGCACATAACCATCTTGCACTTTTTCGTATTGTAAGCGAAACAATGGGTTCATTAATGGGGTTTTCGGTGTGCTTATCATTAGAATCTCCCTGTATGGCAAACTTGTTGGTCTGCTATGCCATCGAAAGGTTTTCTGCCATATTCGTAGGCAAAACAGATGGCATCAGCAATGCTCCACAGAATATCTATTTTAAATTGAAGAATATTCAAAGCACGCTCTTGCTGCTCGCGGGTAACAAAGTGGTCGATGGTTATTTGAAGTCCGTGTTCTACATCGCGCCTAGCTTGCCCTAAACGCATTTGAAAATAGGTAAACCCTTCTTGGTTTATCCACGAGTAATGGGTAGGCCAGGTATCAAGTCGGCTTTGGTGTATTTCAGGGGCAAACATTTCGGTAAGAGACGAACAAGCGGCTTCTTGCCACGATGCGCGGCGTGCGAAATTCACATAGGCATTTACTGCAAATTTAACACCGGGCAATATGTGAGATTCATCAAGTAATTCATCGCGGTTAAGCCCTACGGCCTCTCCTAAGCGAAGCCAAGCTTCAATGCCGCCTAAACTAGTATCACCTTCTCGGCCATCATGGTCGATAAGCCGTTGGATCCACGTGCGCCTTACTTCTTGGTCTTCACAGTTTGCTAATATGGCGGCGTCTTTAACCGGAATGGCCATTTGATAATACAGCCTGTTTGCCACCCAGCCTTGAATTTCGTCTTTACTGCAATGCCCTGCATTCATACGTTTATGAAAGGGGTGATGAATATGGTAATAAGCGCCTTTAGCGCGTAATTGTTGTTCGAATTCTTCTTTAGACCATGCAGGTTTCAACATGTTACACCTCTATTTGCATACCATCGTAGGCCAACTCTATATTCTGCTCTTGTAAGGCATGGAAGGCTGATGAATCTTCATTCAGCACGGGATTAGTGTTGTTAATATGAATCAGCACCTTGCGCTTAACGTTGAAGCTGTTAAGCAGCGCAATGGCACCATTTTCACCATTTACTGGCATGTGCCCCATTTGGGTACCGAGTTTTTGGCTAAAGCCGTGTTCAATCATTTCTTCATTCACCCATAAGGTGCCATCGAAAAGCACGCACTCAGCGTCGGCCATAACCTGTTTCACTGTGTCATTGGCTTGCATGCATCCTGGTGCGTAAAACAACACATGTCCTGTTTGGGTATCGGTAATTTTAAGGCCAATGTTATTGCCCGGAACAATGTTATCGCGGTAAGTAGAATAGGGCGGCGCGTTCGACTCTAGCACTACAGGTTGGAATAAAAGCCCGTCTGCGCCTTCGGGTACAAATGTATGGTTAAAGTCAGTACTAATTGAGCGTTGCTGAAGGCCGCCGTGCCAATGTTTCAGCACAGTAAATAAAGGAAAGCTGGTGGTTAAGTCTTCGTTTACCACATCGGTGCAATAAACAGGGAGTGGCAGGCCTTCTCTTAAGGTAAGCAAGCCGGTGGTATGGTCTATTTGGCTGTCGGTTAGCACTATAGATGAAATACGTGTGCCCCGGGCAACGTGCTCTTCAGGCCAAAGTTGTGGGTGGCTATTAATTTGTTCCCGTAAATCGGGCGAGGCATTAATGAGTACCCATTTTTTACCATCTACACTCACTGCAATACTTGATTGGGTGCGAGGGGTTGTCTTAATGGTGTGCTGACGTGCGCCTTTGCAATTCTCGCAATGACAATTCCACTGAGGAAAACCGCCACCTGCGCCTGCGCCAAGAATCAATACCTGCATAACTACTCCTTGGGTATTTGAAAAAGGCTGCAATAGCAGCCTTTTGATTACTTATCACAATGGCTTAGGTTTAGCGGTTGCTGATATATAGCGTTACTTCAAAACCTAGGCGCATTTCAGTGTATTGAGGTTTAGTCCACATTGTCATTTCCTCTGTCTTTTGGATGAGTTCAATATGAGTATATGTTGATTACCTGTTAACAGATATCCTTCTAAAGGAGGAGAATTACCATGAATCATGATGATTTTCCTGTGACGACAAGGCCTTGCAAGTAGTCCAATAACAAAGGGATTGGCCTGCCGGTAGCAGAATTGGCAGTACCGTGTTTAAACGCGGTACCTGCCACGTCCATATGAGCCCATGGAAAACCTTGAGCAAAGCGAGATAAGAAGCAGCCCGCCGTAATCATACCTGGTGAGTTTTTCCCTGCATTAGTCATATCAGCATGGGAAGAGGTGATGGCGTCTTGATATTCAGGCCACAGCGGAAAGGGCCATGCTGGGTCGTGGCTTTGCTCTCCGGCTTCAATAAGTGCTTGTTCTAGCGAACGAGAATTGCTCATTACACTGCTGCACGTGTGCCCTAATGCGGTGATGGCAGCACCGGTTAGGGTGGCTATATCTATGACAGAGTGAGGCGAAAACCGTTCGCTGTAACTTAGTGCATCACACATTAGCATGCGCCCTTCGGCGTCAGTGCTTATAACTTCAACAGTTTGTTTGGAATGGGTAGTAATAATATCGCCGGGTCGGTATGCATTGCCGCCAATACTGTTTTCAGCGGTAGCCAATATGCCGATAATATTAACATTCAAGCCTAGCTCGGCAGCTGCTTTTATTACACCCAGTACGCAAGCGGCACCTGCCATGTCGTAAATCATGTGATGCATGTCACCACCGCGTTTTAAGGTGATGCCCCCTGAATCAAATGTCACTCCTTTACCTATTAACACTACAGGCTTGGTATTTTTACTTTCACCGTTGTCGTTAACACTATCGGCATTTGCAGAGTCATTACCTGAATAATGAATTACCGGCATAGAGGCAGAGAATGCCGATGCGCGATTAACCGCTAGATACGCATTCATACCCAGTGCTTCTAATGTATCTTGGTCGATAATCTCTGTGGTAATTTTAGAATACGTATTCGCGAGTATTGTCGCTTGTTCTGCTAAATACACAGGGGTACATAAATTCGCTGGCATGTGAGATAAATCTCGCGCTAAGCACATACCTTTTGCTAGGGCTGCCTCATAGTTTACGCAAGCTAGCAATGCATTTGAGGTATTGTCCGAGGCTAGCTCTGCCTCTTCATATGATTGTTCGCCTGATGCTGTATCTAATACCTCATTCAACACCTTATCAAACGCTAGATTATTTATCTCGGCTGTTGATGATACTTGAATGCTCAAGCTTGGCGCTCTTTTTACCGCTAGGCTTGGCGCTCTCGTCACCGCTAAGCTGGGAGCCGATTTATACCCTTCAAATTGGTAACAACAAAAATGAAATGCGCGCAATAACTGGCTAATAAGTGTTGTTTCTTGCTTACTCTGTGTACTGGCGTTTTGCATACTGCGGGAAACAGCATGGCAAGGTAGCACCAAAGTGATCGTTGCCGCTTTTAACGAAAGGGCGTACTTAAACATATCAACAAATAGCTTACGAATGCCATGAGAAGCCGAGGGATGGTCAAAACTAAGATTAAGGCTTTCTGCTAAATTACCCACTCCCCAAATAAGCCAGCGCTTTACCAACATGTCGACAGGGCGGTGAAGTAACACCTTTTGGCCTTGTGAGCCTAAAAACTCTTCATCATCGAATACCTGTTTAACAAAGACTTGAGTGCTATTGGGCAAGCTTTTAATTACGGGGTTTATATCTGCCGGCGAGCAAAGCCATATTACGCAGTCGGCGTCTACTTCGTGTAAGTTGCTCTCGGGTACTAACATCACATTTGTCATGGGTATCACGTTTTTCATGGGCGGCCTTGTTGGTCAGGACTTTTTTATGCGCTGTTTTTTCCGAGACTCTTGTTTCCAAAGCCAGCGGCAGCGGGTTTTGGCCTAAAGCTTCTTACTGCGAAAGTAAAGGTAATTAGGGTGACCAAGAGCACAATCACGAGTTCCTTTGCTGCAAGCTTTTCATACAACCCAAAGCGCAATAGCTCTATGCCACTGGTAAACGGGTTAAAGACGCATACTTGATATAACCACTCACTTGCTTCTTGCATTTTCCACAAAGGGTAAAGTGCGCTCGAAAGGAAAAACATAGGAAAGATGACGAAGTTCATCACCCCAGCAAAGTTCTCTAATTGCTTAATCGAGTTGGCCAGTAATAAACCTAGCGCGCCAAGAAAAATCGACAGTAAAGCAATGATAGGTAGCGCGTAGACATAACCCATTAAGGGCAATTGCACGTCAACAAGTAACGCAAAGCAAAAGAATAAATAAACCTGAATTGCTGAAACCAGTGTATTGGCTACTAACTTACTGCATAACAAAAATGAGCGGGGGACTGGGCTCATTAGTAGTACTTTCATGCTGCCCATTTCTCTATCGTAAACCATAGATAACGAACTTTGCATACTATTGAAAAGGATAATCATGGCCGCTAAGCCCGGCACAATGTATTCCTCATATAGAATGTAAGTCTCGTAGGGCGGGATCATCGAAAGCCCTAGTGCCGAACGAAACCCCGCCGCAAATACAAATAGCCATAACAAGGGGCGAACTAAGGCACTTAGTAGCCTAGACCGTTGCTGCCAAAACTTCAGCATTTCTCGATTTAAAACACCCACAAAACAGCGCCAATACATCATGGTAAATCCTGTGCTTTAGCCTGTGCAGCTTGTTGGCACTTATACAGGGTATTGATATTAGTTTGCATGAGTTAATACATCCCAAAGCTGATGAATATCCGAGACCTGATGTTTAGTAAGCAATGCCGAGCATACATCTCTTTCTACCAATCGCCCATTTAACAATATGGCGAGGGGGTCAGTTGGCGATACCTCTTCAAATAGATGAGTAGCCCACAACACAGTCACGCCTTGTTTCACTGCTAAGTCATGAACCACCGAATGGATTAACTGCCGAGAGGCAATATCTAACCCCACAGTGGGTTCATCGAGTAACAAGGTGCTGGGTTGGTGAATAAGACATCTTGCCAGCTCAACACGACGGCGGTGCCCACCATTTAAATTGCGAATTTTAGTATTCAGACGGTCGCTAAGATCAAGTTCGTTTAATAAGTCACTGATGCGTGAAATTGACTTCTCTGGAGCCAGCCCATGGAGGGATGCAAAATAGGCTAGGTTCTGCTTTACGGTAAGGTCGATATCTAAGGTGCTTTGCTGAAATACCACGCCGAGGCTCTTCATAATTGAAGCGCGGTTTTGCGTTATTGTGCTGCCATTAAATAAGATATTGCCATGGCCAATTCGTTGTAACCCTGTGAGTAACGCAAACAGGCTGCTCTTACCTGCGCCATTAGGACCAAGTAAAATATTAAAACCGGGTTTTAAGGTAAGTGAAATGTCATCAAGGGCTGTCACTTTACCGTAAGTGTGGCTAACCCCTTGGATATCTATTTCCATTTAACGGCAATTCCCCATGGGTAACGTCCCACCTTAATCGTCTTTTCAACATCGAATGTTTCAGTATCAATAACCGATACGTCGCCGCTTACTCCGTTTGTGGTGAGCAATAATGATTGGTCTTGGTTAAAGGCTAATTGCCACACGCGTCTACCTACCACGATGTATTTTTCTATTTCAAAGGTATTGGTGTTTACCACGGCAACACGGTTTGCAGGGCCAAGGGCAACAAACGCGTAGGGGGAGTCTCGCATCAACAATATCCCTACGGGTTGTATTTTGTCGCGGTATACGCCTTTAACTGCAAAAGACAAGGTATGTGCTTTTTGTTTGGTCTGAGTATCAAAAATGGTGACTGTGCCGCCAATTTCAGAACTTACCCAAAGATACTTATCGTCGGCGGTGAAGTGGGCGTCACGTGGGCGAGCATCTACTAAGCTATTGGCAATGTTCTCGTGGGTGTTGGTGTTTATCCAGTGCACCATGTTGGTTGTTTCTGAGGTAACCACCATCATACGGCCGTCATGGCTTACCGCTAACCCTTCCGGCTCAACCCCTACATCTATTTGTGCAATTACTTGGCTGGTGGGAATATCAATAACGGTGAGCAGGGCATCGTCTTCATTGGCGGTGTAAATGGTAGTGCCGTTGGGATGAAGGGCAATGGTTTCAGGATCTTCACCTGACGGTAAGTCGCCCACAATAGTATGAGTATTCAAATCGATAATTTGAATGCGATCTGAGTCTGATGCGCAGATATAAGCACGAGATTGATCAGCACTTAATATAAAGCCCCTTGGCCGCTCACCAATGTCTAATGTATCGGTCACTTCAAACGTATTCATATCAATGACTGATAGGGTATTGTCTTTTTCATTGGTTACATACGCTTGAGGCAAGGCACTGGCACTATAACTACTTGCCCAAAAGCTCATTATCAAAAAGCTGTTTGCCATAAAGCGTTTTTTCGTGAAGCGAGAAATCATAGTGGGTCCTTACAGGTTTTATTCGTTTCACCCAGGGTGTCTAACTCGTCAGATTGATGCAAAAAGCCGGGCAGTGGGGCATGAATAACGAGGGCTTCTTCATGTGCTAGCGCAATGGGTTGTCGAAGTTGGCGTGTGCCTTTTCTGAAAGTTAATTGCCTACCTTTATATGCTGCAATACTAAGCTGCTCCTGTACCAAAGCGTTGAATAATTGCGTGCCGGTTAAACTATCGTTAGCACTGCTGCCAGTGCCATTTTGTTTACTTTGCTGTATGGCGGTGGAAACGGCGATAATGGCGGCATAGGCTGCATAATCGACCTCGTTCATGGTGCGGGAATATTGGGCCTTAAAGCGATTTTGAAGCTGTCTTGCGCCCCATTGCTCATGAGTGAAATGCCAACCTAAAGGTTTTAAGCCTGCCGATCCCATAATTGGCACAATATGATGGGTATTAAACGGTAAGCTGTAAGCAAATTGGCTTTGGGTATCGGCTGCGAAGATGGCTTTATATGGTTTCGTTGTGCGCGTAAAAAGAGGAATTTCCGAAAATGCCGAGCGCCGTAAATCGAAGCTAGCTTGCCAGGTTTTAGACTCAACAATATCAATTTTAAATTTCTTCGCTGTGCGTAGGAATGCGGCTAAGTAAGCTTGATCACTGTCATGTGTACCTTGTAACGTAAGCACAGCATTTACGCGTTTAGTTCGAAGCCATTGCCCAAGCGCATCGGTTTTCATTTGATGGCTAGGGAAGGTATGTAAAACGTGAGCGTCACACTGTTGATGTCGAAATGCATCATTGCCACTGGCTACATTTATAATCAATGCATTAGGGTTAATGCTTAATATGGCATTAATCAGCACTTGGTATTTAGCATCAGTGCTGTCTAACAGCACTACATCTGAGCGTGTTATGGCGTCTGTAGATGGGGCATTAAACAAAGCATTATTAAAAATTGTTGCTGAAGCTGTTGAAGAGCTTGTTGAAAATACAGGCAGGTAAGTAAGCGACAAGGAATACCCTAAAAACCTTCCCGTGATATTGGCATCTTCGATACCCAAATTAGCGCCTGAAATACCCTCATCCTCAGGGCGTGCTAAATATAAGGGGGTGCCTGCTGGCGTCGACCGTTGTGCATCGATGTAGACAATCTGAGTCTCGTTATCTTGCATGCTTTTTGCGTTAGCGTTTGTTTTTTCAGTTGTGGCGTCGGGCTGGGTAAATGCGTGCGCATTCAGCGAAGAAAAGTAGATAACAAAGCTGAGTGTTAGAGCGCACAGTCCAGCCCAAGTTTGGCGCTTTGAGCCAGTTGAGCACTTAACCGAAGCTTTAGGGAGCGCTTTTGCACTGCCGTTTATTTCACTTCTCATCACACTGCTTTTCACAAGAAGGCCTTTTTATAAATCGCGATACAAAAAGGGTATATGGCATTATTCCCGAATAACATCCTCCTAAAGGAGGAATGCTATGGCGCTAAAGTAGCATTCGGGAAACCCAAGTCACGCATTAGTATTGAACGTACTTAGCTTCAAGAGAGTTTCTCGTAGTGACTTGTTTGCGAACCTTTTATTTTATTCCTTTCATACTTTTAAGTTTTTTGAGCTTGAGTGTATTAAGCACAAATGTTTTGGCTCGGTCTTTTGATGACATTATCGAAAGTAAAAAGATTAATATCGCGGTTTATAACGACTACCCACCTTACTCGTACATGGAAGCGGGTTCAGCGAAAGGAATTGATGTTGATATAGCCAAAGAAATTGCTGCTAAATTCAATGTTGAACTCGTGTTAACTTGGATGACACCGGGGGAAACGACGGAAGATGATTTTCGTAATTTTTTGTGGAAAGGGCACATCATTCACAAAGTTAAAGCCGACTTGATGATGCGTGCCCCCTACGACCGCTCATTTTCCCAAAAGCGAGACGACATAGGCTTGTTGGCCAATGAGTTAGTTCATATGTTTGCGCCCTACCATCAAGAAAGCTGGCAGATAATTCACAATACTGAGCAATTGCCAGAGGTAGAGACCATGGCGATGTTTCAATACCATACTATCGGCGCTGAAATTGACAGTATTCCTCATTTTTACCTCACGTCGGCCTTCGGCGGGAGGTTAAGAGAGAAGACAACGCAATATGCCAGCAATGAGCTCGCCATTGATGCCATGAAAAAAGGGGAAGTTGATGCAGTAATGGGCCTTCGAACGCAAATTAGCTATTTGTCTCAGTTTCTTGATAACACAAAATTCAAACTCGCTAGCAACGCGTTTCCTCTTATAGGAAAGCAGAAGTGGGACCTAGGTATAGCCGCGAAAAACGACTACCGAACGCTAGCTTACGAGGTCGGTGATGTGATCACCGATATGGTTCAAACCGGCAAGATGGCAGATATATTTAGTCAGTATCATGCCACCTATGAAGTGCCCGATTATTATGCAGTTGAGTAATGTCGTTAAATAATGCGGTTTAGTTTTTAAGTACTGCTGCTGAACTCAAATCCCGCTCTTGCTAGGCACTCTTCCTGTTAATTCCTCCTACTAAAGGAGGGGACAAATCACTCAGGCGTTCCATAGGCACGCCCATCGTGTACCGCTATTCTAAATTCATCGAATAGTCTGCAAATCAGACACATTCATGGCCAATACGCATTAGGAAACGTTATGAATAAACAACTACCACTAAAAAGAATTGCCTTAGCTTTATTGGTTTGTGCCGGTGCCGTTTTACCTGCCCAAGCTAACGTGACCGATAACGACATACAAAATGACCAAGCTACAACCGATGATATTGTATCCTATGGGATGGGATTGCGAGCACAGCGATACAGCCCATTGTCTGCGATTAACAAGGACACCATTGAAGAAATTCGCCCGGTTTGGGCGTTTTCACTAGGCGGTGAAAAGCAGCGGGGCCAAGAGTCTCAACCTATGGTGAAAGATGGCGTTATGTATGTCACGGGTTCTTACTCTCGTGTATGGGCCATTGATGCTATGACGGGCGAAGAGTTATGGCAGTACGAAGCCCGCTTACCGGATGGCATTATGCCTTGTTGTGATGTTATTAATCGTGGCGTAGCTTTGTACGACAACTTAGTTATATTCGGCACGCTAGATGCCAAACTAGTTGCGCTTGATAAAGACACGGGCAAAACAGTTTGGAAGAAAAAAGTAGAAGACTATAAAGCTGGTTACTCTATCACTGCTGCGCCTATTATTATTGATGGAATGGTGATTACGGGGAACTCGGGTGGTGAATTTGGTGTGGTAGGAAAGGTATACGCCTTTGACGCTAAAACCGGCAAACAAATTTGGGTTCGACCTACCGTTGAAGGCCACATGGGATATATGTGGAAAGACGGCAAAAAAACCGAGAATGGTATTTCTGGCGGCGGAGCGGGTAAAACCTGGCCTGCTGATCTTTGGAAAACTGGCGGCGCTGCTACCTGGTTAGGTGGTACCTATGATGCTGATACCGGGCTGCTATTTTTTGGTACAGGTAACCCATCACCTTGGAACTCTCACCTTCGCCCTGGTGATAATTATTTCTCTTCATCGCGTTTAGCAATTAACCCTAAAACAGGAAAAATTGTGTGGCATTTTCAAACTACGCCTCACGATGGCTGGGATTTTGATGGTGTAAACGAGCTCATTTCGTTTGATTATGAAGAAGCAGGTAAAACGGTGAAAGCCGCTGCAACCGCCGATAGAAATGGCTTCTTTTATGTGTTGAACCGTGAAGATGGTGATTTCATTCGAGGCTTCCCGTTTGTAGATAAGCTAACTTGGGCCAAAGGCTTAGATGAGAATGGTCGTCCCCTTTACATCGACGAAACTCGCCCTGGTAATCCGTCACTTTCCGACGATGGTAAAAAAGGGGCACAGGTTGTTGCTCGCCCTGCTTTCTTAGGCGGTAAAAACTGGATGCCAATGGCATATTCTCCAGATACGGGTTTGTTTTATGTGCCTTCCAACGAATGGGAAATGGATATTTGGAACGAAACCACCTCTTATAAAAAAGGTGCTGCTTACTTAGGTGCTGGCTTTACCATTAAATCTGTCAATGAAGACTTTATTGGTGTACTTCGCGCAATTGACCCTAAAACCGGTAAAGAAGTATGGCGCTATAACAACTATGCGCCACTATGGGGCGGGGTAATGACTACAGGCGGCGGTCTGGTATGGACAGGCAACCCAGAAGGTTACTTAATGGCCTTTGACGATAAAACCGGCGAGATGGTTTATAAGTTCCAAACTGGCTCAGGCATTGTAGGGTCGCCAGTAACTTGGGAGATGGAAGGCGAGCAATATGTGTCTGTCTTATCCGGCTGGGGTGGCGCAGTACCTTTGTGGGGTGGTGAAGTCGCTAAGCGAGTTAAGCACCTTAACCAAGGTGGCACGGTGTGGACCTTTAAGCTACCTAAACGCTACGAGCAAGTTGCTAAGAACTAACTAGTTTTAAGTTCGATAGAAGCCGATACCTTAGTAGGTATCGGCTTTTTTTATATCTGAAATAACCTTTATCCTCCCAAAGGAGGAGCCTTTCAAAACCAAAGTAGAGTTACCCCAAACATCATATTCAGTATAATTTTTTCATCAGCTTTTTGAGGATGTACGAATGATGAAAGTAAAAGTATCTCTATTAATTACAACGCTTTTTCTGGCCTTAACGGCGCACAAAATAGCTGCACATGGCAATGTAACACCCCAAGGTGCAGATAGCTCTGAAATGCAGAAAATTACCGATGGTGATGAGTCTGAAGATGGGTGGGTGTTTCAAAACCCTTATCGTGATTTAGATGAGGAAACCCACAAGAAAGTGTATGAATTTGGCGAGTCAGCCTACTCAAATAACTGCGCCGTTTGTCATGGCCTTCACGCGCAATCTGGTGGTATAAACCCCGATTTACGTCTGCTTGACCCAGAAAGTATGGAAGACGACGAATGGTATGTAGAACGCCTTCGCTTTGGATCGTCGAAAGGTATGCCTGCATTAGGCGGTATTCCAGAGGGGCAGTCTGAACCCATTTTAGATCAAGAGACACTATGGGCCATAAAAACCTATGTAGAGGATCGTAGAATAGTGGCCATTGAAGAAGGCGAAATTGAGGTCGACTAAAAATACGATTAAAAAAGTTACCCCGTTTTGTCAGCCGAGTCGAGAAATCGCTCGGCTTTTTTTATTTTTAAAACGGCTCCAACACGAAGTTTACCTGCTTAAAAGCGTTTATAAGCAGCATAAAGTGATATTAGCTTATTTCAAAATAAATATGTGCAGTACCAAGCATTTGTGACTATTCTTTTAGTAGTTCATCGGATGAAACCCAAAGTATCAGGACTTCAATGCTTATCCTGCGATCCATATTTTATTTTTTGTTGATTGTAAGCGCTTATGTAAGTACTTATGTTGTAAGTACTCAGGTTATTGCCCAGAGCATCAACGATATAGATACGTTAAAGTCGTCTATTCGTTCTGAAAGAGAATCTGGCAATATCAAAGAGGCTGAACAGTTAACGAGTAAACTGCAATATATTGCTGAAGAGAAAGCCGACGCCGAGCTTAGTGCTGATGTAATGACAATTTCAGCAGAAAATCAGATAAGTCGAAATCGTTACCAAGAAGCCATTGAATTATTAAAGTCAGCAGAACTAACCTACTCCCGGTCGTCTAACGACTTTGCTATCGCCTTTGTTTACACACAGCTCGGTTACTCCTATTACAATTTATCTGACTACCCATTAGCCTTGGATTACTACGATCGTGCAGATCGTATTTTTAATGCCTTAAATGATAAGAAAAATTTAAGCATTGTAGGGAGTTACATTGGTCTAGCATTAGGGGCTACCGGTGACTACGAAGGCGCTATTGCGGCATATCAAACAGCATTAAAAAATGCGACTTCTACAGGAAGTGATGCGGAGACATCTCAGGTGTTGTATAGCCTAGGCGGTTTGAACGCAAAGCTAGGCGATCACCAAAGCGCGCTAGAATATTTCTACAGTTCATTAGAAATAGACACCAAACTAGGTATCAAACAAAACATAGCATTTAATAATGCGTTAATTGCAGAGTCTTTGTTAGCCCTGTCGGAATACGACAAGGCCGCTATACATGCCAATGAAGCTATTCGCTTGTTTAATGAAGTAGAGTTGGCTGAATATGCCGATATGTATAAGCTAACGTTAGCTAAAATTTATATTGCGACAGGCAAATATAACCTTGCTAATGACGTTATTCAGAGTGTTTTGAAGGGCGCAGGTGGTCGGTACCCTGCACTTGAACTAAATGCCCTGGTGGTTGCTGCAAAACACGCCTTACTGACTGAAAATTATGATGTTGCAATCAGCTATGCCAATCAGGGAATAGAGAAAGCACAACAGGCGGAAAGGTTGCCACTTGAAGCCGATTTTTTCGAAGTGAAAGTTAATTCGTTCGAGGCGATGAGCCGGTATGAAAGTGCTTTCCCGTCACTTAAAGAACTCATGCGAGTGAAAGAAAAACTTAACGATGAAAACAAGGTTGAAGCAATAACGAAAGCACAGGCACAAACGGAAACCGTGCGCAAAAAACTAGAATTAGACCTGAAAACAAAAGAGCAAGCGCTGGAAGAAGCTAAGCTTAACGAGCAGTTACTATTAAAAAACGTGTTCATCGGCTTTATTCTCATCGTATTTTCACTTCTGTTTTTTATCTATCGACGTTACACATTGCGAAGAGTTAATAAGCGCTTAGAAGAGCAAGTGCGCATTCAAACTCGAGAGCTAAGTGAGAAAAATCAGCAACTTATTCACTCGCTTAAATTAGTAGAGTCAGAAAGCATAACCGACAGCCTTACAGGCCTCAAAAACCGTCGCTACCTGCAAAAATTTATTGAAACAGATATAACCTTAAGTGACAGAGAGTTCTCTGATTGGCGGCAAGGGAAAAGTCGTAAACCCATAGGTTCAGACCTACTCATTTTCATTGTAGATATTGATGACTTTAAAATAATTAATGATAAGTACGGCCATCAAATTGGCGATGAAGTGCTTGTAGAGTTTGCAAAACGCTTAGAAGAGGTATTTCGACAATCTGATTATATTGTTCGCTGGGGCGGTGAAGAATTTGTTGCTGTGGCACGATTCGTTGATCGTAAAAGTGCAATAAATTTAGCCGGGCGTTTAGTGAAAGCCATAAATATATCGAAGTTCGATATTCATGATGGGTCGTCATTATCGATAACTTGTTCTGTTGGGTATGTTTGTTACCCCTGTGTAACGGCTAAAGTGGCAACATGCCATTGGGAGAAATTAGTGGAAATGGCTGACGCCTGTTTATATATGGCTAAAAGCGCAGGTAAAAACACCTGGGTAGGTTTAGAGTCTGTGCATGATGAAACCGCGTTAAGAGGTGATTTTAACAAAGACTTGCTTGAACAACTTACCCAACAAAAAAGAGTGACAATACGGCGCGAATCTGGAAAGTAAAGCGGGACGTAAAGCGCTATGTATAAGCTCAGACTTTATGTAACGGCGTTGTGCGTGATTAATGCTTCGTATGGATAATCCCTATATCAGCGCTCATTAACAAGGCTCCTTAATAACCCTCGTGGCAATTGTTCACAACTCAGTATCAACAAGTTTACCCATTGCCCGTATCCAAAATTTTGCAGCGCATTGATCTGATTTATTGCTATTGATGTTAACTTTTGCTCTTAATTTTAGATTTGTAATTGTTAATTTTAGGTTTCAGTAACCCTAATTTCCTCCCCAGTTAAATCTATTCTGTTTACATTGAGTGTCGATTTAAGAAAACTTAACTGATATTTAAGTTTATGAAATAAAAGAATTTGTAATAAATTAAAGAAAAAATGAAAATTAATTGTTAAAAAAGTTGTTGACGTTAAAAAATAAAAATGGTCATATGCCCTCATGTTGAGCATGTGACCGAATTGGTTTGCCCTAGAGGGTTATGCTCATAGTGAACAGAGAATAGTTACAGACACGAGTCTGTTGAAAATTCCAATTATTTTATAAAACCAAACATAGAAACTTGAGGGTTCACCATGTTAGAAAATAACCAGCTTCATCAAGCGACTTCTCGACCTAATTCTAAAATTGCCGCGTTAAGCATACTGGCATCAGCAGTTATGGCGGCTACGGCGCCATCATTTGTGATGGCTCAGGAGCTAAGCGAAGCAAAACCTATGTATGTTCCGCCAAGTGAACCTAACGAGTTTTTAGATGGTCGTGTTCAAGTTAATTTTCTAGCCATGCAGAACTATCAGGCTATTCAAGCAAAAGATGGCGCGTTTCGCCCTGAAGATGAAACGCAATCGGACGGGTTTGGCCGTTTACGCGTAAACTTGATGTTCAAGTTCAAAATTACTGACAACATCACAGCCGACATTGATATTGCTGAAGAGCCAAACGATTTTGGTAACAATGGCGACAGAGACTTCTCGTTCCACCAAGATTTCGCTGGCATCGAGTTTGATATGTTTGGTCTTACTGGTTATGAAAAAGAGAATTCAAATCTTATCTTGCGTGTAGGTAACATTGGCGCATCTCCTTTCCAGTTCAAAGGATTCCAAGATGGTGCTGACAACCAAGGTAACGCGTTAATCGGAAACGGTATTACCGACTATGCAACCGCAGAAAATGGTATTCAATTGAGCTATACCGAAACCTTCGATAGCGGCATTCTGCGTTCATATAACGTGGCGGGTCACATGACTACGTCTAGCTTCGGCGAAGCGTTTCAAGAAGACCGAGGTTATAACTACCGCTTGCAAGGTACTCTTGAATTTAAAGGCGGTTTCAAAGCTGGCTTAAACCTTTTCAAAGCTAATCAAGGTGACCAGTTAGTCTTTGCCGACGGTGTGGCAAGCCTTGATGGCGTAACCACTACCAACTATCGTTTCGGTGATGGTGAAAACTATAACTTCTCTGCTTCAGCCTCTAGCGAGCGTGATACTCACGTTGGTGCGTTACCTGGCCTTAACCAGTCAATCATGCAATTGAACTTAGCTTACCAGCCGTCTGATCAAACCAGCGTTATCGTAATGTTGGGTAAAGCGTCTGACGATTATACCTTTGCAGATAGCGATGGTAACGCAGTAGCGGGTATCACGTACTTCGGTACCGATGGTGTGCTAGACCCTACAGGTACCACCTTTGATTCAAACCAAGTGATTGAAGGTGATTCATCGGTGCAGTACTGGGTGTTAGAAGCCCAGCAATATATTCTTCCAGAGAAGCTTTACGTAGCAGCGCGCTATGCCGAGGCTGAAAATACATCTGATTTAATTGAACAATCGGATAACGACGTAACACGCTTGCAAGTATCTGCAGGTTACTGGATAAACGACAGAACCTTGTGGAAAGTGGAATACGTTAACCAAGAAGAGGGCGCCAACTCTGGTGGCCAAATTGGACAAGGTTTCGACGGCATCACCTCTGAAATATCAGTGAAGTTCTAAAAAATTAAATAACGTTCAACAGTGTTAGTGGCTTGTTCTGAGCCATTAACACTTTCAAACCAACCTAAACATTAAGTAATGAAAACCGCATAACTTTTTAATCCCACTAAAAGAGGGGAGGGGAAAGTCATGCCCTTCAAAACCTATAGGGGAACTACCCAATGTTGAAAAAATTATCTTTAGTGATTGCCAGCGCATTGGCAATAACCACGGCAGCGCAAGCTGAAACGATTACTATCGCCACGGTGAACAATGGCGACATGATTGCCATGAAAGAGCTTAGTAGCGATTTTGAAAAGAAGAACCCAGGTATCGACCTTAAGTGGGTAACGCTAGAAGAAAACATTCTTCGCCAACGTGTTACTACCGACGTAGCCACCGGTGGCGGCCAGTACGATGTGATGACCATTGGTACCTATGAGGTGCCAATTTGGGGAAACCAAGGTTGGCTAGAAGAACTTGATGGTCTTGGCGCTGATTACGATGTAGAAGACTTGCTGCCTGCTATTCGTAGCGGTCTGTCGGTAGATAACAAACTCTATGCAGCTCCGTTTTACGGCGAAAGCTCGATGGTAATGTACCGCACTGACTTAATGGCGAAAGCCGGCCTTGAAATGCCTAAAGCCCCTACGTGGAAGTTTATCCGCGAAGCTGCCGAAGCAATGACAGACAAAGATGCAGGCGTTTACGGCATTTGCCTTCGTGGTAAAGCGGGATGGGGTGAAAACATTGCGTTGCTAACGTCTATGTCTAACTCGTTTGGCGCACGCTGGTTTGATGAAAACTGGAAACCTCAGTTCGACTCAAAAGCATGGAAAGACACCCTAGAATACTATGTTGATGTAATGGACAAGTATGGCCCTCCAGGTTCATCAGCAAACGGCTTTAATGAAAACCTAGCGCTGTTCCAAACCGGTAAATGCGGTATTTGGATTGATGCAACGGTTGCAGGCGGTTTTGTAACTAACGAGAAAGATTCTGAGGTTGCCGACAAAGTAGGCTTCGCACTAGCGCCAGATAACGGCCTTGGTAAGCGCGGTAACTGGTTGTGGGCTTGGACATTGGCTATTCCTTCAAGCAGCAAAAAGAGTGATGCGGCGATGAAGTTCATTAGCTGGGCTACCTCAAAAGAATACTCTGCGTTAGTCGCTGAAAAGAAAGGTTGGGCAAATGTACCTCCAGGTACCCGTGCCTCACTTTACGAAAACCCTGAGTACATGAACGCGGCGCCATTTGCGCAAATTACCCTTGATTCTATCAACTCAGCAGATCCTAAAAATCCAACGGTAGAGCCTGTGCCTTATGTGGGTGTCCAGTTTGTGGCTATTCCTGAGTTCCAAGGAATAGGTACGGCAGTAGGTCAGCAGTTTAGTGCAGCACTAACGGGCCGCATGACGGTAGACCAAGCACTTCAAAGCTCACAGCGATTAGTTGAAAGAGCCATGCGTAAAGCACGTTACCCAAAATAATAAAACCTTAACTACGGGTAGGTGCAAGGCGCACTTACCCACTATTTTTTACTTGTAAGGGGCTTAGCAATGGCGACAACCCAATCTCGTACGTTAGCCAAAATGATGCTGTTTCCTTCGGTCACCTTGCTGTTAGCTTGGATGATTGTTCCACTTTGCATGACGTTATATTTCTCGTTTTTAGATTATAACTTGCTCATGCCTGGCGATAATGAATTTATAGGCTTTTTGAACTACGAGTTTTTTCTCACCGACCCTGCGTTTATAGAGTCATTTTTTAATACCTTATTGCTAGTAGGCGGTGTGCTATTTATCACCATCTGCGGCGGTATTGGTTTAGCCATATTGCTCGACCAAGCTATATGGGGCAGAAACTATGTCCGCATAATGGTATTGGCACCATTTTTTGTTATGCCGACAGTTTCCGCATTAGTGTGGAAAAACATGTTCATGAACCCAGTAAATGGGCTATTTGCTCACCTTGCCGAGTTCTTTGGTGCAACCCCAATCGATTTCTTTGCAGAAATTCCGTTGCTGTCCATCATCATTATTGTGTCGTGGCAGTGGCTACCTTTTGCTGCGCTAATTTTACTTACGGCTATTCAATCGCTAGATAGAGAGCAATTAGAAGCAGCTGACTTAGATGGTGCGGGCCCGTTCAGTAAGTTTATTTATATTGTATTGCCGCATTTATCACGTGCAGTGACTGCAGTAATACTTATTGAAACCATTTTCTTGCTGTCTATTTTTGCTGAAATTCTGGTTACCACGAGTGGTGGCCCAGGTTATTCCTCTACCAATATTACGTACTTAATTTATACCCAATCGCTACTTCAGTTTGATGTGGGCGGCGGTTCAGCAGGTGGAATTGTGGCTGTGATAATTGCCAATATTGTTGCCATCTTCTTAATGCGCCTTATTGGCAAGAATTTGGAGGGCTAGATAATGAACAGTAGCAATAAATCAAAAGTCGTTTACACCATTTTAGCGTGGACTATCAGTGGGATGATTTTCTTTCCTATTCTTTGGACCATGATCACCAGCTTTAAAACAGAATCGGAAGCTATCTCGGCCACTCCAAGTTTATTCATGTTTGAGTGGACGCTAGAGAACTACAAAGATGTGTTAGCACGCTCACCTTATTTCGATCACTTTATGAACTCTGTGATCATCTCATTAGGAGCAAGTTTGCTTGGGCTACTTATTGCTATTCCGGCTGCATGGTCGATGGCATTTGTGCAAACCAAGCGTACTAAAAACCTATTGATGTGGATGCTATCAACCAAAATGCTTCCACCAGTAGGGGTGCTTATTCCTATTTATCTATTATTCCGCGATTTCGGTTTGCTAGATACCCGCTTAGGTTTGGTGATTGTAATGACACTAATTAACTTACCTATCATGGTGTGGATGCTTTATACCTATTTCAGGGAAATCCCTCATGAAATTCTTGAAGCGGCGCGTATGGATGGCGCGGGTATTAAAGAAGAAATCTTTCATGTGTTGCTACCAATCGCCTTACCCGGCATTGCATCGACCTTGCTGTTAAACGTTATTTTGGCGTGGAATGAAGCCTTTTGGACACTCATTCTTACTGCCGCGAACGCAGCACCGTTAACTGCCTTTATTGCCAGTTATTCAAGCCCAGAAGGCTTATTTTACGCGAAATTATCAGCCGCCTCTGTGATGGCTGTGGTGCCAATCCTTATTCTTGGTTGGTTCAGTCAAAAACAATTAGTGCGCGGATTAAGTTTCGGCGCGGTTAAGTAGGAGTATTTCAAATGGGAAGCATTACTTTAAAACAAGTGACTAAAAGCTTTGGCGATGTAAATGTTATTAAGCCGCTAGATTTACATATCCGCGACGGTGAATTCATTGTATTCGTTGGGCCATCGGGTTGCGGTAAATCTACCTTGCTTCGTATGATTGCAGGGCTTGAAGATACTACTAGCGGCAACATCGATATTGACGGTGAAGATGCCACTAATATGCCGCCAGCTAAACGTGGTTTGGCCATGGTATTTCAGTCTTACGCGTTATACCCGCATATGTCTGTACGCAGCAATATTGCGTTTCCGCTTAAGCGCGCAAAAGTTGCGCCTGCGGTGATTGATGAAAAAATAGAAAAAGCGGCTAAAATGCTGAACCTTACCGATTATCTTGACCGCAAGCCTGGTCAGTTATCTGGCGGGCAGCGTCAGCGTGTGGCGATTGGCCGTGCCATTGTTCGCCAACCTTCGGCATTTTTGTTCGACGAACCATTATCTAACCTAGATGCATCGCTTCGGGTTAACATGCGCCTAGAAATATCTGAACTTCATAAAAGTTTAGATACCACCATGATTTACGTAACCCACGATCAGGTGGAAGCCATGACCATGGCAGATCGTATTGCGGTATTTAATGGCGGTATTATAGAACAAGTGGGCACGCCGCTAGAGCTTTACCAAAAGCCAGTTAACCGCTTTGTAGCTGGCTTTATTGGTTCGCCAAAAATGAACTTCATTGAAGTGCCAGCGAAAGCAGGCGACGACACTCACTCTATTGGGGTGCGCCCAGAGCACCTTAAAATTACCCAAGAGCGAGGGTTATGGAGTGGTAAAGTGGGCGTAGTAGAGCACCTAGGCTCTGAAACCTTTTTGCACGTGCATGTAGAAGGCGCTGGCACACTTACGGTTAAAGCAGATGGTGATTGTCCTGTTAGCTATGGCGACACTATTAACCTGACTGCCGCAGAAAGCAAAATTATGCATTTTGATAAAGATGGCGTAACCATTCCCTCACTTTCTTGGGGCGAAGAGCGTGTAGCCTAACGGTCTTTAATTGATGTGCAGGTTGTTGCATTCAAGAATAACCTGCACGTTATAAGGGCAAAAGATACAAGGAATATCAAATGGGTAGCAGTAAAAACTCCCTTGAAAATACAGACATTCAGCTCGTAATTTTTGACTGTGATGGGGTGTTGATAGATAGCGAAGTGTTGTGTAAACGGGTAATCATCGCCATGCTGGCCGATTTAGGTATAGAGGTTACAAGCAACTACTTCGATACGTATTTTTTAGGCCAAAGTTACGAGTCTGCACAAAAGCAGATTTTAGCTGATTTCAATATAATGCTACCGGCTGAGTTTCGAGATAATTACTTAACAGCGCTATTAAGAGTGTTTGCTGATGAGTTACAAATTACTCCCCAGTTAAATACTATATTGGCGCAACTGAACGTTAAAAACTGCATAGCGACTAGCAGCAGCCCAGAGCGTGTTGCTTTTGCGCTAGAGACAACAGGCCTACTGCCGTTTTTTGATGGGCGAATTACCACAAGCAAAGAAGTGCTATACGGAAAGCCTGCTCCCGATATATTTCTACTTGCCGCATCAAAGATGGGAATTAAGCCTAAAAATTGTTTAGTTATCGAAGACTCAGAAGCGGGCATTCAAGGGGCACTAGCCGCTGATATGCAAGTGGTGAAATACACCGGCGCCAGTCATTTAAAAGACTTACCCGTTGAACCAGAATGTGATCGTGAGAATGTGCATTTGATATCGCATTGGGATGAGTTTTTTAGCCTTTATCCCAGTTTGAAAGGGGAAGGCTAGTGTTAAATTATTTTCTTAGTTAGCGAAAGCCGGCAGTATAGATTAAATACCTATGCTCCCGCCTAAGATTGAAGCCTTGAAGCGAAGTAATAACCTTCAACTGTCAACGTGAAATAGTTGAGATTAGACCTTCTGTTGATGTGCAGAAAGGTGCCTAAGTAATGCATAAATTTGCTTAGGGGGGAGTTTGGTTGGCTCAAATTCAGTTTGCGATAATCGAGCGAGCAACTGAGTGAAAATTGGCGTGCTACTCGCGTACCCCATGTTCCACTCTGTAAAGGTTGGCTTATCGATATATTCGTAACTGGTAATAATGACATCTGAGTGTCGAGCATCATCTGAAATATGAAAAAATAACTCATTGACCGCCTCGCGCTCACCTTCTAAGGCTTGTACAAAATAGCGGTTGTCGTAGCAGAGCATCCCGCAGATCCCTAAAGACTGATTATTTTTACGGGCAAAAGTTAAGATATCTTTCATGTCTGAAAGTGACATATCTCGGGTTGCCGAACTCAAATAAATTAAGCGCACTATATTTTTCATAGAGTTATTAATACTCCTTTTTGCAAAAACAAACTATAAGTTTATTAAGAATAGATAGAGCAAAAGGATGAAATCTTCAAATCTATGGTGAATCCTAATTTGCCTCAAATGGCAATGATATACACTAACGCGCCATCTGAGTTGGCTGCATTTATACCCGAAGGTCTCGACACCCACTGTTATTCATCAGCCAAGAAGCTAAAAAAAGCACTGCGTTCGAACACGCCTGAAAAGCTATTTTTTCATATAATAGACGGACAGAGTAAGTCGGACAGCATAAATATCGTGAAATACCTAAGGAAGTCACTGGCTTCGCAAAGTAGCACGCTCATTTTTTGTTTAGATAACTCAGTTTCAACTACGTCATGTGAACTAATGAATATGGCCGATATAGATGATGTTATTAGATTAGATATCGAAGATGCCTCGTTTGTGCAACGTAAAATTGCGCGAATTATTAAGCGCATTAATATAAGTAAAAAGCATCTCATTGAAAAAGATGCGCAAATAAATATGCTTACCTCGGTGAACCGATTTTCCCACCAACGTCAGAACATTCAGACTTTAATCGCCTCTTATGCAGAAGCCTTGCTGCAATTTTGTGAAGGCCATAGTGGGTTAGTCGTTACACCCGCTAAAATTACTAATGTAAAAACATCGACGCCATCAATAGCCCAAAGCCAACTCGATGCAGTAGATAAAGGTACAAAGCAATATATCATTGACTTAGCGTTACAATGTAAAGCCCCGGTGGTCGAGTTGTCACCAGCGCTTGCGCCAATGCAGTCACTAATTGAACGTTTGCCTAACCCCGTCGCTGGCTATTTAGTATTCCCATTAATTGTGTACAACAATAACCTGGCTTCTATTATTTGTTTCATCAGTGATGAGGGACTAGACAGTGTATCTACTACGCAACTAAACGTAATGCGTGACGCATCCTTACAGCTCAAAATAATACTAGAGCGTCGATTTGCCGAGACGCGAATGGCCACGCATTATCAGCGTTTAAAAGAAACATTGGCCGAGCTTCAAATCACTCAGAACCATTTGGTTCATTCTGAAAAAATGGCATCTGTAGGGCAAATGGCAGCAGGGATTGCGCATGAAATTAATAATCCTTTAGCGTTTGTTATTAGTAACTTTGATCCCCTTGACCATTATATAGAAACATTAATTAGTATGGTGGATTTGCACGAACAACTTATTCAATCAATCAACCAGATTGAAGAGCCCGTGGATCAAAAGCTTACACAATCAATTAAAAGCTTTAAACAAACCAGTGATATTGATTTTGTAACTGAAGACATCAAAGCACTAGTTCACGATTCTAAAGAGGGATTACTTAGAGTAAGAGATATTATTAGCGATTTAGGAAGCTACTCTCGTAAAGAGTCACTTGAAAGCCAGCTATTAAACATTAGTGAGGTGACTAAAGAAACTGTGCGTATGCTTAAGTACGAACTCAGTGAAGAAGTTGACGTCCAATTGAACTTAGAAACTGATATTGAGATCACCTCCCATAAAGGGTTTATTCAGCAGATATTAACAAACCTTATTAAAAATGCTATCCAAGCTCACGCGACGTCAGGTAGGCATATTCAACAGAAAATTATCAGGGTGAGTATTGTAGAAGAGCAAAATTCTACTCTAATCAGTGTCTCAGATAATGCAGGTGGTATAGAAAAAAGCAGTCGTAAGCATATTTTTGACCCCTTCTTCACCACCAAAGATGTTGGTGAAGGTACAGGGCTAGGCCTGTCTGTTTGTTTTAACTTAGCGAAAAAAATGCAAGGAACATTGGCATTAGCGCCTACAGATAAATCAAGCGAGTTTGATACCACATTCCTGCTTACACTTCCTAAGCAGTTAGTTTAGTTAAAAGAAAACTAAATTAAGGACGTGTGGAGTGAAAATTATGCTTTTCGTCTGCTGTTATTCTTGAAGCGTATTGATAATCAAGCTTCCAAGTTGGCGGGTGTTATAGGGGTTGCCATTATTATTCAAAACACCAATGTGTCATTGCTTCGCCTAGCGATTGAATTATCTGCATCTGAGTAAGCGCCACGCTTGAACTCCTTTATCAATATTGGTTTTAAGTAGGAAACTATTTGTAATTTATAGAAAATACCATGATTTACGTTGAGTGTTGTAGTGTTGAATTCTAAGTGTCTTTAGTAAGCGTTGAAGTGCTCATGACCTCGACTTTCTACATCATTGTTGTACAGTGCTCTTGCTTTATCCACGCACAAAATTAAAAGGGCAGGCTATGACGACATGTATCGGCGGAAAAACAAAAGAAGAGGCTCTGCATAGTCTTTCAAATATGACTAGCGACATAACACCTATTCAAAAAAGTGAATTTTTATCTCGTATAGATAAAGCACAGCAGTATATGAAGCAAAATGGTATAGGTGCGCTATATCTTAATGCGGGTACTAACTTATCTTACTTTACGGGTATGCAATGGTATGCCAGCGAACGTCTGGTGGGAGCGATACTTCCTGCTTCTGGCGATATTGTCTACGTAGCGCCATTCTTTGAAATAGACTCCCTTGAGGAACGTAAACTCATCGAGGGTGACATTATTGGTTGGCAAGAGCATGAAAGCCCTTATGCATTGGTTGCTCGATTACTGGGAACTATTGATACCACTGGTGGTAACAATATTGCTGTAGATGAATCGACCCAGTTCTTCGTTGTTGATGGGTTCAATAAAGCGCTGCCTGAAGACGCTAACATTATCAATGGTGCAGAGGTAACTGCACACTGCCGAATGCATAAATCGGTTAATGAACTTGCGCTTATTCAACGTGCTATGGACATGACCCTTGCGGTACATAAAGCCACAGCGAGTATGCTGTATACGGGGATAACGACAACGGAAGTAGAAGCCTTTATCGAGGATGCTCACAAAAAAGTAGGTGCCCCCGGAAACTACTTTTGTATTGTACTATTTGGCAAAGCAACGTCGTTTCCGCATGGGGTAAAAGATCCGCAAGTATTGAAAGACAACGACTTGGTGCTTATTGATACCGGCTGTAAAGTGCATGGGTATCTATCGGATATTACGCGAACCTATTGCTTTGGTACGCCAACGGCTAAGCAAAAAGCAATGTGGGAAAGTGAAAAGCGCGCACAGTTCGCTGCATTCAATGCAGTGAAACCTGGCGTACCCTGTGGCGATGTTGATAAAGCCGCGCGAGACAGCCTAGAATTCGATAACTTAGGCCCAGATTACAATCTTCCAGGTTTGCCCCATAGAACAGGGCATGGCATTGGTATGGATATTCATGAGTGGCCATATCTAGTAAAGGATAATCCCCATCCTCTGGCACCCGGAATGTGCTTTAGCAATGAACCCATGATAGTAGTGCCCAACGAGTTTGGCATTCGCTTGGAAGATCATTTCTACGTATCTGAAACTGGCGCAGTGTGGTTCACCGAGCCAAGTAAAGCCATAGATGAGCCTTTTTAAGAGGCTCTCGAGGGAAGTTTTAAAGCGCGAGTTATGAGCATTTCTCAGCCGCGACAACGGTTATTTCAACTAACAATGCTTCACGAGCCATGTCAGCGGTAACGCAAGCGCGAGCAGGGGCATGACCTTCTGGCACCCAGTTGTCCCAAACCGCGTTCATCTCGGCAAAATATTCCATGCTTTTGATATAAATAGTGGCAGATAAAATATGTTCTTTGTCGCTACCTGCCTGAGCTAGCAAGGTATCTACTTTATCTAGCATCGTTTGAGTTTGTTCGGTAATGCCTTGGGTAGCATCGGCGCAAACCTGGCCGCATAAATAGATAGTGCCGTTGTGTTTTACTATGCGGCTCATACGCTGTTTTGTTTCTATTCGCTCTATCGTCATTGCTGGGGTATCCGTGCTTTTAATCTAAAAATTCTAAAGGTTTATTATTCATTTTTACACGCTTGCTGAATTTCATACTCTATATTTTCTGCATCAGCAAGTTGTTCAAACATATCGCGAATTGGCTCGCCTTCAATTAAACCCATGATTGTACCCAATACAAAACCGCGGTGCACGTTATCACCCCCTACATTAGTGTTGGCAGTGAGTGCTTTTTTACCATCTTCTACATAGCGGTAGGCAAAATACAACACACTGGGCCATGCATCAGAAATGTAGCACGCAGGAGAGTATTGATGGCCCACTATTTCGATATCACTTTTATTCTTGGCGACTAGCTTTATTAAAGAAAGGTGACTCCCTCGTAGGGCAATATTTTCAAGTATAGCGAGGGGAGATTCATCACTGCGATAGAGCAATCGATACAGCAGTTCGACATAATCATCACAAACCGCACCAAGGTCTTCACTGGGGTGAGTCAAATACAAGTGATTTCTGCAGAGACGTTGAATGTCATTCAGTGCATTACCTTTAAGGGCACAGCTAAGTGCCACAGGACCAATGGTGACAAGACCGCCTATAGATGCGGTATCGTGAGTAACTGCGCCGCAATCGTTGGCAGGTTTTCCGGCAGCTAGGTTAGCAAAAAAGCCTCGATGGTAAGATTCAGCATAAGTATCGGGGTGAGCCGGTTCATCGGAACATAGCAGTTTTATATACCCATCTAAAAAAGCATCTTGTTGATAAATACCGGCTGAAGCCCGCAGTGCTACTCTAGCGCAATGGGCGTTTAAGGTATTTTCTCCCGCTTCCATACCTTGATGGTAATGTTGGTTTGCGCCAGTCCAATATTGGCGCTTACCTTTTAAAATAACGTCGCCGACAATGTTTATAGCTGCTTGGTTTGATGATGGCTTAGATGCTTTAGCGCGACCCCCCTCGCTGGTAGAATGCAAAGACATAATTGAAGATGGGTGAAAAGAAGGCGCACTCTCGAATTGCTGCACACCGCCAGGAAAGTCTCTTAAAATATCTGCAGGTTTATAATACCAATGCACCGGCATTGCCAATGCGTCTGCAATAAATCCATTTTTCAGCGCCGCAACTACCCGTGAGTTATATAATTCAGATGACACTTTCTTCCCCTTAATGTTTATTGCATATAGCTGGTGGCTTATTGTCGACTTATTGCCGAATAGCTTGTTAAACCAAACGACTATTCAAACCAACGTTTCAGCGCTGTATACGTATCTTGTATGGAGATTGATCGCAGACGAAGTGTTAAAAGGAATTAATAGAAATACGTACAAAATGCATTAGCAAAAGACACTCTTAAAGCACTAAATTTGTCTATCATTTGTTCGCAGTTTGCTAAAAAGCTGTTGTCTCATTACTATTCTTTTTTTGGTTTGGGTTTTAGTTTGAAATTAAAGGGTAAGAACATGCATGCATCGCCATCAAGTACCATGGGGAAACCTTTAAAGTTTCTCTTATATGTAGAGCAAAATTACTCCTTCGATATACTTCGCCCTATACAAAATGAAGCGATTAGACACGGCCACCAAGTTAAATGGATAGTGGTGGGTAAGGATGCTTCAGCGCATTTTTTGCATTCTGAAGAACAAAAACTAACCACTATTGAGCAGGCGGTAGCGTATGAGCCTGATGCGGTATTTGCCCCTGGTGATAGAGTGCCCAATTTCATTTCGGGCATAAAAGTACAAGTGTTCCACGGCCTCAACCAAAGCAAGCGGGGAAATATTTATCCTGAACGAGGTATGTTTGACCTGTATTGTACAGAAGGGCCAGGACGGACAGGTACATTAACCAGCAGCAATAAAGGCAATTATAAAGTAGTTGAAACAGGCTGGGTGAAATTAGATTCTTTGTTTCAGTACCAGCCAAAAGAGCATTTCGATAAACCGCAGATACTATTTGGCTCTACGTTTTCAACTGCGCTGTCCTGCGCGGAACTTGTCTATGAACAAGTTAAACGGTTAAGCCAAACTGGTAAGTGGCAATGGTTAGTCACACTACATCCGAAAATGGCAGCTTCCACCGTTCAAAAATACAAAGCATTGGAAAGTGAAAACTTACAATTTTTTGAAAACAATCAAGTTATTGAAGCGTTGCACAGAGCTGACGTTATGGTTTGTGATAATTCCTCTGTATTCCAAGAGTTCCTATTGTTAAACAAGCCAGTTGTTACCGTGAACAACAGCACACCGTTAGATTGCTTTATTAATATAACCGAAAGTGACGCACTAGAAGGCGCAATAACTAAAGCTCTGTCACCGTCACAAGAACTTCTAGACAGCATTCAGCAATACGGGCCTTCAATAACTCCTTACCTAGATGGAAAGTCTTCTTATCGAGTAGTGAAAGCGGTTGAAGAAATGGTTAGTAGTAATTGGACTAATAAAAAGCCTATAAACCTACTAAGAAACTTTAAAATTAGAAAGAAATTAAACTATTGGAAGTTTTGAAGATGATAGCGAGCTTCTGAGTAAAAACTCTTAATACAAAATTCAATGCGCTGGAATTACGGCGCCTAGCTTATACCTCTGAGTCAGCACCTCTGAGCTAGCACTGCAGAACGAATTCCGCTAACCCAAAGTGCAGAATCTGGCGCAGTCTAGCGATATAAAAACTATTTCTATGTATATCAAGGTTTTGCCTTAACAGGGTAAAGCTAGATTGTTAGTTGTAGGATAAAGATATTGTGGCGTACTATAGTGCTTTGTTTTTTCTGAGAATAAGACTTTTTATGTATCAAGATTTTCAAGCTGAGCTTTCTTGGGCCAGCTTACATATGCCGCGCACTCGTGAAGCTATTTCTTCTCTTCCTAGCTTAGACGGCATTAAGCTAGCCTGTAATATGCACCTAGATTTGAAAATGGCTCCTTTGGTTGAAGGGTTATTATCTCGCGGGTGTGAGGTTTTTCTAACAACCTGTAACCCCACTACAGTTCAAGATGACGTAGTGAAGTATTTGGTAGATAAAGGGGCAACGGCACACGCGTGGCGAGACATGAGCAACGCTGATTGGTCAGAATCTTTCGACAAAGCATTAGAATGGCAACCCACTCATTTATGTGAAATGGGGGCTGATTTAACCACGCGCTTACATGAAAAAGTGCAAGCAGGCTTGAAGGTGCCGAATATTGTGGCTGGCTTAGAAGCCACAGGTTCAGGTATTACGCGATTGAACGGTATGCAGCCTGAATATCCTATTTTTAACTGGGACGATTTACCTGTTAAAGAAGGCTTACACAATCGTCATATGGTGGGTTTAAGCGCTTGGCAAACCTTTTTCCAAACCACCCATCTTACCTTGCATGAAAAAGTTGTGGTGGTAATAGGTTATGGTTTAGTGGGGCAGGGGGTTGCGGCATCAGCAAAGGCTTTTGGAGCACAAGTGCAAGTAGCTGAGCTTGACCCTGCTCGGGCGCTACAAGCTAAATACGATGGCTGGCCTGTGGTTGATTTGGCCAGCGCAGTAAAAGATGTCGATGTTATTGCTACTGCCACAGGCGGTTACGGTGTAGTAAGTGCAAAACATTTGGATGCGATGAAAGAAGGCACCTTTATATTAAACGTTGGGCATGTAGCACAAGAAATCGATGTGCCATACCTTAAAGCAAATGCCAATCACAGTGAACCCATGCCTTACGTGAATGCTTATAACCTAAATGGCAAAACCCTATTCTTACTGGCTGATGGCTCTATGTTTAACCTTACTGCAGGCTATGGTGATAGCTTGAATGCTTTCGACGTTACCTTGGCGGTAATGGCAGCCGGTATTGGGCATATTGTAGGTGAAGGCAGTACCCATAAAAATGGGCTTTATCTTTTACCCGAATCCGCATGGAAGGCGGCGCTGTAACGAGCGCTAGCATATTCCAAGAAAACTAACTTTTGCATTGCCCCCAGTTATTGGATATTCCAATAACTGGGGGCACACTCGTTTTAGCCATTCTTTCGCAAGAGCTTTTGTTGCGTTGGTGTTGTGTCATCTGCGCGCCATCGACGCGTGGGTTCTCTAAATAACGCTTGGCTTTTCGAATGGCAGCCTGGCTGGCCAAATGATGAATTTAGCGTGAAGTATCAACAACGGGTAGCCAAGTATCATCACTGCTAAATACTTATCAAATCGACATAAATGCACTATATAAAGGGTACGGGGTTGCGTTAACATACCTATTACATGAGTGGTGAGCTGTTAAGCGCACTTTGCTGAACAGGTGGTATGGATTTCACCGGCCCAAAGGTACAAAATAAAAGGAGTAGGGGAGATGATTGCATAGTATGGTTCACGTATTTTCATTACCCTTATTTATTACTGCTAGTATTTGCTTCCTGTTAAGCTTTTTCTTCATGCTTTTATACTATCGCTTAACGTCCCGCCATGAAGAGCAAGTTAAGTATTACCTGATATTTGCCCTAGCGGCTTTAACAAGTGGCGTCTTTTTTGGCGCATTTGGGGTGCTCGTCAATTCAAGCGATAACCTTTTCTATTTGAGCATATCCAACCGAGTAACCGTTATTACGGCCATGTTCACCATTGTATTAAGCCTGCATTTCTACATTGCTTTTTTCCAGTACAAAGCGCCCATCTTTTTGCAGTACTGTTATGTTATCTGCGGTGCTTTTTCCCTGTTAGCCATTGTACCTAACCAATACTTTCTTAACCATGCTTTCTACTCAACCTCCAAGTACTATACAGGCTTAGAATATGGGCCCGTATTCCAGCTGTGGGGAGTATGGATATTGGTACTCGCCGCCTATTGTATTTTCATACTCGTGAGAGTGTTTAATCGCCAGCGTGTCAGGCAAGAGAACAGCAATACGAACACAGTGTTATTGCTATTGGTGGCAAATGTGGTGTGGGTGATTACCGGACTTTGCGATACCTTCACGGGAATTCAGGTTGTTGATTTACCGCCACTAAGTTGGGTAGGTTCATTTTTGGTTACCTCATGTATAGCGTGGGTTCTGGTTTTACATATAGATGACCTCTATGAGGAAAGACGCTTACTGAGCAACCGACTCATGTACGACTATTTAACCCAAGCGTTTTCCCGTAGTTACTTAGAGATACGATTGACCGAAGCGGTGAACTTAATGCTACGTGGTGAGCTAAATTGGTTATCAGTATGCGTGTTTGACATAGATGATTTTAAAAAAGTTAACGATCAATATGGTCATGCTAATGGTGATGAGTTGCTGACAAAAATAACTACCATTACAAAAGAAAATATTCGTCAGTCTGATTGTATCGCGCGGTTGGGAGGGGATGAGTTTGTAATACTGTTTGCCAACAAACAAGATGAAAATTATGCGCCTACTGCTGTCGAACGAATTCGCAAAGGCATATCAAATACAGATTTCGGTAAAGCAGGTTGTTCGTTTAATACTTCCTGTTCGTTTGGCATAGTCAGTGTTACCTCAGAGCAATTAGCTTTAAGCAATGAGAATAGAGTGAAGAGCGCGCCGAATGCGCAGAGTACACAGAGTGCGATAAAGGTACAGGAGCTGGCGAACCAAATGCTATCGAGTGCAGATGACGCATTATATAGTGCCAAGAACAAAGGGAAGAATGCGGTCAGCATTGGTACCTTCAGTGGCTAGCATTGGCCTTGCTGCAACTAATCGAGATCATCCTTTTCTATATCATCTTCACCTTTTTCTTCTTTACCAGTTTTTTCTTGCTTAGATTCGACCACCATTTCGATAGTATGCTGTACTTTAGGATCGGGTAAAATCATCTGCATCAACATACCAAATACTATTGCAGCCCCTTTTTGTTTTCTGGCCCATAGGTACATAAGAGCAAAGAAGCCTACAATAAAAGTGAAACCTACAAACACGCTAAGTGCAAACAAGGTATCGCTAAAAAAATCCATATTGCACTGCTTTTTCTATTTGCACTTCCTCTCCCATGGATAGATGCGACAAGACGCTTTAGTTGTCGAACCAATTTAAATTCCTTCACTATGCTTCAATGGTAACGTTTAAAAAAATAGCAAGCGGGCGAACGCATTAAGGCAATATAAATCATCGCTTTATCCACTATTATAGGAAGTGATATAAATTATTAATGAATTAGATATTTAAGCCTTTACCGTATGGCTAAATACGTTGCACTATATAAATCGCAAGCACCTATCCTTCATAAACAATTAAATATAAAAAGGCTTTCAATGATGACATTACGGCGAACACTAGCTGCCTTAGTAGTATCTATTAACACGCTGGTTAGTCTCTCTTTCCCGGCATTTGCGTTAGAAGATACCGTTAACCCTAAGCTTTTCGATAAAATGGAATATCGTAATATAGGCCCCTTTCGGGGGGGACGCTCTGTTGCCGTTTCGGGCGTTGAAGGTAACACTAACCTTTATTACATGGGCGCTGCAGGTGGCGGCGTGTGGAAAACAGAAAACGCCGGTATGTCTTGGAAGCCGTTGTCCGACAAATACTTTGAAGTAGGTAGTATCGGTGCTATTGCCGTCGCACCATCAGATCACAATGTTATTTATGTGGGCACAGGGGAAGGGCCAATTCGAGGTGTAACGACCAGCCATGGTAAAGGTGTATATAAGTCTACCGATGCGGGTGAAACATGGGAGCTAGTTGGTTTAGAAAACCGTGGTCAAATTCCTAAAATTCGCATTCACCCCACCAATCCAGATATAGCGTGGGTGTCTGTTCAAGGTAATATTTGGGCGCCAAATGAAGCTCGCGGTGTGTTTAAAACGACCGATGGCGGTAAAAGCTGGAAACATGTGCTTAAAGTTAATGCCGACACGGGGGCGGCAGATTTAGCACTCGACCCGTCTAACCCAAGAGTGTTGTACGCCAGCATGTGGCACCACGGTAGAACGCCATGGTTCGTAAAATCAGGTGGCGACGGTGGCGGTATTTATAAGTCCACTGACGGTGGCGAAACTTGGGATAAACTAGAAAAGGGTTTGCCCAAGCTTATCGGAAAGGTGGGAATTGATATTTCTGCCTCTAACCCTAAGCGCGTTTATGCCATTATTGAAGCTGACAAAGGTGGCTTGTATCGCAGCGATGATGCTGGCGCTTCTTGGCAGCTAATGAATGGCGATAATATTCTTAAAGCCAGAGCCTGGTATTACAATCATATTAAGGTCGATCCTAACGACGAAAACACCCTGTACGTGATGAACGTACAGTTGCATAAATCTATTGATGGCGGCAAAACCTTCGAAATAAAATCATTGCCACACGGTGACACCCACGATATGTGGATTAACCCTGAAAACAGCCTGAATATGATTAATGCCAACGACGGTGGGGCAACCGTAACCTTTGATGGTGGTAAGTCTTGGTCTAGTATTTACAACCAACCTACTGCGCAGTTTTACCGTGTAGTGACCGATAACCTTGAACCCTACCATGTTTATGGCGGGCAGCAAGATAACACGACTATGGCTACGCCTTCTTCTACCTACGATGCAGGCATTGGAATAGCAGAGCAGTTCGCCGTAGGTGGCGGAGAAAGTGCCCATATCGCGTTTGATGCAGACAACCCTACGCTTATTTACGCCACCACTATCAATGGCACATTAACTGAGTTCAACAAAGAGACAGGTCTTACTCGTCCTATCATGCCTTACCCTGAATATGTGTTTGGGCGAAACGCACGAGATCAGAAATACCGTACCAACTGGAATGCACCGGTACTGGTGTCGCAACACGACCCCAAAACGGTGTACTACGGTACACAAATGATCTTAAAAACCACCGATAGAGGCGTAAATTGGCAAGAAATTAGCCCAGACTTAACGCGCAACGATACAGAAAAGCAGGGCTTAAACGGTGGACCTATCACCAATGAACAAGCAGGTGCCGAATATTATAATACCGTTTTCTATATTGCTGAATCGCCAGCGAACGCAGGTGAACTATGGGTAGGTGCAGATGATGGCAAATTACATTTAACCACAGATGAAGGCAAAAACTGGAAAGACATAACGCCTCATAAAAAAGAAGCTCAGGTTAATGCTATTGAGTTAAGCGTTCATGCTGAAGGTAAAGCCTATGTGGCCGTTACCGGCTATAAATTGAATGACTATAAGCCCTATATTTATAAAACGGAAAACTATGGCAAGCGCTGGAGTCGTATAGATAAAGGCCTGCCTGAAGATGCGTTTGTACGCGTGGTACGCGAAGATAAGCAACATGAAGGAATGCTGTTCGCGGGTACAGAAAGCGGTATGTTCGTTAGTTTCGATGATGGTGATAACTGGCAGAAGATGGCGCTTAATTTACCGCCTGTCGCAATTACCGATATGCAGGTAAAAGGTGATGACTTAGTGGTAGCAACCCAAGGGCGTGGCTTCTGGATTTTGGATGACATAAACCCGCTGCGTGAAGTCAGTGGTTCATTACATAATGAAGCGCTGTTTCAATTTAGCCCTGTTGATGGTGTGCGTTTGTTATCAGGCGGTAATATGAGCGGCCAACCGGAAGCGAAAAACCCCGCTCGTGGTGCCACCTTTCGTTACTACTTAAAAGATGAGCTTGAAGAGAGCGACAGCCTTCGCATCGATATTTTTGATTCGAAAAATCAACTTGTGCGCACGTTATCGTCAACCGCAGATGCGTTTGAAAAGTGTGCTAAGGGTAACGAAGATGCACGAAGCCCGTTGAAGTTTAAACACCCCTCTACAAAAGAAGGCTATAACCAGTTTGTGTGGGATTTACGTCGTTCACCTTTGCAATGTATTGATAATGTAAAGCTATTCGGTGGGTGGAAAGGCGCTAGGGTAATGCCTGGCGACTATAAAGCGACTATTACGGTGGGCGAGCACTCTCAAACCAGAGCATTTAAGGTGTTACCTGATCCACGGGAAGAAGCTAACGCTGCCCAATTACAGGTGGTAGAGCAAAGTATTCAGGCCAGTGAAGCTTTATTAAATGAGCTATTTGAACATCTGCAAAAAGCCCGGAACGTGCGTGCAACGCTAAATGGGGTTACTGAGTCGAATGTGATACTAGCCAGTGAAGTATCGGCATCAATTGACCGTATTGTCAGTGCTATTGATGATTGGGAAGCATTGGTTATTCAACCTAAGCACCAAACATTCGAAGATGATATTAACTGGCCTAACATGCTAGACAGGCAAGTGCGCTTTTTAATGGATAACTTCGATAGAACCGGCGCGCCAGCGCAGGCTGGGGCCGTGCAGCGTTTAGACGATTTAGAAGCCAGATGGCAAAAGTACAAACTGCAGTTAGAAGTTCTATTTAAAGAAAACGTTAAGCCAGTAAATGAAGCACTTGCTGAAAAGGGCGTTTACGATTTAGACAGTTTGTAGGCTGCTTGTAAGCCGGCTAAGTCCATAAAGTATGGCCCGCAAAATAGAGTGTGCAAAACAAGGCGCGTTAAATATGTGCTTTGTATGATGAAGGTGTTCGATAGCTTTATCGAGCGCCTTAAGCATTCTAGTTAACGCGTCCGTTTAACAATACGTTTAAATAAAAAAACCGACTTAGTGTCGGTTTTTTGTTTTGTAAGTTAATAAATTACTGAATTCTAAGTATGACCACGTATTAATGCTCATCAAATAGTGATTTATTTCTGATGTACTTTCGCATGTAGTGGTAGGTAATAGGCCGCAGTAGCCAACTACGTAACGATTTTAAAAAGCGCTCATGCGTAGGCGTGTTTTCATAAATTTGATCGTCATGCAGCCATAGCATTTTACCTACATGCCAAAAATAGAAAGGGAAGGGGGGCATAAACGTGACTACGTCTAAATCGCAACAAATACGATATGTTTTATGGTGTAAGAGATAACTTTTGTACCACGAACGACTGCCCACTGCAGGTTGACCAAAGGTTACGACACGCTTAACGGCTTTCGCATTTTTTCGCTCGAAATAATCGGCCATTAGTACCGCCACTGCGCCCCCTGAGGAATGCCCAATAAACGTAAAACGCTTACCTTTCTTTTGCAGAGGTTCTAGTACTTTAACCAGTAGCTCCCGTAACGGCAGTGCTTGGTCAATAGTTTTTGTACTTGAATACATAGGTTGATTTAACAATCGCTTAAAACCCCAATGCACATAGAATTTTTTATCTATTTGTTTAATTTTAGTAGGCAGAAATACCAAATTAGCTAACCAGTCTCTAACGCCTAGCGACCCTCTAAATACCACGATGGCTTCTTTTTTATTATCCACCCACAATATCCTCACGCTCATCCTGCCATATTTATCGACTAGGTGACGTTCGTAAAAGGGGTTGAGTATTTGACGATAATGCGCTTCGGCATCGGGGTAGGCAAGTTGGCAAAGAATGGCATATCGCTCGTATTGATAGCGTTTCAGTTTTTTCATATAAAACTATATCAACTCGCTTTACTCAGTTTTGTGAACGGGTCTAATTCACACACAATGACTCGAATTCTATAAAGCTAAAGTGTTTATGTTTCAGTGGTATTACGATGAGAATAATGGGGCGGAATAATCTGGCTAAATAGAGGCTAGAATAAAAAGCGAACTAGCGATGAAAGCGCATTATGATCAGACTACAAACCCGTAGTATGCTAGGGTCTTATGTTATTATATTCACTTTGCTGAATATAAAGATAACGCTGAGCTTGTTTCAGTCATCAAGCACTTAAGACTGGAACTGGGCTTCCACGTGTACGGTATCGCGCTGAGTGATTTACATTAGTGATAACGTATCCTCGCACAAAGAAATTTAGGAGAGATAATGGACAACTGGACGACTACCCCGTTTGAACCCTGGGCTGGTTTAGCGGGCGGCATTCTTATCGGAGCATCAGTAGTTTTACTATTACTGACGCTCGGTCGTATTGCAGGGATTTCGGGTATTTCTGCTGGTGCAATGACGAAACAAGGTTTCGAGCGACATTGGCGGCTAGCTTTTCTAGCCGGCATCATTCTGGCTGCAATCATGTACTTCGTATTTTGGGGCGGCTTTCCTGTTGAAACCCAAGTAGGCCCCGGTTGGTTGATAATAGCTGGCTTGATGGTTGGGTTTGGCTCCCGTTTAGGTAGCGGCTGTACTTCTGGTCATGGCGTAGCGGGGCTCTCTCGACTTTCAAAACGTTCAATAGTAGCCACACTTATTTTTATGAGTGCTGCAGTTGTTACTACCAATCTTATCAGACACCTTTAATTCAATTTAGGAACGAATACATGAAAGCACTTGTTACCTCGTTATTTTGTGGGCTTTTATTTGGCTTAGGTTTAATTATATCTGGAATGAGTAATCCGGCTCGCGTATTAAATTTCCTGGATTGGAGCGCGAACTGGGATGCCACGCTGGCGTTTGTAATGGGCGGCGCTATTGCAATCGCAGCCCCTGGTATTTATTGGGTGCGCAAGCAAGGAAGCCCGTTGTTTGCAGACAAATTCGATATACCGACAAGTACCACCGTCGACAAAAAGCTGATATTTGGCGCTGCTATTTTCGGCATTGGCTGGGGAATAGGAGGTTTTTGTCCTGGGCCAGGCCTAGTGGCAGTAGCTACTCTCCAGTCAGACGTCATCATATTTGTGATTGCGATGCTTGCAGGAATGTTAATTCACCATTGGTTTCAATCAAAATCGTCTGATTAAAGCTGCTCTAGACAAAAGAATAAGGGGAGAAAAGTACCTTATCATCAAAATGCGAATCTCCACGCGATGGGCCTACCTTAGGGCACCACACCATCGCCTCGTAAACAACAAAATTTGATTCATGTAAATGATTCTGAGCAAATCCTGTACCTTACATCACTACATATGAAAAGAGCTTCATATGACGTCCAAGATATTACAAATTTGACGATTATCAATCATAATGACTAAAACGAATAGTAGTTATTAAAAAGTCTATGCGTTTTGAATATTACACTGGACCAAGACAGAAGTAGACCATCTTGGACTACTAATAAGCGTTTGAAATGTGCTTTTCGTGAAACTGAATGTAGTAGCTTAACGGGTAAACAGCTTCGTGCTCTATGAGCCATGGATGCACGGAATGTTCTCCATGAACCGCAATATGTGCTTCGAATTCTTTTTCTTCAGAAATTAGCCTTGCAGCAGCCTTGCCGATCGCAGTCCAGTTTAGATGTGTTCGAATCAACTCTTCTCCTAATGCATCCTCTAAACGGTGTGCTATGTCGAGTATTGGTGATTCTGCGTCAGCCTGTTTGGGTTCTTCTACAATTAGGTGATGATTTACATAGAGGTGAGATTCAACCTCGTGGGTTCGCCAGTTAGTTATATCGTACAGCGCAAGTTTGGGCGATAAACTAATTTGCGGGTAGAAGCTATCTAACGATGCTTTTATTTTATCTTGAAGTTTTTTTTGTGCTGCTGAAGTGAGTCTTGCCTTCATACTAAAGTTTACTCAATGTGCATGAATGAGGATTCCGACCAAGTCAAATTCCCTTGATCCTTAGTGATACGATAACCGCGAAATTTAAATTCGTCATCTTTTGCCAGCTGGCCGACAAATTCAAATTTAGCTTTGACTTCTTCCTTTATTTCGTCGCCTTTTTTTATCCGTTCCAGAGCGTCTGTTGTATATACGGTAGAAACTGTGGAGCCGGCGGGTAGCCATGCCTCAATTCGGTATACTTCAAGAATTGTATCTCCTAAACAACACAATGCAAAGGTGGGTTTATCTAAGGAAGCTTTATGTCTAGCTATTTTCCAATAGCCGCGCGTTGCATCATAAAGCTCAACAGCTGACATATTTGGTCGATAACTTTTCTTGATATGGATAAGCGTCAGGCGAACACCTCGTTGATCAGCAAATTCTTGAAGTTTTTTCCAATCAACTAATTTACTGCCAAAACGCATGTTTACTTCTGACCACGGCATACGTCCGTGCTCAACTTTATCACCTAGTTTTGCATTGGTTAGATTTTCTATACCAATAGCATCAATTACAGCAGCTTCAACGTTCAGGACTGCTTCATCCGCTAAATTATGACGGATTACGTGGATTATTTCGTCTTTGACGTAACCTTTCTCTATTAATCCAGCGATATAATACTCTTTATCACCTTTAGGCTCTTTAAAGTCAAAATGTTTAGTGGGACGGACGTTTAATTTTCCTTTAAAACCTTTGCCTGCTTTACCCACATAAAAGATCTTATCAAGTTCCGGATCTACTAGGGCGTATACATAATTACCTAGACTATCTAACACTTTTATCTCCAATAAGAACGTTAGTAAGGGGTTAGCAAGAGTTAATAGAGTAGATGTCAGGTGAAAATTTTCCAAGTAAATAACAGTTTTACTAGTATGAAATGTAATACCCATAAGTAGCTGATAGGTATGCTTTAGAAAAGTATTCTTTCATGAAATGGGTAACTAAGAGAAGAAAAAACCATTAACAACGATTAAGGTTACGTATTGATGAGACTAGGAAGTTGCAAAATAGTATTATTATGAACGGGGTAACTAGTAGTTTAAATGACAGCTATCAGTGTACTAATACGTCTAGTAAACTCACGCAATGTTTGTGACTTTATCAATCCAGATAAATAAGGGCACAGTAGATTTCCACCACGTAAAAAACCGACTTCGGTCGGTTTATTGTTATCTCTTCTCGTAGACTAAGAAGAGATGCCCCCAGTGGGCGGGCTTTAATTGGTCACCACGCGATGGGCCGACACGCTCGCGTGGTGATTTCTTAAATTTCAGGCACAAAAAAACCAACTATGAAGTTGGTTTAAATGTTTGGTACCAGTGGGCGGACTTCGGCTGGACCGACCTTCGGACGCCGCGCCTGCGTGGCGGCTTCTTGAATTTCAGGCACAAAAAAACCAACTAAAAAGTTGGCTTAAATGTTTGGTACCAGTGGGCGGACTTGAACCGCCACGCCATTGCTGGCAACGGATTTTGAATCCGTCATGTCTACCAATTCCATCACACTGGCTTGGATAGGTGTGCTATCGCTAAGTGGTGCATTATAGCGATGCGGCGCGCGCATACAACCCTTTTTTTAGCTTAAATGCTTGGTTGCTGAAAGAATGTTCAATTCGCGCTTTTAAACAGCACTTACCAGCGCTGAATCGTCCAGTTGATGGCGATGATAGCGATGACTGAAGATACCAGCGGCATTAAGGTCTTAGCATAAAACGTATAATGTCTAAGCCACAACAGCAAAGGAAGTAGCACGGCGACAATGGCTAACTGACCCACTTCCACCCCAATGTTAAATGCAGCCACACTAAGCACAAGGTTATTTGACTGGGCATTTAAATCGGCAAATACGCTGGCAAACCCCATTCCGTGTAATAAACCAAAGGCGAAGGTGATAATGCCTAGTCGCACAATCAGTGGGTAAATATTGTTAAGGGCGGTTAGCAGTACTGAAATAGCAATACCAAGCTCCACTAAGCGGCTATCTAACGCAATAAAATTAAGTGCGGTAGCGGTTAAGGTAATAGAGTGTGCAAGCGTAAATGCGCTGACTAAAATTACCGTATGCTTTAAAATTCGAGAAGCAGAAGGTTCTTTTTGCCACAACTTTTGCTCTCTGGTTAGGTTAACGGTAAGCAAGGTGGCCACTAAGAATAGGATGTGGTCGATACCAATAAATATGTGCCACACGCCTTCGTATACTAACGAAAGAAACAACGAGGTAAGAGACGTAGTGCTTGCATCGAAGGTTACGCTGCGGCTATCAGTATCAAGCACACTAGTGACCGAAGAGCTTTGTGAACTCACTGATGATTGAGCAGCGAGATTCACATTTACAAGCAGCTTATGGGTGGGGCTATGCTCAAAAATTCCATCGTAACGAATGCCAAGCGTACCGGCTGAGTCACAGGCAACTTGAATGGGTGACACTAGGTAAGACTCGGCAGAAACACTTCTAATATTTGGCATGCTAAGGCTAATCTCACAAGGAGAGTCGTCTACGCGAATACTGAGCACGTTTACAATATAGCTCTCTAATAGGGGCAAGTTTTGATGAATCTCGCCCCACGTTAGTGCGCCGTTACCATTAGTGTCTAACCCTGCCACTTGGCCAATATCATCGGGCTTCAATAATAATTCGCCACTGAAGGTATTTTCTTCACCCGCGTTTAACGTCAAATACCCGCTACTAAGTTCGTGGGCGTTAACAATGCTAGTGTTCACAATCAAAAATGATAATAAGAGAGTAACTACAAGTGCTTTCATATTTTTTCTTTAATTCAATGTAGATGATCTAGCAACAGCTTGCTCGGCCCTAGCTAGTAATCTAGCGTCACTTTGTGTTTGTGCCGCCTGCCAATTTAACGTGGCGAACTTAAGTGCTACTGCAGGTTTATAGTCAATATCTAAAAAGTAACTAGCCACTTGCGCTGCATGAGAAACATCTTCCCGCCAAGTTCGTAATGCCATTCTATCAGCTAATTGCTTTTGAATTTCAGTATCATGAAGACTTATTTGTCTTTCTGCTTTTACCCAGCGAAGCAGTAAGCCATCATCAATGCTATTGCCAGCATTATTACCGCTATCGTTGGAAGTCAGGCTAAAAGTACGCTTAGACGTAGGGTTTGAAGCTGACTGCATTGCCTTGAATCTATTGATGATACGTTGAGGTTGCGCGAGTTTTAGTTGCGCATCAGACCACAATAATAATGCACTTACTGGCAGCTTTTGAGCGTTTAATTTGTCTAGGTGCGAAATGGTCGCCTCTGGTTTGTCTAGGGTATAGGCCATGGCCGCCAAGGTTTCGTAGTACCACAACCTTTCGCTATCGCTTACTTCCTCTACATGGGCTTTTTCAGCAAATCCTTCAAGGCTTAGTAATTTCTCATAAGTGGCAGTACTGGTGTTGAGTGTGAATTCGGCATTCAACATACACGTAAAGGCCAATAAGTAGCTGGTTTTGCCAACTAATTGCTGGCAATAGGTTTTGGCTGCTGCCGGGTTGCCTTGTTGAATATTAATGTCAGCGAGTAGTAATAAAGCCGCTGCATTATTGGTTGTATCTATAGTATCTAAAATAGCGGCAGCTTGGCTAAATTGGTGAGTGCCTTGTAGCACCTTGGCTTCTAACACCATTAATTCTGTTAGTGCTGTTGCCGATAGGGTATCTTTTTTTTGCTTTTGATAATGAATAAAGTGGGTAACTTGCTGTCTTTCATTGCCGGTAGCGTTGGGATAGCGGCTTTCATTAAGCAGTTTTTTAGCTTGGGCTAAGGTCATCTCTGTTTCGGGTTCTGCACTCCAAGTCGCGATTACCGTATCGCTTGAGTATTCAGTGCTACTTGCGGAAAATGCTAAAACGTTTAGCAGAGTCAACGTGCTTAATGCTAAAAAACGAGTGACTAATTTTTTCATAACTTAACCTCCTATGGTTATTCATCGCTAATAAGCAAACGTAAGAAAAAAGCGCCTTCCCTGGCGCTACGGCTATTTACTGCTGAGGTAGTAAGTCATCAAAACTACTTTCTTCGGCATCCTGAGTGAATTCTCTTCCGTTAATAGGAAGGGGCTCGTCAGTAGCTTCTTGATTAAATGCATCTCGTGTATAGCTTGAAAACGAGACTTGTTGCGCATCTATAGTAATAGTCACCTCGCCCATATCAGCATCGGCTACGCCGTCAGATACACTGAAAACAAAAGAATCAGTTCCGGTAAACTGCGCATTCGGTGTATAAGTAAAATCACCGTCTGCTGTTACCGTTGTGGTTCCGTTTTCGCTGTCTGTGGCCAGCGTATAAGTTAACGCGTCACCATTAGCATCACTTGCACTTAGCATTTCGGTAAACGCTATATCAGCCTGAGTAGTAAACATGGCATCTTCCGCTACCGGTGCCACGTTTACTTTTGGCTTATCATCGTCATTATCAAAGCATCCAGTAAGCGCACTTACTGCGCCCACCAACACTATGCCTCTTAAAAGAGCGTTGTTCATAATCATCACTCCTTATTCAGAACCCGCAATAGGTGTTTTAAGGTAAGGGAATGACGCATCGGTCATACTGGCATCAACTGGCGCACCATCAGTGAATGGAACATTACCTACGCTTGCATCTTCTTCTGCGCAAAGGCCAAGGTTGGTTTCTTCACCATTCACTGGAATGGGATAACACAAACGACCCATCACAACGCGAAGGGCAATATCTACCACATCATCGCCAGGTCTTCTTCCATTCGGGAAACCAGCTAAATCGTCGCCTGCTACACCGAATGCAGATTGGTCGGCTGCAGGCGTTGCTGGAATGCCTGTATTTAAGCGAAGCATTTCAGAAGCCGTTACTGTGGCCTGTTGGTTAACACCAGGGAAACCTGTTAAGAATGCAGCAACTAAATCGTTTCTAGGGAAATTAGTGGGTGCTAAGGTTTCAATTGATGTGCCCAACGTTGTGTTTACTGCATCTTTAAACAAGATGTTTAGTAATTCTGGTAGTGCAGGGTGAGTAACATAATCAGCAAACTGGCCGTCGTCACTTGGGTGGGCACTAGAGAAGGTATCTTTATCGCCAATACCGATAACCAGTTCGTTAACTAATGGGCTGCCTAAGCGAGATACTTGGGTCATCGCGCCGCCATTAACTTCTGGCGATGCAAAGGTAGCATCAGGGTTTAAAATTCGGGCTTGCGGAAGGCTTGCTGTTGTCCAGCTTCCTACTACGCCGTTACCGTCACCCGTAACACACGTTGAAGGTACTTCTACAGATATCGACGTCACATTTTTATCTGACAAGTCATCGTTGTCATTACTTTGGGTGATACCGCCGGGGAAACCGCCTCCATCACCAGCGCCAGGGGCACTGTCGCCTTCAACGGGCACATAATTCACTAAGTCGAAGGTTTTACCTAGGTTTACCACAAACGGGTCTTTACGTTGGCCTACAAATACCTTTGCCATGTCATCACAGCCCGGTATCGAGAATGAATAAATAAAACTTTCGGCATAGCGGGCGTATTCTGCTTCGCTGGTGAAGGTTTTATTACCAATGTAATCAAGTGGTTTGGTAAACATATCACCTGCACTTGGCGTCAGCGTAGTACGCTCACCGCTTTGCATGTCGCCCGATACCATAGTTAAGCTATACATTTCTGAGAAGTTGGCTGCACTTTGATCGTCTGCGCTAACAGGGCCAATGTTCTTTAATGGCACTTTCACCATTTTTTCTTCGCCAGCTGCGCCAATAGGCAATGCAATACCTTCGTTTTCAGCGGCAAGCATAGATTGAAACTCAAAAACGAAACTAATGTCTTCAACTGCATCGCCATCGCTGTCGATATGAATAGTGTATTGCGCGTTTGGATCCATGGCGAAATAGTTAGGACCGCCGTAGGCATCTTGCAGTGGAATGTAATTTGCGATGAAAGTAACGTAGCCCTCACGTCCTTCTTCATAGCTATTAAAAGCATAAAAGTCGGTGCTGTCTAAAGCAGGGTGACGAGTAATGTTTGGTGCTTCTCGGTGGCTTGAAGCCACTGCGCCTGCGGCAATAAGTGCGCAAGATACAGCAACTACTGAACGTTTAATCGAAATCATATTATGTCTCTTAGTGAGTGAGTTCATAAAGCCAAACGATTCGGATGGGAAGTTGGATGCAAAATAATTTACTTTTATTTAAAATATTTTTTTCAGACACTAAAAAGCCGGCATGAAGCCGGCTTTCTAATGTTGATTGTTTATTAAACGGAAACCAACGGCGCAATATATATCACTTCAGTTGGCGCACCGGTTTTAGAACCTCCAGGAGCTTCTAAACTTACGGCAAGGGCAGCAATGCTGCCATTAAGCAATATGGCATTGGTGGCAAAGTGCTCGAAGCCCGACTCAGGTAATAGGCCTAGAGAAATAGGCGCTTCACCATTTTCAGGTACCATCCATAGTTCGTAGTCTTTATCGGTAATAGGGGCAAAAGCGCTGGTTACTTTTACATCCATGGTTGATTCAGAAATTTCTATTACCCACAAAGGTGCGTTATCTGCGTTATTAACAACAGCAATATGTGAAGTTTCTTCATCGGATACCGGCATCATCACTACAAGAAGTACCGCAAATATCATGGCAGCCGCGGTAGACAGTAAAGAGAGATAACGCCATCTAGCCTGCTTTGCTTGTTCAAATTCAAGTACGTTAGATGCTAGTTTTGTTGAATTGCCGTGATCAAGACGGCGTTGAATTTGCTCCCACACAGCATGAGGCGGTTTTACTGGGGTAATACCGTCAGAAAAGCCCACCAAGTACTCTTCCCACTTTGCAGTCGTTTCACCTACTATTTGATATTGCATCAATAACTTTTGATAGCGTTGGCGTGCTTTGCCCCGCAACGTTCCCACCACATATTCGGCTGCGAGTGCGTTCAACCGTTCTTCTTTCAAATAATTCATAATGACAAACACCTTTGTAAGCTTTGAAGGCCACGTCGGATCCAGCTTTTAATAGTGCCCAGAGGCGACGACAAATGGTTCACAACTTCTTGATGGGAAAGTCCGTTTACATAAGCTAGTTGTATTGCTTGACGCTGGGATTGGTCCAACTCGTCCAAACATTCCGCTAATTTATCTTGCTCGGTATTCATCCGAACGGTGTCAGAAGACTCATCTAATTGAGGGGCTTCGTTATCCAATTCAACTTCGTTTCGCACATTGTGATAGCGCATTAAATCTAATGCACGGTAGCGCGCTATGCTCACCATCCACGTTAGCACCGTACCTTTGCCACGTTGGTAACTGCCTGCGTTATGCCATATTTTTATAAACGCATCTTGAGTGGCTTCATCGGCCAATTCGGGCCGTTTTAATAGTTTTAGCACCACGGCGTAAAGTTGTGGACTGGTTAATTTATATAGCTCAGCAAAGGCGGCTTTATTGCCATTCGCTGTTTCACACAGTAGGGGAAACAAGGTTTCATGTTCCATAAAGTATCCTTCTTTACCGAGACATACATGGCATTTAGAAATTAAATAGCCTTTAGCGTCGGAACTCTGATCAGGGTATAGACACAAGAACTTTTCGATCGATTGTTTGTGTTTACATGTTATTAAACGTTTACCACCTGTAATTAGATGCAAAAAGTACAAATATTATTTGTCCGCTTCACCCTATAAGCGTTTTCTAATCGAGTACGGCTTAGCAATACACAATACTAAGTGTTAAAACTAGCTCTGTTTCACTATCGGTTATTTATGCCTTGTCGGCGTTGTGGCACACTAGCGCGGTATTGAACCGTATCGGAAGTATTTTGAACAAAAGTAATCACAAAGCGTCACGAGCTGCACGCAACGCTAAAAAAGCAAATAAGATTGAAAAACTCACCAAAAATGAAGCTGTCGAGTTAACTCCTGTCTCAGAGCGCGCAGGGTTTATTCGCCGTTTAGCCGCCATGATTTACGATACATTGGTTGCCGTAGCGGTGGGGATGTGTGCAGCCATGGTGGTAATAGTGACGCTTATTGTGTTGCTTTCAAATGATGTACTGGATTTGCAAGGCTATGAGCAACCCGCTGAATTAATTCAGGCATCTACGGGGTATAAGTTACTTATTCAGGTATGGGTTGGTTTGTGGGTGGTTGGTTTCTTTTTATGGTTTTGGAAGCGAGGTGGGCAAACCTTGGGTATGCGTGCATGGCGACTACGTATTTTCAGCACCATAGATGCGCCTATGACATGGCCACGATTACTCATTCGCTTAGTGGCGTCACTCGGGGGCTTAGGTACGCTGTTGGTACTGTTTGATTTTAAGCACAAACAATCACTGCAAGATAGATTGGCGCAAACCCAAGTGCTTAAATTGACGAAAGAAAGCAACGATCATAAAAGCTGGTAAGCGAAATCCAGTTTACAGATTTAAGAAAGGGAAGCAGTGCTTCCCTTTTTTTATGGCTTGTGTCTTTTGCCTGTAGTATTTTTCATATGCCTAGTATTTCGGGTTTGCCCCAAGAAACTAAAGACTATAGCGGTTCAGACATTAGCGCTTAGGCTATTCGAATTTTTATTTTTTTCAAACCAGAGCCTTAAGCCAAAACCTTAAGCCCAAATCTTAAACCAACTGCTTCAACCAAATACTTTGAACTAGCGGTTTAAACCGCACTACTTCCGCAGCATGATGGCGGCGATGGCCGCAAACAGTAAGCTGGGAAGCAAAGCGCCTAAAAACGGTGGAATTTGATATACCAAACTAAGCGGGCCAAATACTTCATTTAAGATAAAGAAGCCAAAGCCCGTTAATACGCCCATGATCACCCGGGCGCCCATGGTAACGCTTCGTAATGGCCCAAAGATAAACGACAAGGCCATTAATAGCATTACCCCTACCGACACAGGCTGCAATATTTTACGCCATAATGCCAATTCATAGCGAGATGGATCTTGTCCGTTATTAGCTAAATAGCCGACGTAATCTAGCAAACCAGAAATAGATAGCGCCTCTGGTTTTACCGCAACAATGCCCAACTTATCTGGGGTTAACGTCGAGTTCCATTGCATACTGTCTTCGTTATTCAACGTTACCGCTGTTTCACTAAAACGGGTAATGTCTACATCGCTTAAACGCCATTGACTGCCATCAAAATTTCCCGATTTGGCATAGGTAATACTTTCAAGCGAAAGGTCGTCGTTAAAATCGAAAATGTTGATATCTTTTAGTGAATCACTACTTAGCACTTCGCCGATACTGACGAAGTGCTCGCCATCTTTTGCCCAGACCAGTTGCTCGGAAGAAAACAGGCTTCCCCCTGAAATAGCCTCGGTGCGAATTTGTTTTGCTTTAGATTCACTGAACGGTGTTACCCATTCGCCCACCGCCATCACTAGTAAAATCATAATAGTGGCAGACTTCATGGTAGAGACAATAATGTTCCATCTACTCATGCCTGCTGCTTGCATAACAACAAGCTCACTGTTGCTGGCAAGTACACCCATACCAATTAATCCACCTAGCAGGGTTGCCATAGGGAAAAACTGTTCTAAATCTCTTGGTAAGCTAAGCACCACATAAAGGAACGCCACCATCATGTCGTAGTCGCCTTCACCCACTTTTCGTAGTTGCTCTACGAATTTAATAAGTGCGCTTAAGCCAATAAGTACCGATAAGGTAACGGTTACCGTGCCTAATAATGTGCGAGCAATATATAAATCGAGGATTTTAAACATCTATTTTTTCCCCAATATCCAGGCCCTAAATTGGGTGCCTGTTTTTCTGTCTCGCACAATGAGCGCAACCCCAATAAATAGCATGATGGTATGCACCCACCACAGCCCAAGTTGAGGCGGTATTTTGCCATCTTCGAGTACCCGTCTACTGGCTAATAGCAATAAAAAGTAACCAAGATAGAGCAGTATAGCGGGGAACATTTTTCCAAATCGGCCTTGGCGCGGATCTACAGCACTCAAGGGCACGGCAATTAGAATCAAGAAGGGCAGTGAAAGCGGAATGGCAATACGCCATTGTAACTCTGCACGGGCCTCTATCGATTCATCACCCCATAATTCAGTAGTAGGCAATACGCTTACTTTACGCCTTGCTTCCTCTGCTGGCTTATCCGCTATTTGAATTTGGTATTCATCGAATTCTACCTTTCGATAGCTTTTTTGCGACTGCTGACCTTCGTACTGCACCCCTTGTTTTAACACCAAGTTTCGGGTGCCGTCTGGGTTGCTGGCCACTTGCCCTGTTTGCGCGTATACCACCTGAACTTGGTTTTCACCGTTCTCAGAGTTATTTTGCGATAAAAACACGCGGCGTAATTGGTCTTCGGTATCAATGTCGTGAACAAAAATAACGGCTTTTGCATTACCGGTTTGTTGGAAACGACCAGGGATAATGGCAGAAAGGCCAGCCTCATTACGGGCTTTTTCCCTGAGTTGGTATTCGTTTTCAGCCGCCATAGGCGCAAAATAGAGGGTAATAGCCCCCGTTACTATCATAATGAGTACAGATAAGAACAACATCACCCGGGTGATGTACCACTCACTGATACCGCATGCGCGCATGACGGTCATTTCGCTGTCTACATACAGCCGCCCATGGGCAAGCATAATGCCTAAATAAGCACTGATAGGCAGCACGAGTGATGCGAGAATAGGGGCGTATAGCCCAAGAAAGCCAAGTACTAGCCCTGCTGGTATATCGCCGTCTGAGGCATCACCAAGCACGCGTACAAATCTAAGGGTGACAAATATCGCCATTAGAATGAAGAATATGGCTAACTGAGACTTAAGGGTTTCCTTAAGCAAATAGCGGAATATCAACATCTCAGTCCTACCGGAAACTTTGGAATTTTAGTGAAAGAAACCACAATTTTGAGTAAACTTACCGTTTTTACAAGTTTTGCCTGCAATCATAAAATTAATTGCATGGTGTGGCGAAGCAAATTTGACATAATTTACGTCAACATTGCGTCATTCGCAGCTAGCATGCAAGTATGGCTGCGTATTAAAACATAAAGCAGCGCGAAACGTTATGTGAATTTAGTCAGCATGCAAATCTTAAACGACGAAAAACGAGGTGATATCGTGGAGTTTAGTGTAAAAAGTGGCAGTCCGGAAAAACAACGCAGTGCCTGTATTGTTGTCGGGGTCTTCGAGCCGCGCCGCCTTACCGCGGTGGCTGAACAACTAGACGAAATCAGTGAAGGCTATATTAGCAACTTATTACGCCGCGGCGACCTAGAAGGTAAAGCCGGGCAAATGCTATTGCTGCACCATGTACCGAATGTACTGAGTGAGCGCGTATTATTAGTAGGTTGCGGAAAAGAGCGCGAACTTGATGAGCGCCAATACAAGCAAATTATTGCCAAAACCATTACTACCCTAAACGAAACGGGCTCGATGGAAGCGGTGTGTTTCTTAACGGAATTACACGTTAAGGGGCGCGACACATATTGGAAAGTGCGTCAGGCCGTAGAAGCAACCGAAGATTCTTTGTATACCTTCTTGCAACTTAAAACCAAGAAAGGTGAGCCACGTCGTCCGTTACGTAAAATTGTATTTAACGTACCTACACGCCGCGAACTCACCGTGGGTGAGCGTGCGGTAGAACACGGGCTAGCCATTTCTCGCGGCGCGAAAGTAACCAAAGATGTGGCTAACATGCCGCCGAATATCTGTAACCCTGCTTATTTGTGGGAGCAAGCGCAGTCATTAGCCAGCCAGTACGAAAGCATAAGTGCTGAAGTAGTGGATGAAACCCAAATGGCTGAATTAGGCATGCAAGCTTATCTAGCTGTGGGCCGTGGTTCTGCAAACGAAAGCATGATGAGTATTATGCATCACCGTGGCGGTCCAGCCGATCAAGCGCCAATTGTGCTGGTGGGTAAAGGGCTTACCTTCGACTCAGGTGGTATTTCGATTAAACCTGGCGAAGCCATGGATGAAATGAAATACGACATGGGCGGTGCAGCAGGTGTGCTAGGTACCATGCACACTATTGCAGCGCTAAACTTGCCCATAAACATAATTGGTGTATTAGCCGGCTGTGAAAACATGCCAGATGGTACTGCATATCGTCCAGGCGATATTCTAACCACCATGTCAGGGCAAACTGTTGAAGTATTAAATACAGATGCAGAAGGGCGCTTGGTACTGTGTGATGCGTTAACTTACGTTGAGCGCTACGAGCCTGAGTTAGTGATTGACGTGGCTACCCTAACCGGTGCAGTCATTATTGCGCTTGGCCACCATGCAACTGGCGTAATGAGCACGCACAACCCGCTTGCCCATGAACTGCTAAATGCCTCTGAGCAAAGTTCAGATCGCGCATGGCGTTTACCCGTGTGGGATGATTACCAAGAACAGCTTGAAAGCCCGTTTGCTGATATGACTAACTTAGGTGGTCGTCCGGCAGGCAGTATTACCGCGGCGTGTTTCTTGTCTCGTTTCACCAAGAAATATAACTGGGCACACTTAGATATTGCCGGTACTGCATGGCGCAGTGGCAAGAACAAAGGTGCAACAGGGCGACCTGTTCCTATGTTATCGCAGTTCTTAATGAACCGCGCTGGCACCAAGTTAGAGGACTAACGCACGATGCCTCAAGTCGTGTTTTATCAACTGAGCGCAGGCGACACGAGTGTGGCGTCTCGTGCGAGCGAACTTATTGCAGATGCTTTTGCGAACAAGCAAAAGATAAGCGTGTTATGCGATACGCAAAAGCAAGCCGAAGAAGTTGATGAATTTTTATGGCAACTGCCGGCCAATCGCTTTGTTCCTCACAACCTATATGGTGAAGGGCCACAAAGCGGCACGCCGGTGGAAATATGTTGGCAACCCGAGCAGGTTGCCCGCCGTCAAATGGTGGTTAATGTTGGTTCGGGCATGGTGCCTTCGCCAAATCAACATCGCCAAATTATCGATTTTGTTCCCGTAGATGACGAAGCCAAACAGGCTGCGCGGGTGCGATATAAGAACTACCAGCAAGCCGGATGTAACATGCAGTTTAAGAAAACTGCGTAGTGATCATATCAGAATCGGGCTTCACAACGAGAGTAAGTAATGGATAAAACCTTCGAACCACAGTCCATTGAGCAGCAATGCTATGAAAAATGGGAAAATTCGGGCCTTTTTAAAGCATCGGGCAGCGGCGATCCGTATTGTATTTTGCTTCCACCGCCGAATGTTACCGGTAGCCTTCACATGGGGCACGGTTTTCAACAAACCATTATGGATGCCTTAACCCGCTATCGCCGTATGAAGGGTGACAACACCTTATGGCAAGTGGGTACCGACCACGCGGGTATCGCTACCCAAATGGTGGTAGAACGCCAATTAAATGCAGAAGGTAAGACCCGTCATGATTTAGGTCGTGAAGACTTCATCAAAAAAGTCTGGGAATGGAAAGAGCACAGTGGTGGAACCATTACGGGGCAAATGCGCCGTTTAGGGACATCACCTGATTGGTCTCGTGAAGTGTTTACCATGGACGACAAGTTGTCTGATGCGGTAACCGAAACTTTCGTAAAGCTTCACGAAGAAGGCCTAATTTATCGCGGCAAGCGTTTGGTTAACTGGGATCCGGTACTGCACACCGCAGTATCAGACTTAGAAGTACTAAACGAAGAAGAAGATGGCCACATGTGGCACATGCGCTACCCACTTGCTGATGGCAGCGGTGAGTTAGTCGTAGCCACAACACGCCCAGAAACCATGCTAGGTGATACCGCCGTTGCGGTGCACCCTGATGACGAACGCTATCAAGCTTACATTGGTAAAGACATTAAACTGCCTATTACGGGCCGTTTAATTCCTGTTATTGCCGATGACTATGTAGATCAAGAGTTCGGTACAGGCTGCGTTAAAATTACGCCAGCTCACGACTTTAACGATTACGATATGGGTAAGCGCCACAGCCTACCAATGATCAATATCTTAACTGACGATGCCAAAATTAATGATGAGTCGCCAGAAGCTTATCGCGGCCTAGACCGTTTCGACGCACGTAAGCAAATTGTGGCCGACTTAGACGCCCAAGGCGCATTAGTTAAGATTGAACCGCATAAGCTTAAAGTGCCTCGTGGCGACAGAACTGGTGCGGTTATTGAGCCTTACCTTACCGACCAATGGTACGTGGCGGTTGAATCACTGGCCAAGCCTGCTATTGAAGCAGTAGAAAGCGGCGAGATTCGTTTTGTGCCAGAAAACTGGAACAAAACCTATTACCAGTGGATGCACAACATTCAAGATTGGTGTATTTCTCGTCAGTTGTGGTGGGGACACCGCATTCCTGCATGGTACGACGACAGCGGAAAGATTTACGTGGGTCGTACTGAAGCAGAAGTTCGCGCTAAAAACAGCTTGGGCGACGACATTGCCCTTCGCCAAGATGACGATGTACTTGATACGTGGTTCTCATCTGCATTATGGCCGTTCGCGACCATGGGCTGGCCTGAAAAAACGCCTGAACTAGAAACCTTCTTGCCTTCATCGGTATTGGTAACCGGCTTCGATATCATTTTCTTCTGGGTAGCCAGAATGATCATGATGACGAAGAAGTTCACAGGCCAAATTCCGTTTAAGGATATTTATATTACTGGTCTTATCCGAGATGAGAACGGCGATAAAATGTCTAAGTCAAAAGGGAACGTACTTGACCCTATCGACCTTATTGACGGTATTGACCTTGAAACGCTAGTGAAAAAACGCACCTCAGGCATGATGCAGCCAAAGCTAGCTGAAAAGATTGAGAAGCGCACTCGTAAGCAATTCCCAGATGGTATTCATGCTTACGGTACAGATGCACTTCGTTTTACTTTTGCTGCCATGGCGTCAACCAGCCGTGATATCAACTTTGATATGGCGCGGGTTGAAGGTTATCGTAACTTCTGCAACAAGATTTGGAATGCATCACGTTTTGTACTGATGAATGCCGAAGAGCATGATACAGGCCGTGATGGCGGCGAAATGGTATTAAGTATTGCTGATCGCTGGATTTGGGCTAAGTTCCAACAAACCCTTGTTGAGTTTGAAAAAGCGTTAGAAGACTACCGTTTCGACATTGCTGCGCATATTGTTTATGAGTTTACTTGGAACCAGTTCTGCGATTGGTACTTGGAGCTTACGAAACCTGTGCTTAGCAATGAAGCTAGCAGTGAAGCCGAGAAGCGTGGTACACGTCATACGTTAATTAACGTACTAGAAAACTTGCTACGTTTGTTGCACCCGTTAATGCCGTTTATTACCGATACTATTTGGCAGCGTGTTGTACCATTAAGTGCGCTACAGGTTGAAGAGAATGCCAGCATTATGGTGCAAGCATTCCCAGTACAAGATGCCGCTAAGCAAGATGAGCAAGTGCTTGCCGATATTGAGTGGGTGAAGAAGTTCATCGTGGGTATTCGTAATATTCGCGGCGAAATGGATATTTCTCCGAATAAACCGCTTAATGCCTTACTCAAAAACGTAAGTGCTGAAGATAGCCGCCGTTTAGATGCTGCTAAGGCCTTCTTAGACAAGTTATCTAAGCTTGAAACAGTAACCATCCTCAAAGACGGTGAAGAAGCGCCTGCGAGTGCTACGGCGTTGGTGGGTGAAATGGAAATTCTTATTCCAATGGCGGGTCTTATTGACAAAGATGCCGAGCTTGCTCGTATCACTAAGGCCATGGATAAAGTGGATAAAGACGTTTCACGTACACGTGGAAAGCTGGGTAACGAGAAGTTTGTAAGTAACGCCCCAGACGCCGTAATTGAGAAAGAGCGTGCTAAGCTGGAAGAAGGCGAGAAGCAGCTCGAAAAGCTCAAAGAACAGTACGAGACGATTGCTGCGTTATAGTGTTTTACGAACACCTTATAGCCACGCTATAGCCGCAGTATTGTAGTATTGGTTTATAGGCAATGAGCTTTAGTTAAGTAAAAAAGATAATAGGGTTGTCGAAAGACAACCCTTTTTTATGACAGGGTCAAACCGGCTACGCGTACTAGCAGGTCTTCTGAAGCTGTCGAAAGAGTTTGTGTACAAGCTGGAATAGGGGAGCGGCCTAAAGGCTGACTTAAAGGCTAATTCTCCTTAGCTATATAAATAGCGCTTTAACATATCAACAAGTGCTTTACGCTTAATGGGCTTAGTTAGATAATCATTCATTCCTACATCAATGGCACTTTGTTTATCTTCTTTCATGGCGTTAGCTGAAAGGCCAATAATAGGCAAAGAGGTGAAACCTGCTGCTCTAAGCGCTTTGGTAGCTTCATAGCCATCCATTACCGGCATTTGTACATCCATTAACACTAAGTCGTAATGCGGCGCGTTTTCAATCTTTCGCATCGCCTGATTGCCATCTTCAGCGATATCAAACGTAAGCCCCAATGTTTTGAGCATTTCACCCGTTACCACTTGGTTAATATTGTTATCTTCTACCAGTAATATATGGCCTTCTAAATTGATATCGTCGCTACTATCTTTACGTTCAAAAATTGCTTGAGGTGATGCTTCGCTTACCAACTGTGACATGAATTGCTCAAATTGAGCAGGAGTGAAAGGATGCATAATTAGCGGGCCCTTCCAAAAGTTGGTGTACTTGTCGTGTAACGCGCTACCTACCGTATCCATAATCAAGCCGACATGTACTTCTTGTTCTGTTAACTCGTGAAGCCAACCAATATTCTCTTTAAACGTCGTAAAGTTAGGAATATCTACAATAAGGTGCTTCGGTAAAGTTTCTAACGTTTTCGCGTCACTAATACCCATTATATTGTCGTGACTTATTTGAATAATCGTTTGATAAGTTTCAGGAAGCAGGGGCGAAGAAGTAAGGTACACACTTGACGTTGGCAGCTGTGGTGTTAGGTCGAATATGCCTGGTTGGTTCTCAAAAACACGAAGAGGTAGTGAGATAGTAAATGTACTTCCTTTACCTGCTTCTGATGTAGCAGACAAAGTACCGCGCATTAAGTCGGTTAATTGTTTTACGATGGCTAACCCTAAGCCTGTGCCACCGTATTTACGATTTGTGGCGTCATCCGCTTGCGTGAAGGGGTTAAAAATTCGGGCAAGTTGTTGGTCGTTCATACCTATCCCTGAATCTTGAATGCTCATTGTTAGGGAAAGCAAATTGCCTTTGTCGTTTACGCTACCATCAAAGTGAATACTGATATGCCCTTGCTCAGTAAATTTCACCGCATTACTGCCAATGTTCATTATTATTTGAGCAATACGTAATGGGTCGCCAATAACTTGGGGCGGTATTGAGGGCGAAACAATAAAACGAACCGCTAAGTTCTTTTCTTTAGCCCGAAGGGCTATTACTGCAATTAAGTTGTCGAAAAGCGAGTGCAAAGAAAAGCTGACTTCTTCAATTTTAAGTTTACCTGCTTCAATTTTGGAGAAATCTAAAATATCATTGATAACACTCATTAATATCTGGCTAGAGTAGGCCGCTTTGTCCAAATATCCTCTTACAATATCCGGCACCTGATGCTGCTGTGCTAATTCAACTAAGCCAATAATACCGTTCATAGGGGTACGTATTTCATGGCTCATGTTTGCCAAAAAGATACTTTTCGATGCGGTGGCTCGTTCCGCTTTTATTTTGCTGTCGGTGAGTTCTTTGTTAAGAGATTCCAAGCGGCCATTAAGCCCGCGAGCCTCTAATAACAAACTTTCAGTCTGCTTGTTCTTATCGCTAAATACATGGGCAGATCTCGCAAGATTACCAATTTCATCATTGCGATTATGCCCAGGAATTCTGGAAATATTTTGACCTTCAGAAAGTCGATTAAACACTTGAGTAATGGTTTTAATGGGCCCGAGAATTCGAAACGCAGTAAATATTGCTGCAGCAATGGCAAGAAGGATGGCCACAAACGAAAATATTTCTCCATTACGACGAGTTTCTTGGGCTACTACATAGGTGTCTTGCGTGATTGATTCAGTTTTCGACGTTACTTGATTTGCAAGTTCACCGCTTAAATACAAAAACTCATTGGCAGAACCAGCCATCACCACATTGACCAAAAACAAATTCCCTTGGGTAATTTGCGTGAGTTTGAACATGTCTGTTTCGGCTTGAACTAGATGCGTATTGATACGGGTATGAAACTCGGGAGTTGATTTCGTAATCTCTCTAACTGCAGTAAATGCCTCGTTGAACTGAGAAATTAACGCCATATCAGGTTTCATTAGGTAACGAAGAATAGCATTTTGTGCATTAGCGATGTGAAAATTGAGTTGGTCAATGGTGCCTTGTTTAATATTAAATTCAGTGTTCGCGGCGTTGAATATTTTCTTAACGGCTAAAATATCAGACAAAGAGCCCTCAACGATGAGATCATCTTTTCTTGAGCGAGCATCAATAACTTGGCGGAAGTTTTCCTGATACGCAACTAAATGCTTGCGCATACGAGACAATACGTAAGATTCGTCTATCTCATCAATTTGGGCGTTTGGATCAGCCAGTTGGTCTAGCCGTTTATTAATTGATAGCATTAACCTCTCAAATCGGGTTACTGCTGACTGGCTTGCGTTTTCTTTAAAAATTAATACATTACGTTGAAGATCTATAACATCTCTTTCGAGCTCTTTTACCAAACCAACCTCGATAACAGCACGACTAGAAGACGCCATACCGCTACTTAAAACAGATAGATTTTCTCTTGCGATAAACCCTTGTAACAACAATAGGGCGACTAACGCAATCAATACCAAAATAAGCTGAGTTCGAATAGATGACAGCATAACTATTTCTGTGCCTTTCACTTAACTATTTTAGCTAAGACGTAATAAATTCATACCATTTCTGGAGACTGTATTCATAGGTTGGCATAACTGTGTTCCATACAGCAACATTACTGAACCTATCTTCATAGCTTCCCCCAGAACGTTGCTCGCCTTTTTGAACACTCACCTTACCCATTGGACTCTTAAGATTTTCGCTTGCTGGTAACCCTTTGTACCAGTAATCCCACTCAGCTTGCGATAAGTATTTTGCTGACCGTTGTGGGTTTGATATGTAGTAGCCCTGACGCGCAATAAACGCACCAGGCCAGCCTGATAACCACCAATTCATGTACTCGTAGGCAACGTCCTTGCTGCGGCCCTGAGATGTCGATGATAGGCACATTACACCATGCCAACCTCGGTAACCCTCTTTAGGTGCGGCAAACTTAACGGGAATGTTTTGACCGTTAAGTGCAGATACGGCAGGAGAAAACATGCTTTCTATAGTCACTCTTTGACTCTTCATGAATTGGACTGATTCGGGAACCGATGTCCAAAAGCCGCTGAAATGATTTAGTTGTGATAACTCGATGAGAATACTGAATAAGCTGTCGAGTTCTTGGGTGGTCATCGCACCTATGTCTTCAAAGGTAATGTAACCTTTCGCTTGGGCGGCTAGCGCTAAATCGAAAAGCCCAATGGTGGGGTCATTTACAATTCCTACTTTGCCAGATAAGCGGCTATCAAGCAGCCAACCCCAGCTTTCTTCCTTACCTTTTAGAGGCTCTGGGAATTGTGCTGTGTTGTATCCGAAAGAATCTACATTATGCACGTAAGGCAAGAAGCTAATGGTTTCTGTATGTTCAATGCCCAAACTGCCATCGGGTTGAACATTGATAATTTTATGCGGTGCGTCTCCGGCTCCTAACTTAGCCGAGTCTGTTACTTTCCCTGTTTTAGTTAAGTCATTAATTTCGTCCCAATAGATAAGCTTTTTCTTTTCGATAGGCTGAATTGCCTTCGAGCGCCAGAGCACATTAATGCTATTTGACCATTGCTCATACAAGTCGAAAGAGTCTGGATTCATCGATGCTTTTTGAAGCACGGTGGCGCTTCCACCAGGCTCAAATTGAATATTAATGCCTAAGTCAGCCATAGCATGTTGGCGAATTTCTTCTTGAAGTGTCACATGCGTGCCCATTACCTTTAACGTTGGCTTGGGTTTACCAATAGCAAAAGGGGTTACACCTGCCGTTACACCTAGCGCTGCCGCTCCCTTGATAAAGCTTCGCCGAGGGTAAGAAGATAAACGGTGGCTGGGGGGCATTCAAATAACTCCATTGGTTCAGTAATAGTAAATTTTATTCTGGCATCGATTTTGGGTATTTACCAAGTTAAATGCCCAATCTAGCCTCATTTTAGACAAAAGAACTAGTTGAATAGTGCTCTGTTGTTTTTTTCTATAAAGTATTAACTAACTGAATTAAATTCGATTTTTTCTTGTCGGATAAGGCTTACCCGATTTCTACCTTCACGTTTAGCTTGGTACAGAGCTTCATCAGCTTTGCTTACCATTTCTTTTGTTTGTAGATGTATATCATTTACATAATACGCCCCAATACTAATAGTCACGTTATAGCCTTTTAGCGCAGGAAGCGTATCTGAAATTAACTCTACTCTTTTTCTAAGGCGTTCAAGAATATCTTCAGGATTATGCGATCCCGGCAGTATCATGCAAAAGGCAAACTCTTCACCTCCCACTCTACCAATTGCATCCTCTTGCCTGAAAAACTGCTTCATAGATTTCGCAATAGCGACTAATACGTCATCGCCAAACGCATGACCGTAAGTATCATTAAGTTTCTTAAAGTGATCGACATCTGCAAGTCCAACAAGTAAAGAGTGCTTGTGACGGGTAGCAAAATGCGTAGATTTTTCTAAGTCTTCTTCAAAAGCCCGCCTATTCGGAATATCAGTTAAGGAGTCGAAGTAAGCGAGTTTTTCAAGTTTCAGGTTGACGTTACGAAGCTCTCTCGTTCGCTGGCTTACTAATTCCTCTAAATTTTCTCGAATATCTCTCAGCTCAGAATTTCGGGTATTAAGTTGCTCAGCATGAAATTTAACGGCGCTAACGTCTCGTTCAACAGAAGCAAAGTGAGTGACTTCACCAAATTGGTTTTTAAGGGGAAATATGCTCATTTCAACCCAATAAGGAGTACCGGTTTTGGTATAGTTGAGCAGTGTTTCCGTGATTGGCTTTTTCTCGGCAAGTGCTTGGTAAATGCGAGTTGTTGCCTGCGTATCGGTTAGCGTTCCTTGAAATATCCTCGGGGTTTCGCCTATCAACTCTTCGCGTGAATAGCCGGTAAGATTACAAATTGCGTCGTTTACATAAATAATTTGCGGTGATAGGGGCCCCTTAATAGATTCTGCCTCGGTAACAATAATCATATCTTGTGCACTTTGCACAATATCAAGAAACGAAAAGTCTGCAATTTTTTGGGTGATTTCAGTAAAGTAAACCACCACAAAACCTACGCCGTTACTTTTCTCAGGATAGGCACTTACACTCAACCAACACACTTCCCCAGTTGGCTCATCAACTAAGCCTATTACTTCATCTGTAATAGAAACATTTAACGAGATCACTTTACTAACCGGGTATTCATCTGGGTGTAGCCGACGGTTTTGCCTATCTATAAACTCCCATCCATTTAATGATTTGTGTCGACTTTGTAAGTTGTCCACAGACGTATTAAAAAGCTTTGTAGCCGCAGGGTTCACATAAACAATTTGTGAATCCCACGAATGTATCACCACGCCAATATTCGCGTGCTCTAATAAATTTATCAGGTTTACATTTTCTAAACTCATCGCCACATACCAACTAAAATTCATATAACGATGTGGCTACCATCCCGTAACCACTTCAGTAAGTCATTATGGCAACTGAGGAAGTTGTATAATGCTTCTTTTTTGTTCTACGACTTTAGTATAGTAGTAAACCGATAAAACGTTGTATTTCTGTGAAAGTCTTTTTAGCCTACTTTAACAGCTAGTATTTAACTGCTCTGCGCATAACTAAAGCAAATGCGATAAAGAATAGACTATATAGACCAGTGGAGCCGCCGTGCTCTTCAACTACAATTACCGTATCTTCATAGATATATTCGTGATTGTCGCTTTCTAAACTAAGGTAAGCCAAATCTGCGTCATCGTAGCCATCAGAAAACGCAACAAGCTCTTCAGAATAAGCATCATACACTTCGATAAGCACGTCATATTCTGCAGCAGGAAAACCTGACAGCAAGCGACTTTCTACGACAAAAGAATCAGAAGAGTCTTCACCATACAGTACAAATTCTGAGGTAACGTGAATGGATTCATAACGATCGTTTCTGCCAAGGTAAATCACGGCGTATACCAATGCACTATCAAAAACGGTATCTGCATCGAATTCGACGGTAAATTCAGAGTAGTAACCGTCATAATCGATATCAGTATCTAAAGATACCCAGCTATCGTAAATCCAATAATCTGATAATAGTGTGGCAGACTGTGCCTCTTCGTATGATTTGCTGATGCCGCTATAATTGCTTTCACGTGTGGCTTGTTTATTGGCTGCTGGGGTTATTATCTTCGAGGAGGCATCGTTAATCTCAGTGCCTTTATCTGTGCCAGCGCTTTCGCTTAGCGGGGAGTTAGATGTTTTGCCAGCAGTCTCAGTCAAGGCTTCACTAGCTGAGTAAACTGCGCCGTAACGGTATTCTGTAGATTCCACAGAGATAGGCTCGTTTGCTGGCGTGTCAGCAGCATATGATGCAGTGGGTAGTAGAGTAGGAAGTAGGGCTATTAGGCTTAACGTAGCCAGAGAGTAAATGGGTGGTTTCATTGTTTACATCCTTTTCTAATCAATAATGATAGGAGCCATTATTAATTAAATAAGATGAACAAAAACTGAAGCCACCCTTAATGTAGTGAGTATTGTTCCAATTACAGCAACGAAGTTTTAGTCTTCTAGGTAGTCGTCTTCATACTCATCTTCATCGTCGCCACGAGGCATGAAGTATGTCCCCCAGCCGTCGTATTGTACGTCTTGCTTGTCGGCAATTTTTAACAGGGCATCAGAGTCTGCGTTAAGCTTTTCGATGTTTAATTCCCGCTCAACTACTGCATCGAAACAAAAAATAGTGCCGCCATCATCAAGCATCAACTCTTCAGCGTCAGTCACTTCAAAGCCTGCTTTAAACGTATCAACAGCTGCTTTTTCTAACTTGTCGAAGTCGTTGCTCGCAAAGTGATGCTCAATGGTATATTCAGCATCGGCCTGACTACCATCTTCTAATAATGCTTCTATGGTTTCCTCATTAAAGGAATACCATTCTTCTCTTTCATCAAACTGGCTCATAAAGCAAAACCTCAATCATTTTTGGCAAGTTTACCTGCTTTTTTCCATTTCAGCGACTTCAGCATCTAACTCGGCCATCTTGTTTTTCATCTGGTCATTGAAATACTGCATCCAGACTTTAATCGGCTTTTCATCAGTGAGCGGTTTAGGCGCACTTATATCAATAAGCACTACGCCATTATCCCATCGGTTCCACTTCACTTTGTTATGCAGATTACTGGCAGTAACCATAACAATAGGTTCATTAGTGGTCTTAGCTAGGCGAAATGCGCCTTGTTTAAATGGTAATAAACCACGGCCATAGCTTCTGGTTCCTTCTGGGAAAAACCATACCGATGTGCGCTTTTTCGCAATGCGATTAGCGGCTATATCTAGGGTGTTTCTGGCTTTTCCAGAATTTTTACGGTCGATAAGAATATTACCTGACAACCAGTAAATTTGACCAAATATTGGGATCCACTTAAGACTTTTTTTACCTATTGTCACTACACCCGGTAAGGCGGCTTTACAGATGGTCATCACATCATAGCTATTTTGATGATTAGCGATGTACACATAAGGCTCTTTAATATCTACCGCGGGGTCTTTTCGAACAATCACCTTCATACCCATTACATAAGACATTAACGAATAAAGTTTACCCGCCGTATGCACGTTATCTTTGTGGAAAGGGCGTAAAATACAAACTGCGAGAAGGGCGATGTTAATCAACAGAAATGAAAAAAGCAGCGCGGGAACGCGTAGTAAAGCTATCAAAGTGACTCCTGAATATAAATGACGCGCGAAGTATAAAGTAAGTTTCAGCGTACACTTGTCCGATGAGTTATTATAGATGCTTTCGCCCCCCTGATGTCATGGAATCACAATAAATTCGTTCAAAATGGGAAAGTTATTCTAAAATACATATCTTTAGTATGAAAAAACTTGGCCGATAGCATACTTACAGAAATTAAACGTGCTACTTCATCCACACCAACTCGGTATCTACAATGCAGACATTTGTACCTGACGACCTCGAAGAAGATATTCTTTGCGACTTAATGGAAGAAATTAATGAGCTTTATGAAGCAAGTGAGCAAACATTAATCGAACTTGAGCTACGTCCTGAGGACAATGAGTTGCAACGCGCATTGTTTCGCTCTATTCATACGATTAAAGGGGATCTTGGCTTAGTTAACTTCACTCCGATGATCCCATTGCTGCAGCACGTAGAAGACTTACTCGATTATTTGCGCAAAAGCCAGGTGTCTTATACCAGTAACATGAGCGATTTAGTGTTACTCACCATGGATAGGGTAAAAGCGTTTGTTGAATCGGTGATGGCCGCAGGAAAAGCTGAGTATGACGAGACACTTCATCAGCAACTTGTGCTGGCAATTAGTCGGATTACGCCAGATAACGGTGATGAGCATGAAAAGCGCCTTACCGAGGCGGTTTTACTACTAAACCCGGCACTAGATGTAGTAACCGACGATAGTAACCCAGAAAAAATTCAGATAAAGCCGCCTACGCTCGCCACGTCTGGCATTCCTAAAGATATGAGTAGTGAAAAGAAACAGGATATTCTTTTTTTTCGCGATCTTATGCAAACCATAGAGCGCCGCTCAAACTATTGGGTAGGACGAGGGGATAGGGTGGCAAAGTTAGCCCTTTTTATTAATAGTACCGCAGGCACACCTATTGACGAGTCTCAGCTTGCGGTAGCCAGCTATGTGCACGACTTTGGGATGGCTTTCATGCCGCTAAAGTTGTTGCATAAAAATGAAGCGTTAACCGATATAGAATTTAATCTAATGCGCTCGCATGTGTATAAAAGCTCTCGGTTACTCGAGCATTTAGACCAGTGGGATTTAGCCCGTAAAATCGTGATGCAACATCATGAACGTACCGATGGAACAGGTTACCCGTTAGGCCTAAAGGAAGATGATATTTGTGACGGTGCTAAGTTATTAGCCATTGTTGATACTTACGATGCCATGACGCATTCCCGAGCACACAATGAAGATAAGCAATTATCTAAGAAAGAGGCTGTGATAGAAATTAATCGCAGTGCGAAAGGTCAATTCAGCATGAAGTGGGTTAGGCTTTTTAATCAGGCAATGACGAGCTTGTTGAAAAAAGGCGGTTAGTATTTCAGTTTACAGTCTTTAAAAATCGAATTTAAAAATAGCTCATATAAATGTTCACAGTATAAAAAGCTCGTCGTTTAACGTCTGCACATAAAAAGTGCCTCGCATAAGAAAGCCCGCTATTCAAAATGAATAAAGCGGGCTTTTATGTATTGAGTATGACTTAACTATTAGGTGTGACCTGCCTATTAGCTGCAACAATAGCCTAGTGAAACTAAGTAATTCCCAGTTCTTTCAATTTACGGGTTAGGGTATTTCGACCCCAGCCTAAACGTTTTGCGGCGTCTTGCTTATGGCCGTGGGTATGTTGAAGGGCTCGTTCTAACATGATTTTTTCAAACGTAAGCATGGCATCGTTCAAAATGTTATATCTACCATCACGAAGCTGTTTGTCAGTCCATCGTGCTAACAAGTCTGGCCAATCGCCTGCTTCCGCTGCCGGTTTTTCAATGCTGCTGTCTGAATGAATTTCGGGTGGTAAATCGCTTGGTAACACTTCTTGCCCGCTGGCCATTACGGTAAGCCAACGGCATACGTTTTCTAGTTGTCTGACGTTTCCAGGCCAAGGAAGCTGAGCCATTAGCTTTTCGGCATCTTTGCTTAAGCTTTTTGCTTCAACATCGAGTTCTTTCGCGGCGCGTCGTAAAAAATGTCGCGCTAACAAATGAATGTCTTCGCGACGCTCCGATAACGAAGGCAAGTGCACACGAATAACGTTTAAGCGGTGAAATAAATCTTCACGAAACTTTCCATCGGCCACACGCTTTTCTAGATTTTGATGGGTTGCTGCAATAATCCGCACATCTACCGATACCGATTGATGACCCCCTACGCGGTAAAATTGGCCGTCGGCCAATACCCGCAACAAACGGGTTTGAACGTCTAACGGCATATCCCCTATTTCATCAAGAAATAGCGTACCGCCATCGGCTTGCTCAAAACGACCTTGGCGAGCATTTTGTGCTCCCGTAAACGCGCCTTTTTCATGGCCGAATAACTCAGACTCCACCAAGTCAGCTGGAATAGCGGCCATATTAAGTGCAATAAACGGCTTGCTAGAGCGAGGACTATGGCGATGCAAGGCATGGGCAACCAGCTCTTTACCAGTACCTGATTGCCCATTAATCAATACACTAATCGATGAGCGAGATAACCTACCTATGGCGCGGAAAACTTCCTGCATGGCAGGAGCTTCACCAATAATTTCGGTTTCAGGATCTTCTTGAGGAGCTTGTTGCGTTTTCGATTGCTCTCTAGCATGAGCTAGCGCTCGCTGCGTAAGGGTAACCGCTTCATCAATATCAAAAGGTTTAGGTAAATACTCGAAGGCGCCCTTTTGATAGGCATTAACCGCACTGTCTAAATCAGAATGCGCCGTCATAATAATAACAGGCATCATAGGATGCGTAGCATGCACTTCATTAAGCAATGTCATGCCGTCCATCTGCGGCATTTTGATATCAGAGATAATCACTTCTGGCGCTTGACCGCTTTGTAACTGAAGGAGTAAATCTTGTGGGTTTTCAAAACACAAGCATCCGATGCTTGCTGTTTGTAAGGCCTTTTGAAGCACCCAACGAATAGAACTATCATCATCGACAATCCATACTGACTCATTGGTCATTGTCTGTCTCCTTGCGGTCTATCGGAATATAAATTACGAATTCGGTGTGCCCAGGATGGCTTTCAACATCAATTTTTCCACCGTGATGGTTTATCAATGTTTGTGATATCGATAAACCCAAACCGGATCCATTTTGCTTACTGCTTACCATGGGGTAAAAAAGCGTGTCTTTTATGTCAGGGGGAATACCCGGGCCATTGTCTATCACCTTGATTTTAGCGATTAACGCATGGCGGTGTCCCTGAATAGTCATTTGCCGTTCAATGCGTGTTACTAAGCGAATTTGAGGATTAGGTGTTTCGCTTTCGGTTAGCGCCTGAATACTATTTCTAACAATGTTTAACACAGCTTGTTGAATCATATCTGCGTCAATCATTAACGGCGGAATACTGGGGTCGTAATCACGAATGATGGTAATAGGGGTTTCTGAATCTACTCGCATTAGGCTTCTCACTTGCTCTAATGCTTGATGAACATTGCTCCAGTTGAACCGCGGAAGCGAATTTGGGCCGAGTAATCGATCGACCAAATTACGCAAGCGATCAGATTGCTCAATGATCATTTGGGTAAATTCTTTGTGCTCTTCGCTTAGCTCTTTTTCAAGTAACTGCGCGGCGCCGCGAATGCCCCCTAGCGGGTTTTTAATTTCGTGGGCAAGCCCACGAACGAGCTCTCGGGCTGCATAGTGTTGCGCATTTTGTAAGTTTTCACGGGAGATTCTTTTTTGCTGATCTATTTTTTTTACTTCAAATAGCAGCCGAGCCCCTTCTTCTAATTGCAAATTCGTTACGGTTAAATCAACCATGACGTTGCGGTTATCTCTGAAACAGAGCCGGATTTCATTTTCGGTGAAGTCTTCTCCGTGTCTTAATGCTGCGCGTAAGCGAGTGGGGTCAATATTCCCAGGTATGAAAAAGTCATTAAGACGATGGCCTAATAACTGCTTTCTGCCTGTTTCAAACAGCGCCTCACCTGCGTGGTTGGCGTAAACGATATTTAATTTATCGTCGACCATGACCAGCGCAGTATTCAGGCTATTTAAAAATTGTTGCGTGTCTAACTCGGTTGATTGCATCCGAGTCTATCTCCTCTGCACTGTAAAGGTGCATTGTAACGTAACGATAAAAATTGTAGGCACAGAATTGGTGTTACTTTTTTTCTGCTCCCCGCGATGGTGCGGGCTTTGCGCTACTATCGAACGTTAGTTGCTATTTATTAACGCTGATGCTTGATGAAGAAACAGCGTTTGTAGTGCAGAGGATGCAAGAGTCTTGCCCTTATTGTCGGTTAGCTCAACCTTATATTGGTGTTCGCCCCGATTTATACCATTTAAGTTGAATACCCCAGTAGTATTGCTCTCCAATAGGGCGCCATCAAAAATTAATTGATAACGTGGGGCTTTCACTGAAGTAGGCTGATTAGCGCGTATTGTCAGGTTTCCTGCGTTGTTGCGTAAGGTTGCACCTGGGGCAGGAGAGGCAATAGTCACCTCATATTTTTTCTTTTCAGTTTTGGTGGTTTGGGGCTGCGCAGGTTTAGGAACCGAAGGGCTTGAAACCACATTCTGTGTCTTCGCATCAAATTCAACGGTGGCACCTTCTGGGGAAGGGCTATCGGTGTATAACACGCTGCCATCGGCCTGCTTTACTTTGTAAACCGCAGTACTTCCGGTGTTTGAGACATCAGGATCTTTTGGCTTGCTTTGCCCATGACTTCCAAAAGACGCTAACCCAATAGCCGCAACTAATATGATATGTAGATTGATTTTCAATTGATAGATCCGCTTTTAGTTTATTGTTTCTATAGTAGAAAAGCTTTGGCATAAAAAAAAGCCCGCATATGCGGGCTTTCGTATTTAAGTGTATACGCGTAGATTAAACGCTGTAGTACATATCAAACTCAACAGGGTGAGTAGACATTGCAAGTGTAGTCACTTCTTCTTGCTTAAGCGCAATGTAAGCATCAATCATGTCGTCAGTCATAACACCGCCAGCTTTAAGGAACTCACGGTCGTTATCCAATGCTTCAAGTGCCATTTCTAGCGAGCTAGCAACCGTTGGAATTTCAGCCGCTTCTTCTGGTGGTAAGTCGTACAAGTCTTTATCCATAGAATCGCCAGGATGGATCTTGTTCTTAATACCGTCAAGGCCAGCCATAAGCATTGCTGAGAAAGCAAGGTATGGGTTAGCTGTTGGGTCAGGGAAACGTACTTCGATACGACGTGCTTTATCGCTAGTTACGTATGGAATACGAATTGATGCAGAACGGTTTCGTGCAGAGTATGCAAGCATTACCGGTGCTTCGAATCCTGGAACCAAACGCTTGTAAGAGTTCGTTGATGCGTTAGCAAAAGCGTTGATTGCACGAGCGTGTTTAATAATACCGCCAATGTAGAAAAGCGCTTCTTCAGAAAGACCAGCATATTTGTCACCTGCAAAGATGTTTACGCCATCTTTAGAGATTGATTGGTGACAGTGCATACCAGAACCGTTATCACCTACAAGAGGCTTAGGCATGAATGTAGCAGTTTGACCGTAAGCATGCGCTACGTTGTGTACTACATACTTGTATACTTGGATTTCATCCGCTTTAGTTACTAGCGTGTTGAATTCGCATGCGATTTCGTTTTGACCAGCAGTAGCTACTTCGTGGTGATGCGCTTCAATAACTAAGCCCATTTCTTCCATTACTAAACACATTGCTGCACGAATATCGTGTGCTGAATCTACTGGAGGTACTGGGAAGTAACCGCCTTTAACGCCAGGACGGTGACCCATGTTTCCGCCTTCAAAATCGGCGCCTGAATTCCATTTTGCTTCAGCAGCATCAATTTTGTAGAAAGAACCTGCCATGTCTGTGTGGAATTTCACATCATCAAACAAGAAGAATTCTGGCTCTGGACCGAAGAAAACTGTGTCGCCGATGCCGGTAGATTTTAGGAATTCTTCTGCGCGGCGTGCAACAGAGCGTGGATCGCGTTCGTAACCTTCCATAGTAGAAGGCTCTAAAATGTCACAACGAATGTTTACTTGAGTTTCTTCTGCGAATGGGTCGATAACCGCACTCGTAGGATCAGGCATAAGTACCATGTCAGATTCGTTAATGCCTTTCCAACCAGCAATTGAAGAACCATCGAACATTTTACCTTCTTCAAATGTTTCTTCTTCAACTGTGCTAGCAGGAATAGATACGTGTTGTTCCTTGCCCTTAGTATCAGTAAAGCGTAAATCAACAAATTTCGCTTCACATTCTTTAATTAGCTCTAATGCCTTTTTAACTGACATCGTGTCCTCCAGGTTTGATGTAAAAATGCGGAATGATCAGCTTCATCCCAACAGTGGAAAAACTAAAAGCGATTATCATGCCATCTATCTTAGTTCCGATTTTGCTGGCTTAGCAGCAAGAGAAATACCGAAAGATGAATGACCTTGCACCTAAATGGTGCTGTTTCGCTATATTTTGGTGCAAATTAAATGTGAGTAGCTGACATCTAGCCTAGAGTAACTCGTCTTCACTTACCACCCTAAAACACGGCTCAAAAGTAAAAAATTAGTTAATCAAAGGCTATAATAAAGAAAATCTTGCCTCCTAGTAAAAAAAGGTGCGCAAATGCCGTGGTTTTTCTGTACAATCCGCGCAAATTTTTCTATCTGCATTTTTTGCAACAAATCTAATGCATGCTTAAACACATGTAATGATTTACACAGGCTCCCTAGATGAATACCACTGATATTAATAAATTACGTAACATTGCTATTATTGCTCACGTTGACCACGGTAAAACAACTTTGGTTGATAAACTGTTACAGCAGTCAGGCACTCTTGAAACTCGCGGTGAGCAAGAAGAGCGCGTGATGGACTCGAATGACATCGAGAAAGAACGCGGCATCACAATCTTAGCGAAAAACACTGCTATTAACTGGAACGACTACCGTATCAACATCGTAGATACTCCAGGACACGCCGATTTCGGTGGTGAAGTAGAGCGTGTAATGTCAATGGCCGATTCAGTGTTGCTTCTAGTTGACGCGCAAGAAGGTCCAATGCCTCAAACGCGTTTCGTAACACAAAAAGCATTTGCTCAAGGCTTGAAGCCAATTGTTGTTATCAACAAAATTGACAAGCCAGGCGCACGTCCTGATTGGGTTATGGATCAAGTATTTGATTTGTTCGACAACCTTGGCGCAACTGATGATCAGTTAGATTTCCAAGTTGTATATGCATCAGCACTTAACGGTTGGGCTTCATTAGATGCCGACAAACCTGAAGATGACATGAATGCTTTGTTCCAAACTATTGTTGACCAAGTATCTCCTCCAGACGCTGATGCTTCTGGTGCATTCCAAATGCAAATTTCTCAACTTGATTACAACTCTTATGTAGGTGTAATTGGTGTTGGCCGCATTAAGCGCGGAACTGTTAAGCCAAACCAACAAGTAACTGTTGTTACTGCTGAAGGCGAAAAGCGTAACGGTAAAGTTGGCCTAGTATATGGTTACCTTGGTTTAGCACGTCACGAAGTTGAAGGTGCAAGCGCAGGCGATATCATCGCAATCACAGGTTTAGGTTCGCTTAAAATCTCTGACACTATTTGTGATGTTAACCAAGTAGAAGCAATGACGCCGTTATCTGTTGATGAACCAACAGTAACCATGACTTTCCAAGTAAACACTTCACCGTTTTCTGGTAAAGAAGGTAAATACGTTACTTCACGTAATATTCTAGAGCGTTTGAATGACGAACTAGTACATAACGTTGCACTACGTGTTGAAGAAACACCAGATCCGGATAAATTCCGCGTATCAGGTCGTGGTGAACTTCACTTGGGTATCCTTATTGAAAACATGCGTCGTGAAGGCTACGAGCTAGCAGTATCACGTCCAGAAGTTATTCTTAAAGAAGAAGATGGCCAAACACAAGAACCGTTCGAAACACTAACGGTAGACTGTGAAGAAGCGCATCAGGGCTCAATCATGGAACAACTTGGTCTGCGTAAAGCTGAAATGACTAACATGTCTCCAGATGGTAAAGGCCGTGTACGTATCGACTTCGTAATTCCTAGCCGTGGCTTGATTGGTTTCCAAACTGAATTCATGACAATGACGTCTGGTTCTGGTTTGCTTTACCATACATTCGATCACTATGGTCCGTACAAAGGCGGTATCATTGGTAAGCGTAAGAATGGTGTTCTTATTGCCAACGCTAACGGTAAAGCCCTAACTAACGCCTTGTTTAACTTACAAGAGCGTGGTCGTTTGTTTATCGGTCACGGTGTAGAAGTTTACGAAGGTATGGTTATCGGTATCCACAGCCGCGACAACGACCTAACTGTTAACGCCCTTAAAGGGAAGCAGTTAACCAACGTTCGTGCTTCTGGTACTGATGAAGCGCAAACTTTGGTTCCGCCTATCAAGATGTCTCTTGAGCAAGCGCTTGAGTTCATTGATGAAGACGAACTAGTAGAAGTAACGCCTGTGTCTATTCGTATTCGTAAGAAACTTCTTACTGAAAACGAACGTAAGCGTTCTTCACGCGAGAAAAAGTAGTCACTTTTGCATTGTTAACCTAAAAGGTTACTAAATGCAGTAAAGATGATTCAAGAAACGCCAGCCTTAACGCTGGCGTTTTTTTTTGCTAACCTATTTTTGCTGAAGCATTTTGCTGAGATTTCGACGAAAGGTGGGTTGGCAATATTCACTTAGGTCTCTATCATCAAGTTAATGAAATTAAAAAGGCAAAGCCTGTGTTCTCTGTAGCAGTTATTGAAGACGATGTTATCACGCTTGATTTAATCACCGATGCATTAGAAACACGCTTATCGGCGACGGTTTATCCATTCAGCCGTAGTAAAATTGCCCGTGAGTTTCTGCTTCAACAGACCCCTGATACGCTACAACTTATTATTAGCGACCAAGTCATGAAAGAATACGATGGCTTAAGTTTGTTAAAAGCATGTCGCTCAGCAAACCTCTTAGTTCCTTTTTTGCTTATTACGGGCGATCCGGTTAAAGAAGTTGTGATGGAAGCGCGTAAACTAGGTGTGTCTGGCTTTCTCGCTAAACCACTCAATATGGAAGCCTTGGCCGAAAAAGCGAAAGCCGTAGCGCTAGCGGGAAGATAGAATAGCGCAAACAAATAAAAAAGTGCTAAATGGTCTAAGCAGCGCTAGTTTATATGCTCATGAATTATTACACTGGTGCCATAATGTAATGGCAACAGGATGTATGTGTGACGATTAACTTTGACCAAACTCCACCTCGTAAAGATACCTATTCGTTCAAATGGCAAAAATATAAAGGTAAGGACATTATTCCTGCTTGGGTTGCCGACACTGAATTTCGTTGCGCACAGCCTATTTTAGATGCTATTTCAGCAAAAGTTGAGCACGGTAACTTAGGTTATGTATTACCTGGTCAGCATCAAGGCGCTATTAGTGCAATACAGCGCTGGTTGAAAGACAAACATGACTGGGATGTAAAAGCAGAATGGATTGTGTGGACACCAGGCGTAGTGCCTGCGTTCAACGTAGCCTGTAAAGCGTATTGTGAGCCAGGCGATAAGGTGCTTATACAAACGCCAAACTACCCCCCATTGCTAGCGGCGCCCAAATTAAATGAACTAGAGCGCATCGATATTGGCACTGTGATTGACCCAGAATCAAAAGGAAATCGCTACACATTGGATTTCGAAGCACTAGAAGCCCATGCCGCCGACCCCAAATGTAAGCTATTCATTCTTTGTAATCCAATGAACCCTGTAGGCTCGGTCTTAACTAAAGCAGAACTAGACCGAGTGGCTGATATTTGTAACGCTAATGACGTGCGGTTATGCTCAGATGAAATCCACTGTGATTTAATCTTAGAGCCAGGCGTTAAGCACATTCCTGCCGGTCGTGAGGCTAACTTAGCCGACAACAGCGTTACCCTAATGGCTGCAAGCAAAACTTTTAACGTTGCGGGTTTAGGTACTTCTTTTGCGATTATTCCAGACCCTAAACTTAGGCAGCAATTTACCAGTGCAGCCGCGGGTATTATGCCTTGGGTTACCGTACTAGGATTAGCCGCTACCGAAGCCGCATTTACTTTATGTGATGATTGGCATAGTGCCCAAATTGATTATTTGCGCGCTAACCGTGATGCCGTGTATGAAACGATAAACGGTATCGACGGATTATCAATGTTGAAACCCGACGCTACCTTTCTAGCCTGGGTAGACGCGAGCGGTTTAGGTGTAGAAAACGTGCAAACATGGGCAGAAGAAAAAGGCGTAGGCCCTTCTCCTGGCGCAGATTTTCATAAAGCAGATCATTTCAGAATTAACTTCGGTTGCAGTCAGTCTATGCTAAACGACATACTCCAACGTTTAGCTAAGTAGCCGGCAATTTAAATGCTAATTACACGCTAGCCCCTATTTACGCGTTAACTACTGATTAAACGCTAGCATATAGAAAACGCCCGTTTGCTTTACGTATAACGGGCTTTTTTGTGTCGGTGAGCCTTCCTAAATAGCGTTTGTTTATATGAATAGGCTAGTGAGTTTGTAAAGGCCTAGCCCTATTACCACAGATACCACTACCACACCGGCAAGGTTGCTCCACAGAGTATTTTTGAAATCACCGAGGGCTTTGCTTTTATTCATGACAACCAACAAAAAGATAGCAATAATAGGCAGCAATAAACCATTGGTAGCCTGAGCAAATAATATAGCCGGCAAAGGTTTAAAACCTAGTGCAGCAACGGCAACGCCACACACAATTATGGCCAGCCACACTGCGCGAAACCCCTTGCTTTTCATGTCGTCAGAAAGGCCTAGGGCACCGCAAACCGCATAGGCTGCTGCAAGGGGGGCGGTAATGGCACTGGTTAGCCCAGCTGCAAATAAGCCTAGTGCAAAGAACCACTGTGCCTTGTCTCCCAGTACAGGCTTTAACTGTTCGCCCATGTTCCCCGCGTCCATAGTGGCGGCTTGGTTGAAAAAGGCCATCATGGCTGTTGCCATTACCACTAGGGTAATTAAGCCGCCCATGCTAATGGCGGTTGCAGATTGCTTCCTACAGGCTTTAATCGCATTGCGTTTATCAGTATTCACTTTGTCCTTGGTTGGGTTCTCTGTGTTTGGAGATGACTTCGCCACAAGACTCGCATGAAGAAATAAGTTGTAAGGCACAATGGTGGTGCCTATTAACGCAAGAATGGTGGTAATAGAATCGGCGGCTAAGCGCGGCTGCATTAACTGACTAAACATTAATGATAAATCGGGTTTAGCAACAATAAGGGTAACGAAAAACACGCCAGCCATTATAAACACAAGGTACACCAGTACGTTTTCTATCCATGAATAGCTGCCGGTCCAAAGTAGTGCGATAGCTAGCGCTCCAAGTATAAGTGCCCAGGTTCCCGTGCCAATTTCCCAAAACGCATCCAGACCAATGGCAGCGCCGGTAAGGTTGCCTGATTCATAAGCGGCGTTCCCAATTCCAATTGCGCTGACAATTAACGCAATAAATAGCATCTTCAGCCAGGGTGTAGACACCATGTCTTTCATTGCTGATGCCAACCCTTTACCCGTTGCCACCCCCAAGCGAGCAGCCATATCTTGTAATACGATGGTGGCAAAAATTGAAAACAATAATGCCCACACCAAATGAAAGCCGAAGTTAGCGCCTGCTAGACTTGCCGTTGTTACTGTACCTGGGCCAATGAAGGCGGCCGCGATAATATATCCTGATTTATCTTTTGCCATTGCAGTCACTCTTAGTTTAGTTTTGCTATCATGACAATAGGTTAGCTATTGCGCAACCACACAGACTCACTCTATCGCTACTTGCTCAACACGTTTTTAAGACAATATGAAAATGGGCGCGAAGGGTACAGGTAACAAAGTGTTCATTTCAACTGCTAGTAGGATTATTAATGTCAGAAACGGCGCGTCCCATCGATATTCTTTTACCTGTGTTTGAAACGGGTAAGTTAACGCATGTACTACCTAGTGCATATAAAGCCGACGGTATGATATTTGCGGTTGCGGCATCACCAGAAATCCCGATGCCAGAGCAATGGATGCCATGGTTGATACAAAGCTCTTCAAGTGCGCTGGTTGATAAAGATGTAGATGCCCTTGCGGATGTACTAATGAATAACTTAAGGGCTCACCTGCAGTGTATGACGGACGAAAAGCCCTTAGTGCCATTGGCCTGTGAGTTTGCAAAAGGTGAAGTTGATGAATCAACCCCTGACATAGCGCCGGAATTAGCCCAATGGCTTGAAGGATTGCTGTATGTTCATCAGCAGCTTGAAGGTGTGTGGCAACAAGCGTGGGAAAAATTCAGTGCAAAGGGTGTACAAGGTGCAGACGCTAAGGATGCTAATACTCCAGAAAAACGCCTATCTCGATGCTTAAAACTATTTACGACCTTGGCGAATGTTGAATTGGCCTTAAAATATAGGAATTCTAGCCAAGCCCAGCAGCTAAAAGAAAACTTACCATTGTTGTGGAAGCAAGTTCCCGTCATGATTCAAGATTATATCGCCTTGGCTGGCGAGCTTAGTGCGGCGTTACCCAATCAGTTTGAGACCTTTACTAAAAGTTCTTAACGTTCTCGCTGCCGTTGTAATTGTTTGCGTTGAGATAGGGTGTTCCGTAAAGACATCATATAGGTGTCTAACTCCGCTTTTGCACGGTCGTAGGCTGCTCCGAGTTCACTCGAACCTGGTTGCCGCATTAACGCTTTAAACGCTAAATCGGTTTGCGACAACAAATCTTTCAGGTGTTGGTTACTATCATCCATGTAGTTTCCTTTGGGTTGGTTAACGATTAATCCATAACATTCTTAAAATAAAACAGCCTTTTCAACTAAAGCGGTTTTACTACAGCCAAACATACAATAGCCAGGATAATTAATACCGGTACTTCATTAATCACGCGGTAAAACTTGGCGCTATGACGATTTTCATCTCTAGAGAATTGCTTTAACAGCTTATACAAATAGAAGTGATAGCCATAAACTGCAAGCAACAGCATAAATTTAATATGCAGCCATCCCGACATTTTAAACCATGTACTACCGTAGCTGACAATCAGTGCAATACCGAAAGCTAAGGTTAGAAATGCGAAGGGAGTGACAAAAAACCACAGCCTTCTTTCCATTACTTTAAACTGATCTTTTACGTCTTGCGATGTGGCACTTGCGTGGTAAACGAATAAACGAGGAAGATAAAATATTCCTGCCATCCAGGCTACCATGAAAAATATATGAAGTGCTTTAAACCATAATATGTACATTATTAATACTGAGCCTTTTGTAAAAAGCTTTGCAAAATGTTCCAGGTAATAACCCCGATAATATCGTTGAGTTCCTGATCGTATATATAAACTGCGCCAGAACGCGTATTTTTAAGATGCTCATACACTTCATGAAGTGTGCACTGAGCATTTAGCCCTTCCATCTCATGATAACTAAGGGCATTGGCATCGTGTTCTAGACTCACATTGTATTGGACCAGACGATACTGCACATCTATTTCAAATTTTGACTGTTGAATTACAATTTTTGTTGGGTTATTCGATAAATAGTCTTCAAGCGCTTTATCTGGGGCGTCGTGAAAAAGCTTATAGTCTTTACTTAACGCCGCAAGCACACCGGTTTTTTCAAGCGCTTCTCGAATAGACGATATAGCATAGGGTAGGTTTTGATAGTCTAGCTGGCGAATGAAAATAGACCGATTGCCGAAAAATTGTGTTGATGTGACATACGCAGGCACAATAACCAACATAGCGGGTAAAATTATTTCAGGGCTATACGAGAGTTCCATCACCGCAGATAACGCCGCTAACGGCGCGTGAAGTACCGCAGTAAGCATGCCTGCAATACCCAATAAGGCAAAACTGTTCGTAAATTCTGGCACATCGATAAAGTATGACAAGGGCAATAACAGCACAGCCCCAGCTAGCATACCAATCACCATAACCGGCCCAATAATACCGCCGGGAATACCTAAGCCAATAGCAAATACAGCCAAGATAACTTTACTGACTAAAATTGCACACAGTAAAAGGGTTTCAGGTTTACTGGCAAATAAGGTTTCTACGTCAATAAAGTTAGCCCCTAACGCCTCCGGTATCAACATTCCCACTGTGCCTGTTATTAGCGCCGCCAGTGTTAATCGCCATACCATAGGGACAGGTCTGAACCAGGTCATTACCCGCATAAGTTGATTGTTGAACAAGGTCGCAAGCATGCCAAGTAATACACCAAGTAAAACAAGGTACAAATACATCCATTGACTAAACGCGGTAAAAGACAAGAACGACAGCTCATTTACTTGCCCAAATACAATACGAGTTAGCACCGAGCCACAGGCTGCGGCAATCATAATGGGCACAAAAATATGAATTTTATATTCCCGCAGCACCACTTCCATAACGAAGATAACCGCCGCAAAAGGCGTGTTAAATGAAGCCGAAATTCCCGCTGCAATACCACATCCTGCTAAGATACGAATGCTATTATAAGGAAGCCGTAGCCACTGACCTAGAAAGCTACTACCAGAAGCGCCTAAGTGAACACAGGGGCCTTCTCGGCCTACAACGAAGCCGCCGGCTAATGCCAGCATGCCGCCAAAGAACTGATTAATAGTGGTGCGAAAGGGGATATGACCGTAGTAGTACTTGACGCGGTGGATAACAAAAGGAATTCCCATTCGGTAGTGCTTGAAACCAGTGATATAGGCAATAAGCAAAATACACAGCACGCTAAGTAAGGGCATGAGAAACCAAACGGGCCATTCATCGTTGAACCATTCACGAAGGGCACCAAAGCCAGATGCTTGAAGCCATTCAACACACAGTCGAAACAGAATAATCAACAATCCAGCGCTTACGCCACCCACAATACCTAAGAGGCAAAGTTGGATAGACGTTCTCGGGTGAGCCACTTCTTGTCGTAAAGCCTGCAAGCGCATGATGTGATACAGTAGAGAAATCGTAGATACAAGCAGCTTACCACAAACACTTGAAATTCATAATGTTAAGAATTCCAATGTATTTGCATCGAGTACAATAAAGAATTAAAACGACACATGACAACCGATAAACTTAAACAACTGATAGGCGATTATAAGTGGTCATTGCTTGTGGCCGCCTTGATGTTGGTAATGCTTGGTTTTGGCTATAAGTTGGCGCGAATGATGGATGAGGGCGATAGGTTGAAAGTTACCGCCCAAGACAGAACCATAGGGTTACTCGTTAGTGAAAATAACGAGTTCGTGACCCAGGTTAATCAGCTAGAAGTGGCATTAGAGCTTACTGAATTAGAGAAGCAATCTATTGCTGAAGAGCTCAGTAATTTGCAAACAGAGCACGCCGAATTGGAAAGCCAACTGGCCTTTTATCAAAGGATCATGGCGCCAGAAATTACGCAAGACGGGTTCGATATTGAAGGCGTTGAAGTGTCAGCCTTGCCTGAACCCAATCAGTATCAAATGCGTTTTGTGGTACTACAGCAGCGTCAGAACAAAGCCTTTGTGAAGGGTAAGCTGTCTATCAGTATAAGCGGCGAGCGCGAAGGTAAGGAAATAACAATATCAACGGGTGATGCGGGATTTATTGAACAAGCCATCGACTATAAATTTAAATATTTCCAATCGATTAATACTAATTTTACGCTTCCAGATGGGTTTCAGCCTGCTTCAATTACTTTGACTACCACCGTTTATCAGTACAAGTCCCGCAGGGGCGATTTATCTAAATCGGTTAGCTGGGACGATGCATTAAATAGTGGCAGCATTTTGGAAGATACCCAGTAATACAATTTGGTAGCCAATTTTAGATGTGATCAAACCTCAAATAAAAAGTAATACCCGTAACCCACAGCAATAGCTGGAATGGCAGAATAAACGGTGGCTAGAATGGCGGCTTTAGGTGAAAGCGCAATGGCTGGAAACAGTGCATCGCCATCGTTGCTGATTGCATTGCCAAGTTGCGCCGAGAAAGGCACTGCACCATTTAGATAAAGACTGGTGACTAAAATTTGCGGCCCGCACCCTGGTAAAAAACCTACCAATATAGCCAAACCCACCACACTGGGTCCCATCGCGGTGAGCGTTGCACCTATATCGAGGCCAAACCAAAGTATCGATAGTTCAAATAGCAAGAAAGCGACCACCACCCAAGCCAGTACGAATTGGGTATCAAGCGCCGCTTTGCTTTGCCATCTAGGCGGTGGTTTTACAGCGTCTTCTTTTGTCAGCGAGGCATAGCCGGTACTACCACCGTTTAGTGACCATAGTGTAACAGCGGACAAACACAAGACTGCACCAATCACTTGTAACCCTGTTTCACTCACGCCTAAATATTCATGCACTGGCGCTTGAAATGATAAACCCAATGCAATAGCAAGTGACGGCAACGCTACCACCAGCCAAAAATAGGTAGAAACGGTATCAATTAAAGTGGAAATAGGGTGAGGCCCTTGCTTACTTTCAGTGGTGTTTTTGTCCAAATCAGCGGTTTTAGCGGCAGGTGGTTGGTAATTATGAAAACGGTTTACGATAACCCCGGTAATGGTCCCAACCACCATACCAACACCCATTACGGTTAATCCATCGAGAGGGGCTTGGGCTAACAACAAAAATGCGGCGTCTCCCATTGTACTGGTTAGCACCGCTACTACCGCCCCAAAGCTGGTTACCCCTCGGGTATATTGAGTTACCACGATAATTGCACCCCCACAACCTGGAAGGGCGCCAAGGAAAGACGCTAAGCCAACTTCGTATAGCGGATGCTTGCGCATGAAGTCGCCAATTGCTTCAGCCGATACTTTGAGTGTTGCAATGTAATATACCGATAACGACGTGTATACAAACGCCGCTACTTGAAAATAGGCATCAGAAAGTACTGCGAGGGTAGCTTCTCGAGTGAACGAATAAGCAAGAAGCGCCAGAATTAGCGCAGGTAAAAAGAGACGCTTGTTTAGCATCAGCGATTTTTGTTTTGTGCCTACTTTGTGGGCTTTTTCAGATGATATAAGGGAAATCACTTCCGGTTCCAGATGATAAAAGTAAGCAGCTAATCCACCTTTTTCAATGAAAATAGCGGTGTTTAGCATTAGTGCATTTAGAAAATGCTGATTTACGGGTTTGTGCCACGCAAACGGTATTAATTGCTTAAACGGCATAGGCACGTAAATTACTCGCTCATTAATTGCTACGAAGCAGTGAACAATCAGATCAGGTATAAACTGCATTAAATGCTAATGGTAATTATTATCATTTATAGGCATGCTGTCAATGTAATCTTCGGTAGGGTAGGAACGTTAGCAACGAATGTAATGAATAAGGATCCAAAGTACGCAAGGTGATGTAGCCAACATTAGTAGTAATAAGATTTCTTTCTTCATATTTAAGGGGCCAGTGATGACGAACACCCGAACAGAAAGTGACAGTATGGGCGAACTCGATGTTCCCATAGATGCGTTATATGGCGCACAAACACAGCGTGCAATTAATAATTTCCCAGTGAGTGGCGAGCGTATGCCGCTTACCTTCATTCGAACTTTAGTTATTATCAAACAGGCCGCAGCGCGAGCGAATAAAAAGTTAGAGGCGATTGATGCTGATATCGCCGACGCTATTGAGCAGGCATGTAGCACCTTACTTAATGAACGTGACTTAGCGCAGCATTTCCCCGTGGATATTTTTCAAACGGGCTCAGGCACCAGCACAAACATGAATGCGAATGAAGTTATTGCTAACTTAGCTAATAAATTACAAGGTGAAAAACAGGGTGAAAAGAGCGACCTAATGGTTCATCCAAATGATCATGTCAATAATGGACAAAGCTCTAACGATGTAATCCCCACCACAATTCATGCAAGTGCGGCCATTGAAGTTGCTGAACAACTTATCCCCGCCATCGAAAAGTTAATTGGAATTATCGATAGTAAAGCAAAGTCTGTTTCAGATTATTGCAAGACAGGTCGCACTCACTTAATGGATGCCATGCCAGTTAGAATGGATCAAAGCTTAAGTGCATGGTCTTCTCAACTTGGCGGGCAGCTAAACACGTTAAAGCTCCTTCAACCTGCAATTCAAACTATCGCGCAGGGAGGTACTGCGGTAGGTACCGGTGTGAATGCCCATCCTGAATTTGCTGAAACCTTTGCCAGTACCTTGAGTGAATTAACCGGCATAAAATTCAGCCCAGCGGACAATTGTTTTGCATTAATTAGCTCACAAGATACCGGAGTTACCCTATCAGGGGCGACAAAATCCCTCGCCGTTACGTTAATGAAGATTGCTAATGATTTAAGGTGGATGAATTCAGGGCCTCTGGCTGGTTTAGGCGAGGTCTCTTTACCTGCACTGCAACCTGGTTCATCAATTATGCCCGGCAAAGTAAATCCGGTTATACCTGAAGCGGTGGCTATGGCGTCTGCTCAAGTTATTGGAAATGATGCGGCAATAACGGTAGGGGGGCAATCAGGTAATTTTGAGCTAAATGTTATGCTTCCTATGATTGCCGATAATTTGCTTTCAAGTATTAAGCTGATGTCGAATAGCTGTGTGCTTTTGGGCGAACAGGCCATTGAAGGGTTTACGGTAAATCAAGAAAACCTTGAGAAAGCGTTAGCGAAAAACCCAATATTAGTCACAGCCCTTAACCCTATTATTGGTTACGCAAAAGCCGCAGAAATTGCAAAAAAAGCGTACAAAGATAAGGTGCCTGTTATTGACGTTGCAGAGTCAATGACCGACATTCCTCGCTCTGAATTGGAAACATTATTGGACCCTAGAAAACTGACTGGTAATTAGCTTACGTTTTACTAAAAAAGCTGGGCTCTTGAAGTGAGAAATTAAGCTAGGAATTTAAAAAAGGGGCTAAAACAAAGGGCTTTTAAAATAAGCCATTCAGGCGTTATTAGCATGGCTGATAGTGCCTTTTTTGAAAAATGTCTATGTTTGATGAATAACTGTTTCTGAATTTTTAAATGTCATTTTACGAGGAGACTGGAAGGATGGCTTGAAGGAATGGTACATTGTGGTTGTTTTATGAGCAGTTGTGCGCTTGTTAAGCGCTTGCCTATTGCCGATGAAGCGGAATTTGATAGAGTGCATACTCGCTTTTAGCCCTCTTAGTTGGGCGATTGAGCAATAAAATTACTCAGGAATAATTAATGACAGATACATGCTTTCGCATGAAGGGCACTACGCTAACCAGTATAGTGTTGGAAGTGATCGATTTTGAGCCAGATATCTTTGAATCTCAGCTTGCTGAAAAGGTGAATAGTGCACCCCAGTTTTTCACTCGTTCATCGCTGATATTACACTTGGTTAAGTCGCTCAATGCTACCGAGTTTGAATTACTCGTTGCGCTGTGTCGAAGGTTCAAACTTCAACCTATGGCAGTGCGGGGTGAAGTAGGCGAACTGAGAAGTATTATTAATGATTTAGGCTTAGCTGATGTTAGTCAAAGCAAGTTTACCGAGAGCTCTCTGAAGCCAACTAAATCACAAAGCGCTGAACCTGACAACACTGCACCTGAAAAAGCAGCACCTGAAAAAGTTAAAGCCTCCGCACCTGCAGCAACCGCTAACAAGCCAGTCAAAGTTATTAGCCGCCCAGTTCGTTCAGGGCAACAGGTTTATGCCGAAGGTGGCGATTTAGTTATTACAGCGGCAGTGAGTGAGGGGGCTGAAGTATTAGCCGATGGAAATATCCATGTTTACGGTACCCTTCGAGGCCGAGCGCTAGCCGGCGTGAAAGGTAATATTCATGCACGGGTTTTTTGTCAGTCGTTAGATGCAGAGCTTATTTCAATTGCTGGGCAATTCATTATGCACGAAACCGTAAAAGCGTCATGTTGGAAGCAACCCGCACAAATCTATTTAGAAGAGGACACGTTGCACATTGAGCCTATTGCTTAACTGCTAACGTTTTCGACAAGGAATTAAAAATGGCAAAGATTATCGTAGTAACTTCGGGTAAAGGCGGGGTGGGTAAAACAACCTCAAGCGCAGCAATTAGTACTGGCTTAGCACTCGCTGGCCACAAAACTGTGGTTATCGATTTTGATGTAGGTTTACGTAATCTAGATTTAATCATGGGCTGTGAACGCCGCGTTGTTTACGATTTCGTTAACGTTATTAATAAAGAAGCTTCGCTTAAACAGGCACTTATTAAAGATAAACGTACCGACAATTTATTTATCCTGCCAGCATCGCAAACACGCGATAAAGACGCGCTTACTATCGATGGCGTCCAAGCGGTATTGAATGAATTAAAAGAAGACTTCGATTTCATCATCTGTGATTCACCAGCGGGTATTGAGCAAGGCGCTCAAATGGCACTGTATTTTGCCGATGAGGCCATAGTGGTCACCAACCCTGAAGTGTCTTCGGTACGTGATTCAGATCGTATTTTAGGTATTTTACAAAGTAAATCTTTGCGCGCTGAACAAGGTAAACCGGTTAAAGAGCATTTATTGCTTACTCGTTACAACCCTCAGCGTGTTGAAAGTGCAGAAATGTTGAGTGTGGCTGATGTTGAAGAAATATTAGCGATACCGTTATTGGGTGTTATTCCTGAATCGGAATCTGTGCTTAAAGCATCGAACCAAGGCCAGCCGGTTATTCTAGACTTAGAAGCCAATGCCGGTCAGGCATATTCTGACGCCGTTCGCCGTTTACTAGGCGAAATCATTGATCATAGATTTCTAGAAGCAGAGAAAAAAGGGTTCTTTAAGCGCCTGCTAGGAGGCAAGTAATGGGTATTTTTGACTACCTACTGAAGAAAAAGGAAAAGCCGCGCACTGCGGCAGTGGCCAAAGAGCGGTTACAAATTATTGTTGCTCACGAAAGACGCAAGCGTACTGAGCCTGATTATCTGCCTATGATGCAGCAGGAAATTATTCAGGTTATACGCAAGTATGTGAGCATTGCAGATGATCAAGTTTCTGTGCAACTAGAAAGCAGCGATGATTGCAGCGTGCTAGAGCTTAACGTTACCTTACCTGAAAGCTAACGATGCGCTGGTGGCTGTTTACTTGTTACAGGCCGTTATAGCTTGTTATAGGCCGATATAGGTAAATAGAGCCCGCTAAAGACAGTGCTAGCATGACGAACAAGATGCTAACCATACTTTTAATCAGGTATGGTTACTTTGTTATGGCAAATACTGAAAATGTTACTCTAGCGTAATGCCAAGTTGCTTTTCAGCTAGGTGTACCAGTTCTTGGTCGATAGGGGGTGGCTCTACTGTTACGCCTTCACTCAGCGCTTCTACAATGGTTTTTAGTACGCTTATACGGGCATGCCATTTATGTTCAGCATGTATCAAATGCCACGGTGCTTGTGTGGTATCCGTTTTATCAAACATCTCTTCTATCGCCGTTACATAGTCTTTTCGGCGTCCACGGTTACGTATATCTTCTTCGGTTAATTTCCAGCGCTTATAGGGGTTATTTAACCGTTCTTCAAAGCGTTCTAGCTGCTCGCCATCAGAGATATGCATAAACAATTTGATAATAGTGACGTCATCATCAATGAGTAACCGTTCAAATTCGTTTATTTCTTGATAGGCTCTTTCCCACGCTGGTTTAGGGGTAAAACCTTCAACTCGCTCTACCAATACTCTGCCGTAATAAGAACGGTCAAATATGGCAAGCCTGCCAGGGGCAGGTAGGCGAGTTTGAAATCGATACAGGTAGTGTTTGCCCTGTTCCTCCGCAGTAGGTTGAGCGAACGGGTGCACACGGAAGCCGCGAGGGTCGAGTTTTTCAGTAATTCTTCTTATGGCGCCGCCCTTTCCTGCGGCATCCCACCCTTCAAATACAAGAATGGCTCGTCGACCTTGGTGAAAATAAGCTTGCTGCACATGTAACAGCTTCTTCTGCCAACTTTTCAGCGCCTTTTTATAGTGCTTTCGACTATCAATAGAAGGGGCATCACCGTCTTCCGGTAGTGTCAGTTTACGTTCTTGAAGGGAAATAGAAGATACTGAATGAGTCATGATAATCCCGCTGGTTTCTTTTCAGACTAAACTTTGAAAGCATGGCTGTCCAATAAGCTATCGCACCTTTCCGGCAAGCTATCGAGACAGGCGGCCACAAGGGCGTAGAAGTAAGCACTTCTAATAACGTTTTTTACTTTTACTCGTATTTAGATCCATTGCACCGAAATAAAGGGCCTGATACGAGAAAGTCACGAGTGAACTTAACGAAAATTAGGGGGAAATGATCTGCGGTTGCCCATTGTTTCAGATACTTTCACCCCAATAGTTGATAGCGTTACTCAAGTATTAGATAATTGAGTTATCGATGTGTACGTGAAGACGTGCGCGTGCACGTTAAAAATGAAGAGGTGAGTATGTCTGTAGAAATGGCGTTGCCAATTGAGTTCTCTGATGCAGCGGCGACAAAAGTAAAAGCGCTCATCACGGAAGAAGAAAATCCAGAATTGAAACTTCGGGTTTACGTTACTGGAGGCGGCTGTTCAGGCTTTCAGTATGGTTTCACTTTTGATGAAAAGGTGAACGACGGCGATATGACAATTGATAAAGATGATGTAACCCTAGTGGTAGACCCTATGAGTTTACAATATTTAGTGGGCGGCATTGTTGATTATGTTGAAGGCTTAGAAGGCTCGCGCTTTTTAGTGCAAAATCCAAACGCAACCACTACCTGTGGCTGTGGCGCTAGCTTTAGCGTTTAACTGAATTTGGGGCATACACCGCGCTTTGGTGTATGCTTGTCTCGCTCTGCACATATTTTGCTTTTCTCCCCCTTAGTTTTATGGCTACACTGAGTTTGTAAATAAACTATCTCAGGTTGATATTATGAAACTGTATGGCTCGGTAACATCTCCTTTCGTGCGTCGAATTCGCGTAGTGCTTTCAAATACACCCCATGAATTCCTTGATTTACAAATTTTCTCTGGGGAAGACAGAGCGTTATTAGCCTCTCGAAATCCCACACTAAAAGTGCCTTGTTTAGAAGACGATGGACAACTAATTTTCGACTCCAGAGCTATCTATCGTTATTTGGCAAGCAAACTCAACCATGATTCGCTGTCATGGGAAGAAGAAAACCAGCTTACGCTGATAGATGCTGCCAATGATTCATTCGTGCAACTAATGTTATTAAAACGCTCAGATTTTGATATTAACGAAGATAAGTTAATTATCCGTTTGCAAAAGGAACGCATTGAATCGGTATTTTCTGCGTTGTCATCTCAGCTGGAAGCGGGAGGGCTTAGTGACTGGAACTACCCTGAAATATGTTTGTATTCAATGATTGACTGGGTATTGTTTAGAGAGCTTCATAGCTTTAAAGATTATCCATTGCTATTAGAATTTCATGAAAAACATCGTGACCGTATAGAGCTAACCGCTACCGATCCCCGTCAGTAGCCTTTGCTAAAATCAAACTGATAGAGTAGTGGTTCATTGACTATGTAACGGGTTGCGTTAGCCACAAATACACTAGCCACATCCTCAGGTGAAGATACTGCTGCAGTATGTGCAGTAACGACTACCTTTGGATGTGTCCAAAAAGGGTGATTATCTGGCAGTGGTTCTTGGGTAAATACATCAAGTATCGCTGCTTGCAGGAGATTGTTATCCAATGCGTTTAAAAGTGCATCGTCAATAACCGCACTTCCTCGCCCCGCGTTAATAAAGACGCTGTGGGGCTTAAGTGCATCAAAAAATGCCTGATTCAACGTACCCGCTGTAGATGGCGTGTCTGGCATTAGATTCACTACATGGTCGGCGTCTTGAGCAAAATTGAGCAAATCTGTGGCTCGATATACTTTATCGAAGCCTTCTACGCTTTGCCCACTTCTAGATAATCCTATTACTCTCATTTCAAAGCTTTTGGCCACCGGAATAAGCGCTTGTGCTATTGAGCCCGCACCTAATATACCAAGGGTTTTTCCGGTAAGAGGGCTGCGAGGGCTTTCTTCCCAGATAGGGGGCTGCTGGTGTTGATTGTGCGAGAATGCAGGGATGTTTCGTGCATATTGCAACAAATACGCAAACACATATTCACGCATTAACTTTCCAAAAACACCTTTAACACCAGTCAGAATATAATCGGTTTTGTCTAAATTAAGCAGCGGTGCATTACCCGCCCACGTTGATTGACACCACGTTAACCCATTGCACTGATGTATAACCTTGGACGCAAGATTTGGATCGGCAAGCAATACCTCAACCTTGTCTGTATTAATTTGCTCAGGGGTGATCACTGCTTGGCAAATATTCAACGTACTAGGTGTGGGCCACGAGTTTTCTATTTCCTCTGCTAATGCGCTGGCATCTTTGCTAAGGATAGAAACGTTAAGTGTAGGCGATTGGATTGACATAGATGAGCCTTAGTAACCTTTAATTCATTCAAACTGCTGAAATGCTTGTTCATTGCTTTATTCTTGCCGCAAGCAAATCTCTGCAAGCAAATACTTGCGAGTAGGCGCCAGTAAGCAAGCGCAGTGAGTGATCGGCAATAAGTGAACACCAGTAAGTAAGCTGCTTATCGCAATACGGCAAATGTAGATACCCTAAAATAGTAGATGGTATAAGGCAACGTATTTGCTGAGTTAAAGAAAATGTCGAACATAGCCGATAACACCCTAGAATCCTTTTCATCTAGAGCCTAAACTTACTAAGGTTCTAGGTTTTCTATAGGCTACCAATATGTTTCAATTTACCTTAAATGTATCTCTTCATGCGCCCATCTCTTTTCTGTTTGCCGCGTTTCACGAACCAGAGTATTTATCTGAATGGTTTGCACCAGGTAGCTGCACGGTATCTCAAATAATGAGCGACTTTAAAGAAGGCGGTCGTTACCGCATTAAAATGCTAGAGCCCACAGGCGAAGAAATGGCCCTTACTGGCGAATACGTCAGCATTCTTACCGATGAGAAGTTGGTGTTCTCTTGGGCGTGGGAAGATGCCGTGGAAGAAACCGTAATGAGCTCTGTTGAAGTGTCTTTTGCAGAAGGTGAATGCGACGGTGAAGTCGCATTAACATTAATTCACAGTGGCTTCAGTAATCAACAAGAATGCGATCAGCATCAATATGCGTGGATGTCTTGCTTAGAAAAGCTGGCCGTTCTAGCTGATAAACAAGTGGCCTTTAACTAACTGGCAAACGGCAATAATGCTGTAAGTTAAATATCGATAGATAGAAAAAGCAGTCAGTCCTGAGGTGAACCCATTAGGCTGAACTGCTTTTTATTTACTGACTACTTTGCTTTTCGCAATAAAGCAGAACCTAACTCTTAAGTTAATGATTCCATCGCCGCTTTGCCACTTTCCTCTCGATAAGTCTCGTAGTCGGTATAGCCTTCCTCACTACCACCGTACCACGTCGAAGGGTCATCAAACGCAGTCAACGGGTAGTCATGTTTAAATCGCGTAGGTAAGTCTGGGTTTGTTATCCAAGGGCGGCCAAACGCAATCATATCGGCATCACCGTCGCAAATGCGCTTTTCAGCTTCATCTTGGGTGTATCCACAATTGCCCATAAGCATACCGTCAAACAATGCGCGAAATTCAGCAAGGCTCATCGCTTCACCGCGTTCATGGAAACCAAAGGCTAGGCCATCCATTACGTGCAAGTAGCCTAGCTCGAGTTTATTAAGCTGTTGGGCAACGAAAGTAAATGTATCGCGAAAGTCATCGGCACCCATATCGTTAAACATTCCGTTCGGAGATAAACGCACGCCAACGTGTTCGGCAGGCCAAATCTCTAATACAGCATCCATGATTTCGCTAAGGAAACGGTAGCGGTTATCTACACTACCGCCGTATTCGTCACTACGCTGATTACTACGACTGTCCAAAAATTGATTAGGTAAATAACCATTGGCAGCATGCACTTCAACACCATCAAAACCCGCGGCTTTAGCATTCACAGCTGCATGTTTGTAGTCGGCTACAGTACGACGAATGTCATCATGAGTCATTGGCTGAGGAACTTCATAAGGCTTTTTGCCTTTGGGCGTGTGAATTTCATCGCCCTCAATGGCAACCGCAGAAGCAGAGAACGGAAGCTCGCCATTATGAAAGTCGCTATGTGAAGCTCGCCCAGTGTGCCACAACTGAAGTATTATTTTACCACCAGCCTCATGCACGCGTTCTGTAATTGAGCGCCAGCCTGCTACCATTTCGTCGGTATAAATGCCTGGAGCATCAACCCAACCGTTACCTTCTTCTGATATTGCAGTCGCTTCGGTGATAATTAGGCCAGCATCAGCACGCTGAACGTAATAATCCCCCATGATTTTATTCGGAATACGGTCGCTGCCCGCGCGAGCGCGAGTCATTGGGGCTAGTACCATGCGGTTTTCTAAAGATTTACCAGCCCACTCCAAGGACGTAAACAGAGATGATTCTGACATATATCGCTCCTATTCAATGTATATATAAGTAATTACAGAATTGGACGCAACTTGGATTGATTTCATAAAAAGGGATATAGCAATTTGTATTAAAAAATATCGATGTAGCGAATACAGGCTCGTTCAACCAAGAAGTATAACTGCGGCATCGGATATAAAAGCATGTTTTTTACACCCTTCCGCCGCCCCCCCAAAAAAAATTCCTTAAAAAGCGCCAAAAGATAGATAAACAATGATTAAGACCAGTTTACTGGCAATTTTATAAGTTCACGCTAATACTTCAATCCAGAGTCTAAATGCAAAAACTGAGATTATGGGCAACTTGTTTGGCACTTCGAATTCGAATTTTCTAAGTCATTTTCTTAGCGTTGTTATACTAATTGGTTTAAACACTTTTACTTTTAAAGCTAACGCTGATCAAAGTAACACCATTACGTTAGCCACTTCTGAAGTTAGCCCGTTTAGTAGCGAACATAACCAATTGCAAGGCTACATTAATGAAGTTATTCACCTTACTTTCAAAGAAATAGGAATCACCCCAAAGTTTGAATTTTACCCCCATGCCCGAGCTATATACCTTGCGGATAGTGGCCAGATTGAAGGTGTTTTCCCTCTTCACAGAAGCGAAGAACCTTTAAAAGGTATGGTGTATTCAGATGCAATACCTGGTGGAAGCATCAACTATCTTGTGCATAATAATCGAAAAATAGAAAACTTATTTGAAGCTGATTTAGGCGATTCAGTCGACCAATTTGTTGGCATGGGATTAACTCGATTAGGGGTATTGCGTGGTTCCCAAATACCAGAAAGTCTGAGTCAAACCGAGAAAATCCATAAGCTATTAGCTAAGTCCTTACCTACCTTATTAGACATGTTAGAGCGAGGAAGAGTGGACTTCATATATATTGATGAATACAGCGCGAAACAAGCCATCATCAATCATCGTCCTCATCTGGCTCAAAAATTCAAATTTATAAAACCACTAAAAGGGCAGAACCCCTATTTTCTAGGGCTTTCAAAGCAGCTTCCTAATGCTCAGAAATTTATCGAGCGTTTTAACCGAGCATTGGCGTCATTACAAGCTGATGGAACAATCGATAAGGTGTTGAAGCGATACGGTATATACATAGAACCTACAAACCCTGCCACTAAGAGAAAAGTGATTGTTGGCGCGCCAAATATAAACGGAATTGAAACGGCGATCAGGTATATAAATAGCAGCGATACACCTTTTTCAGCGCTTGAAATACAGTGGCGCGTAATGGAAGAGAGTATTCTTAGAAAACATCTACTGGGCGACTCTGCTGTTAACGAAACCCAGTTCGATTTAGTTATGCTAGGAAATTTCGAGGTGCCCATTTGGGCTAAAAATGGTTGGTTGCTACCTTTTACTCAACCGCCTTCTACCTATGATGTTGAAGACATCATTCCTATAGCCAGGCATTCTAACACCTATCAAGGCGCGGTTTACGGTTTGCCGTTTGTAGGTGAAACCACACTGACATTTTATCGAAAAGATCTGTTAACGAGCGCTAATATTGAAATGCCCGCGCCTCTTACTTATCAAAAACTAAAGGCGATAGCATCGTCACTGCACAATCCTGAAAATCAAATTTATGGGGTAGGGCTTCGCACGCAAGTTGGCTGGGGGCAAAATATGGCTCTTGTGAGCACTATGGTGAATACATACGGCGGAAAATGGTTCGATGAAGACATGAAACCAATGCTGACTACTAAGTCTTGGGAACGAGCAGTATCTGACTATGTTTCACTTGTGGTAGAAAGTGGCCCGCCAGATAATCACAACCTAGGTTGGAAAGAAAATCAGCAGCTTTTTGCTGATGGAAAGTTAGCATTCTTTGTTGATGCATCATCGCTAGGCGGCTACTTACTTGACCCTGCTTACTCTAAAGTGTCGGAGCATGTAGGGGTGACTTATGCGCCAATAGGCAAAACGCGAGAGGGAGCTCAGTGGTTTTGGTCTTGGAATTTCGCTGTACCGCAACAATCTCAAAATGTAGCGGCCGCACAAGCGCTAGCATATTGGTTAACGTCTAAAGGTTTTATTGCATCCATTCAAGAAAAGTACGGTCATTATGCAGCCCCAGCAGGTACTCGGCACTCTACCTACACTAGCAGTTATTTGAGCGCTATTCCCTATGCAAGATATGAGTATGACGCGCTCTTGGCAACAGACGTGGACAACCTAAATGTACCCACTACGGGTAACCAGTTTGTTCCCATACCGGAATTCACTGCATTAGGTTACCTAGTTGGGGTTCAGGTGAATTTAGCAGTTAAACAACTACAATCGGTAGATGAAGCACTCAAAGCAGCTCAGTATCAATCTGAGGCGGTAATGAAACGGGCGGGTTATTATAAAAACTAGCGGGTGTTATATCTTTAATTGGCGGGGCAAAGTACACCTAGTACCGCTTCTCGCGATGCGCCAGTAACTGCGGGCACGTTGCCTGGAATGTTATTCTTATGCGCAAAGGCTAACCACGCGAATGCGGCACCTTCCACATGTTGCGGGTGTATATTAATAGAGCGGCTGTCACTTACGTGATACTGAGGTAGCAGGCTACTTATACGTTGCATCAATACAGGGTTAAAGGCGCCGCCGCCACATACGATAACTTCCGCCTCTTGAGGTAACTGATGCTTACTAATTTCATCGGCAATGCTGGTTGCCGTTAGTGCCAACAAGGTCGCTTGCACATCTTGAGGGGAAAGTGTGCTGGCTTCAGAGCTGGCTACTTCGATAGCTGATGGGCGAGTAAGCGCGTCAATATGAGACGTTAACCATGCTAAGTTAAAATACTCTCTGCCAGTGCTCTTAGGCGCAGCTTGATGAAAATAACTATCACAAAGCAACTTCGTTAATAAGCTATCACTTACCAATCCGGTATCTGCCCATTGGCCTTTGTCATCATAAGGCAGGTTCAAATGCTGCTTAATCCACCCATCCATTAGCGTATTGCCCGGGCCTGTATCGTAACCAAGAGGGGGCGCTTCATTACGTTTTGGCGCTAACACTGAAATATTCGCAATACCGCCAATGTTAACCAGCACTCTTGGGTGGGTGTCATGGGCAAAAATCGCATTATGATAGGCTGGCACTAAGGGCGCACCTTGGCCGCCAAGGGCAATATCTTTGCGCCTAAAATCAGCAATAACATCAATGCCTGTCAACACGGCAAGAGTATTAGGGTCGCCAATTTGGCACGTAAAGCCTTTTTGTTCTATGTCGTTTTGAAGTTCAATTCCTTGCGGAAAGTGCCTAATGGTTTGTCCATGAGAGCCAATTGCGGTGATATCGCTTGGTGAAAGCTGAGTTTCTGATAGCAACACGCTTACGGCTTGTGCAAAGCTGTAGGCCACCAACCTATCGGCAGTTGCCATCGCATTGAGTTCATTATGGGAAGGCGTACAAAGAGAATGAAGTAACGAGAGTAGATTGGCAGGGTAGGGAATAGATACCGCATGTAAGGTTTGGCACTTATCGACAGTGATATCGCAAAGGACGGCGTCAACGCCGTCCATGCTAGTTCCTGACATAAGGCCAATATATTTTGCCATGGGGTGGCTATTTCATAGCAAGCATTATGCGTTTGTTGTTATTAAGCTGTTGTTGGCGAACATGGGCAATTTCCATGAAAGCTTCTCGCTCTTCAGCGGCTATAGGTAACGCCTTAGGTAGCGATACCGTACGAGGGTTACGGTGTACACCGTCTACCAAGAATTCGTAGTGAACATGTGGGCCAGACGCCAAGCCAGTGCTACCTAGGTAACCAATGGTTTGCCCCTGTTTTACTGTGTCGCCTACTTTTACTGCTCGCTTTTTAAAGTGCAGATACTTGGTGGTATATTTTTCACCATGTTGAACAAACACATGATGACCATTGTATTTGTCGTACGCAGATTTAATTACTTTTCCGTCACCTGCCGCCATCACTGGTGTACCAACGGCCGCTACATAATCGGTGCCACGATGTGCTTTCCAACGCTTTTGTACTGGGTGAAAACGGGCTTTCGAAAAGTTAGAGCTCACGTACCTAAAGTTAATTGGCGCACGTAAGAAGCTCTTACGCATGCTTCGGCCTTCTGGTGTGTAATAAGTGCCATCTTCATGCAAAATAGCGCTAAATTCTTCACCTTGGTTGGTAAATTCTGCAGCCACTATGTTGCCATAACCTACAAATTCACCATCAATGTACTGTTCTTCAAACACCACGTTAAAAGTATCACCTGCGCGAATTTCCATCGCGAAATCGATATCCCAGCCAAAAATGCCTGCGAGGTTCATAATTTGGTTACTGGTTAAGCCAGCGGTTACCGCAGCATTCCAAAAGCTCGATTGAATTTCACCTTGAGCAAAATTATAGCGAATATCAACATCACGCTTTTCTAAATCAGCGGTAAAAGTATGGCCATCACCTTCAGGATCAGTGCGAATGAAAAGCGTTTCTGTGGATGAAAGCTTATATTTAAGCTCGCCAAAGGTACCATCGTTGTTGATTTTAAACGACAGTTCATCACCTGGTAATAGGGTTACCAGTGTTTTAGCAAGGTCACCGGCTTGGGTAACATTGTATACGTCACGAGAAGTGAAACCTGCACGCTTAAAAAGCTTTGCAAGGGTATCGCCGCTACGTACTTTATAAGTTTGCCAGTTCGACTCTTCTTCAATTGAAAACACGTCGGTTGACGGCATAATGTTCAAATCAAGAGGATAACGAATACCGGTATCAAGCACCAAAGCGTCTTGATGACGGCTAGCTTCTACCGTGTCAGACGGTAAAAGAATAAGCCCACCTAAAAACATACTAGCGACAGCTAATCCTGTTCGGTGTTGCTTAGGCAATTGTTTAAATATGTTTAGCGCCTTAAAGGCGTCTAGTTTGATTCTCATAATACTACCCACTTGAGAATTTTATGTGCAATATACTTGTCACATAAGTTGCTCAAAAATGCAACTTTTCTCATTGTTTTTTAGCGCAAAAGTTAATTATTGAACGCAATGGCAGTCGAACTCTTACATGCTGAGTTGGTCTGAGTAGAGCAAGAGCGATAACTCGCTTTTGCGCCCGCGGGGAAGAAGCTTCCACAAACACGCTGTAAACCCATCCATGGGCGCTCCGCCACCGCATCCATGCGGTGGAGGGTTTGTTACAGCTTCTTCCCCACAGACACACGCGAGTTATCGCTCTGCACAGAGACAGTTAGTATGCCTCAACCATTGCGTTCAATAACGAACATGACGACAAGTCATCCGCTTTTTGACGCAGAAACCTTTTAATGGTTCCAATGTCCGCGTAAAATGCCGCTCAAAATAGATTCTTACAATATCAAGAGTGTGAAATAACCGATGAAAGACTGGCAAACAGCGCTAGCTGAAATTAAACGGGGAACGGATGAAATTCTACCCGAAGAGGATTTAATTGAGAAATTAAAATCCGGCAAAACCCTAACCATTAAAGCGGGTTTTGATCCTACTGCGCCTGATCTTCATCTTGGTCACACTGTTTTGATCAACAAACTGCGTACCTTTCAGCAGTTAGGCCATACCGTTGTTTTTCTTATTGGGGACTTTACTGGCCTGATTGGCGATCCTACAGGGAAAAATGTGACACGCAAGCCCTTAAGTAAAGATCAGGTATTAGAAAACGCGCAAACGTATCAGGAACAAGTGTTCAAAATACTTGATCCTGAACTGACTCAAATTCGCTTTAACTCAGAGTGGATGGATCAGTTAGGCGCTGCGGGCATGATTAAGCTAGCCGCTAGCCAAACGGTTGCGCGTATGCTTGAGCGTGACGACTTTAAAAAGCGTTACAACAATGGCCAGCCAATTGCGATCCACGAATTTTTGTACCCGTTAGTACAAGGTTGGGATTCAGTTGCGCTTAAATCTGATGTTGAGTTAGGTGGTACTGATCAACGCTTTAACCTGTTAATGGGTCGTGAGCTTCAAAAAGAGCAAAGCATTAAGCCACAGTCTATTGTGATGGTGCCATTGCTTGAAGGCCTTGATGGCGTTCAAAAAATGTCTAAGTCATTAAATAACTATATTGGTATTACTGATGCGCCAAATGATATGTTTGGTAAAGTGATGTCGATTTCAGATGACTTGATGTGGCGTTACTACGACTTGCTAAGTTTCCGTCCGCTTGAAGAAATTGCAGAACTTAAGCAACGTGTTGAAAACGGTGAAAACCCACGTGATATTAAGATATTGCTAGCGAAAGAAATTATCGCTCGTTTCCACGACGATGCGGCAGCAGAAGGCGCGCACCAAGACTTCATTCAGCGTTTCCAGAAAAATGCTATTCCTGATGAAATGCCAGAGTTCGAAATTGCTCTTGGCGAAGAAGGTATTGCTATTGGTAACTTATTAAAAGAAACCAAGCTAGTAGGCTCAACATCTGACGCTATGCGTATGATTAAGCAAGGTGCTGTGAAAATTAACGGCGATAAAGTAGAAGATACTCGTCTTGTACTGACCGAAGCTGGCGAAAACGTTTATCAAGTGGGTAAACGTAAATTTGCGAGAATTACGTTAGCGTAGCGTGGCATTAGGCCTTAGCATTTTGCTGTTAACGTAAATACCAAAAAGCCCCGATTTATGAAGTGACCCCGTAAAGTTGGACTCATTTCTAAGCGGCTACCAAGGCCTGATTTCGATACGCTATCGGACTCAGGCCTTTTAGTTTCAGCTTAATTCGTTTGTGATTGTAATATTTTATATATTCTTTGATTGCGTTTACCAGCTCAGTAACACTTTTGTACTCATAGCCGTGATACATTTCCGTCTTTAATATGCCGAAGAAGTTTTCTGCAACGGCATTATCTAAGCAATTTCCTTTTCTAGACATACTTTGTATTAAGTTGTGGTCTGCAATGATTTTTCTGGTCATCTGGTGTTGATATTGCCAACCTTGGTCAGAGTGAATGAGTGGTCGCTCATGCCATTGTAATTGTTTAATAGCCTTGTTTAGCGCATCCGTGACTAGATTTAATCTCGGTGAAGTGCCAACCTCATAACTAATAACTTCTTGATTAAACAGGTCAATGATTGGTGACAGGTAGACACGTTGATTAGCTACCTTAAACTCTGTGATATCGGTTACCCATTTTTGATTAGGTTTCACAGCATTAAAATCTCTGTTAAGCGTATTGTCGATATGCTTACCTACTGTGCCTCGATAAGACTTATAACGCTTTGGTCGTACTACTGATTTCAGTGATAATTGAAGCATCAAGCGTTGAACCGTTTTATGGTTAATGAGTGTGCCTGCATTGCGTAATGTCGACGTTATGCGTCTATAACCATACCGACCTTTGTGAGCGTGGTATATGCTCGTAATTTGCTGCTTTATCGCATCGTATTTGTCGTTACTATCGCCTTTGTTGCGATGGTAATAGTAAACGCTTTTAGGCAACTCACTGGCCTTGAGTAAATGCGATAATTTAAATCTAGCCTTAAGCTCAACAACTACTTTTGCTTTTTCGCTGTTTGTTTTTTCTGAGCCAAGGCATTCCACTTTTTTAAGACAGCATTCTCCGCTCTGAGGTATTCAAGCTCTTCTCTTAGTTCTTTTTCTGTCATTTCTTTTGAGCTTTTAGCTTTGGCGGACTTGGACATGTTCACTCTGGTTGGCTTCGAATGAGTTAATTTCCCCGAATTATAAGCAGAAAACCATTCGGATAACATTCCGGGAGAAGACAAATCGAAAAAGGCACTGGTGTAAGTTAACGACCATCCTTCTCGTTTCATTCGTTGAATCATCTCTAGGCGAGCTTCTTTTGTGTAAGGTTTTCGCTTATGCAAAAAAGCATGTTCGCCATGAAGGCGAAACACTAAACACCAATACCGAATTTGCCTTGAACTGACATTGAATTGTTTTGAAAGCAGACGCGAACCTTTGGTGTTGGCTTGCGTTGCCACTTCTAGTTTAAACTCTCTAATGTATGTAGACATAAAACCCCCAGTAATTGGAATGTCCAACTATTGGGGGTCACTTCATTTATCGGGGCTTTTTAATGTCTGTAGGTTTTAGGAAAACCGCAGTAACATTTCTGCGCCTTCACATTCGCAGGTTTCAGGGCATACTGGGCAGTCGTAGCCTTCGTGGATTGACTCATAGCGCCATTTGTCTGGGTGTTTCTTAATGAGTTCGCCACCGTTTTTAGTAAAGTATTTAAACGCACTATTACCTGGGCTTGAAAGCCAAATATGGGCAAGTCCTGCTTCAGCGCCTTGTGCTTTAGCCGCGCTTACCGACTTCGCTAATAAGGTACTTCCAATGCCAGCTCCTTGCATAGCAGGCGATACCGTATTACATTTGAAATAGCATACTTTCTGGGGTGCCACCGGCCAAAGTTCTGGGCTGCACCATTTATCATATTGCCACTGCGAATGAGCGTAGGTAATTCGAAAGCCAACAATGTCATTACCACAATAGCTGACCAAGCTAGCATTAATATTGTTGTGCCAGCTTTTATCGTACATAGCCTTTAATGTGTCAGGCATTAGGTAATTTTCGCCCTGAACTTCATTACCTAAGCGTATAACATCCTCAAAATGCTCGGGCGCTAAAGGTAAGTACTTAACGCTATTCGGGTTTAGTATTGTCATGCTGCTCTTTCATGCCATCAAGATGAAAATCTAATGCTTCTACCGAAATCAGTATTTCTTTTACCGACATCCAAAGTGAATACAGAAGCGATACTAAGCTTAATGCGAAAATCCAATTTCCCACCTGTTGATAGGTAAGGTAAATTGCCAGCATAGACACTACACATAAAAAGAAGCTGCCCACCCCCGCAATTTGCATACGCTTAATAAGCTGAATTCGCAGCCTTAAATTCTTAATCTGAGCTAATGTATTGTCGTCTCTTTCTTCTTTGGAAAAGTTACGAATAAGCGTAGCAAGGGTTAAAAATCGATTGGTATAAGCAAGTAAAAGCAATGAGATTGCTGGAAAAAGCATAGCCGGTGTTGCGAGGTCTATTTTCATGAATTATCTGTCACCTTAGTGAATGGGTGTCAGTGTAGCAAAACTGTGGGGATGTTGTCGTCTGATAGTGCGTGATGGAAATGTGCGATGGCGAGTGGGTTGCCCAAGGCTAATATTTAGAAGCAATTCTCTTAACGCTGGAATTTGCTTACTATCATGTGGGTCTGTATTTAAAGGTGAGTATCTAAGCCAAATTAAGTTGAAACTAATTAATTAAGTATTATTGGTTCGAGAATCAATAGCCAAATATGAAACGCTACATTCTGTCGATAGGCATTTGAGAAGCATTCCAGCCCAACATATCACCCTCTAAGTGCATGACCTCAGAAAAGTCTAAGTCTTGCAGAAACTTCATGGCAAGCTTCGCCTGTTTTCCAGACTGGCAATAAATAATGATGGGCTTGTCTTTATGGCCTTCTAGCTCAGTAAGGTAATCATTGATGTTTTCCTGTGGCATATTGATGGCACCTGGAATGTGCCCATCAGCAAAATCGCTGGGAGAACGAACGTCTATCAGCATCCAGTCATTGTTTTTCACCCGTTCAATTAGGTATGGGGAAGCCGCAACCGATGATTGATAGGTTGCTTTTGCAGTACATTGCATCGACACAAATAGCGTGATTGCAGCAACGCAAAGAAAAGAGGCCAAAACAATTCGCATGAAAAACCTTAAGAAAAAAGCGAGGCGTTATTATACCTTGTGGGTGTTTTAGTTAATACCCTTACAAAGTGTTTTTAGTTCATTAATTAACCGCAGCGAGAACCTGCTGGTAACATCTGGGTTAACGGCTATTAGAGGGGCAGATAAGAAGTTGCGGTGGGGAGCCCAAAACTGCTCAAGGTTAGAAGTGGGCTGATTGCTTGCAGCTACAAGCGCCGCAGGTTGCCTAGCAAGCACTTCTTGCACCGAAACCTGTGGGTAATCTACGGGGCTATCGTTAAACAGTGTTTGCGAACCACAGACATTAAGTAGCTTATTGGGCCACGCATTTTCGCCGATGGTCATTAATGGCGAAGACCAAGAATAGTAAAATACCTTGTTATAAGGTGAAGTGGCATACTCAGCTCTTAATACAGTTAGCTCATTTAAAAAAGCGGTAGCAAGTGCATTGGCTTTTTCTTCGGTATTGGTGAGCTTACCTAACCTGATTAACTCGCTTCCAATATCTTCTATTTCAGTGATTTTGGCCCGAAAAACGTCGTACCCTAAGCTTTCTAATCGATGTAAGTCTTGCGGCTTATTGCCCCCTTCCCACGCTAATATTAAAGTAGGCTGCAACGTCATTATTTGAGATAAATCTGCACCCTGATAGTCGGCCACGGTAGGCAGCAATTGAGCTGCTTGAGGAAAGTTACTGTAGTCGCTAACCCCAATTAGATGAGCCTCTAAACCAAGGCTATAAACCCATTCAGTTAGGTGCGGGGCAAGGGTGATGATACGCGTGGCGGGCTCGCTAGCTTGGTTTGCGCTAGTTTGATTTACGCCAGCTTGAATTGCACTGGTTTGTTGAAGTTGGGCTTGCTTGCTAAATTCTTGCTTTAATTGCACGTTTGCTTTTACGTCTACTCGCTCAGTAGCTGTAGTTGAATAAGGTGTAAATGCTAGTAGCAATATAGAAACTATCAGCCCGCTTTTCTTATGCATGCGCGTGTTATACAAATTTAGGGTAACCATGCCTTTCAGCAATGCGATAACTGATAGTCTGCATCGCGTTAGCAAAGCCCCTAATGACAAAATAGGAAATACACTTTTCACCCTAGAACACCTCACTAAATGTTTGTGTTTGTACTGCCACCAATAACAAACATACGCTGGCGATGGCGGTTACCACCGCCATGGCGCCTAATATAGTGCGCTTACTGCGGATCATATCTGAATACTTCACCTGCTGGGCACCACCCACTCGTGGGTAACGGTACTTTCTTCCATGATAATAAGCAGGCCCGCCTAACTGAATATTTTGAATTCCGCCAAACAATGCCAATAATAACGAAGTTTTATCTCTGGCTTTACTTTGCTTTACCGCTCGAAGGCCCTTTATAGGGTGAGTAAAAAGCAATACGGCAGCACAACCTAGCAACGCAGGTGGCACAACCAATAAAGCAACACACTTTCGAACCGGTTTAGCAAAATGCACCATTTTAGGATTTCGATAGTGCCATTGCCATGATGTGAGCAATAACAAGCGATAAGTGAGCGCGCCAATTGGGCCTGCCAACATAAAGTAAAAAATAACACCGCAATAAAGATATAAAAATTTAAGCCATAACGATTCAATAGCCGCTTTCGCAATACCTACATCGGTTAGCTGAGTGCATTCACGGGCAACTATGGTATCAACGGTTTCTCTGGTAAGTACTTTTTTATTCTTACCTACCGTATTCAGTATCTTACTGAATTGATGGCGCTGATAGGCAAAGTCGAGCAAAGCAACCATGATCACGGCTTCAAAAAACGCAGGATATTGGGCCATGTAAATCAGTATGGCTAGGCAGACTATTAAAGGAGCTAACAACACAATGGCAGCTAAAGAGCCAGAAATATAATGTTGTGAGGGAGAGTACTTCAGCGAAGGCAAAACTTTGAAACCCATTTGCCTAATAAGATAGCGCATGAGAGTAAGCGGGTGGCTGCTAAGCGGCCACCGCCAAAGGGCATCTAAAACAACTGCCAACCATAGTACCAGCACAGACTGATAGGCTGATTGGGTCAGCAATGCTTCCATTTACGACTACGCCAGCGCTTTAATCATCGCCATAACAAGTTGCGCTGAATGCTTCGCTGCAGTATCTAAATATTCTTTAAAACTCACAGTAGACGTTTTGCCTGCTATATCAGACAACGAACGTATGACTAAAAACGGAACGTCAAGCATATGACAGGTTTGTGCTATGGCAGCACCTTCCATTTCAACCGCTTTCATATCGGGGAAACTTTCACGTAAATCTTCTACGGCTTCGTCGCTACCTATAAACGAATCGCCAGTACAAATTAGGCCACTAGTAGATTGAATATTTTCCAATTCGTCGGCTGCTTTTTTAGCGGCATCAATCAGAATGTTGTCACAGCGGTAATCTTCAGGCATGCCAGCACATTGGCCTAACTTGTAACCGAAGTGGGTTAAATCAACATCGTGATGAATAACATGTGTGGCAATCACTAAATCACCAATGTTCAAGCTCTTATCAAAACCGCCTGCCGAACCCGTGTTTACCACGGCATCTGGGGCGTACTGTTCAATCAGTACTGTAGTAGCAAGTGCTGCTGCAACTTTGCCTATTCCACATTTAACCAGCACTACATCAATATCATTCAGAGTGCCTTCGTAAAACGTAAGGTGTTTGTATTTTGTTTCTTTCACGTCCCAAAGTGACGCTTTGAGTAACGCAACTTCTTCGTCCATTGCGCCTAGAATGCCAATTTTTTTCATGTAGCTACCAATTTAGTCAAAAGTGGGGGAAGCAGAAACTGCTATTGATATGATAACGAATTGTATAAGGAAATGGGGAAAACTGACAGGAAAAAGCCTTTGTCACCTGCTATTACAGCAATAATGGAGCGCAACAAAGGCTAGGGGGAAACACTAATAATTTATGCAGCCGCCGCGCGACTTGATCTCACTGGGCGAGTAGGGCGCTTAGTCGGCTCAGGGTTGTGCGTAGGAAGCTGCGACATTTTTTGTTGAATTCGACGGTAAGGAACCAGCTTGTTTTCTAGACATTCGCGAATATCTTCTACGGTATAACCCGACTTAACTTTAATGCGAACATGAGGCACACCGGCCGCGTCTAATGCGCCAGAAACAAACCAATCTCGCTGTGTTTTATAGCCGTCTTTGCCCTGGTTGTGCACAAGGTCGATAGCCAAAATTGGGCTCATGTCTTGCTTATCCACCAAAATAAAATCAAGCTGGCGAGATGAAGCTCTAGAAATAGCCTGACTGGCTGTTTTCTTGTTAGTTGAGTGGCGAACGGACACTATGTCGCTTAAGCGTACACGGCAAATGATGCGAAATTCTCGCCCCATTGCTTGTTCAATAAGGTTTAAAAATGAGTGCTCTACAGGAGTGAAAAGTTGCGGCTTTCGGCGAAAGGGAAATGCTACACCGCTATCTGATAATTTTATGGCGCCTAATGCCACCACAATAAGTAACATCATTAAAATAATTGCCAGTTCCATCGTAATCCTCGCATATCAACGTGTAATGCGCGTCATAAAAATGACGCTTTCTTTGACACCACTGTGGTTCTTTACTGAAATTGCAAAGGCAGTGCCACATTGAACGAGGAAGGATGTTTGGCGGGAATAAACCTAATTAGTAGGTTATTCCTTACTGATGATAAGTACGTCGACTTGGGTGCCCATATTGTCCGGAGACACGACAATACGAATCGAGTCATCAGTTGAAGCCAGCATAGTACGCTGGTTCACAGGTGTTTTTCTCACAAATTGCGGGTACGCATTTTGGTAGAAAGCGATAACATCGTCAGGTTTTTGTTTAGTGAAATACACCATGCTTGCAGGCAAGCTATCGTCGAATTGCTGACACTGCCTAGCGTTGGACATAAGAGAGACGTCAAAAAAGGTAGCAGGGCAAGACTGAGTGGTAGGTGCATCTATGGTGTTTGTTGTGTCTATAGTATCGGCCAATGCCAAACCAGACATGCCAAAAACAGCAGCACCTAAAATAGTATTGCTAAGTAAGAATTTGCTCATGTTGTTACGTAAACCGCTTATCATTATTGTTATTAACCTATCGTTACCCTTTGTATCGATAATAATGGGCTAACTACCTAAGAGCAATAGGTAAATGATTGCACAAGGTATGTTCGCGTCATGATGGGTATAAGGCTTAACGTTTTGATGAGTAAAGCCGGCTAGAAAGTCACTCATCATGTTTCGCATACTGAAATACTTCATCAAAAGGTAAATTGAAAACAAGTGCAATTTTAAATGCGACTTCAAGAGATGGTGAATACTTTCCTTTTTCTATCGCCATTATAGTTTGGCGCGTAACACCCACTTTTGATGCAAGCTCTTGCTGGGTCATTTCATCGGCAAGAAACCGTAAGGTTCTTATATTGTTGGTTATTGAGTAATGCTCAGCCATTAGCTTTCTTTCCGGCAGTAATAAATTTCAGTACCAAAGCGGACGACTTCCGATAGCCAAAAAATCAGTACCAGCTTTAACTCAATTGGCGCAAGGGCATAGTTGGTGTAGCTATTTTGTGCCTCAAAATCAATGTTGCTGTTGATCATTTGCTGTATCACGCAACTTACAATACCAATCGACAATACCCAGTATCCTGCATTGTTTGCGGTGAGTCGGTGGTTGCGCTCTCGTTCATCTTCAGGGGCATTGGCATCTTCTTGCTGACTCATGGCTAACGCAATATGTAAAGCTACCTCTAAGATAATGAAGGCAATAGTAATTCGCATGATGAGGGCAGTGGTGTCATCTTGGCTTGTATTTGGTTGCAAAAACATAAGTGTATAAACACTATCTCCATAAATAGAGGCGATCACCGCAGATACCAATAAAGACACCCACAAACTTTTCTCTCTAAACGAAATCATTATCTTTCTCCAAACCTATTTGTGCTTGTTAAATTTTACTTTGTGTGCGTAATTTTTAACTCAATGTTAAATATACTATACATTTGTGGTTGTAGAAAGCTAGCAGTAGGTTGTTACAAAATATGTTGTAGGGAAAGGTGCTTTGAGCGGATTTGTTTGAAGGTTGAGATACACTGGCTACAATCACTTTTCTAAGGTTGATTGGTGTTACTACAAAGCACGGATTTATCATCCAAAGCTAGGCCGTTTTCTTCAGACTGACCCTGTGGGTTATGAGGATCAGATGAATCTTTATGCTTATGTGGGTAATGATCCGATAAATAAGACTGATCCAACAGGTAAGTTTTCTCGTGTCGCTGGAAATATAGTCGCGAAGAAAGAAGCTGAATGGAGACAAGCGCATTGGGATAGAAATGAAAACAACAATAACAATTCGCCTGATACTGAGTCTGAAGCAAAAAGTAGTGAATTAGGTTTTGAACAACTTGAAAAGTCTAAAAGTGTTTTTCATATGCAAGGTGAAGGTGGAGAGCAAAACAAAAAGTATATTTCTGAAGACGGGCGTCACGAGGCTGTTTATGATGGTGAAGGTAATCTAGTTAACGATGATTTAAACAAAGGGACGTACAACTTTGCATATCCTATAAATCATCCGCTTGAGCATGGTGGTAAAGATGTAGTTCCTTATTTTCTATATGGAAATGGACCTAAAGACCCTACGACTATTGGAAGCAGGATTAAACTAGCAATTGATTCCCTTTTTGAGGAATAGTTTTCATGACAGCCAAGTACATAGTATTTACAATTTTTTCGATAGTACTAGCTATTTTTATTCTAACTTTTTTCGTTAAGAAAAATGAGTACGAGAAATTTGTCTACTCTGAATTTAATACCACAATGGACGAAGTTTCTATAGGATTGAAGTTGCGCGGTTCGCATCAAGAAAAAAATGGTTTAATAATTACAGGAAGTCCTTATTATCTGAAAATTGAAATACAAGATCATTATCATAATTTTGATTCAGTTAAATTGCATTCATTGATATTTCGATCTGGCGATAGTGAAGCAACTTTCAGTTTAATGCGAGAAAATAGCTTTCTATTCTCTGATAGCAATATAAACGAAGGCAATTACGCGGCCATTGTTTTCGATGGTTTAGATCTTCTCAGAGAGAGTTATTATTTTTATGCCAGTTTTGAGTTTTGCAATGAAAATGGGACGTGCCAACATAAAAAAGTAAACGGACTTTTTGAACTTCGCAAGGAAAAACATGAACAAGTCGCTTTTTTGGATACTTTACTGAGTGTCTAATAAACTCAGCAGGAACAACTAAAGGTGTGAAAGTCACCTGTTTATTTGAATCCAAAGCCTCGCTCTATCCGAGGGGGTGTTGAAGTAGCTCTGAGGCGTTTTTGATCCCAGAATGGGGACGGTGGTATTAAGCCATTCTTCTCTGAGCACAGGGTCATCGGTCAGGTCGGCTATTTCTGCTTCTAGCGCTTCAAGTGTCACCTGTTTCGCCATGCAGCAGCCACTATCATGCTGGATAACGGCGCTGACATCCGGTATGTGCAAGAAATGCTGGGCCATGCTGACATTGTCAGCGCACAAATCTACACCTTTGTTTCACGCTCCAAGCATCGCGATGTGTACAACAAGACACATCCGTCCGCGTTAAGCGATAAGAGATTGTTCAGGTAGGGCATAATGGCTATTTCTTGCATGTTAAGGTAAAATCGTAGCAACACTGGAGGGTATATGAAAAACACCGTTGCAAAGACTGGCAATAGCCAAAAAGGTCGGTTTACCCCGAATATGGATAACTTCGAAGTAAGCCTGAGCTATGAAGGGCTTGCGCTCAAAAAAAGTAATGAGCGTAAAAGTATTACCGACTTAAAACGGAAGTATGCTCGATAAGTACGGGGTAACACAGGATAGATACTGTTACCCCGATTCTGACGTTCTTATCAATCACCTTGATATACGCGACGCGGTGTTATTAGCAGAAGCCGAAGCTGAGTTCACTGCTGAGCGTTACAGAACCTACGAAGCCCCCAAGCTAACAATAGCTGATTTTACGCTGGAGCATCTAAAACAGCTCCACTATCACCTCTTTCAGGATGTCTATGATTGGGCAGGTCAGTTAAGAGATGTTGATATTTCGAAAGGCGGCACGCGGTTCTGTACATGGTCACGCATTGAGCCAGAAGCCAATAAATTATTTAACACTATCCCAACTCTTGCACATGTGGAAACTGAAGAAGCCTTAATATCCAAAGTGGCTGACTTATTTTGTGAGATAAACTTACTCCACCCATTCAGAGAAGGAAATGGCCGAGTTCAGCGCTTCTTCTTCGAGGAAATGCTATTCACCTTGGGTTATGATGTGTCATGGCCTCGAATACCCCAGCAAGACTGGATAGATGCCAATATAGCAGGCGTAAATTTAGACTTGTCTCTTCTTGAGGCAATATTTGCTCAGGCAATCTCACACAGCAGCGAGTAGGAAAGAACGTCTATTAAGCTGACTGGCATGAAACACGAATTGATTCAAACCAGCTAGATTTATCCAGCATTGCCGCATAGAATCAACGAAGGATATCGCTTACGAGGAAGTAAGCTGCTCTTTTAAAAACTGCTGGGATGCACCCCTCCTAAATATCAAAGCCTTTCTGCAAGATAACAGCATGGCTTGTGAATCCGATTACTCTACTACAAAGCACGGATTTATCATCCAAAGCTAGGCCGTTTTCTTCAGACTGACCCTGTGGGTTATGAGGATCAGATGAATCTTTATGCTTATGTGGGTAATGATCCTATTAATGCTACAGACCCTACAGGCATGACTACGTGCTTAAATAAAGATTGCAGTAGATCATCAGTAGATACGGACGTTAATGGTGATGGAAAAACTAATATTACATTTGTAAACGATGTAAGCGGAGCACCAGCTCCTCCAAATGACTTCACTACTGAGACAGCTACTATGATAGAAAACGCTGTGAGGGATTCGGGAGTTGATAGTGTTAATATAAATAGTACTTCAGGGAGTGTAGGAGTAAACAGAAGTTCCCCTAGGCATGGAAATGGGCAAGCGGCAGACATCAACTCTGTCAATGGACAACCTGTTGACCAAAATGGTCAGGGAGTTCAAGATCTACAAGATGCTTTCGCAAATCAAGGAAATATCCGAGAGAACTATGGCCCTTCTAGAGTTGAAGTTACAGGAGCTAATGGAACAACTGTAAATAGAGCAAACCCTAATTCTACTGCGAAAACTCCTTGGGGAAGCAGGGCTTACAACAGAAATGTTGTTAGAAAACATAGAAATCACATACACGTATCGGGGCAGCAATGAGAATAATTATCGCACTGAGTTTGCTTTTAATTTCAGCTTGCACTCAAGCTAATTCAAAATGTTTAGGGAGTGATCAACTTAGCACTGTTGCTAGATATGAATGCCTATCAAACAATGCTTTTGTTGCATTATCCGAAGTTGGCACGCATCTAGACAATGAGTTGGCTAGAGTTAAACTCTATAAATTAGATGGAGAATTAACATTAAGTAGTACTCCTCCAGATTACGTGATTTCTATCGCAAGCTTGGATATTGGTGAGCCTGTGGTGATCTTGGGGTTGAAAACTAATCAGTCTATAAGGCTCAATTTAAATTCACAAAATGGCTTTGACTTAGTTGATACTTCTGGACAGCAACAATTTAGAATAGTTGTTAACGGCTATGAAGATATTTCGGTTAACGGAGTAACTTTTTAATTTGAATCCAAAGCCTAGCTAGTGCGGAGCTTTGTTTTTACAGAGCTCGAATAATGGGGTCAGAGTTAATTTTTCCTAAAAAGTACTCTGACCCCATTATTTGCACCCACAAAAAAGCTCGCCGGAGCGAGCTTTTATATAGGCTAAATACAGCTATAGCCTTGGGTATCATCAACGTGCTGTTTTTACACGTAAATATTAAACGCCAATGAAATCCATAATACCGTCAGCGGCTTTTCTGCCTTCGTCGATAGCGGTAACCACAAGGTCACTACCACGAACCATATCACCGCCTGCAAAAATTTGCGGGTGTGAGGTTTGGAAAGCATATTTACCGGCAGCAGGAGCGCGTACGCGGCCTTTTTCGTCTAGCATAATGCCAAACTCAGCAAACCAAGGGGCAGGGCTAGGCTGGAAACCAAACGCGATAATAATTGCATCTGCTTCAACCACGTGCTCAGAACCTTCAATTTCAACTGGACGACGACGTCCGTTAATATCCGGTGGGCCCATTTCGGTTTTCACGAATTTAACACCGCAAGCTTTGCCTTCGCTATCAACAGCAATGTCTAAAGGTTGAATGTTGAACATGAATTCAACCCCTTCTTCTTTTGCGTTAACCACTTCTCGGCGAGAACCCGGCATACTTTCTTCGTCACGACGATATGCACACACTACGCGGTCGGCTTCTTGGCGAATAGACGTACGTACGCAGTCCATTGTGGTATCACCACCACCAAGTACCACTACGCGTTTACCTTTCATATCAACAAAGTCGGCTTCGTCTTTTTCAAGACCCATCACGCGGTTTGTGTTTGAGATAAGGAAAGGCAGGGCATCGTGAACACCGTGCACATGTTCATTTTCAAAGCCACCTTGCATCGATTTATACGTACCCATGCCTAAGAACACGGCGTCGTAGTCATCTAGCAGGGTTTGCATTTCAATGTCTTTACCAATTTCAGTCTTAAGTACAAACTCAACACCCATGTCGGTAAAGATTTCGCGGCGAAGCTTAATAACATCTTTTTCAAGCTTAAACGACGGAATACCAAAGGTTAGCAAGCCGCCAATTTCTTCGTACTTGTCGAATACCACTGGCTTCACACCGTTACGAACAAGAATGTCGGCACAAGCTAATCCGGCAGGGCCGGCACCTACAATAGCGACTTTCTTATCTGTCCAAACTACGTCAGACATATCTGGGCGCCAGCCCATTTTAAACGCAGTATCGGTAATGTATTTTTCAATACTACCAATGGTAACCGCACCAAAGTCGTCGTTTAGGGTACATGCCCCTTCGCATAGTCTGTCTTGAGGACAAACGCGGCCACATACTTCTGGCAAGCTATTGGTTTTGTGCGACAACTCAGCCGCCTCAATAATACGACCTTCATTGGCAAGGTCTAACCATTGAGGAATGTAGTTGTGTACTGGGCACTTCCATTCGCAATACGGGTTACCGCAGTCCAAGCAGCGATCTGCTTGGCCTTCGGTTTGTGATTGACTTAACGGCTGATAAATTTCAGCGAACTCGTGTTTACGCACCATGATCGGCTTTTTCGGCGGATCGATACGTTCAACATCGACAAACTGGTATACGTTCTTTGCCATAAACTTTTCTCCTCCTACTGAGCCTGAATGCGCAATTCAGCGCTTGAACGACTGATGTGACCTAATAGGTTCTTCACATCACTGGTCTTCGGCTTAATAAGCTTGAAGCGTTTCAGCGTTGCTGCGAAATCGGTTAGCAAGCCTAACGAATGGTCGCTGCCAGTTTCTTCGTAATGCTGATTAATAAGACCACGTAAGTGCTCTACTAAAATCGCTTTACCGTCAACAGGCATAATCTCAATAAGATCTTGGTTTACACGGTTATCGAGGTCGTCGTTGTCGTCCATAAGGTACGCAAAACCACCTGTCATACCGGCACCGAAGTTAACACCTACTGGGCCAAGTACAGCAACAATACCACCGGTCATGTATTCACAACCGTTGTCACCAATACCTTCAACTACCGCAATAGCGCCAGAGTTACGTACACCAAAACGTTCACCGGCACAGCCTGCAGCAAATAATTTACCGCCAGTAGCACCGTATAAGCACGTATTACCCATAATGGCACTTTCATGCGCATCGTAAGTCATGTTTCTTGGTGGATGAATAACAAGCTTACCGCCAGTCATTCCTTTACCTACGTAATCGTTTGCGTCGCCTTCAAGATGCATGTGCAAACCGCCAGCGTTCCACACACCAAAACTTTGGCCGGCAGTACCGGTAAGATTCACTTTAATCGGTGTATCTTCAAAGTCATGGTTACCGTGGTGCTTAGCAATTTCGCCTGATAAAAGCGCGCCTACAGAACGGTCCGTGTTGCGAACAGGGTATTTCAAATTAATTGATTTGCTGTCGATAACCGCTTGCTGTGCATCTTTAAGCATTTGTGCGTTAAGCACACCTTTATCAACCGGCTCATTAGTCGCCTGAGAACTGAACAGGTGGGTATGTTCACCGGCTTTCGGTCTTACCAACAATGGCGTTAAATCAAGGCGATTTTGTTTCGCAGTCATGCCATTGATCACTTTAAGTAGCTCAGTACGGCCAACAAGGTCGTCAAACTTAGTCACGCCAAGGGCGGCCATAATTTCACGTACTTCCTGAGCAATAAACTTAAAGTAGTTCATTACCATGTCAGGTAAGCCAATAAAGTGGTCGTCACGAAGCTTTTGATCTTGTGTTGCAACGCCGGTTGCACAGTTGTTCAAGTGACAAATACGTAAGTATTTACACCCTAATGCCACCATAGGACCGGTGCCAAAACCGAAGCTTTCTGCACCCAATATACCCGCTTTCACAACGTCTAAGCCTGTTTTAAGGCCGCCGTCAGTTTGCACGCGTACTTTATGGCGAAGGCCGTTTTCAATTAGCGCTTGTTGAGTTTCAGATAAACCTAATTCGAACGGGCTTCCTGCGTATTTAACCGACGTTAGTGGGCTTGCCGCAGTTCCGCCGTCGTAGCCTGATATCGTAATAAGGTCTGCATAGGCTTTTGCTACACCCGTAGCAATAGTACCTACACCAGGTTCAGACACTAACTTCACTGAAATCAGTGCAGTTGGGTTCACCTGTTTCAAATCGAAAATAAGCTGAGCTAAATCTTCAATTGAATAAATATCGTGATGCGGTGGAGGCGAAATAAGGGTTACACCAGGCACTGAGAAGCGCAGCTGGGCAATGTACTTATTCACTTTGTCGCCAGGTAACTGACCACCTTCACCAGGTTTTGCGCCCTGAGCCACTTTAATTTGAATAACACTCGCATTCACAAGGTAATGCGGTGTTACACCAAAGCGACCAGAAGCAACCTGCTTAATCTTCGAGTTCTTTTCAGTCCCAAAGCGTGACGGATGTTCACCACCTTCACCTGAGTTCGATTGCCCACCTAAGCGGTTCATAGCAATTGCCAAGGCTTCATGCGCCTCAGGGCTCAATGCACCAATGGACATAGCGGCAGTATCGAAACGCGGGAACAAGTTCTGCGCGCTTTCTACTTCGCTAATATCAACAGGCTCGCTTTGTGGGTCGAGTGCTAGCAAGTCACGAATGTGCGCGGGAGAGCGCTCGTTAACCAGTTTCGCATACTGCTGGTAATCGCTGTATTCGCCGCTCATTACTGCTTTTTGCAGTGTGCTGACTACATCTGGGTTATACGCATGGTATTCGCCGCCGTGTACATACTTAAGCAAACCACCATGATCTACAGGTTTACGTTTCAACCAAGCAACACGGTTTAAGTTAACCGTATCTTGTTGGAAGTCGTCGAAATCGGCACCTTGCAGGCGCGAAGCAACACCTCTGAAGCACAGTTCCATCACCGCATCGTTAATACCGATAGCTTCGAATAGTTTCGAACTACGGTAGCTCGCTACAGTACTGATACCCATTTTCGACATTATTTTGTACAAGCCTTTGTTAATACCTTTACGGTAGTTCAACGTGGCTTGCATAGGTGAAATGTCGAGTTCGCCTTTTTCACAAAGCTGCTCAATGGTTTCATACGCTAAGAACGGATACACCGCGGTAGCACCTAAACCTATGAGTACGGCAAAGTGATGTGGGTCACGGGCACTGGCGGTTTCAATAACTACGTTCGCGTCGCAACGTAGTGATTTATCAACTAGACGGCGCTGTACTGCACCAACGGCCATAGCAGCTGGAATAGGTAAGCGGTTTTGTCTGATATTGCGGTCGGATAAAATCACGAACGCCGCACGCTTTTGCTTAACTAAGTGCTCTACTTCGTTACAAATACGCTCGATGGCTTTCTTCAAGCCTTCTTGCGGTTGGTACTGAAGTTCAACCACTTCTGAATAGTAGTTATCAGGGTTAAATTCACGTAGCTGTTTTAAGTCGGTATACATAAGTATTGGCGAGTTAAACAATACGCGGTCGGCATAACCTGATGTTTCGCTAAATACGTTTTGCTCGCGGCCAATACAAGTCGCTAACGACATTACATGATTTTCACGTAACGGATCGATAGGCGGGTTAGTTACCTGTGCAAACTGCTGACGGAAGTAATCGTAAACGGTGCGCTGGCGTGAAGACATGACCGCCATTGGCGTATCATCACCCATAGAACCTACGGCTTCTTGACCGTCTTTCGCTAGTACCTTGATAACTTGTTGAATTTCTTCATAGCTATAGCTGAACTGCTTATGGAATACTGAAATGGTGTCGTCATCAAAAACGCGCTTGCCAATCAGTGAAGCATCTAGCTCTTCAATAGGCGTTAAATGACGAATATGTTTATCGAGCCACTCTTTATAAGGGTGACGCGCTTTTAACTCTTCATCAATTTCAGTGGAGCGCCAGATTTTACCTGTGTAGGTATCAACGGCTAGCATTTCACCAGGGCCTACACGGCCCTTTTCAATAACATCAGCTTCATTGTAATCCCAGATGCCAACTTCAGAGGCAAGGGTAATGAAGCCATTTTTGGTAATAACGTAGCGGGCAGGGCGAAGACCATTACGGTCTAAGTTACACGCCACGTGGCGGCCGTTCGTTAATACGATACCGGCAGGGCCATCCCACGGTTCCATGTGCATTGAGTTAAACTCGTAAAATGCACGTAGGTCGTTATCCATGGTTTTGTTGTTTTGATACGCAGGCGGCACTAATAAGCGCATGGCACGGAATAAATCCATACCACCGGCTAAAAATACCTCAAGCATGTTATCAAGTGACGATGAATCAGAACCTTCGGTATTAACAAAAGGCGCTGCTTCTTTCAAATCAGGAATAAGTGGCGTAGCAAATTTAGATGCACGTGCCATTGCCCAATCTCGGTTACCTTTAATGGTGTTAATTTCACCATTGTGGGCCAAGAAGCGGAACGGCTGAGCCAACGGCCAACGCGGAAGCGTATTGGTTGAAAAGCGCTGGTGGAATACACAGATAGCACTTTTTAAACGCTCGTCGGCTAAATCTAAATAGAAGGCTGGTAAGTCTTTCGGCATTACCAAGCCTTTATATATAGTTACCAAACCAGATAGGCAGGCAACGTAAAAATCTGGATCGCTTTCAAGGCGCTTTTCAGCACGTCGACGCACCATATAAAGGCGGCGTTCAAGATCGCGCTTGCGCCAACCTGCTGGTGCATTCACAAATACTTGTTCTATTTGTGGCACGCCGGTAAGAGCAAGTTCACCCAGTACAGAGCGATCGACAGGCACTTCGCGCCAGCCAACAACACTAAGGGTTTCTTTTTCGAGTTCTTCATTCAATACCTCGCGCGCAGTTTGCGCAAGGGCCTGGTCCTGGCTTAGAAAGATCATGCCAACGCCGTATTTTTTGCTGAGTTTCCAGCCATTTTCTGCGGCGATAGTATGGAAGAACGCATCCGGTTTCTGTAGTAATAAACCACAGCCGTCTCCGGTTTTCCCGTCAGCGGCAATACCGCCTCGATGCTGCATACGGTCTAAACCGTGAATAGCAGTTTCTACTAGCGTGTGGCTAGCTTCTCCGTGGGTATGGGCGATTAAGCCAAATCCACAGTTATCCCGGGAATCGTTGGGGTTGTATAAACTCATCTCTTAACTCCTTCAACCTTTGACTGGGGCAAGGTGTGCGTTGCGTGTAGATGCGCCTAGGTATTGCGTATCACAACATTGTTCAGACGTCTTTTGTCGAGCTGGCACTATTACCGCTCTATGCGCCTTTTCTTGTCGTTATTTATTATTAGAGGATTCCAGTCGTGTTCCGCATTTTTATGCATTATTGCTTTGCGGGGCGTACAAAATACCTATATTGATATGTAAAATCAAACGCTAAAATTAGGGGTATAACAAAGATTTAGCATATTGTTTAAAATTATCAATAATTTCATAATGTTAAACTAATAAATTCATCTTTGTAATAAAAATGTTATAACCCGATATATCGTTCTAATGGTAGGCAATGAAATTCAAGTAAGTGTCTTGGAATCGCTAAAAATGAATAAAAATTCATATTGAGGCATTTAATATCTATTCAAGGGCATGTTTGCTGTATTTTTATGTAGTTGTTCATTCTTTACATCCAGCCTACCAGAATCATTTGCAGTTGTACAAAAATTACACCATGGTGAATCAATTCTTATAAACAACAATCTATAGTTCAGTAGATACGGTGTCTGTCAGCATTTCCGTAATGCATAAAGCCTGATAGGATATGCTGAATATAATCCTAAAAATAAGTCGTTCATGCATTCAGATTCACCAAACGATTCTTGGGCTATTCGTTTTGCGCAGTTTGTACAGCGCTTCGGTACGCTTAAGTTAAGTATTCTGTTCGTAGTATTGTCGTTAGTGTTTACACTTGGCGGCTCATACGTAATACGCGTAAGTATGGGCAGTGCAGTACAACCTGATGACTTTATCAGCGCGGTTATTTTAACCATGCTTTCTGCGCCTTGGGTGTTGTACTTTTTTAGCGAACTTATAAAGCAGTTAGAGAACTCACGCACCAACCTTAAAGAAGTGGTAAGTCAGCTTGAGCGTTTGCGAGAAGAAGATGTTTTTCTTAACCGCGAACTGCAAACTAATATCCGCCAATTGAACCACGAAATTGAGCAGCGCAAATTAGCGCAAGAAGAGCGTGAAGCCTTATTTAAAGACTTAGAGCGTGAAATTCAGGATAAGTCTGAACAAGAAGCCCAAGCTCGTCGCTTATCTACGTTACTACGCTCTATCATTGATGCCTCGCCAGATCTTATTTACTACCGTAATGAAGAAGGGCGCTTTGCGGGCTGCAATCGTATAGCAGAGCTCATGACAGGTAAGACCGAGCAAGAACTTCTTGGTTTAACCCCGACTGATGTTTATGAAGAAGACCTAGCCCGTCAAATAGTCGCCAGCGACCATGAAGTGCTAGAAACTAACGCCAGTATTACTGAAGAGTTATGGCTGCGCTTTGCCGATGGCCGCCGCCGTTACTTCGAAATGAAGCGAGTTCCTTTCTTCGATAAAGAAGGTAACCGTTTAGGCTTGCTATCATTTGGTCGTGACATGACTGAACGTAAACAAGCAGAAAATGCAGCAGCGAAAGCCAGTACTGATAAAACGCGCTTTATCGCTACGATTAGTCACGAGCTACGTACGCCGTTAAACGGTATTGTTGGCTTAAGTAGAATGCTGCGCGATACCGAATTAAGCGAAGAGCAATTTAGCTGGGTAAGTACTATCTATGCTAGTGCTATCACCCTTGGCAATATATTTAACGATATTATCGACCTTGATAAGTTGGATAGAGACAAAGTTGAACTTAGCTTGAAGACCGTATCGCTTAGAGACTTTACCGAAGAGCTAAGCAGTATTATTCGACTCTTAGCAGGTGATAAACAGCTAGAGCTTAAAACTACGATTAAAGAACCGCTGCCTCGTTTAGTTGAAGTAGACGGTACGCGCTTGCGCCAAATTTTGTGGAATATCCTGTTTAACGCTGTGAAGTTTACTCAAAAAGGCCATGTAAGCTTATCCATCGAATCTACCAAACCTGAAAATGACTTAGCGTTCGTCACCTTTGTGATTGAAGATACTGGTGTAGGCATACCTGAGGAAGAGATAGAAAAAATCTTCGCCATGTACTATCAGGTTGATCACCCTGATCACCAATCAGCCACGGGTACCGGTATTGGTTTGGCTATTTGTAAGCAAATGGTCGATTTAATGAAGGGCAATATTAAAGTTACCAGTGTGGTAGGTAAAGGCACGCGCTTCGAAATAGAGCTACCGGTAGAAATATCGAAAAAGCCTATGCAAGTGGCGCAGCTTCAAGTTACCGATTTGAATATTTTGCTGGTAGAAGATATTGAGCTTAACGTGATGGTTGCCAAAGCCTTACTTGAGAAAATGGGGCAAAAGGTAGATGTGGCCATGACCGGGCAAGAAGCGATTGATAAAGCCCGTGCTACCCAATACGATTTAATACTGTTAGACATTCAATTGCCAGACATGAGCGGATTCGATGTGGCCAGTACGCTGCATGAAGAAGACTTAGTGATGCAAACCCCTATTGTGGCACTTACTGCGAACGTGATTAAAAAGCGGGAAGAGTATTTGCAGAACGGCATGGACGATATCATCGCCAAGCCCATTAAGAAGTCTCGCGTAATTGAGGTGTTTAACGAGTTATTCCATGCGCCACCTGCACCGTTAGAAATTGAAGGTCAGGTAGAACGCCCGCCAGAGCCGAGTAAAATATTAAGTAACATTTTAGATATGGACTTGCTCCAGATGTTAGTGGATACAATAGGCGATGATATGGTGCGGGCAAGCGTTAAAGTGTTTCAGGAAAAAATGCCTGAATACATGGAAATTCTGCAGTTAAGCCTAAGTGCCGATGAAAAGTCTGAAGTGTGCTCACAAGCGCATAAGATTAAAGGTGCGGCAGGCTCTGTAGGGCTAGCACGTGTACAACGTATTGCAAATCAGATTCAACAAGGCGATCACCCTACGTGGTGGCAGAACGTCCATGATTGGGTTGAAGAGTTGCAAATGGCCGTACAGCACGATATGAAAGCCTTACAAGAGTGGCTTAATCAGCAGCGGGTAGACGATTAAATCGTTTAACAAAAAACGGGGCTGATTAAGCCCCGTTTTTATTTGGAAGTCGATTTCGCGAGTTTACAAGGGGTAGACGTAATGACAATGGGCACCGACAACGAGACGTTTAGCAATGCTCAGCTAAACGCTATAATAACTAATGAAAACACGTCTGCATCAGACATACCGCAACTTCACCAACTAAACTTAGAAGCTATTTCTCCGCGTTACCGCGTTATTAATATCTCATTGGCTTTTAGCATAGCGTTTGCGTTGATCATGGTTGCTAGTGCGCTACGCTACCAGTCATTTTTTGCGATACCAGAGCCCTTAGTTACCGCCTTTCCATATATTGTGATGGGCGTTTGTGTGCTGGGGTGTGTAGCGACAATCTACCATTTCTTTGCCGATCCGCTTATTAAATATGCCCTACGGGAACAAGACTTAAGCTTGCAGTCAGGCTTGGTATTTAGGTCGTTATCTTGCCAGCCTATATTGCGTGTTCAACACGTTGAATTAAAGCGTGGACCTATTGCTCGTTTAGCTGGGCTCGCTTCTTTACAGTTGTTTTCGGCTGGTGGCGCCACCCATACATTTGAAATTCCAGGTATAGAGGTGGAAGTGGCCGAGCGATTAAGGCAGTTCATTCTCGATCATAAAGATGTGAGTGCAAAATAGTGGCTTCCCCCGAAGTAGACACAGCGAAGCCTTCCGAAAGCAGTGCAGGATCACAAACCGTTAAGGTCGACACCGGCGAAGATTGGCGTAGGCTTTCACCCATCGCCATTGCGTATTTCACTCTTCGTAGCATTAAAAACATGGCCCAAGGCGCTATTTATGCCGTACCAGCCATTGCGGTAACCGCTAATATTAACGATAGCATTCAATCACCCATTACATTATTGAGCATTGCTGCTCTGGTCATTATTTTCTTTTCAAGCGGTGTTGTAAGTTTCTTCATGTATCGCTTCAGGGTAAACAACCAGCATGTTGAAATTCACAGTGGGGTATTTTCTAGAAGTTATACCAATCTGCCTTTTTGGCGCATTCAGAATGTAAAAATTGAATTGCCTTTCTACTACCGGCCGTTCGGTTTCGCACTGGTTGTGCTCGATACCGCGGGAAGTGCAGGAGAAGAGGCCAAAATAGTCGCGGTTCCTTTGGCGTATGCGCATGCTCTTAGAAAGCAAGTGCTGGCCGAGCACCAAGAGCATGGGCATCAAGAGAATGGCTATCAAGAGAATGGCCATCAAGAACGCGAGACCAGCGCCCATGTAAATGATAGCGGCCATGTAAATAATAGAGCGCATGCGAATAATAGCAGCCAAGCTTGCGTTGATGGCGACCAAAGCGAGCGTTATTCAGAAACCAATGAAGATGGCGAAACCATACTTAATAGGCGCTCTATTACCGATATTGTCATACACGGTATAACGAATAATCGAGTATGGATTTTCTTAGGTGCAGCTGCGCCTTTTTACGACAATGCTTTTGGGTATCTATCAGAATGGTTGGCTGAAAAGGGCTTGCAGCTAAATCAACTCGTTGGCGAGCAGACCATAGCCTGGTGGCAATTTGGTTTATACGCTTTTGTTATGCTGATGATGGCCATGGCAGTGGTTGCGCTTATTAGTATCGGCGGCGCTTTGTTTACCTTTTACGATTATACGTTATCGCGGCAACACGATAGGTACATCCGTAGAAGTGGTTTGTTGAACAAACAAGAAGTGAGTATGCGTGCATCCCGCATTCAAGTTATCTCTGCCAAGCAAGATTGGTTAGACAGAATTCTCAAACGTGTGAATTTGTATTTTGAGCAAAACGCATCAATTGGCCATTCCACTAAAGAGCTAATGTCGCCTAATCGGCTTATCGTGCCTTCTGTTACTGAAGACGAAGCGGATGAATTGAGCCAAGAGGTGATGCCGCAGAGTAAAATTCGCCGTAGCGATTATCAGTCCATCAGTAAGCGCTTTATTTTGCATTGGGTTATCGCAGCGCTTGCTATACCTTTTGTAGTTGGCACCGGTATTGGTATTTATACAGAACATTTAGATATTACTGCGGGCGTAACCTTGGTAAGCGCAATCCTTCTAGGCATTATTACGCTTAGATGGTGGCGCTGGGGCGTGGTGAGCGATGATAAATACATTTATGTAAGGCGAGGGCGCATAGGTATAGATTACTTATGCTTCGAACCTTACAAAGTTCAGCAGGTGGTAGTAAAGCAAAGTGTATTCATGAAAAGGCGAAAGCTGGCAACGGTGCAGTTCGTATTAGCATCTGGCGCTATTTCAGTCCCGTTTTTACCTGAAGAATATGCAAATAAATTGGCGAATAACGTGTTGTTTGAAGTGGAGTCTAAACGAAAATCTTGGATGTAGATATTTTATTGTTCAAAAGCACCTTGGCTTTTAAAAAGATGAACAATTGAGGATTGTGACTATCAACATTTATAAAGACATCCGTTTACTTATCACTAGCAACGATTTTATCTTTTCCTGTATGTTTTGCTTTATACAAACGCTTATCAGCGACATCAATTTGCTCTTCTAAACTACCTAAGTTTTCAGCACAAATACCGATACTGCATGTTACATTGAGGGCATGTTGCGTGAACGAGGTTTGACGCACAGCACTGATAAATTGAGAGATGTCAGCGGCATGCTGTTTGAATGAGCCGGTAGCAATAACAGTAAACTCTTCACCTCCATAACGTACTACCAAATCGGTAGGGAAATACTCTTGTAGTAACGTCGCAAACTCCTGTAACAGCGAGTCACCTGCTTTGTGGCCTAAGTTGTCATTAACCACTTTGAAGTTGTCAATATCAATCATACTAACCATAACCCCTGCTGCAGATTGTCCGGATGGACCCTTTGCAAAAATAGCTTCCCCTTGCTCAATGAGATAGCGACGGTTATAAACTTGGGTTAACGAATCAATATTAGCTGAAGCTCGAATGGTTCTTATCATCTCTTGAGAGTCTAAGTTTTGCATTACTCTGCAAAAAAACTCTTCATGATAAAAAGGTTTAGAGAGGAAGTCATTTGCACCGCTTTTTATAAATTTGGATGAAAGTATGCCGTCATTGGTGCCAGATAAACCTATAAAGACTAAATCTTGAAGCCTGCGATCATGCCTGATCGCTTTAACTAATTCATATCCATCCATATTGGGCATGCGGTGATCTGATATCACAAGGCTAATGTCGCTGGTATCAGAAAGGAATGTAAGTGCTTCTCTACCGTCTGAAGCTTCGAATATTTGGAAATGAAATTTTTTCAATAACCCACAGATGTAATTTCGACTGGTAATAGAATCTTCAACGACAAGTACTTTTGTTGTTAAGTTTTTTCTTAACCTATCTATAAGTTTAATCACTTGGCTATAGGAATAGCGTGACTCTTTGGTAATGTAATCTAGAACCCCTAAGTCAAGCAACTGCGCTCGGGTAAATTCATCAAAATTACCTGTCAGCACGATAGTTGGAAGGGAGTACGATAAACTTAATTCAACGCTTTCTCCATTAGGAGCATCCGGCAAATTCAGGTCGACGACAGCCGCTAAAAAGTCACTTTCTTTTTCTAGTAAAAGTTTAGCTTCAGTGAATGTTTCACAAAGAACGGGCGACAGGTGTGGGTTTGATTCTAGTAACTTACTTAAAACTTTTCGTACGGTTAAACTATCTTCAACGACTAAAATTTTGTACATAATTTCGTTTAACCCGTAAATTTAATAAAGAAGAGGATAACGAAAAAGCGGTATAAAATCGCCTTCAAATCAGAAAATTATACTGAAGTATAGGGACTCAATACCGCTTTTAAATTTCATATACAGATAATCGTAGTTTAACTTTGCTCTTTTGGCACCCGCACCCAGCCTTCCATCAAAATCCGAGCGCTTCTGCTCATAACCGCTTGTTCAATGTTCCATTTATCATTTTCGAAGCTAGCTTTCGCACCTACACGCAAGGTGCCTGATGGGTGCCCGAAAACAACGGCTTCACGCTCTGTGCCGCCAGCCGCAAGGTTTACGAGTGTGCCAGGGATAGCAGCGGCTGCTGCAATGGCCACAGCGGCGGTGCCCATCATGGCGTGATGCAGCTTACCCATAGACATGGCGCGCACGAGTACATCAATGTCATTTCCCAAAATGTCTTTACCACTAGAAGCCTTATAGCCCTTAGGTGGCGCAACCATAGCTACCTTGGGGGTATGCTGGCGTGTGACTGCTTCTCCAATATCGTTAATTAGCCCCATTTTAACTGCGCCATAAGCACGAATAGCTTCAAACTTGGCTAGGGCGGCATCATCATTATTAATGTTATCTTGCAGTTCGGTACCCGTGTAGCCAATATCTTCAGCGTTAATGAAGATAGTAGGAATACCTGCGTTTATCATAGTGGCGCTGAAGGAGCCTACATCAGGCACTTCAAGAGTATCGACTAAACGGCCAGTAGGGAAAATCGCCCCTTCACCATCGGCTGGGTCGACAAAAGCCACTTCAACTTCAGCGGCTGGAAATGTCACCCCATCTAACTCAAAGTCGCCAGTTTCTTGCACTTCACCATTAGTAATAGGCACCTTGGCAATAATGGCTTTGTTGATATTAGCTTGCCAAATATTTACTACGGCAACGCCGTTGTCTGGAATTTTACTGGCATCGACCAACCCATTATTGATTGCAAATGCGCCCACAGCGGCAGTTAAGTTACCGCAGTTACCGCTCCAATCTACAAAAGGTTTGTCGATAGAGACTTGACCAAATAAGTAGTCAACATCGTAGCCGTCGCGCTCGCTTTTACTAATAAGCACGGTTTTGCTGGTGCTCGATGTAGCACCGCCCATGCCATCGGTTTGTTTACCGTAAGGATCTGGGCTGCCAATCACACGCAATAAAAGCGCATCTCGCGCCGGCCCAGGCTGCTGCGCCGCTTCGGGTAAATCAGATACGTTAAAGAACACACCTTTACTTGTACCACCACGCATATAAGTAGCCGGTACACGAATTTGAGGAGCATGCTTCATTGGTTATTCCTTTGTTGAATGGTGGCGATTATTGGTGGCAAAGATTGGTTACGATGATTGGTTGCTTATTTACTAACAGTGATAACGATTAAGCCCCGCTCAAAACACACCAATCCATACTGTAGTTAGAGAAGGGAAACATTTAAATCCTCAACAACCTCTAAATCCATCACCTAAATCCATCTTCTAATTAACGTTGTTGGAGGATGCAAAGGGGAAAGGTAATGTCGGTTCAGGGCCCTCGATTCGCATGGATGCGAATTGGGAGACTACAGGGACGTATTTACGGCGTGCCCTGTACCGACATTACTTTCCCCTGTCCCAGCGATAACTACGTAGCTTCAGCTTCTAAGAAGTCTTTGGCAAAACGCTGAAGTACACCGCCTGCGCTGTAAATCGATACCTCTTCTGCGGTATCTAAGCGACAGGTTACTGGTACGTCTAGAGTTTCACCATTGGCACGATTCACCACTAAGGTTAAAGTTGCACCCGGTGCAGGATCGCCTTTAACGTCGTAGGTTTCAGTGCCATCAAGCTCAAGCGTTTTGCGGGTTGTGCCCGGTTTAAACTCAAGGGGCAATACACCCATGCCAAGCAAGTTGGTACGGTGAATACGCTCGAAGCCTTCTGCGGCAATCACTTCAACCCCAGCTAAACGTACACCTTTGGCAGCCCAATCACGTGAAGAGCCCTGACCATAGTCTGCACCCGCCACAATAATCAGTGGCTGTCTGCGCTCCATGTAGGCTTCAATGGCTTCCCACATGCGAACCACTTTGCCTTCTGGCTCAATGCGAGCAAGCGAACCTTGCTTCACTTCGCCATTTTCAAGCACCATCTCGTTGAACACTTTCGGGTTCGCAAGGGTGGCGCGAAGCGCCGTTAAATGATCGCCCCTGTGGGTGGCATAAGAGTTAAAGTCTTCTTCTGGCAACCCCATTTTCGCCAAATACTCACCTGCTGCACTAGCTGCCATAATTGCGTTCGAGGGCGATAAATGATCGGTAGTAATATTGTCGCCTAATATAGCCAGCGGACGCATACCCGTCATGGTACGTTCAGCATCCATCGCGCCTTCCCAATAAGGTGGGCGGCGAATATAGGTGCTCATTTCACGCCAATCGTATAGCGGGCTAATGTCGCTGCCAGTATTCACTTTTAAGTCGAACATAGGCTCGTACACTTTACGAAAATGCTCTGGTTTTACGCTTTGCGCGACAATGGCATCAATCTCTTCATCGCTTGGCCAAATATCTTTAAGCGTGACCGGGTTACCGTCGTTATCAATACCTAGCACGTCTTTTTCAATATCAAACCGGACAGTGCCCGCAATAGCGTAGGCCACCACTAATGGCGGTGAGGCCAAAAAGGCTTGTTTCGCATACGGGTGAATACGGCCATCGAAGTTACGATTACCAGAAAGCACAGCTGTGGCGTATAAGTCGCGGTCTATAATTTCTTGCTGAATTTTGGGGTCTAGCGCGCCGCTCATACCGTTGCAGGTTGTGCAGGCAAAGGCCACTACACCAAAGCCTAACTGTTCTAGTTCGCCCATTAAATTGGCTTCTTCCAAATACAGTTTTACTGCTTTAGAACCAGGGGCTAGGGAACTTTTTACCCAAGGTTTACGGGTTAAACCACGTTGGTTTGCATTGCGAGCAATTAAGCCTGCGGCAATCACGTTACGAGGGTTAGATGTATTGGTACAACTGGTAATGGCAGCAATAATGACCGCGCCATCAGGCATTTTGCCTTCTTCTTGTTCCCATGCACTAGCAACACCGCGCTGCGCCAAATCGCTGGTGGCTAAACGGGCATGTGGATTCGATGGACCAGCCATGTTGCGACCTACAGAGGATAAATCGAAGGTGAGAACACGTTCGTACTCGGCACTGGCTAATGAATCTGCCCATAAACCGGTGTGCTTCGCGTACTGTTCAACCAACGCAATTTGCTTTTCTTCTCGGCCCGTTAAACGCAAATAATCGATGGTTTGCTGGTCAATGTAGAACATCGCCGCGGTAGCGCCGTATTCGGGGGTCATGTTTGAAATAGTGGCGCGATCGCCAAGGGTGAGGTGCGTAGTACCCTCGCCATAAAATTCCAAATAAGAAGACACCACGCGCTCTTTACGTAAGAACTCGGTAAGGGCCAATACAATATCGGTAGCAGTAATATTGGGCTGTGGCTTACCGGTAAGCTCAACACCTACAATGTCAGGAAGACGCATGTAAGAGGCGCGCCCTAGCATAACGCTTTCTGCTTCAAGGCCGCCTACACCAATAGCAATTACCCCTAATGCGTCAACATGAGGGGTATGGCTGTCGGTACCAACTAAAGTATCTGGAAAGGCTACACCATCGCGAGACTGAATAACCGGCGACATACGCTCTAAATTGATTTGGTGCATGATGCCGTTACCGGGCGGTATCACATCCACGTTTTTAAACGCTAATTTAGTCCAGTCGATAAAATGAAAACGGTCGTCGTTACGTCTGTCTTCAATAGCGCGGTTTTTTTCAAACGCGTCGGGTTCGAAACCCGCATGCTCAACGGCTAATGAGTGATCGACAATTAACTGAGTAGGCACGACTGGGTTTACTTTCGCCGGGTCGCCGCCTTTTGCGGCAATGGCATCTCGTAAACCGGCCAAGTCGACTAACGCGGTTTGCCCTAAAATATCGTGGCATACCACGCGGGCAGGAAACCACGGAAAATCCAAGTCGTTCTTGCGGTAAATAAACTGCTTGAGTGACTCGGTTAACGCGGCAGGGTTACAACGGCGCACTAAGTTTTCAGCAAATACACGAGAGGTGTAAGGAAGTTTGTCGTAGGCGCCAGGTTCAATGGCTTCCACTGCCTCGCGGGTATCGAAAAAATCGATTCCGGCGCCAGGCAAAGGTTTTCGGTATTCGTAATTCATATTACTCATGATTTTAAGCCTTAGTCATTAACTACGTTCAGACATAGGAGGTACGTCACGAATATCTTCACCGGTGTACTCCGCTGATGGGCGAATAATGCGGTTGTCAGCGCGCTGTTCCATCACGTGGGCAGCCCAGCCTGTTAGGCGAGACATTACGAATATAGGAGTAAACAACTTAGTAGGAATACCCATAAAGTTATAGGCTGATGCATGGAAGAAATCAGCGTTACAGAACAATTTCTTCTCACGCCACATCACTTCTTCACAGCGAACAGAAACAGGGTAAAGCACATCGTCACCCACATCGGCTGCAAGCTTTTCAGACCAGCCTTTAATAATCTCGTTACGTGGGTCAGACTCAGAATAAATAGCATGACCAAAGCCCATAATTTTGTCTTTACGGGCTAGCATAGCCATCATTTTTTCTTCAGCGTCGTCTGCCGATGTAAAGCCTTCAATCATTTCCATGGCTGCTTCGTTCGCGCCGCCATGTAATGGACCGCGAAGTGAGCCAATAGCACCAGTGACACATGAGTGCATGTCAGATAAGGTTGAGGCACACACGCGAGCGGTAAAAGTAGAGGCGTTGAATTCGTGCTCTGCGTACAAAATAAGTGAAACATGCATCACTTGTTCATGTAGCTCACGTGGTTTTTCGCCGTGTAGCATATGCAAGAAATGACCACCGATAGAATCGTCATCGGTTTCTACATCAATACGAACGCCATCGTGAGTAAAGCGATACCAATAACAGATAATGCTTGGGAAGCAGGCCAACATGCGGTCGGTAGCATGGGCCTGCTCACTGAAATCGTTTTCCATTTCAAGGTTACCCAACATAGAACAACCCGTACGAAGTACATCCATAGGATGGGCGTCTTTTGGAATACGCTCTAGTACATCTTTAAGGGCCTGAGGTAATCCGCGCATACCACGAAGTAAGGTTTTGTATTCATCTAACTCGGATTGGGTAGGTAATTTGCCTTTCAAAATAAGATAAGCCACCTCTTCAAATTGGCAACTGGCTGCTAAATCTTTTACATCGTAACCACGGTATGTCAGGCCAGAACCTGATACGCCGACAGTAGACAGTGCTGTTTTTCCTGCAACTTGGCCGCGTAATCCCGCGCCACTTAATTGTTTAGCCATCTTGTTGTCTCCGGTCTTGTGTATGTAAGGTACAAAAGTTTGTTTAGTTTTCTAATTCAACAATCGATATCAACAATCGCTGTTTTTAACAAAATATTACTCGTTACAAATTGTCGCTCGAGGCCGCGGATGTGGAGGCAGGGAATACGAGCGCTGCCCCTCCGAGGCATGGATGCCGAGGCGGAGCCCCCATGGATGGGTTTACGGCGTGGCAGCGCCGTATCCCTGCCTCCTCAGCCAAAGCGGCTTCAGCCGCCAGCCGTTAGCCTTTGCCTTTGGCGAACAGTTCGTCGAGCTTTTGCTCGTAGTCGTGGTAGCCAAGGTAATCGTATAAGTCCATGCGAGTTTGCATGGTGTCGACAACGGCCTTTTGATCGCCATTATCAAGTATTGATTGGTAGACGTTTTCAGCAGCTTTGTTCATGGCGCGGAATGCGCTTAGTGGATAAAGCACCATCGCGGCACCCCATTCGCCAAGTTGCTTTTTGTTCCATAGTTCGGTTTGTCCAAACTCGGTAATATTGGCAAGAATAGGTACGTCTAACGCTTCTGAAAATGCGCGGTAATGCTCTTCAGTTTTTACTGCTTCTGCGAATATGCCATCAGCGCCTGCTGCTACATAAGCTTTGGCACGTTCAATGGCTTTTTCTAACCCTTCTTGTGCGAAAGAATCAGTACGGGCCATAATGAAAAAGTCGGGGTCTGTTCTAGCATCTACCGCGGCTTTAATGCGGTCGACCATTTCTTCAGTGCTCACAATTTCTTTGTTAGGGCGATGACCGCAACGCTTTTGCGCTACCTGATCTTCCATATGTACAGCCGCTGCGCCTGCTTTTTCCATATCGCGAATGGTTTTTGCAATATTAAATGCGCCGCCCCAGCCCGTGTCTATATCTACCAATAACGGCAAATCACAAGCTGATGTGATGCGTTGTACATCAACAATCACGTCGTTAAGTGATGTCATGCCCAAATCGGGTAAACCGTATGAAGCATTTGCAACGCCGCCACCTGAGAGGTATATCGCTTTGTGGCCGATAGATTTTGCCATCATGGCGGTATAGGCATTAATGGTGCCTAATATTTGCAGTGGCTTATTGTCGGCCAGTGCTTGTCTGAATTTCTTTCCTGCACTCATAAATAACACTCTCTGGTTTCAAATTAGGTTGGTGTGGGACTAAGTTTGTTTTCAATATTGTTCTTTGAATAAAGAATATGGCGGCGCATTAGCATTTCGGCTAGCTCTTCATCGCGATTCGCAATAGCATTCACAATGTGTCTATGTTCATCAAAAGCAGTGCTAACCCGAGGGCCGGCCATACCGAGTTGAACGCGATACATGCGTACAAGATGATATAGCCCATCTATTAATACGCTAATCAGATGGCTATTTTTACTACCAGTAACAATGCGGTAATGAAAATCTACATCCCCCGCTTCTTGGTAATAAAGCTGTGCATCTTTAACTGTGTTGAAATGGGAATCTAGCAGCCCTTGCAACGAGACAATTTCTTCATCGTTCATATGCCTAGCGGCAAGACGTGCAGCCATACCTTCTAACGCTTCTCGCACTTGGTAAAGCTGAATGAGCCCTTCTGGCGTGAGGGAGACGACTTTTGCGCCTACATTGGCTTTGCGTTCAACCAAGTGGCACGCAGTGAGTCGATTAATACCTTCGCGAATAACGGCACGGCTAACCTCGTATTTTGTCGACAACTCGGTTTCACTAAGTTTAGAGCCAGCAAGGATAGCGCCTTCCACTATATCGTTGCGCAGTTGGTAAAAAGTACGATCTGCGTTAGTTATGGGCTTTTCAACATCTAATTGAATCGACAATGAACATATCTCTATAAACTCTATTGTCGACAATTTAGGCCTTTTTTCTGGCTGGGTCAACCAAATTGGGGTTATATTGTCGACAAAGTAGTGGTGATAAATTAATAACACAAGAAACTGAATGAGAGGAAATAAGGCGGGACGGTAATAAACACAGCTTATATTGAAACGGTATTGGTAACTTGTTTAAAATATCCAATTTCTTTTGGCAAGAGATTTTCACAAGGAGGGTTATTTCTGCTGCGAGATAGACATATTTGCATGTAATAAGTTGGGTATATCGCAAACAAACTTGACTTAATCCTTACAATTTCAATAAAAATAATTGTCTATTTGGTCAACAATTTTTACCAATTTTAGGTTGTTTTTCATCCTTTTTGTTTTGTTGTTAAGCATCTGAATTATATTGTTTTTATAGGCTTGGGATAATTCATTTTTCAATGCTTTGTATGTTAACCATTCAGTCAGATTTTAAAGAGTCATTTTAATAAAAGTGCAATATTTAGCTATGCAAGCCAAAAGGAAGCCAGTATTATATTTTTCCAGTCTTCAAGCCAAAACTCCAGTCGTGAGTAGATGGGGGCTGGTAGGGTAGAGAAAGTGACATTTAAAACCAGTAGGGATACACGCCACTTTCATCAAGGATATCCATAAATCAGCTAAATGTTACGCTTCGTAACGCCCTCTATTTGTGAGTCAATTGGTTTTCAACGTTCCAAAGAGAATGTGAAGCGGCCTAAAACAATAAACTTTCGACACTAAACACTCTCGCAAAGGGGTTACACATGATCACCAATACTGACGTGTCTAAGACACTAGCCAGTAGGCTTTCGCCTGTCGCTTTGGCAGTCGCACTAACTATTCCCGCTGTATCACATTCTGCATTTGCTCAAGAAGCTGAAGCTACTGAAGAGCAACAGTTTGAAGCTATTACCGTTACTGCGACTAAGCGTCCCCAAGTTATCTATGAAGTACCAATTGCAATCAGTGCATTTGACGGTGATATGCTGGCTGAACAAGGTATTACTGACTTAACAGATGTGGGTAAGTTTGTTCCGAACTTAAACGTAACAGGCTTCTCAGCAGGTCACACTTCCTCTGTAAATCCTTTCATTCGTGGTATTGGTCTTCAAGATCACCTTATCACTACTGATCCAGGTGTGAGCGTGTATGTGGATGGCGTGTATTTAGGCCGCCAAGTAGGTCAAAACTGGAGCTTGAATAACATCGAGCGTATTGAGGTGCTTCGTGGTCCTCAAGGTACGCTATATGGTCGTAACTCAATTGGTGGTGCTATTAACATCATTACTAAAGAGCCAGATCAAGGCGATGTGACCAAAGTAAATGCAGAGTTTGGTACTCGTGGTCGTGTTAAAACTGATTTGTTCGTGAACCATGCATTATCTGACACCTTAGCTTTCAACATGAACCTAGCGTACAACACCCGTGATGGTTTGGGCGAGTTCATTAACGTACCTAACGCAGAGTATGATGTTGGTGAAACAGAAGATATTTCAGGTCGTATCTCGGTAAAATGGGAACCGTCTGATGATTTCCGTATGGTATTAACTGCCGATGCCAACAATGGTGATGGTGGTTTACGTCCATACACAGTGCTTATTGATGAAATACCTGAAGGACGTTTTTATGCAGGTACAAACGGCCTGGCGGTAGCACTTAGAAATACCGATGTTACCCCAGAAGGGTATGATATTTACGATAATGCAACAGGCACACCAGAAGTGACTAGCGTTTCGAATGAAGCTCGCGGTGTGTCTTTAACTACCGAGTGGGATATTAGCGACGATTACACCGCCAAAGTGGTTGCTAGCCGCCGTACTTCTAAGTACAAAGCGGGTCTTGATGATGACGGTACTATTTACTCGTTAGATCATTACCCAGAGCGCGGTGAAGCAGACCAAACATCAATTGAAGTTCAACTGAATGGTTATATCAATGAGTACACTGACTTTGTAGCTGGCCTTTATTACTTCAACGAAGAAGGTAGTAACCGTCAAGGTAGCGATTCAAGTTTCGATGGCGGTGGCAACACCCTTCAACTAGACCAAGAAACGACAAGTAAAGCGGTATACTTTAACCTTCGCCGAGATTTAACCGACGAATTGAGTGTATCGGGTGGTATTCGTTACACTGAAGATGAAAAAGACGCGTCTGCAAACGTATTTGATGTCCTTGGTACTGTATTCGACTCAAATGAGTGGGACGAGGTAACGTGGGAACTGGCAACCAACTATACATTTGAAAATGGTATGACAGGTTATGCCACTATTCAAAATGGTTATCAATCTGGTCAATATCCAGCACGTCCTTATTGCCTATTTAATGATTTCTTTGGGGCAGGTGGCTTTGATGATTTAGATGCAACAATTGCTGCAGTGAATGCGAGTAACTGTTTTGTATCCTCTGACAATATTACCGCGGTGAATTACGAAGTGGGCCTTAAAGGTCGTGTAAATGAATACTTTGACGTGAGCATTGCAGTATTTAACACTGAGTTTGAAGATTTACCATACCAAGTAAGCCAAGTGAGTGAAGGTGGTTTTGATACGGCTAACTTAGTGGTTGAACAAACCTCACGTGGTATCGAGCTAGACACTACGTTGAATGTAGGCAACTTCAGCATGCTAACCAGCATTGGTTACATGGATGTTGAAGTAGATGAGCAAGACGGTTTTAATCCTGTTGCGCCATTAACGCCTGATTTAACGTTTGCGATTGGCCCGTCATATACCTTCGACCTTGAAGGTGGCGATAAAATTCGCGCACGTGTCGACTATTCATACCGCGCAGAAATGTACGGTGAGCCTAGCTCAGAGCCTACTCGTATGACACAGATTGATAGCCGTGGATTAGTTAACTTCGACGTGGCGTACACGCCCGCAGATGAAGGTTATACAGTTGCTTTATATGGCCGTAACATTTTTGATGAGCGTTATGACAATGCTCGCTTAAACGCTGGTGATTATATTATCCAAGTATTAAGTAATGACGCGAGTGAGTTTGGCGTACGTTTCTCCACTGAGTTTTAATTAACGAATTGAGTAAGCTAAAAAGCTTAAACGAAAAAAGATCAACGCTGCATTTGTACTAAATGCAGCGGATATAGACAAACAAAGGCTGGTTTATAACCAGCCTTTTTGTTTTGCGATTCTGGCTGCGTCTACACGGTTTGTTGCATCAAGTTTTGCTATAGCTTCAGATAAATAATTACGCACAGTACCTTCAGACAAAAATAGTGTTTTCGCGATATCTTGGGTTTTTAATCCATCACCTGCGAGCTTTAACGCTTTACTTTCTTTTGCCGAAAGCGGGTTACTGTCATCCAGCGCCATTAAAGCAAGTTCAGGGCTAATAACTCTTTCACCTTTTGCTATTTTTTGTAGCGCATTCACTAGGTACTCACTGTCAGCCTCTTTTAGAATAAATCCTTTTGCGCCCAATGCCAGCGCTCGCTTTATATAGCCAGGCTTGGAGAATGTGGTCATTACCACCACTTTGCTGCTGATAGATAAGGCGTTTAGCCTTTCTGCCAAATCTAGCCCCGATACTAAGGGCATTTCAATGTCGGTAAGAATAATGTCGGGGGCATCGTTCGCGCCAAGCCAATCTAATGCTTCTTGTCCATTGGCGCATTTTTCGCTTATTTCAAAGTCGTCTTCTAACGACAATAAGGTCGCGATAGCGTCACGCACTAAAGATTGGTCTTCTACCACTAAAATTCGATTCATTGCTGGTTACTCGATATTAAATTAGTCATTTTTATCTATATGCATATGTACTCTTCGCTCGGCTGGCTATTATTATGTTTAGCAAGTAGCGGTAATTGAAGTGTGAGCACCGTGGGGGAGCCCCACTGAAACTCCACAGAGGCATTGATTAGTTCAGCCCGCTCACGTATTCCTTGAACGCCGTTGCCCTCTGCTTGGCAGTGGCTGTTGCCATTATCAGCAATAACGAGGTTCAGCATATCGTTTGTACATTGAAGTGTAAGCGTTACTTGATTACCCTTGCTATGGCGCAAAATATTCGTGGTCGCTTCTTTTACAATTAACGACATTTGTGTTTCTTGAAGGGGAGTAAGGTGAGTGAAGTTACTCTCGTCTACATTGTTTACTTCATTGTTAACTATGTCGCCAACGTCATCACTAGCTTCACTACTAATTACATCACTCACCACATCGCTCACCACCTCAAAACCTTGCTCAGACAATTTTGCCATGTTTTTAGCTATTTCTTGACGCAAGGGTAGGTGTTTAATGCCACTTACGGTTTGCCTAATCTCACTGAGCAATTGCTGAGAAAGCTGAGCCAATGCTTTTACTTCTGCTTGGGCTTCAGCGGTGCGGCCCTTGGTTAGTAGCTTGTCGGCCACTTGAGCTTTCAACGAAATACTGCTTAGTGCATGGCCAGCTACATCATGAAGATCACGGCCTATGCGTTCCCGTTCAGCAATGGCACTTAAGGTGCCCAATGCGGCAGCGTGTTTCGCTTCCTTTTGTTGGAAAAGGGTTTCTTTGCGTTCCATTACGCCAAAACCAAACAGCACAGCAATGTTTACCCCTGCGGCGAGGAAGAAAAACAAACCGGTAGGGTACAAAAATACTTTCATGAAAATAAGCGATGCAGATACTGCAAGTAACAAAATAATGCCGATACTGAAGCGATAATAGTAGCCGACAATAAAGTTAACAAAGCCAAAAATCACCGTGCCACCTGGATTAACCAAGCTGGTGGTATAGGCTAAAAAAATCATTAGCGTCAGGTAATAAGGTAGGCGATTTACAGGTTGATTTACACTCAGTACGTAAAGAAAAACAAAGGTGACAAAACCCGTAACAATAAGCGCCATTACCGAATTGGAGGGCGCGTCTTGCATAAATAGCATTGGCACAAAATAAAACAGTGAAAAGACCAGAGAACTGTAAGACCACTTCTTTTTACGACCATCCGCCAGCAAAGGTAATGTTGGTGATTGTAGATTAGCAGAGGTTTCGCCAGCGTTGAAACCTGCACCGCTAGTGTTAATACCTGTGCCGCTAGTGGCCTTATCGCTGTTTTTTATTGAATTGCTATTCATCTAGGTATTTCGTCCTTATTGAAATACAACGGTAGACTTGCTGGTGATAAGCAAAGTACCTGAAACAATTAATATAATACCCATTGCAGCATATAAGTCGAAAGTTTGTTTCCATAAGACTACAGAGGCTGCGGTGATAAGAGCGATCCCCATTCCAGACCATATGGCATAAGCAACACCTACCCCCATATGCTTGAGCACAGTGGCAAATAAAATACCTGATACGGTATAAAGCGCGATGGCGCCATAGCCGAAGTACCATTTTTCCCATCCATCTGAGGCTTTCAATGAAAGTGTTGCTGCTACTTCTGTCACAATCGCTAGCGCGAGTAATAAGTAAGTCATGTTTTTTCTCCGGTATAAGTCTTAGGTCGTTTAGCTGTTTCGGCTGATTGATTTTTTGTTCGCTAAAACGGTTTTACTTTGAAAAGCTTTAGTTTGAAAAAGCCATAGGTTTATGGCGACTTTCTTTAATACTACTTCTTTTTAAAATGAAGCTAGCGACGTTTTAGTGGCAACCTTTGGATTAGCCCGTGAAGTAGAGCCAGTGTCAGTGGCAGAGGTATTAGTAGCACCTGTTGCAGTACCGTCAACGGCGTTTGAAGTGGCAAGTTTAATGTTCTGGTATCTAGACTCTAGAGTAACGAGTGAGAGCAAGTACACCGCAACAATAACAGCTGATATGGCTTCAATCCGGGCTTCTGGGAATACATACCAGGCAATGAGAATGCCCAGGGTACGGGCAATAGTGTGAAAGTAGCCAACCCAGTGTTGGATAGCCCATGATAGGGGCATCCACATGAGTCCTGTAAGTATGCCAATACTCAGTGGAAGCGTAGTATGGTCGATGGCCGCAATAGGAAGTGCGATGGCAAATACCAGTAAGGCCATGGCGGTACCCACGAAAAACAAGGTATCGAACTCGGTATTTTGGCGTTCTTTAGAAAAGAAACGTTCGCCAGTTAAGTAGGAAAGCCCTGACCCAATGTAAAAAATAGCGCCCGTTCCAAGGTAGAGCATCCAGGTTTGAATCACCTCGGTGAAAAAGGGCGATGCACAACCAATCGCCGCCCAAACCAGAGTGCCAGCCAGTGGCATAGCGATAAAGCGGCGTTGTTTCATAATGTCGCGTTGCTGTTCTAGCGTTAGTGTTTGTGTTTTCATCACGATGCCTTTTTAGTTGATAAATAAAAGTGCGTAAGCAGTGATGAAAGTATGTAATGCGGGGCGGGTTTTAGTTAGTCACAAAGGTAAGTAAAGTAACATGACATTTGTCATGAATAAAATGTGGGTTCGGGTACCGTTTGATGGTCGGCTATAGACAAACAGCGGATGTTCCCAGTGTTGTCCTAGCACTTCGCGTTTGTGCCATAAGGGGCCGTTCGAGAGTGAGTTTCAAATGCGAGCTGTGTTACAATAAGCGGACCTAAGCTTGCAATGAAAATGCGTGTAGAACCTTTCAGCTTTCCTTGAGCATTTACGCTTTAATCGGATAGCGTCACTCAACTGCAATGAGAATTTGATTCACTAAATACTCAGGATTATCTTGAGGAATATTATGTGACGCCTTGGGTACTGTTGCAAAAATTGAATTGGTCGATAACGCCGCTAATTCGCTTTGTAATTTATGCCATATTCTATTCGCTTGCTCCCATCTTTCCGTTGCAGGGTATGTTTGTGGGTCATGCTCTAAGACAACTAATTCAACATCATTTAAGTCAATGTTTGAATTCTTTAAAGGTGTGAAAAAGCCCCCCAGTTCAACGTAATTATTCAGGACGTTACTATATTTCTTAGATGCAAAATAATTCCGCACTCTGTCGTGTTCATCGCTTCCTTCTCGATTAAACATGTTTTTAATTTTTGATAAACCAAATAAGGCATCCAAATATGTTGCGCGTGCCACGCTTTGAGGGATTGGAGGAAGTAGTTCTCCCAACATAGCATGCTGGTTTTCATGTGCTGAATCTACAAGGATAAGTGTCTTGATTGGTATTGAATAATCGGAGATAGCTCGCCTTGCAATTACACCACCATAAGAATGAGCAACAAGAATTACAGGCTTTCCTTCACTTACCAATTCAATCAATTCTGATAATACTTGCGCTTTTTGCTGTAATGAAAATGAAACCCCGAAATCGTCCGACCAGCCGTAACCAAGTCTGTCATACCAACACGACTTCGCTCTATCAGATACTTGCTCAGAAATAGCACCCCACGTATTCAAGCTATCAGAACCAAACCCAGTTTCGAATATTACGATGTTTGGTCCTTCGCCTATACAACGGTAATGGACATTTTTACCTTCGTGCACAAAAAATTCACCTACAGCATCTGGCTTGCTTACGGTTATTTCGGCAGTAACTCTTAACACTGTGTACAGCAGAGCAATTAAACCGATAATTATAAAACTATACTTATAGATGGACTTAAGTTTCAAAATACATTCCTTTGTTATTTTTGGATTATATAAGCACATAATTAATTAGTGTTGAAGTGCGTCGAGTTATTTTAGGTCGGTAAGTCCGCTTTTGTTCGTATTCACGGTCAATCATTCATACGTCTGCTTCTCGCTCATTGTCGCCAACAAATGTGCAATTAGCCAACGACCGCTTCACGTACCGAGCTGTCAAACAGCCTCAGAGGCACCTTAAGACAAACAGCAGACGTTCAGGATGAAGATAATGGACTATTCATTAAATAAACGAATGCAAAATCATGTAAGCCGTTAAATCCCAAAACAAAAGCCGGAGTGCAGTTTGTTGACAGATAAGCAATGGCAGTGCTGAGCCAGAAATACCGTGCACTCAGTCAACTTAAGTATCATTATGACCATAATTATCACTCACGTAATCGCTTTCAAAATTAGCTTTGATTGCTAAAGATTGACTGAATGTCTTTTTCGCGGTTTTCCCATCCCCTTTAGATAGATAGGCAAAGGCTAAACTGTCGTATACCTGCGGTGCATCGGGAAAGAGTGTAACTAAATAATCGAACATATCAAATGCCTCCTCAAATGAATCTGCTCTAAGAAGTTCCATTCCAAGTTCATTGACGGTTCGGCCAATAAATCGACTATAGCCTTTATCGGCGTAAGCTTGTTTGAAATGCTTGGTAAACTCTTGTTTACCTTCGGCTTTGTAGTATTCAAATGCAAAATTCTTTTCCAATTGCCTTACCGACTCATACTCTCCATTTTTGATAAACGAGAGTATTCGACCAGAAATGAGTTCAGCTACCAAGTTGTCACTATTTGCGAGAACAACAATTTGATAACCGTTAGTTAAATCAATTTCGACGGCGGCACTGACGCCAAGTCCACCACCATATGCCCCCCAATGTGAACCATCCATAGCGAATACTTTGCGATTAATAGGGTCTGAGTTTTGTAATAGTTTATCGGTGTAAAAGAGTGCTTGATAAAATCGGTGAACGTCTCTCACAGTTGACTCAATACCACCGTCTGAACTTGGATGCTCAACAACACCCACTTCACTCAAGGTACTGTCGTATTTATAAGTATATTTTACCGACTGGTGATCGTGCGAATTGGAAGGTTCGAATGTGGTCGCTGTCATTTCCGCCGGTAAGAATATTTTATTTTCTAGTAGTTCTTCGAACGGTTTACCCGTCACTCTTTCAAGAATCTTACCTAATACAATATATCCGTAGTTCGAATATTGATTGTCAGAGCCGGGTTTAAATAGAAGGGGGCGATCAATTAATACACTCAGCTTCTTATCGATAGTATCGAATGCAAGAGGGTTTTCCCGATATTCTGCGACAAAGATATCGTCAAAACCAGCGCTGTGATTAAGTAGTTGTTCGATTGTTATTTTGTCAGCAAAAGACTGTTTGAAGCCCAAATCAAAGGAAATTAGCTTGCTATTTAACCTAATCTTCCCATCTTCGATTTGTTGTAATACCAACACTTTAGTGAAGTCTTTCATGATCGAGCCAAGGTTAAACCGAGTTTGCCCTGTGTTCTTTATTTTTTCTTGAATGTTCTGAAATCCATAAGACGATATAAATATTTCTCTATCATCTTGTATTACCAACACACTTCCGGAAAACCACCCAATATCATGATATTGCGTTGCAATGTCGTGCACGATTGCGGGAAGATTCGTAGACTTTGCACTTTGTTTATTTTCGTCACCAAAAGCAAAAGTGCAAAAGGAAAAAAATAGGATAAAAACTAAAGTTGATTTCTGAATCATGTGGTTGACGCTCCGCTGTCATGTTTGTTTTTACCTACGCGTTACATTAGCACCGTTCTTTTATAAAGAGAAATTTGATGTATTATCTTCTGGATAATTGTGTTTGGAAACATTAGCTTATGCTTTTAACTTTGTTTTTAAGATATCCCGCCCCAGTCTCAAACCGGCTAAGGATTGCTAAGAAATCAAAGGTGGTGAACGTCGGATTAACGTCTTGAGTTCAATTGGTGAGCGCAACGCTATCCTTATTTAAGGAGGAATGTTGCCATGAAACAAAGAAAACGTATCTA
>NZ_JAUOQH010000006.1 GCF_030547075.1 Alteromonas sp. 1_MG-2023 | reverse complement strand
GCGTGTGTAGCTCAGCTGGATAGAGTACCTGGCTACGAACCAGGCGGTCGGAGGTTCGAATCCTTCCACACGCGCCACTTCTTTTAAATGCGTCACCTTTGGGGGTAACACCTTAAAGTAAAAAAGTTTACGCGTGTGTAGCTCAGCTGGATAGAGTACCTGGCTACGAACCAGGCGGTCGGAGGTTCGAATCCTTCCACACGCGCCATTTAAGAAAACCCACCATCTGGTGGGTTTTTTTATGCCTGAAATTTAGTTTTTTCTGCATGCCTAATCCCTTAGGTCCTGAAGCATTCCCCCCTTAGCCCTGTTAATTTAGCCCTGTTTTACCCTAGCAAAGTGCGTATGCCGCCAACTGTATTTACGGTTCACCTCACTCGGTAAAAAAATAAAATACCTTATTGAACTTCTATCATCGCGTTTTGCGACATACCTATCCCAATAATTGTATTTCGTTTTGCCTTTCCTGAAGGTGTTGAAAAAATATTTAGACTTAATGCATAAAAAGCACATATTTCTGATAGGTTTCGCATAAATGGCTAGTTTTATGCATCGTTAAGGCTTTTCTAGTTGTGTTTTATAAATGAGCGTGATACTTATTCCTCATCAAAATATTTGAGGATTCGCCATGGGATCAGAATCAGTAACCAGTTTGCTGCTAGAAGCCGGCTCACTGATGCTTATAGGAATGGTGTTTGTATTTTCATTCTTAGCGCTGTTAATTGTAGGTATTCATCTAATTGCTAAATTTTGTGAAGCGTTTCCCGGCAAGCCCGTCGTTGAGTACGCAGCACCTCGCAGAAAAGCGGTTCAAGCTGGGGTCGATGGTAAGGTTGTTGCTGCTATCACTGCCGCTGTCCATACGCATCGTCAAACCAATAATAATTAATTAAATACACATTCAGGAGTTTCCATGTCTAAGCCACTGGCCTTAACCGAGCTAGTCTTGCGTGATGCCCATCAATCGCTACTTGCTACGCGCATGCGTATAGAAGATATGCTGCCTATTGCCGAAAAACTTGATAAAGCGGGTTTTTGGTCTGTTGAATCGTGGGGCGGAGCGACATTTGATTCCTGTATTCGTTATTTAGGGGAAGATCCTTGGGATCGCATTCGCCAGCTGAAAGCGGCAATGCCAAATACAAAACAACAAATGCTACTGCGCGGTCAAAACCTACTAGGTTATCGCCATTATGCTGATGACGTGGTAACACGTTTTGTAGAGCGTGCTCACGAAAATGGTGTAGATGTATTTCGTATCTTCGATGCCATGAACGACATGCGTAACCTTAAAACTGCAATTAAAGCTACAGTCGACAGCGGTGCACACGCACAAGGTACAATTTCGTACACGGTTAGCCCCGTGCATAATCTTCAGGTTTGGCTTGATATGGCTAAACAACTTGAAGACATGGGGGTTCACTCAATTTGTGTGAAAGACATGGCGGGGTTATTGAAGCCTTACGACTGTGAAGCGCTAATCACGGGTTTGAAAGAAACCATTAGTGTGCCTATTGCTATGCAGTGCCATGCAACCACAGGGTTGAGCACTGCAACATATCAAAAAGCGATAGATGCTGGTATTGATATGCTAGACACTGCCATTTCTTCAATGAGCATGACATACGGTCATACTGCTACCGAAACTATGGTGTCTATTGTAGAGGGCACAGAACGAGACACGGGTATGTCATTGCCCGACCTTGAAGAAATTGCCAGTTACTTCCGTGGCGTGCGCAAAAAATACAGCAAGTTTGAAGGCAGCTTAAAAGGCGTTGATGCGCGTATCTTGCTAGCTCAAGTACCTGGCGGCATGTTAACTAACATGGAAAGCCAGTTAAAAGAGCAGGGCGCTGAAGATAAGTTTGAAGAAGTCCTTAAAGAAATTCCTCGGGTACGTGAAGATTTAGGCTGTATTCCTTTGGTTACTCCTACCTCGCAAATCGTAGGTACCCAATCGGTGCTAAACGTATTAACTGGCGAGCGTTACAAGAGCATCACCAAAGAAACCGCTGGTGTCCTTAAGGGCGAATATGGTGCTACGGCTGCACCAGTAAACAAAGAACTGCAAGCGCGAGTACTTGACGGTGGACAGCCTATTACTTGTCGCCCAGCAGATAATATTGCACCAGAACTAGATAGCCTTGAAACAGAGCTTACCAAGTTAGCATCTGAAAAAAGCATTACGTTGTCAGAGACTAAGATTGACGATGTGCTTACCTATGCACTATTCCCTCAAATTGGGCTTAAGTTCTTAGAGAATCGGGGTAACCCTGAGGCATTTGAACCTGCACCTAGCACTGAAGCTGACGTGGCATCAAGTGCTCCGGCAGCACCGGTTTCAGCTAACGGCGCGCCTGCAGCCTACGATGTGAAAGTTGAAGGTAAGGTATATCATGTTGAAGTAGCGGCATCGGGTGAGCTATCTAGCATCACACCAAGCCAGCAAACAGCAGCATCTGCCGCCCCAGCGCCTTCAGCAAATCCTGCATCGTCAGTAAGTGCACAAAGTATTAACGCGCCACTGGCGGGTAATGTGTTTAAAGTGCTTGTGCGTGCTGGTGATGAAGTCAACGAAGGTGATGTGGTGATTATTTTGGAAGCCATGAAGATGGAAACTGAAATTCGCTCAGCATTTAGCGGTACCGTTAGTGAAGTACTTGTAGGTGAAGGCGATGCCGTAGCCAGCGCTCAGCCACTTATTGCATTGGGGTAAATCATGGATAAGTTGATGGTGCTGTGGGACAGCACTGCCCTGGCGCATTTTGAATCAGGCCAGTTAATCATGATGGCGGTAGGGTTTCTTTTACTCTACCTAGCCATTGTGAAAAAGTTTGAGCCCTTGTTGTTAATCCCAATTGGGTTTGGTGCGTTATTAACCAACATCCCTTTGGCCGGATTTTCAGATGCTGGGGGCTTGCTTCACTATATTTACGCAATCGGCATAGATACAGGGGTGTTCCCTCTGCTTATCTTCATGGGCGTGGGCGCGATGACGGACTTTAGTGCCTTAATTGCTAACCCTAGAATGTTGTTACTAGGGGCTGCTGCGCAATTTGGTATTTTTGCGACCTTGTTCGGTGCCATTGCGCTTAACATGATCCCGGGTTTTGAGTTCACCCTTAAAGACGCCAGTGCTATTGCTATCATTGGTGGTGCTGATGGCCCAACGGCTATATTTCTGGCGTCTCGATTAGCGCCTGATTTATTAGGTGCTATTGCAGTAGCGGCTTATTCATATATGGCGCTGGTACCCATTATTCAGCCGCCTATTATGAAAGCGTTAACTACTAAGGAAGAACGCACCATAGAAATGGCGCAATTACGCCCTGTATCGCAACGTGAGAAGATTATCTTTCCTCTGGCTACACTATTCCTCACAATCCTATTTTTGCCTTCAGCAACGCCTCTAGTGGGTATGTTTTGCTTTGGTAACTTACTGAAAGAATGTGGCGTAGTAGATAGGCTAAGCAAGACAGCGCAAAATGAGTTAATTAATATTGTCACTATCTTCTTAGGTCTAGCGGTAGGTTCAAAGCTATCGGCCGAGAAGTTCCTAACCGTTGAAACCTTGGGTATTCTTGGTTTGGGTGCAGTGGCATTCGCTATTGGTACTGCCACTGGCGTGCTAATGGCAAAATTAATGAGCCGAATGAGTGGTGGTAAAATTAATCCATTGATTGGCGCGGCTGGCGTATCGGCAGTACCAATGGCTGCAAGGGTGGTGAATAAGGTAGGTCTTGAGGCTAACCCTCATAACTTCTTGTTGATGCATGCCATGGGGCCAAATGTAGCCGGTGTACTTGGTTCTGCTGTTGCTGCGGGTATTTTGTTGGCGCTAGTAGGCCAGTAAGCGAGTGGTTGATCTTAAGTGCTTGGCGTTAAGTGCTTGACGCTAAAAGCTCGGTTTTAAATAGCCAATGTTCAAATGACTAGTTTAAAAATTATGTGGTGTGGTTGAGTGTAAGTGAAATCAACCAGCCCGCTTAAACAGTAAAATGCGGCTTCGGCCGCATTTTTTGTTTGTTCATTTGAAATTACATAGGACGTTAAAAAGTACGACGCAAAGGATGTCATACAGTCTCAATCACCCTCCAACAAGAGTGCTACTCACCAATAGTGTTGGTCGTAATCAACGACTGGTAGGCCACAATCAGCTTTTTAGTGATGGCATGTTCAGGCCAACGAAAAATCGTTTCGGTTTTACCTTCTTCAACAATATGACCATTCTCCATCACAATGACTCTATCGGCGATATGCCTAACAATGCCAAGGTTATGACTAATGAAAATAAACGCCATCCCCATTTCTTGTTGAAGCTTTAAGATAAGATTCACGGTTTGCGAACGTATTGAAGGGTCAAGGGCCGCAAAAGGTTCGTCGGCTATCAGTACTTTTGGTCTTAATATGATAGCGCGAGCTAGAGAGACTCGCTGTTGTTGACCGTCAGAAAGCATATGGCGATAGAAATAATAATGCTCTCGTAGTAAACCCACTTTTGTCAGCATTTCTTCTATTAGGGGCTTACGCTCCGCCTCTGTAAGTTTTGTATTCAGTCGCAAAGGCTCGTCTAACACTCTACCTACAGGCACTGAAGGGTTCATCGACTCACTACTATGTTGCAATATCATGCGAATATCATGAGTTCGTTTTTGTTGACTGTTGAGCTGATTATATTTCGCTAAGTATTTATGACTATTAAGTTCTATAACCCCTTCATCAGCGGGAATAGCGCCAACCAGTAACTTTGCTAACAACGACTTACCTGCGCGGTTTTCACCAATAATGGCAATAGTTTCACCCCGCTGTACGGTCAAATCGATAGGCCCTAACTCAAATATCTCAGGCTTTTTTAGCCAACGTTTTTTGTCGTTATGCCTAAACGTTAGCCCATCTACTTGCATTATATCTGTCATAACTTCTCCATATGTAATGGGAAGTGGCAGTTGTAGGTATGGTCGTGAATATGCCTTACTGCAGGCCTTGAAACACACGCTCGTTGTGCTCTCGGGCAGCGAGGGCCTAGCCGGCAACCAATCGGTAAGTGTTGTAGTGTAGGGATGGAACCACCTAGCGTTGGTAACTGAGATTTCGGCGGTAAATCTTTTCTAAAACTTGGCGCGCTGTCTAACAATGCTTTGGTATAAGGATGAAGCGGACGCTTTTTAATATGCTTCATTTTACCCGACTCAACGGTTTGGCCTGCATAAAGCACCGTCATCGAGTGCGACATACTGGCAATGGCGAGCAAGTCATGGCTAACAAACAAAATACTTAATGACCGAGTTTGGTTTAAACGGGTAAATAACTTAAGTATTTGGGTTTTTGTCGTCGGTTCCATTCCACGGGTGGGATCATCTGCAATCAACAGCTTTGGTTGTGATACCAAGGCCATCGCTATCATGAATTTTTGCCCAATATCACTGGGAATTTGATGGGGGTAGGCATTCAAATAATGTTTATGCTGCTTTATGCCCACCTTGTGAACCGTGCTTATGGCTATTCTTTTACGATGCTGTGCACGCTGCCAAAACCAGTAACCTTCCACAAATTCGTCAGGAATACTTTCTTCAAGCTGTTCGCCCAAGGTAGCAGAAGGGTCTAAGCTGGTCTGAGGATTTTGAAATACCACCGCAATGTCTCGGCGCATTACTTCTCGGCGCTGGTATTTCGACATGCTTAGTAAGTTTTCACCTTTCCAGCTCATACGATCTGCCGTCATTCTCCACTGCGAGGGCAGGGCACCACAAATGGCAGATACAATTAAACTTTTTCCCGAACCAGACTCACCCACAAGGGCTCGAATTTCACCCGTGTTAACGGTTAAGTTAACCTTGTCTAACGCCTTAATAGTGGTGTCGCCAGCTACCATTTCTAGGGTTAAATTTTTAATATCTAACATTGGCATATTAGTGGCTCACTCTTTTTCTGAGTGCAGAACGAAGGCCGTCCCCCACAATATTTATCGATAACACCAATAAGAAAATAGTGATGCCGGGCAGTGCTACATTCCAAGGTGCTAAGTAGGCGACATCGAGGCCGTTACCTAAAATAGCCCCGAGTTCAGCTAACGGCGACTGCGCGCCCAAGTTCAAAAAACCTAGTGCAGATACATCAATAACTGCTATCGACAATGCCACTGTGCCTTGCACTACTAGCATCTCTGTCATGTTGGGTAAAATGGAGTGCACAAACAATTGCCATCTATTTGCCCCGTCGAGCTTCGACGACATAATGTATTCTTTTTTCATTTCAGCGCGTACAAAAGTTCGAGTTCGATGAACAAATTGTGGAATAAGCGCTAGGGTAATCGCCCACATACTGTTAACTAAACCTGTTCCTAGAATAGCCACAATAATAATGGCGATGAGCAAAGTAGGGATGGCCATTAGAGCATCAAGCAAGTGATTCACAATGCTTGAACGTACGCCTCGCAACATGCCAGCAAAGGTACCTATGCTCACCCCAATTAGCATAGCGAGTACAACCATTAAAAAGCCTGAGCCTAAGGTTGTCCTGCAGCCGTAAATAATACGAGAAAACACATCTCGACCAAGTGGATCGGTACCAAATAAATGGGTAATAGAACCACTCGTTTCCCAACTCGGCGGGATAAGCAATGAATCTATATTTTGTTCGGCAGGGTTATAGGGGGACACTATCGGTGCGAACACAGAAAAAACCACAAAGAAACCAAGTAAAATAAGGCCTCCAATAGCAATGTGACTGCTACGAAAAGCTACCCATGTTCGCTGCCAAGGAGACGGGTGAAACTCCTCTTCGTATAAACTAAACTGTGGCACGTTCGTATTTTTCTCGGCTAGGGTCAATAATGCGATTAAATAAATCGACCATAATAGTTAACGAAATAACGAGGGTTGAAACCGCCAACATACCCACGCGAAGTGCAGGGAAGTCTCGTTGATAAATTGCTTGAATTAACCAGCTACCAATACCCGGCCATGAAAATAAAGTTTCCACAATCATGGCGTTGGTAATTAAAGTTGTAATTTGTATTGCCATTAAAGGCAAGATTGGCAGCAACGCATTACGCAGTACGTGCCTAAAGAAAATTTGCCATTCTGACACACCTCGTGAGCGTGCAGCCACAATATAGGGGCGGTGAATAACATCAATTACCGAACGGCGGGTTATACGTACCATGGAAGCCGTGGTGATGGCACCTATGGCTAGCGTCGGCAGCGCAAGATGGGAAATAGCATCTCGGTAGGCCAGGCCATGATCGATGCCATCAGCCAGCATAATATCAATCAGTACAAAGCCGGTTACCGGTTCAATGTCGAACAGTAAGCTTATGCGTCCTGACAAAGGCGCAACATCAAGGTTTAAGCTAAAAAACAGGATTAAAATTAACGCCAGCCAAAAGACAGGAAACGAATAGGTGGTAATGCTTAACGCGTTAATAGTGTGGTCGGTGGTAGAGTAATTTTTAAGCCCAGCATAATAGCCAAGCGGGATACCTATAAATAAGGCCATTAGCATGGCATAGGTACTGAGTTCTATCGTTGCCGGCATGGCAATACCAATTTCATCGCGAAGGGGTAAGCCTGATGCCAAGCTATAGCCCCAATCCCCTTGAAGCAGAGAAGTGAGATAGTAGAAAAACTGCACTATGTAAGGCTGATCTAAGCGAAATTGGCGCATAAGCGCTTCACGTTGAATATCGTTTTGCGGCACGATACCGGTTAAATTTTCGAGCACATCCCCGGGAAACAGATAGACCAGCGAGAATGACATGGCGGTTAACACCAAAAGGGTCAGTATGAAGAGTACAGCGTATCGCGATAATATTTGAATCACAGTGATTTACCTACTCCGCCAAATCTTACCCCCCCAAACGGGTTAATAGTCATGCCCTCCAGTTCATTTCTGTACGCTTGGTAACGGTATGCATGGGCAATGGGCACCAAAGGTAATCGTTCGTAAAGCAGTCGGTTAACTTGTTGATAGATTAAGCGCCGCGCCTCAATATCTTCAGTCTGAAGGGCCTTATCTAAAAGTGCATCGTAGTCGTCATTACACCACATGGCCCGATTGGTTCCTGATGGAATAGCGCCACAGCTTAACAAGGGTCGATAAAAATTATCAGGGTCGCCATTATCTGCAGACCACCCGATTAATACAGAGTCGTGTAAACCTTCTTGTAAGTGACGTCTAAATGTCGTCCAGTCGTAGCTAACAATAGTGGCGGTAACGCCCACATCACGCAAATAGCGCTGGATAAGCTCGGCCATTTTTGCCGCATTAGGGTTATAAGCGCGTTCAATTGGCATGGCCCAGATGGTCATGGTAAACCCTGGCTCTATGCCAGCATTTGCTAACAGCTTTCTAGCCAGTACGGGATTATACGCCGTATCGTCAGCATCATTTTGAAACGCCCAACTCGCGGCGGGAAGAAGTGTTTTAGCACGGGTAGCACTGTCGAAATAGACCGCCTCTAACAAGGTGTTCTTGTCGATAGCAGAGGCTAGCGCGCGCCTAACATCTGGATTGTCGAAAGGGGGGCGCTTGGTATTAAACGCCCAAAAACCCACATTCAAACCCGGTTTTTCAGCCAATAATAGGTCGTCGTGGGCACGAATGACTTCAAGTTCAGTTTGTGCCGGAAACGCAGTAGCATCGCATTCCCCGGTCATTAACTTGGCTAATCGCAATGAGCTTTTCGGCGTAATATCGTAAATTAAGCGTTCAGCATTATCTTGCTCACCCCAATATGCAGGGTGACGTTGGTAGCGAATGTAATGATCTTTGCGGTAATTTTCGAATTTGAAAGGGCCAGTTCCAATTGGGAATTGGTCAATACGATTAGGAAGCCCTTGTTGCAGCAATATATCACCGTATTCTTGAGACAGTAAAACTGAAAAGTCGGTGGCTAAATTCGCCAAGAAAGAACTATCTCGCCGTTTTAAGGTTATTTCTACTCTGTACCCGTTTAAGCGTTCTACAGAAGCAATATTTTGTGCCAGACCTAAGCTTTCGAAGTAAGGGTATCGACCGCCAGATACGTAATGATAAGGGTGAGACGTTAGTCGCCATCTATCAATACTGAAAATAACATCGTCGGCATTAAGATTTCGGGTGGGCGTAAAATAGCTGGTAGTGTGGAATTCTACATCTTTTCTAAGCTGAAACGTGTAGGTTAAGCCATCGTCAGAGACTAACCAACTGCTGGCCACACTCGGTACAATACGGCCAGAGTCTGGGTCAAAATCAAGTAGCCTGTCATAAAGTTGATGCGATGACGCATCGGTGGTGGTGCTAGATGTATCTAACTGAGGGTTGAAAGTAACTGGGTTACTCTCAGAGCAATACACTAAACCGCTATTATAAAATGCATGTTCATCTTTTTTCGTACACGCCGCTAGCAACAATACTGAAGCAACAGTAACGGCAGCATAAAAAAGCGGTTTTACAGACATTCAGCTAGCACTCCATGGATTCAGGTGAAGAGTCTAACAGGTTGTATTTTTTTAAATAACCACGAAGTTGATGATAAGTGAGACTAAGTTTCTCGGCAGTCTTTTTCTGATTGAACTGGCTGTCGGATAATGCTTGTTTAATCATGTCAATTTCATACTGCTGGGAGCGATCTTTCAAATCGATTGGATACTCTACAACCTCTGGTTTTGATGAAGCTAGCACTGCCTGCGACGAGTTCGCAGCCGGTTCGTTATTGTTGGCTATATGTTCTACATTGGCCGCTACTGTACTAGATGGCACTGTATTGGAAGCTGAAGTCGACTCGGCTTCAGACGTACTCGAGGTTCTGTCGTTTGTTTTAATGCGAGAGGTAGGCCTAAACAAAGATTCAAACGGGTCGAGGACAATATCGTGTACGGGTAAGTGAGGGTTATTAGTTCTGTACACTGCACGTTCAACCACGTTTTTAAGCTCACGAATATTTCCAGGCCATTCGTATTCAAGCAATGTACGTTTTGCTTTTTCGGTAAAGCCGCTGAAAAGCTCCATTTCCATCTCCCTTGCCATGCTAATAGCAAAGTTCTCGGCAAGCATCATGATATCATCACGACGCTCTCTTAAAGGGGGAATAGTAATAACATCAAAGGCGAGACGGTCGAGTAAGTCAGCACGGAACTCACCAGCGTCAGCCAAGGCGGGTAAATCTTCATTTGTAGCAGCAACTAAGCGCACATCGGTTTTAACTGTCTTATTCCCACCCACACGCTCAAACTCACCGTATTCGACTACACGTAGTAGCTTTTCTTGTATTAACCCTGAGGTGTTCGCCAATTCATCAAGAAATAAGGTGCCATTGTGGGCAATTTCGAAACGTCCTTCTCGGCGTTTTGCTGCGCCAGTAAATGCGCCAGCTTCGTAGCCAAACAACTCACTTTCCAGTAAGCTTTCGTTTAAGGCGGCGCAGTTTAGCTTGACGTAATTTTGATCCCAGCGCTTAGAAAGGAAATGCAGTCGAGCTGCTATAAGCTCTTTCCCTGTTCCGCGCTCACCAATGACTAACACGGGCTTATCTAGTGGTGCAATTTGTGAAATTTGCTCAAGCACTTCTAGAAAACTGTTCGCTTGGCCTAGCAAATTATCCTGCTGACGATACCTACTCATTAAATCCCTCAAATATTAGTCATTTCGACCAATTAATAGTGTAGAGTAAAAAAACTCGATGTTCGAGTAATATTTAAACTAAACAAATTTCTTTTAAAATTATCAAGTTATGGTATATCCAAAAACTGGCAAGCAAATTGAATAGTCTTACTACACATTTATCTTGGTACAACCAGTTCTCGATTAAGAGGTAATTATTATGGGTATCTTCTCGCGTTTCACTGACATTGTGAATTCGAATATTAATGCGCTTTTAGATAAAGCGGAAGATCCGGAAAAAATGGTCCGGTTGATTATTCAGGAAATGGAAGACACATTAGTTGAGGTGCGCTCAGCATCGGCGAAAACGTTGGCAAACAAAAAGGAAATTGTAAGCCAAATTAATAAGTATGAAACAGATGCTAACGATTGGCAGATGAAAGCGGAACTTGCACTTAGCAAAGCTCGAGATGATTTGGCCCGCGCAGCATTGCAAGAAAAAAAGAAATCAGCCGAAGCCGCTGAAACATTGACTAATGAGCTCACTGTTGTTGAAGAGCAAATTAGTAAGCTTCAAGACGAAATAGGCCAGCTTCAAGACAAGTTAGCTGATGCGAAGAGTCGTCAAAAAACGATTATTATGCGCCAGAAAACAGCCAGTTCACGTTTAGAAGTGAAACGTACGTTAGATAGCACTAAAGTAGATTCAGCCATGGGGCGCTTTGAACAGTACGAGCGTAAGATTGACGATTTAGAGTCGCAGGTAGATGCTTACGACCTAGGTAAGAAAACCTTGAATGACGAATTTGCAGAATTAGAAACGGGCGATAAGATAGACGAAGAGCTAGCTGCGCTTAAAGCAAGAATGAAAGGTGACACAAGTTCATCTTCAACATCAGAATAATAATTATAGGTAGCCTGCTTAGTAGGAGATAGAAATTTTCACTAGGCAGGCGAATCGGGGTTTATTGGAGGGATTTACGATGGATGAAAGTATCATTGCGATGTTGGTAATGCCCTTGGTCATTTTTATGATTTTTGTGGCGCCTATTTGGTTAATTTTGCATTATCGCAGCAAAAAACAAGTTAGTCAGGGATTGAGTGTGGAAGAACAAGCGTCACTTCAGTCGCTAGCGGAACAAGCTGAAAAAATGAGTGACAGAATTCAGACCCTTGAGGCTATCTTAGACAGTGAAGCCCCAGAGTGGAGGAATCGCGCATGAGAAACGGCAAGCAACTTTATCGTGATACCGACAACGCAAGAATAGCCGGTGTATGTTCAGGCATTGCCCATTACTTTGGTTTAGAAACCTGGTTGGTGCGCATTCTAGCAGTAACGGGTTTCTTCTTGTTAGCTGGGCCTTTCATGTTTGTCGCCTATATTGCAGGTTGGTTTATTCTAGATAAAAAGCCACTAGGTAATATTTCTGAAGAGCAAACTACAGTACATCAAAGTCGTGGTAAAGGCTGGAGAAATTCAAGCACCGCTGCGAGTAAAAGTGATGATCAAAAAGTAGAAGTGAAAACGAAAGTTTGGCAGGCGGGTGAGCCTCCTAAACAAGCCTTTCACGATATCCGCAATCGCTTTCAAAAATCGGAAGTTCGATTACGCAAAATGGAAACCTATGTGACTTCTCGGGAATTTGAACTTAACCGAGAAATCAGCAGACTATAGTTTTTGTAGATACAGCATTTTAGGTGTTAGCTGTAGGTCTTAGTTGAAGATCCGATGTTGAAAGTCTTATCTGTAGATCAGAGTTTGCAAACTATGGTAAATACCACTAAGCACATGTACTAGTCACTCCCCAATAAACACCAAACCGCTTTAGTAATAGAGCGGTTTTTTGTATCTAAAGCATAAAGTTACAAGTTTTTGTAAATAACTTGTTACGCATGTTTGTTACAGCGTAGTAACGCGAACACTTCCTGTTAGTATTGGTTTCATTACACTAGTTAGTAGAAGTCAGTCACTGAATATGTCGAAAGTAGTTATGGCAAAATCTAGCGTGTATCAATCAAAAACCTCCAATAGCAAAGGTGTTATAAACTGGTCCGAAGAAGAAAATCAAATATGGGCAGAGTTATACGCCAGACAAATTCCGCTACTGAAAAGCAGAGCCTGTGAACAATACATGGAAGGGTTATCGTTGCTGGCGCTGCCCGAAGACCGTATCCCCCAATTACCTGATATTGATGAAGTGTTATTGGCACAAACCGGATGGAAAACAGCTGAAGTACCTGCGCTTATCAATTTTGGAGAGTTTTTCAGGTTATTAGCTAACAAGGAATTTCCGGTAGCGACATTTATTCGCTCTAAAGAAGAGTTTGATTACCTGCAAGAGCCAGACATATTTCACGAGGTGTTTGGCCATTGCCCATTATTGACTAACCCTGCATTTGCGCACTTTACCCATACGTATGGAAAGCTAGGGTTAGCGGCCAGTAAAGACGATCGAATCTATTTGGCAAGGCTTTACTGGTTCACCATAGAGTTTGGGTTGGTGCGCAGTAATGCAAACCCAGAACAACTGGAAATATACGGTGGGGGTATCCTGTCGTCACCTGGTGAAACTGTCTATTCGTTAGATAGTAGCGAAGCAATTCGTAAGCCGCTTACTGCCATTGATGCCCTTCGTACACCTTATCGGATAGATATCATGCAACCGTTGTATTACGTGTTACCCGATTTTGATTATTTATTCGAATTGGCCAACATGGATATTATGGCGTTAGTAAATAAAGCAAAGGGACTCGGGTTGTTTCCTCCGATGTTTGATGCCAAACAAAAAGCCTAAGTTAACACTTTGTTAAAGTAGTAGGGTTAGGGTAAAACGTTTTCATAGCTAAGGCTTAGCAGATGGCTTTAAATTCAAGTCATCCGTAATAATGTTTCGTCACAATTATCTTGTTATCTTTTTGTAAAAGTGTGATAGTGTGTACATATAAGTTTACAAGAGATGTGAAGTCACACCCATGCGCTTAGAAATCAGTTGTCAGGACAGACTGGGTATTACTCAGGATGTACTGGATATCCTCGTTACCCACGAAATCGACCTCAGAGGTATTGAGATTGATGAAACGGGTAAAATCTTTCTTAATTTTCCGAATATTGAATTCGCAGATTTTCAGCATTTAATGCCTAAAATTCGCCGTATCGACGGCATTTCTGACGTTAAAACCACTCATTTTATGCCAAGCGAAAGAGAGAAGACTCAGCTTTCTGCCATATTGCGTACGCTTCCCGATCCGGTATTTTCTATTGACGCCAGAGGGCAGGTTCTATTGTGTAACGAAGCGGTAACCTCTGGGCTTGAGCAAAGCGCTAGCGAGGTTGAAGGTGTCGAAATCGGCGAAGTGGTAAAAGGTTTTAATTTCACTCGTTGGATGGATGGCAAGCTCCCCCGGGCTCAATCGTCAAAAGTAAAATTTATTCAGCAAGACTATGTGGCCGATATGCTTCCTATTACTGTGCCTGACGGTGAAAACGATATCATCATGGCCGGAGCGGTAGTCATTCTCAAATCGGAAATGCGCTTAGGGCAGCAATTTAGTGTATTCCATCAATCACCCACCGATAGCTTCGACCGATTTGCAGTTGAATCTCAAGCGATGAAGCGGGTAGTCAACGAAGCTAAACGTATTGCTGACTTAGATGCACCTGTGCTTATTTTTGGCGAAACAGGTACGGGCAAAGAAATGATAGCTCGCGCATGTCATCAATCTAGTCGACGTAGCGAAGGTGCCTTTTTAGCACTTAATTGCGCGTCGTTACCTGACAGCGTGGCTGAAACAGAGTTGTTTGGTTACGCCCAAGGCGCTTTCAATCAACCCAGTGCCAAACTAGGCCTGTTAGAGCAAGCTAGGGGCGGTACATTACTGTTAGATGAAATTGCTGACATGAGTTCGCAGCTTCAAGCAAAGCTGCTACGGGTGTTAGAAGACGGTGAATTCAGACGCGTAGGCGATGCGGAACCTGTTACAGTAAATGTTCGTTTTATTTGTACTACTTGTCGCGACTTGGGGCAATTAGTAGAAGAAGGGCATTTTCGTAAAGAATTGTACTATCGCTTAAATGTGCTGAGCTTAGTGATGCCTTCGTTAAAAGAGCGCCGACAAGATATCGTGCCATTAGCCGAATCATTTATTGCGCAACACAGTACAAAGCTAGGCCGTAGACCTGCCAAATTGAGTAAGTCTTGCGTTGATTTTCTGCAACAATACCCTTGGCCGGGCAATGTGCGTCAGCTGCAAAATGCACTATTTAGAGCCCTATCTTTGTTAGACGGAAAGGAAATTACCAAGGAAGATATTCAGCTTCCTAGTTGTGCCCCTAGTGTGACCTTTATTGATGAAAACTTTGAAGGCACTTTAGACGACGAAGTGAAAAAGTTTGAAAAAGACCTGCTGAAGCGTCTTTATCCTTCCTACCCTAGTACCCGTCAATTGGCTCGAAAGTTAGGCTTAAGCCACACAGCAATTGCGAACAAATTGCGCGAGTACGGTATTAATAAAGCATCAATAAAAATGTAGGTTGTGCTGTTTCGTAAAATTTACGTTGTCTTCCTCATCCAATAAGGGCGGTACTTCGACAGGGTACTTCGATAGAAAGTACCGCCTTCTTTGTACAACCAAGCTTACAGTCTAAATTCTTGTCTCCTTCCTGCCACTTTTCATATCAGCTTATGTGATGCATAAAGACTAGTAGACGTTTTACGCGTACAAACGCTGTTTACTAAAAGGAGTCAATTTATGAAGCTAGCCACTTATAAAAGCGATAGCCGAGACGGTCGTTTAATGTTGGTATCTAAAGACCTAACGCGGACTTGCTCAGTAGAAGATATTGCCCGCACTATGCAAGAAGCATTAGATAACTGGCAGGTAACTGCCCCCCAGTTGCACATGCGCTATCAGCAGCTTAACGATGGTGTTGTAGCCAATATTGAGTTTGATGCTAGTCGCTGTGAATCCCCTTTACCAAGAGCCTACCAATGGGCGGACGGTAGTGCGTATGTCAATCACGTCGAATTGGTGCGAAAGGCGAGGGGGGCTGAAATCCCTGAAAGCTTTTGGAGCGACCCATTAATGTACCAAGGGGGATCTGATGACTTCATTGGCCCCTGTGACGATATCATTTTGCCAAGCGACGAGTGGGGTATCGATTTTGAAGGTGAAGTCGCGGTAGTCACCGACGATGTACCCATGGCCTGCACGGATGCGCAGGCCGCCGAACGAATTCGTTTAGTCATGCTAGTCAATGATGTGTCGTTAAGAGGGCTTATTCCTGGTGAATTGACGAAAGGGTTCGGCTTCTTTCAATCGAAGCCTGCCTCTAGCTTTTCGCCTGTGGCGGTAACTCCCGATGAACTTGATGATGCTTGGCATGAGGAAAAAGTACACTTACCACTTCGTACAACCTACAACGGCACCTTGTTTGGTAAGCCTCAGGCAGGTGAAGACATGACATTTAGCTTCGCAAAGCTAGTGTCTCACGCCGCTAAAAGCCGGAATTTAGGCGCTGGAACCATCATTGGTTCTGGTACGGTATCTAATAAGCAAGGGACTGACCACGGCTCCGCTATTTCTGATGGTGGGGTAGGCTACTCGTGTATTGCTGAAGTGCGAATGATTGAAACCATCAGGGAGGGTAAACCATCCACACCCTTCATGCAGTTTGGCGATCGAATTAGGATAGAAATGCTTAATAGTAGTGGGCAAAGTATTTTTGGTGCCATTGATCAGCAGGTAAAGCCACTAAGTTGATGATACTTAGGCTCAGGCTAACAAGGCTAAGCTGAACAGGGCTGAACAGCGCTACGTAGCGGAGCACTAACATAGGCGCTTACACTCGGCGCCTCACACAGGCCTTTGCAAATTACGCTATGATTATAATAAGTAAAACTACACGCACGTAAGGCGGTTGTTTATGAGTTTAACTTTATACGGTTACTGGCGCTCTACAGCGTCTTACAGAGTAAGAATTGCACTTAATTTGAAAGGTGTAGCATACCAATATGTACCTGTACCTTTGGTGAACGAGGGAGGGCAGCAGCGCAGTGAGCAATACACCCAGCTAAACCCCGCTCAATTGGTGCCTACTTTGGTTGATGACAATGAAGATATTATTCTTAATCAATCTTTAGCTATTATCGAATACTTAGATGAACGTTTTCCTTTACCGTATCAGTTAATACCCTCGCACAAGACAGAACGAGCAAGAGTGAGGGCATTAGCACAAGATATTGCATGTGACACCCAACCTTTAAGTAACCTGCGTGTACTCAATCAATTGAAAAGTAAATATGGTGCCGAACAAGATAGTGTGAATAAATGGGCCGCGCATTGGATAACGCTAAGCTTCGATGCGATTGAAAAGCGGTTACAAACCCAAGCGGGTAAGTACTGCTTTGACTTTGATGTAACTATGGCCGACTTGTGCCTAGTGCCCCAAGTTTATAACGCCCATCGTTTTAATGTAGATATGACAGCATATCCGCTCATCCAAAAAATAGCAGACAACTGCAATGCATTACCTGCATTTGAAAAAGCGCTGCCTGAGAACCAAGTTGATAGTGTGGCCTAGTCGCTATATCTGTTAAAGGATGGGGTTGCCTAAAGCGCTGCCCCTTTTAACAAAGCATAGGCTCCAGTTAGCCAATCAGAAGAGCCACTCCCCTAAAAAACGCTTCAATGACATGCTAACTGGTGAGTTATTGGCGCTTGATCGGTAGCTCGGTCGTGTTCTTTACTTGTTTTAGTGCGAAGGTAGAACTCACGTGGTCTACCAAAGGAAGGTGAGTGAGTTTAGTTTTTAATAAAAACTCATACTCTTCAATACTTTCCACAATCACTTTCAGCAAATAGTCTTTTTCACCGCTGGTGGTATGGCACTCTACTATTTCATCAATACTCTGCACCGCAGTTTCAAAATCGGTGAGGGAATCGCCATCGTGATTTTTAAGCGTGACGTAAATAAATACCGATACGCCAAGGTTGAGTTTTTTACTATTTAAAAGAGTGACTTTACCAATAATAATACCATCGGCTTCCATTCGCTTTACACGCCGCCAACATGGCGTATGGGAAAGCCCAACCTTCTGGCTTAACTCTGCCATTGAGACTGTGGCATCTTGTTGAAGTACTCGTAAAATTTCACGATCGAATTTATCTAATTTCATTGAACGCAGCTTCCGTCGTTTTTATGATGTTTATTATATAGAAAAATAGTTGCTAGGATAGATATCCTAGAAAAATAGTATTCATACTTAGTGTATTTCACTTTACGAAGGCCCACCATCAAGTTAGCAAGGCTTGTCCTCTGGTGGTTGGGCTACACTTGGGCAAAATCCATCACATTATTAATTAGGGAAAGTATGTCGGTTTTCGATCACATTGAATTTGATAATCACGAGCATGTCGCTTTTTATCACGATAAAGAAGCAGGGCTTAGTGCCATTATTGCCATTCATAATACAAACCTAGGCCCAGCATTAGGTGGTTGTAGAATGTGGCCCTATGTGAGCAGTGCAGAAGCACTTACCGACGTACTTCGCCTTTCGAAAGGAATGACCTATAAAGCCGCGATGGCCAACATCGCGTTAGGCGGTGGCAAGTCGGTTATTATTGGCGACCCACGTAAACAAAAGTCACCGGCTATGATGGAAGCCATGGGTAAATTTGTAAATTCATTGGGCGGCAAATATTTTACTGCAGAAGACTCGGGCATATCTGTTACCGATTTACAAACCATGGCCACTCAGTCTGATTATATCGCTGGGGTAAACGCGCAATATCATTATGCGGACGAACAGCCAGACGGTAACCCTGCTCCCTCAACAGCCTACGGTGTATTTGTGGGGTTAAAAGCAAGCGTAGAGCATGGTTTAAATCGTAGCTTAGAAGGCGTAAGCGTAGCAATTCAAGGTATGGGGCATGTTGGGTATCGATTAGCGTCACACCTACATCAAGCCGGTGCAAAGCTTTACGTTGCTGATATATTCCCAGAAGGCGTAGATAAAGCGGTGGCTGAATTAGGTGCCACTGCAGTAGCACCTGAAGATATTTTAGGGCTAGATGTTGATGTTTTAGCACCTTGTGCTCTAGGCGCCGCTATAAACGACCAAACCTTGCCTATGATAAAAGCCAAAGTGATTGCTGGTGCTGCGAACAATCAACTCGCTCGTGAAGAAATTGGCGACATGCTAGTAGAGCGCGGTATTTTGTACGCGCCTGACTATGTGATTAACGCCGGTGGTATTATCGATATTTTTCATCAGCGCATGGAAAAGAGTACGAATGCAGCGCTACGTAAGCATATTGAAGACATTGGCACGACGTTAAAAGAGATATATACCCGTGCTGATGCCCAAAAAGCAGCCACAAATCGTGTTGCAAACATCATTGCTGAAGAGAGATTTTCGTTAAAGGGTTGAAAGTTATCGGGCAAGTAGTCATAATGCGCCCCGCGCTTAAGACTGCTGACGCCTGTTAGTATTTTTATTCGCTTTCTATGGTGGGCTTTTGGTCCTCCCGCAATGATACTCTGTGAATCCGGTCAGGCCTGGAAGGGAGCAGCCGCAGCAGACGACTCATGTGCCGGGATGTGGCTGGGGGCCCGCCACCCAATTCCCCTCTAATTTCCATTAAGCCGTTTTATAACAAAGCGAACCTTTGTAAAACTAAGCGTTTAAAATAGCTCTTCAAAATAGCCCTTAAAAGTGACTTACTTATAGCAAAGCCTTTAAAAGCTAACCCCTTAAACGCATCTTCCACGAAGCTGTTTTCTAGCGTTTTACTATCAAAGATAGCTACTCCAAAGATAGCTACTCCAAAGATAGCTACTTCAAAAATAGCTATTTCATATATAGCCACACATTAAGCCGGTATTTTCGAAACGTTAGTCTGCTTTCTCATTGGTTGGCGATTTATCATTGCCATCTAGGTATTTTATCGCATTGTCGACAGCGTAAGTTACGTTCATTTCCATTTGGTTTCGTTCACTTTGTGGAAGATAAAAAGCCATATCGACTTCGTAACGAATGTAGCGCGGCGGAACTTGATTAAGCGCCAAACAACATAAGTCGGCTAAATAATCAGGGCTTTTACTGTTATCTAGCCCTAATTCGGTAACGCGCTCTAATACCAAGTGTTCATAATAATTATGAATATCGTCATCAAGCTTCATATCAATACCTTAATTTGTATGCCCTAATTTAATAATTACTCTTTATTTTTTATAAGTATGCATATTGTTCAAGTTGTTAATACATACCCCTAGATAATTTATAGCCTGTATTTTGTCGATGTCGAGTTAGCGGTGTTAGTATTTCTATCTATGCATAACGACGATGAGAATATTTGGCATGAAAAAGAATATAGAACCCTGCTATTACGGCGATTATTTGGCGTTAGATAAAGTACTTGGCGCGCAAAAACTTCAAAGTACTAAATACGGTGAGCCAGCTCACGAGGAAATGCTATTTATCATAGTGCACCAAGTATATGAATTGTGGTTTAAGCAACTGTTACATGAGCTGAATGCGGTAATCGACACATTTAACCAAGTATCTGTAAAAGATCAGCAGTTAACTTCGGTAGTGCATAGACTGCACAGAGTTATTCAAATACAAAAATTAATGAATGATCAAATAGGTATTATGGAAACCATGACACCGCAGCAATTTCTCGCTTTCAGAGATTACCTCGTTCCCGCCTCAGGCTTTCAAAGTATTCAATTCAAACAGCTTGAAATTTCATTGGGCCTTAAAAGAGAGTTTCGCATCGATTTTGATAAGCAAAGTTTTTATAACCGGTTGAGTGACGATGATCGAAGCTTACTTGAAGCGTTAGAAGACAAACCAAGCTTGTTCGAATTAGTCGATAAATGGTTAGCGCGAATGCCACTACTTAAAACGAATGATTTTCATTTTTGGGAGTATTATCGAAGAGCAACAGATGAAATGCTCAACGACGACAAAGAAATCATAATGAAAAATGCATTTCTATCAGAGCTAGAACAACGGCAAGAGCTTAAAGATTGGCAATCGACTAGAGAAAGCTTTGATGGGCTATTTAACCATGCAACGTATGAAGATTTGCGCAGTCAAGGCAAGTTTCGGCTATCTCATGAAGCGTTATTGTCAGCATTATTTATAAAACAATATGCTGAAGAGCCTGTTTTCAATTTACCGTTTCAGCTTATTACCGCACTCACCGAAATAGATGAACAGCTTACATTATGGCGTTATAGACATGCCATGATGGTTCAACGAATGCTAGGAACAAAAATAGGTACGGGAGGCTCATCTGGCCATCATTATTTGAAGAAAACAACCGAGTCAAACAGGGTGTTTGTCGATTTTTTCAACATGGCTACGTTCCTTTTACCAAAAAGTTCACTTCCTGAATTACCTGAACCAGTAAAACGTAGTTTGGGTTTCTATTTACAATAGAAGAAAAAAACAACATTTTACTATTTGCGACGAATGCAATTCGTCGCAAACCCACCAATAATCGCAAATCTGCCCCAAGCCTTGCTGCATCTGAACTTTCAATGGATTTTGAAAGTTCTGCCAAATGTCATTTAACGTAAGTATTGTGTAAATGCTTGAACCAAGTACCTTCCTGTGTCAATTATCCTTTCGGATTTTTTGAAAATCTGTATAAAAATCAATCGTTTAGATTTTCTTTGTGCTGTGTTAAGCAAAAGTTAAGACTAACGAAAACACACATTCCAGGGAGTTATACATGCTTCATTATAAAAGAAGTGCAGCGGCGTTTGCTGTAGCACTCAGTCTTGGTGTTGCGACACCAGTGTTTGCGAACGACACAAATGGTTTTATTCAAGGTAGCACTGTAGAAATTAGCGGTGCGGAAATTAGTGGTGTTACTGTAACAATCACTAATATTGATACTGGTTTGGTTCGTACAGTCCAAACTGACGAGGGTGGCGATTTTCGTTTCCCACTTCTACCTGCCGGTATCTACAAGGTTGTTGCTGAAAAAGACGGTTTCCGCAACACAATCCAAGAATCAGTAAAAGTTGGTATTAGTGGTAAAACCAACCTAAACATGAAACTTGCCAGTGATGATGTTGAACGAATCGAAGTAACAGGTTCAACAATTGCTATGGTAGACGTAACAAGTTCTAGCACGGGCATCGTGGTAGACACCGTTACACTAGATAGAGTTCCAGTGCCTCGTAATTTAACGTCAGTTGCATTATTAGCACCAGGTACAACCCAAGGTGACTCAGCGTTTGGTGACCTTCCTTCAATTGGTGGTGCATCTGTTGGTGAGAACGGTTACTACATTAATGGTTTAAATATTACTAACTTCAGAACGGGTGTTGGTTCAAGTGAGCCACCTTTCGACATGTACGAAACCTTTGAAGTTAAAACTGGTGGTTACTCGGCGGAATACGGCCGTATAACTGGCGGTGTTATTAACGCTAAAACTAAAAGTGGTAGCAACGAATTTAAAGCTGGCGTAAATGTTTACTGGGAGCCTGATGCACTTCGTGAGCAGAAGAACTCTTACAGAAGAACAACTAATGGCACTTACCGCATTGATAATACCGGCGATGAAAAAGACTCGTGGGATGCAAACGTGTGGGCAAGTGGCGCGCTAATTGAAGACAAATTATTCTTCTATGCGTTGTTTAACCCGCGCTCTGTAGAAGAGAATTACGTTGGTGAACAGCAGATAAACAGTGATGGCCTAGTTCAAAATGGCTTTACAGAAACCGATGAAGATGCGTTCTGGGTAGCAAAAGTTGATTGGTATGCAACTGAAAATAACATATTGGAAGTAACAGTATTTTCAGATGAGCGTTCAACTGAAATCCAAACATTTGATTCAACTGATGGCGTTTTTACCAAAGACTCGAGAGTTGGTTACGAAGATGAAGGTGGCCTGAACTACACAGCTAAATGGACGAGTATCATCACTGATGATTTCTCGATCTCAGCTCAGTACGGCGTGAACAAGCAAGATCGTACCGTTCGTAGTGAGTTAGATGCTAATCCAGTAGCATACTTTACTTACGATAGTACTGGTGCTTTTGTTCCAACAAGCACGTGGGCTGGTTTTACTGTTGAGCAGGGTGACGATAAACGTGAAGTTATTCGCATCGATGCTGACTGGTATATTGGCGACCACTCAATTCGCTTCGGTTACGACTACGAAAACTTAACAGCAAGTAGTTACACCATTAACTCAGGTGGCGCATACTATCTTTATTACGTAAATGATGACGATCCTGCAAACGAAGAAATCTACCAAGTGCGTCATAGAGATTATGAAGTTGGTGGTGATTTCGATTCAGAAAATATTGCTTTCTACGTGCAAGACCAATGGCAGGTTACTGATAACCTAGTGATTAATGCGGGTATTCGTAACGACTCTTTTGAAAACTTCAACGCGGACGGCGAAACTTTCGTAAAACTTGATAACCTTTGGGCACTTCGATTAGGTGCTGTATGGGATGTTCGGGGCGATGGTGAGACAAAAGCATGGGCAAGTTTTGGCCGTTACTACCTTCCAGTAGCCGCTAACACTAATATTCGTTTGGCTGGTGCAGAGACTTACACTCAAGAATACTATGAGTTTGACGGATACGCTGATGAGTCTTTATTCATTCCTAATCTTACGGGTGATAAAACGCAGCCTGACGATGTTTTCGCTAACGGTGAAGCAAAGTCACCTGCTGAGCTAGTGGATCAAAATATTGACGCAATGTACTCAGATGAATTTATTGCTGGTTATCAGTTCCAATTGAACGACGAGTGGAGCATGGCAATTCAAGGTACTTACCGTGAATTGGCAACTACTGTTGAAGATATGGCTATTGATGCAGCGGTAATCGAATGGGCTGCGGCAAATGGCTACGGTGACGTTTCTGATATTTGGGGTGGTTTCCATCAATATGTTTTAACTAACCCGAATATTGATATGCGCGTTGGTACCACTGAATTGCCCGGAGCTAATGGCGAATTAGTTTATATGGATTTGTCAGCCGAAGACTTAGGCTACCCAGACTCAATACGTAAATATGCTGCCGTTGACTTTACATTCCAACGTGCTTGGGATGGCGTTTGGATGTTCAACGCTGCTTATACATGGTCGCACAACTGGGGTAATAACGAGGGATATGTTCGTTCGGATAACGGACAGGACGATGCCGGTCTAACAACATTGTTCGACCAACCTGGATTATTAGATGGCGCTTACGGTGACCTTCCACAAGATCGTCGTCACCAAGTGAAAATGTACGGTGCCTATGCGGTTACTGAAGACCTAACCTTAGGTGCAAACCTACAGTTTTGGACTGGTAGACCAATTAACGCATTTGGTTACCACCCTACAGATACATTTGCGCAAGCATACGATTCTGAATCTTTCTACGCAGGTGGTGAACTTTCACCTCGTGGTTCACGCGGTCGCACGAGTAGCTACTACTCAATTGATATTTCAGCATCTTACAATATTGATATTGGTGAAGATCAAACATTGGTTGTTCGTGCAGACGTATTCAACGTACTGAACAACGATAAAGTGACTGAAGTTTACGAGATCTATGACAGTGAATTGTCGGAAGATCCATTAAACCCAGATGTGGATCCTAACTATGGAACGCCTACCGCATGGCAAACTCCTCGTTATGTTCGCTTTAGTGTGAACTACACATTTTAAGATCTGATGCTAGGGAAGTGCGACTTATCGCACTTCCTTGGCAGTTTGTCTTGGAGTGATTAAAAACTAACCGCTGCAAGGCCTCGCAACGTAATGTATATGTAAAATGTAAGTAAATATTTACGAAAAAAGGAAAAATATCCGAAAAAAATTGAACTTTTAATTATTACGCTCCTGATCTCAGTTGACCGTTTCCTCTTGTTGTGTTTATTATCTTAGTGAGGCTTTGACCTTACTAATAATAATTCGTTATAAACGATTTTAGAAATACTCACTAAACAAGCTTTAGTGGTCCAGGGAGACAACACATGTTTACAAATTCTAAACTGGCTAAGTCAGTTAAGCTCGCCTGCGCGTTTGGCGCTCTATCAGCTACCATGCTTTCTTCTGCATCTGTTGTTGCGCAAGAAGAAGAGGAAGCTGCAGGTGAAACGATCGAGAAAATTTCCGTAACAGGTTCGCGAATCAAAAGAACATCATTAGAATCGGCTAGCCCAGTTCTAACTATCGATGCGCAAGTTATTCAATCTACGGGTTTCACTCGTATTGAAGACGTAATGAATACCCTTCCTCAAATCGAAGCTGCGCAAACTGCGTTCCAAGCTAACGGCGCTTCTGGTGTTGCTAACCTTGACCTTCGTGGTTTGGGTGCTAACCGTACGCTAGTATTGGTTAACGGTCGTCGTCTACAGCCAGGCGGTGTTTACAGCCAAGCTGGTGATGTAAACCAAATCCCAACTTCTTTAGTTAAACGTGTTGACGTACTTACAGGTGGTGCTTCTACTACTTACGGTGCTGACGCGGTAGCGGGTGTAGTTAACTTCGTAATGGATACTGACTTCACAGGTTTTGAAATTCAAGCCGGTGCAGCAGGTTATCAACATAATAACGATAATGGTTATATCCAAGGCTTGATGGACGAGGCTGGCTTCGATTACCCAGATGGAAGCAACGGCATTGGCGGTGAGTCTTACAACATCAGCGTTACTGCTGGTGGTGATTTCGACGGCGGTAAAGGTCATGCAACCGTTTACGGTACATGGCGTCGTAACAACGAAATGCTTCAAGGTGAGCGCGATTACTCATCATGTGCACTAAACACAACAGCTACATCTTGTGGTGGTTCATCAACTGCTGTACTTCCTAACTCTTTCTTCTACCCAGTAGTTGACGGTGCGGTAGATTACTCAAATGAGTTATTCTGGAGCTTGAACGATGATGGTTCATTCTCTCCATATGATGGTTCTAACCTTTATAACTACGCGCCTATCAACCACTTCATGCGTCCTAACGAGCGTTTCTCTTTAGGTGCATTTGTTGATTATGACATCAATGACGATACTAGCGCATACTTAGAAATGAACTATATGAACGACAGAACGGCGGGTCAAATCGCTGAATCTGGTACGTTCTACGGCGCTGAATACTTATTTGATTACAACAACCCAATTTTATCTGACTCTCAATTATCCCAAATTCAAACTGCGTTTGGTCAAACTGATGCAGACCAATTTGTGGCTTATATTGGTAAGCGTAATGTAGAAGGCGGCCCACGTGCTGATAACCTTGAACATAACTCTTTCCGTATGGTTGCGGGTGTTGAAGGTATTCTTAACGACAACTGGTCGTACGATGTTAGCTACATGTACTCTTCTACTAGCTCATCATCAGCTTACATCAACGATTTATTCTTACCTTCAATTTCTCCAACTGTTGGCGAAGTGGGTACAGAATGTACAGATGAATGCTTACTTTACCAAGTTTACACGCCAGGTGGTGTAACTGCAGAACAGGCTGCACAGCTTTCTGGTACTGCTGTCTTAACGGGTAACACATCACTAATCATTTATAACGGTTTCGTTACTGGTGAGTTTGATTTTGGTCTTCCAAGTGCATCTGCTCCAGTTGCTGCAGTGTTCGGTTTAGAGCGTAGAGAAACCGATTTCGAACGTGTTTCTGACTCTGTTTACCAAGACGGTTCACTTGTTGGTCAAGGTGGTCCTACTGAGAGCCTTACTGGTTCATTCAACGTAAATGAATTCTTTACAGAAGTGAGTGTTCCTCTTATTGATGACGCGCCTGGTTTTGAAAACCTAACCGTTGACTTAGCACTTCGTCTTTCTGATTATGATACTTCAGGTAACGCGACCACTTATAAAGTAGCTGCTGACTGGTCTATCACTGAAGACTACAAATTGCGTGCAAGCTTTAACCGTGCAATTCGTGCTCCAAACATCAGTGAACTTTTCGCTTCACAAAGTGTAGGCCTGTGGGGTGGTATTGATGGTTGTGCAAACCAACCTGATACAGGTGTTCCTTTGTACACTGAAGCACAGTGTGCGCTTACTGGCGTAACTGCTGCTCAATACGGTGCAATCACTGCTAACCCTGCTGACCAGTACAATGATTTCTCTGGTGGTAACCCAAATCTAGAGCCTGAAGAAGCTGATACGTTTACTGTTGGTGTTGTAGCTACACCGTTTGAAAACTTCGAAGTTGCAATTGATTACTGGTCAATTGAAATGGAAAAAGTTATCGGTACAGTTGGTTCACAAACGATTCTTGACTTGTGTGCAACTCGTGGTGAGTTCTGTGACAACATAGAACGTAGTGCTGCAGGTAGCTTATGGATTAGCCAAGATGCATTCATCACTGACTTATCTGATAACGTTGGTGGTCGTGAGTGGGCTGGTATCGATGTTGATATGGCTTACAGCTATGACGTTGGTCCAGGTACATTAAAAACTAACTTCGTTGGTTCTTACAATCTAGACAAAACTTACAAGCCGTTACTTTCAGATTCATCGCTTGATTATGATTGTTCTGGAACAGTAAGTGCAGTATGTTTTGCTCAGCCTAAATGGCGTCACACGTTGACAGCTAACTATAGCCTAGACGATTGGACTGCAATCGCTCGCTGGAGATACTACGGCGATGTTGATATCACAGGTACAGAAGGAGAAATAGCTTCATATTCTTTCTTTGACTTAAGTGGTAACTACATTGTTAATGAACACGTATCGCTTAGCGTAGGTGTGAACAACATTCTTGATAAAGAGCCACCATTGGTTGGTAGTGCTATTGCAACAAACGCTAACACTGTTGCTGGTTTCTACGACACACTTGGTCGTTACTTATTCACTAATGTTAAGGTATCTTTCTAAGTCTAGACTTATGAAATACTTTTATTAGTTAAAAAAAAGCCAGCTTCTAGCTGGCTTTTTTATTCTTGATGCTAACTGCAATTTAAGATAAAAAACATAACGCAGTCATTAGTGCTAATAGTGAAAATAAATTTGGTATGAAGCTTTGAATACCCTTGAAAGCATTTATCGACTTGTCGGTGAAGCAAAATACAATGAAGCGCTCGACGGCGCATTACTGCTGGCTAAGCATATTCCAACCGATACTAATCTACTTCGTGTAATTAGTTTTTGCCAAGTTAAACTAGGGCTGTTTGATACCGCAATTGAAGGGTTAGCGTCTGCTATTAATAGTGGGTACGCAAACAATGAAGTGTATATCAGTTTAGCGTTTGCTTATGCTGCTAACGGGCAATTAACTGAAGCGCAGCGGTGTATTTATAAAAATATTAACTGCCAACACCTCACGCCCACGTCACAAGGCGAAATATTAAATTTTCTGCTTAGTTATCGTATCAAGAAAGCATTGGTTAAATATCTACTTCACGTACTCATTGCCCCCATCAATATACCGTTATTGAAGGTTCAATTGACTGTAGCGAAGCAATACGGCCTTTATGAATTCGTGTTACGTTACTCCGATCAATTACTATCTGTAGAAGCCTCAGCAAATACAGAAATTGATAAAGCGATAGCGCTGCGATACGTCAATAGACCGAAAGAAGCCCTTGTAATATTGAAAAAATTAACGACTAAAATCTCTCATTATGCGGTTCAACACAACTTGGGAAATGCATACTCAGATATCGGCGATTTTAACAATGCAGTGAAGGCTTATAAGAGTGCTATAACGCTAAATGCTAAGTATGTAGAAAGTCATGTGAACCTGTCACGAATATTGTGGGAAATGGGGAATACGGATACGTATTTGGACTCTTTTTCTACCTTATTAACTCAATCGCCTATCGATGATGCGGTCGTATTAGCTTACGTGAACTTACTTTTAGAAGGGAAGCAGTTTGCTAAGGCAGAAACCTTCTTAAAAGCCAGAATAGGGAAGAGTAATAAGAGTGAACTGCTAAGCTTACTCTTAAGCAAGTGCCTTCGTTTGAACAAGCGCGGGGAACAAGCAACGTCATTGTTAGATGCGAGACATACATGGATAACAGATAACCCAGCAGTACAAATGGAACGGTTAGAATTAGCCTTATCTACTGGTGATATAAGCTACGCAAAAAAGATAATAAATAGCCTGTATGAAATAGACGAATATCATCAAATAGCGAGAGCGAATCAGTATGTTATAGATAGATTGGAAAACGTTTCTGCACCACTAGATTTACTCGTTGGGCGGTTTGATTTAGCCATAGATGCTAGCCAATTAAAGCAGCTTCAAAACGAGTTAATACACATGCATGGCAGTGTGCATCAACCTATTAATCAAACCGTACAATCAGGCAAACAAACTCGCGGCAATCTATTTCCCGCAAATACGCAAAATCTTAAATTTGTTGAAAGCAAAATACTAACTTGCGTGAAGCAGTATGTGCACGCTAATAAGGGAGGGATATTTTCATATCTTCATATTGATGAGGAGCCTGAGCTTTACCAAACACCCGAATTTGCAGGTTCATGGTCCATTCTAATAAAAGAGGCAGGAGGGTTTCATTCAAGCCATTATCATTCAAAAGCCCAGGTTAGTGGGGTACTTTATATAAAGTTACCTAACGTACAAATAGGCAATGAAGCAGGTAATGCAATAACCTCTGTACTAGAGAGTAAACCAGAGAATAGACCAGGCAATAACCCAGACAACCATGAAGACAATAGCCAGGCTGCATGTTTACACTTTGGCCAAGTAGATAAACCCCCATTTGTAAAACTGCCATCAGAACTGATTGTTGAGCCAAAAGAAGGAACTCTGGTGTTGTTCCCCTCACATGTATGGCATGGAACCGTGCCAACAGCGTCAAATGAAAAGCGGCTAACCATAGCATTCGACATCACTTTCTAACCTATTTTTAAGTTACATGTTGGCGTGGCGGTAGGCAATTTACGGGCTAAAAATAGGCTTTTTTTACCAATTGGTGAAAATTTAATTTCCTATTTTAAATACTAAATTGAATTAATCTTAATCGTTAATAAGGTGTATCAATGGGCGGGGGATAAACCCTTGCACAAATATGGTGCGCCACCTTGCAATCTTTTGGAACTTAGCGGTGAATTCGGGTGTATAAAAGGGATAAAAAGCGCCTAACAGAAGTGCTAGAAAATAAAAAAAAACAGCTATAATGAAGTGCTTTTATTTCTCATTATGATTTAAATCTGAGCCAATTCGTTATCAGAATCCTAAAATCTGCACAAAACCGCGACAATAGCCCCAAGATTTATTTTTAAATTAAAATACTTAACGCACAAAATCGCGAATATTTTGTGCGTTGGAATGATTTCTGCAGGTGAATTTGAACGTATAATAATCAGATGGCAAAAATCTATCTGGTGTAAACAGAGTGTTACTTGACTCAGTGCTGTAATCCGTGTGAGTATAATAAGTTCGTAGTGCTGGAAGCTAAGGTCCGTGCTACATTCCTAAAACATATAAGTGAAAGTTTTATACGCCCCTTGCCCGAACTGTTTTCCTTTATCGGCGAGGATTCAAATAAGAAATTTGGTTGGGAACTATGTCCAAAATGAGCAAGAGAACTCTTATTGCTTCTACTGTTATCGGTGCCTTCGCACTAACAGGTAGCGCAGTCTCTGCAGATACGCTTGATGACCTTCATAAAGAAGAAGCGAAAATCCACGCGGCTGCAGCGAAATCTCAAGAAAAAATCAACACTTTGTTTGAACAGTCTCAAGAGCTACTGGTTGAGTATCGTCAGACAGTAGATGAGACAGAAAACCTCAAAATCTACAACGACTACATTGCGAGTCTTGTAGCAGATCAACAACGTGGAATTGACTCTTTGCAACGTCAGATTGACAGCATCGAGCAAACTAAGCAGGGCATCGTTCCTCTTATGTTCCGCATGATTGATAGTCTTGAGAAATTCATCAAACTTGACCGTCCTATTCACTTAGATGAGCGTTTAGAGCGTGTTCAACGTCTACGTGATGTTATGTCTAACTCTAACGTAACTGTTTCAGAACAGTTCCGCCAAGTAATCGAAGCATACTTGGTTGAAGTTGAGTACGGCACTAAGATTAACTCTTACCAAGGTACTATCGATAGCAACGGCACTGAAGTGACTGTTGACTTCTTTAACCTAGGTCGTACTGCACTAATCGCATTATCACTAGACCAAGAGAACGCTTGGGCATGGAATAATGAGAGCCGCGCATGGGAGCAACTTGGAGACGAGTACCTGTCTTCTGTAATTGAAGCAGTTAAAATGGCCAATGGCGTCGTTCCTGCGGATCTGATCAAACTACCAATTAGTGCAGCGGAGTAATTGTTAATGAAACCAGTATTCAAATCTCTTTTAACCGCTGCCACTCTAGCGGTTGTAGCAACCGGAGCTCAGGCTCAGGAAGCAAAGAGCCTTAAAGAACTTCTAGACCAAGTTCAGGATAACCGTGTTTCTGAAACACGTATCAACAAACAGCGTGAAGCAGAGTTCCAATCTGCTCGTGCAGACAAGCAAGCGCTTCTTCGTAAAGCAGAATCTGAATTGAAAGCTGAACAAGGTCGTGGCGACCGTCTTCAACAACAATTCTCTGATAACGAAGTAACGCTTAACGAAAAAGCCGCTGAGCTAGATCAGGCAACTGGTACGCTTGGTGAGATGTTCGGTGTGGTTCGTCAAGCCTCTTCTGAAGCTTACGGCCGTGTTGCTACATCAATCGTTAGTGCTCAGTTCCCAGGCCGTGGTGAATTTCTAGCGCAAATGTCAGAAGATTCTAAAGGTCTTCCTAACATTCAAGAACTAGAAGACCTATGGTTTGCACTACAGAAAGAAATGACTGAAGGTGGCGAAACGGTTCGTTTCACAACTGAAGTTGTTAACCTTGACGGCGGTTCTTCACAGCAAGAAGTTGTTCGTATTGGTACTTTCAATATTGTAGGCGCAGATGGCTACCTAACGTATGATGCTGAAAATGAAATTGTTCAGCCTCTAGGTCGCCAACCAGACGGTCGTTTTGTAAGTTCTGCTGACGATTTGATCTCTGCGACTTCAGGTCTAGTTCCTTTTTATGCTGACCCATCTCAAGGTGCAATCCTTGGTTTGTTGAAGCAAAAAGCAACAATGTCTGAGCGTTATCATGCAGGTGGTGTAGTAGGTTACACAATCACTGTAATGTTAGTGATTGGTCTACTTATCGGTCTTTACAAGCTTATTACTTTAACAGTAGTTGCTGGTAAAATGCGTTCACAGCTTAAAAATCCAGGTAACCCTTCAGATGGCAACCCTCTAGGTCGTATCTTGAAAGTTTACAAAGAAAACAAAACTGCCGACGCTGAAAACTTAGAGCTTAAACTTGATGAAGCTATCTTACGTGAACTTCCACGTATCGAAAGTGGCATCAACACTATTAAGATCTTTGCTGCAATAGCTCCTCTACTAGGTCTACTAGGTACTGTACTAGGTATGATCGCAACGTTCCAAACAATCACATTGTTCGGTACAGGCGACCCTCGTATGATGGCTGGCAGTATCTCAATGGCTCTTGTAACTACGGCTCAAGGTATTATCGCGGCATTGCCACTGATTCTTACTCACAGCATCGTAGCTTCGCGTAGCAAATCAATCATCCACATTCTTGATGAGCAAACTGCGGGTATCGTAGCAGCTCATTCAGAGTCGGAGAGAGTGTAGAATGAATTACCTGATTGGATTATTTGAATCGGTCAGGGATTTTATCGCTACCGGCGGTGACGTGCTTTATTTCGTTGCTGCCGCGCTCTTTCTCATGTGGGTTTTAATGATTGAGCGTTATTGGTATTTAACCTCGGTCTTCCCAACGGTGAAGAAAAACATCATCAAAAATTGGGATGCCCGAGCAGATACCACATCTTGGTATGCGCATAGAATCCGTGACGCGTGGATTTCTCAAGCGTCAGATGATCTGAACGCTAGAATGCTGATTATTCGCACCATTATTGCAATGTGTCCGTTAATCGGGCTACTGGGAACAGTAACCGGTATGATCGGTGTTTTCGAGACGATGGCGACACAAGGCACCAGTAATGCACGCTTAATGGCATCTGGTATCTCAATGGCAACAATCCCGACTATGGCGGGAATGGTAGCCGCGCTTTCTGGACTGTTTATCAGTTCTCGTCTTGAAGCGAAAGTGAAGCTGGCACGCGAAGGGTTAGTTGATAGCCTGCCACATCATTAGAGAGAGATATTATGGCTCGAAAAGTCAGAACCGAGGAAGAAGACGCACAGATTGACATGACACCCATGTTGGACATCGTGTTTATCATGCTTATCTTCTTTATCGTTACCACTGTTTTCGTAAAAGAAGCAGGGATTGAAGTTAATAAGCCCGACGCGAGCCAGGCGGTTCTTCACAAGAACGCGAACATTTTCATAGCGGTAACAGAAGATGGGAGCGTTTGGTTAGATAAACGTGAAGTAGCGCCGGACAGCGTTAGAGCGAATATTGAACGACTGCTTACCGAGCAGCCAACTGACTATGTAATCATTCAGGCTGATGTTAAAGCTAAGCATGGTTTAGTAGTAGAAATAATGGACCAGGTTAAAGCTGCAGGCGTTAATCGTGTCTCGGTAGCGGCGAGGGGTTAAGATGTTACGTATAATTGTATCTATATTGTTAGGTGCTGGTGTTGCATTTGCCCTGTTCGTACTTATGGCTAAGTTGATTGAAAACTCAGCCAGACCGGCAGACGAAGTACCTGAAGCACCGGTAATCGATATTGTGATGCAGGAACCAGACGACCAGACGCAAACGCGTCAACGTGTTCCGCCTCCGCCTCCACCTCCGCCTCAACAGCCTCCTAAAATGGAACTTGTTGAGCCAGAAGCAGCTGAACCGGATGCAGACGGCTTTAGCCTAGCAATCCCAGCTATTGATACTGGTGGTGTTGGTGTAAACATTGGTGGTGTTGGCGCTATGCAGCGCGATGGTGACGCTACTCCAATTGTTCGTATCGATCCAAAATATCCGCCTGATGCAGCCCGTGATGGCCGTGAAGGTTGGGTAAGATTGTCTTTTACTATCAATGAAATTGGTGGTGTTGACGATATCGAAGTAATTGAAGCTGAACCTAAGCGTGTATTCGACCGTGAGGCACGACGTGCATTACGTAAGTGGAAATACAAGCCTAAGATTGTTGACGGCAAAGCTGTTAAGCAGCCAGGCATGTTCGTACAGCTAGACTTTAAACTGGAGCAATGATCATGATGAAACGTACATTCAAAATGTCAGCATTCGCTTTAGTGCTTGGTGCCGGTGCAGTATTTTCTGCACCAGCAGCACTTGCACAGTCTTCGCCTGTTATGTGCCCTGGGTACGAAAAAGCTAAAACAACCTTGGTTGGCGAGCGTACTGGTAAGAAAGTTCAAAAAGCATTTGAGTTTTACAACGAAGATCAAGTTGATGAAGCGTTAAACATTTTATATGACATTGACCCTTCTGAAGACTTCGACGCAGCGTACGTAAACCGCTTTATTGGTAACTTACTAGCTGCACAAGAAGGCAAAGGCTCTAAAGCACTTGGTTATTTAACCAAGTCTGTAGAACCAAAAGTATTGAACGATCTTGAGCATGCTCAAACACTTAAATTATTAGGTGATTTGAATATGCAAGAGAACAAATATACTGATGCGATTAAATGGTACAAAGCCTGGATGGACTTTACTTGTAAAGAAGATGCAGACGTATATACCCGTTTAGCGCAGGCTTATTATGAAGCAGGCCAATTAGATAAGATGATTGAGCCAGCGGACAGAGCAATTGCTTTGTATGATGAGCCAAACAAAAACCCTTATGTGTTGAAGCTAACATCTTACTACGAACGTAAAATGTTTCCTCAAACAGTGGCCGTTGCTGAAGAGCTGGTTCGCTATTTCCCTGAGGAACCACGTTGGTGGACTCAACTTGGTTTCTTCTACCTTTCAGTAGAAGATTTCAAGAAAGGTTTGTCTACGTTCGAGATGGCTTACATTCAAGGCTACCTTAAAAAAGAAAACGAGATTAAAACGTTATCTCAGTTGTTCCAAACCAATGACATGCCTTATAAAGCTGCTCAAATTTTGGAAAAACACGTTAAATCTGGTTTGCTGGAAGATGATGCTGATATGCTAGCGAGTATTGCTAACGCTTATCATCAGGCTAAAAACTACGACAGGGCTGCTAAGCTTTATGCACAAGCAGCTGCGAAGAGTTCTGATCCTGAGCATTACAGAAAGCAAGGTACTTTGTTGTTAGTTTCTGAAGATTACAAAGGCGCGATTAAAGCATTGAACAATGCCTTAGAACGCGGCGTTGATAGTCCTGAAAAAGTTCACTTCACTCTTATGGAAGCGAACTTCTACGCAGGCGATTTCAGAGCAGCTTACAAGCACGTACAAGAAGCGAAGAAAGATCGCTCACTACGTCGTAATGCAGCGGCTTGGGAGCCTTACATTAAAGAGAAGGCTAAAAACCGCGGTATTAACATATAGTTGTTGTATCGATATACACTAGAAAAGCCTCCATTTGGAGGCTTTTTTTTTGAGTTTTTTATGTGAATTTTGACTGGATTTTGGGTTTTGAATTTTTAGCAGCGTGCCGTCTTAGATAGCGCTCTATTTATGCTCAAACTAAAGAAAGCATGTAATTTACTTTGCTTCTTAGGGCCTTCACTAGCGCTTTATTACCATTAGCCCTCAAGAAACTTATAAGTTCATTGGTGGGCAGGGGATTGGTGCTTAGTAAAGATACAAGCTCAAAAGATACGGTCTCATCTAATTGGTTTTTAGCTGCTCCAGCTAACGGTACCTCTGCGGTCTCATTTAGTTCGACCTTAGACAAAAGCATTTCTTCAGCGGACTTATACGGTTTTTCAGGGTAATCAAGAGGTTTTGTAGGGCAAAGTAGTAACTGCGCAGCGAGTGAGTTTATGGCAAGTGACACTTGATTTAAAGGGCGAGTGCCAGTGACAAACTGGTTCAACTTAATACTTAATATGCGTTGTATGGAAGTAGGTAGTAAGTTCAACGGAACAATGTCATCTTGTTGGGATAATGCGAACATACCAACAAGCACTTCAAAGGTGTTCCTATACCGGTTAGAAATTGGATGTACCACTAAGGCACTTGTTTCTCCACTCGCTTTATTTGGTTTTTGTCCCATATCGACTAACGTGAATTGGCACTGTTGCCAAAACCCATCCAGCCGAGAAGACCTGCCATAAGAACTTATAAGCGCATCGATATTTTCCTGCGCTCCACACTGCCTTATAACATTGATAAGTGCAGTGCCTAGGCCTTTGCCCTGCATATGGGGCGCAACGGCTATACGGTTAATTCGCCAATAATGTAATACGGCTGTTTCTGGATTCGCGGTTATCAGCGTTAGCCTTTGTGCGCCTAAATGACCTTTAGGCCTACGTGCGCCATTCGCAATATGGTGTTTTAAGTCATCAAGAGCATTTCCGCCTTCGATATTGATTATTGCGGCGGCAACCAAGCACTGGTTGTCCCACTGACAGAAAAGCTTGATGTCAGGGCTGTCACAAATTCGCATGAAGTCATCAGGACTGGTTTGGTAATGCGCTGTAGCTAGCAGTTGCATTACGCAGTGCAATTCGTAGTCGGTTAACGTTGATACAGCACTAACCTTGTATCTGTCGTTATCAAGCCTATGGCTTGAACCTTCAATCACGGCGAACTCTTCAAATAAAAAAAGTTTGTGCAGCAATTGCTCTAGTTTATCGTTTTGAACCCAGCGCAGGCTTGTTGTCAGCGAAAGGGGTATAGCACCGTCGCTAATAAACCTAGGTAGCATGCGTTGAAGAAATCCTTGCCCGCTGCCTTCGTAACCTTGCAGTGTTGTACTTACCAACCAATTATCATGGGCACCAATAAGCTTTTTTAATACGGGTAATGGAAACGATGCCGCTTCATCAATAATCAGTAGGTCGCAGTGGTCACTTAATAATGCAGGATTATCTGAGGCCATCCACTTAATACTTTCATAGCTTGCTGTTCTATTATGCAAAGCCTTTTCACGAGATTGCTCTTTATGAAAACCCTCTTCATCAAAACTCGCTTGATACGACGCCTTGCTATCAGAACGCTCACCGTAATCAAGCCCAAGCCCAAGCTCAAGCGAAACCTCATTGCTATCTTTCAATCCAGTAACAGGAGCATTAGCGTGTTTAAACAAAGTATCTGTATTTTCACGAATGGCGCTGGTAACAAATATGGTTTCGCCTTTGATTAGCCTTGATGCAGCGAACAGTCCAACAAGGGCTGATTTTCCTCTACCCCTTGCTGCAGTAATAACTGCCTTGCGCTTTCCTTGGCTCCAATTAATAGTAAGCTGGTTGAAAGCCTCTTGTTGTTCAAGTGACCTAAATTGTGATGTTCCACTTTCTTTGGCAACAGCGGGAGCATTCTCGGCAAACGAGTTATCTAGATGACTTCGCGAAGGGCTATCAATATAATTTTGCGAGGGGCTATCTACATTACTTCGCGAAAGGCCTTCTATATAAATTGGCGAAGGGCTTTTTAAATTCTTTGGCTCTGGAGCTAGCCTTTCATCAGGCTTTTGACTTTGAATTTGAGTAGGGCTAGCAAAAGGCACATAACAGTCCTCTTTACCCCATATCGCCACGTCTTTGTCTGCTTTCAATAGTCTTACAAGCCGTTTGATATAAAGGCTGTGTGCGGCTGAATAGCCATGGGAAAGGTGGGTAGGGCGTGCTTGTTGTTCCCATGTACTCAAAGGGGGGCTGCATAATATAAGACATCCTCCCCAGCGAATGGTGCCAGCTACAGCCATCAAATTTCCAGGGTTAAAGGCTTTATGTGCATGTACAATCGCGATATCACATTCACTGCCTAACACATGCTTGCGGTTAAGGGTGTTCTCATTGCCTATTTCTTTAATGCTAAGTGTAGCGTTAGCATGGGCTAAAATTGCGTTTAAACCTTCACGCACCCACGAAAATTCACCGGTAACTACCAGTAGATGTCTATGGTTCAAATGTCGTGTTTGCGAGTAAATGGAGTTAAACAACCATTCAGTTAATTCTGGTGGCGCCATAGGTGTGAATTTTCGATATAATTAGGACTTTCTGTGCTTATAGTAACTACTTATCTAAAGGAATTCGAATGCGCTTTCTTTCTCGGCGTCTAGTGATGCCAAACGACTTAAATTATGCCAACTCTTTATTTGGCGGCCGCGCGCTTGAGTGGATTGATGAAGAGGCTGCTATTTGGGCCATTTGCCAATTAGAAACCAATTGTTTGGTAACTAAGCATATAGGTGAAATTAGCTTTGAGTCACCTGCTTTGCAAGGTGACATCGTGGAATTTGGTTTAGAGACCAAAGCCGTTGGCAGAACCTCTATTACGGTAAGTTGTTTAGTACGTAATAAAGCCACCAAGAAAACCATCTGTTTTGCGGATGATATCGTCTTCGTTAAAGTTGATACCGACTCTCGTCAACCGGCGGCGCATGGTAAGACCTTAGAAGCTCTTGTAGCTCAAACCAATGAAGAAGTACGTAAGCTAAATTTAGAACTTGAAGAGCTTAAGTAATATCGAATACTGTGTTTACCGTTACGTTAAGTTAACCGTTTAATATCTTGACGGTTTTGGCGTAACTGGTAGACTCTTCGCTGTGTTCGCTATTTATGCTGAGCGCATTTACCAAGGGGTGTCCAAGGTATTGGACTGAGATTCACACCATCATTGTGAGAACCCTTACACCTGATCCGGATAATGCCGGCGTAGGGATGGTTGACCACATAGTCTTATCACCTGCCGTACACCCGGATCCTTTTTCTTAAAAAAAGAATAAGAGATCCCATGTTAAAACCAGTTTTCAGTCTTTCTTTAATTGCTGCATCCCTTTGCGTTAATGCGCAAACGACTCAACAAGAACCACAGCTTGAAGATGTCGAGCGTATAGTCGTTAGCGGCGACTTCCGCGCTACTGTATTAGACCAGCTAAGTGCCAGTGCCACTATCATGGGCGCAGAGCGCTTAAGCAGCCGTCAGCCTACCCATATCGACAGTGTGCTTAACAGTGTACCCAACGTAAACTTTGCAGCGGGCGCGTCTCGTGGGCGTTTCGTTCAAATTCGCGGTATCGGCGAGCGTAGTCAATTTGTAGAGCCTATTAACCCGTCTGTTAGCTTTATTGTGGATGAATTTGATTTCTCAGGTTTAGCGGCAGCAGGGCTGATATTTGATACCCAGCAATTAGAAGTGTATCGCGGTCCTCAAGCCACCTTATTTGGTTCTGGCGCATTGGCCGGGGCAGTGAAGCTTTCTAGCAATGCAGTTGGTTCAGATGGCCCTGATTACGTTGAATTTAGAGCGGGCAATAAAGACAGTTATCGAGTGGAAGCGGCTACCGGCAACGATATCAATAAGGACTGGGGTTATCGCGTTGCACTTATGCATAATCGCAGCGATGGGTTTGTTGAAAACACCTTCCTTGATAAAGATGATACGAATAATCTAGATGAAACTGCTGCGCGCATTAGTGTTGCAGGGAACATTGATGAAAGAAGCACCTTAGCACTGACTTATCGTTGGTATGATATCGACAACGGCTACGACGCGTTTTCGCTAGACAACGACAATAAAACCTTATCTGATGAACCTGGTTTTGATAATCATCAAACCCATGCAGTAAGTGCAAGAGCCACTACTTCTACCAATGGCGGTGACTTTATCCTTATCGCTACCCACGCCTCCCACAATATTGGCTATGGATATGACGAAGATTGGACCTATGAAGGTTTCCATCCTTTTGGCTATACCTCCTTCGACGCTTATTTTCGCGAAGTAGATACGCAAACCGCTGAAGTTCGCTTTGTATCATCGGATAGCGCTGCATTATTTAACGGGGCGACGTCGTGGACACTAGGCGCTTTTTACAAAACCAGCGAAGAAGATTTATTACGTGAATACACCTATGCATCAGGTGATTTTACCAGTGTGTATGAGCCCACGACTAAAGCGGTATACGTGCAAACCGAATCCACATTGACCGATAGACTTACCCTAGTGGCTGGGTTACGTATTGAAAACTATGGTTTTGACTATTCTGACAACAATGGCCTTCAAAGTAGTCATGATACAACCATGACCGGCGGTAAAGTAGCATTGCAATATACCGGTGGAACTCACTTTTACTACGCTAGTATTTCTCGCGGTTACAAAGGGGCTGGATATAACCCTGATGAGCGGGTATCTGATGAGCAACGATTCTTTGATGAAGAGTATAACTGGAACTACGAGCTTGGTGTAAAAGGGCCTTTGTTCATCCCTGAACTTACCATGCGAGCTGCTCTGTTCTATATGGACCGCGATGATACTCAGGTAAGTAATTTCGATGTTCAGATTCGAGAAGATGGTACCCCAGATTTTATCGATATTATCGACAATGCTGATATAGGCACAAACCAAGGTGCTGAACTAGAATTAAGTTGGCAGATAGTTCCAAACTGGAACATCAACGCCAGTGTGGGCTACTTAGATGCTACATTTGAAGGCTACACCTTAACCGATGGTACTGTGATAGATAAGCAGCGCCAAGCACAAGCGCCTGAATATACGGCAAACCTATTCAGTGAATTATCGGTGACCGACAACGTACTTTGGCGTATAGACGTAGATTACAAAGATAGCTACCGCTTCTCTGATAGCCATGATGTAGAAGCCCCTTCTACCACCTTGGTAAACAGTGAGTTGGTATGGTTTGCTGATAAATGGCAAACCAGTCTGTGGGTAAAAAATGCCTTCGACAAAGAATACTATACGAGAGGGTTTGGCGGGTTCAGCAATGATCCTCGCGACGAATATGCGTTTGCAGAACCTTACTATCAATTAGGCAACGGACGTCAGTATGGCGTTACGGTTAAATATCAATTCTAGGAGTACACTATGCAAGTTATGGTTGAGCTTTCGTTGTACCCTTTGGTGGGTGATTACATTGAGCCTATTCAGCAATTTATAGACCGCCTTAATAGTTATGGCAATATTGGCGTTTTAACTACATCTACTAGCACGCAAGTATCGGGTGATTACGGCCATGTTTTGTCTATTTTGGGCAAAGAAATGCAACGTACACATGAAGAAGTTGGGCAGGCCATTTTTGTGGCGAAGTTTCTGAATTACGATGTGATGCAGGCGAACAAGCAAACCAGAAAACCTGAAGCATGAGAGCATTTTTGAACGACTTTTTATCGCAGATAGCGGCTACGTCAATGCTTGAATGGATAGCAGTTGTACTTGCCATTGCCTATGTATTTCTTGCGGCTAAGCAGAACAGCTGGTGTTGGCTTTGCGCCTTCGCCAGCACCGCTGTTTATACGTGGCTTTTTTGGCAAGTCACGCTTCCATTTCAGTCGATGCTGAATTTTTTCTATATGATAATGGCAGGCTATGGTTACTATCAATGGTCTAAAGGTGGTGGTGAAGGTACAGATAAACCGGTACGTTCATGGCCGTTATGGATACACCTTACCATAGTGCCGGTGCTTCTGTGCTGTGCGTGGGGGTTGTCACAGTTAGTCACGTCTCAATTTAATAGTGAACATTTGCTACTTGATGCGAGTATTCATTTACTAAGTATCGTGACCACCTTTATGGTGGCACATAAAGTACTGCAAAACTGGATATATTGGTTTTTTATTAATTTGGCATCAGCCTTTTTATACTTCCAAGTTGGGATGGCATTATCAGCATGCTTATTCCTTGGATATGTAGGCTTCTCAATTTTTGGGTATCTACAATGGCAAGCGCAATGGAACAAGCAAGATGAATCCGGAAACTATCATCCCGCTCTTGAAAGAAGCACTTAATTTATCTGATTCAGCCACGGTGGAGCGTCACCCAGCAGGCCTAGTTAACCAGGTATATCATCTTAAAGATGAGGGCAGAGGCTTTGCTGTTAAGTGGGTTGGTGAAGATGAATTCAGTGGTATAGACCGGTTCCACCAGTTTGTATTACAAGAGCAACTTGCTGAGCGAGGCATTGCGCCCAAACCAGTTTGGCTAAGCGACGATGAGTTAGTATGGGTGGAAGAGTGGGAGGATGATACCGATCCTCATCCAAATATTCGTTCCCCTGAAGCGTTAGCATCGGTACTCGCCCGTGTTCATGGAATACCTATTACCGCCAGACCACTCAATCTATTTTCTCGTTGGTTGCACTATATGCACTCCGCTGGATTGAAAGAAGGCGATGCACTTTTCGACAACGCCATTCAACTACGAGCAAGTTTAGTGAAAAGTGAGGGCAATACAGAAGACTATGTGCTGTGTCACAACGACCTACTCGCCCATCATGTAGTAAGAGACTCAACGCCTTTTATTGTTGACTGGGAATACTCAGCCATGGGTAATCGCTATTTCGACATAGCAGGGTGCGCAAAAATTAACGGTTTTAGTGAAGCGCAGACACAAGCACTAGCCTTGGCCTACGCTGAAGAGGTAGGTAAGGATGTTGAGGAAGTATTAATGCAAGTTAAGCATCATATGGAAATAGTCTGCGTAACGAACGATTTATGGCAGGCTGCGCTTGATGCTAACAAGTAAAACCAAAGCTTAAACCCAGGTTTTGTGTGTTTTCACAGCGCTTTGTTTGTTTAATAAGCGGAAGTGCATAAGGTAGTAGAAAAATGCTTTACCTTTTAAATGTCATCCGTATAATGCACAGCGCGCTAGGGGTGTAGTTCGAATTGGTAGAACAGCGGTCTCCAAAACCGATGGTTGGGGGTTCGAGTCCCTCCACCCCTGCCACTTTCCCTTCTTGTTTTATGAATTCATTAATTCTCTTTTATATCATCAATTTCTCTTTTTTATATTCAATTATCTAACGCTAAATTTAGCGTGTAGGCTATTCTACATCTGCCATTTTTATTCACCTTGCTATACAATAATAAGTCATTAAATCAGCTTGGATGTTTTATGTTGCTTTCTACTTTTCAGCGTGCCGTGTTGCAAGAAATGGGGATCCCCGTTTGGGTGAACCAATCATCGCTGCAAGATGAAGCATCTGAAACGATGGCGACGGATAGTGCGACCAGCCCAACAGGAGCGGGCCGTGTAGCTAGTGGTAATACTTACAACATTAATACTAACGCCCCTTCGGCATCTATGCCTTCTAACGAAGAAAAGCAAAGCCGGTTAGCACAACTTCGGGCGCAAGTTTCATCAGATTCGTCAAAGCCTGCTAGCCAAGCCTTTAGCCAAAACAAGCCCGCTGGTCAGAACAAGCCCGATTCATCTTCAGCGCCTTCAGTTAGCATGGAGCAAAATCCTTCCGCTAGCGCTCAAGCTCCAGCACAACAAGTAACAGAACCCCAAGAGCAAGCTCCAGCGTTAGTGGCATTAACACAAGTGCAGCGCCTACAAGGTAAGCAGTGGCTGCAGGATTTAGACGTTGCGTTAGCACATTTAACTCTAACGTTAACCAGCAGCCAAGTTAGAATTGGTGAAGCATTAGTCGTAACAAACAGTGAAATTGTTTTACCTACTGCACCTCATTTACTCACGGCTTCAATACAAAAGCAGCTTTGGAAAATGCTATGTGCGCACACTAACAATCCAAGTTTGTCTTAAACGCCTTTATTACCTTAAATTGGTCGTCTATTTTGAATATCCAGTTAGTTTCAAACACTCATATTGAGGGCGCATTAATACAAGCGTACCGTATTCACGAAGCGTCTCAGTACAAGCCTTGGTCGTATAGCACGTTTATTGATTGCACCAATTCTCCTTATTTTGGCGTGCTTGCCATAAAAGATGTCCAAGTAGTTGGGTACGCATTAGTTCTTGAAGTGGTTGATGAAGCTACCTTAATGGATATTGCGGTAGACAAGCGTTGCCGCCAAGAAGGGATAGGGCGGGCGTTAGTGGAGTACGTAAAACAACACGCTCATCACAACAAAATGACATCAATGTGGTTAGAAGTTCGGGCAAGCAATGTGGGGGCAATAAGCCTTTACGAAAATACTGGCTTTGAGCATATTGAAGTAAGAAAAAACTATTATCAAACCGCTAATGGCAAAGAACACGCTAAAATAATGAAGGCTTCGCTTTAGCCTAAACATCCAATCGCACAAGTTATACTTTCTTGATCTACGTTCTTGCTATCTGTCTGCCGCTGTTTTTTGAGATAATACTCTCAATATTTAATCTGTTAGAAATTAACTAAAGAGGATGAATGGCGAAGGTTATTAATCGCGAGATCATGCGATTTAAACGGTTTGCAATTAATTTGGTGACCTATCCTGAAGGGCATCGAGTAATGAGGCATAACGACCCTGTTAGCGAAGGAAAATACTATAAATTTAATGTGGTATTAAAGCGGCCGGAAGTAGGTGGGGTGTTTTGTGCCGACAAGGTTATTTTTAACCTTTTTAATCGTGTGTATTTCTTCAGACCCGATTTATACAGTCATAGTGTCACGCCCATTCAACAGGGGCAGCGTAAGCTTTTATCGGTAGCTATACTTTTACCGTAGCCATAGCTTTAAATGCTTTTGCCTTCATGCGCGATAAGGCACCTAATTATGTCGTTAAGGCTTATTTTCTGTTCAATGTAATTCCCGTATATTGCGCGCCTCAGTAAGATTTCACTTGCTGTGCTTATTTTTTATGAAATTGCCCATGCTTTTTCATTTTACAGGTATCTACTATGTCTTCTGCGTCGCCAGCTCCGTCCGTTCAAGCCAAGGGCATTAAAATGCTGTTTGCTTCAGTGTTATGTTTAGGCTTAAGTTGGCCCGCTATGAAGCTAGGTTTAGATACCGTGAGTGCGTATTGGATGGTAGCGCTTAGGCTATTATTTGCCTTGCCTGTAATTGCTTTATTTGTATTTATCACCAAAAAACGCTTTCCTACGTTTTCACGCCCCGACCGCGCAGTTATCTTTACGGTAGCCGTTGTGCAGTTCATTGGCTCAATGGGGTTAATTACGGTTTGCTTACAATATATTCCTGCCGGAACTGCCAGCATTTTAATCTATACCACGCCATTGTGGATGCTAGTAATTGATACCTTATGGTATCGACAGCGGCCTACTGCAAAACGTTTATTACTTACCAGCATATCCACACTAGGTGTGGCAATGATCTTGTTTGCATCTGGTCAGCCTGGTGCTTGGTTACCTTTGTTTGGCATGCTATTAGCTTCGGGGTTGTGGGCAGTATCGATAAGGCGTGTTTCATTTCATCAATGGCATGGCAGTGTTATCGATGCGGTATTCTGGCAATTCACTATAGCAGGTGTGGTGATGTTAGCGATTGCATTTGGCCTAGATGGAGTACCTAATTTTGCTGAATACGGATGGCGAGGTTGGTTGTCACTATCTTACATTGGGCCAATTGCTACTGGCTTAGGTTTTGGTCTTATGGTGTCTGCTGGGCCTAAGCTTCCCCCTGAGCGCATAGTACTTATTAGCACCCTTACGCCTATCATAGGTTACGTAAGCTCGGTAATATTACTAGGTGAATCCTTATTGCCTATGGTTATTGTTGGCGCAACGGTTATGCTTGCGGCGCTTACGCTTAACGCACTTCCAAAGCGCGCACTTAAAAAGCTGACAAAGCGGTTTACAGGGTAAGGCCTATCAGTACTATAACTATCATCTCTTGTATTAACTCTATCTTCAGCAATGAAATGACGAAGTTACCCTTCAAGCAGTATTTAGCTGTGAGTTATCAGAAAAACGTCAGCAGAGCGTGTTTTTAGCTGCCACAAATGTATAATAAGCAGCATTTTTATACTCCCTCAATGCTTTCCACTTTTTGGGTGCCAGTTAAGGCTTCAATAGGGAAGGCATAATGCTTGGCGTCCCTTCGTAATGTTGTGTACAAAAGCTGGTAGCAAAAGCACGTTGCACAGGTAAGTACGACAGTAAGAACGCCACTAAGCAAAGCGAGTAATACTCAAGACTGAAGTACCATTACGGGTACGAAACGGGACCGATTTTTCATGGCAAATGCCGATTTTCTTAACGAAATCAATAAGCGAAGAACGTTCGCTATTATCTCGCATCCAGATGCGGGTAAAACCACCATTACTGAAAAAGTACTGTTGTTCGGAAACGCACTGCAAACTGCAGGTACAGTAAAAGGTAAAAAGTCTGGCCAACATGCGAAGTCAGATTGGATGGAGATGGAAAAAGAGCGTGGTATATCTGTAACTACCTCTGTAATGCAATTTCCTTACAACGACCATCTGGTTAACTTACTTGATACGCCTGGACACGAAGATTTCTCGGAAGATACCTACCGTACGCTTACCGCAGTAGATTCTTGCTTAATGGTTATCGATGCGGCGAAAGGGGTAGAGGACAGAACGCGTAAATTGATGGAAGTTACCCGCTTACGTGACACACCTATCCTAACCTTTATGAACAAGCTCGACCGCGATATTCGCGATCCACTAGAAGTGATGGATGAAGTTGAGAGCGAGCTCGATATTCTTTGTGCGCCAATTACCTGGCCAATCGGCTGCGGTAAAAGCTTTAAAGGGGTTTATCACCTTTATCGTGACGAAACCATTTTGTACCAAAGTGGCCATGGGCACACCATTCAAGACGTTCGTATTTTAAAAGGGCTAGATAACCCTGAACTTGAAGATGCCATTGGTAGCGACCTAGCTGAAACCTTGCGTGATGAGCTAGAACTTGTGCGCGGTGCATCAAACGACTTTGATAAAGAGCTCTTTTTAGACGGCCAGCTTACCCCAGTATTTTTCGGTACTGCATTGGGTAACTTTGGTGTCGACCATATGCTTGATGGCATGGTTGAATGGGCGCCTGCGCCACAAGGCCGAGAGACTGATGAAAGCCCTGTTGAGGCTACAGATACCAAGTTCAGTGGTTTTGTATTCAAAATTCAGGCGAACATGGATCCTAAGCACCGTGACCGCATCGCGTTTTGCCGTATTGTATCGGGCAAGTACGAGAAGGGCATGAAAATGCGTCACTCACGACTTGGCAAAGACGTTCGTATTTCTGATGCATTAACCTTTTTAGCCGGTGATAGAGCCTTGCTGGAAGAGGCGTATGCGGGAGATATTATTGGCTTGCATAACCACGGTACCATTCGAATTGGTGATACTTTTACCTCCGGCGATAATTATCGCTTCAGTGGTATCCCTAACTTCGCACCAGAATTATTTAAGCGTATTCGATTACGCGATCCGCTAAAACAGAAGCAATTGTTAAAAGGCCTTATCCAGCTTTCAGAAGAAGGTGCGGTTCAGGTATTTAGGCCGCTTGCCAATAACGACCTTATTGTGGGAGCGGTAGGTGTACTTCAGTTTGACGTGGTCGTCGCCCGTTTGAAGGCAGAATACAATGTTGATGCATTGTACGAGCACATCAACGTAAATACTGCCCGATGGGTGTACTGTAAAGACGAGAAAAAGCTGGATGAGTTCCGCCGCAAGGGTGAGCAAAACCTTGCACTAGATGGTGGCGATAACCTTACGTATATTGCCCCTACTAGGGTGAACTTACAGTTGTCGCAAGAACGTTACCCAGACATCGAATTTAAAAACACGCGCGAAAATTAAGATAAAGAACAACTATGAATATACATGCATTATTAATTAATCGATTTAGTGAAGCTTTAGAAACAATGGGTGTTGAAAACGCACCTATTCCTGTATCGCGCAGTGCTCGTCCTGAATTTGGTGAATATCAATTCAATGGCGCAATGGCGTTGGCGAAACAGCTCAGACAAAAGCCTCGCGATATTGCAGAAAAGATTGTTGAGATCGTAAAACTTGACGATGTAGCCAGTAAATTAGAAGTGGCTGGCCCAGGCTTTATCAATGTTCATTTGAACGATGAGTGGCTGGCAAATCAGTGTGAGTTAGCGCTACACGACCCACGCATTGGCGTAGCAAAATCGCCAGCACAAACTGTAGTGGTAGATTACTCTTCACCAAACCTAGCGAAAGAAATGCACGTAGGACACCTGCGTACCACCATTATTGGTGACGCTGTGGTGAAAGTGCTGGAGTTTTTGGGTAACAAGGTCATTCGCCAAAATCACATGGGTGATTGGGGTACGCAGTTTGGTATGTTGCTAGCGCATTTGTCTGACAAACTTGAACAAGAAGTCGCTGAAACGGCATTGTCTGATTTAGAAGACTTTTACCGTGAAGCAAAAGTGCGTTTCGACGAGGAAGAAGGCTTTGCCGATCGTGCACGTGAATACGTCGTTAAGCTTCAAGGCGGTGATGAAAAATGCCTAAGTTTATGGGAAAAGTTCATTGATGTGTCTATTGCACACTCTGAAGACGTTTATAAAAAACTAAACGTAAGCTTAACTCGGGACGATATTATGGGTGAGTCGGCCTATAACCACGATTTAGCTAACGTAATTAGCGATTTAAAAGCAAAGGGTATTGCGGTAGAAGACCAAGGCGCTCAAGTGGTTTTCATTCCTGAATTGGCCGATAAAGAAGGCAACCCAGCGGTTTATATTGTGCAAAAATCTGGTGGCGGTTATTTATATGCCACCACAGATTTAGCGGCTATGCGCTATCGCAGCGGCACGTTAAACGCCGATAGAACCCTGATTCTTACCGACGCTCGCCAAGCGCTACATTTCAAGCAAACCGAAATTGTTGGCCGTAAAGCGGGCTTTATGGAAACCACTCAAAGCTACGAGCATTGCCCATTCGGTATGATGCTAGGCAGTGACGGAAAGCCATTTAAAACCCGTACCGGCGGTACGGTTAAATTGGTTGAGCTATTAGATGAAGCGGTAGAGCGTGCAGGTAAATTGATTGCCGAGCGTGACAACGATTTATCTGAAGAAGAATTAGCGGAAGTTGCCCGAAAAGTAGGTATTGGCGCAGTAAAATATGCTGATTTAAGTAAAAACCGTACCACTGACTATATGTTTAACTGGGACACCATGTTGAGCTTCGAAGGCAATACTGCCCCGTATTTGCAATACGCTTACACGCGGGTTAAAAGCTTATTCAGAAAGGCGGGTGTTGCCATTGAGACCATGCCAGTAGATATCAATATTGTTGAAAAACAAGAACACGCATTGTCGGTATTGTTACTGCAATTTGAAGAGGTGGTAGGTTTGGTATCACGTGATGCAACGCCTCACGTATTGTGTACCTACTTGTATGAACTAGCCAGCGCCTTTATGAGCTTCTACGAAGCTTGCCCAATGCTTAAAGACGGTATTGAGTTGAAAGTGCGAGACAGCCGTTTGGCTCTGTCGGCTTTAGTCGCTAGCACGTTAAGCCAAGGCTTGAACTTGCTTGGTATTGAAACGCTAGAAAAAATGTAATTCAGGTTGCCCTAAGTTTTTGACTCTATACTACTAGCTCCAAGCTTCTTGGGCTCAGCCTCTTGGACTCAGCTACTTGGAATCAGCTACTTGGAATCAGCTACGAATGAAAAGCGATTGGTAAACTGGGAAGGCTGACTTTATGTCAGCCTTTTTTATATTTCACTGTCGAGAAGTTCTGGTAAAGGTGCTTTCCATTCATTTTTTGTTGTCCATTGAGTGATCCAATCTGGCATGTCAGAGGCCGGCATGGGGCGGGCAATTCCATAACCCTGCGCCAGTTCACAACCAAGGTTCAGCAGCGACGTACCATGAGCAATAGTTTCTACACCCTCTGCAATCACACATCGATTAAACGAGGTAGTAAGGGCTATTACGCCAGCTACAATAGCTTTATCTTCAGGGTCGATTAACATGTCTCGAACAAAGGTTTGGTCTATTTTAATCAGTGCAGCAGGCAAGCGTCGTAAGTAAGTAAGAGAGGAATAGCCCGTACCAAAATCATCTATGGCAAAGGTAACGCCTAATTTCATACAGGCATTCATAATCTTCGATACTTTCTTAACATCACCTAGCTTACTGGTTTCAAGCACTTCTAATTGCAAGGCTTCAGGTGGAACATTGGGGACCTTAGCAAGAAGTCGTTCTAAACGAATTGGGAAGTTTCGTTGCTGTATTTGTAAGGCAGAAATATTCACACTAATGGGTAAAATAATACCTGAGTGCTTCCATTGACTGAACTGTTGCAATGCCTCTTCGATAACCCATTCACCAATATCGATGCCGAGTTGATGATTTTCAATAAAAGGTAAAAATTCAGCTGGAGACAGAATACCTTTTACCGGGTGATGCCAACGAATAAGTGCTTCGGCGCCGATTACTTCGCCCGTGCGCATGTTCACCTTAGGTTGGTAGTAAAGTATAAACTCTCTGTTGTTCAGCGCGGTTGCTATGCTTTGTAATATTTCATGGCGGGCCTTAATAGCATCTTCAGACTCTATATCGAACAAGTGATAACAATTTTTGCCTTTTTGCTTAGCCACGTACATGGCTTGATCCGCATGGCGTATAAGCTGATCGGCATCGGTATTATCGGCAGGGTATATTGTCACTCCAATACTTGCAGAAACTTTAAGTTGCTGTTCACCAATTTGCACAGGTTCAGATGCCACTCTAAGCATATTTTTTATGATAGCAGCAAAGTCTTGGGTTTGTTTTAAATCTGCTAAAACCGCGACAAACTCATCACCACCGAAGCGAGAAATAGTATCGGTATTGCGCAATGTTCCCTTTAGTCGGTTAGCGAGAATAACTAAAAGTTCATCACCCACACCATGACCAAAGTTGTCATTAATTTCCTTGAACCCATCCAAATCGAGTAGCGCAACTGCGGCATAGCGTTGTTCGGCTTTACAGTGTGCTAAAGCTTTGTCTAATCGTTCCGCAAGTAATGAGCGATTGGGTAAGTTAGTTAGCACATCGTAGTGTGCCATGTGCTCTAATTTATGTTGTTGCTCTTTGGCCTCAGAAATATCACTAAAAATGGCAATATAGTTTTTTATGTTGCCTTCATCATCATTTACCGCACTAACGGTAAGTAGCTGGGCATAAATTTCATGATTTTTTCGCTTGTTCCAAATCTCCCCTGCCCAAAAACCGTTATTGATGACTGATGACCATAAGTCTCGATAAAATTCCTGTGACTGCTTTCCCGATTTGAACATATTGGGCTTTTTACCTAGTACGTCTTCTCGTTTGTATCCTGTAATTTCAACGAAGGTTTCATTTACATCAATAATATTGGCGTTACTGTCAGTAATAAAGATACCTTCTCTTGCGTGAAAAAATACGCTAGCCGAAAGCTTTAGTTTTTCTTCTAATTGTTTATTTCGAGTAATGTCTTGAACTAAAGAGGTTAGGCCTACAACTTCCCCTTTAAGGTTAATCACAGGTGTACTGTACCATTCACAAACAATGATGTTCTTCATCTTAGTAACGTTGTGATTAACCCTTCTCTTGGGGCCACTATTTTTCAGTAGTAGCTCAAATGCTTCATCTATTTCCGCGTGTAGTTCTGGAGGCACGATAAGGTCATAGGCATGTTTACCGACAGCTTCAGTTTCGGTATAACCAAAAATCAGTTCTGCAGATTTATTCCAAGCAGTGCAAACTAAGTGGGTATCCCATGTAATACAACCTAGTGGTGTATTCTCTATATGACTGGCCAAGATGTTTTTACTTTCTTGCAAAGAGGCTTGGCTATCAATAAGTTGCCTTTCCGCATCTAATCGTGTTTTAGCCATCGACGTAAAGCGCTGTTGTAACTTTACCAGTTCGGCACTGCCATGCACTGGCACATTACCTATGTCTTTTCCCTCTGAAAGGGCTTTGGTAGATTGAAGCAACGTACGTATTGGCTTCAATACATTTCTTCGTACGCCCCAAACCGCCACACCTACTAATAAAAGTACGATTGTCGTTAAAATTAAGGTGGTTTGCGCTAACCTATCGTCTATTGCTTCAAGGGCGTGCTTCAGAGGAATGCCCACGGTGATGCTAATTTGTTGGCCATCATTAAAGAGAGGGCGATTCACAAACACACGCTGATGAGGATCGTTGCTGATAAAAGCGTTGATATCCAATTGAGTATTCTCAACGTCAATTCTGCTATTGATGGTATTTAACGCTGTGCCCAAAATCTTGTTATTCGTTGGGTAAGTAGCAATTATTCTATTGTCGTTGTCAGTAATATAAGCAACCGTATTATCTGGAAGGTGTGATTCTGACAGCCTTTCACTCCACCATTCTAACGAAATGACAGCAACCGCTAATCCAACAATAGTATCTGTGTCAGAATTCATGACAGGGTACGCAAAGTTTATGCTGGTAATATTAGTGGCACGATCAATCTGAAATTCACCAATAGCGAAACCTTGAGTAGATATAGCCTCTTGAATGTAAGGGCGGTCATAAACATTAACGGGTGTTGGAATGGGGTGGGCATTACAGAGTAATTCGCCATCCGCTCTTGGAACACCTAAATTAATATAGTTGCTATTCATTTTGAGGACATCGGCTAAAAACGCACTGCATTCGGGGGAGTTAGGGTTTTTAACAGCCTCAAAATTTGACAAATTCTGTAGAAAAATATGTGTTTTATCAATAAGTGTGGCTTGAAATTTAGTAGTAGCTTGAGCGGTATTTACAGCTTGATTGAATGCCCCATTAATCGCATGCTCTCTTTCAACGTAGGCATCATAAAAAATACCTACTAAACCTGGTAAGGCAACAATAACAATAAGGATAATAATTCTAGACTGCAATGATTTGAAAAAGTGTTTCATACGCGAGTAATAAATCCATTTAATGAAAGAAAATGCCTCAAAGTCATTTTCGTCGCATTTGCAGTTTTAATAGTAGGCAGTCTATGTGTTGAGGAGCGATTTCCATATGCAGTTAATACTGCTAATTTCAGAGGCTCTGTAATTTACGCGAAATTTTTAAGCCGTACCTAAACCTCTCATAACTTAAGTATAGTTAAGTAACTATAAAAGGGTTAATTATACTTAAGTAGTTACTTTAATTAATCTTTACAAAGATTGGAATTGTGTCAATTGGCGCTTGGTTAAATCACTTTTTCTCGACAAAAGCGTAGGTATTTGGCTTTATCTGGGCATTTTTAATCGTAGATTTGTAGTAATGTAATTAGCTAATAGGCCTTATTCATTATTGGTAACCTTATAGGAATTTACATTATGACCAAGTTGCTCGCTTTTTCAGGTAGTACACGAAACGGTTCTTTCAACCAAGCAATACTGGATGTTGCTGTTGAGGGGGCACGGGAGTTCGGTGCTGAAGTCACGGTTATAAATCTTGTAGATTTCCCTATGCCGATTTTTAACGAAGATGAAGAGCGCGAATCTGGTGTGCCAGACAATGCGAGAGCCTTCAAGCAGTTGTTAACTGAACATGATGGCTTTTTAATTGCGTCTCCAGAGTACAATTCAAGTTATCCTGCATTACTTAAAAACGCCATAGATTGGGCTACTCGCATGGAAGAAGGTGATAAACCTATGCAGGCTTTTAAAGGTAAAACGGCAGGTATTATGGCTGCATCTGCCGGCGGTTTGGGTGGAATGAGAGTGCTAGTGGTTTTACGCATGCTGTTGGCAAACATTGGTGTAACGGTGTTACCTGCACAACTAGCTGTGGCAAAAGTAAATAGCTTAATGGACGACAGTGGGGCAGTTACCGATGAGAAAACCATCAAACAACTTAAAAATTTAGGTAAACAAACCGCTGAACTCACAATGAAAATGACCGCTCAGGTTTTATAAGTTAGTGCTAGTGCTCAGGCGAGGAGGCGAGTAATCCTCGCCTTTACTTTTTATAAGCTAATCTTGCTCTACTTCTCTAATAAACCACTTAATCACGTTTCCTATCGCGAAGTTTGCATATTGATCTGAACAAATCTGGTATCCCCTAGTGGCAGACTTTAACCGCGGCCCTAATTCAATAAGTTTACCTTCTTCAATAAAAGGGTTTATTAAGCCTTCCCATCCTAAGCAGAGCCCGTGTCCGCCAATAGCTGCTTCTACTATAAGGGGGTAGTTGTTATACCGAAAAGAAATAGGGCTTGTAGAGGGCTTAACGCTTAGCGCTTGTGCCCACCGTTGCCAATTTAGCCAGCGGGAATCATCTACATCTTTGTGCAGTAGCGGGAGGTTTCTTAAATCACTAAGTAACTGACCACTTTTCAAATTATATTTAGTTGCAAATTCAGGTGAACAAACAGGAAAAACCACTTCGGGAATTAACATTTTTTCAAACTGATATTTACCGGTTTTTAAAGAAAAGTGAAATAATATATCTGCATGTGCGCTGGTTAGGTCGGTTAAGCTGTTGGTAGGTTGTATTTCAAAAAGGTAATCTGGGAAAGCTTGTTGTAATCGTTGTAGCCTAGGCATTAGCCAGTGAAAAGCAAAACCAAAATAGGCGCTAATGGAAATTTTAGTTTTTGTTTCACGGAAGTCTTCTCGTGTATTATTGGTAGCACGCAATATTGACGATGTAGACCCCCTTAACGCGTTGTAATACTTGAGCCCTTCAACCGTCGGTGCCACAGGCTTTTTACCTCGATTGATTAGAATGCCACCCACCACATCTTCCAAAGCGCGAATTCTTTGGGACACCAAAGGTTGTGTAATACCAAGCTCTTCGGCCGCTAATGTCATAGAGCCATGTCGTACTGTAGCTTCAAAACACAATAAGCCGTTAAGTGTAGGTAATTCAGATTCTTTCATCATTACTAATTTGCATGTTAGCTATAAGGCTTTGCTACTGTAATATAAACAACGATTACTTGATACTTCTCCTATTGATTTTTAAGGGAGATTCTCGTGCAACAAATAGACTATATTATCAACGAAGCGAATGCTTCCGTGTCAGCGACTGTAAATGGACAACACTATCCTTTACCCGCGTTATGGCTTCGTGAGCGTTGCCAAGATTCAAAAAACCTTGATAAAACCACTAAACAGCGCTTTTTCGACCCGCATCAGTTAGATGAAGATGTATCGTTGATTAAGGTCGAAAAAAAGCACAATACACTAGCAAACCTGACGTTCAGTGACGGGTATTCAGGTGAGTACGACTTGAATGAGTTCGCTGCCGACTTCGATGTTTGGGATGGCGCGCCAAACGATATTCCGTGGAAAAGCGATGTAGACAAATCATTATTTCATATTGATTTAGCCACGTTGAAATCGGAAGCGGGGTTAATCAAAGGAATAGAAATATTCTTAACCTACGGGGTGCTAATTGTGGATAACGTGCCTACTGAATCAGACGCGGTATTAGAAGTAGCGAGCCTATTTGGCCATGTGAGAGAAACTAATTTTGGTAAATACTTCGAGGTTTTCACCCGTCCAAATTCGAACGATCTCGCTTATCGTTCAGTACCTTTAGGGCCACATACCGATAACCCTTACCGAAACCCCATGCCGGGTATTCAACTTCTGCATTGTTTAGAAAACCAAACGACAGAAGGCTTGTCTACATTGGTAGATAGTCTGTCGGTGCTAGAGCAGTTGAAAAAAGAAGATCCCGACGGATTCGCATTGCTTTGTAAGATACCTGTTCGTTACCGCTATTATGACAAGGATGTTGATTTGATAGAAAGGCGTACCATGATTGAATCTGACCCTAGCGGCAGAATTACGGGGATTGCCTATAGCCCGCGACTCGACTATTTGCCGCTATTACAGAATGACGAAATGGTTATATTTCATCGTGCCCGTAAACGTTTGGGGCAATTGTTGTGTTCGCCTGAATATGAATGGCGCTTTAGGTTAGAGCCCGGTCAATTGCAGATGTTTCACAACACGCGGGTGTTGCATGGGCGTACAGGGTTTGACCCTAGTGAAGGGCGTCGTCACCTGCAAGGCGCTTACATTGATATTGATGCACCGAAAGGCCGTTACAATGCGCTTAAAAGAAGGCAGAGTTCTATTCACACTAACGATGCACTAGAAGCAGTAAATATGAACGGTGAGCTAGAAATAGCGAGTACCAACGTTGAACCAGAAACAGCAGGAATGAGAGGTTAAGTGATGGAAACTGTTCAATTTCGCCAGATGAAAGACGGAACAAAAGAAGAGTATTTGTTTCTTACCAAACACGAAGATGAATACGCGAAAGGCTTGCCCGATAGAATATTGGAAGCACTGAAAAATTTAGAAAACACCTTATCAGGCTATCAGGTTTCACGACTTGGACACTCATTGCAATCAGCAACCCGCGCTGAAGCCGATGGCGCCGATGAGGAAATGATAGTAGCGGCACTTATTCATGATCTCGGAGATGACTTAGCGCCGCACAATCACTCGCAATACGCGGCCTCGATTTTACGCCCCTATGTGCGACCTGAAGTGACTTGGATAATTAATCAGCATGGGTTATTTCAAAACGTGTATTACGCTCACTTTTTAGGGGGTGACCCGAATGAGCGCGAGTACTTAAAAGGCCATCCTTGGTATCAAGCCTGTGTGGATTTTTGTGAAAAGTGGGATCAATCATCATTCGATCCTGACTATCCTACAAAACCATTGTCACACTTCGAGCCATTAGTTAGAAAGATATTCTCTAGAACCGCATTCGACCCCAAATATGTGGGTGAACAAACCATGGGTAAAAGTGCAGTTGATATCGCCATGTCGGGAACTAGTGAGTAAAAATTGTAAGCCTGGTAAATGTTGAGTAAAGGCACAAGAAGATCGGTTCTTGTATTGGTCTATACCCCCATATAACTAAGTACACGGCATTGTCGCCGTACTCTTTATTTGTTGGGAGTAATATTTATGAAACTACTTATGAAATTACGCTTAATACCCATTGTTTGCTCAATCACCTTGCTAAGCGCATGTGCAGTGCCGCTACATGGTGGTGCTCGTGGCGGCTTTCACGGTGGAAATGCGGCATTAAGCATAGGTGCGGGCATTGCGGCGGGGGTTGCTGTTGCAGTGCTAGCATCTCCGCGATATGAGCCAGGCCATAGAGTAAGGCATTTACCTAAAGACGCTGCCTTCATTCGTCACCATGGCATAGACTATCGATATAGAAACGGCGTGTATTATCGTCAAATGGGGGGGGATTTTACTGTAGTGCTTCCACCTCCAGGACTTATCATTCATACCTTACCTAAGAATCCCGATACCATTTTTGTCGATGGGCAAACCTATTATGTTGTAGAAGGGGTGTATTACAAACGGTTAGAGGGGGAGTATATCGTAGTGAAAGCTCCCGTTGAATGGTCGCGAGCAGACAGCGGTGAGTATGAAGCAGGCAAGCACTACGATGCACTTCCTGAAGGTGCGCAACCAGTAAAAATACATGACACTCAGTACTTTTTGTACGGTGGTTTATATTTTCTGCCTCAATCATCCCAAGGGCAAGTCACTTACCTAGCAGTGAGGTTGAACTAGTTTCGTCAGGATAAAAATTTTACATATTGCTATTTTATTCATAGACATGACAAACTGAAAACCTGCGCATGTTTATGGATGGAACGCGAGTTCATGCTTCAAAAAATCATTATGTTTTCTTCCAGTATCCTTCTTTCGATACTGGCCATTTTATTGTGCTTTGGTGTGCTAGATGCACTATGGCTAGGTTGGATAGCCCGTGACTGGTATACCACCGAAATGGCGAGCTTATTGCGAGAAAACTATATTACTTGGCCTTGGGTAGTGTTCTATTTAATGTATGGGTTTGTCGTCTTTGTATTAGCCGTTGTGGCAAACAGAGACAAACCACTTTATTACGCAGGTATTGATGGAGCGCTGCTTGGGCTCGCCAGTTATGGCGCTTATAACCTAACTAACTACAGTATTGTTGAAGGTTTTACGCTGTTTATCACAGTGGTGGATTGGGCCTGGGGCATCTTCTTAACCAGTGTAAGTGCAATGGCTGGCTGGGTAGGTTTTCAAAAAGCGAGAAAGCCAGACAGCATCTGAACTGATTGTTCGAAAAGATAGTTAGCTTTTAAAAAGATGGTTTACGTCATCTTAAAAGCGTAGCGAGCATGTTCATTGCTGGCTGCTAACTCATGAATTGCGCGCAGTAAGCAAGCGCAATTCTTTTGAGATATACATTCTGTTGGTTTGCATGTAAATCCATAGTTTGGTGGCGATTTGTGCCTGAAAGCTCAGTATTAAGCACACGCCCCAAAATACTTGCTCATTCTGGTGAACCGTAAAAAACTGATAGCCAGTGTAAAAAAGAGCAATAGAAAATAGTACACCTAAGCCGTAAGCTGCTTTCATCATCCAGCCCATGTCGTTACTGAAACCTAGTTTAAGGTAACCGCCTAAACTGTTATTTTCACTCATCAGCGAGTCGAGTTCTTCGGATTGCTTGTTAAGATCTTGCTTTAGCTTTTGTTCAAAGTTCATTGTTAAATTCCCCGTATATAGAAGTGCGAAGCGTTTCTCTTGCGCGCGATAACCGTGACTTCACTGTGCCCACTGGAACATCCAGCGCAAGTGCAGTTTCGTTTACTGAAAGTCCATTTAAGTAATGAAGCTCTACTACGTCAGCTTCAGATGCAGGCAAGGCTGCTAGGATTGGCATAAGCTGCTCCATGTCTAAAGCTTGGTCTGCTACTTGAGAGTCACTAGCATCTTCATGAGCGTTATTAGTTAATATTTTATTTTTACTGCTTTTCACCCAGTCAGAAACTTCCCACTTTAGTGCTTTGAATAACCAGCTTCTAAACAGGGTGATATCGTTAAGTGTCTTAATTCTCTTACTAATTTTTAACCATACGTTCTGAACAAGATCTTCGGCTAACATATTGTCGTTGACCCGCACAAACGCAAAGCGCTTCATAGGCATGAAAAAGTGGGTGTAGAGCATATTGAACGCATCGCCATTACCATGTTTTGCTTGCAGCACAAGCAGGTTAATCATGTCTATTGTTAACGCCGTAGGTTTGCTCATAAATACCGTAGAATTAATTCAATAAGTCCTATTAAAATGTTCAATAGGTCGCGAAATACATCCCTTGCTAACGTACAAAACCCGATGCGCTTATGGACTTTCTTGTATGCACTTGAGTTTACATGCTTGTCCCGTTTCATTTATTTTCACTATAACAGGTGTAGTGAATAGTAAAGACGATGAATACACCGGCTAGGTTCGCGCGTCCTCAAAATTTTTACTCTAAGTTTTACCTCAGTCTTTCGTCCCTACTTTCGCACAGGCTTTAATAGAGTCTTTAACACGTAAATCGTCTTGTTGAGCACTGTGATTTGTTTACTCGTTATGACACGTATTATCGGGTTAACGACCCCCTTGCTAAACAGTTGAATAAAACTGCTTAGCGGCTGTTTTATTTCGCAAAGCCTCTATCAAATTTCGTGCAGATTCGGTACTATCCGCGGTCTTATTTTACAGTTGATAAGCGGACTATGTTTGAAGTAAACCCCGTTACCAATGCGATAAAAGATATCCGCGAGCGCACCGACGCGCTTAGGGGGTACCTTTGACTTTGATGCAAAGTCAGAGCGCTTAGAAGAAGTTAACCGAGAGCTTGAAAGCTCTGAGGTATGGAACGAGCCAGAACGCGCACAAGCGTTAGGCAAAGAAAAGGTGGCTTTAGAGCTGGTTGTAGAGACAATTCACAACCTTGAGCAGGGCACCGAAGACGTTGAAGGTTTGCTTGAACTCGCCGTTGAAGCAGAAGATGAAGAAACCTTCGATGAGGCCAACAAAGAATTAGAAGGCCTACTTGAGCAACTTGAAAAGCTTGAGTTTCGCCGTATGTTCTCACAGCCTAACGATGCCAACGATTGTTATATTGATATTCAATCTGGCTCTGGCGGTACAGAAGCGCAAGACTGGGCGAATATGCTCCTTCGCATGTACCTTCGTTGGGGTGAGGCTCACGGCTTCAAAACCGAACTTATTGAAGTGTCTGATGGAGACGTAGCGGGTATTAAAAGTGCTACCTTGCGTATTGCAGGTGAGTACGCTTTTGGTTGGTTACGTACCGAAACGGGCGTGCATCGCTTAGTGCGTAAGTCGCCATTTGACTCAGGCAATCGCCGTCATACGTCGTTCTCATCAGCGTTTGTTTACCCTGAAGTGGATGACGATATCGATATTGATATCGATCCTTCTGATTTACGTATTGATACTTACCGTGCTTCGGGCGCGGGTGGTCAGCACGTAAACAGAACAGATTCAGCGGTGCGTATTACCCACGAACCTACAGGTATTGTAGTGCAGTGTCAGAACGACCGCTCGCAACACAAGAATAAAGATCAGGCGATGAAGCAGCTGAAAGCTAAACTTTACGAGTACGAGCTTCAAAAGCAAAACGCCGAGAAACAAGCGATGGAAGACAGCAAGTCAGATATCGGCTGGGGAAGTCAAATTCGTTCATACGTACTAGACGACTCTCGCATTAAAGATTTGCGTACTGGCGTGGAAACACGCAACACTCAGGCCGTGCTAGATGGTGGCCTGGATAAATTTATCGAAGCCAGCCTTAAATCAGGGCTGTAATCCGAACAACGAAAGTGAATAGGTTATGACTGACCAACAAACCGACGAAAATAAATTAATTGCTGAGCGCCGAGCAAAACTAAGCGCAATTCGTGAGCAGTGCCGTGCAAATGGCTTCCCAAACAGCTTCCGTCGTGAAAACTATGCTGACGAACTTCAAGGCAAGTTCGGTGAATTAGAAAAAGAAACCTTGCAAGAGCAAGGTAACAAAGTAAGCATTGCTGGCCGTATTATGGCTAAACGTGGTCCTTTCATGTTGCTTCAAGACATGACAGGTCGCATTCAAGCTTACGCAGATAAAGACACTCAAAAAGCGCTTAAAGCCCAATATGGCGCGCTAGATATTGGTGACATTATTGGTGTTGCTGGTGTATTGCATAAGTCGGGCAAAGGCGATTTATATGTGAACATGGAAGAGTATGCATTGCTAACCAAAGCATTGCGCCCTCTACCAGAAAAATTCCATGGCCTAAGCGACCAAGAAACTAAATATCGTCAGCGTTACGTTGACCTTATTACTAGCGAACAAACGCGTAAAACCTTTATGATCAGAAGTAAGATTGTAAATGGTATTCGTAACTACCTAACTCAGCGCGACTTCCTTGAAGTAGAAACGCCTATGCTGCAGGTTATTCCAGGTGGTGCTACTGCGAAGCCGTTTGTTACTCATCATAATGCGTTAGACATTGATATGTACTTGCGTATTGCCCCAGAGCTTTACTTGAAGCGCTTGGTGGTAGGTGGTTTCGAGCGTGTGTTCGAAATTAACCGTAACTTCCGTAACGAAGGGCTTTCTACGCGTCATAACCCAGAGTTCACCATGTTGGAATTTTATCAGGCCTATGCTGATTTCAACGACCTGATGAACTTAACAGAAGACATGTTGCGTACCCTTGCCGAAGATATTTTGGGTTCTAGTGTTATTACTAACACTACCAAAGATACCGACGGGAACGTAGTTTCAGAAGTACAGTACGACTTTGGTAAGCCGTTTGAGCGCTTAAGCATGGGCAACGCCATTTTGAAATACTGGCCAGAAGCCAATGAAGCCGCTATTCGCGACCCAGAAGCTAACCTTGATGCACTTAAAGCCATGGCGAAACAGCTGCATATTAAAGAGCCTGAAGTTGACGGTATCTGGGGTGCTGGTAAATACCTATGTGAAATCTTCGAAGCTACAGCAGAAGAGAAGCTTGAACAGCCTACGTTTATTACCGAATACCCGTGGGAAGTATCGCCACTAGCACGTCGTAACGATGACAACCCGTTCATTACCGACAGGTTTGAATTCTTCGTTGGCGGCCGTGAGCTAGCAAACGGCTTCAGCGAGTTAAATGACTCTGAAGATCAAGCTAAGCGTTTCTCTAAGCAAGTAGAAGAGAAAGATGCCGGTGACGATGAAGCGATGCACTACGACGAAGATTACATTCGTGCGTTAGAGTATGGTTTGCCGCCTACGGCTGGTGAAGGTATTGGTATTGACCGTTTGGCCATGCTATTTACTGATAGCCCGACAATTAAAGACGTGATTTTATTCCCGCACATGAAACCTGAAGTGTCGAAAGGCGCCGAAGAAGAGTAAGCTGTGCTGATGACGTAACGTATAAGTGACTTTATGAGTACGTTATAAAAAGCAGCGTATATAAAAAACAACTCACAGCGCTTATGTTAAACGCGCAGTGATTTGTTTTGTAAGAAGGGTATTGAGGGGAACTTCAATACCCTTTTTTTGTGCCATGTTAACAATGTAGCCGTTAATGGCTTCAATCTCGGTTTGTCGCTGGTTTTTCACATCTTGATGCATGCTGGAGTAGTTATTGCCAGTAAGACTTGCGACTTTAATTACCTGTTGTTCAATTTCAATCGCATCAAAACACTGCCCACAGGCGTTTGCCACTTGAGCAAATTCTTCACAAAGCGTTTTGCGTTCGTTAGCAAACTGCTCACCGGCCATATGGCTATTGGTTATATTATTCAGTGCGGTTAATGGGTTTATCACCACATTAATAGCAAGTTTAGTCCACAATGCTTTCATGATGTCAGTCTGGTAATTCACTGGTGGAAGTAGTGCATGCAAAGAGTGACACACACTTTTCGCCCACTCAGGCATGGTTGAGTTTTTTTGCGAAAGCAAATGAGGGGCTATACCAATCTGAGTGGCCCCTACACCGGTGTAAATAATTTGATTTGCAGTACGCTTCATCGCCCCATGGCTGGTGGTAGCAAGCAGCAATGGTTGGCTTGGCGGTAATACCGATTTCGCTATTTCATGCCCACCCATACCATTGTGTAAAAGCACAACTGGCGTGTTATTGCCTAAAAATGGCAGCCATTGAATAAGCGCGGCTTTTAAATGGTGTACCTTTAAAGGCAATACCAAAATGTCGTTATCAGAAAGGTAAGGTTTGGTACTGCTTATTTGCGTAACGGGGTATTCGGAACCGTCTATCCATTCTAGAGAATAAGAAGTGGGAGTCTCATTGTCATTTTGTGAATAGTGTGTGGGTGTCTCAGTTTGAGGTTGCTCACCATTTTGTTGCTTGAGGCTAGGTTTCTGAAAACCAGATTTATCGACTCGAGAAACTGGAATTCTAGGATAAAGCGCGTAAGGCATGGCTTGCTTTTCTGCAGCCCCTGCGAGTAAAGAGCCAATAGCGCCGCTGCCCGCTACGTGAATTTTTTTAATTGCGTCTTCTTCCCCCTTTCGACTTTTACCTACCATTGTTCACTAAGCCTTGCTAACTAACTGTAGTAAAGAAGGGGCAATTTCAGGCCAGTTGAAAGTATCTGGTTCAGGCAATTCAGCTAACCAAGTCGCCACTTCACTGTCAGTGAATAAATCACCTTCTAATATGGGCGCTTTCACTGAAATAGTGCGAGAGGGTAGGGGAATGCTTAACCAGCCGGCGTGTAAATGCAGTCTATCAGATGGTGCGCCACTATAAAGCGTATCACCAAGGATAGCTGCACCCACACTTTTAAGGGCTACCCGAATTTGATGAGTTTTGCCCGTAAGCGGTTTTACGATAAAACCGCGATAGCCAGGTTTGGCTGATTGACTAAAAAACTGGGTGACTGCAGGGTTCTCTTTGCTTTTTAGTAACATGAATTGGCCGCCACGGCGGTTTTTCATATCACCCACAATAGTACCTTGTTTCTTTTTCGGTTTGTCGGCACTAATGGCTAGGTAGTATTTACTAACTTGACGGGTGGCAAAGGCATCGCCAATAAGTGCTGCTGTCTGAGCATTTTTGGCTATGCATAAACAGCCAGAGGTGCCGGTATCTAAGCGATGACAAAGGTGAAGCTGGCTATAACCGGTTTGCTTCCTAAGCAGGCTGACAATACCTAGTGTGTGGGTGTCTATGTTTCTGTCTTTGTTACTGTCTATATTACTGGCATTGGTAGAATCAGCGCCCTCACCGGTTCTTATATTTCTACCAGTACCAGTACCAGTACCAGTACCAGTACCAGTACCAGTGCCATTAGCATTTTCAGTATCCGCAGTATATGGAGTATTAGCACTGTCATGCATGGCGATGCCAGAAGGCTTGTTGACGATAAGTACATCGTTATCGTCAACTAAAATAGGTATATCGTTCACTTAGGCTTTTTCGAGCAATTCAATGGCTTCGTCGTAGTCTAGTTCGTCTACCGCATCTTCAATACTTTGCTTTGTTTCAGCAGGAAGAGACATCACGCTCAACCACTCATCAAGAGTAGATTGTGAAATGAATTCACTGGCTTTCAATGCAGCAATAAATTGCTCGCGAGCTTGAGTGGCAACGGCACTATTAGCTATAGGCGCTGCTGTAGGCTCAGGGGCTGCTGATAATGCTTCAACAGCGGCAATGGTTTCATCAATAAGTGCAGAAAAGCTTGGGTAGTCATCAGGAAGACACTTGTCATTTCTAACGCTGGCTTCCACCGGCTTACTTGCATGATGCAAAGCAAATAACCCTAAATTACCCGCTACCCCTTTCAAGGTATGAATTAACGAGTAAGCGTCGACAAAATTACCTTCTTTCACTAATCGCTGTAAATCGTCGTTTGCTGTGCGATATTCGTCTGAAAACTTATTCAGTAAAGTTAACAACAGTGTTTTATTACCGCTTAGTTGAGACATGCCAAATTCAAAATCTAAGACTGTTGCGGACTGATCCATATAAGTTCCTTTCACTACGTTTCTATTCTGTGTTCACTGCCAGTGTATTTCAGAATTTTATAAATTAATACCATGATAGCAAGTCAGAGCAAGTAAAGCGTTAAAAAGTCTGGTAGTCTTCGATGAAACGTATGCCCCAGGCCATTGTCTCAACGGTAGTAGTATTATAAAAGCTAGTGCGTGTATACATAATATGTACAGCGCAAGTGTGGCCACCTAGAAGGATAAAGCATGTCAGGAAGTTTGGCGTTACGCCTTATTGTTGCAGTTTTCGCTATTAGTGTATTAAACGGATGCCAACGGGCAAACGTAGAAACCCCCGCCGATAGCTCCGCAGTTACCATCCCTTATGAAAAGTACACGTTGAGTAACGGACTAACGGTTATTCTACACGAAGACCATTCCGATCCTCTTGTACATGTTGACGTTACTTACCATGTGGGTTCAGCCCGAGAAGAAGTGGGTAAGTCAGGTTTTGCACACTTTTTCGAGCATATGATGTTTCAAGGTTCGAAGCATGTGGCAGATGAGCAACATTTTAAAGTGATCACTGAAGCGGGTGGTAGTTTAAACGGTTCCACCAATACCGACAGAACAAACTATTACGAGACAGTGCCTGCCAACCAACTTGAAAAAGTATTATGGCTTGAGGCAGACCGCATGGGGTATTTGCTTGAGGCGGTAAACCAAACTAAGTTCGAAAACCAACGTGAAACGGTTAAGAATGAGCGTGCTCAGCGAGTAGATAACCAGCCCTACGGACTTAGACACGAACTTAATGGCGAAGCCATGTATCCAGAAGGGCATCCCTATTCATGGATGACAATTGGTTATGTTGAAGACTTAGATCGCGTCAATGTAAACGACCTAAAAGCCTTTTTTAAACGCTGGTATGGGCCTAACAATGCAGTGTTAACGATAGGTGGCGATATCGATGCGGTGAAAACTAAAGCCTTAATAGCCCAGTATTTCGGTGAAATTCCTAAAGGACCCGAAGTAAAAGATCCCGAGCCACAGCCAGTGACTCTATCTGAAACCCGTTATATGACGTTAGAAGATAAGGTTCACTTACCCTTACTACAAATCACTTTCCCTACTGTATATGCACGTCACCCTGACGAAGCACCGTTAGATGTGCTCTCTGATATTCTGGGCGGCGGTAAAACGTCTTTGTTTTATAAAAATTTAGTGAAAGAGGGCATGGCTGTCCAAGCCGTAGTGTCACATCCATGTAGAGAGCTGGCCTGTGAATTTCAGCTGATTGCGCTGGCTAATCCAGCCAAAGTGCAGTCGCTGGATGAACTTCACAAGGTAATAGAAGCTACATTAACTGAATTTGAAACCCGCGGTGTTAAGCCTGATGATTTAGCGCGCACCAAAGGCAGTATTGAAGCATCTACTGTATTCGGCTTACAAAGCGTAGCTGGCAAAGTGACTGCGCTTGCGGCCAATGAAACTTTTTATCAAACGCCAGATTTAGTGTCTGAAGATATCGCTCGTTATAATTCAGTGACCGCTGAAGACGTAATGCGCGTATATAAAAAATATATCAAAGATGCCAACAGCGTAGTGTTAAGCATTGTGCCAAAAGGTCAAACGCAATTGCAGGCTGCCGAGCCTACGTTTGAGCGCCCAGTTCGAACATTGCCTGAAACTGAGCCCGATAATCACGAATATACCTCTGCACCATCTAGTTTCGATAGAACCGTGCAGCCTAAGGCCGGCGATGCCCCCGTGGTAACGGTGCCAGATTACTGGGAGCGTGAACTTGGAAACGGCGTAAATGTATTAGGCGTGACCATGAGCGAAACGCCAACGGTAGCGTTAACCATCAGTATGGATGGTGGTATGTTACTTGATGCTGAAGGTAAGGCGGGTACCGCTTACCTAACCGCGTTAATGATGAATGAATCTACGCAAAACTATACGAACGAAGAGCTGGCTAACGAGCTGGCAAAATTAGGCAGTTCTATTCGTTTTAGCTCAGCAGGTCGTTACTCTCAGGTATACGTATCTACGTTAACTAAAAACGTGATACCAACCTTGGCATTGTTGGAAGAGAAATTTTTCAATCCTGCTTTTGCGCAAAGTGATTTTGTTCGAATGAAAGAACGAGTATTACAAGGCTTACAGCAGCAAGCGAAAACACCATCTAGTTTGGCACGTCGTGCCAGAGATTTAGTATTGTTTGGTGCAGATAACCGCGTAAGTCTTCCTGATGAAGGCACCATTGAAACGGTTCAGTCCATCACGCTTGACGATGTGAAGCAGTTTTATAAGCAATACTATTCGCCTAGTAAAGCAAGCGCAGTAGTGGTAGGTAATATGACTTCTGATGCAGTAATAAAGGCACTAGATTTCATGTCTAAATGGGAGGGTGAGTCATATACCTTTGAAGATTATGATGCATTCCCTACCTATGACGAAAATCAGGTGTTTTTGATAGATAGCCCCAGTGCGGTTCAATCTGTTGTTTATATTGTTAAACGTAGCCTACCTTTCGATGCTACAGGCGATTACTTCAAATCTCGCCTAGTGAACTTTCCATTAGGCGGTGGTTTTAATAGCCGAATTAACCTTAACTTACGTGAAGATAAAGGCATTACTTATGGAGCGAACAGCGCTTTCATGGGTGGCAAGACATTGGGTTGGTTTGAAGTTGGTACCGATCTTACCACTGCGAATACAGCTGAAGGAATAGATGAAATATTCAGTGAAATAAACCAGTATGTCGATAAAGGCGTTACCGATGAAGAAATTCAATTCATGCGAAATGCATTTACGTTAAGCGATGCGTTAGAGTTTGAAACCCCCAATAGCAAAGCGCGCTTTCTTCGTCAGTTGCAAAGTTACGGCCTTGAAAAAGGCTATCGCAACGAACAAATTGAAATAATTAATAGCATTAGCAAAGATGAAATCAACGCACTGGCTAAGCAATATTTATCGACAGATGCGTTGCAAATTATCGTTGTTGGCGATAAAAATGCGATTCTAGAGCAATTGGAGTCGTTAAATATGCCGATTATCGAATTATCGGTAGATACCAATAGTCGAGAGAAGATAAACTGAGTATCTGATAGCAAGTCATTGGCAATATTGACTTGAATTTAATACGTTGTTCCCCATTTTGAGGGGAACAACTCATCCATGGATATGAACATTGACTGTAAACTCAACGTGTTTCAACGAGCGTTTGGCTGCGCTTAAATCACCTGAATTTTTATTGGCACTTACGCAAATAAAGCGTGGTGTTGAGCGTGAAGCGTTACGCATTAAGCCAAACGGTGCTTTGTCGCAAGAGCCTCATCCTAAAGCGTTAGGATCAGCGTTAACTCATGACACCATAACCACTGACTTCTCTGAGTCGTTGTTAGAGTTTATTACACCGCCTGAAAATAGCGCCGCTAAAACTATTACGCAGTTACAAGATGTTCATAAGTACACCATTGATAACATTGGCGATGAGCAAATTTGGCCGCTCAGCATGCCGTGCTTTATAGAAGATGAAGCGCATATTCCTATTGCTTATTTTGGCGAATCTAATATCGGCAAAATGAAGCGAGTATATCGAATTGGGTTAAAAAACCGCTATGGCAGCATGATGCAGGCGATAGCAGGCGTACATTTTAACTTTTCATTTTCTGATGATTTCTGGAAGCTTTGGGCTGACCTTAATGGTACCGAACATAACCAAGATCAGACGTCAGCTGACTACTTTTCGTTAATTAGAAACTACCGTCGTTACTGCTGGATAATTCCTTACCTATATGGTGCTTCACCTGCATTGTGTAGTTCATTTTTGAAAGGAAAAGAACATGCATTGCCATTTGAAAAGGTAGGAAAGGGCACGTATTACATGCCGTATGCCACGTCACTAAGAATGAGTGATTTGGGGTACACCAGTGCTGAGCAGTCATCACTTAAAATTTGTTACAACCAGTTAGATAACTATGTTCGTTTGCTTCGTGGTGCTATGGATACGCCATCAAATCGCTTTAGTAGCTTTGCTGCAGGTGAAGGGGGTAACTACCAGCAACTTAGTCGTAATATTTTGCAAATAGAAAACGAACTGTACTCGCCAATTCGTCCAAAGCAACCTACGCAGTCTATGGAAAAGCCTACCGACGCGCTGGTTAAGCGCGGCATCAGCTACATTGAAGTGCGTGCGTTAGACGTAAACCCACTTTCGCCTATTGGTATTAGCCAAACCCAATTCGATTTTCTTGATGTGTTCCTACTGACGTGTTTGTTGAAGCCAAGCGCTGAACTAGACGAAGCTCAGTTAAATGAAGCAAAAGACAACATGAATCGAGTGGTATTAGAAGGCAGAAAACCAGGCTTAACTTTGACTTGCAATGGTGTGGAAACCTCCATGGCTGAGTGGACTAATTCATTGTTTGAAGAGTTTCAGCAAGTGGCAGAAATACTCGATTTAGCAAACGATACTACTCGTTATAGTGATGCGGTTGCCGAAGAGTTGAAGAAAGTGGCAGACCCTACGCTAACCCCTTCAGGCATTCTTCTTGATGAACTACTTAAGCATGACAAAGATAATGGCGTTTATGGCCTAGAGTTGGCTGCACGTTATCAAGCGCAGATGAAAGAATTTGATTATAAGCAAACTGATGCAGGTATGTTTGCAGAAGCTGCTGAAACGTCATTAGCGGCACTAGCCGATGTTGAAGCTGGTGATACTAAGGACTTCGACAGCTTCATACGTGATTATTTTAACGAACCGCTAGCAAATTCAACGAACCGCTAGCAAATTCAACGAATCGCGAGCAAAAAAAAACGCCCGATAAAGATCAGGCGTTAAAAGGTTCCAGGGAAACACACATTTTACTAGAACATAAGTTAAGACAAGCTATGCATCAAAAGTTCAAACCGTTGTGCATTTTTTTATCAAGTTTGGTCGTACTTTTTCCGCTGTTTATCGCTGGGTGCGCTACAACACCGCCAAAAGACAGCAGTAACTTGTGCGAAATCTTTTTTGAAAAAGATGATTGGTACGATGCAGCAGCCGATGCACGTGATAAATGGGGCGTACCGATACATGTGCCTATGGCCATGATGTATCAAGAAAGCTCCTTTAGGCACGATGCCTTGCCTCCCCGTGACTACGTATTTTTCGGCTTAGTCCCTTGGGGCAGAGTTAGTTCTGCCTACGGCTACTCGCAAGCTAAGACACCCACATGGGCCGACTACATGCGCGAAACCGATAACAGCGGCGCTGACCGCGATGATTTCGAAGATGCCATCGACTTTATGGGTTGGTTTATTTATAAATCGCAAAAAGTAAATGGCATTTCAAAGTGGGATGCTTACGCCCAATACTTGAATTACCACGAAGGCTGGGGTGGTTATAAACGTAGAAGTTACGATAAAAAGCCATGGCTAAAAAAAGTAGCGTCCAGAGTGAAAGCCCGTTCATTACGCTACGCAACTCAGCTTAAAACCTGTGAAGAAGAGCTAAGCAAAGGCTGGTTCATGAAGCTTTTTAGCTAGATTTGTAGACACCCACCTATTTAAAATGTGGACAGCCTCAAATTTTAAAATTTTAGACACCCACAGTTTTCAGAACTTTGGACATATCATGGATGTCCAAGGTTTGTTTGAGAAAACGCAAACCTTAGTCAATTGATTCGAAACAGAGGAGAAAACTAACCGAAGGTTCAGTTTTCTCCTATGGCAGATTAATCCACTATAAACATCAAATACCCACACCAAAATTTCAGCATGCCGCGTCCTCGTAAGTCACTAATATGTTTAGATGAGACTCCTTACTATCATTGCGTTTCTCGTTGTGTTCGTAGAGCATTCCTATGTGGTAAAGACAAATTTAGTGGAAAAAGCTACGAGCACAGAAGGCAATGGGTAGAGAACCGATTGCTTAAGCTCGCAAGTGTTTTTGCAATCGATGTTTGCGCTTATGCAGTAATGAGCAATCACACCCATACGGTATTACGCATTGATAAGAATCTTGCGCTTGCAATGAGCCCTGAAGAAGTACTAAGCCGGTGGCATACGCTTCACCATGGAACTTTGCTTACTCGTCAATTTATGAATAGAGATCAGAGGCCTAATCTTTCTGAGGCACAAATAAAAACGGTATTTTCTTGCGTGGAAATTTATAGAAAGCGTTTGTACGATATCAGTTGGTTCATGCGGCTTCTTAATGAGTTTATTGCTAGAAAAGCAAACAAGGAAGACGAATGCACAGGTCGTTTTTGGGAAGGACGATTTAAGTCTCAAGCTCTGTTAGATGAATCAGCGTTATTGGCTTGTATGGCCTATGTTGACTTAAATCCTATTAGAGTTGGCAATGCGAAGACACCTGAAAAGGCAATGTATACCAGTGTGAATCGTCGTATATCAAAGGCGAAAGTGAATAAACAACCCCCAGAGCTACTTCCATTTATTGGTGATTCACAAAATAGTAAATTAAGAGGCTTACCTTTTCGATTAGAGGATTATTTGCACCTGGTGGATCAAACAGGTAGACAACTAAGAAGTAACATCAAAGGTGCAATCCCGCAAAACTGCGAGCCTATATTATCGCGTACAGGTTTAACACAAACAGATTGGTCTGAAGTTGTAAGCACTATAGAGAGTAATTTCTCCAGCAAGATAAGCTTGGCGCTGGTAAAACGAAAAACGGGAGGTAGGCAACAATTAGCCTGCTAAACCTGAATACTCTATCCCAATCTTTGTCTCTTATTTTGCATCAATGGTATTGAGGCAAGTTGATATCAGCTTTTAAGTAACACTCAGTGGTTTTTCCTGATATCCATCCCTCTAATTGACTCAACCCGTCCGGCTAAACAAATCGGACAATAAAAGGTGTCCGTTCGGACACATCAACTACTCAATATTTTAAAAAGTCATTTTTAATCATGTAGTTAATTTTTGGCACGTTATTCGTACTACTAGTTTATGCCCCAACAAAAATTAAATTAACATGTTGCTTTTTCACTTTATCAGTCTGCCCATTATTATCTTTATTATTGTGGTATTGCTCGCTAATTTTGAGTCAGTAAGCCATGAGGATGCCTTATGATTCAGGATACCAGTAGCCAGGATACCGTTGTTATAACGCAGCCATCGCCAAAAAAATGGGTGGGTGTCTTAGCGGTACTCGTGATAATGGGTGTCTTCGGATATATTTTGCTTTTTTCTAGCTCCAACGCTGGCATATCTAGCAGCCGTGATTCGCTAAAATTCAGTGTAGTAACGAAAGGCGAGCTAATTAGGGATATCGTTACCACAGGCAGAATAATCGCTTCAAACGCTCCACAGCTATATAGCCCTGAGCAAGGCTATGTCGTATTAAAAGTTAAGCCCGGTGATTCGGTAGAATATGGGGATATTGTAGCAATAGTCGATTCTCCTGAGTTGCAGAATACTATGAAGCAAGAGCAATCTGCGCTAGCAAGTTTGCAAAGTGAGCTTGCTAGGCAAGAGCTCGACGTACGTAGACAGGCACTTTTATTAAATAAACAAGCTGATATTGCCGACGTTGAATTGGTCGCTGCTCAGCGAGAAGAAAAAAGAGCAAAGCTGTCTATTAAAGACCACCTCATTAGCCAGATAGATTTAGAAGAGGCTCTAGATAATCTAGCCAAGGCAGAAGTGACTTATAAGCACGCCATTAGCGAAATTGAATTAGCAACAGATACGTTAGCTTTTGAGCTTAAGACCACGAAAGAGAAGGTCGCTAGGCAAGCTTTAGTTGTTGATGACCTAACTCGCCAACTTGCCGATTTAACTATTAGCGCTAGCGTGTCTGGTGTGGTGGGGAACGTGCTAATTCAGCCGAATGCACTTGTGGCGAAAAATGAGCCATTAATGAAATTAGTAGATTTAACGGCTTACGAAGCCGAGCTCAACGTTGCTGAGAGCTACGCAAATGAGCTGGGGTTAGGGATGAGTGTTGAGTTAAAAGTGGGTGTCCAAAAAGTGATTGGCACATTGGTTTCAATATCCCCAGAAGTAGTCGATAGACAGGTTACTGCAAGGGTGCGCTTTCCTGAAAATAGCGTGCAGTCAATTCGTCAGAACCAACAGGTGTCAGCACGAATATTGTTAGAGAACAAAACTGATGTACTTAAGGTAGACCGTGGGAGCTTTCTTCAAGCCGGCGGCACCACAGCTTATTTAGTTACCGGCGACCTTGCAGAGCGAATCGACATTCAGGTTGGTGCAACCAGTATTCGAGAAGTGGAAATCCTCAGCGGCTTGCAAGAGGGCGATCGCATAATAGTTTCAAATTACGAACAGTTTAATCAAGCGGCTACAGTACTTCTGCGCTAATAAAAAGGATAAATAGCAATGTTAACCATGAATAACGTAAGCAAAATATACCAAACGAACAGCGTACAAACCCATGCACTAAGGGATTTTTCCTTAACCGTTAATGAAGGCGAGTTCATCGCCGTTACAGGGCCTTCTGGCTCTGGGAAAACAACGTTTTTAAACATAGCTGGTTTGCTTGAGCCGTTTACCTCAGGCCAATATACCTTAGATGGTGTCGATATCGGCGGGCTATCTGACAATGAAACTGCTGACTTAAGAAATCAGAAAATTGGGTATATATTTCAGGGGTTTAATTTAATACCTGATTTGAATTTATATGAAAATGTTGAAGTGCCCCTGCGTTATCGAGGCATTGCCGCGAAAGAACGTAAAATTAGAATTGAACAATGTTTAGAGCAAGTTGGACTAGCCAGCAGAGCGAAACACTTACCCCAACAGTTATCTGGCGGGCAGCAGCAGCGTGTGGCAATAGCACGAGCTCTTGCGGGCAAGCCTCGTTTCTTACTTGCCGATGAACCTACGGGAAATCTGGACAGCCTTATGGCACGCCAAGTCATGGAGCTACTAGAAGAAATAAACAAAAATGGCGCAACAATTGTAATGGTAACTCATGATGCTGAATTGGCCCGCCGAGCGCCTAGGAATATTCAAGTCGTAGATGGGCAGTTAGCCGACTTTACCTTGTATCAAGGTAAACCGACAGTAACGGCCACCCGCGCCGAAGAAGCCGTTGTTGCATCAGGAGTATAATATGTTCCTCCATTATATCGATTTAAGTTGGCGAAGCATTAAACGCACGCCCGTCATTAGCTTTTTGATGGTGTTCGCCATAGCCATTGGCATTGGGTTGACTATGACAAGTCTGTCGGTTTATCACATGATGTCGATGGACCCCATTCCCCACAAAAGTGGCGCTATTTTTTATCCGCAGCTGAATATTATGGACGATGGCAGTGAGTGGCATTCATCTGACAACCTACCTTATCAACTGACTTATCAGGATGCCGTGAATCTGTACAACGCAGATATTCCAGTACCTAAATCGCCGAGCTTTAGAAGCGGCTTCTCTGTGCACCTTAATTCGCCTGATGTGAAACCTACTATGGAGCCCGCCCGATTGGTGAATAGAGAGTTCTTCACTATCTTCGACCGACCTTTTATTTATGGCGCACCTTGGTCTTTAAATTCACAAGACACCCACGAATACGTAGCAGTGATATCAGAAAAAATTAACAACCGTTTGTTTGCAGGTGAAAACTCGGTTGGCCAACATATATACCTTGATAATAATAGTTACCGAATTGTGGGTGTCACAGCGAATTGGAAGCACCACGTGAAGTATTACGACGTGAACAACGGAGCGTTTAATTCCTCTGAACAGCTCTATATTCCTTTCGGCATTGGTGCGTTAGAAGAAATTACCACTTGGGGAAACTTAAACGGCTGGAAGCATGAAGCGCTTAAGAACTATCAAGATTTAATGCATTCAGAGCACGTATGGGTTCAATTTTGGGTTCAATTGAACTCGGAAGACGAGAAGCAACAGTTCACCAACTTCCTTATGTCCTATATGGAAGATCAAAGAGAAAAAGGACGTTTCAACCGACAAACGTTGGAATACAAACTTAGAAACGTGACGGAATGGCTGGAGTACAACAACGTGGTATCTGAAGATAACCGTATTCTGGTGGGGTTGAGTTTTATGTTCCTATTAGTGTGTGTGTCCAACATTTTAGGGTTACTGCTGGCGAAGTTTTTAAAGCGGGCGCCAGAGGTGGGTGTCCGAAGGGCACTAGGTGCCAGCAAGCGTCATATATTTGCCCAGCATATTGTCGAAGTATCAGTGATTGGGTTAGCCGGAGGCTTGTTAGGTATTGTGATTGCGCAAATTGGGTTATGGGGAATTCGCGTGACCAACAGCTATTATGATGCCTTAGCAACTATGGATGTCTCAATGTTGCTAGCTGCGCCAATTATTGCCCTAGTGGCCAGTTTCTTGGCTGGGTTGTATCCAGCATGGTTAGTGTGCAGAACACAACCCGCTATCTACTTAAAAAGCCAATAGGGAGCAGGCTATGTTAGACATTAAACCTATTTTCAACGCAATACGCCGCTCCAAAATTGGTGCTGTGCTTTTACTACTTCAAATTGCACTCACCATGGCGATTGTTAGCAACGCTGCATTTATGATTAACGATCATGTTTCGTATCTTCGCGAAGATACGGGGTTCCCAGAAAAGGAAATCTTTAGCTTGTCGGTCATGACGTTTGGTAAAGACCGCTCTCTCAGTCAACAAGCCGAACTCGATGAAACAATGATTAGAAGCCTTCCTGGCGTAATTGACGCCAGTTTAACTCAAGCCATACCCTTGTCAGGCGGTGGCTCTTCATCATCAGTGCGTTTGAAGCCATCTCCAGAGAAATCTAAATCCATCAGCGTGCCATACTATTATATGGATGAGCATGGCTTAAATACTTTTGGTATAAAACTACTTGAGGGGCGTAACTTTAGGCCAGAAGAGATAATTGTTGGTAATGACTTTACCGGTAACGGCCCCAATACAGTTATTGTCTCTCAAGCCCTTGCTGATGCACTATTTCCCGATGGTGGTGCGCTGGGTGAAACGGTTTATCTTAAAAATAGACCCCTTGAAATTATCGGCATTGTGGGAACAATGAAAAGCCCGTGGCCCAATGGCATGCGTGATAAAACCACAGCTATTGTACCGTTTATGGATGTGCAAAATTATCAACATATTCTCGTTCGAACGGATAAAACTGAACGAGCTAATATCATGGCGAACATTGAACAGAATATGTTGGACGTTTACGATAAACGGGTCATCATTAATGTCGATGGGTTAGATAAAACCAAAGAAAACTACGACTCCACTGATGTGCTCATGATGCGTATGTTAATTGTACTGGTTGTTATTCTTTTACTGGTGACTGCACTTGGCATATTCGGCCTCACCCAATTCAATATTAGTAAACGCACAAAACAAATTGGAACCCGGCGGGCGTTAGGCGCAAGAAAGTCTGCTATCGTAAGGTATTTTTTAGTCGAAAATACCATGGTATGCATAGCGGGCTTACTGATAGGGGGAATAGCAGCAGTGGTTTTAGGTGATGTAATGATGAAATCTTACTCCATTTCATCATTAGAGCCAGAATTCATCCTAGGTACTGCCGTGTTTATTTTTGTAATGAGCATAGTGGCCGTTATTTTTCCTGCAATGCGAGCTGCTAATATTTCACCCAGTATTGCTACTCGAAGCATATAAGTCGTATTTAAGAAGTGCAGACATGACAAAAGTGTTAATTGTTGATGATAACGCCGCCGTATTAGAGGCGTTGTCATTATTGCTAGAAATTCATGGTTACGATGTGGTGACAGCCACCACACCAAAAGCGGCGCTGCAGATAGTCAATTACCAAGCTATCGGGCTAGTGCTGCAAGATATGAATTTTAGTGCAGATACGACCTCTGGCGAGGAAGGGCGCGAGCTCTTCTTCGCACTTCGTGAGCTAAACCCGCTATTACCCATTATTCTCATTACCGCGTGGACGGAATTAGAACAAGCAGTAGAGTTAGTGAAAGCGGGCGCGGCAGACTACATTCCAAAGCCTTGGGATGACAGCAAGCTTATTACCACTATTAAAAATCTTGTAGCGCTAGGGCAGGCCGCTAGCCAAAATAAAGTGTTGAAGCAGCAGGTGACAAATTTTGACAATACTCGCCAGGCAGCAGTAAGTATTGGATTAGTGTACGAAAGTGCAGCCATGCAGCGGGTGGTAGATATGTCGGTGCAGGTGGCTAAATCTGATGTGCCGGTGCTTATTACTGGGCCTAACGGTAGTGGAAAGGAAAAGATTGCTGAACTCATTCAGTCTCAATCACCACTTAATCAGTCCGCATTTGTGAAGGTAAACGCGGGAGCCCTTCCTCAAGAGCTTATTGAAGCCGAGCTATTTGGCGCAGAAGTCGGGGCGTTTACCAGCGCTAATAAAACGCGAATTGGCCGGTTTGAAGCTGCTAACCAAGGCACCTTGTTCTTGGATGAGATTGGCAACTTGCCTTTGTCTGGCCAAGTCAAACTATTACGCGTATTGCAAACCGGTGAGTTTGAAAAACTGGGCTCGGTGAAAACACAAAAAACTGACGTAAGAATTATATCGGCTACCAATTCTGATTTAACCCGCGATATCGCCAACGGTGCATTCCGCGAAGACTTGTTTTACCGTTTAAATGTTATCGAAATTAATGTGCCGCCGCTTAATGAGCGAGGAGATGATGTGTTGGCCTTAGCAAAGCATTTTCTGCCTGGTCGAGACATTAGCTTAACTGGTCAACAAACATTACAAGCCTATGCATGGCCAGGAAATGTGCGTGAGCTTGAGAATGTGTGTCGACGAGTTAGTATTTTACACCCAGATGGTACTCTTGATGCTGAAGACTTCGGTTTACCCTGTGCGAATAGTGATGCGAATACCGAGCCCAAAGGGGGAAAAGAACCCAGCAAGTTAGAGATAGAGGAGGCACTTACAGAATTTAACGGCACAATATCTAAAGTCGCAAGGTACTTAGGACTATCAAGGCAAGCCCTCTACCGCAGGCTAGATAAATATGGAATTGATTATAAATCGTGAGGTTAATTAAAACTAAGCTTTTGGTCGCTGCGCTTTGCGCTACGGCAATAGGCATGGCGCCTATGTTGTATTTAAGCGACCTGTCGGTTGTTCAAAAAGCCCTGCTTGTTACTGCGTCTTTGTGCCTGTGCGCAATGGCAGTGAAAGTCTGTACGGCGCAAATAACTAATCAATTGGGTGCGCTGGAAATAGGCTTGCTCAATTTTAAAGACGGGGAGTTTTCATCAACACTGGCTTGTAAAACGGGTGATGAGTTTGAAACCTTATGCCAGCTTTATAACGATACCGCAGAAACCCTTCGCCGAGAAAAACAGTGGTTGTATCAACGAGAGCTAATGCTAGACAAAGTGCTGCATAGTTCACCTGACGTTTTATTATTAGTAAACGACCAGATGTATGTAGTACTGAGTAACCGCCAAGCGTGCGAATTTTTCCACCCAACAAGTAAAGTAGAAGATAGTGATTCACAGGCAAATGGTGTTGGTGCCACTAGAGTGGGGGCCAACAGTTTGGGCGAGAAAAGCGTGGGTACCAAAAGTTTAGAGGGCTACACCCTTGGTACGTTACTCAAAAATAAACCAGACACGCTGAAAGATGTTTTGTTAGATAACCGAGAAGGGCTATTTACCTTGCCTCAGGATGCCAATGGAATTCAAACGTGGCATATGGCTACCGGAACCTTCTTGCTCAATAATCAAACTCACCGACTGTATATTCTTAAGCAAATGACTCGGGAGCTTAATCGACAAGAAGTGTCGGTTTGGAAAAAAGTAATAAGAGTGATTAGTCACGAGCTAAATAATTCCTTAGGGCCTATTTCTAGCCTGTTACATAGCGGCCAAATTGTAGGTCAACAAAATGGAAATACCCGTCTGGTACGCGTGTTCCACACCATTGAAGAGCGTATTGCCCATTTAAATCAATTTGTTCAAGGGTATGGAAGGTTTGCAAAATTGCCTCCACCGGTTTTGGTAACGATTGATTGGGATAAAATAACGGCGCAACTCAGCAATCAGTGTGATTTCAAGTTAACCATGCCTGAGGCTGTCGAGGTGAAAGCCGATGCAGTCCAAGTTGAGCAGCTATTAATTAACCTACTTAAAAATGCACATGAATCGGGAGGAAACCCACAGGATGTAGAGCTCGTTATCAAGCAAACGGCCTCTCAAGTGATTATAGAAGTACTCGATAGCGGAAAAGGCATGACGGATAGCGTAATGACAAATGCGCTGGTGCCTTTTTATTCCACTAAGGCGAATGGAAGTGGACTAGGGTTGGCGCTATGCCGAGAAATTACCGACGCGCATAATGGGCACTTAGTGATTCAAAACCGAAAAGACAAGGGATTATGCGTACGTTTTATTTTAGATAGAGCGTAAATTTCATTACAGAATTACGAGGAAAAAAAAGGGAAACAGACGGGAGTCTGTTTCCCTTACGACGCTAAGCCAAGACCGTTTTTAACCTACGTCGAACAGGCATGTATAATGTATTGTAAATGAGAATGATTTGCAATGGCATTTTGAGTTATTTTTAATTTATTTAAAAATTGATCTCGATCAACTTCAAACACTCTCTGTAAATACTGCTCATTTTACCTTGATCCAGATCATATCGAACTGTGGGTAAACCTCTATTATTAAGCTGTAGATGATTAGAGGAGAAACACCATGTTGCTAAGTATGATTTCAGATCCCGTTGTATGGGGCTCGCTTTTAGGTATCAGTATTATTATTGGAATGGGCGTGTTTTATACATACATGTTTATGCACAACAGCGCAGAGCTTGATAAGTAAGCGGAGCTTTACCCATGAGAGCATTGCCGCTTAGGTCAAGAATCCAGTAAATAAAACTAATTTCACTATCGCTTATATTCTGGCGTGGGCACATCTAGCAAAACAAGCAATGCCGCTTGTCCGCCGTATTCTAGCGGGGCTTGGTGAAATGCATTCACGTGGGGATGCTGTATTAAGTAGTGGGGAAGCGCGTTTTTTAATACGCCTTGCCCAAACCCGTGCATGATAGAAACGCAGTCTACCGACTCTTTGCGGGCTGTATGAATCAATGAGGCTATTTCGGTTTTTGCCATTTCTCGGGTCATGCCATGCAAATCGAGCAAAAACTCAGGAGAATAGTCTCCTCGTCTAAGCTGCTTTAGTACATGTGTCGGCACGCCTTCTCGGCAATATCGCATGGGGCCCTCTTGCGGAAGTACGGCTTGGTACATATCTGAAAAGCTAAAACTCGCCGCTACCTGCTTACTGCCTTTAAGGTGCTTAACCCCTGCCAGTTGCTTTTTCTTTTCAAGAGCAACCTTCTTATTCGGTACAACCTTGTCCTGCTCCATGGGTTTTACACCTTGCACAGCATCAGCAAATGAGAAGGTATCTTCAATCACTTTTGGCTTCTCAGTGCCTTTTATCATGGCTTTTAGTTCTTTTTTAAATGCTTTCATTATGAACCGATATGCAAATTAACGTGGGCGCAGGCGTTATCTTTGGGTATGATACCAGCTTTCATATTCCTGATGTACCCAAGCTCTTATGACCGACAAGTTTTACTTAGAAGAAGCCATCGAAGATTTACACAGCATACTTGATATGATTCGGTGGGCTACCAGTCGATTTAACGACGCCGCCCTCTATTTTGGTCATGGTACCGATAACGCTTGGGATGAAGCATTAAGCCTTACCATGCAAGCGCTACACTTGCCGCATTCGTTGTCTGAGCATGTTGGCGATAGCATGTTGTCATCACGACTTACAAAAAGTGAGCGGGAAAAAATTGCTGAGCTAGTTTTAAAACGGGTGCAAACTCGTATGCCCCTGCCTTACATTACTAATGAAGCTTGGTTTTGCGGCATGCCATTTTACGTTGATGAGCGCGTGCTTATTCCTCGCTCTCCGTTTGCGGAACTGATTCAAAATAATTTTGAGCCCTTCGTTAAAGAAGCACCGTCGCATATTTTAGATATGTGTACCGGTGGTGGTTGTATTGCTATTGCGCTTGCGCATGCGTACCCAGACTCACAGGTTGATGCGGTAGATATAAGCGAAGATGCCCTTGAAGTAGCCGATATTAATATTCAAGAGCATCAACTCAGTCACCGTGTTTACCCCATTCATTCTGATTTATTTACTAATTTAACCGGGCAGAAGTACGATTTAATTGTATCAAACCCACCTTATGTTGATGCTGAAGACATGGCCGACTTACCTGATGAATATCATCATGAGCCAGAGCTTGCATTAGCGGCCGGCGATGACGGGTTAGAACTTGTGGATATTATGCTGCGTAAAGCACCACAATACTTAACCGACAACGGCTGGTTGTTCATTGAAGTAGGTAACAGCGAAGTGCACATGGACACTCGTTTCCCAGGCCTTGAAGTCATTTGGCTTAGCTTTGAAAATGGCGGGCAGGGGATATTTGCCGTGAACAACACAACATTACAAAACTATTTTAACAGCAAGGATTAATTCTAGATTATGTCAGGCAACAGCTTTGGAAAACTCTTCACCGTTACCACATTTGGAGAAAGCCACGGTATCGCCATTGGTGGTGTTGTTGATGGTTGCCCTCCAGGCCTCACGTTAAGTGAAGCTGATTTACAGGGCGATTTAGACAGACGTAAGCCTGGTACATCCCGTTATACCACTGCCCGTCGTGAAGATGATGAAGTGCAGATTTTGTCTGGCGTGTTTGAAGGAAAAACCACGGGTACCAGTATTGGTTTGTTGATTAAAAACAAAGATCAACGCAGCCAAGATTACTCAAATATCGCTGACCGTTTCCGTCCTGGTCATGCTGATTACACCTACGACCAAAAGTATGGTTCACGTGATTATCGTGGTGGTGGTCGCTCTTCTGCTCGTGAAACCGCGGTTCGTGTTGCAGCTGGTGGTATTGCGAAAAAATATTTAAAAGAAGTACATGGTGTTGAAGTACATGGGTACCTTTCTCAATTAGGGCCTATTAGCGTTGAAAACGTTGACCATAAAGTAACGAACACCAACCCTTTCTTTTGCCCTGATGAAAGCAAACTTGAAGCGCTAGATGAATACATGCGAGAGCTTAAAAAATCTGGCGATAGCATAGGTGCTAAGGTTTCAGTCGTAGTTAAAAATGTTCCAGTGGGGTTGGGCGAGCCAGTATTCGATAGATTAGATGCCGACATTGCACACGCTATGATGGGTATTAACGCGGTTAAAGGCGTAGAAATTGGCGATGGCTTTGAGGTTATTAACCAAAAAGGCAGTGAGCACCGTGACACGCTTTCACCAGAAGGTTTCCGATCAAACCATGCAGGTGGGGTATTAGGCGGTATTTCAACAGGACAAGATCTTGAAGTGCATATGGCACTCAAGCCAACCTCAAGTATTTCGGTGCCAGGTAAAACTATCAACAAGCAGGGTGAAGAAATCGAAATCATCACCAAAGGTCGTCACGACCCTTGCGTGGGTATTCGCGCAGTGCCTATTGCTGAAGCAATGATGGCCATTGTATTAATGGATCATTACTTACGTCACCGTGCACAAAATGCTTCTGTGGTATCGACTACGGCTCCTATCGCGGGCCAAGCGGGTCAAGCAGAGTAAGCGCTAAGAAAACGCTAATTGAGCGCTAAATAAACAGTGCGCCATTAAAAATAGTAACAACCCAATTCATCCCCTTCATAGGCCACAAGTAATCCTACTTGTGGCGCTATCGCATACGGAGTTGTGCAGTGCCATTCGCTAAATTACCTTTTGCTAACCATAAATCACTCATTGTTCTCGCGTTAACCTATTGGCTGTACTTTGGTCAACTAGGCGTGTTAGTCCCTTACTTGGGTATATTTCTTGATGGTCGTGGCTTTAGCTCTGCTGAAATAGGGGAGCTTTTCGCAGTGATAACCCTTGCCCGTATTTTAGGGCCTGGATTGTGGGCGGGCATTGCCGATAAAAAAGGCAACGCGGTAAGTGTGTTGCGCCTAGGTAGCTTTCTTACGGTAGCCACCTTTTGTTCGGTATTCTTATTTGAAGGTTTTTGGGGGCTTACCCTTTCCTTTGGCTTAATGATGATGTTCTGGACTGCGGTTTTACCTCAGTTAGAGGTTATTACTATGAAGTCTGTAGTGGGAACTAAAGCCAGCTATGGGCTTATTAGGTTGTGGGGAAGTATTGGCTTTATTTGCTTAACCGTAGGCGTGGGTAAGGCTTTAGACAGCTTTTCTACTGAAACACCAGTCATCGTGAGTGTGGGCGTGTTATTGCTCTTGTTCGTGACCACGCTATTTATTCAAGCCCCGAAAGCGAGCGCCGAGAAACACACCGCTGTTGGAAGCATTTGGCAGTATGCCAAACAGCGACCTTTTGTGGTTTTTATCTTTGCCTCAATATGCTTACAAATTAGCTTCGGTGCCTATTACGGCTTTTTTGCGCTGTACATGCGCGACCTCGGCTACAGCGGTCAGCAAACGGGTTTATTCATCGCCCTTGGTGTGTTGGTAGAAGTGGTTATTTTTCTTATTGCCAGCCGTTTAACTGCACGTTTTGGCGTATGGAATTTGCTGTTTGCCAGTTTGCTATTAACAGCACTGCGTTGGTATGCGTTAGCTGCCGCGGCCGATAGTATGGCGGTGATATTACTCAGCCAAGTGATTCATGCATTAAGCTTCGGGTTAACTCATGCGGTATCGGTCCACTTTATTCACCAGTTTTTACCACCGGCATTCCACAGCCGAGGCCAAGCTATCTATATTAGTGTGGCGTTCGGATTTGGTGGCGCATTTGGTAATTACATGGCAGGCCAACAATGGAACCAAGGCGCCAATGCTTATGAGACCTTTGCTACCGCTGCGGTCTTCTCCGCAATAGGGGCGATTTCCTTGTTTCTCTGTAAGCGTAAGCAGCTCATGTGAAAAGCCTTCACAGGTTAAAGCTTGTTTCATTAAAGCTTTTGTCAAAACCTACCTTACTTGTAATATGTAGCTATACTGAATTAGACGTAAAGTAACACTAGTACGAAGATAGAAGACATCTTGTTGTAGTAACAAACATTATTGCAGGGCTAGTACAAAGCTAGTACAGGTGTCTACGTTAGTATTCTTGTACTGATAAAAAGGAGTGTTTGCATGAATCCACGCTCTGAAGTGGTGTGTTGTAAAAAGTTTCCTCACGCAGCCTACAGCATAGAGATTGTAGGTTCGACACTTATTAGTGAACTAGCCGGTCAATGGTCTACCGAAATATCAAATAGCTATATTGCCGATGTTAAGCAAGAGGTTTCATCTAGATTCAACAAGCGCTGGCTACATATTGTGTTGTTAGACAAGTGGGATTTAACCACCTTCGATGCGATGGATAACTTCACCCAATACGGTGTTTGGTGTTACGAACAGGGCGTTAAGGCTACCTTTTATGTATATCAAACAAACCCCGTTAAGCGATATCAACTCGCTAAAATGCTGCCCGAGCGGGCCAGAGATTACGCAAGCTTTCACGTGGAAAATATAGATGATGGGTTCGTTTATGCCTCTGAAAATGGCTTTCTTGATGAGCCCAAGCCCACTCAAACGATTAAAACTTTGAATGCCTGACATACTCATACGGTTGCTTTTGCACGTTAGTGCCCTAGCCCCCTAGAATCTGGAAGTTGTATTTAATTGTGTGCAGTTAACTTGCGTCCCCGCAAATAGCAGAGGACGCAAAGTACACTTACTTGCTGGTTCGACACTCGGCCAGTAGGGTAGGTAGGCCAGCACTATTTTCTTGCTCTAGCCTTACATCAAACTTCCACAACCTATGAAGATGTCGCATCACTTCACCTTTGGAGTTTCCTAACGGAATACCATGCTGCGGAACATAGCGAAGGGTTAATGAGCGGTCTCCTCTTACGTCCACATTGTAAACCTGAATATTAGGCTCTAAATTACTTAAATTATATTGGGCGGACAGTTTCTCTCTAATTGCGCGATAGCCATTTTCATCGTGGATGGCACTCACACTCACATAGGAATTACTGGCATCGTCCTCTAAGGCAAATAATTTAAAATCACGCATGAGTTTGGGCGACAAAAACTGACTGATAAAACTTTCATCTTTAAAGTTGTGCATAGCGAAGTGGACGGTTTCAAGCCAGTCTTTACCTGCGATAGTAGGCAAGTATTCGTAGTCTTCCTTCGTCGGCGCTTCGCAAACTCGCTTTATATCCATAAACATCGAAAACCCTAACGCATAAGGATTAATGCCTGAATAGTAGGGGCTGTTGTAATCGGGCTGCATCACTACGCTGGAGTGACTGTGCAAAAACTCCATCATAAAGCGGTCGCTTACTAAGCGTTCGTCATACATTTTATTTAAGATGTGGTAATGCCAAAAACAGGCCCAGCCCTCGTTCATCACTTGGGTTTGTTTTTGTGGGTAAAAATACTGAGATACTTTTCTTACAATGCGAACGAGCTCACGCTGCCAAGGCTCTAATAACGGCGCATTCTTTTCAATGAAGTACAGCAAGTTTTCCTGAGGTTCAGATGGAAAACGGTGAACATCTTTGTGCTTTTCTTTGGCATTGTTTGGTAGAGTGCGCCACAGTTCATTAACTTGCGATTGTAAGTAGCGGGCGCGTTCTTTCTGGCGGCTTTTCTCTTCCTGAAGCGATATTTTTTGCGGTCTTTTGTATCTGTCTACGCCGTAATTCATTAGGGCATGGCAAGAGTCGAGTATATTTTCAACTTCCTCTACACCATGCTTTTGCTCACATTTCGCAATGTATTTTTTGGCGAATACCAAGTAGTCGATAATAGAACTGGCATCTGTCCAAGTTTGAAAAAGATAGTTACCTTTGAAAAATGAGTTATGCCCATAGCAAGCATGCGCCATCACTAACGCTTGCATCGTAATAGTGTTTTCTTCCATTAAATACGCAATGCAAGGGTCGGAATTAATCACTATTTCGTAGGCCAATCCCATTTGACCACGGCGATATTGCTGCTCAGTTTGAATAAATTTTTTGCCAAACGACCAATGGGTATAGTTAAGCGGCATACCAATACTGGCATACGCATCCATCATTTGTTCAGCAGTAATAACCTCAATTTGGTTAGGGTATGTGTCTAGCTTGAACTCTTTAGCAATGCGGTCGATTTCTGTTTCATAGTCGGTTAGTAATGAAAATGTCCAATCGGGGCCATCATCTAGTTTATGCTGTTGACGCGCTTCGCTTACTGACATGGGCTAACCTCCTTGCGTACTTAACTGCTCAGTACGCTTAAATATCTCCCTGAATACAGGGTAAATATCATCCGGTGACTGAATGTGTTTACATACTAAGTTGTCATAAGACTGACTTACCTTTTCGTATTCTCGCCAAAGGGTTTGGTGTTGGCGTTCGGTTATTTCAATGTAGGCAAAGTAGCGCGTGGCTGGTAATAGGTTATTGACTAAAAGCGAGCTGCATAGCGGCGAGTCATCTGCCCAGTTATCGCCATCTGACGCTTGGGCAGCATAAATATTCCAATTACCGTCGCTGAACCGTTCTCGCACGATTTCGTCCATTAGCTTAAGTGCGCTAGAGACAATGGTACCGCCGGTTTCTTGAGAGTAGAAAAACTCTTGCTCGTCGACTTCTTTCGCTTGGGTATGATGGCGGATATACACCACTTCAACATTTTCGTAGGTACGGGTTAAAAACAAATACAACAAAATATAGAAGCGTTTGGCCACATCTTTAGTGGCCTGATCCATAGAGCCTGAAACATCCATCAAACAAAACATCACCGCCTTGCTTGTGGGGACGGGCCGCTTATCGTAGTTTTTAAAGCGTAAGTCGAAGGTGTCGATAAAAGGGACTTTAGCCACTTTAGTTTTTAATAGTGCAAGCTCTTTTTCAATCTCTTCAATAGCAAGCGCATTATCGGAAGGTGCAACAGTTAACAAGGCTAACTGTTCTTCTAACTCTCTAATACGCTTACGGGTAGAGCCGGTTAACGCAATTCGTCTCGCCACCGAGCCTTTAAGAGAGCGAACAATGTCTAAGTTACTCGGCACACCGTCAGTTTGATACCCAGCGCGATAGGTTTCATGTTGGATAACTTTGTCGAACTGATTCTTCTTTAAATTGGGCAGCGCTAGGTCGTCGAATAGAATATCGAGATATTCATCTTTTGAGATGGAAAATACAAATTCATCTTCGCCTTCACCGCTATTACCGGCGTCCCCCTCACCGGAGCCTTGACCCGCACCACCAGGTGGCCGGTCTATCTGATCGCCCGCAATGAATTGATCGTTACCAGGGTGGACTATATCTCGCTTGCCACCTTTGCCGGTGTGAAAAACAGGCTCAGAAATATCGCGAGTAGGAATGCTTACCTGCTCGCCGGAGTCTAAGTCGGTAACAGAACGTTTACCCACTGCATCGGTAACGGCGCGCTTTATTTGTTGTTTGTAGCGTTTAATAAAGCGCTGTCTGTTTACCGTGCTTTTGCCTTTACTATTAAGTCTTCGGTCGATGAAATGCGCCATAACCACCTGCTTGTCATAGGGTGAACCACGAGTAAATAGCCCATTATGAAGCTTTACGAACTCGCAAATACCACTCACACAATAGTCTGACTTGCTTTTGTGTATAGCCTTTTTCCGTCATTCGATTCACAAAGTCGTCATGCTTTTTCTGCTCATCAGCAGACCCTTTGGTGTTGAACGAAATAACTGGCAGCAAATCCTCCGTGTTGGAAAACATTTTCTTTTCAATCACAGTGCGTAACTTTTCGTAACTCGTCCAAGAAGGGTTCTTGCCCGCATTATTGGCCCGTGCACGAAGTACAAAATTCACTATCTCATTACGGAAGTCTTTAGGATTGCTTATTCCCGCAGGCTTTTCGGTTTTTTCAAGTTCGGCGTTTAGCGACGCGCGGTCAAAAAGTTGACCGGTTTCAGGGTCACGATATTCCTGATCTTGGATCCAAAAATCTGCATAGGTGACATAGCGGTCAAAAAGATTCTGCCCGTATTCTGAGTAAGATTCCAAATACGCGGTTTGAATTTCTTTACCGATAAACTCAACGTATTTTGGTATGAGGTAGCCTTTTAAAAATTCTAAATATTGCTCACTTAAATCAGGCGGAAATTGTTCACGTTCAATCTGTCTTTCAAGCACATAAAACAAATGGACAGGATTGGCAGCGACTTCTTGATGATCGAAGTTAAATACACGGGATAGTATTTTAAACGCAAAGCGGGTGGATAACCCTTCCATGCCTTCATCTACGCCGGCATAGTCGCGGTATTCTTGGTACGATTTTGCTTTAGGATCGGTGTCTTTCAAGCTTTCGCCGTCGTAAACTCGCATTTTTGAGAACAAACTTGAGTTTTCAGGCTCTTTCAATCTTGAAAGCACGGTAAATTGAGCTAAGCATTCAAGGGTATCTGGCGCGCACGGTGCCCCGTTAAGTTCACTGCTATCTAGCAGTTTGCGGTAAATATGTATCTCTTCGCTTACCCGTAAGCAGTAAGGCACTTTTACAATATAAACCCGGTCTAGAAAGGCTTCGTTGTTCTTGTTGTTTCTAAAGGTTTGCCATTCTGACTCATTTGAGTGGGCTAAAATTAAGCCATCAAAGGGTAGGGCTGAAAACCCTTCGGTAGGGTTGTAATTGCCTTCTTGGGTGGCAGTAAGCAGTGGATGTAGCACTTTAATCGGTGCTTTAAACATTTCTACGAATTCCATCAACCCCTGATTCGCTTTACACAACGAGCCTGAATAACTGTAAGCATCAGGATCGTTCTGAGCGTACTGCTCTAATCGGCGAATATCTACCTTGCCTACCAAGGCTGAAATATCTTGGTTGTTCTCATCGCCAGGTTCAGTTTTCGCAATACCCACTTGATCGAGTACAGAAGGGTAGACACGCACTACTTTGAATTTTGTAATGTCACCATTGTATTCATGCAAACGCTTGCGCGCCCACGGCGACATAATGGTTTTTAGGTAGCGTTTGGGAATGCCATATTCTTGCTCTAGTAAATGCCCATCTTCATTAGCATCAAATAAACAAAATGGATGGTCGTTTACCGGAGAGCCTTTAATGGTATAAATCGGTACGTGTTGCATAAGCTCTTTTAAACGCTCAGCTAACGACGACTTACCGCCCCCTACAGGCCCAAGTAAATAGAGAATTTGTTTCTTTTCTTCTAGCCCCTGCGCGGCATGTTTTAGATAAGAGACTATTTGTTCAATAGCTTCTTCCATGCCATAAAATTCATCAAATGCGGGGTAGCGAGATATAACGCGGTTTGAAAATATGCGACTCAAGGCGGGGTCTGTCGCGGTGTCTATCATTTGAGGTTCGCCGATGGCACTTAGTAAGCGTTCAGCAGCATTTGCGTAAGCTCCAGCATCGTCCTTGCAAATATCAAGGAACTCCTCAATGGTAAACTCTTCCTGCTTTCGTTCTTCGTATCGGTTTTGGTAATGTTCGAAAATACCCATAAATACCTCTTAAAAAACGGTTGCCCGTAATTCCAGCTTAGATCGGTATTGAAAAATAAGAAACAAAAAAAATAGTTAAGTTTTGTATAGGAGGGGCTAGAACGGTCTAACGAAAAATGGAATTTTTTCTCTTAAATAGAGTCAAATAGGGCCATTAGAATTTCTTAAAAGCCGGTTTATTTAAAAAAATAATAGGCACAAAAAAACCCGCTATTAGCGGGTTTTTAAATTCAGATAACTAAAATTGACTAGGCGAAGTTTGCGCTAGCGAATTCCCAGTTAGCAAGTGCCCAGAAGTTTTCTAGGTACTTAGGACGTACGTTACGGTAGTCGATGTAGTAAGCATGTTCCCAAAGGTCAACAGTCAACACAGGCGTAAGCTCGTCACCAGAAATTGGTGTTTCGGCGTTGCTTGTATTTACGATGTCTAGAGAACCGTCAGCTGCTTTCACTAACCATGTCCAGCTAGAACCAAAGTTGTTCACTGCTTTGTCGTTAAATGCAGCTTGGAAGTCTGCAAAAGACCCCCATTTTGCATTGATTGCGTCAGCAAGTGCACCAGTAGGTTCGCCGCCGCCATTAGGGCTTAAGCAGTTCCAGTAGAACGTGTGGTTCCAAACTTGTGCTGCATTATTGAAAACGCCACCTTCAGAAGACTTGATGATCTCTTCTAGGCTTTTGCTTTCTAAATCAGTACCTTCAACTAAACCGTTTAATTTAGTAACGTAAGTAGCGTGATGTTTGCCGTAGTGATAATCCAGCGTTTCAGAAGAAATATGCGGTTCAAGTGCATTTTTTTCGTATGGTAATGCTGGTAATTCAAAAGCCATATCGGTCTCCATGTCGGTTTAATGTTTTTAAACAACGTTAATTTTAGCTCGCAATGCCTGTTCGACGAGCCTGTATAAATACTTTATCTAAGATGCTTATTTTATAATAGCAAAAGCATGCCATAGATGTAGGGGCAAATTCTTATAACTCAATGACAAATTTATGAAAATTCACAAATCTTGTCCACTTTACAATATTTACCCACAAATCCTAGTTGTATATACCTAAAACAGTGATGCATAGCATTTGCTTTAAACACGAGAAAAACGTGTGTTCTTATACTAAAAAGGGTTCTTATACTAAATAATAACAAGGCGAGATATAAGATCACTTTTCCCATGTCAATACTATTAGGCTATATGAGATTAGGCTATATGAGATTAGGCTATATGAGATTAGGCTATATGAGATTAACGCTGTCTACAATCAGCCTTAGTACTCGAAGTAATATATTTCATTAATTCAGCACGTCGGGGTATAAACCCCAAACCGAAACTATGTTAATCTTACCCTTGAATTCTACACGCTCATTCCCACTTATAGGGAATAACTTTTCCGCTGAGAGGACCTGATGGATAATACTGAAGCACAATCCACCGTAGACAGAATTAAGCAACAAATTGATGAAAACCCAATTCTTTTATATATGAAGGGTTCTCCTAAATTGCCAAGTTGTGGTTTTTCTTCACAAGCATCACAGGCACTAATGGGCTGTGGTGAACCGTTTGCGTATGTAGACATTTTGCAAAACCCAGATATTCGCGCTGAACTTCCAAAGTATGCGAACTGGCCAACATTCCCACAACTATGGGTAGACGGCGAGTTGGTAGGTGGTTGTGATATCATTATGGAAATGTTTCAACAGAACGAATTACAGCCGTTAATTAAAGAAACTGCTGAAAAACACAAGACTGAAGAATAAGATTAGAAAGCCGGCGATTAGCCGGCTTTTTTGATTAAAAACCCGCAAAATCCCACCACTTTCAATTCCCGTAAATACTAATAGACAGGCCAGAAAACAAAATCCTCTATGGTCTGAAAATAAATAATTATTTTGTGCAAAAACGTTTGTTTTATAAGAGTTTACATCTTATAAAAAACGGGTGCTGACAAGTATATGGTCAGTGTTAAAGGTATAAAATAACTATCACTCGCTGCACTTATTACCTTCATGAAAGCGTAAAAGTGACAGGGGGAACATCCCGGGAAACCACTATGAATACATCTCTGTCTTTATTGACTAAACACGTTCGAGGCGTACTTGCTGCGTCAGCGGCATTTTCTGTTATGGCTATTGCGCCAGTACATGCCCAAGAAGCGCAAGATGCAGCAGAAGCTAGTGCTGAAGATTATGAGCAAATCGCCATCGTAGGTTCTCGTGCAGCGCCTCGCTCTGTTGCCGAATCTGCTGTGCCTATCGATATTATCTCTGATGAAGAATTTAAAAATCAGGGTGCTACCGACGTTGTTTCTATGATGCAAACGGTTGTTCCGTCGTTTAACGTTAACGACCAACCGATAAACGATGCATCAACCCTAGTTCGCCCCGCTAACTTACGTGGTATGGCATCAGATCACACCCTTGTACTAGTAAACGGCAAGCGTCGTCACCGTTCAGCGGTAATCACTTTCCTAGGTGGTGGTTTGTCGGATGGAGCACAAGGCCCAGATATTTCTGTTATCCCAGCAGCGGCGCTAAAGCAAATTGAAGTATTACGAGATGGTGCTGCAGCACAATACGGTTCAGATGCAATCGCTGGTGTTATCAACTTTGTATTAAACGATGCTTCAGAAGGCGGCTCATTCGAAGCTCGCTACGGCTCGTACTATGAAGGCGACGGTGACATGATTCAGTTGTCTGGTAATATTGGTATGCCTCTATCTGATAAAGGCTTTATTAACCTTTCTGCTGAATACCGTACTGCCGATGATACTTCTAGAAGTATTCAGCGTGATGATGCGGCTGCGCTAGTAGATGCTGGTAATACATTTGTTGCAGACCCTGCGCAAATTTGGGGTTCACCTGAAATTAAGCACGACTATAAACTTTTCGCCAACTTAGGGTTAGAGCTAAGTGACACAGCAGAAGCCTATATGTTTGGTAACTACGCTGAGCGTGAAGTGGAAGGTGGTTTCTACTACCGTAACCCACATACTCGTGGCGGTGTTTACGCGGCTGATGACGGTTCTTTGTTGGTAGGTGACTTAACCGACGACCTTTCAGGTAACTGTCCTACTGACATCATGCCTGGCGACAACGTATTAACCAACGAACGTTACATTAACGAAGTGGCTAATAACCCAGACTGTTTTGCATTCAACGAAATTCTACCAGGTGGTTTTACACCGCGCTTCGGTGGAACGGTTACCGACATGTCATTGGTATTCGGAACTCGTGGTGAGCTAGCAAACGACGTTACCTATGACGTAAGTTTGAACTTGGGTGAAAACGAAGTTGATTTTGTTATCAGCAACACTATCAACCCATCATTAGGTCCCGATACACCCTTCGAGTTTAGCCCTGGTCGTTACACGCAGTCAGAGCAAACCCTTGACGTAGATTTCACTAAACCTTTCGAAATTGGCTTATATGAGCCGTTGTTTGTAGCAAGTGGTTTCCAATACCGTCATGAAAGCTATGAGAGTTTTGCCGGTGATAACGCATCTTATGAAATTGGTCCATTGGCCTCACAAGGCTTTGGTATCGGTTCTAATGGTTTCCCTGGTTTAGCAGCAAACAGCCAAGGCCTAGTGTCTCGTCATAACATTGCTTTCTACATTGATGCAGAAGCGTACATCACTGAAACCTTCATGTTAGCGGGTGCTATTCGTTACGAAGATTACTCAGACTTTGGTGATACTACCAAAGGTAAAGTGGCGTTCCGCTGGCAAGCACTTGAAAACATCGCGTTCCGTGGTGCGTTCTCAACAGGCTTTAAAGCGCCTACATTGGGTCAAAGTAACGTACGCAACGTAACGACAGCGTTTGGTACAGACGGCCGACTAATTGACCGTGCTACGCTTCCACCTACCGATCCAGTTTCGCAGCTTAAAGGTGGTGAACAGCTTACACCTGAAGAATCTGAAAGTATTACATTTGGTGTAGTAGCAGACTTTGATAACGGATTATTCATCACTGCTGATTACTACAACATTGAGTTGACGGATCGAATCAGTACTGCTTCAGGTATTGCACTTACCGATGAAGATATTGCGACTTTGCTTGACCAAGGCATTAGCGATGCATCTAGTTTCACTGAAATTAGCTTCTTCACGAATGACTTCGATACCACAACAGAAGGTCTTGATGTTGTAGCAAACTACAGCATGGATATGTTCGAAGGTGAAACTAAGTTCTCACTCGCGTACAACTGGACGTCTACTACGGTAGATAGAGCGTCTGATAATATTTCAGCCGAACGTGTTCGTATGTTAGAAGATAACCTTCCAGCAGTTCGCTACAGTGCAACAGCTAACCATACCAATGGTGACTGGCGCTTCCTAGCTCGCCTTAACTATTTCGGTAGCATCTATGAAGATCACTTAGATTCAGCGTTACCTATTGATAAAGTAGGGTCAGAATTTACGGTTGATTTGGAAATGGCTTATAACTTCACAGAAGAGCTGACCGTTACCGTAGGTGCGAAAAACGCACTTGATGAGTACCCAGATGAAAACACGCAGTATGCAGGTATTGCAGGTTCATTGTATCCGACTACGTCTCCCATCGGCATCAATGGCGGTTTCTATTACCTGAGAGGGGTATACACTTTCTAAAAACGGAAACCAGGTAAAAGGAGGCGTTCGCCTCCTTTTATTTCTTTAGATGCCAAAAATATAAGAATTCACCGTGCATGAAGGCCAATTAATTGGCATGATGGTGAAACTACTGTAAGCAATTTGAAACACCTTTAAAATATTAATATGACCAGAAAGTCGACAGTCACCGAATCCTTCTTAAAATATCGCGGAAAGCTAATGCGCGCGGTAAGTTCCATTGTGGGTGCCGACGACATAGAGGATATCGTTCAGGAAGCTTTCATTAAAAGTTATGAAGCTGAAATGAATCAAGAGATTCGTTTTGAACGCACTTACATGCTGAAAACAGCACGTAACCTAGCATTAAACCATATTGCCAGAGCTGAAAATAAAAATAACCAGCCTATTGATGATATGGATATTTTACCCCACGAATTGGTGGGTTATAGCCTAGAAAAAAATGTAGAAAGTAAGGAACGTTTCATCCACTTTTGCCGAGCGACAGATACCTTGTCTGCGGATGTTAAACGGGTTTTTCTACTTAAGAAAGTATATGGCATGCGCCAAAAAGACATCGCGGAACTCGTTGGTTTAAGCGAAAGTACGGTGGAAAAGCATGTCGCAAAAGGATTAATGTTGTGCTCGAAATATTTAGCCGAGCTATCTAAAGATGATGCACCTGTGCGTACATCTGGTAATGCGACTCAGGACATAAGCCGTAGTTAACATGAACAATATTCGTCAGTTTTCCAGTAAAGAAGATATCCAAGAGCAGGCCTGCTTATGGATAAGCCGTCTCGATCGCGAACTCAGCGATGACGAAAAAGCCCAATTAGATGTGTGGCTTGCCGAAAGCCCCAATCACCGCAAAGCGCTGATGGAAGCCGCAAGCTTGTGGGACGATATGTCAGTGCTTAACGAATTAAGTGGCTTGTTCCCTCATTATCAAAACAAAACCGAAACCAAAGCCCATAATCGCAATAAGCGACGGGTGGGTATCGTTACTCAAACTCGCATGAGCGTGGCTGCTGCATTTTTAGTTATGGCCATTGCGATAGGTGTTGTGGTTGACCGTGTATGGCTCGAAGAGCCAGATGTGGTCGCACATGTGGCTGAAAAAATCGAAACCGGTATTGGCGAGCAAAAAAACCTCGTACTCTCCGATGGTTCAACATTGCTGCTGAACACAAACTCACGAGTTACCGTCGATTTTTCTGACAAAGTTCGAAATATCGTATTACTAAAAGGCGAAGCGCACTTTGAAGTAGCCCACGATACTACGCGACCTTTCACCGTTACTGCGGGTAACAATACAGTTACGGCAGTAGGTACAGCATTCAATATGCAATACGTTGACGACAATGCGTTTGAGCTGGTAGTCACAGACGGAAAAGTACTGGTTAAAGACAGGTTTAGTGCCTTTAGCGGCAACCAATCATTATTTTCCAAAGCACCTGTAGCTGGGGAAGGGCAATTAATGTTTGCGGGTGAAAAGGCTACGATTAAGGGCGATGTTGATGCGCGGGAAAGTTTATCGCAAGACGATATTGACGACGACTTAGCATGGCAGCAAGGCATGATAGTATTTAAAGGTGAGCGCTTAGAAGCTGTGCTTGCTGAAATTGGCCGTTACACTCAAGTACATTTTCAGATTTCTGATGAATCACTTAAGAGTCGCCGGGTGGCTGGATACTTTAAAGTAGGTGATATTGATGGCTTGCTTGCAGCGCTAAAAAACAGCTTTAATATTGATTACGAAAAAGTGTCTGATACCAGTATTCAATTATCGGTTGCTCGCGGGTAGGGGCAGCTTAAGCAAGCGTATTACTTGGCATAAGCTTAACTATTGTGACAATATAATAATATAAATAATAAGTACGATTTCTCATCTTGCATCTTTTGCGTTCGGTCAAATTTTCTCGTGTAGTAGTGCGTACCGTTAATAGTATGCGCCATGCTAGCATTTGCCTTGTGTTAACCTCATGCGTTGGTTTTATTGAGCGAGCATCTGCGCAAGAATCAACCGCTACGCCATCCGACTCTGAACCCCCAACAGCTTTTCAATTTTCAATTCCTGCCCAGGATGCCGACGACGCACTGACAGAATTAGCCAAGCAGGCAAACACCACACTGCTTTTCCCTTTCGATTTGGCTCAAACTGTTAAGACCAACTCATTAGAAGGTAGCTTTACCCTTAACGAAGCGCTATCAAAATTGCTCGCTGGAACTGAACTTGCAGTAATTACAGACAGCGCAGGGCAAGTTAGCATTCGTTCTCGAAGCGATATAACCGCCAAAGATACGCTTGTTGATAACGAAGAAAAGGTTCAAGAAGAAGACACCAGCAATGCTCTTGAACGTATAGCGGTAGTAGGCACTAGAAGCTCTCCACGTAGTGTGGTCGAGTCGCCTGTGCCGTTAGATATTATTGGTTCTGAATCTTTGCGCTCTCAAGGCAACAGCGATGCGTTGTCGATGCTGAGTACCATGGTGCCTTCTTTAAACGTCAACGATCAGCCCATTAACGATGCCACCAGTTTAGTGCGACCAGCCAATTTACGCGGCATGGCATCAGATCACACCTTATTGCTCGTAAATGGTAAGCGTAGACATCGCTCGGCGGTGATCACTTTTCTTGGCGGTGGCTTATCTGACGGCGCTCAGGGGCCAGATATTTCAGTTATCCCCGCATATGCCTTAAAACAAATTGAAGTACTCCGGGATGGGGCTGCCGCGCAATATGGCTCAGATGCAATTGCCGGCGTCATTAACTTCGTACTAGACGACAGTGATTCAGGTGGCAGCATTGCGCTTAAAACCGGGACCTATTCAGAAGGTGATGGTGAGCTATTTCAGTTACAAGCGAATAAAGGGTTTAGTTTAGGGGAAAACGGATTTTTAAATGCCACAGTGGAATATAGGCAGCAGCAAGGCACATCTCGTTCGGTACAACGTGATGATGCACAAGGGCTTATTGATGCGGGAAATACTTTTATAGCTAGCCCAGCCCAGATTTGGGGTGCCTTAGACGTTAACGAAGATATAAAGATGTCGGTAAATGCAGGGTGGGAGATTGCGCCAAACTATGAAGGTTATGCGTTAGCCACCTACGCACATCGAGAAATAAGCGGCGGTTTTTACTATCGTAACCCCCAAACTCGGGAAGGTGTTTTTTCTAACACAAACGAGGAAACGGGCGAAAGCCGTTTACTGGTTGGGGACTTAGACGGTATAGGGCAGGGGATTAGTTGCCCCACCATTTTCCTTGATAATTCGAATGTATTAGATAACCCAGATTATTTGCGTATTGCCGATAACACCACAGCACTTGGTGCGAACTGCTTTGCCTTTAACGAGTGGTTTCCTGGCGGTTTCACCCCACAGTTTGGCGGCACGATTACCGATGCCTCAGTGTTTGCGGGGCTAAAAACCGAGCTAGATAGTGGCTGGGCAATGGATTTAAGCGCCAGTGTTGGCTACTCAGATATCGCTTACCGATTATCGGGCACCGTTAATCCTTCACTCGGGCCAGATTCGCCGCTTTCTTTTTCTCCTGGCTCAGTTAGCCAAGTGGAGCGCACGTTTAATCTCGATTTTGCGAAGCTATTTCAAACTGTGTTCGAAGAGCCAGTGAGTATTGCTCTAGGTGCAGAATGGCGCAGAGAAACATACTTTCAGAAATCTGGTGATGAGGGATCTTATGCGGCGGGGCCTTTGGCTTTCGAACCTAGTACGGGGGCGTCTCAAGGGTTTAGTATTGGCTCGAATGGTTTTCCAGGTTACCAGCCGCAATCATCGGGGCACTGGAGCAGAAGTAACTGGGCGGTATACATAGATCTTGAGTTTTTTATTAGTGAAGCATGGCAGTTTGGTGTCGCTACTCGGGTTGAGCACTTCACCGATTTTGGCTCTACCTTTGATGGCAAGCTAAGTACGCGATATAAGGTTAATAACTTATTTGCCCTTCGAGGCTCTATAAACACTGGCTTTAAAGCGCCAACGGTGGGGCAGAGTAATGTGATTAATGTCACCACGGCTTACAGTGCTAATGGATTAGAAGACCAAGCGACACTTCCTCCCACTGATTTGATATCACAACAGCTAGGTGCAACACCGCTTACTCCAGAAGAGTCGGTTAACTTTAGTTTAGGTGTGGTGATGCACGTAAGTGATACCTTTTTCGCTACCCTCGATTATTTCAATATTCGTCTAATGGACAGAATAAGTACCACATCTGCTATTCCCCTTACCGAGGCGGACATTCAAGTACTTAGCGCGAATGGGCGAGACGATGCGGCGAAATACAATGCCGCCAAATTTTTCACCAATGACTTTGATACCCAAACCCAAGGTGTCGATTTAGTGGTTCACTATGACTTTATGGTACGAGATTGGAAACAAACACTGCTACTTGCGTACAATTGGACAGACACACAAGTAGAGCGGGTGACCTTGTACCCCACCATGGTTGATGGTGAGATAACCTTAATGCCAAATCTCACTCCCCAGCGTATTAGAATGCTAGAAGACAACTTACCTGCGCACAGAGGCAGTTTAACGTTGGAGCAATATATTGGAGATTTCAATTTTACGTGGCGGGCAAACTATTACGGCAAATACTACGAAGACCATTTAGATGCTTCAGCGGGCATGGATATTTTTGGTAGTGATACGTTAACCGCAGACGCACAAGTGGCATGGCACCTTTCGCCATCTCTGCGCTTCACGTTAGGCGCACAAAACCTATTCGATGCAAAGCCAGACATTAATCCGTTTAGTGGGGAAGTGGGATCTTTATATCCGCCTACATCACCTGGAGGCATTAATGGTGCTTTCTATTATTTGGGTTTGGAATACAGCGTAGACTGATTAGTAATGTGAGCACATAAGCTAGCGTAGTTAGAATGTTTTGACTGAAACTATGAGGAATTGCTGGGATAGAAGAATTACTGGGGTAAAAGACCTGAGTGGATACAATAAAAGAGAGTCGAGATTAACCCACGTCTTTAAACATAGCGTCATCGATAATAGTCTGATCGATAATTTGTTGTGTCATTTGAATGCATTTGCCACACTGTGAACCAATTTCCATGTGTTCACGCAATTCACGCATGTTACCTACGCCATTGCCTTGCACTGCGGCGCGTATGCTTTTATCGGTAACGCCGTAACACATACATACAAACATAAAACACTCCAAATAAGTCTGTAAATGATAATAATTGCTATTTCATTGTAATGCAAGTGAGATTTAGTCGTATTCACATCGAATGAATCAGTTTGAAAGGTTGGCATTGGTACGATGAGCGGAATATGAATGTATAACTTGGTGCTTAACGCTTGTTATTAAAGACAATGTGCCTATAAAGAACAAATAGAAAGCGCTATGGTTGTAAAACTATGGGGAAGCCACGAATAAAGTAATCAATTCAACAACCGACAATACACGCAGCAACATAACCCACAATTCAAGCGATAAAAAAATTAACAAAACAATCAACAAAATAAACAAAAACAGCGCCAATTGGCGCTGTTTTCATATCAAAAAGACAGATCAGGATCACTAGGTTGATCAGCCAATGGCCAACCACCTAATGCTTTGTAGCGATTCACCATAAAGCAAAACAGCTCTGTTGTTTTTTGCGCATCGTATAGGGCGCTGTGGGCTTCTTTCTGATCGAACTCAATACCCGCCGCGCGGCAGGCTTTAACCAATACGGTTTGACCTAAGGTTAAACCTGCAAGGCTGGTGGTATCAAACGACACGAACGGATGGAATGGCGTGCGCTTAATGTTGCAACGTGTGATGGCCGCATTCACAAAGCTTTGATCGAAGGTGGCGTTATGCGCCACAATCACTGAACGTTGGCAATCCGCATCTTTTTGTGCTTTTCGAATACCTTTGCACAACGACTTCATTGCCTCACTTTCTTCAATAGCGCCACGCAATGCACAGTGCGGGTCAATACCGTTAAATTCTAATGCAGCAGGTTCTAAATTAGCGCCTTCGAAAGGGTCTACATGGTAATGAAATGTTTGATCGGGATAAATTAGCCCATCTTCTTCCATCTTTACGGTTACGGCTGCAATTTCAAGTAAGGCGTCGGTACCTGCGTTGAAACCTGCGGTTTCGACATCTATAACAACAGGAAAATAGCCTCTAAAACGATGAGGAAGGGAATGGTGCAACTCAGACATAGTTTCTCTTAGCAGGTTCTTTGGTTACGTAACACAGCTGTATCAACATAAAAATGCTACGGAAAGTGCTGAGATTATGGCAAGGATAATCCGCGGTATCCAGCCTGATTTTCATAGTTGGGCCCCAGAACGCTGAATTGATGACAAAATTGCTGGTATTAATGGTACAGAAAGCTAAACTTTTCTACACTAAGGACGATACATTCAGTAAGCGCCTTTCGTTAGGTATTGGTTTTATCAGTTGAATGGGTACAGTTGTGAAGCGTAAATTCGGTTTACTTATTCCGTTGTTTTTTTCTACGGTCGCAAGCGGCGCTATGCGTCAATATTCTGCGACCGTGGAAACCTCGAACTGGGAGGTGGTTGATGCATCGCGCTTGCAGTGTACCTTGAACCACCCTTTACCTGGTTACGGCGATGCCATGTTTACTAGCGTGGCGTCAAAGCGGCTTAATATGGAATTTGAGCTAGATATGTATTTGCTGCCTAATCATTTCGATGTGGCTGCCGTTTATTCTGTGCCACCGAAGTGGATGCCGGGCGTAGCGCCAAAAACAATTGCCGATATGACTTTGCGTAAGCAGTATAGCGGCGACCTTCCTCAAGATGCAGCATGGACCATGCTAAGTGAGCTGGAAAAAGGGTTCTGGCCCACTATTTATTATCAAGACTGGTACAACGAATACGATAAAGTAAGTGTAGCGTTAAACGCCAGCAATTTTTCGATGGTGTATCGAGACTTCGCAAAATGTGTATCTAATTTACTGCCCTTTAATTTTGATGACATTGCTTACACCGTGCTGTCTTATCAAAAAAATAGCACTGAGTTGACCAAGTATTCACAGAAACGCCTGACTATGATTGGCGAATACCTTAAAGAAGATAGCGAGCTAGAGTTAGTCTTGCTTGATGGCTATACCGACAGTTATGGTGGGCGATGGAACAATGAACAGCTTTCAATACGCCGTGCCAATGAAGTAAAAAGCTATCTGACTACCATTGGCGTACCCGATGATCGAATTCAATTAACCGGTCACGGCGAAAAACGCCATATCGCGAATAACGATACCCGAGAGTCGCGAGCGCAAAATAGAAGGGTTGTGGTGCGGTTATCTAAAACCTAATGAGGTTGTTCATTGGTATGGAACAAACAATCCAATACAAAAAAGCGGCTTAGTAGCCGCTTTTTTGTTGAGTAAGTAAGTTGTGGTGTATTTTTGCCGCCAACCGCCAACCGCCAACCGCCAACCGCCAACCGTATTCACAATCCATTATTCACTTTGGGCTTCAAGCCACGCTTTTACAGGTGGAACATGATCGGTAAATACGCCGTCCACTTTTACTACATGTTTAAGGGTATTCAGAAGTTGTGTTTCTGTCATGCCTGGCGGTAGGGCATCTTGGCGAAAGGTGTAAGGGTGAATAACAAAACCTTCATTATGAGCGAATTCAACCCAAGCTGCGGGTACTACTTTTCCTGCTGTCATAGCTTGTTCGTCCAGCAATTGACCTAACCAAGGGCCTAAGCCATCAGCATAGTTAGCCACGACTTTCATACCAGCCTCACTTTTAACCCAGTTGTAGTCGGTGGTTGATTCACCCCAACTGTTTTCGCCCATAAGCAGTACGACTTTACCGGCATAGTTTAGCTCGGTTCTAATGCGCTTTATTTCATTGAAGTCGAAACACTGCAAGTAACTATTCGCATCTTTATTGGATAGATTAAATCGGGTTAGTGATGCAATCACAATTTGGCTTGCATCTACCCCTTGCTCAGCATGCCAGGCTGGTGATTTTACTTCTGTATAGACGCCCACATCGGTATTGAATTCTCGATTAAGTTGGGTGATGAGTTCGTAATGCTCTTCTAATGTGGCAACCGTAAAATTAGCAATGTTGCCTGTATAGCGCTTAGTGAAAACTTGTTCGCCGTTATTATTCGCTCGTTCATGAACTTGCAGGGTACGAAGCTCTGCTAGTGTGAAATCTAAAGCGTAAAAGCGACCATCTTCACGGGCACGATTTGGAAAAACCTGCTCTACATTGGTGACGGTTTCCAAATGAATATCGTGCAATACTACAGCAATGCCGTCTTTAGTAATAACCGCATCTTGCTCAATAAAGTCAGGGCCCATGGCAAACGCTAGCGTTGCGGCTTCAAGAGTATGCTCAGGCAGATACCCTGAAGCGCCCCTATGAGCAATAACATCAAAGTTTTTTGCAAATAGCACTGGGCTGGTGAAAATCGAGAAAAATATCGAGCTAAATACCGATAATATAAGTAAGGCGTGACGAAGTTTTAGCATGGTAGGGCAATATCCTTATTAATAGGGCCGCTGTATTTATTAAAAGAGATTTATTGTTTTGTTTGAATCAATTCGATGGCGTAGCCGTCTGGGTCTTTTACAAAAGCGATAATAGTTGAACCGCCTTTTACTGGGCCAGGTTTGCGATACACATCACAGCCATTTCGCTCTAAATTGTCACAAAACTGATAAATATCGTCTACTTCGATAGCAATGTGACCGTAGGCTGTCCCTTTTTCGTAAGTGTTGTCACCCCAGTTATAAGTAAGTTCAAGTACGGTGGTATCAGTTTCATCGCCATAACCCACAAAAGCCAGTGTATATTCATAAGTTTGGTTTTCGGATTTTCTTAGCAGCTTCATGCCCATTAGGTGGGTATAAAAGTGCAGCGACGCATCAAGATTTTCAACACGTAGCATGGTATGTAGCATTCTCATTCGATTCTCCCCGTCCATGTTAAGAACGTAATATATATCAGTTTACTATATTTATATGAAAGGAATGAGACACTAAGGCGCAAATACAATGGCTGCAAGCGCCTATCGTTAAACGGTGAGCAAAAAAGGGTAACTAGAACCTCCACATTCCAATATTGTTTATTTTAAGACGTCGAGGTTGTTGCAACAAATAAACGAGCATATCCGCGAGTTCATCGCTCTGAATTAGCTCAGCATCTTAGTCATCACTTGGTGCTTTTTGAGATTGATTAGGTGCAGGGTTAAGTGAATGCACATATGGCAACCTTCATGTTTTCTTGTAACAACCGCAGGGTTAAAGATTTACCCAGCCCTTTTCCACCGCGAGTAACAACTGCCACTTTGTCGCGTAATGAATAATGTTGTGACATAAAAGCCTCATATGAATATTTTAAATATAGGTGCGCTATCGTTTTAAGAGCCTAGCTAATAAAGTTAGCTATTCCTATTAACATACGCATGTAAGCCGTTACCCGGCATGGAGTCAGTTGTTGGGATTAAACGGGGCGAGAGAGTGTGTGGCGGTGCTATATATGGTGGTGCTATATGTGCTGATAGGTTTAATGGGCGAGTTAGAGGGCTATTTATTAATAGAGAGGCGAGAGGAGGAAGTAATGTTTCACCTCTAAAGGCGTAGTGAATACAGTGACATATAACAATGGCCCTTTAAATAAGTAAAATAAATTAGAGATAGCGGTAGACTTACCTGACTGAAAGATGTACATTGTGCCCGCTTTAGATAATTAAAAGCTTTTTCTACTACTGCGTTGTACCCTTTTATTCTTCAGTTTTATCGAAGTTTTAATAGATATACATTTGCGTTACTAGTAAGTTAAATCTATTGCTATCCGGTGATTTTTCACCAATTACTTCAAATATATAAGGTTACAAACATGTCTGATACAGTAAACGGCACAGTTAAATGGTTCAACGAAGATAAAGGTTTTGGTTTTCTTACTCAAGACGGTGGCGGTAAAGACGTATTCGTACATTTCCGTTCAATCGCTTCTGACGGATTCAAAACTCTTTCTGAAGGCCAAGCGGTAAGCTTCAGTGTAGAACAAGGTCAAAAAGGCCTTCAAGCTGCAAACGTTGTTGTTCTTTAAGTAGAACTTTAAAATACAACGACAAAAGGCTAAGTTTCTACTTAGCCTTTTTTAATTCTGCAGTACTAATATTTTTATTTATTTTTGGTTTGATAAGAACAGAATTTTGAAAGGAATTTTAAAACGAATAAAAAACTAGCAACATTATTATACAAAGAAAAATTAAATGTCTCATACTATTAACGGCGCTTCGCTCCGTACACTTCCCCCTATTTCGACAATCTCAGTAAATAACTTCAACGTTGTTTTTACCGATACAGAGTGTCAAAAGTCAGTTCAATTTCACAACAACAAAGATACTAAAGTATTTTTACGTTGGTTACTTAATACCACCGTCGAGAGTATCTACGCTTAGCCAAATAGCTAAGTGAAGCGAAGTCTAAATTGCTTTAAGATCAACCGCGTTGCTATTGCCTAGTAGAGTATTGCGTAAATAAAATAAACAAATGTTTATTGTTATGTATACTAATTATGCAGGTTTCTGCTAGGAGCTGAATAGCCAACGGTCGTGTTGCTCTTTAACCTGCAGAGAAGGTCTGACTTTGCTTTCCTATATTCATATTGGTGTTTTATATTTTTTCCTTTTGCTAGTGGCAGCCCCTGTATTTGGTAAGCAGGCTATTGTATTAGTAGATGGGAAAAGTACTGTCGTTGATGCTAATTTGTGGCATCAACTAGATGAAACTGTTGATGCATCAACAGTCGAATCATTAAATGCTCACAAGAGCATTGAAGAGGTTTTTGAAAATGCCTCTAATCAATACTCCTCTTATGAAAAGCCCTCTTTCGAAAAAGCACCGGTGATGCCAACCCTAGGTGGAACATCAGGAAGTTACTTTACTAAAGTCACTTTCGATATTGCACGACAAGGGCAGTATTTTGTCATAGTAAATGCAAATTTTATTGATGTCGGCTTAGCCTCATATACCACAAGCAATCAGCCTGCCCCTAGGTTGCAAGTATTCTCTCAGTCAGATGATGATGCCACGCCGCCTTTGCTTCACTTTCAAGCCATTTCCCTGCATACGTCTACTGACGATGAGCGTGTGGAATTATGGTTAGTGATCGGCGCTAAACAATTTCCTACACCTGTTTCTGTCACCATCTTAGATGAAGAGCACTTCTATCGATTCCAGAAAGTAAACAACGGTATTTCATTGGCGGGAATTACAGCAATGCTTATTTTGGCATTACTCGCCGTGCTTATTTACACAGGAACGAGAAAGCGTGTGGCCATAACCTGTGCAGGCTACTTAGGCTTTCATGGTGTTGGGTGGACGGCAGCCTCAGGCATGTTAAGTGATATTGCCACGCTTTCGGTTAACTCTAGCTACTGGGGAATTTTACTTTTTCCTTTTGCCATAGCATGCGCAGCCCAATTTGTGTCTGATTTATTTGAATGTAAAACTAAGCATAAAAAACTGTTTAAATTTTTGAATGGATTGGGCGTGGTGAGCTTGGTACTAGGGATATCCATGTGGTTTTTGCCATTCACCCTTGCGTATTTGTTATCTCATCTCCTGGCTATGCTGTGGATAGTTACCACCATTGCCGTGGGGGTGGGGATGATTAAGCAGCGTGATTTCCGAGCTAAGTATTTTTTAGCTGGTAATCTGCTTTATAGTCTGTCACTTGGTTACTATATTGCCGCCCACAGCCAATATTTGGGAGAGCTGCCATACCCTGAGTCTATCGTCATATTTGCGCTGTCGTTAGACTGTTTATGCATTTTGTTGTGTTTAACTGAATGGTTTAAATTAAAGCAGAAAGAGTTCAATCGAAACCAATACATGTCACGAATTGATTCAATGACGCAGCTAGGAAACAGATTCTCCTTGTCTGAGTGTGTTCAGCAATTGGCTGACTATTACGTTGTTGTTTACATCGATTTGGATGGGTTGAAGAGAATTAATGATGAACACGGCCACGATGAAGGGGACAAACTGATTATTAAAACGGCGAGTCTGCTACAACAGTCATTTTATGCAATAGGAGACGTCTTCCGTTCTGGAGGCGATGAATTTGTGGGCGTACTACAAGCTCCTTCGGCCATGGCCACGCAAGATGTTGCCGAGAAAGCATTGGCACTTATGTCTGAGGTGTCTAATGATCTTGGTAAGCAGTGGAGTGATGCGGGCGTTAGCTTTGGTATTGCAACAAGCCTTGAAACTAGTATGCCAGCAGAATGCATATCATTGGCAGATAAACGCATGTATCAACACAAAGCTAAATCGAAGCATCCGCGCTCTGGCTAGGCGCTCAGTGGAAAACGCTTAGCCTCTGTAAATAATATGATTTCGCTTTTGGTTTCAGTGGCAGCTAGTTAAAGCGCCTAGCGTAAAGAGCCAAGCTATATGGGATCATTTCAATTTAGCATTAGGCTTTAAACAGTTTCGATTACAGCTTTCACCATCACAGTGTACCTTATCAAGGCTTCTTTGAAGTTTTACGGTGGTGCTTAGCGTAAAAAAAAGCGGCAATCATCAACGCCAAGGGCAGTAAAAAGATTAATTCAGGTCTCATGCTCAACACTCACTATTTTATTCACTTAATAGATAGGTTAATGATTAATCATTTATTTGCAAGTGGCTCAAGCGTCCAGCCCGCTCAAATGAAAAGTCGCTCGGCTGGGGGGAGCCGGCTCTCAGTGCTGTCTTCTTGCGGGGCCTTTTCCGCCTCCTTTTCCGCACCTTTTTCCGCAGTCCATGATTTTGTGTTAACGTAATTAAATAGCGTAAATTTTCATAACGCATTAAAAGGACTTAACTTTCATGGCGCTGCAACAAATACAGATTTTATGTTTGTTTCTACTATCAATAAGCCCAATTTCTTATGGGCAAGATACTTTTATAGAAGATGAAACAGAAAGTCCCAGTTACACCCTAATTACCGAAAAGCTAACATCGAAGGTTTTATCAGAAGAGCGGACAGTGGTTGTACAGCTGCCTAAAAGCTATGCTGAAAACACTAATAAAAAATACCCCATTATTTATCGCCTTGATGGTGCGACTACCCTCGTCATGCTAAATGCAGTTTTAGAGAGTTTGCAATCTCAGCGGGCGGCGCCAGAAGTTATTGTAGTGGCAATCGAAAACACTGACCGTCTTCGGGATTTATACCCTAACGTAAATAAAGATCCCAACGGCCCTGTGGGTTATGGCGGCGGCGGTGCTAAGTTTTTACAATTTATCACTTCAGAGCTGATGCCGATGGTGGAAAGTAAGTATCGTGTGCATGATTTTCGAGTTATTGCAGGTGCTTCGGCTGCAGGCGCTTTCTCATTGTATGCCATGCAGCAAGAGCCTGAATTGTTCAATGCCGCCTTAACTTACAGTGCTGCGGTATGGTGGGCAAATGGCGCAACGGCAAAGACTACGGTTGAGTTTTTAAAGAATAATAAAAAGCTCGATCATTACCTTTATACCGCTATTGGCAATGAAGGTGCGCCCATGCGCCCTTATTACGATGCGATGATTTCAGATATCCGTAAAAACAAGCCTGAGGGACTGCGCTGGCATAACGACGTATTTAGTGATGTTCCTCATAACCTTGTGACCAATGCAGCAAGTTTTAAAGCGTATTACAGTTTGTTTTACTCAGAGTATATGCGTCCGAAAGACTATGATGGTGATTTGAGCTCGATTGAAAAGTATTACGATGTTGTATCACAGCAACGAGGCGAGAAAATCGAAGCGGCGGAATGGGTAATAAGAGAATTAGGTTATCACTTCGTGTCAGAACAAGATTTCGATGAAGCTATAAAGCTATTTCAGTACGGTATTGAACGTTATCCCAATGCGCCGGATGCATACAATGGTCTTGCCTATGGCTATGAGCAGTCAGGCCAGTTTGAAAAGGCACTGGAGCAGGTGAATAAGGCATTAGCGCTAGCTTCTTCGGATTACGATGGCTATGACGTTTACGTAGGTAGACGTGAAAGGTTGTTGAACAAGATTGATGAGAGTTAAAGCGCGAATGTAAGCGGGCAGGAGAGTAGCTCAGTTGTACTAGCTCAGTCCTGACCCGCTTATGCCATATTAAGGCTTTAATGCCACGTCTGAATCAGCAATTAAATATATAGTTGCTGCGTAAGCGGCAATATTTTGCGCTAATTCATTTGGCTCAATCTTATCAAGCGTATCATCTGGCGTATGATGCAAATCGAAGTAATCCTGTCCATTTTGGTTCAATCGAATGGTCGGTACCCCTTTTTTAGCTAGGGGAATGATGTCTGGACCACCGCCAGGTACATCTGCTCCTCCTCTCACTATGCCAAGAGGGGACAATATCTTTCCTACTTCATCCATTAGCAAGGTAGCTTCTGGATTGACGTTTGATACTAACTGCCAAATGGTTTGCGCACCAAAGTCAGATTCGGTTGCCAGAACATGGTTTTGTAAGTTCGCATCATGTTGTTTCGCATAGGCGAATGCACCAAGCAACCCCACTTCTTCTGCACCAAACATCACCACCCGAATAGTACGCTTGGGGCGAGTAGGCAAGTTAGCAATTAACGCGGCCGCTGCGGTAGTGATAGCAACGCCAGCACCATCGTCAACTGCGCCAGTTCCTAAATCCCAGCTATCTAAGTGGCCACCAATAAGTACGATCTCTTCAGGCTTCTCACTTCCTACTAAATCGAGAATAACATTTCCGCTTTTTACTTCGCCTTTCCATTTTGATTCTGAGTGCAATGAAAGGCTTATAGGTTTGCTTAAACCGTGTAAGCGGCGAAGGTGATCTGCGTCAGGATTTGAGATAGCGATAACAGGAATATCTGCCCATTTGTCACCGTCTTTACTCATCATCCCTGAGTGTGGGAATCGATGTGAGTCTGAGCCCACAGAGCGAACCACCAATGCGCTAGCGCCACCACGCTGCGCATGTTGCCAGCCAATTCTACGACGTTGATTGGCTTGGCCATAACCTGCGCCAGTTTGGCTCTTAACCATTTTGTCGCCATCGACAAAAGCAATTTTTCCGCTAAGGCTGCCATCCTTAATATCTGATAACGCGTGAATATCTCTAAAATATACTACATCGGCGTCAATACTTTCTTTTGATGGCGCACCACCACCTAGCGCGGTGCCGTATAAATCCTGCTGATAAGGAGAGGTTAGCGATATGTGTAAATGACCTCTATCCCAAAAAGGCATCGTAAATGGTTCGATACTGACGTTGTCGAATCCCAAACGTTCACCTAATTTTACTCCCCAGTCTCTCGCGCGCTTCTCAGCTTCAGAGCCTCCCAATCGAGGGCCTATTTCTGTTGTCAGCGATGTCACGATTTCCATACCTAAGTCACTTTTCAGCGCAGTGTCTATAAGGTCGTTAGCAGTTTGTTTTTGTTCGTTTGTTATCACATTAGAAGCGGCCAGTATCGGACAACTGAAAAAAAATACCATAGCGCTAAAAGTGAGGCGTCTAAGTTGATGCATGTGTTCTCCATTGAGGCTGTTATTAGGGTCGAATTCATATAGTAACTGCAACGTACCCAAAAATTGTTTTTTATTATTTAGGCGTTTTTTCCATTTTTAACGGTTTAGGACAGTAAGCAATGAGCGCGGTTGCTCGCGAAGAAGATGTTGCTATTTACAGCCATAATCGCTTAGCTAAAAGAAGAAAACCCAGAGCGCGACTAGAATATGAAATTCAACCTATAAATACTACTTTTTACATCAAATGTAAGGTATTTCTACTGTTATATACGCTATGTTAAACCTTCAATAGTCATTCTATTTATCGATTTAAAACAATTAGAGCAAACGAGCCATGAATAAGAAATGTTTAAGCAAGTCGGCGTTAACACTAGTCATAAGTACATTATTAACTACCCAGTCAGCGTTGGCAGACGAATCGGCAAATAATGCTTTGTCTTTAAAAGACGTATTTAATCTTGAGTATGCTGCAAACCCAGTGGTAACCCCTGATGGCAAGCATGTCGTTTATGAACGTCGTAGTATGGATATTATGACTGATTCAATGCGACGTAATCTGTGGACAATCGCTTTAGATGGAAGCGCTCATCTCCCTATTCTTTCTGACAGTAAAAACCACTTTAATCCAGTGTTTTCACCTGATGGCGCTAAAATGGCTTACCTTTCAAGTAAAGAAGGTAAGGTTCAAGTTTATCTAAGAGATTTAGCATCAAATAGCACAACTCGCGTAACCGATGTTGCAATGCGCCCGAGCGGTATGAGTTTTTCACCTGACGGTAAATATTTAGCTTTTGCTATGTTTACACCCACTAAAGCCAAACCGTTATTTAATTTAGATTTTAAGCCTAAAGGCGCTAAGTGGGCAGAAAACCCTCAGTATATTGACCAAACCAATTTCCAACGAGATGGTATGGGAATGAAACGCCCCGGCAACATGCAAATATATGTTGTGCCAACCATTGGCGGAACGCCAAGACAAATTACTTCTGGTGAACATGACCATGCCGGTACCATTGCATGGTCTGAAAATGGTCAACAAATCATTATCTCTGCAAACACCAGCGACGAAGCTGATTTCGATATGCTTAATAGCGACCTGTTTAGCATTGATGTAAAAACGTCAAAGGTGACTAAATTAACTGATATGAGTGGCCCAGAACGAAGCCCTCATTTAAGTCCTAACGGTAAGAAAATTGCCTTTGTTGGTAATGAAGATAATGGAAAATCAAATCAGCTAAGCCAATTATATGTAATGAATTCAGATGGCACGGACATCGAAAATCTGACTAGTGAGCTAGACCGCTCTGTCGGCGCAATTAAGTGGGCTGACAACGGTAAAGGGGTATATTTTAGCTATGACGATATGGGTAAGAAAAGTGTCGCCTATGTTAGTTTGTCAGGTAAAATTTCAACAAAAACAAGCGGCTTAGGTGGCACTAGTTTAGGTAGACCATATACATCGGGTAATTACGATGTTACCCCTAAAGGTAGCGTTGTGTATACCGTTTCAACGGGCGATCGCCCTGCTGATCTTGCAATAGTAACCAGTAAAGGAAAAGTTAAACACCTAACTGATTTAAATGGCGATGTGTTTGATCATAAAACCGTAAATAAGCCAGAGTTGGTGGAATTAAAAAGCAGTGTAGATAATAGAGACTTGCAAGCTTGGATTGTCACCCCTCCTGATTTTGACCCTACAAAAAAATATCCATTAATTTTAGAAATACATGGCGGCCCACATACTGCATATGGCCCCAGCTTCTCAACAGAAATACAATTAATGGCTGCTGCTGGCTATGTTGTTTTATATGGCAATCCACGGGGGTCTACATCTCAAGGTGAAGAGTTCGCTAATTTAATTGATAAAAATTATCCATCACAAGATTATGACGATCTTATGGATATGGTTGATGCTGCTATTGCTAAAGGTTATGTGGATGAGTCCAACCTATTCGTTACTGGTGGCTCTGGCGGGGGGACGCTGACCTCTTGGATCATCGGAAAAACCGATCGTTTCAAAGCCTCAGTAGTAGCGAAACCCGTTATAAACTGGACAAGCATGATTGGTACATCTGATATCTATGCCTATATGAGCAAGTATTGGTTTACAGACTTGCCTTGGAACGATTACGAGCAATATTGGAACCGTTCGCCGTTATCATTAGTGGGCAATGTAACAACGCCAACCATGGTACTCACCGGTGAATTAGACGTACGTACACCTATGTCTGAAAGCGAGCAATACTATGGTGCACTACGCTTACAAGGTGTAGAAAGCGCACTCGTGCGTATTCAAGGGGCCTATCACGGTATTGCAGCAAAGCCTTCTAATTTAGCACGCAAAGTTGGTTACATTTTAGCGTGGTTTGATAAGTACAAAGACGATACGAACAGTGAAAAGAAAGAAGATTAGCGGTTAGTTTTTCTTAAAAGGTAGCAATGAAAAGCTAATAATTAAAAGTAGAAAAAAGCCCTATATACTCTTTTAGTATTAGGGCTTTTTACTTTTTAAATGCCTTTAATTTGGCTAAGCATTGGTTCTAAACAAGCTATCTTTTACTAACCGTTTTATTGCTTATTTAATGTTTATTTAAAAATCTTAAAATATCTTTAGATACACGTCTTACATCTTCCATCATAGGCATATGGCCAAGATCTTCATAAATAAGGGTGTTAGAATTGAGCATCATTTTCCAGTGGGTGAAATCGTCTACCGGTAACAGCTTATCGTTAAGACCCCATATCAGCATCGACTCAGGATAATCGAAGCGGTAATCACGAGAGTAAAAATCGCGCAAGTTGAAAAATTGATAAAACATGTGAGTATATTGCTCCCGCTTACTAATATATTCCCATGCGAGTGCGCGCAAAATAAACCGTGGCACGAATGGCGGTTTAGTCATGATCAAATCATAGAACTTAAAAAAATCCTCTTCAACTTCATGGTCGAAAGGGTTTTGTTGACTGTCTATCATGTTTTGTGCAAATGGGGACTTTGCGCCAGCGGGGTCGATTAAAACCGCTTTTTCAATTCGCTTAGGCATTTCATCGAATAGTTTAGCGACCATCATTCCGCCCATAGAGTTTCCCACTATGCTAAAACGCTTAATGTTCAACTGTGCTAATAGCGCCAATAACATTCGACATTGGCTGGGCACAGAATAATCATCACTTGAACTATAAGCGGTTTGGCCATGGCCTTTAAGGTCAGGGATAACTAGGTGGTATTGAGAAGAGAATCGTTTGGCAAAACGATTCCACACATGCTTATCAGCACTGAAGCCGTGTAAAAGTACTAGTACAGGCTTTTCATTAGAGAAGTGTTTGGTATTGCTATGGTAGAACACCTCTAGCCCATTAATTGAACGGCTTTCACAATGCAATCTAGCTAGTTTTGCTTCTACTCGATTAATAACATCAAAAATTAATCGACTAATTAATATACGTCGCCGCTTCGTAGATAAAATAATCATCAATCCTACAATGACAGCAGTAATCAATAAAAAGATGATAGGTAATTCCTAGTGATATATATATTGGCTTACAACGATGTGCAGACTTTTACTTAAAAGTAGGAGTTTAATCGGAATCTAAGGCGTTGACTAGTAACGCTATTCAGGTGGTTGTTTCATACTAGGAGTACGTATTGGGACAGACGCTTTTGGCAGAGCTCTCTGCAAGGTTTAAGATAGCTATCTGCAAGGTTTAAGATAGGTCTCTGCGAGGTTTAAGATAGGTCTCTGCGAGGTTTAAGATAGCTATCTAGCAAGGCCCCCATTAACTTTTAAAACGCTCTCTAGCAGATTGAGTACTTTGTTTTAACTACTCAGCATATTCAGTCTTATCCTTAAATTCACACAAGTCTTCTATAATGCAGCTTCCACAACGGGGTTTGCGTGCAATGCAAGTATAGCGACCGTGAAGAATCAGCCAGTGGTGCACATCCACTTTAAATTCAGCAGGTACTACTTTTAGAAGCTTTTCTTCTACTTTCTCAACGGTTTTACCCATGGCGAGTTTAGTGCGGTTACTTACGCGATAAATATGGGTGTCTACAGCGATTGTGGGCCAGCCAAACGCGGTATTAAGTACTACGTTAGCGGTTTTACGGCCAACGCCTGGCAGAGCCTCTAAGGCTTCTCGGCTTTCTGGCACTTCGCCATTGTACTTTTCAACTAAAATTTCGCTTAATCGGTGTACATTTTTGGCTTTTGAATTAAACAAGCCGATGGTTTTTATATATTCTTTTAACCCGTCTTCACCAAGCGCAGATATGGCCTGTGCGGTATTTGCAATTGGAAATAATTTATCTGTGGCTTTGTTTACGCCTACATCGGTTGATTGCGCTGACAAGGTGACCGCGACCAACAGCTCAAAGGGTGTGGAGAAATTAAGCTCAGTGGTAGGGTGTGGGTTCGCATCCCGAAGTCGGGTTAAGATTTCACGTCTTTTTGTGTTATTCATGTTTCTTCGCTTATTCTTTTTCCACTCGGGCTTGGTGATTTTTTTTTTCACTAGCCGCTAGCTACTAGCCACTTAGATTTCGTTATGCGTCGGCGGTAACCCGTACGCGCGTTGCTTTTTCTTTCACCGTGGTCTCTCGTGCAGCAATTCGAGCATCAATCATGTTCTTAAAGGCAATCAACAGACCCATGCCTAAAAAAGCCCCAGGGGGCAATATGGCCAACAGGAAAGGGGAGTCGGTTTCAAATAAAGTGAGTGTCCAATTACTAGCAATGTTGCCGAAGAGTCTGTCGGCACCTGCAAACAAGGTTCCGGCTCCTAAAATTTCGCGCATACCACCAAGTACAACAAGTACAAAGGTGAACCCTAAGCCCATTACTAAGCCATCGTAGGCCGATGCTGCCGGACTATTTTTAGAAGCAAATGCTTCTGCTCTGCCGATGATTGCACAATTAGTCACTATTAACGGGATAAAGATACCCAGCGCGAGGTATAACTCATAGGTAAAGGCGTTCATGAGCAGCTGTACTATGGTCACGAAGGCGGCAATGATCATAACAAATACGGGGATTCGAATTTCGTTACGTACAATGTTGCGTACTAACGAAACGGTCACATTGCTGCCAATTAACACCATGGTAGTGGCTATGCCTAAGCCTAAACCATTAATAAAAGTGGCAGTAACTGCTAACAATGGGCACAAGCCTAGCAGCTGAACTAGCGCAGGGTTATTCTTCCAAATACCTTGAAGGGTAAGGTCGCGATAATCTGTCATTCGCTTAACGCCTCATTCGTTGGGGGAACGCTATTATCAACGCCGCACATGTTAGGGGCTAAAAACAGTGTTTGTTGGTTATCTTGTACGTATAAGAGGGCATTTTTTACCGCATTAACCACAGCTCGGGGCGTGATGGTTGCCCCAGTGAACTGATCAAATTCGCCACCATCTTTTTTTACTTGCCACACAGGTAACGCACTTACTGAAAAGTGTTTTCCAGTGAATGATGTGATCCAGTTGCTGATTGCCAAATCAATTTTATCACCCAACCCTGGGGTTTCTTTGTGCTCTAATACTCGCACACCTAGCACATTCATTTTTGTATCCACCCCAATAACCAGCGAAATGTTGCCGCTATAACCATCAGGAGCGGTGGCTTCAATGGCTAGTGCTGTCGGTTCGCCGTTTATCCGTGCACGATAAACTGTGTGGGGCTCTTTCGTACCTAAACTCGAATTTGTCACCGCTGTGCAATCAGCATAAAGCGCGTTGTCGTGTAAATCATGCGGAACAACTTCGTTTAATATACTGAGTAACCTTTGTTTTTGTTGCTGCGCGATGCGTTCGGCGGTTACGTTAAAGGTAAAGGCAATGAGTGCAGTGCCAATGATTGCAAATGCGCTTAACATTAAACCGTTTTTTACTAGCGTCTCTTTAACCATTTACTCTGACCGCCTTGCTTTCTTAGTTACCTGATGTCCGTAAGTTCTAGGACGGGTATAGTAATCAATCAGCGGCACCACCATATTCATGATAATTACAGCAAAAGCGATAGCGTCTGGATAGCCACCAAATACACGAATTATGACCACCCAAAATCCAATAGCTGCACCATAAATAATTCGACCTTTTTGTGTGGTAGAGGCCGATACTGGGTCGGTGGCAATAAAGAATGCACCCACCATAACGGCGCCATTAATCAAATGAAAAAGTGGTGAAGCATAATGATCGGCATCAATCATATAAAGCAGTAATGAAAACACAGCCACAGACGCCAACATGCTACCTGGAATGTGCCAGCTAATGACCTTCAATCGCACAAGCCACAAACCACCAAGTAGGTAACTTAAACTTACCCATCCCCAACCTGCACCAGCTGATTGAAAGAGCCCTGTGGAAAAAATAGGTCTGAGCAACGATTCTGAGTAAGTAATGCCTAAAGTTAAGTCAGTTTTTAGGGTGTCGAGGGGGGTCGCCATGGTCACGCCGTCTGCCACACCATCAGCAACCGTGCGCAGTTGGGTAACATCGTAGCCGGTGGTAGAAAAGTCGGTAAAAATAAGTGCAGCAGAGTCTAAAAAGCTAGGCGTTAAGCTTGCTAAATGCTGAGGCGGTAACCATAAACTCATCGCGGCAGGAAATGAGATTAACAACACCACATAGCCAATCATTGCGGGGTTAAATATATTGAACCCTAAACCACCGTATACCTGCTTGGCGACAGCAATGGCAAAAAACACCCCAGTGATAGTCATCCACCAAGGTAGAGTAGGGGGAATGCTTATAGCAATTAACAGGCCGGTTAATATTGCTGAGTAATCAGTTAGTGTGCGCTCGATAGGGCGCTTACGTAGCCATAAAATAATCCCTTCAAAGACTAACGCACTTGCCACTGCCAGAAAGGCTTGTATTAGCGTACCCCACCCAAAAAATACTGATTGGGCAATGATACCTGGCAACATGGCGTAAATAACCAAGCGCATCACTTGGCCTGTATCTCGCTTTACTCTTTGATGAGGAGAACTGGATAAGGTTAACTTCATGATGGTTTGTTCTCACTTTCTGCAGCCGCTTTCTTGGCTTTTGCTTTAGCAACCGCAGCGGCAATACGACGCTTTTTCTCAATGGCAGGGTCGCTTACTTCATCGAATGGTGATGGCTCAGGGGTGTTTACCGGCTCAGGGCTGTTTTCTTGCTCAGGGCTGTTTGCTTGCTCAGGGCTGTCTACCTGCTCAAGGCTGTGCACACCACCAGGCGCGTCTTTTGATTGCGTTTTTTGCACCTCTGCTAAGCGCTTTTTCGCTTTGGCCTTCGCTACTGCTGCGGCTATTCTGGCTTTTTTGTCATCAGCGCTACGCGTAGTATCGCTAGCATTAGCATTAGCATTATCATTAGCAGTAGAAGCTGTTTCTTGAGAGCTTTTGTCAGAGCTTTCATCAGACACTTCGAGGTCTTTATTGCTTCCTGGGTTTAAAACCTTGTCTTCTAAGGCTTTGGCTTCTGGAGCATTAGTTACTTCAACCTCTGCTGAGGTTGATTTTTGTGTGTCTGCATTATCAGCGTGTTGTTGCTTTTGCAATTCGGCTTTTTTCGCTTTCGCTTTGGCTATTGCCGCCGCGACACGTGCTTTCTTTTCATCTTGAAGTTGGGTGGGCGAAGGCGCACTAGCAGTATCTGAAGTTTCGTTTGTTGGTAAATCACTTACTGCTTTGTTACTGGTTTGCTCGCGTGCTACTTTTTTAGCTTTAGCACGGGCTATGGCTGCGGCAACCTGCGCTTTTTTATCATCAGCCGCTGAATTGGTATTGTCGTCTGTGCTTTCGCTATTGCTGTCGCTTGTAGGCTGGGCGTCAGGGGCAGTCTCGCTAAGCTTCTGCGCTTTTTTAGCCTTAGCTCGTGCTATAGCGGCAGCTACTTGTGCTTTTTTGTCATCAATAGGGGCTTGAGTACTAGTGTCTTCAACGGAAGAAACCTTGTTGTCAGTGGTCTCGGTACTATTATTTGCTGGGGGAATAGCAGTTACAGAAGCAACGTCCGTTGCGCCGTTTTGAAGCGCGGCTTTCTTCGCCTTGGCTCTTGCTAGAGCAGCAGCCACCTTATCTTTAGCGCCATTTTGTTCTGTAGAAGGGGTAGCAGACGCTGATTTGGTATTTGGGTTGCTCTTTGCCGCAAGCCTCGCTTCTTTAGCGCGGCGATGTTTCGCTTCACGCTCTTCTTTTTCCCGCTCTAATCGTTCGTTACGTGCTTCAAAGCGCTGCTTGGCTTTTTCTGCCTTGTTCTTTTCGTCTCGTTGTAATCGAATTTCTGATTTAGCTTGGCGATAATAATGCACCAATGGTATTTCACTGGGGCATACATAAGCACACGCACCGCATTCAATACAGTCGAAAAGGTCATACTCTTCAGCTTTGTCGTACTCTTTGGCTTTGGCATGCCAAAACATTTGTTGTGGTAACAGCGAAGCTGGGCACGCATCTGCGCACGCGCTACAACGAATGCACGGGCGTTCGGCGTTATCGTCTACCAACTCTTTTTTACTAGGTACTAACAAGCAGTTTGTGGTTTTTACCACGGGTATGGTGGCATCAGCTAAGGCAAAGCCCATCATGGGGCCACCCATAATAACTTTGGGCGACTGCTGTTTCTTCGCTTGGTAATCAGCTTCGCTAAGCAAGTGTTTTACAGGCGTGCCTAGAAAGGTGCGAAAATTAGCCGGTTTCGCTACAGCGTCACCGGTTACCGTCACAATGCGTTCGATAAGTGGCTTTCCATGTATGATTGCATCGGCAATGGCAAAACAGGTTCCTACGTTAAACATCATCACGCCAATGTCTGCTGGCAGACCGTTACGAGGAACTTCGCGACCAGTGAGCACTTGAATTAATTGTTTCTCACCGCCAGCAGGGTATTTGGTTTCTACCGGTATTACGCGATACGCGTCTTTATCTTGGCAAGCAATATTGAGCGCTTGAATAGCTTCAGGCTTATTATCTTCAATAGCGATGACAATCGCTTTAGGCTCAATAATATGGGCAAGAATGTCTAGGCCTTGGCGAATTTGCCACGCGTGTTCACGCATGAGGCGATCGTCAGCCGTAATATAAGGTTCGCACTCAACACCGTTTAAAATTAAAAACTCAACGGGTTTGCTGGTGGCTGTTTTAATGTGGGTAGGAAAACCTGCGCCGCCCATGCCTGAAATACCGGCTTGGCATATAGCGTCAACAATTGTATTTTTATCTTCGGCGCTGTAATCAGCCAATGGGGTAAGTTCGCCCCATGTGTCTTTACCGTCAGGTTTAATGCTAACGCACATTTCGGTAAGGCCGCTTGGGTGGGCAACCACGTGAGGCGCAATGGCAACAATATGACCCGAGGTAGGTGCGTGAACTGGCACTGCATAGGGTGTTGTGGCACTAGAAAGTGCTTGTCCTTTATGAACATAGTCACCCACATTTACATTGCAAATACCTTCTGAACCTACATGTTGACGGATAGGCAGCGTTAGCATGTCCGGCATGCTAGGTTGCACAATTGCGGCTTTATTTGAAAGTCGCTTTTTATCGTCTGGGTGCACACCACCTGGGAAGGAAAATAATTTCCCTGAGTTTAAACGCTCAATGATGTTATCAAAATCTGGGTAGTTCAACGCTTACGACACCATTTTAATTGGAATGTCACCTTTCGGTGATGAGGAAAAATCCCACTTCCATGTTGCTGTTGTTGGTGTAACAGGCACCATGTCGATACAGTCTACGGGGCAGGGGTCTACACACAGGTCGCAACCCGTACACTCTTCAACAATTACCGTATGCATGTGCTTAGCTGCGCCTAAAATGGCGTCAACAGGGCATGCTTGAATACACTTGGTACACCCAATACATTCATCTTCTCGAATGAAGGCGACTTTTTTCGTATCTTCTTCGCCGTGAGCTGCGTCTAGAGGCTTGGGCTCTACACCCATTAAATCGGCGAGTTTTTTAATCGTCGATTCACCACCTGGAGGGCATTTGTTAATTTCATCCCCATTAGCAATGGCTTCTGCATAGGGTTTGCAACCAGGGTAGCCACATTGTCCACATTGAGTTTGGGGCAATATTTCATCGATTTGATCAACCAGTGGGTCGCCTTCCACTTTGAATCGAATACTGGCATAACCCAAAATTAAGCCAAATAAGAGTGCTAGCGCCCCTAATGCGACAATGGCGTACGTCATGGTCATTATATTTTCACCAAGCCGCTAAAGCCCATAAATGCTAATGACATCAGACCCGCAGTAATCATGGCAATAGATGCACCTTTAAAGGAAACCGGTACATCGGCAGCGGCTAATCGTTCTCGCATGGCTGCAAACAAAACCAGCACCAAAGAAAAACCAACCGCAGCACCAAAGCCATAAATTAGGCTTTCCATAAAGTTATGTTGCTCAGTTAAGTTGAGTAGTGCCACGCCGAGTACGGCACAGTTAGTAGTGATCAGTGGAAGAAAGATACCTAATAGGCGATACAGGGTAGGGCTAGTTTTATGCACCACCATTTCAGTGAACTGAACCACAACGGCAATCACTAAAATAAACGCTAGCGTCCGAAGGTAGCCAATACCAAGAGGTGCCAGTAAGTATGTCTCTACGAGGTAGCTGGTGGCAGAGGCAAGGGTTAACACAAACGTGGTGGCCATAGACATGCCCATAGCCGTTTCGAGCTTACTCGATACCCCCATAAAAGGGCATAGGCCAAGGAACTTCACCAACACGAAGTTATTAACTAATACAGTACCAATTAATAGTAATAAAAATTCAGTCATGAAATATCGCAATTCCTACGAGGAATTAGTTGAGCTAAGGCATAACAGCCCTACTCGAAATTGAAACAAGAATAATCCGTCTATTATCGCTTTTTAGGCGCAGATTAACAACTTGATTGAATTAGGGTTATTTAATGATTTTAGAAGTTATTGCTGAAATAAAGAAATGCAAGGAATAACGAAAGAGAAGTGATGCTTGAATGAGCCAACCAAGTGGCTCCCCCTCCCCGATTCGAACGGGGGACCTGCGGATTAACAGTCCGTCGCTCTAACCAACTGAGCTAAGGGGGAATTGCACTTAAGTTGTCGATGAAAAGTTGGCTCCCCTTCCCCGATTCGAACGGGGGACCTGCGGATTAACAGTCCGTCGCTCTAACCAACTGAGCTAAAGGGGACCTGCTTTTCAACGGGGCGGAATATTAAAGAGCATCTGGGTTTCTGTCAACAACCTTAATGAAATATTTATGCTAAGTGGTCAAAAAATAGCTTTTTAGGTGTTTTGTGCACAAATTTGCACCAAAAGCGAGAAAGCGATGCTTAATAAGTGAGCGAGAATTGGTATCGGGCTATTTAACTGCGTTATCAACAGAATAAATTTTTACCCATAGACGCTACATTTGCTCAGTATCAAAATTCGCTTCCTATATAATAAAAAAGAATAAAAAATGTTTTGTGTACTGGTAATATGTACAGGGTTTAATAAATATGTAACCTACAGCTTAGGATCTCAAGGTTAGTCTTCACTTACCTAATTTCGGACTAGTTACCCACCATATGGCGTAAATGCTGGGTTTGAGCTACTTATCCACTAATTCTGTGGATAACTATGTTGATAGTTATTAACCTTGGGATAAATTGGTAAGATCATGGTGTTAATGATCGAGAGTGAAGAGCAGGTGATCAATCTAAAAATATATATTTATTAATGTGTTACCGATATTCTCCGGATCTCTTTAAGAGATCTTACCAGATCTATTGGACAAAAAATATCTTGTGTGTTAATTCGTCGACTATCAGTTACTTTTTCGACGATATAACAGAATGAAAAGAAAGGTTTACATTTTTTTTACATTCTAATTATTGCACTCTTAAGCGATAATTCGCATTTAATCTCTATTTAGCCTGTCTTAAAAGCGCAATCTAGCCGTAATGAAATTGTCATCACGTAAAATGATGTTATTTCGTAAACTAAACGTTCTCAATCGGAACCTTGAATTATTAAAATAGGGTGTTGGTGAGTTTCTAGCCCAATGTCTTCATGAAACGTGTAAATTAGTCATTAGTCTAAGAGTGAATGCGGGTAAAGACGTTAAAACTCGCATCCAACCTTTGCTTTGTCGATTTAACATAGCCAATCTGGGTAGTCTCACTTAGACTACAGATAGCTTCTCGTTAGTTGGCTAAAGTAGTGTTTTATAACAAATCATTATTTTTAAAAGCCAATTAACCGAACCAAACAACATTCTGAGAGGGTTTGTGAAAACAAACGAGTCCCCGAGTCGAGCCGCGAATCTGTTAGACGGTGATATTTCTTCAACATTAAAGCGCATGACTATTCCGATGATATTGGGCATGGTCATGATGATGAGCTTTGGGTTAATTGATACCTTTTTCGTCAGCTTACTGGGCACCGAGCCCCTTGCCGCTATCAGTTTTACTTTTCCCGTCACTTTTACCGTTATTAGTTTGAATATTGGATTAGGAATAGGTACGTCGGCCATTATTGGCAAGTTGCAGGGCAGTGGCGAGTTAAGCGAGTCGAAAAATTACGCCACGGGGTCGCTCATGCTTTCGGCTATTTTGGTCGGCACGTTGGCACTTATTGGTTATTTAACCATTGAACCTATTTTCACTTTGCTGAATGCATCGCCAACGTTATTACCTTATATAAGAGATTATATGACGTTGTGGTATGCATCTAGCGTGTTCTTGTCACTGCCAATGGTGGGTAATAGTGTTTTAAGGGCCTGTGGCGACACCCGAACGCCAAGTATTGTAATGGCAACTGTTGGCGGCTTGAATGCATTGCTCGATCCTTTATTTATTTTTGGTGCGGGACCTATTCCAGCGATGGGCATTCAAGGTGCTGCGCTAGCAACCTTATTAGCCTGGCTTGTAGGCGCTGCATGGATACTTTATTTACTCGCGGTAAAAAGAGAGCTAATTCTTCCTCGTTTGCTTTCGTTATCAGAATTGAAAGCGGTAAGCGGCAATGTGCTAAAAATAGGGCTGCCTGCTGCAGGGGCAAATATGCTTACGCCAATAGCCGGTGGAGTAATGACCGCGGTAGTGGCCGGTTATGGAGCTGAAGCTGTGGCGGCATGGGGAGTAGGGAGCAGAATGGAGTCTATTGCCAGTATAGTGGTACTTGCACTTTCTATGACATTGCCACCCTTTATTAGCCAGAACGTGGGTGCAAATAAATTCGATAGAGTGCATAGCGCCTATATGCTGTCGTTAAAATTTGTGCTTTTTTGGCAGTTATTCGTATTTGTTTTTATGTGGGTGTGTTCTGGCTGGATTGCCGTAGCCTTTACCAGTGAACCCGAGGTTAGCCGTTTTATCCAATTGTTTTTGATGATTGTGCCCTTAGGTTATGGCATGCAGGGTATTATTATTTTAACGAATTCTTCGTTAAACGCGATGCACCGACCCTTGAGTGCATTGGCGTTGAGTGTCATCAGATTGTTTGTATTTTTTGTGCCAATAAGTATTGCGGGAAGTTACTTTTTCGGTTTAACCGGATTGTACTGGGGGACGGTAGTGGCAAACATTGCCATGGCGACCGTGTCTTTTGTCGTATTCAAAAATTCGCTCTCGATATTTAAACAGGAACAACATGCTACCTAGGTGGCAAGGTAAATAAGGTATTTGATTAATGAGTAAAGGTTTTGAACTTCATTCAAGCTACAAGCCAGCCGGCGATCAACCTGCTGCCATAGAAACCCTTGTTGATGGGTTAGAAAGTGGCCTAGCAGCGCAAACCCTGTTAGGGGTAACCGGTTCGGGTAAAACTTTTACCATGGCGAATGTTATTAGTGAAGTTCAAAGGCCAACACTTATTATGGCGCATAACAAAACCTTGGCGGCACAGCTGTACGGAGAAATGAAAGATTTTTTCCCTAACAATGCAGTTGAGTATTTTGTTTCTTACTACGATTACTATCAGCCTGAAGCATATGTACCTAGTACGGATACCTTCATCGAAAAAGATGCGTCGATAAACGATCACATCGAGCAAATGCGTTTGTCTGCCACAAAAGCATTGATGGAACGCCGAGATGTAGTGATTGTGGCCAGTGTGTCTGCTATTTATGGCTTGGGTGATCCTGAGTCGTACATGAAAATGCTTTTGCATTTGCGACAGGGCGATACGATGGATCAACGCGATATTTTGCGCCGACTTGCCGAGCTACAGTACAAGCGCAACGATCTCGCTTTTGAACGAGGTACGTTTCGTGTGCGCGGCGATGTGATTGACATTTTCCCTGCTGATTCTGAAAAACAAGCTGTTCGAGTTGAGCTTTTTGATGATGAGATAGATAAAATTAGCTTATTCGACCCCCTTACCGGTGCGGTAGATAAGTCAGTTGTTCGCGCCACGGTATTCCCGAAAACCCATTACGTAACACCGCGCGAGAAAATTCTTGATGCTATTGAGCACATAAAAGGCGAATTGAAGTCTAGAAAGGCACAGCTTTTAGAAATTAATAAGCTGATAGAAGAGCAGCGAATTTCTCAGCGTACTCAATTTGATATTGAGATGATGATGGAGCTTGGTTATTGCTCGGGTATAGAAAACTACTCACGTTATCTTTCAGGCCGAGCACCTGGCGAGCCGCCCCCAACCTTATTAGATTACTTCCCTGCTGATGGCCTTATGTTCATTGATGAATCCCACGTAACGGTTTCTCAAATTGGTGCCATGTATAAAGGGGATCGTTCTAGAAAAGAAACCCTAGTGGAATATGGATTCCGTTTACCTTCAGCACTTGATAATAGACCGCTTAAATTTGAAGAGTTTGAACAGATTTGCCCGCAAACGGTATATGTGTCCGCAACGCCTGGTGAATATGAACTTAAAAAGACCCATGGCGACATTGTAGAGCAAGTGGTGCGCCCAACAGGGCTGTTAGATCCCATCATTGAAGTGCGCCCCGTCGCTACCCAAGTTGATGACGTATTATCGGAAATTCATAAACGGGTAGCCCTTGATGAAAGGGTACTTATTACCACGCTAACTAAACGCATGGCCGAAGACTTAAGTGAATATTTAAATGAACACGGCGTTAAAGTGCGGTATTTGCATTCTGATATCGACACGGTAGAACGAATAGAAATTATTCGTGACCTACGTATTGGTAAGTTCGACGTATTAGTGGGCATTAATTTACTTCGTGAAGGCTTAGATATGCCAGAGGTATCTTTGGTGGCTATTTTAGATGCCGATAAAGAAGGCTTTTTGCGAGCAGAGCGCTCACTTATTCAGACGATTGGTAGAGCGGCTCGTCACATCAACGGTCGCGCCATTTTATATGGCGACAAAATCACTAAATCTATGAAAAAAGCCATGGATGAAACTGAACGCCGCCGTGAAAAACAGGTAGAGTACAACAAGGCCAATAATATAACGCCGATGCGCTTGAATAAGCCGATTACCGATATTATGGATTTGGGCGAAGGAGCTCATCCTGCCTCCGGTAAAGTAAGGCTTCGCAAAGTAGAAGAGAAGAAAAAACAGAAGAAAGCGGCAAGTGCGACAGAGTTAATGGAGCAAATTTCCGAGCTTGAAAAGCAGATGTTTGAATACGCCCGAGAGCTTGAGTTTGAAAAAGCTGCGTCGTTAAGAGATGACGTAGAAGCGCTAAGAAAGCAGGTGGTTGCCTTGTCGTAATGCACTGAATGGTGATTTTGTTTAGAAAATAATCACGTTGAAATTGATTTAATCGCATATAACAGATTGTTTATCGCAGAGATTTACTTAAAATTGTCGTTGTAATCGGGGCCTCAGTTGCTTATAGTTAGTACTTAAGTATCTATAACCATACCTATAATAATTAATAATGGTCCCTATATGTTAAATCGTCTTCAAGAATCAGACATCAAATTATTACGTGTGTTCTATGCGGTAGCAAGCTGTAATGGTTTTACCGCTGCAGAACATGTTCTTCGCATGCAGCGCCCTAATATCAGCGCTGCTATTAAAAAGCTTGAAGAACGTCTTGATTTAGTACTTTGCCACCGCGGCCGCGGTGGCTTTCAAATGACAAAAGAAGGCGAGGTGGTTTTCCAAGAAACCAAGCGCATTTTTAACGCCTTTGATAACTTCGTTTTTAATTTGAAGTCGTTACATGATGATTACTCTGGGCATATCACCTTAGTATTAATGGCTGGCCTTCCGCTTTCTATGCATTTAGCTGTGAGTAAAGCGGTAAAAAGCACCATGAAAAAGTTTGACGATATTCACGTTAATATCCAAACTCGTTTATACAACGAAGTGGAACATGTCGCATTATCTGGAGAGTGTCATTTAGTTGTATCTACCTACGATATGGTTAAGCCTGAATCGGTGACCTTTCACCCTGTAGGCATACACACAGATGGTCGCTTATATTGTTCGCCTACACACCCATTGGCAAAATATCGCGATACGGCATTACCGGATAAAATTAACATTGAAGACTATCCCGCTATTGGGATTTCAGGCTTATCATCGGCAAACTATATTGATAACGAAGCTCGATTAGCTATTCAAACTTTCTCAGACTCGTTTGATGCAGCTATGTCTGCCATTATGACCGGTGAATACATTGGTATTCTGCCTGACTACATGGCAAAAGAGCAGGGCGCTGCACTAGGATTGGTACCTATTGCTAATGGCAGTCTATATAACTTTAGCCATGAATTATTTGTGATGAACGGTAAAAATACCCGTTTGAATCCTGTTTTACGTCATTGCATCAAAGAACTCGCTTACTTCATCGGAGAAAGCCAGAAGTAAATTACATCGCGAGTTAATAAATTTATGAAAGCGCCTTGTGAAAACAGGGCGTTTTTGGTTTTGCTTGAAAGGAATTGTCTATTTTCTTCCTGACTAAATTGCTCTCGTTCTTTTTCGGAACTTATCTGTGCTTTTCACTGCACCATCATTTTGATGTGCCTGTGGTGTTAGCTGCCGCGGTTACGGGATTACTCGGTAGTTTTTGGCACTGGCCTAAAAAATTTGGCAATCACCCTCAAGCGGCTATCTATGCTGGGGCGTTTGCGGGGATGTGTTCAAGTGCCATTATCACTGGTTGGGAAGCGCTGTTATTTATTTCTGTAGTAGGAGCCGGGGTATATACCCTTACGCGCAATATTTTCGAAGGTTTTGGTGGGCGACTCGGCGCTATCGCTTTTACTGCGGTAAGTAGCCTAGTGCTGCTTAGGGCATTGTTTTGATAGAGTTATTAGTTTTTTTATGTACCCTTGCAGGGGCATTTACTACTTATAGATTGGCTAAGCTGCCTAAATTTAACGTCATCCGAGCATCTAGTGCGTTAACCATACTATTTTACTTTTCTGCTTTAATAATAGAAAAATGGCTAATGGCTGAAAATATAATCGCTACAAGTGCAGATATCGCTGCGAGTATAGAAAGCACTGAGACCTATAGCGCTGAATTCTGGGCGACGGTGTTTTTCGGGGGCAGTTTTGTAGGCATGAGTGCACCCCATCGCTTTTCATATTATCTACTGACAATGTCGTCTTTATGTTTTGCGGTTATTTTTATGCTGCTGTTGCCTTTGCTTGAAGGAGTAGGTGGCGCGTTAGGTTGTAGCGCCTTTATTTCAGTGGCAGTGAGCCATTCGTTAAGATTGGCGGGGAACAAACTAAAAGGCGCCTAAACAGGCGCCTCAGTGTTTATTCGTAGCTAAGTGGATCAGTACAGTGATTTTCTCTAAAAGCTTCTAAGCGCTCTTCACAGGCTCCGCATTTACCGCAGGCTTTCTCTCTTCCATTATAGCATGTCCATGTTTCGCCATAGTCTAAGCCCATCTTCAAACCGGCGGTTAAAATAGCGGTTTTACTTTCTTTAATATAGGGCGTAACAATCTCTACTGGGGTGTAATTAGCAATGCGACAAACATCACTCATCTTTTCCACAAACTCAGGGCGACAGTCAGGATAAATAGCGTGATCGCCCGAGTGGGCACCATAATAGACTTCGTTCGCTTCTAGGCTTACGGCATAGCCTACCGCTAGCGACAGCAAAATCATATTACGATTAGGTACTACCGTTTGCTTCATGCTGGGCTCTTCGTAATGCCCTTCTGGTACATCGATATCAGAGGTTAACGAAGAACCGCCAATTAGACTGTTAATGGCACTAATATCCACAATCTTATGAGGCACGTTTAGAGATTTACACACCGCCGCTGCATAATCTAATTCTTTCTTATGGCGCTGGCCATAGTCGAAAGAAAGGGCGTGAACGGTCTTACCATCACGTAAGGCTTTGTGTAAAACAGTGAATGAGTCCATTCCACCTGAATAGATAACAACAACGTTTTCTGACATAGTTTTAAAGTTTTAAGAAATTATGCCCGAATTTTATGTGATCCTTGGTAAAATCGAAACATACAATCGTTAAAGGGTGACATTTTGTCGAAATTAATCACGCTGAACATCAATGAAATGTTCGAAACCATCCAAGGAGAGGGGGCGCATACTGGTATTCCGTCTATCTTCGTCCGTTTACAAGGGTGTCCTGTAGGTTGCCCATGGTGTGATACCAAACATACTTGGACGCTAGACAATGCTTTGGTAACTACTGCACAACAGGTTATAGACAAAACTAACGAGTCTGAGCATTTTTTTGAAATTGATGAACATAAGTTACTCGCTTTGTTTGCTGAGCAAGGCTATGTGGCTAAGCACGTTGTTATTACAGGCGGTGAACCATGTATGTATGACTTACGTCCGCTTACCAGCTTGTTGCATGACAATGGTTACTCAACGCAAATAGAAACAAGTGGTACTTATGAAGTGCTGTGTGATGATAGGACTTATGTCACAGTATCGCCTAAAATAAACATGAAAGGGGGCATGCCTGTGTTAATTAGCGCCCTTGAACGTGCAAACGAAATAAAACATCCTATTGCTATGCAAAAGCATATTGATGAGTTAGATGCCTTGCTTGCAGGAGTATCTTCATTAGCGGGTAAGCAGGTATGTTTACAACCGATTAGTCAGCAGCCACGGGCAACCCAATTGGCGGTGGAAACCTGCATCGCACGTAATTGGCGGTTATCGTTACAAACGCATAAATATATTGGTATAGAGTAAATTGCAAAAACGTGACATCAAAGGAGTTCGATAATGGCGTTGAAGTATGTAAAAGCGATGCTGTTTTTTTGTGGGTTATGTATAAGTACACAAAGTTTAGCGGCACTGTGGACCATTAACTACCCCAGACCATTAGAAGACTCTGATGCCCGCGCTGAATATCCTATCGCGCTACTAAAGCTTGCGCTGGATAAAACGGGGGTTAATTATGAATTGTTGCCTTCCGATCGTATTTTGTTATCGTCAAAAGCACTACGACAACTTCGTGAGAATCGCGAAGTGAATGTGGTGTGGAGTATGACTGACAGCCAACGTGAAAAAGACCTTATCCCTATTCGAATTCCTATTGCAAAGGGCCTGATTGGCCTTCGTGTATTTGTTATTAATGTGGATAGGGAAGCTGAGTTTGCTCGGATATCATCTAAAAACGAATTATTGAATTTTACCCCGCTGCAAGGTGAAGAATGGCCTGATACTAAAATACTGCAGGCTAATGGTTTCAATGTGGCTACCGTGCCAAACTTCAAAGATGCTTATTCGCTGCTGCTTCAGAACAAAGGGGAGTTTTTTCCTCGGTCGGTTATCGAAGTGTCAGCAGAGCTTGCCGAGCGATCCGCTTCCCTTGTACTAGAGCCAAACATGGCTATCTACTACCCTACGGCCATGTATTACTTCGTGAGTAAGGGTAACCTCACACTAGCTAGGCTAATTGAAACGGGATTAAATAGAGCTATTGAAGACGGGTCTTTCGATGCCCTGTTTAAATCGTCGAATGACGACTTATTGGAAGCGTTGAACGTTAAAAATAGGAAAATTTACACACTAGATAACCCGTTGCTGCCTCCTGAAACGCCTTTAGCTGATAAACGGCTTTGGTATGTGGTTGAAGAAGACCAAGATCAAAACTAGCCCGTTATTTAAATATCTACCGTCTTAATTTACTCATAAAAAAACACGGCCTTGGCCGTGTTTTTTGTTTTGCATTTATTAGGGCGTTTAACTAAAACTAGTCAGAAGCACCTGAATGCACGTCTTTCATAGAGCGACCTGAAGGATCGGCATTGTTCTTAAAGCTTTCATCCCACTCAAGCGCTTCAACCGTACTACAGGCAATCGATTTGCCACTAGGTACGCAACGTGCTGCGCTTTCTTGCGGGAAGTAACTTTCGAAGATAGTACGGTAGTAGTAACCTTCTTTGGTATCTGGTGTGTTCACTGGGAAGCGGAACTCAGCAGAAGCAAATTGTTGGTCAGATACTTCGTTCTCTACGAAATCACGGATAGAATCAATCCAAGAATAGCCTACGCCATCACCGAACTGCTCTTTTTGACGCCATAGCACTTCGGCAGGCAAAGTATCGCCGTTGTCGAACGCTTTACGTAAAATCCATTTTTCCATTTTGCCATCAAGACACATTTTATCTTGTGGGTTTAAGCGCATGGCCACGTCGATAAAGTTTTTATCTAGGAATGGTACACGGGCTTCTACACCCCATGCCGAAGTTGCCTTGTTCGCACGAGCACAATCGAACAAGTGAAGACGATCTAGTTTACGTACCGTTTCTTCGTGGAACTCTTTCGCATTTGGCGCTTTGTGGAAGTATAAGTACCCACCAAAAATCTCATCAGCACCTTCACCAGACAATACCATCTTAATACCCATGGCTTTAATCTTGCGGGTCATTAGGTACATTGGCGTTGCCGCACGAATGGTAGTGGTATCGTAGGTTTCTAGGTGGAAAATCACGTCACGAATGGCATCAAGCCCTTCTTGAATAGTGAAGTGAATTTCGTGGTGTACAGTACCAATCATATCGGCTACTTTCTTAGCAGCTTTCAAATCTGGTGCACCTTCAAGACCTACCGCGAAGCTATGCAGGCGAGGCCACCAAGCTTCTGTTTTATCTTCGTCTTCTACACGTTTTGCAACGTACTTAGCTGCAATTGCAGAGACTAATGATGAGTCCAAACCGCCAGATAACAATACCGCATAAGGTACATCTGACATCATGTGAGATTTCACTGATTTTTCAAACGCTACACGTAAATCGTCTAGGTTAGTGGTGTTGTCTTTTACTGCATCGTATTCCATCCAATCACGCTTGTAATACTTCGTGATTTGACCGTCTTTACTCCACAGGTAATGCCCTGGAGGAAATTCGCTGATGGTTTTACAAATTGGGGCCAACGCTTTCATTTCTGAAGCAACGTAGAAGTTGCCGTGCTCATCGTAACCTGTGTATAGAGGGATAATACCCATATGGTCGCGAGCAATTAGATAAGCATCTTGTTCGTCGTCATAAAGAACAAATGAGAACATGCCTTCTAATTCATCAACAAAGCTCACACCTTTTTGTTGAAAAAGCGGAAGAATTACTTCGCAATCTGAGCGAGTTTTAAATGGATACGGTTCTGCTAAATCATCAGCGAGCTGCTTGTGATTATAAATTTCGCCATTTACGGCTAGTACTTGTTTGCCATTTTGGCTGATAAGCGGCTGAGCGCCAGTGTCCACATCAACAATAGCCAATCTTTCGTGACAAAGAATGGTATTGTCATTATTCCAGATTCCCGACCAGTCAGGGCCACGGTGGCGCAATAATTTTGTTAGTTCGAGGGCTTGGGTTCTGAGTTCAGACACATCGGTTTTGATATCAAGGATACCGAAAATACCACACATAAAACGGATTCTCTCTGTTCACTTGTTGAAAAATAATTGAGGTTTTTTCTGTCGGGTACTCGCGAACGAGTTGGCGAAGGTATTGTTGTTTTTTTTAATCGCGCTTTCGCATGCCTTGAATGTGCCAGTCTGACAGGAAATTGCAAGTACAATATGATGAGAAAATGGAAATTGTTATTCCAAAACTCTCTGTTCTTTGTGCAAACAGGTACGGATACAGATTGATATACCAAACAAGTCGCGCAAATAGTAGCCAGAATAGCACGGCTTCTCTGATATTTTCATATCGAATATATTTTGTAACAAACTGAATTTAATAGATTTATATTTATATCTCTTTAGCTTTTTTAAGCGCATAATCTGCCGGTTTTTTCAACACCTGGAAAAGGGTATGCAATTTTCAAATGACCGAGTTTCGGTTTATGTTATTCCTGACGTAGATAGCCTTCAAATGGACGCTAGTATTCAGGGTTCGCGCTATCGTGATGCCATGCACATTGAAGTGACTGGCGGTGAAGCTTGGCTTTTCGAGTATGGCGTGGTGGTTTTTTGGGGCGTGGTAGAAGAAGAGCGAGTTGCTCTACTTAACCGGCTTCAGGTTAGTCCAAGGTTATTGTCGGGGATTCATCAAGAGCACCTGCAATTTGCATTTACTAGTGATGTACTAAGGCTGCAACGAGACTTAATTACCTTGTCTATTGACGATCCATTACTTCGGCTGTCTATAAGCCATGGGTTAGCGCAATCAATTAAGCTCAATGAATACGAGCATAAAGCGCAAGATACCATTACGCGCTATGCGTATTTGCCGAAAGCATTGGCCGAAACGGGTAAGATAACATTACGTCGCCCCGCGTTGGCAAAAATACGTGGGCACTTGTTTAGCACCAAAAGTGACATCTTTTTGCATTACGGGTTGCTCGATACCCCAGAATTCTTTTGGGAGTACCCAGAATATGAGCATGCATATAATGCCACGGCGCGATATTTAGATATTCGACCTAGGGTAGACGTGCTTTCAAACAAATTGGATGTGATTCACGAGTTGTTCGAGATGTTGGCTGAGGAGCTAAATCACAAACACTCATCATTTTTGGAATGGATAATTATTATCTTGATTGCGTTTGAAATCGCCACCTTTGGGGCCGAAGAGCTCAAAGCCCTATTTATGTAATTGGGGCTATTAGCACATATTGCTGCAGTAATAAAAAAGCCCTGTATCCACAGGGCTTATTTCTTATTAAGCGCTTGTCTTAACGACAGGCTAAAACTCAGTCTTTACGTTGAAACTCGCTGGTTTCTTTCCAGGCTGGCCATTGCTTAGCGTTAGCAACGTTAAAGCCCACATCGAACAATAGTTGGGTATCTTGAACAATGCCGCTTAAATCCCAATCGTCACGGTATTGGTCACACACTTGGTGATAACAGCCTGTCACAATCACATTCATACGTTTACGGTATTTAGCGGTTGCCTCGTCAGCGGGCTCATTGCCCCCTTCAGCATACAGCGCAGGTACGCCTTTTTTCGCAAAGCTGAAGTGGTCTGAGCGATAATAATAACCCGCTTCCGGGCGGTCTTCCTGAGTTAAACTTCTGCCTTGTTTATCAGCAGCAGTTTTAAGGTAATCTTCTAAGTCAGACTTACCCATGCCTACCACGGCAACGTTCTTAGTCTTCCCAAGTACGTTCATGGCATCCATATTGATATTGGCCACCGTATCTTCCAATGGGATGACGGCGTTGTCTGCGTAGTATTTACTGCCCAATAAGCCTTGTTCTTCCGCGGTAACGACAAGAAACGATACAGAACGCTTCGGAGCAACATCTAGGTTTGCGTAGGCTTTGGCCATCGCTAGAATAGCAGCGCTTCCTGTGGCGTTATCGTGTGCGCCATTGTAGATATTGTCGCCTTCTTTGGTTTCATCTTTTCCTAGATGATCCCAGTGTGCGGTGAAAATAACGTGTTCATCGGGTAATTCTGAGCCAGGCAGGGTAGCAATAACATTGTGACTTTCAGATTTTTCAAATGCATTTTGCACGGTTACCGACGCATTGATATCCATCGCTTTGTGATATGGCCCTAGCTTGGCTTGGTTTTTTTCTTCTTGAAAGTCAAAACCAGCATCTGCGAACACTTTTTCAGCGGCGCTTAAGGTTAACCATCCTTCAATAGCCACCCGGCTAGCGCCTTTGTCTTTAGTGACTAACCCATATTGTGGGCCACTCCAGCTATTCGCCACAACCGACCAGCCGTAAGAGGCTGGGGCAGTCTCATGAACAATCAATGCACCTGCAGCACCTTGGCGGCTGGCTTCTTCGTATTTATAACTCCAGCGACCGTAGTAGGTCATCGTCGTGCCTTGGAATTTACCGCTCTCAGGGTTTTCGAAACCTGGATCGTTTACCAAAATCACTACGGTTTTACCGGTAACATCTAAACCTTCATAATCGTTCCAGTCGTATTCAGGTGCGTTAACGCCATAGCCTACAAATACCAGTTCTGAATTCTCAAGTGATACGGTTTCTTGCTCGCGCTTAGATGACGCAACCATGTCTTCCTTATACACAAAGCTATTATCACCAATCGTCATGGTCATATCTGGGTTAGCAGTAATTTCCATCAAGGCCACTTTTTGAAGGTAGCTGTCGCCGTTACCGGGTGATAGTCCTGCCTTTTCAAACTCACTGGTTAGATAATCCAGTGTTTTGGTTTCACCAATAGTGGTAGGTAGTCGGCCTTCAAATTCATCGGAAGATAGAATTTTTAACGGTTCGCGAATATCTGCATCTGAAATACTGGCGTACACCGAGTCAAAGTTTGACGCAGTTTCTTTTGTTTGGTTTTGCGTTTCTGATTGCGCAGTGTCGTTATCAAGTGCGTTTTCAGGCGCGTTATTAGGCGTGCAAGCACTTACCGCTGATACGGCAGTGACCAGCAAGGGCAAAAACATTTTTTTCATTCTTAGTCTCTGTTTGCTCTACAATGTTGCCCAGTATAGAGAAAACCTTTAGATGAACCAATATTAAGTATGCCAATACCTGTTACTCCTTGGTGTAAACACCACATTCAATCCCATGCTTCTTCGCCAGTACATACTTTGTTAACCGAGTTAAGGTTATTAGATGAAGCAGAATTTCCTACCGCGGCGAGACTAAACCGGTTACGTGAAGTGTTTCAGTCACAGTGGCAAGGACCTGTTTTTATCGCGCAAGGGGAGCTTTTTAATAGTGATAAAAGTGCAGAAAAAAGCAGTTATGAGAATGACACTCGGTATTATGAAGAAATTATCGCCGAGGATAACTGTGTACCTACCCGAGAAAATAGCTGGCACGATCTGTTTAACGCGCTTATTTGGATACAGTTTCCTGCCACAAAAGCACTGCTGAATAAGTTACATATGCAAGATATTGCGCAATATGGAGCTCACCCTAGGACCGAGCGACGAAACCGCATTACGCATTTTGATGAATGTGGGTTGGTGCTTGCATTAGAAGCAGGTGATGAAGATAAATCAAACCAGCTATTACATGCGCTAGCTCAGCATCACTGGGTTGATAGTTTTGTTACCCATAGGCATGAGTGGGGAGCCCATATAACCCCCTTTATTTTTGGTCATGCAAACCTTGAAATGATGCTATCACCTTTTATTGGTTTAACGGGGAAGTGGTTGGCAGTCAGTGTGCCTAAAGGGTTTAGCGAGATGTCGTATTGGCAGCAACGTGCCGAGGTAGATAAAGCGCTAGTGAATCGAATTGCTAAACTTGATGCCTTTAACAAATCACCGTTACTAAAGCCTATTCCCTTATTAGGTGTACCTAATTGGTTTAATAAGCAAGATACCGCTTTTTATAACAACAGCGAGTATTTTCGCCCCCTTAGGCAGGGAGCGAAACCTTCTATTCAGCTACCTTTGCATGATTGTTCTTCCGATAAAGAACGACATAAAGGAACAGCATAAAAGACCGTCATAAAGACACAATAGCTTGATATCACAAGCTCACTATATCCTATGACGACGGGTATTAGATAAGCGCTATTACTGCCCAAATGCCGTAAATGATTACGTAAGGGGCAGTAGCAATTATCGCTGCTTTTTTCGTTGAGAATGAGGTCCACTGAGTAATTCCTACCATGGTGAGATAGATAGTCCAAAACAGCTCAATACGAATAGCTTGAGCGAATGCAAACCACGGCGACGACATCTCCAACCCTAACGCGTAAGACAGCGATAGGGGAGCGAGTATGGCGGGAGATATTTGGTGATCACCTGATAACATGATCAGCGCTGCCGAAATCAGGCCCGTTAATACGTAAGGCATAGACACCCACCAAGTAAAACCATACCAATCTGTGTAGCCAAAAACATGGCTGTCATCGCTACGGGTGGTCAAATTTAAATACAGCGCGAAAATAGCATTAACAACAATTAGCCCAATAAAAGCCCCAATTAACTGAGAAATCATTAGCGTGTTTCTGTTGAAAAACGCTCTCATTTGGTCTTCTTCTGCCGGACTCATGGCTTCTTGAGCTGCAATATTAATATTAGCGAACCATTCAATATCAACGAAGTTTACGTACAAATATTGAGAAGCCAACGTAATCATCATGACGATGATAAACGGGATCCAGCTCCAATTATTTTTTTCTCCCACGGCGTTAAATACACCGTTGGGTCGAAAGAAAATATCGTTACACGCTTGAAAAGGGTTTGATACGGAATGCATCCATTGCTCCAAGAAAATTATATATTAGATTTTCCTAGGTTACTGATATCGCGAAGCTAAGTACAGGTTATGGTTAAACAATAGACCATGTTTTTGGTAAAACGGGTTTAATAATGAGTAAATTCGCGTAAAGCAGATATAAAGCGTTTGTACCGCTTCAAGCAACGCAGTTCGACACACTCCACATACAAAAAAGCCAGTATTAGTAAAATACTGGCCTCTTAATAACGGAATTAGCTTTGTCTCTAATTTAGTTAATGGCTAAGCTACTTACTTAACTCATTGATCGTTATGCTTTCCTAACGTAAATAAGTTAAGTTTAATAAGCAAAGTACTATAGCGCTATACAGCAGCGAGATAGGTAGCCCTATTCGGATGAAGTGGCTAAACTTATAATTGGCCGCATTAAACACCAACAAGTTAGTTTGGTATCCAAACGGCGATATAAAGCTGGCACTTGCTGCAAAGGCAACTGCTAACGCGAATGGCATTAGCGGTGCGCCTATAATTTCAACTAATCCATACGCAAACGGGAACATGAGCGCAGCAGCGGCGTTGTTGGTCACAAATTCCGTTAGCAGTAAGGTAGTAAAATACACCACGATTAACGCAATAAACCAGTCGGTATCGGCCAAATATGGAATTAACTGCGCAGTTGATATGGCAATAACTCCTGATGATTCAAGAGAGGTAGCAAGACTTAACGCCCCAACTATTACAATAATAAGGTTCAGCGGTAAATTACGCTTCATCTCACCGTTGTTCGTTACCTTAGAGCCAATCAGCACGGCCGCCAAAAACAACAGGCCTATCGCGAGTGAAATAATATCTGCCGCGGCTAAGGTCACTACAGTCAGGAAACCACCAAGGGTTATCCATTCTTGGCGGTTGGTTAACGGGCGAGAGATTTTTTGCTCAGACAATATAAAGAAGTTTTTACTTAAATTTTGGCGAGTGTTGAAATCTGGCCCTGCGGCAAGCAACAGAAAATCACCTGCTTTTAGCTTTATTTCACCTAGCTTACCTGATAGTTGCTCGCCGTCACGACGAATAGCCACGACGGCCGAATCAAACAAAGCTCTAAAACCGAGGTTCTTAATGGTTTGACCAATGATTTGGGCACGGTTTGCTACCACTACTTCGGTTAAGCTTTCACGCAAAATACCGTCGGTTTCAGCAAAGGTGGTTAACCCTTTTATATGGCTTAAGTTATCAAGCTTTTGCACATTACCGGTAAAGATAAGTTTGTCATTCTCTGCAATTACCAAATCTGGGCTTACAGGTGAAATAAGATTCCCATCACGAACCACTTCAACTAAAAATAACTCAGGCAAGTTACGTAGATGATTCTGTTCTACCGTTTTACCAATTAACTCCGAGCCCGAATTTACTTTTGCTTCCACCATGTACTCTTGGTAGTTGGCATTTTTATTTGCAATATTAGGCAGCAATGGCGTAAGTACAAACATGAGTACACCGCAGCTTAAACCGGCAACTAGCCCATATAATGTGAAGTCAAAAAAGTTGAACCCAGGGTGGCCATGCTCTTGTAAAAAGCTATCTACAATTAGGTTGGTCGAAGTACCAATTAAGGTCACCGTTCCACCGAGTATAGCGGCATAAGAAAGCGGAATAAGTAAGCGCGAGGCGGGGTGATATTGATTTTGCTTTATAGGCCCTATAAGACTGGCCACTATAGCGGTATTGTTTAACAGCGCTGATGAAATAAAGGTGAGTGAAAACAGTTTCCAATACGACTTAGAGAAACTGGTACTTACTAGTTTTCTACCAATACGCTTTATTAACGCAGTTTTGTCTATTGCGCTACTGACTAACAGCAGCAAGACAAGAGTGATTAACCCTTTGTTGGTTAAATTCAACAAAATGTCATCAAGTGACAATTGTTGTGAAACCACTAGTAATAACACGGCGCCTGAAAAAACAGTAGACGGGCGCTGATTCGAAAAAATCAGCGCAAAAATCGTGCTGGCGAAAATCGCCAGCACGATAAACTGGTTAATATCCATATATTTTCCAGTCCTGCTTTTACAGCTTGCTAATGTCCACAGCGCTCCAATGAGGGAAGTGCTTCCGTACTAGCGCATTAAACTCTAATTCAAACTCTGAGAAGTCTGGAGAAGCGTGTTGTGCATCTTTAGCAAGTTCATCAATGATCATACCTGCACCAACAGTGCTGTTAGTCATGCGATCAATAACGATGAAAGAACCAGTAGGGCGGTTACGTTTGTACGGGTCGCACGCTACGGTTTGAGTAAATTTCACATCTACCACACCAATTTCATTCAAGTTAAGGTGCATAGCGTCTTTTTCTTCAAGGGTGTTCACATCAATTGAGTTATCGATATGAGACACAACACCTGTCGTCGACTTAGTCGCAAACTTAAACAAGAACTGCTTGTTTGGCATAAGTGGCTCTTCGTCCATCCATACCAAATGTGTTTTAAACTGGGTAGAAAGTAGTGGCAAGTTACCTGATTTAACAATCATGTCGCCACGTGAAATATCAATTTCATCTTCCAGTGTAAGGGTAACCGCTTGAGGTACATAAGCACGCTCTTGGTCGCCTTCAAAAGTCACAATCGATTTTACTTTCGACGTTTTTCCAGAAGGAAGTGCAGTTACTTCGTCGCCTGGTTCAATTTGACCAGATACAACCGTACCCGCAAACCCACGAAAATCTAGGTTAGGGCGGTTCACGTACTGAACAGGGAAACGGAAATCATCATGATTATCGTCTTCACCAATTTTCGTGTTCTCTAGCATCTGCATAAGCGGAATACCATCGAACCATGGTGTGTGTTCGCTCACGTTTACTACGTTGTCACCTTCAAGAGCTGAAAGCGGTACGAATTGAATATCTGGAATATCCAATTGTTCTGCAAATTTCAGGTAGTCTTGCTGAATCTGGTTGTACACTTCTTCAGAGTAATCCATCAAGTCCATTTTGTTGATAGCAACAATAACGTGCTTAATACCTAACAAAGATACTAGGAACGAGTGACGTTTAGTCTGTACTTTTACACCGCCACGGGCGTCAACAAGAATGATGGCAAGGTCGCACGTAGATGCACCAGTTACCATGTTACGTGTGTACTGCTCATGCCCTGGAGTATCTGCAATAATAAACTTACGCTTATCAGTAGAGAAGTAGCGGTACGCTACGTCAATCGTAATACCTTGCTCACGTTCTGACTGAAGGCCATCAACCAATAAGGCTAAATCGACTTTCTCACCAGTAGTACCTGATTTTTTGCTGTCTTTAGTAATTGCAGCAAGTTGGTCTTCATAAATCATTTTTGAATCATGAAGTAGGCGACCGATTAGGGTACTTTTACCGTCATCAACGCTTCCGCATGTAAGGAAACGTAGCATGTCTTTTTGTTCGTGTTGCTCAAGGTAAGACAGTATGTCTTGCTTTAATAAATTGTTTTCGTTGTTCATGTTATGCGCTCACAAGGAAAAAGGGGTTTAACACAGACTCTTTTTGGTTGTAAGTAAGAGCGTCGGCGTTGTCATTTAACGGATCGTTCGGGTCTAGCACAGTTACGTTAGCACCTGCAGCTAGGGCTACAGCATGGGCTGCGCCTGTATCCCATTCAGATGTGGGGCCTAAACGAGGGTAAAGGTGGGCTTCACCTTCCGCCACTAGGCATAGTTTCAATGAACTCCCCATGGCCACTAATTCAGTTTCACCTTCAAGTTGGGAAAGTAAATTTTGAATTTCAGGGCTTTGGTGAGAGCGGCTGCCTACTATTTTCCATACTTCAGCACCATCGTGCTTACGTGCAGATATAGCAGTAAATTCGCCGTTTACTTCAGTCCATGCGCCTTCACCCACAATGCCTACATAACTTTTGTTAAGTGCTGGTGCGTACACTACACCCATCGTAGGTTTGCCGTCTTCAATCAACGCAATATTTACTGTGAACTCACCATTCTTTTTGATGAATTCTTTCGTGCCATCTAATGGGTCAACAAGCCAGTAAGACTGCCATTGCTTGCGTTCATCCCATGAAATATCTGCCGATTCTTCCGATAAAATAGGAAGGTCAGATTCTTTTTCAAGGGCATCAACAATTACGTTATGCGCCGCTAAGTCTGCTTCGGTTAACGGACTGGTATCTTGTTTTTCATAAATGGCGAAATCTTTATCGTAAATCGCCATTATTTTATCGCCTGCTTCTTTAGCAATGCGAAGAATGGTTTGTGCCAGTGTATTAGTCATTGTATTAGCCTGGGCCATTACACAAGTCCTTTTTCTTGCAGTAACGCATATAAGCGCTCTGCAGTTTGCTCAGCAGGTTCATCCTGATACGTTAAATGTATCTCAGGCTTTTCCGGTGCTTCATAAGCAGAGTCGATACCAGTGAAATCTTTAATCTCACCGCTACGCGCTTTCTTATAAAGCCCTTTTGGATCGCGCTTTTCGCACACTTCGATAGGTGTGTCGATAAACACTTCAACGAATTCGCCGTCTTCTAAAAGGCCACGACAGTAGTCGCGATCTGCTTTAAAAGGAGAGATGAACGCTGTTAAAACCAGCGTGCCAGAATCAACAAACAGTTTTGCAACTTCACTGATTCTGCGAATATTTTCTACACGGTCTTTATCGCTAAAGCCCAAGTCGCCACATAAGCCATGACGCACATTGTCACCGTCTAATAGGTAAGTGTGCTTGGCTTGCTCGTGAAGTTTTTTCTCAAGCAAGTTGGCCAGAGTCGACTTACCAGAACCACTTAGGCCAGTAAGCCAGAACACGCGAGGCGATTGATTCAGCTTTGCAGCGCGGGTGGTTTTATTCACCTCATGCTTATGCCAAACAACGTTGTCGGTGGCCATTAGAAATACCCTTCCATTTTCTTTTTCTCCATAGAGCCAGAGCTATCGTGATCAATCACGCGGCCTTGACGCTCGGAAGTTTTGGTCAGTAGCATTTCTTGAATAACTTCTGGCAAGGTAGCCGCAGTAGATTCGACAGCACCTGTTAATGGGTAACACCCAAGGGTACGGAAACGTACTGAACGCATTTCAGGCGTTTCGCCTTCGTTCATTGGCATACGTTCGTCGTCAACCATAATCAATACACCATCACGCTCAACAACAGGGCGAGGCTTCGACAAATAAAGCTGAGGAATGTCGATGTTTTCTAGGTAGATGTATTGCCAGATATCAAGCTCAGTCCAGTTGGACATTGGGAATACACGAATGCTTTCACCTGGGTTAACTTGAGAATTGTAAATGTTCCAAAGCTCAGGGCGTTGGTTTTTAGGATCCCAACGGTGGTTGCTATCACGGAACGAATAAACACGCTCTTTTGCACGAGATTTTTCTTCGTCACGACGTGCACCACCAAAGGCTGCATCAAACTTATATTTGTTTAACGCTTGCTTAAGTGCGGCCGTTTTCATGATATCAGTGTGTTTTGCTGAACCATGCGAGAATGGACCAACACCTTGCTCAACACCTTCTTCATTAATGTGTACTAACAGATCGAAACCATGCTTCTTAGCTTGTTGGTCACGAAACTCAATCATTTCTTGGAATTTCCACGTAGTGTCTACGTGAAGTAAAGGAAATGGAATTTTACCTGGGGCAAAAGCTTTGCGCGCTAAATGTAACAATACCGAAGAGTCTTTTCCGACAGAATAAAGCATGACCGGATTATCAAATTCCGCAGCAACTTCACGGAAAATTTGAATACTCTCGGCTTCGAGTTGTTTCAGATGCGTAACAGACGGGATACTTGCAGTCATTTTCGAGTCCGATTTATGTTATATAAGATTAAGTTATATACGAGTTATTTTTATGCATAGAACAATAACACATTTAATTACTAATGTAGTATGCGATTTAGCTATTTAAAATAGCTGCCTTATTCCAAGAAATAAAACTGTCATATAATTTTGGCATAAGCGCCGAGTTTTCAGCCAAAGGTCGCCAGCGTTACATACTCTATTTGTCAGAAAATAGTGCAATTGGTAACGAATGAAACCTACAAAAAAGCCCCGTAAGACGGGGCTTTATATAATTTCCTATCGACTATCTATGTGATTCAAGTTTCTTTTGAAACGCATCGAAGGTTTCAAGCACCCCTTCTCGAGGCGTACCTGATTTGCTTAATATTATAATGGTCAGACTAGATAGAATGAACCCTGGAACAATCTCATACATCCAGCTTCCTAACGATTCGCCGTCAATAGTGATTGGTAGATAAATCCATAATAATACGGTAACCGCACCCACAATCATGCCGCCAAGGGCTGCACGACGAGTCATTTCTCGTTTGAACAAGCTGAACAAAACCAGTGGGCCAAATGCAGCACCAAAGCCTGCCCATGCATTACTGACTAAATCAAGAATGCTGCTGTCCCTGTCATACGCTAAGAAGATAGCCACTAATGCCACTGCAACAACACTTACGCGGCCCGCTATTACCAACTCTTTGTCAGTCGCATCACGGCGAACAAACGCTTGATAGAAATCACTGGTTAGTGAGCTTGAAGTCACTAGTAACTGAGATGAAATGGTACTCATAATGGCAGCTAAAATAGCCGCTAAAAGGAAGCCGCCAATAAGTGGGTGGAACAAAATTTGTGAAAGATAAATAAATATCGTTTCTGGATCGATACTGTTTCCATTCGCGGTGACATAAGCTAAGCCGAATAAACCTGTCATTAATGCGCCAATAATAGAAACAATCATCCAACTCATACCAATTCTGCGTGCGGTTGGAATATCTTCAACAGAGCGAATTGCCATAAATCGCACTATAATATGTGGCTGTCCGAAATAACCCACACCCCAAGACATCAGAGATATGATACCAATAACCGAGATAGCCTCATTGGTAGATGCATCCATAAATGCATCGAAGAGGGCAGGGTTGATAGTGTCCAAGGCATCAATAGATGCGCCTATACCACCAAGTTCAGTAATAACCACGGCGGGCACTAATATTAAGGATACAAACATAATGCAGCCTTGCACGAAGTCGGTCATGCTCACCGCCATAAAACCGCCTACCAGTGTGTAAGCAACCACTACGCCTGCGGTAACATATAATCCAGTTTCGTAAGTAAGGCCGAATGAGGTTTCAAATAGCTTCCCGCCAGCCACTACGCCTGAAGAGGTATAAAGGGTAAAGAAGACGACAATAACAACTGATGCGATGACACGGAGCAAACGAGAATTATCAGCGAAGCGGTTTTCAAAATAATCAGGGAGAGTAATAGAGTTATTGGCAACCTCGGTATAAACCCTTAGGCGAGGTGCAACTAAGATATAATTTGCGAATGCGCCAAGAACAAGCCCCACCGCTATCCACGCAGCTGAAAGGCCTGAAACATACATTGCACCGGGAAGTCCCATGAGCATCCATCCGCTCATGTCTGATGCACCGGCTGATAATGCAGTTACGGCTGGACCGAGTTGCCGGCCACCTAGCATGTAGCCTTCTACATTTGTATCTGTTTGGCGGTAAGCGAAAAGGCCAATACCCAGCATAACAGCAAAGTAGAGCCCCAATGAAATGATCGTACCCGTAGCCATATAAATTCCCTATGTTTTTTCATGCAATGCTATCATCAATAGCAAAGACTCTCTACGTAAGTCATTATGCTTGTCTAGTTTGTGTACGAGAGTGGCCAGATAAAGTTTTGAATATTTTGATTAATCTTAGATATCCCACTTTAGTCACCGGCTTTAGGTATATTTACATCTGTTCGTTAAGATAAGCGGGGAAGGACATGGTTTCTATTTTACCTCTTCCATTGCTTTTAGCGCGGTAGAGTAAGTTATCGCAAGCCTTTATAATCTTATTGATGTTCCGCTCTCCCTTGACTTGAATAACGCCTGCAGAAAAGCTGGCACTAAAAGTAGCTTCAGTCGCCGACCATTCACGATGGCTTTCTATCGACTTCTTTATATCTTCAAGTAAGGCATTGGCATTTTCCTCTGTTGTATCGTGTAAATATAAGAGGAACTCTTCACCACCATATCGGCAAAATTTATCGGTTTTTCTAATTCGCTGGCGTACAAAGCCGCCAAACTTTGAAAGCACTTCGTCACCTACCACATGCCCGTATCTATCGTTAATTCGCTTGAAGTGATCTAAGTCGATAAGGACTAGGCATGAGCTCACTTTAGTAGACATAGGTTTAGCTATGGCTTTAAACATGGCTTTGCGGATTAATGCGCCAGTTAAAAAATCAAACTCACTGGCTTTCGCGCGAGAACGCTGACGGCGCCAAAACCAAAAGAGTAAAAAGGTCGACAGTACGGCAATCAAGGCAAAAGCGAGGGCCTGAAATCTATCGGCTTTTAATTTTAAGTTTTGTTTGTCTTTTAATCGCGCCATCTCTTGCAATTTATTGATGGTGATATCTCGTCGCAAAGGCGAATCAATGACTAATTCGTCCATTTGTTGGGAGTAGCCTTGAGGCTGATTCAAGAGATGTTCATACTTTTTCTGATGGTAAAAAGCTTTTTCAAAATCTCCCCTCAAGTTATAAAAATCTCTTAAATCTCGGTGTTGATTTAGTAAAATAGTGGAACTATAAGAAGATCTGCTGGCTCGACGTTCCATTGTTGCAATAAATGCGTTCAGCGAATCCTTAAAATCTTTTTCTGTATCCACTATTGCCGAGCGAGCCGTTTCTAAAAAATGTTTAGCGGGCGGTAAATCGGCAGGAAGCGTTACATTTTCAAACTTAGATAAATTTCGAGTTAGTAATGCTATTTGTTGCTTATCACTCTCATCACCTTTGTGTAGGTACACACTTACCCTGAGCCACAAGCTGTACAATTCTTGTTGAATGCTCCCAGCATCTTTAGCAACCTGCTGTGCTTCTTGAGCCAAGACTTCAGCTTCTTCAAATCGGTCTAGTCGGTTGAGTGCGGTTACAATTCCCGAAAATTTGTAGGCATCAATATTATTGTTATTTTTACTATCGTTTAATGCGGCTTTCTGATGCGAAAGGGCTTTGTAGGGAGCGTTAAGATTCATGTAGGCTTCTGATAACAACAAGTGTCCTAGGCGTTTGTGAAGTGTTGTTTCAAGCGCGTAATTTTCGTCATAGTCGCTGATATAGGGGAGGGCGTATTCGAGTTCAACGACAGCTCGTGTCAGATTTAACTCTAAATACTCTTGAGCAAGCCACATGCTAGCTATGGCAACGGCTTTATGATCTGCAGTATCGAGCGTCTCTAGTTTCAATTTGTAAAGTAGAGGAATGCTTTGCTTTAAGCGCTCGCTTATTTCGGGATATTTATTAGCTGCTAGCGATAGAATAAATATGGCCTTTAACGCTACGTAACGTCTTAAATTAACTTTTTTTAGATATTCCCAATCAGCATTAAACGGAAGGGAGTCTGAAACCAATGGAAATTTTGGCGCAGAGGGGGTGTCGCTTTTCGCTATCTCAACAAGCACTGCGCGAATTACGGTGCCCATTTGAGTTGAATCATTCTCTATACCGCTAGCTTCAACTCGGGTAAGTATCTCTTCGTTGGTGAGCCCATAAGGGGTATTCCACATATACATGACGGTATTAACAAGATTGCCGAATTGGCGAAACTTCTCTGCATCACTAACATTATTGGTGTTATTAGCAAAGGCATGTAAAGGAGCAAGTGAAATGAGTACTGCGACAAGGCAGAAAAGAGGTTTCTGCAAATTCAATGAGAGATGCAGATGGTGCCAAAACGCACAGCTAAAGCGTATATTCATAGGGTAATACTCGTTTCTTTATACCGCTAGAATGACTTCTAGGGCAGAAAAAACGAAACCAAATGTTATTATTATTAGACAATAGTATAAAGTAAACGGGACAGTGTTTGAATATCCGGCACCAGATAAAGTTATTTTATCTTATACAAAAGTATAAAAAATCGGCCGCAAGGGCCGATAAAAGGGGGTATAACAAGTACAATTTAGCGAGTATCATTTAAACAAGTATGACCTAAGCCAGTATCACTTAGCTTATACCTACAAAATCACTTAAGCAGAGAAGTGAATTCTGTCGGTAACCGCTTTTTTCATTTCACTTAAGTCTACGTCTTTATTACCAACCACCATAATATTAGCGTGATGCATTTTTATGCTTTCGCCATGGTATTGCTTATCTTCAAACTCAGCCGGTACTCTTACATCACCGCGCTCGGGCACGATAAACACTGACATCTTACCTTGCGGGGTATCAACAATAAGATGCAAGCTTCTTACTGTACTTAAGTGACAGTAGTTAACCACTTCAACATCACCAATCATGTCTGTGAAGCTGCCACCAAAGCTGGCTAGTTTTGCATTCACTTGCTCTAAATCTACAGGAAGTAACGTATGCGCTCGCTCAGTCTCTGCGTATTGCATATGCGCAAGTGCTTGCCCGCCAATACTGACAGGTTGGTGATACCACATGGTAAAACCAATTCCCACGGTAAAGGCAATGCTTGCGGCCATCGCCACATACCAGCGACTTCGCTTCTGATAGCTTGCAAATTCATTCGCAGATTGCTGCCAAATAAGCTTGTGCTTTAAATCTTCAGGCACATCTACTTTTACAGCTTGCTTTAACTGCTTATCGAATTGCTTTTGTTCATTCCAGAACTTGCGTTTGCTTTCATCAGCTTTCGCTGCGGCGATAACATCACTGTCAGTGGTTTCTGGATCGGCGTAAATTCGACGCCTAAATTCTAATTCATCCATTTGCCTGACCTCTCTGTTCATTTTGCCTTTCTAACGCCTCTCTCAATTGGTTTCTTGCTCGAAATAATCGCGTCATCACGGTATTTTTATTTAAATTCAGTTGCTGCGATATTTCATCACCGCTAAACCCAAATATAAGTTGTAAAACAAGGGGCTCTCGGTATTCGTCACTTAGCCCACCTAATAGACGATGAAGTTCTCTGTCTTGCACATCGCCTTCTGCATCCTGGGTTTCGTCATGCACCGACACATCATCAATATCGACAGTATCGAATTGCTTACGTTCAAAGCGACGGGCATTCTCACGGCGTAATATGGTAATCAACCATGACTTGGCCGCCTTTTCATCGTTGAGTGAGTCGAGTGAGCGCCATGCTCTTAAAAAGGTTTCCTGCACAATATCTTCCGCAACCGAGCGGTCTTTAACCAGCCAGTATGCATAGCGAAATATATCTGCGTGAAACGCATTGACGAGCGCTTCGTATCGTTTGTGTTTTGCTTTCATGTTGGATAAGACCCGACTGCTTCCAGATCTATTTCGTGCAAACATAAAAAATCCGACATTTTTCTAATTTTATTAATTATGACACAAAAAAGCAGCCGGAAGGTTTATCCTTAAGGCTGCTTTAAGTTTTATTACTGGCGTGTGTTAAATCGCGTTTAGCGCGGATTTAATAACGAAAGCGTTTAATAATAGCGCACGCTATTTTATTCGTTGCTAGCTCGCTTTCTTACTGGCTATCCAGGTATTAATATTTTCTTCTAAGATTGAAAGTGGAACAGGGCCATGCTTAAGCACTTCATCATGGAAACCGGCCCAGTCAAAGTTATCACCTAACTCAGTCATGGCTTTTTCTCGTAGCTCCATAATTTTAAGCTTACCAATCATGTAGGCTGTGGCCTGACCCGGCATAGCGATATAACGCTCAATGGCTTTTTGCGCATCGTATTTAGGGTTAGGGGTATTTTTAACTAAGTAAGTAACAGCTTCTTCGCGGCTCCACTTTTTAGCATGAATACCGGTATCAACCACCAACCGGCATGCGCGCCATAATTCCATCGCAAGGCGCCCAAAGTCAGAGTAAGGGTCTTGGTAGAAGCCCATATCTTTAGCGAGCTCTTCGGTATACAGTCCCCAACCTTCGGTGTAAGCCGTAAAGCTTAGGAATTTTTGAAACTGAGGCACACCCTCAAGTTCTTGTGCAATTGCACGCTGCATGTGGTGACCTGGAATACCTTCATGATAAGCCAATGCTTCCAACTGATAAGTTGGCATTGCGCTCATGTCGTAAAGGTTTGCGTAATAGGTACCCGGGCGGCTGCCATCTTGTGCAGGGCTCTGGTAAAAAGCCTTTCCTGCTGATTGCTCGCGGAATGCCTCAACACGTTTAACTACCATAGGCGCTTTAGGAAGAATGCCAAAGTAATCTGGCAGTGCTTCGCGCATATCGTCAATGGCTTTCGTTGCATCATCTAAATACTGCTGACGTCCGGCGTCGGTAGCAGGAAGGTAGAATTGCTCATCTTCACGCATGAAAACGAAGAACTCTTGCAACGTGCCCTCAAACTCCACCTTTTTCATAATGTCGCGCATAGCAGCATGAATACGTTCTACATTATCAAGACCTATTTGATGCACTTCATCAGCGGTTAAATCGGTGGTAGTAAACCAGCTTAAGCGGTTTTGATACCACTTATCGCCATCAGGCAAGCGCCATACACCGTCACCTTCAGGGGTAATAGTTTTTTGATGTTCTAATTCTTGAATAAAGTCTTTGTAAGCCGGCATTACAGACGTAACTAGCGCGGCTTTTGCTTCACCTAGTAGGGTGGTTTTCTCTACATCATCAAGCTCAAGGTTATCGACCTTGGCATTGAAGTCTTCCCAAATGGTTGAAGGCGTATCACTGGTATCAAACGGCGCGCCAGTAACTACGTTTTGTGATGCCTCAATCATTTGCTCATAAGCCCAAGCAGGGGGAAATACGCCAGCTTGCTCACGAAGCTTCATCTGTTCGATAACTTGTTTGAAGTACTCGCTCACATTGTCTAAACGGCTAATGTAGGCTTGGGCGTCCTCTTTGCTTTTTACCCCATGAATATTAATTAAGAAGCTAGGCACTTGGGTATGGGCGGCACGAAATTGGTGTACTACATAGCTGTGATGACGAAATTCATCGTTAGCTAAGTCTCTTTCAATACCTAACTTATATAAACGAAGGCTTAATTTCTCTTGTTCGCTCAGCTTAGACATATCGAAACTTTCAATGGTTTCTAGGCGATTTTTGGCTTTAGCAATGTCTTTTTCTTTTTGCTCTTCAGAAACATCATTCCACTTGTCGTAGTCCCACTTAATGCCTAGATAGCTTTGAAACATAGGCGAGCTTTTAAGATCTTCTTCGAAAGTGCGTTCAAAAAAAGCATTAACTCGTGCTGAATCAGTTTGGCTTTCAGTTTCTACTGCTGGGGCTGGTTGTGGGGTTGTTTTACTTGTCTCAGGTGCGGGTGAACAAGCCATTAGACCAAGCATTGCAATGGCTATTGGGGATAAGGTTAGTAGTGGTGCTTTCATGAATTCTCCTGGTTAGGTGGTCGCGGTAGTATTTTCTACCGTCTATTTTTACGTTTTTAAAAACCTGTACCCTTCGATGCTATTTACGTAATTGATTGGTGTACTTAATCAGCGTCATCAATTTAACGACCATAATACGTAGAATATAAATGCCAAGCTTGAGCGGTTGAGCCCAAACTTGGCAAACATGCACTAGCGTACTTACGCGCTTACGTACTTACGTGCTTGTGACCTAGTTAAAACGCCTTTCCTTAGCGCACTAACTAGGTAGAGGGGTACAAATTAGTTAAGGTATTTTTACCAGACTTCTTGTTTTTTAACCAAGCATCTCTCGCATTTTTAATCGCGCTTTGCATTGGCTCAGGTTGCCAGTTACTTTTCGACTGGCTAAACCTTGTTTGTTGTAGCGTATTCAAATGGGTTTGAATTTCACGAGTTGCGTCGTGATCGGATGGATTTATAAACCCTTTTTGATGGGGATATAAACATTTTAACCAGGTTTGTAATGCTGGCGCAATCGCAGACGTATTACTTGCTTTTACCGACGCTATAAGCGATTTAAATGCCGCCGTTTCATCACCCGAATTTGCTACTACAACAGTATTCGAGGAAGTGACTGAATACGTCGGTTTTTGCTTTCTTTGAATTAGATAAGTCACTACCCAAGCGATTACCGTGAGGGCCCAAAGCGCTGCAAATAACCACGTTAAGTAATGGTAAGTTTGAGCTTCGCCGTTATTGCCTGTTTCATTTTGTGATTCACCACTTAGCCCGCTGCCGCTTTCTTTTTGGCCGACTTGATTGGTTGGTAATGAGTTAGTGTTATTAGCTCCTTGGTTGTCGAAGCCTTGCTGAGCAGGCAGAGTCGATACTCCCGTTGTAGGTTGAACGGAGGCTGGTTGAACGTTGACCGTGCGAGCAGGGATAGTCGCGTATTCTGTTTGTTCCGTTAAGGTGTTAAACCAAGGGATAGTGACTTCAGGCAATACAAAGCTGCCGGCTTGGGTAGGAATTAACGCCAGTGAGCTTTTGCGCTGTGCAATTAAGGTACTGTCTTTTTCGACCGTGGTAGTCAGTGATTGATCTGGGTATAACTTAAAATTAGGTGGGTAAAATTCCGGTATCTCGGGAAGTTGCTCTTCCACCACACCTAACGCCGTCAGCGTTACCACGCGAGTGATAGGTTCACCAACCACAAAGGCATCACCTTGAGGCCATTCTTCATCAACACGCGCCATTTCAGAGGGCAACCAAGGGTAGTCAATACCTGGTGGAATTGGTTTTATATTTACCGTAATGTCGGGCCCAACTCGGTTAACTTGCTGAGTTCGGTTAAATAAACCGAAACGTTGATTAGTATTAGCGGCGGCCACTTCTGCGGTAAAAACTGGCCCTCTAATGGTAAATTCACCTGATGCCTGGGGCACAATGGCAAATTGACGCTCAATAACTTGGTAACGTCTACCATTCACAATGTCGGTATATTGTTTGTCGTCACCTAATTGCTTAACTTCGGCATTTTGCATAGTGGGAGATTGCAAACTACCGCGCTCAATATTTGTCGCTAAATGCAGCTTGATCGTATAAAAAAGCTGTTGGTTTAAATAGGCTTCTTTTAAGTCTATATCGGTAGTCACGAAGTAATCGCGGGCGACATTATCAGACTGCTGAACAGGTATAACATTTACCGACATAGGCGCTGTTTGTTTACCTTCTATATTAATAGCCGGTATGGTGAAAGTACCTTCTTTGCGAGGAAATAGGGTGGTAGTCCAAGTCGTTGTTTTATTGGTATCGAAATTCACGATAGATGTCTGACTACTTACTGATGTTCTACCAACAACGAAGTCTTTAAGTAACACTGAGCTATCAAACGATTCACGGTCTGCACCGCCGTTCGCCACAATGGTTAACCGAATAGCCTCATCAAGCATTACCGGGTTTTTATCTATGGTGGCTTCAACCGAAGTCACATCTGCCAGCACAACCATGCTGCGTAATAATAAGAAAAAAGTTGTAGTGAATAATATTGCTTTCATCTACCAATCACTCCGATTTGAAGGCATGCGTTGTCTTTGGCGCTTCTGCGCTTCTAATTGCATTTTTCGTTTTAATAAGAACGCGGGGTCATCTGGTACTCTGCGCATTAAATTTTCAAGACGTTGTTGTTGCTCTTTCTCAGCATCTGTCATTTCGCCAGCTTGAGCCATAGCGGCCTCGGCTTCTTGTTGGGCGTCATCTTCAGTGCCTTCAGCGTTTTGAGGGGCGCCAGCCTCTTCACCCTCGTTTTCGCCATTAGCGTCGTCTTGCGCTTCTGACTCGTTAGGGTTTTGGTTATCACTTTGCTCACCCTCTTCATTTTGTGATGATTGGGGGTCACCATTATCTTGGTTTTCAGAACCGTCGCTCTGAGAGCTATCGCCCTGAGATTCAGAATCAGAAGCGTCCTGGTCGCTATTTTCTTCATTTGAGCCTTCATTGTTTTGGCTCTCTTGGCTACTATCGTCGCTACCTTCTTGATTTTCACCTTCGCCAGAATCTTGTTGGTTTTCACCGTCATTTGATTGCTGGTTTTCTTGGTTTTGCTGTTCCTGTTCTTCTTGCTGCTGTTTCAACTCTTCCAATAAGGTTTTGTTTGCCGCAGCATCTTGATAATTAGGATCTTGCTTTAATACTTCATCATATTTGGCGATGGCTTCTTCCAGCTTGCCTAAACGAGCTAACGTATTACCTTGGTTGTACAAACCTTCAATACCGCTTTGCTGTTGATAAGCTGCAAGTGCCTGCTCGTAATTTCCGGCTTTATAATGGGCTGCGCCTTGCCAAGCTGGATCTTCAAATGTGGTTGCGGCTTGGTCAAATGCGTCATCTGAATAGTTGGCTAAGCCTTCTTGGTTGGCATTTAAAAAAGGTTTTTGCCACCACGATACAGAGGAGGAAGTTGAATTCGCTGACGGCGGTTCCTGGGCGACAGATTGTGCCATCACAGATTCACTGCTCATCGGCATATAAATGGCGGCCACCAGCGCAAACACTAATCCACGCCTAAACCCAAATGCCATTAGGGGGAGTAAAGCTAACATTAAATAAGGGCCTAGCTCACGCCATTGGTCACCTTCAGTATTGCTATCATCTTCCTCAGACTCGCTATCTCTATCAAGAAGCGATAATGAGGCAAGCGCGCTAATGTCATCATCATTGGTGGTGATTTCGCTAAATTTCCCACCGCTAGCGCGAACCACCGCATTTACCGCACTGCTATTTAATTTAGGAACCACAATAGCGCCACTATTATCTTTCAATAATTCACCGTTTATCTGCCTGATAGGGGCGCCTTCATCTGTGCCTACTGCCAACGCATTTAAGGTGAAGGGCATATCGGCAATATACTCTTGCAACTCTTGTTGCTGGCGTAAATCAATACCATCAGTGATCCAGTAAATCATGCCCTTGCTGTAACCGGCGTTAGTTAACAACTCAGCTGCGGTCTTAACGCCCAACAATGGGTCGCTGCCAGGTACCGGCATAATTTCAGGTGATAAACTGGGTAAGAGCGTCGTTATGTTAGCGGCATCTTGAGTAAGTGGGCTCACTACAAATGCATCTCCCGCATAGGCCACTAAACCCATTTCGCCTTCGCCAATCTGGTTTACAAGGTCAATGGCTTTATATTTGGCACGGGTAACTCTATCTGGAGTAATGTCGGTAGCACGCATCGACAAAGACATATCCATAACAATGACATGGCCCATTTTAATTTGATAGACAGGCTGAGGAAGGCGCTCCCACGTTGGACCCGCTAGGGCAACCACCGCAAGCAGCCAACCTAACGCAAGTAGCCAGAAAGGGGGCTTTTGTCCCTTCGTAAATTTTCCTACCACCATGTGTTGATACAGATGTGAGGGAATAACTGACTGCCAGCCCGATTTTTTTGAGGTATTACGCTTAAGTGCTACATATAAAATAAGCACAGGAATTAGTACAAAAAACCATTCAGGGCGCAAAAAATGAAAATTGGTAATAAACGCTTCCATTACACACTTTCCTTTTTATCGCTCGATGAAACATAAGTGCGCGAAAGCGATTTTACTAGCGTACTGCCTAACAGGAATAATGCCCATAAGGCAGATAAAGCAAAAGCTACCGCCAATGGGAAATAGAAGAGGGCAGTGAGCGGTCGCATTTTTCTCGCTTCACCTTGTATTGGCTCTAATGCATCTAATTTTGCATAAATCGCTTCAAGTTCGTTTACATTTCTAGCGCGGAAGTATTGACCGCCTGTAGAGGTAGCAAGGTCGCTTAGCATGTCTTCATCTAACTCTTGCGAAGGATTTACCTGACGACTACCAAAGAAACTTTGAATAAGCATTTTATCTGCGCCCACACCAATGGTGTACACCTTAACCTTTTTGTTAACTGCTAATTCTTTTGCTTGCTCAGGGGTAATAAAACCTGCGGTGTTTTGACCATCGGTAAGCAAAATAAGTACATTATTCGATTCGTCTTTTGCATCAAAGCGCTTAACCGCTAAGCCGATAGCATCACCGATTGCAGTTTGTTCTCCCACCAAACCAATCACAGATTCGCTCAGTAAAGTAGAAACCGTATCTCTGTCATAGGTAAGGGGGGCTTGAAGGTAAGCGGTATCGGCAAACAAAATTAAGCCTAAACGGTCACCCACGCGGCGCTGGATAAAATCATACAGCACCGATTTTGTCATGGTTAGACGGTTAACTTGTCTGCCATTTAATTCCATGTCATCAATTTTCATACTGCCGGATAAATCCACCGCTAGCATCATCTCTCGGCCTTCATTTGGAATGCTGATTGGCTCACCTAACCATTGAGGCCGTGCCGCTGCAATAACCACACATATCCAAATTAGCGATGCAATAATCACAGGGAGTTTACTGCCCTTTAGTGGTGAAGTGGTTTCTTGTATACCCGGTCTTAACGCGGGTACTTGCAATGCAGCCATCACATGTTGTGGCTTCGCTGGTACTAGAAATCGAACCAGAAGAGGTAGTGGGAGTAGAAAGAATGCCCACCACCATGCGAAATCAAGCATGGGTAGCCTCCTGACTTTTTTGCGGGTCGAGCAATGAAGATTTTTGTGCAACCTGCTTTTCCACATTATTCATAACCGAAGTCACTTTGAAGTACTTCACCCACGCATTGGCTGCTTGAATACATTCGTCGAAATATTTGTTATCGCATTTGGGGGCGTACTGCTGCGAATGAAGTATTGATAGTGAATCGCTCATAGTAGTTTTGCGTCTGTCAGGCAGCGTTTTCAATAGAAACTCATGCCAACTGTTGCCGTAAAGCCCAGCTACTTCTTGTGGTTTGAAATAGGTCACGGCGGTACGTTTCAGTACGTTATTGATTTGCATTGGCCAGTTTTCATCTGCCGATGAGATACTTCCAAGCAGCTTTAGTGCATCGCGACGAGGCTTATTAAATTTATGCTTTTTAACAAGATAAATAATCAGACTTATTGTGCCTGCTAAACATAATACAATTAAGCACCACCAACCCCAATCCAAAGGCCATACGTCGACATTGTCAGGAACATGAACATCTTTAAGCTGTGCAAGAGGATCGGTTTGCGGCATACCTTGGGCTGATTGCATCAAAAGCGCTCCTGTTGCATGCCTTGAATTTGGGTATCAAGAGGCAGTCCCGCAGAAATATGGTAACGAGAAATATTTGCTTGTTTAAGTGATTGTTCCATTGCACTGTTTTGTTGTTCACGCCAACGTTGATAGGTGTCTTCTTCTTTTCTATCACCTAATAACCATCGTTGTTGATTAATACCATCAGAAACACTGACTCGTTGAATTGAACGTGTTTGGGGCAAGGTATGTTCAATAGGATCGTCAACAATAATGGCCCTCACTTCACAATGACGAGAAAGCTGACTTAAATGTTGCTGTGCCGCACTGCCTAAATGCTGAAAATCAGAAAGTAGATACACTAGGCTACCTGGGCGAGCTAACCGACGAAGTCGAGCACATGCGTCGGCAAAAGCTTGAGTATCGGCCTCTGTGCTAGCTACTTGCTCATGGCTGGTGGCATGCAAATCCATCAACTCGTGACAAATGTGCAAAACAGCCCGCTTACGAGCAAGAGGTTTCACTTCTTTATGCTGTTTTTGGTTAAACAACAGCGCGCCTACTTTATCGCCATGAGCTGCCGCAGACCAACTTATCAATGAACAGATGTGAGCAACCTGCATAGATTTAGTCAGTAATCGCGTGCCAAACATCATAGAAGGGGAGAAGTCGCAAAACAAAAAGACAGGGCGCTCTCGCTCTTCACGGTATATTTTGGTGTGGGTTTTACCTGTGCGGGCGGTAACACGCCAATCGATCGCACGAATGTCGTCGCCGGGCTGGTAGTGCCTAGCTTCGTCAAACTCCATGCCGCGACCCTTGTGCTTGGTTAAATAGCTGCCAGCAAGTCGGGCTTGAGGAGAACGCTTAGGCGCAAGGCTAAATAGCTTCGCCAACTGCTGATAACGTAAGAGTTCAGCAGTAGACAAATTAACACCGTTGGTTTGCAGTAACGCTAACTGCGAATGAACATCACTCATCGTTTATGGAACAGCAACAGTAGCAACAATCTGGTTCAGTACATCGTTCATGGTAATACCTTGCGCTTCTGCATGATAAGACAAAATAATACGATGACGAAGCACGTTATGTACGACCGCTTGAATATCATCAGGGCCTACAAAATCTCTGCCACTTAACCAAGCGTGTGCACGTGCGCATCTGTCTAAGCTGATGGTGGCCCGAGGGCTAGTACCCATGGCAATCCATTCAGCAAGGTTGGCGTCAAATTTAGCGGGTTGTCTAGTGGCCATGACCAATTGCACCAAATATTGCTCAAGCTCTGGCGCCATGTGCAGGGATAACGCTTCTTTGCGTGACGAGAATATATCTTGCTGAGTTAATTTAGGCGGTGTAACTGGCGGCACTGATAAGGCTTCACCACGGGTTAATCGCAAAATCTCTAACTCTGTTTCTGCGTCTGGGTAATCAATATCGACATGCATCAAGAAGCGATCGAGCTGCGCTTCAGGTAGAGGGTAGGTGCCTTCTTGCTCTAAAGGGTTTTGTGTTGCCATAACTAAGAACAAAGGCGGAAGCGGGTAGGTCTTGCTGCCAACCGTTATTTGGCGTTCTGCCATGGCTTCTAAAAGCGCTGATTGTACTTTAGCGGGTGCACGGTTAATTTCATCGGCCAAGACTAAGTTGTGAAATAGTGGGCCTTTTTGAAACACAAACTCGCCCGTTTCAGGGCGGTAGATATCCGTGCCGGTTAAATCAGCAGGTAATAAATCCGGGGTAAATTGAACGCGATGAAAGTCGCCGTCAATACCATTGGCTAGCGCGTTTATTGCTCGTGTTTTAGCTAAACCTGGAGGCCCTTCTACTAAAAGGTGGCCATCGGCTAAAAGCGCAATAAGAAGGCTTTTCGTAAGTGCACTTTGACCAATAATTTGCTGATCTAAATACTTCTGCAGTTGCTGAAATTGTTCCGCTGCCATAATGCAAATATTCCGTTGAAATTCTAGTTATCAGGAAAAATAAACCAATTAACTCATAAAGGTGTAATACATGAGTAGATAAATTGGCATAAAACAGACTATGTTTTTCTTATATGGTTCCCTTGGCGTCTAGTTCAAGTCGTTAAAAACATCTATTTTTCAGATAGGCGGCGCAGCGGCCAAACAATTAGTCTGAAAACTGCTCTCAAATGACGATAATTTGCTATTTTGTTCATTGTTTGTAAAAATTGGGTTTATTACAGGTCAGACCACTTATTTCACGTGGTCATTAATTTAGGTGCATTATGTCAACAAGACAATCTGTTACTACCCGCGAGGGTGATCGCATCGCCATTGTGGCGGGGTTACGTACTCCGTTTGCAAAAATGGCGACATATTTCCACGGCGTTCCCGCTGTCGATTTAGGTAAAATGGTCGTTAACGAACTGCTCGTACGCCATGGTATACAAAAAGAATGGGTTGATCAGGTTGTCTATGGTCAAGTTGTTCAAATGCCTGAAGCCCCAAATATTGCCCGTGAAATTGTATTGGGTACTGGCATGAACGTGCATACTGACGCTTACAGCGTATCTCGCGCATGTGCCACTAGTTTCCAGTCCACTGTGAATATTGCCGAAAGCATGATGGCTGGCCACGTTCAGGTCGGTATTGCGGGCGGTGCTGATTCTACATCTGTATCACCAATTGGTGTATCTAAAAACCTAGCTCGCGCATTGGTCGATCTTCAAAAAACCAAAACCCTGGGTCAGAAGTTTAATATCTTTAAGCGTTTAGGCCTTAAAGATCTAGCCCCTGTGCCGCCAGCGGTTGCAGAATACTCAACCGGTTTGTCTATGGGACAAACTGCTGAGCAAATGGCGAAATCGCACCATATCTCACGTGAAGAACAAGATGCACTCGCGCATCGTTCACACAGTTTTGCGGCGCAAAGCTGGGAAGAAGGTAAGCTAGATAGTGAAGTGATGACCGCTTATGCAGAACCGTACAAAGGCGCGTTATCTCGCGATAATAACGTACGTTTCGATTCTAAGCTTGAAGGGTACGCAAAACTTCGCCCTGTTTTTGATAAAAAATACGGTACGGTAACGGCAGCTAACGCAACCCCCCTAACTGATGGTGCATCAGCTGTTATTATGATGACTGAAAGCCGTGCGAAAGAGCTGGGTTACAAGCCATTAGGTTACCTCAAAAGTTACGCATTCTCAGCCATCGACGTTTGGGAAGACATGTTAATGGGGCCTTCCTACGCTACCCCAATCGCACTAGACCGTGCAGGCATGACATTAAACGATATTACGCTTATCGAAATGCACGAAGCTTTTGCTGCGCAAACTTTGTCTAATGTGAAGATGTTTGCCAGCGATAAATTTGCCCAAGAAAAACTTGGCCGTGCGAAAGCGACCGGTGAAATCGATATGGACAAGTTTAACGTAATGGGAAGCTCTATTGCTTACGGTCATCCGTTTGCGGCAACAGGTACACGAATGATTACTCAGATGCTTAACGAGCTTAATCGCCGAGGTGGTGGTACTGGTCTACTAACCGCTTGTGCAGCAGGTGGTTTAGGTGCAGCTATGATTGTGGAGACAGAATAATATGAGTCAGGACACAACAATGACAAATGACGTTCAAGCAACATCTGGTGCCTTTACGTTAACCAAACAAGACAACGGCGTAGCCATACTCACCATGGATGTACCTGGTGAATCTATGAATACGCTAAAAGCAGCCTTTGGCGATGAAATATCTGCCATGCTAGACGACATCGATGCTGATAGCAGTATCAAAGGTGTAGTACTGGTAAGTGGTAAAGCGAATTCGTTTGTAGCGGGTGCCGATATAAGCATGTTGGCAGCCTGTAATACCGCAGAAGACGCAACGACGATTGCAGCAGGCGGGCAAGCTATTTTTGACCGTATCGAACGCATGAAAGCAACTTTTGTTGCCGCCATAAATGGCCCTGCGCTTGGTGGTGGTTTAGAGCTTGCCCTTGCGTGTCATTATCGAATTTGTACCGATTCACCAAGCACTCAGGTGGGTTTACCGGAAGTTCAGCTTGGCCTATTGCCAGGTAGTGGCGGAACACAACGCTTACCTCGCTTGATTGGTATTCAGCAAGCCATGAAAATGATGCTTACTGGTGCGCCAGCACGCCCTAAACAAGCGAAAAAGTACGGTATTGTTGACGATGTAGTACCGCAAAGTGTATTGCTTAAAGTGGCTGAACAGTTTGCCCTTAAGCGCAAGCCTGAGCGTGAAGCGCCGCAAAAAAGCGTAATGGATAAAATGCTTGAGAACACAGGCCCAGGCCGCGGAATGATGTTCAAAAAAGCGCGCGAAGCAACGTTTGCTAAAACTAAAGGTAACTATCCTGCACCTGGTTACATTATTGATGTTATCGAAACCGGTATGCGTGATGGTGTTGAAGCGGGCCTTAAAGCCGAAGCTGAAGCGTTCGGAAAGTTGGTAATGACACCTGAATCTTTCCAATTACGTCAAATTTTCTTCGCCACTACCGACATGAAAAAAGAAAACGGTATTGAAGGTGTATCGCCAGAGAAAATGAAAAAAGTGGGCGTGCTAGGCGGTGGATTAATGGGCGGCGGTATTGCGTTTGTTACTGCTACGAAAGCCGGCGTGCCTGTGCGTATTAAAGATGTTCGCCCTGAAGGCATTGCTAACGCGATGAAATATAGCTACGACATCTTAAACAAGAAAGTGAAAAAGCGCTTCATGCGCAATAATGAAATGCAAAAGCAAATGTCGCTTATCACTGGCACGTTAGATTATAGCGGCTACCAAGATACCGATATTGTGGTTGAAGCGGTATTCGAAGATGTAGATCTAAAGCAAAAAATGGTCGCGGATATTGAAGAGAATTGTAAAGAAAACACTATCTTTGCCTCTAACACTTCTTCTATTCCAATTACCCAAATTGCTGCCAAAGCTGCTCGCCCTGAAAACGTGATTGGCCTTCACTACTTTTCGCCTGTAGATAAAATGCCATTGGCGGAAGTTATCGCTCATGAAACAACGTCAGATCAAGTTATTTCATCTACCGTTGAGTTTGCGAAAAAGCAGGGTAAAACCCCGGTGGTCGTTAAAGATGGCGCAGGCTTTTATGTAAACCGTATTTTAGCCCCTTACATGAACGAAGCAGCAAGCTTAATACTTGCTGAAGAGCCTATCGAGCATATCGATAAGTCTTTGGTTAAGTTTGGCTTCCCTGTAGGCCCTGTGAAGTTGCTTGATGAAGTAGGTATTGATGTTGGTACTAAGATTATTCCTTTCTTGGTAGAAGCCTTTGGAGAGCGTTTTACGGCGCCATCTGCTTTCGATAAAGTACTGGCTGATGGTCGTAAAGGTAAAAAGAACCAAAAAGGTTTTTACAGCTATGAAGGCAAGAAGCCAGGTAAAGAAGTGGATGAAAGTATCTACTCACTCCTAGGCTTAACACCGTCAACTAAATTAAGCGAAAAAGAAGTGGCTGAACGCTGCGTTCTTATGATGCTTAATGAGGCGGCCCGTTGTTTAGATGAAGGCGTAATTCGTAATGCTCGAGATGGCGACATAGGCGCTATCTTTGGTATTGGATTCCCGCCATTCCTAGGTGGTCCTTTCCGTTACATGGACACCTTAGGCATTAAACATGTTGTTGAGCGTTTGAATCATTACGCTAGCACGGTAGGTGACAAATTCGCGCCTGCCGATGTATTGGTGAAAATGACCGAAGAGAACAGCACGTTTTACTAAGTTGTAAATAAAAGATTAAAAGCCGGGTTCTTTTGACTAAAAAGCCCGGTTTTTTGTATCTGCTGGTTATTTTAGCTGGTTTATTAACCTATATTGAGTAAAATCCTGCGGTTTAGTATAGATACTAGTCAAAATTTTGGCGTCGTAATTAAAAGAGTTTTTTGATTTTCTTAAATCACAAACTCAGTAGGAGACACTTTTGCTATTTTTGATATTAATAAGCGTATTAAGTGCCAGCTTTTTTTACGTAGAGTCGGTGAAGTGGGGCATGAACCCTAAATATTGGGCAATGGTAGCATTAATGATTGGTCCATTCGTATTGCCGTTATTCGGTATTGCTAGGCATATACACTGGCGCAGAGCAGTAGGCTTCAACAACTTACGGATTGATGCCTAACTAAGTAACAAAGGACTAGGTAACAAAGGACTAGGTAACAAAGGACTAGGTAACAAAGGATTAGGTAACCAATGAGCTAGAGAACTAGGTATTAAAGATGCTTAGGAAGCTCTAAGCGCCGCTAGGGGTAAAATTAAGGCAGGGGTTACGTTGGCAAAAGGCTATTTTAAAATCAGCTCAAGGCTGTTTTAAAACCCAGCTTAAGGCTATCAGTTACTCATGATAAAACAGCAGGCATAAAAAAAGAGAGTATATACTCTCCTTTTTAGAATTTTTGCGGCAATTACATGCCTACGCCAAAACCATTACCCGTTTTTGGGCGGTAGTTTTGTGGTTGAGTCACTGACTCTTTTTGCTGCTCAGGGGCTTGGTTAGCGCCTTCTTGTTTATCAGCAGCAACAGGGGTAGCGGTAGATAGTACTAATGCAATTGCATATTCTTTTAACATTTTATTATTCCTCTGATTTTTTTATTTTTAAGAACGAACAAACAAAACCGATAGAAAGGATGTTTACCGGTTACAGAGTATATAGCGAGAGATGTGCCAACTTTTTAAGTTGTTGTTATATAGGGAATAAATGTGTTTCTCACACGTTTTTTGACACTTTTATTAGTCGAAAGTTGTAAGTGCCAAAAAATAGTCAGATATTTGAATGACCTAGCAGGTTATGAAGTTTTTGATTTTCAGTTAGTAGTTTTTCGAAACGCTCCGCATTAAGAGGGCGGCTGTATAAAAAGCCTTGTAGCATTTCGCAATCGTAACGACGTAAAATATTAAGTTGCTCTTCTTCTTCTACCCCTTCTGCGACAACCTTAAGACCCAAATTATGGGCGATATTAATGATGGCTGCGGCCATATGTCTGTCGACACTACTTTTGGCAATATCATCAATAAAGGCTTTATCGATTTTAAGGGTGTTGAGTGGGAAGCGCTTTAAATACGCTAAAGAAGAGTAACCTGTACCAAAGTCATCGAGTGCAAGGTGTATTCCTCGTTCTCTTAATCTACCCATCATACGAAGTCCATTTTCAGGGTCTTCCATTAAAGTACCTTCGGTAATTTCGCATTCTAAATGCAGTGGCGATAGGCCTACTTCACTTAAAATGCGATTAATTCTGTCATCTAAATCTGGCAGTTCAAATTGCTTGATGGAGATATTCACGGCTACGCGGCCGGTAAATAAGCCTTGGCTTACCCAACGTTTGGTATCTATACACGCTTTGCGTAATACTTGCTCGCCGATTTCGATGATTTGTCCAGTCTGCTCTGCCAGAGGAATAAACTGCCCTGGGCTAACAATGCCCTTTTGTGGGTGTTCAAATCGCACTAGTGCTTCCATGCTGACTAATTTGCCAGAGGCAATATCCACTTTAGGCTGGTAGTAAACCGTAAATAAATCATCTTTTATACCTTGGCGAATGAGGTTTTCAATTTGCAGTTGGCGTACCGCATTTTGATTCATTTCACCACTAAAGAATTGATAGCTATTACCGCCATTGTTTTTAGCAAAGTACATGGCAGTGTCAGCATTTTTAAGCATTTCTTGAGGAGTATTACCGTCGTCGGGGAAAAACGCTATCCCTAAACTAGCGCCAAGTACAAACTCTTGCTTATTGATAATAAAAGGTCGAGCAAGGGTATCAAGTAAACCTTGTGCATAATGGGTAACAGTATGAATATCTGCATTGTCTTCCATTAATACACTAAACTCATCACCACCTAGGCGATAACAGGTCGCGTTTTTACCAGTAATACGCTGCAGGCGTTTAGCAATCTGTTTAATTAAAATATCACCGGTTTGATGGCCTAAGGAGTCATTAATTTTCTTGAAGTTATCCATATCCAAACACAACAAGGTGTGAGGAGACCCTTTACGCACCAAGTTTTGATGACTGGCTTGATAGAATGAACGGTTAGGCAATTCAGTTAGGGGGTCCACATTCGCCAGTTTAAGTAGCTCTTTTTCTGTGCTCTTACGTGATGTGATATCACTGAATACGCCTACAAAATGGCTTATTTTTCCATCTTCGTCATGAACTGCATCTACGTTAAGCTCCATTTCATAACGCTCACCATTTACGCGAACCGATTCAACTTCACCCGACCAATTACCTTTGGTTCTAAGGGTCTTTTTAATCTCTTCGGTGAAGGCATCAGGATACAAGTGAAAATGAAGGTAACTAGCTAATGCTTGCTCTCTGGTTTCGCCAGTGTAACTGCAATAGGCGTTATTCACCGAAATAAACTTAAACTGAGTAGTCGTAATAAATACGCCCTCAGATATATTTTCAATCGACCGCTTAAAGAGGTTAAGCTGCTCTTCGGCTTCTTTTAAATGATTGATGTTCTTTAAAGTTCCCGTCATACGAACGGGTTGTTCGTTATGATCTCGTTCTACTACTTTTCCGCGATCGAGGAGCCATATCCACTGGTTTTTAAACGTTTTGGCTCGGTAGGCAAGCTCGTAAAAGTCACTTTTCCCTTCTAAATGACTGCGCAGAGCATCCCTAACGCGTCCAATATCATTAGGGTGGATATTAGCGTCATAGGCGCCAGTCGTTCTGATATCGTCTTGGGGGAAGTCTAGCGTACCCCACGTATTGGCACGGTAAACCTGGCCGCGGTATACATCCCAATCCCACAGTTCATCGCCGGAACTCCAAAGCGTAAGCTTGAGGCGCTCTTCTGATTCACGTATAGACAGCTGATTCGATTTGCGCAGTTGGTACTGCCGAATAATAAACGCCAGAACAATTGTTAAAATAAGTGCATAAAACACAAGTGCCACTGTGTGCAACCAAGGCGGGCGGTCAATTTTGATAGTGAGAGAACGGCTATCAGACCATTCTTTGCCAGGCTCTCTAGCTTGCACTTCAAAAACGTAGTTTCCGAACGAAATATTGTTAAATTGCGCGGTTCGGTTTTGGCCAATATAAACCCAAACGTCATCTAACCCATTCAGACGGTAGCGGTAAGACACTTCATGAAGGTAAGTAGGGTTGAGCAAGCCAAACGATAGACTAAATCGTGATTCAAAATAATCCAGTAGCTTAGTTTGTTTATAGGTGATGTTCTCTTTTTGTAAGAACTCTTCACCTGCAAGCTCGTCGTCTATACTAAACGTTGCTCCCCGAGTCTTTGGTTCTCCGAAAACACTAAACTCAAACAGTTCAGGTGCAAAGCTTTTTACCGCGACAGAGGTGTTATTTTTGGCTATGTCTCTGGAAATTTTATTGAAACCTTTATTTCCACCAAAGAAAATATCACCTTCCTGTGTAGCAAGAACGGCGCTTTCACCCAATGAATTAAATGCTAATTGTGCGTTTGATACCGTTGACACTTCTCTTAGGCTAGGAAGGTGCACTTGGTGAACGCCGGCTGCATCTGCGTACCAAATACTATTTAGTAGGCCAATGGATGAGAAGATAAACCCGTCTCTATCATCCCTAATCTGCTTTCGCTTAACTTGTAGTGTGTCTTTACTGAATTCGATAACCCCATCTGAGCGGGTCGTTAACCAAAACGCATCACTAGTTTCATATACGCTATAAACAGGTGAAGAAATGCCAGTACTTACGTTTAAGTGCTTTATAACTTTTTCTGATTTGGGCGAGTAAATGGCAACACCGTGTTCATCTCTAAGCCATACTCGGTTTGAACTATCAGTGAAAATAGGGAGCAGAACGTTAGATGCTATATTTATCTCGTGATGCTGAATATTAGCGTCTGTCTCACCTGAAATAGCCGCAGACTTATCTATCGAATATAACCCTTTAAATTCTAACCATAGCCATATTTTGGAAGAATCAGAGTGCAGGTAATCGACAAACTCACCTTCAAAAAAATTGTGCAATAATCGCAGTTCATTACCTTCTTTTCTATAGGCGAGAAGCCCCACTGACGAAGCTACCCAATAGGTACCGTTATCATCAATAGACAGATCCCAGAAGGTTGCTGATTCTGGTGGGGTAGGCGTCTTCTTAAGGTAAGATAATTCACCAGTAACTTTATTAAGCTGCCCAATGCCTCTTTGTTGTGAAGCAAAAAAGATTTCTGAATCTTTATTTTCAGCTATGCCCCAGATAGTGGCATATTCTTCATCGTCGGCATCAGACTCATACACAGGATGAAAACGAACATCAGTGTAGTTGGGGTGGTATTTATACGCACCTTCTAAGGACGCCAGCCATACCGCACCAGTTTTATCTTGAACAATGCCAAGCACTATTACGGTACTTAAACCTGTGATGTCTGCAGAGTTGCTACTTAAATGAATAATATTATTTTCATTTTCATCTAATGAGCCATCATTAATGATGTATAAGCCGGTATTAGTGCCGATCCAAACATTATTGCCTACCATTTCAATTGAAAGAACAATAGAGTTTGTGGATGAGTCGGGGAGTTCGTGGTTAATCTGGCGTAATTTAGTGCCATTCGCATCTAATACAAATATGCCTTTATTAGTTGCAAGCCAGTAATTCCCATCAATCACTTCGACATCGTGCAAAGCTTCGATATCAAGGTTTATTCCCCATGGATTTACTTTATCTAATGCGTGGAGAGTCTTGGTTTTTTTATCGAATATTTTTGCACCTAACTCATTCGAACCAATCCAGATTTTATTAGCTTCATCATGAATAACCTTAATAATACTTTGTTCATCGAAAAGTTCGGTAACAATAGTGATTCGAGATAAGGATTTGGAGTAGCGGTAAAGAAATTTTAAATCAGCAAATAGAATGTCACCATTAATGGCTTCGCTTATTGTAGTAATAACGTCTGATTTAATAATTGAATTTGCGTCATTGAATGTTTCAAAATCATCGGTTTCAGGCCTGTATCGCGTTAAACCTGAATGCGTGCCTATCCAAAGGGTGTTTTCAGAATCGACAAATAATTTTTGAATAAAACCGCTAGGAAGAGCATGAGGGTCATTATCAGAAGGATGGTATTGCTTAATATCATAGCCAGAATAACGGTTTAAGCCATTCATTGTGGCCAGCCATATATAGCCCTTATCGTCCTCGGCTATATCGAGCACAACAGTACTTGACAACCCATCTCGGTTATCCAACTCAGTAAATTGTATATCAGCAACTTCTATGGCTACTGCATCGGAAAAAAAGACTCCGAGCAGTTGCAGCCACAAGACTATAACTGAGTAAGCTAGGGTTGAGCGCACCTACACACCTTTGGCATTTCGCCTTATCGTTATAATTTTTTAAAGGCTGGCCGCTTACCTAACAGCCAGAACAATAAATATGCCGAAATAAGACGAGCTCTACAAGAGATTTTTAGATATATAGGGGTGATGGTTCATTTGTTAACCACCTTTCACTAGTAATAGGGGATTTGAGACTTGAACTCAGAAATACCATTTATCGTCCTTGGCTCTGGCGTTTCTAGCTTTGCGTGTTTACCTTCAGCGAACAAAACCAATTCTCCACATCGTTCTCGCTTAGCAAGTTGATGGGCGTAACTTTGAATATCTTCAAAACTAAGTGAATTGATACATTCGGCTAGCTGTGCATTCCTATCGAAACTTAAATCCTGGGTGCCTAGGCTTATCCATAACCGTTGTGACTTCATCGATAAGTTGAGATCTCGTTCTTCAAGTTGCTTTAACAGGTTTTGTTTGATGGTAGACCAGTAAAAACGATAAAACTCAATTTCTTCTAACTGCTGAAACAAAAATACCGTCATCGCATCAAGTAACTTTTTGGCGCTGTTGTCTGGACTTTGTACATAAAAGGCCATGCCGGGATGTTGGTTATGGGGCACATAACCGGTGCCGACGATATAACCTAACTGCTGTTCGGTGCGCAGGGCATTGAAAAATGGTGCAGCTAACATTTGTTCTAGCACCATACACAATGCGGTGTCGTGCAGGCCGGCGGTAGGTGCTTGTAGATAAAGCACAACGGCAGCGTCGTCGTGTTCACAACTCACTTGGTGGTAGAAGGCTTCGCCAACAGGGAGCTTCGATACTGCTCTAGACAAAGGCTGTCCACTGGAATTAACACATTTATCGTCAATACAATTCGCAAAATCTTTTGCCTGTTTGCTCGTCCAGTTTCCGTGTACAAAGCTTTCAATAAAGTAGTCATTGAATGCGGTATCGCGCGCGGTAATCATATCTTGGTAGCTGGTGTTAGCAACAGTCTCAAGTAGCTCAACTGGCGCCTGTGTATTGCGCTGTATTAATACACTTAAACGGGAAAATAACCGGTTAGTGGGTTTGTTTAACAGTGAGTTCTGTAAATTTTGAAGCTGCATCTGTTTATAGTGCAAGAAGTTAAATTCAGAAGGTTTGAACGATAACACCGCCTCTAAAAGTTGCTCTGCCAACAGCATTTGCTGATTAGTGAAACCACGGGTGTGCAAAGTAAAGCCTGCCTGATGGCCGTAAATTCGATAATGCAGGCCGGCTATTTCCGCGCGATAGTATTTGGCTTGTAAATAGTCGTTCAACGCACTTAGCCATATTCGTTTTGCAGCAACTGCGGTTAATGAATCTGAAAAGTGCACCATGTCAAACGAGACATATATGTCGCCTTTGGGACTAAAAAACTGTTGGTCTTGAGCAAACCAAAAACGCATGCCGTCTTTTTCGACCATTCTGGTGGGGTTATCAAATCCGGTTTCAGGCAACATTAATGCGTAACTTTCTCCCAAATAAGGGTTGGGAGGGGGCAATGACAGTGCTGCTATCGTAATTGGCGCTTCAAAGGCGTTTAGTTGCTTTTCTGCAATTGGCTTTACACTGTATTTAGCGTTGTAGTAAGCACAGCTTTTGTCGGTTTCTACATCGGGAGAGATAACTTTTAAACGAATATTTCTAGGAGTAAAGAACGACAACGCCTCTTTCATAACCGTGTCGTTGAAGCTGCCTATACTGGTGCGAAGCTTTTTGAGCTCTTCTGGGGAAAACAAAAACTGATGCTGAGCAAACTCGCTAACCATGGTTAGCGGTTTGACGCTTTCTTCATATTCTAGCGCAAGGGCGGTGAGTTGCGCTTTTTCAGCAAATCGCCATGAATCGTTTACTGATAGTTTTACCAGCTCTAAATAACTGAACAACGCCATAATTATGTGTTGCTGATTTGCTAAGCCTAACTCTGTTAGCTGAAAGCTAATGTTAAAGTCTTTAAACTTGTCGCCCTCAATACCCGAGCCCGCTATAAGGTTTACCGCCCAGTTTTGGCTTTTCAAATAAGCCAGTAAGCTACCTTCGCCTTCATCGCCAAGTAAATGACTAATATAATTCAAGGGTTTGGTGTCAATGTCGTTGTGAATGCCCGGTAGGGCAAAGGTCACAATCATTCTACGGGCGGTTTGCAGCGGCTTGATATTAATTTGAATACCAAGCTGTGAGGATGAATATAAGGCTGGCCACGCGTCACTGGCTAGGCTTCCAGCATCAAAGCTAGAAAAGCTTTGTGTAATAAGGGCTTCAAGTTGAGCTATGGGAACGGGACTCGATATGCACAAACACATATTACTGCCACAATAGTACTTTTTATGAAGTGCTCTTAATGCTTCTCGTAGGCTACTAATGTCGTGCTTTGAAAAAATGTCTGCATTGCCTACAGAGAATTTAGCGAAAGGATGCTCAGGATTGCAGGTTTCTTTATGAATTTGGTAGAGCCTGCGTAAATCGTCTTTAATTTTAAACTGAAATTCTGCATCAATAGATTTTATTTCGTTCGTTAACGCCGTTTCATTGAGAATGGGTTGGCGCAACATATCAGCAAAAGCGGGCAACGTTTGCGCAATTGCCGAACCTTCGCATTGGTAATGATAATTCGCATACTCGGTGCCGGTCCATGCGTTTATATTGCCACCATGTTGCTCTATAAAACCATTAATACTGTTTGGATTTGGAAAGTGCCTGCTACCCATAAAGAGCATGTGTTCTAATAAATGCGCTAGGCCCTGACAATCGTCGGGATCGTAGAAGTGCCCCGCTCGAACGGCCATCGAGACATAAGAAGTAGTAGATTGTGGCTCATGGCACAACATAACTCTAAGGCCATTTGGCAGAGTAAGATGGTATGCGTTGTCAAATTTTTGAACGTTAGTCACATGATCTCGTTTGTATAAACTCAGGACAAAATTGTCAGGAAAACCACGAACTGCTCACAATCCCTGAAATGAATAACACAGTTTAATACCCACTATTTAGGTTTTATACTATGCGTAATTAAAGCACTCTGTTATCGTAACTGCACATAAAACATAGTATGCGTAATGTTATGTCAGGTCAAAGTAGCAACGACGACATTTTTTTATTTATCATGCGCCACGGAGAGGCAGATGCCCCGCGGTTGGATGACAAAAGCCGACAACTTACTCAGGTTGGTAGGCAGCAATCGTCGGCCGCCACCCAGTGGTTATGCGCGAATTATTGTCCTGATAATGCGGTGGATTTAGCGTTAATTAGTCCATATCGCAGAACAAGGCAAACCCTCGACATGGTGTCGCTAGATATCATTGCTGACAAAATCGAGGTGAATGAAGATATTATTCCTGACGGTTCAGCCGAGCTGGTTAGTGATTATTTGTCTGCGCGTATTCACAGTTCGGTAAATTCCAAACAACCCCTGAAGCGAATATTGGTGGTAAGCCACATGCCGTTGGTCAGCTATTTGGTAGACGCATTGTGCCAGTCTTATACAACAAGCCTCTTCGCTACAGCATCTATCGCGGTTATTCGCTATTCGCCACGTGCGCAAAAAGGAACCTTAGTCACCCATTATCAAGGGTGATGTGCATACGTGACAATCCTTCAGCGAGCATGAGAGGCCGGTACGCCCACTTGAAACTGAAAAGAAACAACAGACTAAAAATTTAATTGTTAATTTTGCTTCAGAAGTTTTATTTTTGACCGATAATAAATATTGAGAGTGTCAAAGTTTATTCGAAAGCAGGGTGAGGAATGACTAGTAAATCAATTCCTGAACTCCTCAAGCGTTCATTGCAATCGCATATGGCGGAAGCAGATTTGCGCGAAGATGAGGAGATGCAGGATATTATTACAAAATTGTCTACGCTATCTGACAAGGTCGCTGCTGCAAAAGCGCAGGTGCTTGCCAGACGTGCAGAAAAAGCCGCAGATAAAATCTAGTCTGAACCGCCAGACTGGGGGGCTTGGAAGTATTCAGGCATAATCCGAACCGTCTTAATCATATTTTCAGTGATATCCACAATTTCCAACGGGTAACCCGCTAAGCGAACACTCACTTTGTTATCGGGGATCTCTTCTAAGTACTCAAGTAATAACCCATTCAAAGTTTTCGGGCCTTCAGTAGGTAAATTCCAATCCATTTCTTTGTTCAGGTCGCGAATGTTGGCGCTTCCGTCTACTAATACTGAGCCGTCTTGCTGAACATGGGCTTCTTTGCTGTGATCGGGCACCATGCTTGTCGTAAAGTCGCCAATAATCTCTTCAAGAATATCTTCTAACGTTACCAAGCCCATAATGTCGCCATATTCATCAACAACCAGCGCTATACGTTCTTTTTCCGCTTGGAACTTATACATAAGAGTATGCAGCGGGGTAGACTCTGGTGTGTAGTAAATTTCTCTTACCGCTCGCAGAAGACTCGATTTAGTGAACTGATCCTTTGACAATAAGCGCAGGGCATCACGTACATGTACAAACCCAACTGCATCATCAATGCTATCGCGGTAGAGCAGCACGCGGGTATGCTGAGCGTGGGTAAGGTGCTTCTGAATACGTTTCCATTCATCATTAATGTCTATGGCAACAATTTCTGCTCGGGGCACCATAATATCTTCAGCCGTTACGCTCTCTAAATCCAAAATACTCACCAACATATCTTGGTGTTTTTTGGGAATAAGGCTTCCAGCTTCGTAAACCACGGTACGCAATTCTTCGCGACTTAACGAATCATCATTACCATTAGCTGGGCTAATTTTGAGTAGCGCTAAAATGCCGTTAGTAATCCCATTGATGAAAGCAACGAAAGGATAAAGCAGTGTTAGCAGAGGTAAAAGTATTACCGAGCTAGGAAACGCGACTTTCTCAGGGTACAGCGCAGCCAAGGTCTTTGGTGTAACTTCTGCGAATATCAGTAATATCAAGGTTAAGCCGAACGTAGCGGCAAATAAGCCCCAGTAATCGCCAAACAAACGAATACAAATAATAGTGGCCAGCGATGACGCAGCAATATTAACGAGGTTGTTTCCAATCAGGATGAGACCAATAAGTCTATCGGGACGGTCGAGAAGTTTTTGGACTCGCTGGGCAGATTTATTGCCTTCGTTTTGCAGGTGCTTAAGACGATAACGGTTTATCGACATCATGCCTGTTTCAGAGCTAGAGAAATACGCAGAAAGTAATATGAGTACGCCGAGCGCGATAAACAGCGTACTCGTAGATATGTCGTCCAACTATTGGGTTCCTATCATTTATTGATATTCAAATATTATTATTTGAAATTAGGTCTACATGTGCAATATACGCAGCATACACGAGGTGTGCACGTAAATTTGATGAATTCATTTGGATAAGTGGCGATTTATAGCAAAATTTCTCGAACTAATTTGCTGCCAAAATAGGCAAGGGATAGCAGTATAACACCTAGTACTGTCATAAAGATCACTTGTCTTCCTCGCCATCCTCGTAGTTTTTGACCTACCAATAGTATCAAGTACACCACCAATGCCGCGCTTGAGAGCACCGTTTTGTGGGCATAGGTTTTATTGAACATATCGTCTAAGAACACAAAACCGCTAAGAAGTGAAACAGACAATAAGCAGGTACCTGCTAACAACAGCTTGAACAATATGCCTTCTACTAGCATAAGAGGGGGTAATGAAGAATGTAAAAGCGCAGCCCCTTTTTGCTTCAACCGGTAAGTGATGTAAGACATTTGAAGGGCATAAAGGAAGGCAATAACAAGTGTGCAATAAGCGAATAAAGACAAGCTAATATGCACCACTAAACCAGGCTGCAACTCAATATGCATGATATAAGACACAGGAATAAACCGCGAAGCTAATACCGTCAAACTCGCAAACCCGAACACCACCGGAAGTAATATAAGGTTAGGAATAGCGCGAGCAAAAATAAGCATGGAGGTAGTAATTATCCAGGCGACTAGAGAAAGCACGTTGGTAATGCTCATGTCTTGCCCTGGGGCTACCATGATAACGTTTAGCAGAAAGGCAATATGTGCAATAACACCCAAGCTAGCAATGCCTAAGCCTAAGCGTTTATTGGGACCTTCTTGATGTACAAACTTGCCAAGTAAAACAATGGCGGCCATAGCATAAAGCGCGGAGGCGGCAATGGCGAAAGCGGTGTTCATGATATTTCCTGTCAAAAATGGTGTTTATCACCAATACTGGCGGTATTGATACTGGAAGTTGGGCTGAAATTCAACCATCTCCTTGTTTTTCTTTATGCAAGTACCATGTATTGGGGCAATAGAGTTCGTTTAATTCCCTCGCATGCAAGCTTATGAGATGAGACAATCACAGTCAGAATTAGTTTAATGATGGCTCACAGCACGCTTACATGCTTGAGCGGTATTTTAGGGAAAGAAATTTCCTTCATTTGACGGTACGTTAAGTCGCCCTTTTACGTTACAATAGGCGCATTACGTCTGAAATAAATAGAAGTTTCATACTATGTTTGAAAATTTATCAGAACGCTTAGGCCAGACATTACGAAATGTCAGTGGTAAGGGGCGTCTTACAGAAGACAACATCAAAGAAACCCTTCGTGAAGTGCGTATGGCCCTTCTTGAAGCTGATGTTGCGTTACCCGTTATTAAATCCTTCGTTGCACAAGTTAAAGAACGTGCGGTAGGGACTGAAGTCACCAAGAGCCTTAAGCCTGGCCAAATCTTTATTAAGATTGTTCAGTCTGAGCTAGAAGCGGTGATGGGTGAAGCGAATGAAAAGCTAAACCTTGCTACCCAGCCTCCGGCAGTTATTCTAATGGCCGGCCTGCAAGGGGCGGGTAAAACCACCTCTGTGGCTAAGTTGGCTAAATACTTAACAGAACGTGAAAAGAAAAAAGTCATGGTAGTGAGTGCCGACGTTTATCGCCCAGCGGCGATCAAACAGTTGGAAACCCTTGCTAGCGAAGTGAACGTTGCTTTTCACCCATCAACTATTTTGCAAACGCCAATTCACATTGTTGAAGGCGCCATTGATGAAGCGAAGAAAAACTTTTTCGATGTACTGCTAGTTGATACCGCAGGTCGTTTACATGTCGATAATGACATGATGGACGAGATTAAAGACTTACACGCCGCCGTGAAGCCAATTGAAACCTTGTTCGTGGTTGATGCCATGACAGGTCAAGATGCGGCAAATACAGCAAAAGCCTTTAACGATGCATTACCTTTAACCGGTGTTATCTTAACGAAGGCCGATGGTGATGCGCGAGGCGGTGCAGCCCTTTCAGTACGTCATATTACGGGTAAACCTATTAAGTTTATCGGTATGGGCGAGAAAGTGGATGCGTTAGAGCCATTCCACCCAGAGCGTATTGCTTCACGTATTTTAGGCATGGGTGACGTACTCAGCTTAATTGAAGAAGTAGAGCGTAAAGTTGACCGCAACAAAGCGGAACAACTAGCCAAGAAAGTTCAAAAAGGTAAAGGCTTTGATCTTCAAGATTTTAAAGATCAGCTTGAGCAAATGAAGAACATGGGCGGCATGATGGGAATGATGGACAAACTGCCGGGTATGGGTGGTATGTCTGAAAAAATCAAAGAGCAGGCCAATGACAAGCAGTTTAATCAAATGGAAGCCATCATTAATTCGATGACGCCAGCGGAACGTTCTCGTCCCGATATGATTAAAGGCTCTCGTAAGCGCCGTATTGCTGCAGGTTCTGGTACCCAGATTCAAGATGTAAACCGTTTACTTAAGCAGTTTACCCAAATGCAAAAGATGATGAAGAAAATGTCTGGCGGCGGCATGAAGAAAATGATGCGCCAGATGAAAGGTATGATGCCTCCAGGTGGGCCGGGCGGTCCAGGTGGTTTTGGCGGTGGCGGCGGAGGCCCTGGTGGTTTCGGCGGCGGTGGCGGTATGTTCCCCCCAAGATAGCCTTTAGAAGTTGATTATTGATTAAATTGAAAGCCTCATTTGACTAAATGAGGCTTTTTTTATTTTCTTGCATCTAATTCTATGTGCGAGTCGTTTGGTTTAAGTGACAGGGCGTTAGCAGTTTCACGCGTCTACTTAATCTGAGAGCACGTATAATGGAGTTACACTGCATGAAAATGGTAAATACAACATCAAACACACTTAAATTAACGGCTATTTCTGTGGCGGTGGCCATGCTGTTATCTGGTTGTAATGGCGACGACGGAAAAGATGGTATAGACGGCGCTGCTGGTATGGATGGCGCAGACGGAAGTAACGGCGCACCAGGCTTGCCTCAAGGCCAATTTCTTATTGCCAATAATGGTGAGAGCAATAGTGGCACCGTAAGTCTTGTTGATCAAAACGCGAACACGCTTGAAACGCTAACCACAGGCGCTAATGAAGGTGTCGTTTTCACCCAAACAGGCAGCTTAGTACAAGCAGGAGACAGCGACACGCCCTTGTTACGTACTTTATGTTCATTATCAAGCAGCACCTCTGGCATGTATTCAGCTGATGCTGACACAGAAATTAGTGGTGCCAATACGGGGCTAACTAACCCGAAAGGAATTGCAGTTGCTAATGACGCAGGCATTATCTTTGCTGCCGACTTTACAGGTATGCGCATCAGTATTTTTGGTAGCCAAGCTGCTGGCGATGTGGCTCCAGTCGCGGAAATTGTAACCGCAGCACAACCTTGGGATGTGGCATTTGATGAAGACGCTGACAGGTTATTCGTGGCATTAACCGATGGCACCATTGCGGTATACGATGATGTGATAGCCTCTGAGTTTGCCCCAACAGTGACGCGTACCATCGTGCCTTCAGATAGCGACGGAAACCAAATCTCTGTCAACGCTCACGGTATTGTTTACGAGCCTATGTCAGACAGATTAGTGGTATCAGATGTTGGTGATGCTGCCGTAGCTGACGATGGTCAACTATTTGTGCTGACCAGTGCAGCCACTGCTGATGGTGCTACCGTACCTACCAGAACTATTGGCGGTGCATCAACGGTGTTAGGTAATCCCGTTGATATTGCGCTTACCGGTTCTACCCTGCGCGTGGCCGAAAAATCGAATGACGCTATTCTTGTTTTTACCAACATATTTAGTGGTGAGAGTGGCGACATAGCTCCTGACCTGGTTACCTCTACCAGTAAGCCTGAATCAATTGCCGAATTAACAGATGTTGAAATGCAAATGGGTGCGTCTGACAATGGTCTATCTACCATGCCCATCAAGGGGCTTAGTGTAACCAGTAACCCTGGAACAGCTGGCGATACCACTGGCGGTGTTACGCAGTATAGCGCCACATTAAGCAGTGAATTAGCTAGCTTCGATAGCACTATTAGTATTGAGAGCGCAACTTATACCGCAGTTGGCGACGGGTACATTACTTTTGATGATACAACAACCAGTACAGGTGGCATATTGGTAGTAAACCGTCTTAAATCTACCCGTGATGAAGGCATGTATAATACGTCGTACGACCATGAAATTAGCGGTGATAGCACGGGACTTATTGCGCCTAAAGGTATTGATGTTTCATCAGACGATAACCTTATATTTGTTGCCGATATAGATGCCAGCTCACCAGGTGTTCGCATTTTCTCGACGTGTGCTGCAGGTAATGTTGCTCCGTTACTTACGCTAACGGCATCTAACGGCGCTAGCCCGTGGGATGTTGATTATGATGCAGCAACAGACCAAGCATTCTTAGCGCTGACTAACGGTACAGTCGCGGTATTTGAAGATGTGGTGCGTAAACTTAATAGCGGTATGGACACTATTGACGGTGAAGACCGATTAATTACGCCCGCAATGTCGGGAACAGCTGTTGCCGCGCCTACGAATATTCATGGTATCGATTACGATGCACAAAGCGACGCATTGGTCATTTCTGATGTGGGTAGTGCAGCAGATGCCACCGATGGAAAGCTTTATGTTATTCCAGGTGCTAAAAACGCAAGTGGCTTAACGGATATGTCGGTTTCTATCTCTGGCCCGTTGAGCATGTTAGGCAACCCTGTCGATTTGATGTTAAGTAACGGTCATGTGTATGTGGCTGAAAAATCGAATAGTGCTGTATTGCGTTTCGATAATATTCTAAATCAGGCATCGGGTGATATGGCGCCTAGCTACAGTGTTTCATTTACTGCACCTGAATCGGTATCTGTTTTACTAAATTAATGGCGCTACGCAGTCAATAATAATGCGAAGGTAGGGAAAGCGGCAACTGAGTGATTCCTGTTTTGAAGCATCAAAGGTGCTAAATTGACGCACTAAATTGAAGTGCTCTGTTGAAGTGCTAATCTGAAGCGAAAAGGGGCTAGTTAATAGCTCCTTTTTTTGTGCCTTCATATTGTGGGAAAACGAGTCCGCTACGGGTAAGTTGAGTGAAAGCTCAAGCATTTTGTTAACCATCTTCTATACTTAAATAAAGCTTCTGATAAAACGAGCGAGTGCTTAGTTAAGATGAAGAACAAAAATTACGTTATTAGGCGAGACAATAATATTGTCATCATCCATGTAAAAGGTGCATGGGACGCAATCATTACTGAAAGTTTCAGTAATGATTTTAAAAATATAGGCAGAATGCTAAGTCATGCTCCTTGGGCGCATTTAGTCTATTTTGATGAGTGGGCGTTATCAACACCAGATGCTGAACCCGTGGTCAATGCAATGTTGGTGTGGGCGGAGGCTCATAATATGACTCACACCGCGAGAGTATATAAAGATAACGCGCTAAAAACCTACCAACTTGATCGCATGATTGATTTAGAAGAGCAGAAAGGTTTAACCCGCCACTTTGAATCGGCATCTGAAGGGTTTAGCTGGTTGGCTGAACATGGATTTATCGCTGAAAGTGCTAAAGTTCTAGGATAATAGAGCAATGAGGCAACAGAGAATTCTAGGTGTTTAAACCTCACTTTCTGTCAGCGATAGCCTATTAAATAAAGGTGATGTCGATATTGTGGCAACCATTGAATAAAAAAACAGCAATCATTAACTTTGTCCCACCACAAACCCTTTTCCCATCTGTGCAAATCATCCAATTCATAATACACTGACCGGCTAATTAACCATTTAACAAGTGTGCCCAAAAGCAAATTACTTTGTTAAGCATGGAAAGAAAACGACGGTTAATTAACGTGGTGGTAGCTTACTTAGGCTACATGCAAAGACTCAAAAAAATAGGATAGTTAATGGCAGGCTTAAAACGTATTGTTCTCATCGATACCCATTTACCGGGTGTAGTTGAATTGAAGCTTGATGGGCATACCAACATATGTGGTACCAATGCATCGGGTAAAACCACTTTGCAGCGGCTCATCCCAGTTTTTTACGGCGAATATCCTAGTCGTGTAGTACCTGCCACCCGTGACAGTTTTGAACGTTGGTACTTACCTCGTTTATCTAGTTTCATTATTTATGAGTATGCCCGCGCCGATGGCGATTTATGCCAAGCGGTTTTAAGTTCTAATGGTACGGGTGTTAATTATCGCTTAGTCGGCAAGCCGTTTGATATTGACGATTACCTAATTAAACAAAAAAGTGGTAAACACGTTAGCGTGAGCAGTGCAGAACTTGCCCGCGCCATGAAACGCAATAACGTGATGGTAACCAGCTTACTGAACACCAAAGACTTCCGCGCTATTGTACAAAACGATCATGGTGTATTGAACCAAAGCGGTAACGGCCGAGAACTATTAGGCTATGCCAAAATTTTCAGCCTGTGCGAGCCAAGCAAGCACATGCGTCATATCGAAAAACTCGCAAAAGCAGTGCATTCGAAAGAAGGCAAGATGGAAACCATCAAAGCCATGATTGCCGCTATATTGGAAGAGGATGGGGTAACGCCGCCTACATCGGGCTTAAGCCGCAACCGTGTTGATGGCTGGATAAAAGAATGCCAGTTAATTAAACAGTTCGACAATATTCGCCCTGAGTTCAGCAAGCTTGAACAGGCCGAAATGGCGTTAAGTAGCACCGAACAATTGTTAGCCAACCTAAAACATAGCTTTGAGCTTGATAAGGTGCATTTATCTACTCGGGTTGATACCACCAAAAATGAACTTGATGAAAACATTTTTCAGCGTAAACAAAGCGACAGTCAATGGCACGATACCCGTGATCATTTAAACCAAGTTATTTCATCTGCCCGTGCCGATGTAGAAAAATACACCAGTGAACTCGATACCGTAGAGCGTGAGTTCGATAAATGGCAAGATCAAAACATCGAACAGTTGAAAGAAGACGTTGCCAATTTAGCGCAATGGCAAAACGCCCGTGAACTGGCCGATAGCCGTTATTTGTTACTTACTGAAAAGCACCAAGATATTGAGTCAGCCTATAACAAACGTTTGGCTGAATTAGGCGATAAGTTATCACTCTCATTAGAATCCCTTTCTGCAGCAAGGCAAGAGGCGGCGGAAAACAAAGCAGAACAAACCCAACAAGAACACGAAGCAATTCAGCGCATTCGTGATGACTACGCAGGTCAATTAAGTACCTTACAGGCAAATTTTCAAACTGCATCGGGAGAACTAAAAGTTACCGAAGCAGAATTAAAAGCATCGCTGTCTAATGCGGGTTACAACGAATTTGAACAGTCCCAACTTGATTTACTTGACGCCACTATTAAAGAAGCATCGGTAAATGAAGATGCTGCTCGAGCCGCTTATAGGCAAACTCAGCAAGCTCACAGTAAAGCCGTACAATTTAGACAAAATGCTTCAAACGCTCTAGATAAAGCACGCGTTGCCTTTCAAAAAGAAGAGAGTGCGGTTTCAAAAATCAATGGTTTATTGTACCCAGGTGAAGGCTCGCTATTAGAGTTCTTACGCGCTAACGTTGATGATTGGGAATTATCGATTGGTAAAGTACTTCGCCCTGAATTGTTAGATCGAAACGACTTAAACCCAAGCGTGACTAAAGCTGCCGAAGACGCTGAATCGGACGGTAAACAAGACGAGGCAGTGAATACTTCACTAATGGGCGTTAATCTAGCCCTGTCAGAGCTTGAAACCCCAGAATACGCACAAACCGAACAAGCCTTAAAGCAACAGCTTCAATTAGCAGAAACACGCCAAGCGGCATCCCTTGCTGCGCAAAATGAATGTGAAACGCGCTTGGCTAAAGCCAATGAAGATGTGCGTAATGCTGAATTGTTGATGACCCAAAAAGACAACGCGGTGAAAAGTGCCGAGGCTAGCCGTAAGCGTGCACAACAAGACCGCGATAGCTTATTAAGCGAATACCAACAAGCGCTGTCGGCGCGTAAGCAAAAGGCGAAAACGAAATTAGAAGCTAACCTTCAAGCGCAAAAGCAAGCTAAGGCTCAATATGAACTTAGCCGCGATGAAATAAAAGATCAGCAGCGAGAGTCAGAAACTGAGCACAGTTTCCATTGGCAGCAACTTATCGCGGATAGCACAGGGCGTATTTCGCAACTAGATAAAGACATGCAGCAGGCCAAAGCGAATGCCGCCCGCGACCGCGAAGACATGCAAAAATGGCTTGAAAATGAGCTGAATAATCGCGGTGTAGATATAGACGAAATAGGCCAGCTTAAAAAGCAAATTAACAAGCTGAAAGAAGATATAAACCGTACAGAAACCCATCGCCATAAAGTGGCCGACTACGAACGTTGGTACGCTACCATTTTCACTAAACAGAAAGTGGTATGGCAAGACGAACTGGCGAAAGCCCGTAAATCGTTAGGGGAATCCGAGCGTGGTTTGGCTCAAAAGCAAACAGAATATAAAGCGAAGCGCGAACAGCTTCAAGACCAGCAAGCACTGTTAGAAGCAAAACATAAAACTGCCAGCGAACAGCTGGAGCAAGTGCAAACCTTAAGTAAGTCGTTAAGTAAGCTTACTCTGCAAGCCGCTGAAGAATATACTGAAATAAAACACGACGACGTCAGTATTAACCAACGTATTTCTGAAGTTCAGGGGCACTTGCACGAGCGGGATACCCTTTATAGTGATATTCGCGCTTACGTAGAAAGGTTCGATCAGCTAATTGCCGCACAAGCGGGAACGGGACTGTCTGATACTTGGGAACGAGCCCGTGAAGAATGCGCCACTATTAACGCCCACGGCGTAAAGAGCTTCGACCATCGCCGCATGGTATCGCATTTGTCTCAGCTTCTTAACGTGATAGTGCCTCAGAAGCTACAAGGCTTGCGTGAGCAAGGCCGAATATTCGGTGCCGACTTATCACAGTACTATTTTGTACTTGCAGATATAGACAAGCGTATTGTGTCGCAAAGCCGTCGTATAACCCAAGAGGTCGACGGTGAATTATTCCTAGATGGTGTTTCTGATTCAGCGGTGAAGATTCGCTCTCGTATTAGCGAACTCGAATTCTGGCCCGAGCTAGAGCAATTTAGAAAGCTGTACGAACATTGGATGGAAGAGGGTGCCAATACCTTACCTGAAGAAGAATACGGGCTAAGTATGCGCCGTGTGCTAGATATTTTAGGCCGCGCCGCACTTACCGGCGGCATCAGCAAGTTGCTTGATATCGAACTTCATTTACGTGAAGGCAAGAGCGACTTAGTTATTCGCACCGACCGTCAGTTAAATGAATCGTCTAGTCATGGTATGGCTTATCTTATTTTATGTAAGTTCCTGCTGGCCTTTACCCGCTTATTGCGAGGCGATGCAGAAGCAACCGTACACTGGCCCATTGATGAGCTAGGCACGCTACACCAAAGCAACGTGAAGAAAATATTTGATGCCTGTCAGAACAATAATATTAGTGTAGTAGGGGCGTTCCCTAACCCTGAGTCGGAAGTACTTACTTTGTTTGAAAACCGCTACCTAATTGATAAAGTATCGCGACAACTGCAAGTGGTTCAACCTAGAACTAGCGGCATCGCTGCTCGCCTACAAGCTAAGAAAGCACAAGATAAAGGGAATGCCAGCCAGGAGACATTATCATGATGACTGAACAAGGCCGTGTACTAGCCGCACTATTACAAGGTACTTTTATTTGTCAGGTCACCGACGAAGAAGCATGGCGTTTTTTAAAAAATCGCGAAAAAGTACAGCAATTAGAGCCTCATTTAGCCATGCTAAACCGCACGCTTTCAAGCACGGCTGAAGGCGATGTATTTTTTGCCAGTTACTTAACCATTGGTGAGGCAGAGCGCAAAATTCTAACCCAACAGTTTCAAGATACTGCGTCTAACTTAGTGCCGCTGGTGGAATGGTTGTTGTTGGTACAACAGGCCAATGAGTCTGATATGCCGGTAACCATGGGCAATGCTATTCGGTTAAACGAACTGCAAACCACCATTGAAGATACTCCTGCGTATGCCGAGCAACTAGAGAAAATTTCTCGCTACCGCATGTTTGGCTCTACGAGTGTGAACTTAGATGGGCAGTTAAAGCAGGTATTTAAACGCCTGACTGAAATGGGCTACTTAACCAAACCGAACCCAGAAAAGCAGATTTATCTAGCCACAGGTAAAGTTGAGCACTTGTATGAAATGCTGCGTTTTATTGATGAAACTGAAGCATTGAGTTTATCTGAGCAAGCTGATGCTGCTATTACCCAGGGTAGTTTGTTATGAGCCAAGCGCTTATTCAAACAGGCGCGCGCTTACTAAATGCATTGGGTAAGCACAGCGACCTTATCATGCAGGCCTACATTAACGGCACCGTTGATGAGCAAAACCACAGTCCTAAAGTGTTAGAGCAGCTTATTCAACTTGGTGTACTCTGGCGACCTGAATCGCAAAGTGAATTGCGTCTTAAAAGCGCAGTGCGCACGTTGTTAGAAGGTAGCTTACAAGATGAACGAAATCGTACTATTAATGCCAATATCGGTGCATCGCTAGCCAGCTTAAAAACGTTGGCCGAGCATTACAAAGAAGCCCTGCATTACAACAAATACAACGAATCTGCTGCTCACATGAGCGATTTAACCGAGCATGTGTATCAACTGTCTGAATCCTTGTCTAACAGCGTACGTGTGTTGTTCGGGCGTATAACTAATGAGTTTGGTTATGTGTCATCGGTAGACGCGAAAATTCGTGAAAATGAATTAGCGCAAGGGCAGGTAACAGACTTACTTTCTCAACTAGAATGTTTCCGTTTTGACGAATTAAGTGAAATAGCAGGTTCAAACCGTGAGCTTCGACATTTGCTGGTAGTGTCTTTGCAGCAGCGCTTCTCTAAAGCGGCGCAAGAGCTCTCGGTAGTACAAGCTCGCTTAATAGATTTACTTGGCCGGTTTCGTGAGTTTCAAGGGCGTACGCGTTTGCTTAAGGGCTACTTGCTGCATATGGAGCAACACCCAGACTTTGCGCCGGGCAATTATACTAACTTGACCCAAGTGCCTATATTGTTCAACCAATCTAACAGCGTAATTAGTGCCGCTGCGCCAGACGTGAATAACGTGGAGCACGAAAGTGATTATCAAGAGATTGTGTCTTCGCTTACGCATATTCATCAGCGTAAAGGAAAGCATGACGAGGCTGACGAGCCACAAGATATTGATGTTACCGCGCAATCCACCGTTTCCCTTGAAAAGGATGAATTACAGTTAGCCATAGAAGATTTCTTCTGTGATGTCATTGATTCGGGCCAACCTAAAACCGCGCTAACTTATTACGAAGAAAAATCGTTAGGGTTCGATCGCGAGGTGTGGATGTATCAAGTGATTGGCGGCTACCAAGCGCTTGCCGACCAAGAAAAGCAATTTTTTGCCCTTGACCATCACGGTAAGAATGACAAAACCTTTACAGGCAACTTCTATATTAACGATATCACTCTAGGGCTGCGCTAGCGGCTCTATTTATTATATTGGTTTTTACAGTTGTCTTTACACTTATTTGGGACCTCTTATACGCAACTTTACTTGGATCCTCCTCCAAAAGTACTATAATAGTTACAGCGGCTTTACATTTATTTCACATAATGAACTTAAATATTCATAGTGCCGTAATATAGCTGTCAACGAGCAGGAGCAATATAAATACTCTCGTGAAAAATAATGAATTGCTCAGCAGGATGCGGGCAAGTAGTGGTGCCAATGCGTATGGCACGAAGAGGATGTAACTATGCAATTTTCACAGCAACAAAGCTTTAATCAAGCACTAATCAAATTATCTGTATTGCTATACCAAATAGATGGTGTGGTGACGTTATCTGAACAAGATTATCTTAATTCAATGGTTGAAGAATTAGATTGGCAAAGTCCTATTTGCCGAGAAGCATTCTTGAACGATACGATTTATCAAACTCGACAGGCTATTGATACCGGCGATGAACTTGAATTCATGCGTGCACTCAAGGACGATTTGGCTTTCGACGCCTATAAAACGTTAGAAGTAGCAATGGCTATCACGGGTGTAGACGGTGAACGTAGTGATGCAGAAACTGAACTGTTATCTGTATTAACGCACAAATTGTTGGCAAAAGCGTTAGTGGCAGGCGGTAGTGCCCGCGCTAATTCAGCTAACGCCTCTGCCGAGGTTTAATCCCAAGCTAGCAAGGCTAAAAGCTCTGCTAGTAAAGTGCATTTGCCAGTAGCAATACCATGGCATAGCCAACACTGTATGTTAGCAATAATAGGCCAGAGTAACGTAGGAAGGTGGCAAAGGTTAACCCTTCCACTTTACTCATGGCTACGATGCCAGCGGCAGAACCTATCACCAATAACGAACCACCCACACCTACCGCATAAGTAAATGACAACCACTCAGGTGTAGTCATGACTATCTCAGCTTTTAATAGCGCAGCGGTTAACGGCACGTTATCTATCATAGAAGATACTATTCCCATTAGATAATTCGCCACACTCACCGGCAGGGAGTCATACAGGTACATAAAGCCGTTCAACGCATGAATATGTTCTAGCATACCCACAAGTAATAGTACGCCTAAGAAAAACAGCAACGTGTCGAATTCTATATAGCGAATGTAATCAAGAATAGGGTCGTTATCGTTATGTTTACCGTACACTGTAGCCACCATAAACATGACCGCCATTCCAGTTAAAAAGCTTAATACAGGAGGAATAGCAAACATAATGTTTGCGGCTAACGTAAAGAAGATGGTCGCAAGAAATATGGCCGCAACAATGTAATCTACGGTAGCGATTTCGTTTCTCTGTTTCTTAATTCTGACTTCACCTGTAATGCCAATACTAAGCAATGCCGCTAGCAACATGACGGTTAAGAATGACGGCACTATCAACATTAGCAGTTCAGTAATAGACACCTTGTGTTGCAAGAAGATCATCAGTGTTGTTACATCACCTGTAATCAGCGAAACACCGCCTGAGTTAACTGCAAATACCACTAAAACTGAAAAGCGTATGGTCTGTTTAAGGGGTAAACCTAACGATAGGACCAACGCGATAGACACTAGAGTTGCGGTGATGTTGTCGGCTAACGATGAAAAGCAAAAGCTGAAAATTGCGGTGAAGAAAAGTAGTGCCTTCAAACTGATTTTCTTAGGCATAACAATATTCATGACATTTTCAATGAGCCCTTTGCGATTTAAGTAAGCGACAAAGGTCATCGCGGCCACCAAAAATAGCCACAGTGTGGAAATCTCGGTGAGATTACTCATCAAAGACGCATTAATATGTTCGGTTTGAGCCGTGGACGTTGAAAACATAAACAGCAGCAACCATGAAATGGTACCTAGCAATAAGGTGGTCTTTGCCTTGTCTATATGTATGAGGTCTTCAAAAATAACGCACAGTAGTGCAAGAATGGCGATGACAATAAGTGCCACATCTAACATGGAGTCAGTTCCTAACAGCAGTTTTGATTCGCGCGGATTGTAAGGGCTAGACAGTGAAATAAATAGTGGGAAGGGCATGAACAAACCAGTTTACGCGACGCTTTAACTATCACGCTGATAATTTTTAGCTATCAGGGCGGCATTTTTCAAAATTTAGACAAATTCAACCCCGTATAAATTTAAGCATAAACCCATGTACAAAGACCATTACATCCCTAAACCCTAATGTAAATACAAGAGCCACTCGCGTTGAAGAGTGGCGTATATGTTGATTTGCGGGCATAAAAAAACCTCGTATTAAACGAGGTTTTTCTGCGCGTTAGACTGTGTTTTTACAAACGAGACTCGCTTAGTTCCGCATCTCTCATCTCGCCTTCTAAACGCTGGCTTTCATCGGCGCGAGGCTTAGTAAATCGGGCTAATGCAAGATAAAGCACTGGGGTTAGGTATAAGGTGAAAACTACCGCAATACCTAGGCCACCAAATACTACCCAACCAATCGCATTGCGCGCTTCAGCGCCAGCACCGGTTGACAATATAAGCGGTAGACCGCCCAATATGGTGGATACCAACGTCATCATAATAGGGCGAAGTCGAACCCGACCTGCCTCTAATATGGCATCGTAAACACTGTAACCTTTATCACGTAATTGATCGGCAAACTCAATTAGCAATATGGCGTTCTTTGCTAGAAGACCAATAAGCATCACTAACCCAATTTGCGAGTAAATGTTGATACTCGTACTGGTTAGATACAAGGCGTAAATAGCTGCAGCAATACCGAAAGGTACTGTGAGCATAACCACTACCGCTGAATTCACACTTTCAAACTGTGCTGCTAGTACTAGCAGTACGATAACAAAGGCCAATACGTAGGTGAGGGCGACTTGCTCAGAGGTTTCTTCATAGGTTTGTGCTTCACCTAAGAACACTAATCCCATGCCATCTGGTAGCGTTTCGTTCCCGAGTTCACGAATTCTGTTTACCACATCACTTAAGGCCAATCCTTCCGGCAAATCCATTTCAATATTAATGGCCCGGCGCTGTGCCTGGCGTTCAAGTTCAGCCGCTACACCTTCTTCAGTGATAAAAGCAACGCTAGATAAGGGCACTAGGTTGCCGGTAGTACTTTTCACATACAAGTTTGTCAGATCGGAAGGATTAATAGAGCTTCTATTATTGGTTTGCAACATAATAGGAATTGCTTGGTCACCCACATTTAAATCAGCAATGTCATCACCATTTACTGCAGCACGAAGTGCACTGGCAATATCGGTTAATGGCACACCTAATTCTTCAGCTCGGCGTCTATCAATGTTAACCCGCATCTGAGGCTGTGTAGGGTCATAGCTAATTTGCGGTCTGCCCACTTCAGGTAACACGCGCTCGATGTCGTTAGCAAACGCCAAAGCTGCTTGGTGAATGTTTTCGTAGGTGTCGCCAGTAAGTGCTAATTCTAACCCTCCACCTTGGCCACGCAAGTTAAGGCTGTTTCCACCAAAAGCGTTAGCCGAAGCGCCAGGAATAGACTGTAGACCAGGGCGAATTTCGCTTACTATATCTTGCAATGATTTATCGCGGTCGTCCCAATGCTTAAGGGGAACCGTGATAAATACAATGTTAGGATCCCACTGGCCCACTACCGTATAAATGGAATCTATTGTGCCGTTTTCCACATAAGGAAACAGCATTTCTTCCATCTTCTCGGCTTGTCGGTCCATGAAGTTCAAGCCTGCGCCATCAGGGCCGCGAGCAAAAATACGAATGGTGCCTCTATCTTCACTTGGCATCAATTCGTTATCGATATTCTTAGCCAGCAAGTACGCACCGCCGCCCGCTAATAAGCTTAGAATGCCTACTGCCCACGCATATTTTAATGCTAGCACTAGAGACTTTTGATATACCCGCAAACAGGCATGGCCGAAACGACCAAAGGTCGCATCGAAAAAGCCCGACTTCGTAGATTGCTTTTTTGATAACCGCGCAGTCAGGGCAGGTACTAAGGATAAGGCTACAAATGACGATATGATCACAGCGCCCGCCAGCACGCCGCCGAACTCTCTAAATAACCGACCCGCGGTAGAAGGTAAAAAGGCGATAGGGATGAACACAGATGCTAATACAGCGGTAGTGGCGATAACCGCAAAGAACACTTCACGAGTACCAATAACCGCCGCAGCACGTGGACCTAAGCCCATGGCTCTTCTGCGTTGAATATTTTCAGATACTACAATGGCGTCATCAACAATCATTCCGGTGGCAAGTACTAGTGCCAGCAAGGTTAGAATATTCACTGAAAAGCCCATGGCCCAGATGATACCTAGTGCACCTGCTAGTGAAACCGGAATACTAAGTGCTGGCACAATAGTGGCGCGCCATGAACCAATAAATACTAATAGAGTAAGCACAACCAATGCTACGGTTAGGCTTAACGACACCACCACTTCTTTTACCGAGTCACGAATAAACTCAGCGTCATCAGAAGTCACCACAATCTTCATGTCGGTAAAGCGCTTGTCTAAATCTTTAACCATTGAAAGCACTTCATCAGAGATTTCAATAGTGTTTGAGCTCGCTTGGCGAATAACCCCGAGGCCTATTACAGGGCGGCCATCGAGTCGCACCATGCTGGTGGAGTCGGCAGGGCCAAAATACACACTAGCAACATCGTTTACACGAATGTCGCCAGAAACAACAATATTGCCTACATCTTCGGCATTAACGGAAGTCGCATCAGCGCGAACAATTAACGCTTGATCGGCAGACTGAATACTCCCTGCGGGTACATCAAAAGGGGCAAGCTCTAGTGCGCTGGCAATATCTGCCATTGAAAGGCCAAAACTGGTTAAACGAAGCGGGTCCACTGAAACCCTAAGCACACGTTCTCTATCACCACTTAGGCTAACATCAGCCACCCCAGGAATACTTAAAAAGAGCGGAGCGATATCGGTATCTACGCGCTCAGTTAAGGTTTCCATATCTAGGGTGTCACTTGAAATGGCTAAGCTTACGACTGCTTGTGCGTCGCTGTCGGCACGAATAATAGCAAGTTCTTCCACATCATCGGGAAGTTGCCGCTGAACGCGGCTCACTGATTCTCGGGTTTCGTTTGCGGCGTCTTCTAAGTTAACGCCAGCACGAAACTCTACTCTTACACGGGCCGAGTTTTCTTCACTTTGTGCAGAAATATTTTTAACCCCGCTAACACGGGCCACCGCGCCTTCTAGGCGGCTAGTAACTTCTGCATCTACGGTTTCAGGAGAAGCACCAGGGTACGTAGCAGTAACGGTTACTCTTGGGGTATCAACATCAGGAAGTTCACGCACTTCAAGTGCACTTAACGCCGACAAACCCGCTATCGCGATAAGCAAATTTAAAACAACAATCAGTACCGGTCGTCGAATAGATAAAGAGGGGAGGTCGTTAGTGACAGGCGCGTTACTCATTGGCAGGGCCCCCAACCAACTCTGTGGTGACCGCTTGTCCACTACGTAAGCGTTGAACGCCCTCGGCAATTAGAGTATCGCCTTCACTAATTGGGCCAGATACTAATATTGCACCGCGAAGACGTTGATGAACATTTACATCTACCCGCTTTGCTTTGCCAGATTCGGCAAGCCATATGTAAGCGCCAGTGGCACCCCATAGCAAGGCCGCTTCTGGGATCGCAGCATAACGGTCGCCTTTAATACTTAAATTTACTCGAAAGCTCATTCCTGGGCGAAATTTATCAGCAGAGTTATCGAGCAGTGCGCGAGCGCGAAGGGTACGATCCGCTTCGTTAATACGCGAGTCTATTTGCGCTATTTCAGCTTTTATGGCTACTTCGCGATCACTCCAAGGCTCTAAAATCACTTCTGGCGCATTCATCAGTACAGGCAGCGCTGCTTCAGGGGCTTTAAAGTTAATGTAAAGTTTGCTTCTATGATCAAGGGTTGTGATTAACGTTTGTTCGTTTATTCTGTCGCCGACTTCAATATCGGTTATACCCACAACCCCATCGAAAGGCGCTTTAATAAAACGGTCATCCAAATCAACGATGGCTTCTTCCAGCGCAACTTCAGCCAAGTCGCGTTGAGTGCGTGCAAGGTCTAGCTCGCTAATAGGAATTGCGCCTTGAGCATGACTGGTAATAAGGCGGTCTAGCGTACGCTGGGCATCTTTTAAGGTTAATTCAGCGCGTTTTACGGCATTTTTCTGACGACGGTTGTCTAGCTTTATTAATACTTTACCAGCTTCAACAAGTTGGCCTGGAACAAAGTTTACCTCGATGACTTCATCGGCGACGGCAGGGTAAAGTGCAATAGAGCGTAGTGCTTCAGCGCTACCTACCGCTTCGACTTTGCGGGTTTCATACATGAAAGAAACAGGCTCAGTGACAACCAATTTAGCTTGTTTGTCACCCATAAATTGGCTGTAGGCAGGTACACTTGTTAGTGCCAAGACTACACAGCACGCCGATACCCTCGCGTATCGGGAGATCATATTTGTCATTTTTTATCCGAAAGTTTTTAGTTTTTTATTGTTATAATGATGAAAAGTAGTGGCTATTTTTGCGTTCTTTTTTTGCCACTTTACCCAAGCAAAATTCAAGTGTTATAGCACCACAGGCAGCCTAGCTAAGCAATTGCAGTTCAGCGTATTCCCTGTACAAGGTATCGCTTTTCATTAATTCTGCGTGGGTGCCTATACTTACTATGCTGCCTTTATCCATAACAATGATTCTATCGGCATGTTGAACAGTCGCCAGTCTGTGTGCGATAACAATACTGGTTTTGCCTTCCATTAAACGATTCATTGCCTGTTGAACCATACGTTCGCTCATGGCATCTAGCGCACTGGTCGCTTCATCTAAAAGTAAGATAGGGCGATTCGCTAATATTGCACGGGCGATGGCGATACGTTGTTTCTGCCCGCCAGAAAGCTTAATGCCTCGTTCGCCTAATTGGGTATGGTAGCGGTTTTCGAGATTGTCGATAAATTCATGTGCGAAGGCTTTTTTGGCTGCGCTTATCACATCATCATCGCTGGCATTTGGGCTTCCATAGCGTATGTTTTCCATCACACTACTGGCAAATACCACAGGCTCTTGGGTTACTATAGCAATATGTTGGCGCAAACACGTTAGCGGCTTGCTAATAATTGGAGCGCCATCAAAGGTGATTTCGCCGGTAGTGGGGTCGTAAAAGCGCATCAGTAGTTGAAATAAAGATGACTTTCCTGCGCCGCTAGCGCCCACCAATGCCAGATTTTCACCGGCTTTAATGTCTAAGTTCAAATTGTTGAATAATGGTTTAGTGCCAGGGTAACCAAAGCTCATATTTTTAAACGCAATAGCGGGTGCGGTTTGTGGTACTTGCTTGGAAGATGAGTGTTCAGACAGTGAGGTCACATCCGATGTAGCGTTCAGTAGTTGGTAAAGGCGCTCGCTTGCGCCTACGCCTCGTTGTACTTCACCAATAACTTCACTTACGGTGGCAATACTGCCTCCTGCCATTACGGCATAAAACAGAAAGGCAGAAAGTTCGCCTACTGTCATTTTCCCTTCTAATACTTGGCGGGCACCTACCCATGCAATAAATATAATGGCAGTCATACTTAGGCACATAATGCAGCCAATTAACAAAGAACGATAATGAATGCGATGTTTAGCCGCATCCATGGCTGACTCTACTCGTGAAGAAAACTGCGCTCGTTCTTTGTCTTCTGCGGTATAAGCTTGAACCGTCATAATTTCATGCAAGCTTTCATCAATGTGGGAGCCTAAATCTGCCACTTTATCTTGGCTTATTTTAGCGAACTTACGTACCTGAGGCGCTAGTACTTTAATGGGTACAAGTACCGCAGGTACCGCGATAATCACGCAAAACGTAAGTAGGGGGCTAGATATCCCCATTAGCACGAGCGCGCCTGCAAATGTGACTACCGAGCGAAGGGTCATTGATAGGCTCATACCTACCACGGTTTGAATTACTGTGGTGTCGCTGGTGAACCGTGAAATGACTTCACCGGTTCTAAGCTCTGCAAAAAACGAAGGGGGAAGTGACAGCAGATGCGAATAAACTTGGTTTCGAATGTCGGCACTGACTCGCTCGCCTAACCAAGTCATTAAGTAAAATCGCGCATAGGTAGCGATGCACGCAATTAGGGTGATCCCTAATACAATAACAGTGGCCTGATTTAAGGTTTCAGAAGCACTTTCTACAAAACCGCTATCAATAGCGTATTTAATGCCTTGCCCCAGCATTAACCATGCTATGGCTGCAGTAAATAAGGCAGCAATTGCCCCCGCAACCCGTTTTTTATATTGGCTTAAGTGTGAACCAATCCAAAGCAATACTTGTTTTGTAGACACTTCATTTAGCGGTGTTGCCAAAATAACCTCTTTTCATAAATTTCGACATAGCTGAAAAACTGAGCAAGAAGTATTCATGTAAAATCATTCATCGCTCAAGATGCAATCACTATACGGCATACTATGGCATTTTGATCTAGTGATGCGATTACAGCGGCAGTATATGAGGTGACTAGTGTTAAGACGATTTGTAATTTTAGCTGATGAGTATTTTCTGGCGATAGAATAAAGTGCCAATAGAATAAAGCGTCAGTAGAACAAAAGCGCAACGACATAGATAATGTCGTTGATTACATTAAATGCTAAATAAGCAAAACACTAAGCATATGGCCTAGTGTTTTACTCTGTTTTATTTAGGTAGAGAAAGCTCTGTAGGTAGAGAGCTATTTAGGTAGAAAAAACTATGTTGCCGAAGAAGGGCTACCCTTGGCTGGCAACAAGCGCTTGTTCGATGTCAGCGATAATATCATCAATATGTTCAATACCTACCGAAATACGCACCATATCTTCACTCACACCCGCCGATGCAAGCTCATCAGTATTTAATTGGCGGTGTGTAGTGCTGGCAGGGTGACAGGCTAAAGACTTTGCATCACCAATATTAACCAAGCGTAAAATTAGTTGCAGGGCATCAATAAACTTAGCGCCTGCTGGCAATCCACCTTGAATACCAAAGCTGATAATACCGGCCGCTTTACCACCACAAATGCGTTGGCAGGTCTCGAAGTGCTCACTATCAGGTAGGGCTGCATAGTTAACCCAATTTACAGAAGGGTGTTTCTTAAGAAACACAGCCACTTTCTCTGCATTTTCGCAGTGGCGTTCCATTCGTAACGACAAAGTTTCTAAACCTTGCATAATGTTGAATGCACTTTGTGCTGAAAGTGCAGCCCCCGTATTACGCAGAGGCACTACGCGGCAACGGCCAATATACGCGGCTGGGCCAAGGGCTTCGGTGTAAGTGACTCCATGGTAACTTGGATCGGGAGTTGTCAGCATACTGAATCGTTCTGATTGTGCTGCCCAATTAAAGTTACCTGAATCAACAATAATGCCGCCCACAGTAGTACCGTGGCCGCCAATATATTTAGTTAACGAGTGAATGGCGATATCAGCCCCGTGCTCGAACACTTTACAAAGAATAGGGGTGGCAACGGTGTTATCAACAATTAAGGGTATGCCTGCGGCATGCGCAATGTCGGCCCAACGTTTAATATCAACCACGTTACCAGCCGGGTTGCCAATAGATTCACAAAATACGGCTTTGGTATTTTCATCAATAGCGGCAGCAAGGCCGTCGAAGTCATTCGCTTGCACGAAGGTAGTTTGAATACCTTGGCGAGGAAAAGTATGCGCAAAAAGGTTGTAGGTGCCGCCGTATAACTGCCCAACGCTCACAATATTACTTCCCACTTCTGCAATAGCTTCAATGGCGTAGCGAATAGCGGCCATGCCAGAGGCTACCGCTAAAGCGCCCACACCACCTTCTAATTCAGTTAAACGCTGTTCAAGCACTGCGTTGGTTGGGTTCATTATGCGGCTGTAGATATAACCTGGCACTTTAAGGTCGAACAAATCAGCACCATGTTGCGTATTATCAAACGTAAATGATGTGGTTTGATAAATAGGAGTAGTTGCTGCTTTTGTGGTTTCTTCGCTAGTATAGCCTGCGTGTAATGCAATGGTTTCTGGTTTCATTGAACATACCTTAAAAGTTAATTTATATTTTGTGTGTTTGGACGTTTAGACGTTTAGACGTCTATGAGGTTTTTTTTAAAGTAATCCAAAAACCTTCACTTGTGAAGTATTAAATAATTATTTGTTAAATAAATGTAGGAGAGTGTTTTGGAAAAGTCAGTGCGACAGCCCAGACAACAAGTAACACAGCAGAGTAGTAAATCTATCCTCTACTACGTGCACGACCCCATGTGCAGTTGGTGCTGGGCGTTCGTACCAGTATGGAACACCATAAAACAAAGCCTACCTGACGATATAAAGGTGCAATATGTATTAGGCGGGTTAGCGCCTGATTCTAGCGAACCCATGCCAAGTGCTATGCAAGCTGCTATCAGCGGATATTGGAAAACCATTATACAGCGGGTGCCGGGTACCACATTCAACTTTGAGTTTTGGGAAAAATGCGAGCCGCGACGTTCAACCTATCCCTCATGCCGCGCCGTGATTGCTGCAAGAAAACAAGATGCCAGCAAAGAAGAGCCAATGATCCGTGCCATTCAAGAAGGGTACTATCTTCGCGCTATGAATCCGTCTAATGACACTACGTTAATAACCATGGCGGGTGAGTTGGGGCTAAACACTGTGCAATTCGAAAAAGATTTAAACAGCGCAGAAACTCAACAAGCATTAATGGAAGAAATCAATATGGGGCAAGCTATTGGCGCCCAGGGTTTTCCCAGCTTAATTTTAAAAAATGAATCAGGTTATCGATTTATTGCCCTTGATTATAACGATGCTAACGTGACATTGGCGCAATTTGGGAGATAGTTGATATAAAGATTAGAAGATATAGCTAAAGGCTAGCGGTGGTTAGTAGAGGCTGGTTCGCAGGTTTAGAAACGGCCAGCTAAACAAGCTAATCTTTTAGCAAACTTATTGCATGCTCTAGTGCTGAATCTTTTCGATTTTTAATGTCTGAGATATTCGGAAACTCAAAGGCTTCATCGACAGGTATTCCGACAAACTCAAAACTTTTGCCCTCGGGAGCGATATAGCTTTCGTTAGATAGTGTCATTCCCCATCCATTCGGCAATGCCTTAGTTAAGGCATCACTGAAAGCACCAGAGCTATTTTCACCAATTATCGAAACATTATCTCGCGCTTGAAGCGCGAGTAAAAACACTTCGGCAGCGCTAGGTGTATGCTGACTCGTAATAGCAACAATTTTTCCTAAATAAGGCTTTGAAGGCGCAGATGTCGAAGTACTAAATGGATAAACGACAATATCTCTTGTTTCGCTCATTATATCTTGACTGTTTTCGCCACTATTCAATTTAAAATGTTTTGAGCTCACTTTCAGTGGTTCATTTATTAAAAAAGCACTTATTGCTAATGCCACTTTGTCGCTGCCACCATCGGTATCTCTAAGATCTATTACCAAGCCATTAGTTTCATTGATCTGCGGTATTAACGCTTGCAGAACTTGCTCGGTGTCGTATTCATCAAAGCTCGCTATTCTGAGGTAAGAAATATTTCCCTCAAGCCTTCCATACAAAAAGTTATTTTGAAGCTCATAATGTGGAAAGTCTGCATTAAAATAGGATTCAATTATTTGAGTCCAGTTGTTATAGATGTGACGGTATACGTCAGTGAGGGTAAGGTATTCAGGGTGATTAAGATGAAAAGTACTCAGCCTTGTTTTGGCTTCAATTGCTCTGGAAGAATAATAAGATAATCTATTGAGGGATTGGTCAAACAGTAAGGCGTGACCATCTCGCAGTGACGCTAGAAACCTATCAATAACGACCTGAAGCTGTTGAGGGGTTGTGTACTCATTTACCTGTTTCAGCCAGTCTAATTTCACCTGTTTCCAGTCAATATTTTTGTAGTCAGAGAACGCATAATGCTCTGCAAAATTGTCAAAAAATACGTTTAGTATCTGCGTAGCACTGAAAACATATCCCGGAGCACTAAATGTAGTTAAGGCATAGTCAGAACAGGCTTTAGGCAAATTATCTAGCTTGGTAACTGACAACGTGAATAATTTATCAAAGTCTAATTGGCGGGTAGCTTCATTTATAGCAACGCCATTTTGAAGAGCTTCTTCTGTTAAAAAGTGATTGGGTAAACAAAAGTTATTGCCTATGTCATAAATGATAGGGCTATTGAGCTCACTTAGGTCGAAGATATAGCCATATCCAATGGTTTGCCATATCTCGCTTGCGATAGTTCGGGAACTCATTGTAAGTGCCAGAGCGGCAATAAGTATATTCGTTGTTAATCGATCCAATGAATCACACCTTTTTTCTGAAACCTTAATCTGTTTCCGATTACTTCAGCTTTTACTTTACCGGCTATTTCTCCCGTTAATTATCTCAATTACCATCCCAGTAACCTCGCTATGTGCTTCTTTGTTATTTGCCTCGGCTAACGCGGGGAGCTCGTTAATTTTTCCCACTGCTGATGAATTGAAATACATGATTAAGCAACTGCTTTTGTAACGCTTTGCGATCAACGCCGTCTCTGTCTTTACATAAAGGAACGCCTTTTACTTCGCGATCATTATTGCAATCATCAATATAAATAAAATGGCCCGCACCTTGTTCAACACCTACCAGTTTTGCGTTGGGGATATTATCAGCATAGTATTTTGCATGGGTTTCATATGGCAGGAAATCATTGTCAACAGAGCCTAGTATTAACGTGGGTACTTTGATAGCTTTTAAACTGGCTTCGTTTGCGGCATGTCCTAGCGCGGGATCAAAAGCAATAACTGAGGTTATTCTCTCATCTTTCATTTGTGCTTGTAATATCCCAATTTTCTCTAACATTTCTTTACTTAAAGGCTTGGTGCTATTTTTAACAGAGCTACTATTAACAGAGCTGCTTTCAACCGAGCTAGCTTTCTTTGCGCTATAGTCACAGCCTTTATCATCTTTTGCCTTTTCAGACATACAATAGGCTTCTGATTTACCTGCAGCTAATTTTGCGCCAGCCATCGCTAATGCAGTAAACCCTCCCGAAGAATGCCCAAACATGACTATGTCATCGGTTTCTAATGAATGATTAAACAGCCCACTTTTAGTAAGGCTATCTATAACAAAGCTTATTTCTTGAGGGCGCTGCCAAAAGCGCTGCAATACGCTGGGGTCTATAGTGTCTTGTCCATAGACCCAAGACTCACCATAATGCGCCACGCCGGCAACAATCCACCCTTGAGACGCTAGTGCATAGCCTAACCAATTCATTGAGTTAGGCGAGCCAAATGCACCGTGAGATATAACCGCAACTTTGTGCTTGTTTTGTGCTGAACGCAAACAGATTTTAGCATCGCACGCACGTGTGTCAGCTTGATACCAAAATTTAACCTTCGCAGGCCTATTAGCTTTTTGGTCAAAGAAGTCAACGTCTTGTGTTTTTAGCTCAAAGCTCGCATTAGCGCCTACACCAGCACTATCATCAGCACCGGTTGAAGCAAACACAGTGACTGCATTAATAAGCATCAAAAATGAAAAAGCAAGGGAATGGGGAAGGGGAGCTAAATACAGTATTTTCATTTTCATCAGTTTTCTCTGTTCGGTTCATTTAAAACGATAATAGCGATATTGAATAACAGGCGCTGTGCAGAAAGTGCGTTTTGCAATTTCATTGATTTAAATTTGCGTGGATTACGTCTTATCTTCCACTGCAAAGAACAGTGTGGTTTGCAGTAAATCTGCCGCGGTTTCTTGCGGGCTATTTATATATTGCTGAACAATTTGTTGGTCTTTTAGCTGAATATTGTTCGGCAATACCCACAGGGCATAAATCTGTGAAATCGTCTGCCACATAGTGTCGTGAGAACCATAGTGAGTAAAGCTGGCCCAACGACCCGCTTCCCAATGGAAAATATCTACATCCTGTTGTTGTGAATTTAACCCATATAGAAAACCCGCAAAAAAACGACTTTCTGCTTGCTCTACTAACCAGGGGTTATCTACAGAAACACCGATAGGCTGTAATTCATTAAAACTAAAGGGCTCGGCAAGTGTCGCTAATCGTTTAAACAATTTACCTGCAACAGCAGAATAAGATTGTGTGCTAAAGCCGGAATCATACAAGCCGTAAACCTTACGTTCTGGAAGGGTTAACCAGGTAGGTGATAGCTCTGTTTCAGGTGGTGATTTTTTGGGGGGTAAGCCACTTGCTCGAACATTTGCTAGGGCATTACCGGTAATAATATCCGACGGTGTGCAAGAGAAGTTCTTTTTAAATGCCCTAGAAAAAGCAGAAGGGGAGTCGTAACCCACGCTAAGTGCAATATCAGTAATGTTATGGTTACCATTTTGAATCGAATACAGCGCCTTCTCTAATTTCTTTCTTTGTATATATTCACCTAACTGGAAACCAGTGACGGCAAAAAACATACGATTAAAATGGTATTTAGAAAACCCCGTATAACTTGCCAGTTCATCAAGACTTATTGGCTTATCGCTATGGTCATAAATGTATTGCGCCACCTGATTAATAATCTTTAGATGACTGCTATCAACCTGATTAATCACTCTCCTTCATCCTTAAGGTAGATTGTTGTTTACGCATTCATAACGTATTTTCTTCTTACTAGACTTTAAGATACACCCGTTTTACTCTCGTTATTCGTCCTTTTTCCAATAAATCCTTAAAAGATAATACAAGTGATGAAAGATATGATGAAAAGAATCAAGCTCAACACCTTGCTCGTTGGCATGGTATTCGTGTTTAGCCAAACTAGTATGGCTAATACTGCCACCGAGAAAAAAATTACAAAACACATCGATGATAACCTTACCCACTCCCAAGCGCTGTTAGAAAAAACCGTAAACATTAACAGTGGCACCATGAATTTCGATGGAGTCAAAAAGGTAGGGGCAATATATCAAGCCGAGTTCGATGCAATGGGGTTTGATACACAGTGGGTTGATGGAAGTGAATTTAATCGAGCTGGGCACTTAGTGGCAAGTTATGGAAATTCGGGTCCGAAAATCTTGATGATCGGCCACTTAGATACGGTGTTTGCCAAAGACGATGCATTCCAAAGCTACAGCGTAGTTGATGACACCCATATAGCAGGGCCTGGCATCACCGATATGAAAGGCGGTGATGTAATTATTATTGCGGCACTGCAAGCGCTAAAAGCCTTAGATTTGCTCGATAATATCAGTATTAAAGTAGTGATGACAGGCGATGAAGAAAGTAGTGGCCGCCCACTTTCACTATCAAAAAAGGCCTTGGTTGATGCGGCAATATGGGCAGATATCGCGCTGGGGTTTGAAGATGCCGATGGCGATATTAAAACGGCGGTGGTTGCACGTCGTGGCTCAATAGGATGGCAGTTAGATGTTGCAGGCAAGCCTGCGCATTCATCACAAATATTCACCGACAATGTGGGCTATGGCGCTATTTTTGAAACAGCCCGTATTTTAAATGATTTCCGAGAGCAATTAGCCGGCGTTGGTAATATTACCTTTAACCCTGGATTAATAGCAGGGGGAACTGAAGTTGAAGTACAACCCGAAAATTCTATCGTACAAGGCTTTGGTAAAACCAATGTGGTAGCGAAAGAAGTGACCGTGAAAGGCGGCATTCGCACATTAACCGCCGATGAACTGGCAAAAGCCAAAAAAGTGATGCAGGAAGTGGCTTCGAACAACCTAGCGCATACCTCTGCTACATTAACCTTTGCCGATGGTTATCCGCCAATGGCACCTACCGATGAAAACTATGTACTGTTAAAGATGTATAGCGATGTGAGTGAATCTTTAGGTTACGGGCCTGTTGAACCGGTAAATCCGCGGAATGCGGGTGCGGCTGATATTTCATTCGCTGCAGATCATGTAGACATGGCAATTGATGGCCTAGGCTTAATGGGCGATGGCGGACATACAAAAGATGAAGTGGCCGACATGTCTACCTTTTCACAAAACATGCATAAAGCGGCTATTTTACTCTATCGTTTAGGAGAAGCTAAGGCCTTATAAGCAAGCGAAAATTTTACTCCTTCCACACTAATAGCCAATAAATAATAAATAGGGATGCATAATCCCTATTTAACCCGCATTTATACTTGCATTCACAGCCCATATCCGTATAATTCGGCGGCCTTCTCTTAGGCGCTCAATTTATAGGCGTCTAAAGAAGGATTAAGTTAACGGTAACGCTACAACGAGTTTGAGGCATTTATGGTTACTATTCGTTTACAGCGTGGTGGCGCGAAAAAGCGTCCATTTTATCAACTAGTGGTGGCTGATAGCCGTCGTGCAAGAAACGGTCGTTTTATTGAAAACGTTGGTTTCTTCAACCCAACAGCACAAGGTCAAGCAGAGCGTTTACGCGTTGACCTAGAACGTGTTGATTACTGGGTTGGTGTTGGCGCGAGCTTATCTGAGCGCGTAACTAGCTTGGTAAAAGAAGCTAAAAAATCTGCAGCGTAAGTTGCAATTAACTGGTGAGTATAGATGAGTTTAGCGTCTGACATTGTGGTTGTTGGCAAAATCGGTGCACCTTACGGTGTTAAAGGTTGGGTCAAAATCAACAGCTATACACAAACACCAGAAGGTATTTTTGAGTACTTGCCTTGGTTCCTTGGCGAAGAAAACAAATACCAAATTGACCAATGGCGAACGCATGGTAAAGGCCTGGTAGCAAAGATTGTTGGTGTAGATAACCGAGATGATGCAGAACGCATCAAAAACTTGGATATAAACATTAGCGCTTCGCAACTTCCCGATTTAGGGGACGATGGCATTTATTGGCGCGAGCTCACTGGCATGAAAGTGGTAACTACGCAAGGTTACGACTTAGGTGTGGTGAAAGAAGTATTTAATACAGGTGCCAATGACGTGGTTCACGTTAAAGCTAATGTAGGCGATGCTTTTGGTCAAAAAGAAAGATTAATACCTTTTGTGTTCGACGACGTTGTACAAGAGGTTGATCGGGAAGCGAAGGTCATTAAAGTTGACTGGGATCCGGGGTTTTAAGTGACACCGGAAAAATGGTTCGGGGTGGTTAGCCTGTTTCCAGATATGTTCGCGCCATTTACCCAACAGGGTGTAATCGGCAGGGCTGTTAAGTCTGGAAAATTATCGGTTGATACCTTTAACCCCCGCGACTTTACCCATGACCGCCATCGCACAGTTGACGATCGCCCCTATGGTGGCGGACCCGGCATGCTGATGATGGTTAAACCGCTTACCGACGCAATACAAGCTGCCAAGAAAGTTGGTGGCGAAAACAGTAGCGTGATCTACTTATCACCCCAAGGGAAGCCCCTTGACCAAGCAGGCGTTCAACGTCTTGCTGGCATTGACCGTACGATTTTAATCTGTGGTCGATATGAAGGAATTGATGAGCGCGTAATCAAAAGCCATGTAGATGAAGAAGTCTCCATTGGTGATTACGTTCTAAGTGGCGGTGAACTGCCGGCAATGGTCTTAATGGACGCAGTTGCTAGATTAGTTCCCGGCGTGTTGGGGCATAAAGCTTCAGCAGTTGAAGATTCCTTTACCGATGGTCTTCTGGATTGTCCGCATTATACGCGGCCAGAAGTACTAGATGGTCAATCGGTACCTGACGTGTTGTTAAGTGGTGATCATGAAAAAATTAGGCAGTGGCGATTAATGCAGTCTTTGGGTAGAACCTTACTGCGTCGCCCTGATTTGTTAAATCACCTAGCTCTGACTGAGGAGCAGCAGCGGTTATTGGAAATATTCCAAACGCAGTTGCAGCGAGATGACAGTTAACTAGGACGAGAGGATATGATGAGCAAAGTCAGTCAAGATATCATCAAGAAAATTGAGCAAGCACAGCTTAAATCTGATGTTCCAGGGTTCGGCCCGGGTGACACAGTAGTTGTTAAAGTTCGCGTTACCGAAGGTGACAAAGAGCGTCTTCAGGCTTATGAAGGTGTTGTTATCGCTAAGCGTAACCGTGGTCTGCACTCGTCTTTTACCGTACGTAAGATTTCTAGCGGCGAAGGCGTTGAGCGTGTGTTCCAAACACACAGCCCGGCTATCTCTTCAATTGAAGTTAAACGCCGCGGTGCGGTTCGTCGTGCTAAGCTTTACTATCTTCGTGAACGTTCAGGTAAATCTGCACGTATCAAAGAAAAGCTTAACTAAGATTACTAATCCTTGCGTTATTGTTAACTTCGAAAGAGCCCGCTTATTAGCGGGCTTTTTTGTGGACGAAGAACATGTCCTTGGGGTTTATGACACGCCGTAAACCCGTCCATGGGGGCTCTGCCAGCGCGTCCTGCGCTGGAAGGTCATAAACCCCAAAGACATATTCTTCCCACGGCATTGAGTGTGGGGAGGGATGTGATGTTGGTCTCTCTGACTCGCCGTGAACCCATCCATGGGGGCTCTGCCAGCGCATCCATGCGCTGGAAGGTCATCAGCACCTACACCGTATCCCTCCGGTCGCACTTTATAGCCATGTTAGGTGAGTTGAAGGATGATGCCGATGACAAGCCGTAAACCCCACCATGGGGCTTTCGTTACAGCATCCATTCTGTAGAGAGTTTCCGAGGCGCACAAAGCCCTTCCTTCTGAACATCCGATTAAGGCTCACTGCTGAATATTAATATTAGTCAACAGTAGAAGCCCACGTGAAACGCGGCGTGAATCAATCTATGAAGTTTTCGCAATAGCTCCATGCTGTGGAAGGCTTCCGATGGGGGCGACTCCCTCTGCTATAAACGCTTACCCGTACCATGAAATAGTGCGGCATAAACCCATCCGTGTTCTCTGCCAGCGCATCCTGCGCAGGAAGGTCATCGGCACCTACACCGCATCCCACACCCCATATCTTGACGTTGGCACAATTGCTCAATGAATGTTTGCGAGATAATATGTTGAAAATAGTTAATTAAAACAATGAGCGGAATATGTTGTCGCGTTTTTGCTGGGTATTAATGATGTTAGCTTTCAGTGCCATGGCTAATGCTAACGTTGAATTCACAATACCTAGAAGTACAGTTGTAGAACTTCAAGATAAAAACACTGACCTAACTTACCCTATTTTTATCAAGTTGCCGAAAAGCTACCGAGCTAACACGACAGCATCTTACCCAGTGATTTATTTGTTGGATGGTTCTTATGCCTTTCAGGTCGTGTCTGGGGCAACACGGTTTCCTATGAATAGCGGTGCAATGGAGCAAGCCATTATAGTAGCCATATCCTACTCGAAAGGGTCTAAGGGCGCCGCAAGTCGTGTTCGCGACTATACCCCTTACCTTGCTGAAGACTGGAAGCTTGAAACTGGCAAAGCAGCGCTTCATGCTGACTTTATCAATAACACAGTATTTACCTATATTTCGAATAACTATCGCGTGGAGGGAATGCCTAGAACGATAGTTGGAAATTCCTTAGGCGGGCTATTTAGTGCTTATGTGCTTTTTTCTCGCCCGAGTATGTTTAATAACTACATTATTGGTAGCCCATCGGTGTGGTTTCACGATAATGCTATTTTGTCTGAAGCTATTGTTCCCGCCAAAACAGCTGTAAACGTTTATCTTTCCGTGGGGGCGTTAGAGCGTCCTGAATATGGTGAAAGGCAAGATATGGTTGAAGGTGCACAAAAGCTGGCTCAAAAAATAACACAGCAGAGTGAGCAGCAGATAAATCTCAAGTTCAAACTGATTGATGAGGCCACCCACGCAACTGCATTTCCCACTACCGCCATTCAGGGGTTAGATTGGCTCTATGGTAGTCGTCAGGAAAAGTAAGGCAACCAGTGTCGCCTAGCCGTTATTCTTGCCTATTAATTTCAGGCTCGCTAATTGAATCATTAATCCACTGTTTCAGCGGTACAAGCCATTCGTCTATGGGGCGATAAAACGCGCCGTGCTCTTTACCGGTTGAAATGGCTATCTCTTTAAATTCTTTAAGCATAGGGCTGCGTGCTTCTAACAGATTGCACGAGCCAACATCATCAGAGGTTTCATAAATTGAAAGCACGCGACCGTACAACTGTATATCGCGCTTACGATTAATTAACCCTGCACAGCCCGCTAAAATCACAACATTGACCTTAGCATTTTCTAACTCGTTTGATGCCAATATGGTAATTGCGCCGCCGCGGGAAAAACCGGTAAGGGTAATATTTTCTGGGGGTACACCAAGAGTGATAAGTTGGTTAACTTCTGCAGCAAGGCGTTTAGCGTAGTCGTTAGGGCTTACGCCCTTTGGTCTGTGGTGCGCTATTAAAGTATAGCTTTCGCTATCAAGTGCATTTTGAATACTCGGGAAATCATATACACCCCACCGAGGGTGTATGGGCGTCGGGTCATCACCTTCTACGATAAAACCATGAGAATAGAAAACGTAGTGTTTGGCAGTCTTTATGTTACTGGGAAATGCATAATCGCGTTGTGCGGCGCAGGCGGTAACACTTGTAACAAAAAATAATAAAATGAGTATAAATTTCATGTAAAAGATAGGTTTGTATGTTTAAAACAATAATACTGACACGAAATTCGTAAATTAACGATCTGTCCTCGACTATTTTCAGAATAAAACCCATATCAATTGCGCAAGTGAGACAGGGATGACGGCGGATTATTTCCTCTTTTTAAGTTTATTTGGTGTGGCTTTTTTTGCTGTATCAGGTGCATTAATGGGGCATGAAAAAAGTATCAATGGTTTTGGTGTGGTAGTCGTAGCGGCGGTCACTGCACTAGGCGGCGGTACTATTAGAGATTTATTGCTTACTCTACCCATATTTTGGGTAGAAACCCCTTCCTATTTATACGCCACTTACGGCGCAGTTGTGCTTACCGTTTTATCAATTCGCTATTTACCACCCCTTTCTAATTATTATTTTTTATTAGTAGATGCTGCAGGTTTAGCCATTTTTAATATTGTGGGTATAGAAAAAGCGCTAATAGAGGGCTCTGGGATGATAGTGGCATTAACCATGGGGATGACCACAGGGATATTTGGCGGTTTGATCAGAGATGTCATTTGCCGAGAGGTTCCTTTAGTGATGCGTGGCGACCTTTATGCTACTGCCTGCCTTTCCGGTGGCCTGGCCTACGCCGCGCTGTTTACCTTAGACGCCCCTTATTTATGGTGTATTTTAGGATCGTTATTCACAACCGTATTTATTCGCCTGGGCTCGTTACGCTGGGGATGGAAACCCAACATATTCAAGAAGGGGTTTACGCCGAAACAGAAAAGCTAACGTCTGGTGTAAAAATGAACACTGGCAACCCTCGCCAGCGCTAATTGTGACAATATAGTGTCTTTCTTTGACTTAATACAAAGTATTGTACGTTAAAGCTTGCTTGCCTATTCGTTTGTTGTTAAAAAGTCAACGACGTTAAAGAAAATTAGAAAAAGCTTGTTGTACATAAAAGTTTACATGCCAGTATTTACTCTTTTGACGTTTCATTTTTTCCGTTTTTTAGTAGTTGAGAGAGCCCCATGATTAAGGACACTGTAAATAATATCCACGTAAGTGCTGAAGATGTACTTATAACCCCTGATGCGTTAAGTGCAGAGTTGCCTGCCTCTGAAAAAGCACTTGCTGCCATTTCCGATTCTCGCAAGATTGTTTCTGACATCATTCATCGTCGCGATCACCGTTTATTGGTGGTTTGTGGACCTTGTTCTATTCACGATGTAGATGCAGCAAAAGAATATGCGCTTAAGCTTAAAGAGCTGCATGAGTCATGCAAAGATACTTTATTCATTGTTATGCGAGTTTATTTCGAAAAGCCGCGTACCACGACTGGTTGGAAGGGCTTAATTAACGACCCTCATATCAACGATACATTCGATATTGAAGCTGGCCTGCGTAAAGCCCGTGAACTATTAATTTGGTTAGCCGAGCTTGAACTGCCGGTGGCGACTGAAGCGCTAGATCCAATTAGCCCTCAATATTTAGCTGAGCTATTCAGCTGGTCTGCTATTGGTGCGCGCACCTCTGAATCACAAACTCACCGTGAAATGGCCAGTGGTCTTTCTATGCCTGTAGGCTTTAAAAATGGCACTGATGGCAGTTTAGATATTGCCCTTAATGCCCTTAAATCTGCTGCATCAGGTCATCGCTTCATGGGTATTAATAAGCAAGGCCAAGTGAGTGTTATTGCTACTAGTGGTAACCCAGATGGTCACATTATTTTGCGCGGTGGCAAGCAGCCAAACTACGACTCAGTGTGCGTGTCTGAGTGTGAAGTTGAAATGCAAGAAGCTGGGCTAACAGCTGGCTTAGTAGTAGATTGTAGCCATGCAAACTCATCAAAAGACTACCGCCGTCAGCCGCTGGTTGCACAAAACGTAGTTAATCAAATACTAGAAGGCAACCAGTCTATTATTGGCGTAATGCTAGAAAGCCATTTAAAAGCCGGTAACCAAAAATCTGATGGTAAGAAATTAAGCGAAATGGAATACGGTGTGTCTATAACCGACGGCTGTATTGACTGGGATACGACAGAAACGCTTATCGCTCAAACCAGAGATAAATTAATAACTGTGCTACCCTTACGTCAAAATAAGCGCACCGATGTTGCCTAACGGGTAAGGTAGCCAGTGCCATTTGATTTGAGGAACATACTAAATGGCCGATTTTTCGCAGCAATTAAATACGCTGCGTGAAGGAATAGACGAGCTGGATACCCAGCTCGTTGAACTTCTCGCAAAGCGCAACGCACTGACTACAAAAGTAGGGCAGGTAAAAGCTGAAGCAGGCATGCCTGTTTATGTACCTTCCAGAGAAAAAGAACTCATTGCATCACGACGTGCCGAGGCTGAAAGCCTAGGTGTCTCTCCTGATCTTACTGAAGATCTCTTACGTCGAATTATGCGCGAGTCTTATCACACGCAAAACAACCGTTACCTTGGCGTAAATGCCGATGTTGGCACTATTGTCATTATTGGTGGTGCGGGAGCTTTGGGTAAAATATTCGTCAGCCTTTTCCAGCGAAGTGGTTACAACGTTTCTGTGGTAGAGCGAGAAGACTGGGAAAGTGGTCATGCAGCGCAGGTGCTTTCAACGGCTGCGCTAGTGGTAGTCGCGGTGCCTATTAACCTAACCGAGCAGGTTATTAGTCAACTGACTATGTTGCCTGAAACCTGTATTTTGGCTGATATCACCAGTATCAAGGTTAAACCTATCGACGCCATGCTGGCAGTGCATAGAGGCCCTGTGGTGGGTTTACACCCTATGTTCGGGCCTGATGCTCCTGGCATGATAAAACAGGTTGTGGTGGTATGTGAAGGGCGCAATGAAAGCGCTTATGAATGGCTTATCGCTCAAATGAAAATTTGGGGGGCAACTATTCATAGCAGTACCGCCGAAGAACATGATAAGTCTATGGCTTACATTCAGGTAATGCGCCACTTTAATACCTTCGTGTACGGCGAACATTTGCGAGGGGAAGACCCTGACCTTGAATCTCTTACTATGTTTAGTTCGCCAATTTATCGCTTAGAACTTGCTATGGTTGGGCGTTTGTTTGCCCAAGCACCTGAGCTATACGCCGATATTATTTTCAACAACCCTGATAACTTTGCCTTGCTCCGACGCTTCTATGACCGTTTCGGTCTAGCCTTAAACTTGTTAGAAAAGGGTGATAAAAAGGCGTTTATTAAACAGTTTCTCACAATAGGGAATTGGTTTGGCAGCTATGCAAAAACATGCCTTGTAGATAGCAAGCAACTGTTGTTAAAAGCTGATGATGGGAAGTTATTAAGAAAATCCTAATATAGTTTCAAAATCGCTATCGAAACTTTTTTTAAAGCCAATACTGAAAAATTATACATTAATCAGAGAAGGCGAAGACTGCATAATTAGAGACTTTATAATCCGTACATGATTGATAAGCAGTAATTTAGACTATAGTTGAAGGAAGAATCTCAATTCGTCACCTATATTTGATCTAAGAGATTACACCACTTGCTTACCTATGCATTAACGGATTAATTAATGTCTTTAAAGCTTCGCCTTCTGCTATCGACCACACTACTTACCATAGGGGTCATAGTTATACTTGCGCTTGCCACTTACTGGACGGCTAATAATCTATCTAAGAATGCATTAGAGCAAACCGCCCAAGACAAGTTGATATTACAAAATATTCAAACAAAAGAAGCGTTTGAAGAGTATGTCGGTTTTGTTAGTAAGCAAATACAGAATTTTTCTGAATCTTCAATTATTACCCAATCTACGCCTAAATTTAAGCAGGCATTTAATCAATATAATACTCAATCAAACGAATACAGTAGTGTACAAAGCAACAAATTAAGTGATTACTACACTATTGCCTTTGCAGACTTATATGAACAGCGTAATAATCAGCCGTTGCTGAACATAGAAAAACTGTATCAAAGTTTACCCTTAGTAACCAAAAAGCTGCAGTACGATTTTATTGCAGGTTCCAGTTACGATATTGGTGAAAAAGACACGTTAGTTAGCTTAAACAATGGCACGACTTACGCTGATATTCATGAACAATATCATGAAGAAATTCGTAGTTTCCTCCAAACATTTAACTACTATGATATTTTTATAGTCGATCCAGATTCTGGAAACATCGTGTATAGCGTGTTTAAAGAATTGGACTTCGCAACCAGCTTAAAATCGGGGCCTTATGCCCAAACGGGCATTGGTGAAGCGTTTAGATTAGCAATGGAGAGCACGGCTCCACACCAAGTAGGAATTAGCGAGCTAATCAGCTACTTACCCTCATACGATGCGATGGCGGGCTTTTTTAGCTCAAAAATAGTCGATGTGAGTGGCAACGTAATAGGAATACTCATTTTCCAAATTCCCCTTGATGTAGTGAGTAACATTCTCACTCACGATAGTAATTGGAAGGCAAGAGGCTTTGGAGATTCAGGGGAGACATACCTAGTTTCTCCTGCATCTATGCTAGTCACAGAGAGTCGCTTCTTCCTTGAAGACCCTAGTGCTTATAGTAAAGCAATTGAAAAAACATATCCGTTAGTGGCCGCTAATGCATTGAAAGCCGGCACAAGTGTAGGCATTCAGAAAGTAGAGTCTGAATCAGTAAAAAGGGCGTTTAATTCTGAACGTGGGTTCACCACGGTAGAAGATTACCGAGGGGTAGACGTTTATTCATATTACAGTCCCGTAAAAATAGGCGGCTATACCTATGCGTTGCTGGCCGAAATTGATGTGGAAGAAGCGTTACTGCCACTCACCAAGCTTCAAAACACCTTGCTGTCAACGGTATTTGTAATAGCGTTTGTGTTAATAATTATATCGGTTGCTTTAGCACTTTGGCTTTCTGGCGCGCTTGTATCACCACTTACTAGACTTAAAACCGCATGTGACGATTTAGCTAACGGCTCAGGCGATTTAACCACTCGACTAGATGAATCTCCTATCCCAGAAATTAATGGCGTTATTGTTCCGTTCAATACTTTTATTGACCAAATACATGTTTTGGTGAAACAGTTTAAGTCTGATGCCAACACGTTATCGCACACTACAGAACAATTTGCGCAAACCGTAAATACCAGCTTGATGGCGGTTCATTCCCAAAGAGAGCAAAGTGGCAGTGTTGCTTCTTCAGTTGAGGAACTTTCTGTATCGGTTTCAGATGTAGCCCAAACGACTATTGAAACTCGGGATCAGGGTGAAGTTGCCATGAAGGGGCTTAAAGAAAATATAGAACGGTCTGCTTTAGCCTCTAACAACGTTAAGCTAACGGTCGATTTGTTATCCCGTTCTAGCGAAGTTATTAACGCGTTGAACAGGGAAGTAGGGAGCATTAACGATTTGCTCGGTGATATTACTTCAATAGCAGACCAAACAAATCTACTGGCGCTTAATGCGGCCATAGAAGCGGCTAGGGCTGGCGAAGCGGGGCGGGGCTTTTCGGTAGTGGCTGATGAAGTAAGAGCGTTAGCTAATCGCTCACAATCAAGTACCGAACAAATTGGAAGCATTGTGAACAGCATGATTAAGTCCTCTCAGTTATCGGTATTGGAGATGGAAAAAGCGAAAACCACCGCAGATGGAGGTATACATTTATTCGATTTACTTGCTACGGCAATGCAAGAGTTGATGACAGTGATAGAGCAAGTTCAAGGCATGGCGGATAGAGTGGCCGCTGCCACCAATCAACAGGCTTCGGTTACACAAAGTGTAAGCGGGAATGTTTTAGAAATATCCACTATGTCCGAGAAAATCGAGCAAGAGGTAGATTTTATCTCTAAACGAACGCAGTCATTATCTGAAGTTGCACAGGCAATGAAGTCGCAGGTAGATAGATACAAAGTTTAAAAAAGGCGAGTAGCCTAAAAAGTGCAGTAGGGTCGGCGTAGTCAAAAGTCTGTAGATAAGAGTGTAGCCAAAAGCCTGTAGTCAAAAGCCACCAAGAACCTTTAGTTAAAATCAGCAGTAAAAGAAAGCTATCGTACTGACTCGATAGCTCCCTTTTACTGCACGATATTATTCTGCTAGCGCACTGGCAGCAGCCACTTTCGTCGGGCTTATTTCTTCACTAGGGTAGCAGCCTAATATTTTAATATAGCGGGTTATATTTCGAAGTGCTTCAATGGCAGTTTGCACGGGTCCATCTTCCACATTTCCTTTCACGTCAATATAAAACATTTCTTCCCAAGGGTTACCTGGAATAGGGCGTGACTCTAGTTTGGTCATGTTGATACTGTTTTCGCTTAATACCAGTAAGGCTTCAACTAGCGCCCCAGGTTTTTGTACGGTAGACATCACAAGCGTTGTTTTAGCTGGGACTTGAAGCGGTACTACTACTGACTTGCGTGCAACCACGATAAAGCGACTGTGGTTTTCTTTCTGGTTCGCCAAGTTACTTTTTATTGCCGTTAATCCGTAAAGGTTGCCGCCCGCTTCACTACCGATAGCCGCAATATCGTCGCGTTGAAGTTCGCTAACGGTCAACATAGCCGACGAGGTGCTGTCCATTGTTTTTACTTCAATGTTGCCTAATTCAGCCAAGAAATGACTACATTGAGTGAATACTTGCGGGTGAGCATAAACCGTTTTAATTTTATCTATTGTGGTGTCCGTGCCAACTAAAAGGGTGTGTCTAATAGGGTGGGTAAGTTCACCAATAATACTTAGATGGGTATGCTGAAGTTGGTCGTATACTTCGTTAATACTGCCAGAGGTCGTATTCTCGATAGGAAGAACGGCATAGTCTGCTTCTGCATTCTCTACTTTTTGAATGATTTCACTGAAGCTCTGGCAACCTATTTCCAGTAATTCGCCAGGGCGTCTAGAGAAATACTTTTGGGTGGCTAAATAAGAGTAAGACCCTTTGTCACCTAAGAAAGCCACTCGATTAAGCGGTAACGTACTACCAGGGTTCGCACGTTCAGCTAGCATGGCTTGCTGATTTAATACTGAGTCTTCGATGATAACGTGGAAAATTTGCGTGACATAGTGAGGATCAAGACCTGCATCTTTACCTTCTTTAATCAGACGAACAAGCAGTTGCTCTTCACGTTTTTGATCTCGTACTGGAATATGATGCTTAATTTTAGTTTCAGCAACTTCGTTAGTAAGCTTACGGCGTTCAGCCAATAAGGTTAGAAGTTCGCTATCTAATGAGGTTATGCGCTCTCTTACAGCATCTAAGGCGTTGTCAGACATAGTTTTCCACTTATTGTATTAGCTAAAAAAAAACCTCCCTTGAGGGAGGTTTTTATGCATGTAGCTGCGCCTCCCTATTTAAAGAGCATAAACGCAAAAAAGATAGCTACTGCATGTATATTATTCTGTTTCATACGCTTGACTTTATGCGTACAGCGTATCGGTGTCAACCTGTTTTTACATTGGTTTTTGATTTTATTAGGGGGAGGGGCTTGATAGATATTATCAGAACGGGTAAGCGAATTGTAAATGGTGAGTAGCGAATTCAGCTTCAAGCAGTAAACCACCAACATAGTGTCGGCTTACTGCTTAAAGCAACAAAGCTGTTTATCTCTAGCTCGTAGCCTTAGTTTCCTAATAGGGCCGCAAGCATCTGACGAACCTCAGTAGGTTCAAAAGGTTTATCACATAGGGCATTAACCCCTGTTTGCTGAATATTAGCCATATGAGCACTGTCAGCGGCTTCAGACGTCACCATGATGATAGGAATATGAGTAGTTTCAGGGTTGAAACGAATGAATTCAGATAGCTCTCGCCCATCCATTTCTGGCATGTTGTAGTCGGTGACTACTAAATCAAAGGGTTCGTCTTTAATAAACGTAAGCGCCATCGCCCCGTTTTCAGCTTCTCTTATGCGCTGTAGCCCCATACCTTCAAGTACACGGCGAATGTGGTTGCGTGCCAACTTACTGTCGTCGACAAGTAGCACTCTAACATCGTGAATATCGAATAATTCTAATTCAAGTTCGTCATGATTGATTAAATCGAGGCTCGCGTTAAGAGCACGAGACAGATGAAGGGGCTCGAACGGTTTAGGAAGAATAGCTGCAACGCCCGCTTGCTTAAATTCTTCTAACTTACTTAATCTGTTCTCACTTGAAACCAGCATGAATGGAATAGTTTTAAATTCATCACTTTCTTTTATGAACTTGAGCAAATCTAACGCTGTGCCGTCTTCGAAATACATCGCGCTTACAATCAGGTCTGCACCGTGCGCTTTTACCGCTGACATTGCTTCAGAAAGGGTACTAACAGGATCAATTTCCTTCACCTTCTCTTTTAACAATAGGGTAGTAATAATCTTCCTCTGGGTATCCGAGGGCTCAACTAAAATGATATGTAAATCCGAAATTGACAGCTTTTCCATTCCGCTCTCTTTTGAAAATTTTTTTAAGGAAAATAAGGGTGGTAAATTACCCCCCAGCAATTTTAGCGCTAAAACCTTTATCCTGCAGTAACGCTTTTAATTTCTCACGGTCATCGGTTTGAACTTCAATCTGACCATCTTTAACCGCGCCACCGCAGCCACATTTCTTTTTCAACTCGGTGCCTAGCTTCTTTAACGCATCTGGGGCTAAATCGAGCCCTTTTATTATCGACACGCCTTTACCTTTGCGGCCTTTTGTTTCTCTGTGTATTCGAACAATACCATCGTCAGACGTGGAGCGCTTTGCTTCTTTAGACGAAGGTTTAACTTTGCCTCCGTCGGTACTGTATACCAATAGTGCATCTTGCCAATCTTGCATTGTACCCTCTGATTTTTTACCTATGCGTTAAATAAGCCTTATTTGGCATTACTATAATTGTAGCATGGCAGGCTGAAATATCTGCGCTAGAATAACACCAGTACTGCCTTAACTTATTTCGCTTACCTGTGTAGGTCAGTTTGGACTGCGAAGGCTACCGAGTGGTCAATGCAATAGGAATGAATAGATGAATGTAACAACGGACAATGTTGATGGAAAGCTAACTTTAACGATAGCAATGGGTGAGAAGTTTGATTTTAGTCAGGTTGAATCTTTTCGTTCAGCATACCAAGATTTAGATGAAGGCGTGAGACACATTGCCGTCGACTTAGGCAAAACCGAGTATATGGACAGCTCGGCCCTCGGCATGTTGCTGAATATGCAAAAGGTACTTTCTGAAAGAACGCTGACTTATAGCATTGAAAATAGTCGTCCGCCTGTTGAGCGGATATTAAAAATTTCGCGCTTTGATAAAAAATTTAGTATTTGCTAGGCGGTAACGAAAATTTCAGTAAAGGCACTATTGTAAATGAAAATTCTTATCGTCGATGATGAATCTATAAACCGAGCCATGCTAGTCAGTATGTTGAGTAATGCGGGTTTCACAAAATGTATCGAAGCTGCAAGTGGCCAAGAGGCATTATCAATCGTTGAACAAGCAATCCCTGACTTGGTTTTACTCGATGTGGTTATGCCGGGGATGAGTGGCTTTGAGGTAGCGCCCAAAATTAGGGCGTTAGCAGGGGGGCGATACTTACCTATTTTGTTCATCACCTCCCTAGACGATAAAGAAAGCCTAGTTAAATGTTTAGAAGTGGGGGGAAATGACTTCGCAACAAAACCTTTTGATAAACATATATTAACGGCAAAAATTCGCGCTCACGAAAAAATTAGAAATTTAAGTGCTCATATTGAAGCGCAAAATGAAGAGCTTAGGTTTTATCAGCAAAGCGTGGCGAGAGAACACGCTATTGTTGAGCATATTTTTAGCCATGCCATCGTTAATAAAAAAGATACGCTAAAATATTTCGACCATGCATTAATCCCTGCCGAAACCTTCAATGGTGATGTTTTCGTTTGTGAAACCAGCCCAAGTGGCGGCTTGTATTTTTTAGTTGGAGACTTTACCGGGCATGGGCTAGCTTCTGCCATTGGTGCTCTGCCGGTAACGCGAGCATTTCAAGAGATGTCGGCTAAAGGCTTATCGGTTAATGAAATGGCCACTGAGTTTAATAAAATATTACTGCGGTTTTTACCTAGTGATATGTTTATGGCGGCGGTTATTGGTGAAGTAGGATCTGATGGCGCCCGCATTACCCTTTGGCAAGGGGGAATGCCACAAATGTTAGTGGTATCAAACACTCGGCGTTTTATTAAAACCATTTCCTCACCGCATATGGCATTGGGCATTCTTGAGTTAGATGAATTTGATAACGAATGCGAAATTTTTGAAATGATGCCCGACGATAAGTTAGTTATCTGCTCTGATGGATTGACTGAAGCCGTCGACAGTGAAGGGAATATGTTAACTGAAGATGGCGTTAAACAGTGGTGTATTAATACTAGTGATTTAACTGCTCTAGGCTTGTTTGAACACGCTAAAGGGTTTTCGGCAAAGCACACATTTGACGATGATGTTTCGGTCGTTATTTTTAAAAGCCAGTCTCTCGAGTGCATTCTTCCTCATCAATCTATCGACGATATTCCATCCGAAATTACCATTACCCTTGGTGCTAAGCATTTAAAGCAACCTGATATTCAAACCCGAGTACTACATCAAGTTTCACAATTTAGTGGCATTGAGCATGTGCGTTCTGTGCTTTTTACCGTGGTATCTGAAATGTTCAGCAATGCACTAGAGCATGGCATTTTGAAAATGGACTCTAACCTAAAACATTCTGCAGAAGGCTTTCAACTTTATTACGAAAAAAGAGAGGTGCTTTTAGGCTCAATGGTGTCAGGGAATATTACGATTAATATTAAGACGGATCCGGCTGAAGAAACGGTTTTCCTTTCAATTGAAGATAATGGTGATGGATTTGAATGGGACGAGATTGCTAGCCCACAACGTGAAGACTCATTCGGAAGAGGTTTAGGGCTTATTCGCGCATTAAGCAATAAAGTGTGGTTTGAAAAAGGGGGCAGAAAAATAAACTGTTTACTGAGTACCACCGTTGAATAACTACCACTAAACTAAAATTGCTGACGATTTGCCGTATATTTCCACCGATTACCTGTGGATATGGTATGCAATGGCTTCGTTGTTTATTAGGAGCGCCTCTATGCTTAAATCTTTGTTACAGCTGTTCGAGACAAAAGAGTCTGAAGAGCAACAGAAACTAACGGTTGAACTCGCCACCGCTGCATTATTAAGTGAAATTATCAGGGCAGATGACAATGTCACCGATAGTGAAATAAGTGCCTACAAAAGCCATTTGTTTCAGCAATTCGAACTTTCTGATGATGAATTAAAGTTACTCATGGATGAAGGACGTTCATCGGCTGAAGATGCAGTAGATTTAATACAGTTTACCAAAATAATTAATCAAAAATGTGACGCAGACGAAAAGCGTGAAATTCTTGAGGGATTATGGTCCATTGCCTACGCTGACAATCAATTGGCTCCTATTGAAGAACATATTATACGGCGCATATCAGATTTGCTGCATGTTTCGCACGCTGAATTTATTAAAACTAAATTAGCGGTTACACAGAATAGCTAGCTGAAATTCTATACGTACACCTGCACGGTCATAATTAAGATGAAGGCTAAAAAATGCTTTCTGCACAGGCAATTAGTCTCAATTAGTGCTATAAATAAGTGATGTATATCCACGGCCTTTAGCGTGCTATAGGTCGTGATAACGACGTAAGATTTATATAAAAATATGAATGAAATCTATCGCGCAGGTGATGTTAAAGGAAGGTGGTGTGTTTAAATCTATAAAGGCGCCAATCAGTATTGCTGTAACCCTATCTATGTCAGTAATGGCTGCGCTGGTATTGTGGTTTGCAGTATTAGAATACAAATCGCTATATCTTAAATTGGCTCACTCTCATACTGTTTCTCTTGCCAATGGCGTTATCAAAAATATTGCCCCTTCAATGCTATCTAATGCAGAGAATGCATCTTCCATTTCAGAGCTACTATTTTTATTAAAAGAACATGAACACGTTATTTCGGTAAGAGTTTACAGCGGTGATTATTCGCTTTTATTAGAAGAGAAGGGGCCTGCAGCAATAAGATTGAATGAGCCTTTTTTAAAATCGTTAGATGCTTCAGTACTCGCGGAAGATAAATTTGCATCCAACAATGTGATTGTGTCTCGCCGAACTATTGGCTCAGCAGCAAACCCCGATGGTTTTTTAATGTTGCTGGTGGACGCGAAAGCCCCTTTATCTGCCAGTATCAAAGGATTGTTATTTAATGTTGCTCCCCTTATTTTCATATTGTGGTTATTAAGCATTGTTGGCACGTTATTCTTTATACACCGTTTGTTTCGCCCCTTAGGTGAGTTAAGTGTATTTACGAAGCAAGTCACCGACACCAAAGACTACGCCCTTCGCCAGAACCTAACTTCAAGAGACGAAATTGGCACATTAGGGGAGAACATCAACCGACTATTAGAAATGATAGAAGTTGAATTGCTTATTAATCATGAGCAAAACCAAACCTTAGTTGATCAACAAGAAACTATGATACGTCTTGCCAACTATGACAGCCTGACAGGACTGCCCAATAGGCAGTTGGTGCTTGATAACCTAAGGTTAGAACTCGCTCGAGCACGAAGAAATGGATACGACCTTGCTCTGTTGTTCTTTGATTTAGATGGGTTTAAAGGCATTAATGATTCTTTAGGTCACGAAACCGGTGACTTAATCTTAATAGAAGTAGCTGATAGAGTCAGTGCGCTGCTTCGAGAAGGCGATTTAGTCGCTCGTTTGGGAGGCGATGAGTTCTTAGTCTTACCCGATAGGGAAACGCGAGATTCTAGCCTTGAACATATGGCAAGCCGTTTAATTGATGCGTTTTCAGACCCCTTTGAACTACGAGGGCTATCGTTATCTGTGGGCGTGAGTGTTGGTGTGGCCCGTGCGATAGACGCAGACTACGATTTAAGCGATCTAATGAGTAATGCCGACCTTGCAATGTACCGCTCAAAAGCGAATGGCCGGGGAAGCTACACCATATTTACCCCTGATATGGTTGAATCTCATAAGCGTAAATTCCATATAGCCAATGCAATAGAGCAGGGGCTAAGAGATGATGAGTTTTTGATTTACTACCAAGTGAAAGTAGATAAAGCCGCTAAAGTCATTGGTCTTGAGGCCCTGTTAAGATGGCAACATCCAGAATATGGCATGGTTATGCCAAATGAGTTTATTCCTATTGCAGAACAGGGCGGCAAAATATCTGCCATTACGCGATGGGTAATTGATAAAGTGTGTCAGGATTTGCCAGAGCTAAGAGCATGGCTGCCTCATCGCTTTCGCGTTTCGATGAATTTGTCGGGTCACGACCTTCGAGACAGTAACCTGTTTGACAATATCTATGAAATTTTCACTCGCCACAATGTGAACCCAGAGTTTGTCGAGTTTGAGGTAACAGAGTCGGCTTATTTAGAAAACTTTGCCTCATCGAACAAGTTCTTTAAACGTATGAGTAATATGGGCTGTGCTATAGCTCTGGACGATTTTGGTACGGGGTACTCTTCGTTAAGTTACTTAACCCAAATTAGTATAGATACACTAAAAATTGATAAGCAATTTGTGCATGAGTTGGAAACCTCTGAAAGGAGCAGGCTTGTGATGGGGGCTATCATCGATTTGGCCAAACGGTTGTCATTGAATGTCTGTGCTGAAGGTATTGAGAATAAGCCCCAGTGGCATTATTTGACTGAACACGGGTGTGACTATATTCAAGGGTTCATGTTTAGCAAACCTATACCCATGGACGAATTAATCAAGTCGCCGAAGCAGTATGTTATTGAACAAATGGATACCGCAGGCAATATATATAATAATTAAAGCCATGAGGAGGCTTGCTAGTTTACTGGACTATTATCAAGTAGTTAGTCACAGTTACACACCATAGTGTAAGTGTGTCTGTTTCTAGATACAATAAAACTTAAATTAGCGGTCTACTTTCGTTTAAGTATATGATTATTAATTGTAATATATTGTTGGCTTAATTTTAGCTTATAGTAAATCAGATTTATCGAAGTTAGTTGTAAAGGATTTATAGTCAAGCAGTAATGCGGAGGATTCATGATGAAACGGCTAGAGAAGGTTTTTCTGATTTTAGTTACTATCGCCGCTATTCAAGCGTTATCGGTGGTTGAAGCGCACGCGTCACCGGCCAAAACCTTGATGCAGCAGCTAGATACCAACAAAGATGGGCAAATATCGCTAAAAGAAGCGGTTCGTCACACTGAGCTTTTACGTAATTTTGGCTTAATTGACGATAACGAAGATGGCAAGTTGACGGAAGCCGAGTTAGCGAAGAGTAAACTGACCCCAGGAAATACGAAAATCGCTGTTAGCAAGTAGGCGTCAATATCGATTTGGTGCATACAGCTAACTGAAGGTGCCAACAGCGGGTAGAGTGCCAACAGCGGGTAAAGTGCTTACAGCGAGTTAAAGGTGCCCACAGTCAAAAACGGGCGCCTCATAAATATAATATTTGATAGCCTAGCAGAAGCGACTGCCAGCGCGTATTTGAAGGAATACTCCTCTGATTGAGAAATTTTCATTTGGTGAACGGCTAGTTCAGCTAGGCTCATTGAGACAACTTACACTAGGTAGCTTTCTACTAGCACTCATTCCCCTTATCGCTCTTTTATGGCAAAGCCAAAGTGACTTGGCCAAAGTGGGGCAAATGACCACGTTGGAAACCCGATACGTGGTTGACGTTGTGGGCGATATGCAGCGCTTAGATGGTGCTGTGGTGGATTTAGAGCGAAGCATTCGCCAGTACGCCGTTATTAGAACCGAAAAAGTGGCCACACTATCTGATAACGCCCTCGATCAATTTGCAATTGCCGCAGATAACCTTTGCCAAGCTCTTTCTGTGCAAAGAACTTGTGATAAATTATCTGAACAAATTGGCAGCCTTTCCGAATATCGGTCTATTGAAGACCAACTTCTATTGAACGCGTATCTTGCCAATGTTTCTCGAAGTGTGTCACAACTTCGCGACGACGTTGAACTTGCCATTTCTGAACGTGTCAAAGTGCAGCAAGACGACTTAAATGCCATGCAAGCTAAGCAAGCTTGGTCTACTGCAATGTTGGTGAGTGTTTCCTTGCTGCTTATCCTTTTAGGAAGCCAACTCATTGTTAATCCGGTTAATAAGTTAAAACAAATTATTCGAATTGTCGCGCATCAACAAGGTGAGCTTCCCCCCTTGTCTCGTCAAGCGCCACGAGAATTAATAGATGTGGAGAAAGATCTGCATTGGCTGTACGATCGCCTTGGTCAGCTAGAGCATATTCGGACAGCATTACTGCGTCATGCTGCTCATGAGTTAAAAACGCCTTTGGCCAGTATTAAAGAAGGGTGTAGTTTATTATCTGAAAACGTTGTGGGTGAGTTAAACGACCCTCAACGTGAAGTGTTATCGTTATTAAGCGCCAGCACACAACGGCTAAATACGCTCATTGAGAAGTTGCTCGATTACAATTTATTATTGCAGCAAGCCCAGCCTGATATAGTGTGTACTGATGCGAAAAAACTGGTTGATGCGTGTTTAGGTGATTACGCCTTAGCGCTTCAAGAGCGTGAGGTTACCGTTTCAGTTGAAAGTAAAAATATTTGGGCTGATGAAGAATTATTCAGGCGAATACTGGATAATTTAGTGTCTAACGCGGTAGCGCATGGCGCTGTAGGTCGCCCCATTAATGTACATATATATTTAAATAATAACTTTGCTATATTGGACGTTGCAAATCGAGGCAAGCGGATTGCTAAAGAGTCGGTTGCAACACTGTTTGAACCTTTCACCCGAGGCGCAGACCCCAGAAACGACAACGTAATAGGCACAGGATTAGGTCTATCTATTGTCGCGGATTGCGCGCGACTCATGCATGGTGACGTGCAGGTTGTCGATGTGGATTATGCTGATGTTTGCTTCAGGGTGACGATTCCTCAACAGGAAAAATAAAAATGAGAATAAGTTGTATGATACTGGCCCTGACACTGTTGTCGGGTTGCAGTGTGTTGTCTAAGCAGCCAATTGAACAAAAAGTTGAAGTTCCACCCCCCCAGATTATTGAAGTGGTTGTAGATGACGATATCTGTCTGTTTACTACTGAACCAGAAAACTTCGATCATAACTGTGACATGTCTTATTGGCTGGAAGTGTGGCTTGAAGCCGATGCTACGCCGTGGATTGAACGTAAAGCCCAACTGGCAGCGCTTGGTCAAAGCCAAGAAGATAAAATTCGCGGTTATCTTTTATCTTTGTCCAGTGATACCCCATATCAAGATAGGCTACGGGCCCAACTTACCATTGATGATTTAATCCCAGAGTTTACCGACGCAGCAGCGCTGCTCGTTCAAGTTGTGGTAAGTAAACCCAACAAGCAACTAATGGAGCTAGAATCGGCGTTAAGTGTATTAAGTAAAGAGAGTACGCACCGAGGCCAAGAATTACAAAAGCTGTATGCTGAGCTTAAAGCTCAGCAGAAAAAACTAGAAGAATTACTCCAAATTGAAACGACACTTATGGACAAAAACAGGAACAACTAACAATGAGTGAAAGTAGTAAGAACAAGCCCCATTTATTGTTGGTTGATGATGATAAAAGTTTACTTCGCCTGTTAACTATTCGCCTTGAAGGTGAAGGTTATCAGGTTACTGCTGTCGAAGATGGCCATGCTGCGTTAAGAAAGTTACAAAATGATGCGTTTGACGTAGTACTTAGTGATTTGCGCATGCCAGGCCTCGATGGGTTAAGTTTATTTGAAGAAATCATGGGCATTCGTAAAGATATCCCAGTGATATTGATGACTGCTCACGGTACGATTTCTGACGCGGTAGCTGCCACTCAACGTGGCGTATTTGGCTTTCTGCCAAAGCCAGTAGATCACGACGAACTACGTACGTTAATGCAAAAGGCGTTGAGCCAATCTCAAGCGGCACAACCAGGCGATTGGGCGAAAAGTATTGTTACCCGCTCACAAGAAATGCTTAATGTACTCGACCAAGCTTATCGGATTGCCCAACGTGAAGTTAGCGTTCTGATTAGTGGCGCAAGTGGTACAGGTAAAGAGCTTCTTGCCAATGCAATGCATCAAGCGAGCGACCGGCGGGATAAGCCTTTTGTTGCCATTAACTGTGGTGCACTTCCAGAAAACTTACTTGAGTCTGAATTATTTGGTCACGCTAAAGGCGCATTTACTGGTGCCGTTGCTGCTCACCCCGGCTTATTCCGTGAAGCCGATGGCGGTACGTTATTTTTAGATGAAATTGGCGATATGCCAATGACACTACAAGTTAAATTATTACGTGCATTACAAGAGCGCCAAATTAGGCCTGTAGGCAGTAGTAAGCATGTGGATATTGATGTTCGTATAATCTCAGCTACCCACAAAGACTTGCTGAAAGAGATGGAAGAGGGCACTTTTAGGGAAGATTTGTACTACCGCTTAAATGTGGTGAACTTAAAGCTTCCTTCATTGAAATCTCGTAGTGAAGACATACCGCTACTTGCTCGCTCGCTACTACAGCAAAGTGCCCAGCGCCACGGTGTGAACGTAAGCCAGTTTTCAGACGATGCCATGCAACTGCTAGTGAAGTCATCTTGGCCTGGAAACGTGCGCCAATTAGTGAACGTGGTAGAACAATGTGTTGCCTTAACACAAACTCCTGTTGTGCCACTGCACCTTGTAGAGCAAGCACTGTCAGCCACCAAACAGAGTTGGCCAACCCTTACCGAAGCTAGAGATGCTTTTGAACAACAGTATCTAAATAAGCTATTGAAAATGACTGACGGCAACGTAACCCGTGCGGCAGAATTAGCGGGTCGCAATCGTACCGATATGCACAAGTTAATGAAAAAGCATGATTTAGATGCAGGAGACTTTCGTTAGCACAAGCCCCTAAGCAATTAGAGATCAAAGCAATTAAAGATCAAAGGAATTGAAGGGCTAAAGTATTAACAGGCTTAGGTATTGAAGATCTAAGCTATTAAACGGCTAAGATAATCATTGAAGCAAACAAAAAGCTGCCACTAAACGTGGCAGCTTTTTTCGTATAGAGAAACAGAAAGCAAAAATGGGGGAAAGTGGATTAGCAATGGCTAACCTACCAACTATTCCCGTTTATAATATCTTGGGCTTTTTTCGCCATATCTTTGAGCATACTAATGTCTGAAGGTGGAAACTCTCTAGGCTCATCATGGATGACACATAAGGTGCCAAGCTCGTACCCATCGTTTGAGCGAAGAATAGCGCCTGCATAAGCGCGGATATGCGGTTCGCCTTTCACCAATGGTCCGCCAGCAAAACGGCTGTCTTTAGTGGCGTCGGTCACAATCAAATATTCTTCTTCTGCTATCGCGTAAGTGCAAAACGAAATATTGCGTGGTGTTTCGGACACATCTAAACACTGGCGAGATTTAAACCACTGTCTGTCTTCAGCAATTAAACTTACCAAGCATATTTTGCATTTGAAATATTCTTGAGCGGCTTTAGTTACTGCATCTAGTTGAGCGTCGGGTTTAGTGTCTAGAATATTTAAATTTTCTAGGGCTTTTAATCGCAAGGCTTCGCGATCAAGCTTTGGTGGTTCCATTAATAATTTCACTTAAATAAAGAGTTACTATTGAGACTGTCTCAATAGCCGTCAGTTTATAGGAAGGAAAGAATAAGCACTAGTTAATATTCTTAACGTATGGTCAGGCTTTCGCTATCTTAAATAGGTGTAACAGAAACATTTTTTGCGAAATTTACTCGCATCTGAATGCGCGTTAAAACAAGGCATTTTGGCTAGGCTGCGCTTTAATTGCCAGATTAGGAATTGCCGCATCACCATGCTTATTATTGTACAAATCAATAAACTGCTGCGCTAACCACGGAGCATCTTTGTTATCAGGTCGATGACAAAAGAAGTACGGGCTTTTTCCTTCTAGTCGCCATTGATGAATCTTATTCACCCAAGGCGTTAAGCACGCAATATTATCTTCATCATTATCATTTCCTACAAAACGAACAACAGGGTTATTTGCGGTGGCAATCACATTCACTGGCACTCTCGGTTTTTTGTTCCGCACCTCACGTAAAAGCGCACTGTCGCTAGAGTTTGTATCAGCACCGGTAAATAACGCGCGGGTGTCCATAATAATACGGTTAGCGTTGTACTCAATTAATAACTGATTTAACTGCTTTTCTTCATCGCCTTTACCAAAAAAAGCCAAATGTCTTACTTCAACCGCAACGGTAATATGTTGTGGTAAAAGGTGTAAAAACGCAGCCAATCGTTCTAGTTTTTCAGGGCCAAAGCTTGCAGGTAGTTGAAGCAGCATCACGCCTAATTTATGCTCAAGTGGCGCTAGCATGTGTAATTGTTCATTCACTTCATCTTCGCAATGCAGTAATTGATGAACGTGGGTAATCTGTTGGTTGAATTTAAAGGTAAATGAAAAATCGCTACCTACTGATTGTTGCCAGCGTGATACGGCATCAGAATGGGGAAGAGAATAAAAGGTCGTATTTCCCTCAACCGTATTGCACTCCTTGGCGTAATGAACCAATTGATTGTCACTTTTAGGGTAATTAGCAAACCAGGTTTTTGGCCAATGACTATGCTGCCACTGCGGCAACCCAATAAATACCTTGGGTAGCGGCGAAGAAGTTGATAATTTAGTTACTGTAGGATTGTTTGTATTTGTCATTGGGCTTTACTGCGCATTTGTTTATACTATGCGACCTTAATTTAACACATAGTGCATGATGGCAAGGGGCGCGAGCGCCACATTGTAGAGTAATGGCAAGCAGGTTCAAGGGTTTGCCTACCATCGTGTAACGCAAGATAAGAATATCAGGGGTCAACGACCATGCGCACAGATTACTGTGGGAACATCGATTCATCATACATTGGGCAAGAAATCACCCTGTGTGGTTGGGTAAACAAACGCCGTGACTTAGGTGGCGTAATCTTCATCGACTTACGAGACCGCGAAGGTATCGTTCAAGTGGTATTCGACCCTGATTTACCAGAGGTATTAAGTGTAGCGAATAAACTTCGCGGTGAATTTTGCGTGAAGCTTACCGGTAAAGTACGTGCTCGCCCTGAAGGCCAAATCAATAAAGATATGCGTACTGGCGAAATTGAGATTTTAGGCACAGGCTTAGAAATCATCAATCGCTCTGATGCGCTGCCACTTGATTGGAACCAAGAGAACTCCGAAGAGCAGCGTTTACGCTACCGCTACCTTGATTTACGTCGCCCTGTTATGAGCCAGCGCTTACAGTTTCGCGCTAAAGTAACCGGTGCAGTACGTCGTTTCTTAGAAGGCGAAGGCTTTCTAGATATTGAAACTCCTATTTTGACCAAAGCGACACCTGAAGGTGCTCGTGATTACTTAGTACCTAGCCGTACCCATAAAGGCGAATTCTTTGCATTGCCGCAATCGCCGCAGTTGTTTAAGCAATTGCTGATGATGTCTGGCATGGACAGATACTATCAAATCGTAAAGTGCTTCCGTGATGAAGATTTACGTGCAGATCGCCAACCAGAATTTACCCAAATCGATATCGAAACTACGTTTTTAGATGCCGATGGCGTAATGGCTATTACTGAAAGCATGATCCGCGACTTATTCAACACCATGTTGAACGTAGATTTAGGCGACTTCCCACGCATGACCTACGCCGAAGCAATGAAGCGTTTTGGTAGCGATAAGCCTGATTTACGTAACCCGTTAGAGCTTACCGATATTGCTGACTTACTTGAAACCGTTGAGTTTAAAGTATTCAGTGGCCCTGCTAACGATCCTAAAGGTCGTGTTGCTGCTATTCGTGTACCAGGCGGTGCGAGCATGTCTCGTAAGCAAATTGACGAGTACACCAAGTTTGTAGGTATTTACGGCGCGAAAGGCTTAGCGTGGATGAAAGTAAATGAAATGGCACCAGGCCAAGAAGGTTTACAATCACCCATTCTTAAGTTCCTAAGTGAAGATATTACCGACGGTATTTTGCAGCGCACTGGCGCGCAAGCTGGCGACATCTTGTTATTTGGTGCTGACACTAACACGGTAGTTACCGAAGCCATGGGCGCACTTCGCCTTAAACTAGGTGAAGACTTTGAGTTATTAGAAGGTGAGTGGAAGCCGTTGTGGGTTGTCGACTTCCCAATGTTCGAAGAGTTCGATGGGCAGCTGCATGCTATACACCATCCGTTTACTGCACCTCGCGGCTTAACTGCAGAAGAGCTTAAAGCTAATCCTGTTGGTGCATTGTCTGATGCCTACGACATGGTATTAAACGGTTGCGAGCTTGGTGGTGGTTCAGTACGTATTCACAACGAAGAAATGCAATCGGCCGTATTTGGCATTTTGGGTATAGATGAAGAAGAAGCGAAGAACAAGTTCGGCTTCTTACTTGAAGCTTTACGCTTTGGTGCACCGCCTCACGCAGGTTTAGCCTTTGGTTTAGACCGCTTAGTGATGCTAATGACTGGGGCGACCTCAATCCGCGATGTAATGGCATTCCCTAAAACCACGACAGCGGCATGCCCATTAACATCTGCGCCAAGCCCTGCGAATCCAAAGCAGTTGGAAGAGTTGGCGATTGCAACGGTAAAAAAGCCGTCGTAAACGATGGCTTATAAAAAGCCCGAGTCAGTCCTTGTGGTGCTGTATGATCAGCACCACAAGGTACTTTTGCTACAACGCAATGACGACCCTGAATTTTGGCAGTCAGTCACCGGCGCAATGGAAGACGGTGAACTACCTATTGAAACCGCATACCGAGAAGTGGCGGAAGAAACAGGGATTGACGCCAGACAGTTGTCTATTGAAATGTTTAACCACAATAGACAAAACCAATACGAAATTCGCAGCCGCTGGCTGCATCGATATCCCCCCGGAACACGGTTTAACACCGAGCACGTTTTTTCTCTTCAAGTAGACAGTACCTTGCCGTTGGTGCTTACTGAACATTTGCAGTATGAGTGGGTAGATAAAGCACAAGCATTAGCGCGACTTTGGTCGCCTTCTAACAAAGAGGCGGTATCAATGTTTGTACCAAACGTACCTTAATGGTTATACTGGGTATAGATCCAGGTTCTAGGGTTACAGGCTACGGCGTTATTGAGCGTAAGCAGGGTAAACTTGTGTATGTGGCGAGTGGTTGTATTCGCGTAGGAACGGCAGATTTGCCGTCGAGACTTGCCAATATCTATACCGGTATTAGCGATATTATTCGTCAGTATAACCCTGCGCAGTTTGCTATCGAGCAAGTGTTTATGGCAAAAAATCCCGACTCTGCATTAAAGTTGGGGCAAGCCCGCGGTGCCGCGATTGTAGCAGCCACGCAAGGCGAATTGCCAGTAGCAGAATACTCGGCTAGGCAAATTAAACAGGCAGTAGTAGGCAAGGGTAGTGCAGATAAAACGCAAGTGCAGCACATGGTGAAGCACTTGTTGAGTTTAAGCGGTACACCGCAAGCTGATGCTGCTGATGCCCTTGCTGTGGCGCTATGTCATGCCCATACCGAGCAAAGCCTGATTAATATGGCAGGGCAAGCGCGTAAAACCGTGCGAGGCCGTTTACGCTAGTTGCTTTGCTCATGTATAAAAAGCATGCGTTTTTGTAACCACTTTTTTATAACGAATAGAACCTTCCTATAAGTTTTATTTCCTCTGAATTGGGGAAATACCAGTAAGAGAGCATTCATGATTGGACGTATTCGCGGTACATTGGCCGAAAAGCAGCCCCCAGAAATTTTGGTAGATGCAAACGGGGTAGGCTATGAAATTCATATGCCTATGACCAGTTTTTATCAACTACCAGCTGTGGGTGAAGAAGTCGTTGTGTATACCCATTTCGTAGTGCGAGAAGACGCGCAATTACTGTTTGGTTTTGCTGATAAGATGGAACGGGGCTTGTTCCGTGAACTGATAAAAGCCAATGGTGTGGGCCCTAAATTAGGCTTAACCATATTATCGGGCATGTCCGCAGGTCAGTTTTTATCTGCGGTTCAAAATGCCGATGTTTCTGCATTAGTGAGCTTGCCAGGCATTGGCAAGAAAACCGCAGAAAGATTAGTGGTTGAGTTAAAAGACAGATTGGCGAAATTTGGTAAAGTACAAAGTATTGCTATTCCACCGCCAAGTGGCGACTTACTTAATACCAATACCTTGGTGGAAGTAAACGACACACGTGAAGACGCCCAGAGTGCGCTGGTGGCACTTGGTTATAAGCCAGCTCAGGCAAGCAAACTTATCGATAGCGTGTATAAAGAAGGCATGGAAAGCGAGTCGCTGATTCGTGAAGCTTTAAAAGCCGCTATTTGAAGCTAGTTAATCCAAGGTTCAAATAAGCTAAAGCTAAAGCCAAAATTTGCCAAGAACGATAGACCTACGTTGCCGATTTACCTTAAAGCAGAGCCCTAATGATAGAAGCTGATAGACTAATTACGCCCGATGCGAGCACCGAAGATGAAGTTATCGACCGTGCTATTCGCCCTAAAATGCTTGATGATTATACAGGTCAGCCTCATGTGTGTGAGCAGATGGAAATCTTCATTCAGGCTGCTAGAAAGCGTGACGATGCCCTCGATCACTTGCTCATATTTGGCCCGCCAGGGCTAGGCAAAACCACCCTAGCAAATATTGTGGCGAACGAGATGGATGTAAGTATAAAAACCACTTCAGGCCCGGTACTTGAAAAAGCCGGTGACCTAGCGGCACTGCTTACCAACCTTGAACGCAACGATGTACTCTTTATTGATGAAATTCATCGCTTAAGCCCTGTGGTGGAAGAAATTCTGTATCCGGCCATGGAAGACTATCAATTAGACATCATGATAGGCGAGGGGCCAGCAGCCCGTTCTATTAAGCTAGATTTGCCACCTTTCACCTTAGTAGGTGCCACCACTCGTGCAGGTTCGCTTACATCGCCGCTGCGAGACCGTTTTGGCATAGTACAACGACTAGAATTTTATTCGGTCAAAGATCTCACCACCATTGTTGCTCGTAGTGCTAGTTATCTGAATTTAGATATGAGTGAAGAGGGCGCCAATGAAATTGCTCGTCGCTCTAGAGGTACACCGCGTATTGCTAATAGGCTGTTGCGCCGAGTTCGAGATTACGCAGAAATTAAATCTGATGGCACGGTAACCGTTGATACGGCGGCTAAGGCATTGGATATGCTAGATGTAGATAAAGAAGGTTTCGATTACATGGATCGGAAATTGCTTTGTGCCATTATAGAGAAATTTGATGGTGGCCCAGTAGGGCTAGACAACTTAGCAGCAGCAATTGGTGAAGAGAAAGAAACGATAGAAGATGTGATTGAGCCTTTTCTTATTCAGCAAGGCTTCTTACAGCGCACGCCGCGTGGACGTATCGTCTCGCAACGAGCCTATCTTCATTTTGGGTTCTCACCTTCTACTTAGCAGCCTACAGATTGAATGCTTGTATGAGCAAACCTTACGTTTGCTCGCACTCGTTCTACCTATACTTGCTATGTCACATCACTTTTCTTCAGGCAAAAAAAAGCCCGCTCAATGAACGGGCCAAAACAACAAGTGTTAAAGGAAATAAATCCAGGGAACTCATGTCTAACAGGAGAAAAACTCTTGCATAACCGTGTGATACACCATTACGCTCTGTAGGACTGATGCTGCGTATTATAGGCTTAGTTCGATTTCTTACAATTGAGTAAAATTGTTTTTTTGCCTTAGAAAAACTAATGTGTTGCGCAGGTGTTAATGGTTTATCATTTAATCATTAAATATAGCTAATCACTATGTGTAGCTGAGGTTGAGAGTAATGAGTTTGGTGGGGTGAAGTGTTAATATGCAGCTGGTGAACTGGTTAATTGATGAATTTTATTGACGGTGAAAGAATATTTATGCATTTACACCAAGTAAGAGTGTATTACGAAGATACCGATGCAGGTGGCATTGTTTATTATGCCAACTACCTCAAGTTTATGGAAAGAGCTAGAACTGAGTGGCTTAGAGGCTTAGGCTTCGAACAAGACATATTAATGGAACAATCAGTGGCTTTTGTCGTCAAACGCGTTGAAATGAATAACTATGCGCCTGCGCGATTCAATGATCTGTTGAGTATTGAAACACAGGTTGTAGAATTGAAAGGGGCGAGTATGTCGTTTCAACAAACCATCAAAAATAAACAAGATGTGACTCTAGTATCAGCCGATATTCGAGTTGCTTGTGTCAGTCTGGACACTATGAAGCCCAGACGACTACCACGTACATTGTTAGAGGAAATTTCGCGTGTCATCTGATCTTACTTTTATCGGCCTATTTTTGCAGGCCAGCTTTATTGTTCAACTTGTTATGTTGCTTTTACTCGGTGTTTCAGTGGCGTCTTGGACGTTTATTTTTCAGCGTAGTAGAGCACTTTCAAGTGCACGAGAAGAGATGCGTCAGTTTGAAGACAAGTTTTGGTCAGGTGCTGATTTAAACCGTCTTTATCAAGAACTTTCTGCCCGCCCTAATTTATCAGGTATTGGCACCATCTTTTGTGCCGGCTTTAAAGAATTCGTACGCATACGAAAGTCAAATACCGGTACTAATGCGATAGTAGATGGTACATACCGTGCTATGCGGGTCACTATGTCTCGCCAGGTTGAAGAGTTAGAAAGTCGCCTTCCGTTTCTAGCAACAGCAGGTTCAATTAGCCCGTATATTGGCTTATTCGGTACGGTTTGGGGGATCATGAACGCCTTTATCGCGCTAGGTGAAGTTCAACAAGCTACGTTAGCCATGGTTGCACCAGGTATTGCCGAAGCATTGATTGCAACTGCAATAGGTCTATTCGCGGCTATTCCTGCAGTTATTGCCTATAACCGCTTTAGTCACCAAGTTGAAAAGTTAGAAAACAATTATGGCAACTTTATGGAAGAGTTCTCCGCCATTCTTCATCGCCAAGCAGTTGCCGGGCAAGCTCAGCAACCCGAAGTTTAATGCTTAGTGAATAACTCACAGGTGAGAGAGGAATTATTATGTATGTGAGAAAGCGCCGTAGGCCGGTTTCTGAAATTAATGTGGTGCCTTACATTGATGTTATGTTGGTGCTACTTATTATCTTTATGGTAACGGCTCCCCTTATTTCCCAAGGGGTAAAAGTCGATTTACCTAAAGCCAGCGCTAATCCAATTGAGCAGGAAGATAATCCCCCCATTATTGCGTCGGTAGACGTGAAGGGCCGGTATTTTCTTAATGTGGGTGGCGATCAAGAGTCGCCACTAGATCAAGAAGACTTAGCGGCATTGGTACAAGCTCAGTTACAAAAGGATCCTAATACGCCAGTGGTAGTAAAAGGAGATGGGCAAGTTGCTTATAACGAGGTCATTCAACTTATGGTGTTATTACAGGGCGCGGGTGTGCCTTCAGTAGGTTTAATGACAGATCCGGTTGAGCCAGAGTAGATTTATCGATGACTGCAAGTTCTATTGGCATTTATAAATCTATCGCGCTGCATTTTGCTGTGGCAGCAGTGTTGCTAATTAGCGTCAGCTTTTCGCCTTCTCCTATGCCGACGTTAGCTGTAAATGCGCCGGTGATTGAAGCCACCTTTATCGATGCTCAGGCCATAGCGGATACAAAGCGAGAACAGGCACAAGCTGAAGCTCAGGCCAGAGAAGCCGATGCGCAGAGAAAGCAAAAAGAAGCGCAGGCTGCTGAAGCAAAACGTCAAAAGGCCGCAGCCGCTAAGCGCGCGAGAGAGAAAAAGCAAGCTGAAGAAGCTGAGTTCAAACGTCAAAAAGAACTAGAGCAGTTGGCTGCGCAAAAGGAACAAGCGCGTAAAGACCGTGAAGCGAAAGCGAAAGCCGATGCTGAGCGTAAGAAAAAAGAAGCGGCTGAAAATGCTGAGATGGAGAGAATTATGCAAGAGCAACTTGCGCAGGAGCAAGCGGCTCAGCAACAACGTAGACGTGCACAGGTACTGACTGAAGTAGAGCGTTATACCGCGTTAATTCAACAGACCATTAAACGTAATCTCTATTACGACGACAGCTTTAAAGGCAAGGTGTGTAGACTGAATATTAAATTGGCTACCACTGGGTATGTGACGAGTGTACGTATCTTAGGCGGGAATGAGGCTCTGTGTAGAGCAGCTGAAAGCGCCGTACGCCGTGCTGAAGAGCTGCCCGTATCGGACGCAGCCGACGTTTACGAGCAATTAAAAGATATTAACTTAAAAGTGGAACTGTAGTGCAATGAAGAAAACAGGTTTATGGATAGCCGCCATCGCGATGGTATTTAGTGCCAAAGTATTCGCGACGTTAGAAATAGTTATTACAGAGGGTATCGACAGCGCCCGTCCTATAGGTGTTGTCCCTTTCAAATGGAAAGGCACCGGCACATTGCCTGGTGATATTTCTGAAGTGATCATGGCCGACCTTATGCGCAGCGGTAAATTTAGTCCGGTAGCGCCAAATAAAATGCCACAGATGCCCGAAAGCGCAGACCAAGTGAACTACTCTGCGTGGGCGACTCTTGGTGTAGATACTGTATTAGTAGGCAGTATAGCCCCCGAAGGTACCGATAAATATTTAGTGTCTTATCAACTGGTTGATGTACTAAAAGGCCAGCTAGACGGTGGTCAGTCTCAAGTACTACAAAATGGTGAGTTAGTGGTTAGCAATGAGCATGTTATTGCTGCCCGTCAATCAATCATTAGCCCCCGCGACTTCAGGCAGTACGCTCACCGCATTAGCGATGTTGTGTACGAGAAGCTTACAGGCGTACGTGGCGCATTTTTAACACGCATTGCTTATGTGATCGTACGAGACAGAGATGCGTATGAAAAACCTTACCAGTTAGTGATTGCAGACTACGACGGCGAAAACGAAACCCGTTTGTTGTCTTCGCCTGAGCCGCTAATGTCGCCAGTGTGGTCGCCAGATGGTGAGAAGTTAGCGTATGTAAGCTTTGAAAATCGTAGACCTCAAATATTCATACAGGATATTTATACTAGCAAACGTACAACGGTTACCGATTTCCCTGGAATAAACGGAAGCCCTGCGTTTTCGCCAGATGGCAAGCAACTTGCTATGGTTTTGTCGAAAGATGGTAATCCCGAGGTCTATGTTATGGATCTTGCGACAAAAAATTTGACCCGAGTAACGCGCAACCGCGCTATTGATACAGAGCCTTCTTGGCTGCCTGACGGTAGTGGTTTAATTTTTAGCTCTGAACGGGGTGGTAAACCCCAGATATATAGCGTAAATTTAAATTCTAGAAAGGTAAGGCGCGTTACCTTTGTGGGCGAACAGAACTTGGGCGCAACACTAACGCCCGACGGTAAGCAAATGGTAGTGGTTAATCAAACCAATGGAAACTACCATATTGCTAAGCAGGCGCTAGACGGTGGGTCTCCTCAGGTTCTAACAAGAACCTTTTTGGATGAATCTCCCAGTGTAGCGCCAAATGGTAGTATGATTATTTATAGTACGCTGCATGAAGGCACTCAAGTACTTTCACTTGTTTCCCTTGATGGGCGCTTTAAAGCCAGATTACCCGCAGCCGATGGGCAAGTGAAATCGCCGAGTTGGTCACCATTTTTGTTCTAACAATTGAAATATCAAACAATAACATTTAAGGATTAGTAGGATGCAAATGAATAAATTAATGAAGAGCTTCATTATCGCCTTGCCAGTGGTGACCATGATGGCCTGTTCGTCTGGCCCTAGCGAAGAAGAGCTAGCCGCTGAACGTAACCGTCTTGCACAAGAACAAGCACAAGCAGAGCAAGACGCTCGTCAAGCTGAAGCACAGCGCGTTGAAGCAGAAGCTGCACAACGTATGAAGCGTTCAGAAGAAATGGTTCAACAAGAAATGGAAGCGTTGAAAAACGAACAAACCGTTTATTTCGATTTTGACCGCGCGAGTATCAAACCTGAATTCCAACGTTTACTTGATAAACATGCCGCGTTCTTGGTTAAAAACCCTAGCACTAAAGTGACTATTGAAGGTCATACTGATAGCCGCGGTACGCCAGAATACAACATTGCACTTGGTGAGCGTCGTGCGCAATCTGTTGAAACTTATCTTATGAATGCCGGTGTAAGCAGCAGCCAAATTACGGTTGTGTCTTACGGTGAAGAAAAGTCTGCAGTAATGGGTTCAACTGAATATGCATTCGCGCAGAATCGTCGCGGAGTGGTTGTTTACCGCTAATGGCTTTTACAGCAATTAACTCTATTAAGCTAGGCGTCACCTTGTGTGCCGCCTTTGCTATTTCAGGTTCGGCCTTTGCACAAGCGCCTGTGGTCGACGCCAATGGCGGCAGCAATTTAGAACAGCGCATTGCTGTTTTAGAACGTATTGTGAAAAGCCGAACTGAAATGCAACACCGCTTACAAACACAATTGGACAACATGCAAAGTGAAGTTGACCAATTGCGTGGTTCGGTTGAAGTTAACACTAACGAGCTAGAAAAGGTGCTGGAACGTCAGCGTGAGTTGTACCTTGAAATAGACAAACGTGTTGAATCACTGAAACAGGGCGGTTTAGCTAACGCTAGTGGCGCTGGCCCCACGCCAAGCACTTCGGTAGGTGTTACCCCATCGACACCTTCATCATCCCCACAAGAGGGTGAGGACGAAGCGTATGATAGTGCGGTGAACCTAATTCTAAAATCTCGTGAATACGATAAAGCTATTCCAGCTTTCCAATCGTTTATCGAAAGATTTCCGAATAGTGAATATGCCCCGAATGCACATTATTGGCTAGGACAATTGTTGTTTAATAAACAGCAATGGGATGAAGCTATTGAGCAATTTGATATTGTATCTAACCGTTTTCCTGATTCAGTTAAGCGCCCAGATGCATTATTGAAATTAGGTGTTATTGCCGAACGTACAGGTGATAGTAATGGTGCTCGAAATTTCTTCCAGCAAGTCATTAATGAGTATCCGAGTTCATCCGCAAAGCGGTTAGCGGAATCCAGATTGAATAATCTTTAACAAAAAGGCCTTTCTAAACGAGAGGCTTTTTTTTCGCAGTTAAAAATAACTCCTTTTTTTTATGCTGAACCAAACGCTATTTTTATGAGTATATTTTCATGGAAATCGCAAAATTTACGCTTTTTTTTAGACTCAATTTGCGAGTAAATCGTCGGACTTAAAAAGTTTTGTAGAGGTTTTGTGGTAGGAATAATGCTCGATTTGTGTTGATTTTGAGCGGTTGAACGCTTTTTACTGCAAAAATCAAAATAAAAACGCCTTTTGGGTTGCGTCAAAAAAAAATCTGAGTATTATATGCCGCCGTTGCCAAGACACAGGCAACAACAGGAAAGATTGGGTCGTTAGCTCAGCTGGTAGAGCAGTTGACTTTTAATCAATTGGTCGCTGGTTCGAATCCAGCACGACCCACCAATTCTTCTCCTGGCTCCAAATGAAGGGTCGTTAGCTCAGCTGGTAGAGCAGTTGACTTTTAATCAATTGGTCGCTGGTTCGAATCCAGCACGACCCACCAT
>NZ_JAUOQH010000053.1 GCF_030547075.1 Alteromonas sp. 1_MG-2023 | reverse complement strand
GTTAGGTGCCGATGAGTAAACACACACAAAAGTGCAATTCTTGTGGTCAAGAATCCACAGGAGAGCTTTATCATTTGGGTTTCAGCAATATGAAGTGCATGTATTGTGATTCGTGCCCCAAAGTGTTACTTCTCAAAAATCGTGAGCTCTTAGAAAAGAATGGAATCAAGTTTCCACACCTACAAGCTGGAGACGAAGGCTGGGAATTTTACGATAGACACTTATTACCTATTTACAAACAAATAGAAGGACTATTTAAGCCGTGCAGCTGTGGGGGCCGTTTTAGGGCATGGGCTCTACCAAGATGCTCTGTTTGCAATGACTTTCTATTTGGCGGCAAACCAGAGCCAGACAAGCCAATACATTGGTCACCGAAACATGTTTTCGTTACAGATGGTTCATATAATGACACTGAGCACTTAATTGACAATGGCACCTAACAAACAAATTATGGCACTCGCTGTCGCTCGCTGGGACGCAAACAAGTGCGCGGCTTCGCCATTGTTGCAGACGTGTTTGCGCCCCATATTTGGAAGTTA
>NZ_JAUOQH010000052.1 GCF_030547075.1 Alteromonas sp. 1_MG-2023 | reverse complement strand
TCCCTTTCACGCAAATATAGAAAACTCACTATTACTGCTGATTCATAACCATGCCTCGCCCTAGAAAATCACTCATTTGCTTACAAGATACGCCGTATTACCATTGTGTATCGCGTTGCGTACGCCGCGCATATCTGTGTGGTGAAGATTATTACAGTGGAAAAAGCTACGAGCATCGCCGTCAATGGGTTGAAGTTAGATTATTAAAACTGGCCAGTGTATTTGCCATTGATGTGTGCGCTTATGCGGTAATGAGTAACCATACCCATGTGGTATTGCATGTAGATAGAAATGAAGCATTATCTTGGACTACCGAAGAAGTACTAAGCCGTTGGCATTCGCTTCACCAAGGTACTGTTTTAACGCGGCAATATATGAATAGCGAACAACGAGCGTTACTTTCTGAAACGCAAATTGATTCTGTAATATCAATAGCAAATATATATCGGCAGCGCCTATACGACATCAGTTGGTTTATGCGGCTTTTAAACGAATATATTGCGCGTAAAGCCAATAAAGAAGATGACTGTACGGGGCGGTTTTGGGAAGG
>NZ_JAUOQH010000051.1 GCF_030547075.1 Alteromonas sp. 1_MG-2023 | reverse complement strand
GTCGCTCGCTGGGACGCAAACAAGTGCGCGGCTTCGCCATTGTTGCAGACGTGTTTGCGCCCCATATTTGGAAGTTAGTAGCCATATGAAAATGGAGACAGCAGTGGAAATAGATGAAGATAAAATCGATGAAGCGGCACTTGCTCTGTTTTACCTTACTCTTCATGACAAGTTTGGTAGGGCTTGGAAACAAATAGATTGGAGTATCACCGATCGGCTTTATGAAAAAGGATATATTCACGATCCTGTTGGCAAATCTAAGTCTGTTGTTTTAACTGAAGAAGGTCTTGCCAAATCAGAAGAACTTTTCAAAAAGTTATTCGTCAAAAGTGAGTGAGCGTTGTGCGCAATTTTAGCTGTTACTCTAGGATGTATTAGCGTGGCAACTAACAAGCCAATAAACGCACTCACTGCGTTCGCTGGGACGCATACACGCGGGGCGGCTTCGCCATTATGCCCCACGTGCCTGCGCCCGTTATTGGAAAGTTATGTGCTTGTAGGAGCTTATGAATAAAAAGGAATTTATCGCCTGCATTGTACTATGTTGCTTCTTTAACTTT
>NZ_JAUOQH010000050.1 GCF_030547075.1 Alteromonas sp. 1_MG-2023 | reverse complement strand
AGGCGGGCTGGGACACAAACAGTCAGGCGGCTTCGCCATTATAGCCTGCCTGTCTGTGCCCCATATTTAGGTGTTAGAAGGCGTCAGCCTAAACTGCGTTTGGCTTAGTCAAACAATCAGTTCAACTACCCTCACCTGTCTTCACTAGCATCGCTCTGGCTTTTGGTGGTTTTAACTTCGCCGCATTAACTTCAAAGGTTGTGCAATAGGCGCTTTATCGCCAAGTTCTTCTTCTAGGCCAGCAAGCGCCATTGCACTTGGTAATTCAAATGGCGGTTTGCTTCAGTCAAATCACCTACATCACTGCACTGGCATTTTGCTTGTTTGTGTTAACAATCAATCGTATGCTGACTTCATTAGTTTTTAATTAGGCCAAAGGAACAGGCTCTGCTTCTAACAAAGCGCTTAAGTCTCTCCCTTCGGTCGCTGGGACGCCTATACGCGGGGCGGCTTCGCCATTATGCCCCACGCATCTGCGCCCCTTAGCTTAAAGTTAAGTGCCTGTCAGGCTTCATCACAATGAAAAGAATCAATGTCATCGGTACAAGCGGAAGCGGTAAATCTCA
>NZ_JAUOQH010000005.1 GCF_030547075.1 Alteromonas sp. 1_MG-2023 | reverse complement strand
GTGTGCTAGGGCAATAGGAACCCTCCACAGCATGGATGCTGTGGCGGTGCATGCTGCTAAACAAAATTTCTGAGGGTGGGTGAAGCGTCTGCTTCATGACCCTCTGCCGCAAGGATGCGGCAGCGGAGCCCTCATTAATGGTTATAGTACGAACTCGTTATAGATGGTGTGCTAGGGCAATAGGAACCCTCCACAGCATGGATGCTGTGGCGGTGCATGCTGCTAAACAAAATTTCTGAGGGTAGGTGAAGAGCCTGCTTCATGACCCTCTGCCGCAAGGATGCGGCAGCGGAGCCCCCATGGATGGGTTTACGGCGTGTCATGAAGCAGGCTCTTCGCCCTCACTAACCAGTGTAGTAAAACAAAGTCGTTGACTTTTTATTCGGCAAATTAAATACTGCGGGTATGACATTACGCACATTGCTGTTTTCAGCACCGCGCCAAGGTTTGGCGTTAAACGCAATTATCCTCCTCGCTATTATTATTAATAATTGGCGGGAAAGTTAGTGCGTACGTAAAACATCACTAAAACCCGCCGCCAAGGCGGGTTTTTGTTAAGTCTGTCTTCGCGGTAAAAACAAACGAGACGACAGCCATGAACAACATCACTCAGTTATTAGCCCGTTTGCATAACGCGGTAAACGACAACGATCCTGCCTCGGTTAGTGCCTGCTATGGCGATAACGCCAAGGTGGTATCCACACCACTAAAAGGCACCACTCAACACGATTGTGTTAGTGCGTTGCAAACCTTTCAACATAAATACATGCCAGAGCATATCGTTACCACTGGAGATGAAATTGTGATTGAAGCCGGCGATGTGGCGTTAGTCATCGCTAAACTTTACCTTGTGCCCAAAGCCGCTCCTCATGCCTTACCTTGCGACGGAAAACGAGCCGTATATGTGATGCAACGAAACGACAGCGGTGAGTGGCGTTGCATTATCGATAATTTCTTTGGCACCGACTTACTCGACTTTGCCTGAGCCTTTGCAGAAACCTTAGGCCTGGTACTTGGTCTAGCTACTGGGTTTTAAATACTGGGTTTTAAATGCTTGGCTTCAGGGGCTGGACAGTTGCTCGGTCTCGGTTCGATTGCCTTAAACGGGGCTATTTATGCCAGCAATACGACAAAGTGAAGCTCGGGCAAGTTACCTTTATTTTGAAGCCGGCAGGTTTTATGTCAAAGTAACGCATCAAAATTTTCATTGGCGAATACAAACTGTTATCGCCAAGCAAGGACTATAAACATGTTTACCACTGCTTCGACTTCTTTTAAGACTGCATTGCGACCAATTGCAATGTCTTGTTTGGCCCTTAGCGCGCTATCAGCATGTGTTACTACCCAGCAGGTTGAAACCACCGAAGATACAGCAATGCCTGAAGCATCATTTTCTTTATCGAACTCGGTAAAGTATCAACGTCAAAGTAAAGAATACCCGCTTCTTAGTGCGTATGTTTACAAACAAGCTACTGCTGCGTTGCCTGCGACCTTTGAAAACCAGCAGACTCCGGCCGTGATCGTGTTAGATGTAGATGAGACTGTGCTTGATAACAGCCTTTATCAAGAAGAGCGCGAGTCGAAAGGTTTAGGTTATTCAAGCGATAGCTGGAATGACTGGATAAAACGCGAAGAAGCCACTTTGGTACCTGGCGTTGATAAATTCTTAGCAACAGTGGTTGAAAGAGGCGGAAAAATTGCGCTAATTACTAACCGTGATAAAGCTTTAGACAGCCATACTTGGAATAACCTACTTGCCATGGGTTTACCACTTACGCCAAGTAACACCTGCATTATGGGTAGATTGCCTGCCGATAAAGATGCCGTTGATCATAAATACATTGTGAACGATAAAGACCGTCGCCGTAATGCAGTAAAACAAGGCTCATCAGACTGCTCTATAACGAATGATGCTGCAGATAAAAGTTGGAGCAAGCCACATAATATCGTTATGCAAATAGGCGATAACATTGAAGATTTTCAAGGTGTAACCCAAGAAGATGCTTATCTACCGGCGATATTGCCTGAAGTAGGAACCAGCTTGTTTATTTTGCCTAATCCTATGTATGGTTCTTGGTAACTCAAACTGAATTTAAGTACTTCTTACGTAAATTTCACCCCGTACACTTATGCCGCATATAGTTGTACCACATCTACTTACGCCTCTTTTGCTTCGGCTGCCTAGCTGAAGTGGGGCGTTTGTACCACAACGCCCTCTCACCTACCTCCCACAGCTAACTCATGCCTAATCTTTGAAGATAACATGCAGAAATCTGTATGATTTTTGTGTAGGTAAGAAACGACACACTAGTGGGAAAAAATTTCCCATAGGTCTTTGTAAGGAGCACACCGCATCGCCTAAAAACTAACAAAGAAAAATTAAAAATTATATAAATCAACAACTTAAATTAATTCAAAGCTGGATATCAAGTTTGGCACAAGAATGGCATTAATTAGACTAACGGATAACGACGGTGTGAACATGATGCTAGGAAGGCATACCGTTACCAAGATGGTAACCATGATAACTGACTTCACCTGCGCTGGCTGACAACATTGGATGTAAATGGATATTCGTCGGCCAAGGAAAATGGATTGATAGCAAAGCTGAAGTCGCCCTGTTGTTTATCGGATAGTTGAATACGTTTAACGCCAACACGGATGTTGAAAATGGATGCGTCATTACGACGAGTAAGGTTGACACTGATGTCGACAAAGCAATTACCATGGAATTGGTTGATTTGCTTTAGGAAGTAGTAGACGTAAATAACCGATTATCTGTTGTTGAGCCAGATGTTTGTGATGGTGACTTAGATTAAGTCGTTAAAACTTGCGGGATGCAAAGATAGTGAAAGTGCTTAATGTGCAATCACTTCTAGATACCCACATCGCTGGCACAGACATTGATGTCCATGTGCAACAAAGGATTGTAACCTATTTGACTCTGTTGAATTGGCTTTGTGCCTTCAGCAATGGTCATATCGAGGAACACTAATAATGTCATCGATATTATTAGTGTGCTGTCACCCGACAGCATACCTCTCCCCTCTAAGGCCCATCCCGGCCTTTTATATACCTCTGATTTTAGCCCGCCTTTGGCGGGCATTTTTTTGTCTGTTACTTAATATTTTCTAGCTTAGCGGCCACGTAAAACACCCTTTCAAAAAAGTTTTCATTTATTTTTATATTTTGCTGAACTTTTCTTAATTCCGCTGCTCTTACTAATACATGGAGTCATTTAGTGTGTTGGCTTTGTGAAGTGTAAATGTGTTTTCCAAGTTATGTTGTGTTTTTCTTAAGGGGCTCTATAGCCCCTTTCTTTTTGCCTATAATAAACCTACGGCCCTTCTTTTTAATACCTACTTTTCTAAAAACCAGAATTATAAGCCCCTTTTCATCCCACTCTTAGAAATGGAAATGAGAACTATTATCAAATAGAATATTTTCACTATCCAATTTGGAGAATTTCATGTCTAAACCCGCTCCTCGTGTTGTCGAAGTTGTTGAGTCTTTTCGTATTACACCAAACATGCAGCGTATTGTTCTTAGCGGCCCTTCACTAGAAGGTTTTCCAGAAACTTGTCCTGGTGCATACATTAAACTGCTTTTTGATTTAAATGGCGACCCGGTTGTAAAACCGAACAAAGATAAGCCTGTCGCTATGCGAACTTACACAATTAATAGTTTTGATGCGCAGAAAGCACAGATGACTATTGATATGGTTGTTCATGTGAAAGAAGGGGTAACTGGCCCTGCTGCCGCATGGGCTCTTAGCGCCAAAGAAGGGGACAAGCTGACGATAGCAGGCCCTGGCAGCAGTAAATCGCTGGCAGAAAACTATGACTGGGTATTGTTTGCAGGTGACATGACTGCCCTACCTAGTATTCGCAACTACCTTAAAGCGCTTCCCAGCGATGCTAGAGGCGTTGCGGTTATTGCTATTGAGCATGAAGCCGATGCAATTAGCCTAGAAAAGCCTAGCAAGGTCTCTATTCACTGGGTACCCAAAGGTGAATCATCACTTTCTGACGCTATAAAACGAATTGATTGGCAGCAAGGTACACCTGCGGCATGGGTTGCCTGTGAGTTTTCTCAAATGCGGAAGATACGTTCGTGGCTGAAAGATGACAAGCAAGTGCCTCATGGCCAAGTTTACATTAGTAGCTACTGGCGTGAAGGGCGTAGTGAAGACCAACACAAAATCGATAAGCGACAGGATGTAGAGGCTTTCGCTCAACAAATTGCTTAGTTTACTGGTTCTCACCCTTCCCTTTTCGACCATGTATGACTTTCAGCGCTCTGTAAATAATGCAGGGCCTTGCCTCTAGCCCCGTTGACTCAATCAAAATAATCCCCTAAAAATCAATATTTTAATATTTGGAATGGGTATTGCTACTTAATATGTGTAGTTCACAATAACCATTCGGTTATTCTTTTTTAAGGAGCAACATATGAACAATGATCGTATTGAAGGCAACTGGAAAGAAATGAAAGGTAAGGTACAACAGCAATGGGGTAAGCTTACCGATGATGACCTAGACGTAATTGATGGTCGTCGTGAAGAACTTGTCGGCAAGATTCAGCAAGCCTACGGCAAAAGCCGCGAAGATGCCGAGAAAGAAGTAGATAAGCATTTCAACTAAGGCTTACACTTTTTAAGTTTCATAAAAATAGCCCCTATTTAGGGGCTATTTTCGTTCTCGGTGAAAACAATTAAGATTCTGTATCTGGTTTAAGGTTACTGCTTAATTCTCTTGCATCAAAACTGGTGGCAGAAGTAGGTCGAGTCCCCTTCCCCATCTCAATATTTAAAATGCTCTCGATTTCACTTTTTTGCGACCCGCCGACAAAGATACCCGATTCAAATTGCGAAGTGGGGTGAGAAGTCGTTCTACAAGTAATAACGCCACATTCAGTCACCGTTGCATAGCGTTGACCAAAGCCCACTTGCGGAGAAGCTTGTACACGTTCTTTGTCCACCATAGTTTCGCGATCAGTAACGACAAACCAATCGTACCCCTTCAGAAGAGTTAATTCTGCAGAGCGATACATAGCGTAATCCATGGCTTTGCTCTTATCTGTCCCTCTCGCTTTAAAATGTACGCGGTACTGCGTATCGCTTAATTTACTTTCGGTATACCCAAAGCCGCCATTAGACGCCTGTCGATAATCAGGCTGGCTTGCACAGCCCGACATGATGACTACCACTACAAATGATAAAAACGCTAAATACTTAGTTTTCATTTATTACTCCTTTGGCAGTATCAGACTGCCATCCACGATCTATAGCTTGCTGTTCTTGTTCTCTATTTAATGGGGTCGAGACCATTAGTAAGTCTATTTCTTCATCTAAAGCTTTGTTGGCACTGGCAGTTTGGTATTCGCTTTTATCCCTGCCTACCGTCATTAGTTTACTGGCGTGAAGCTGCCAAATTCCTTGTTCATTTTTACACGCAATCATTACATTGAGCCCGTCAGCACTTTCTATCTGTGCTTGCCTACACAGCTGTGTTTGATCATTAATAAATGACAATTGCGGCACTATTTCCATGCCGGTGACAGTTACCAATGCCTCACCCGCCAAATTATGATCGAGTGCATTCGACACATTAGCCCAGTGATTATTGGACGCGGTTAAACTTGATGATGAACCCACAGGTACCGTTTGCTCTGATTGCATCAAGGTTAATCCTGCCACTAAGGCTACCCCAGCAGCCAGTGAAAGTGGCGCTTTCCATTTACCTGCACCTTTAGACTGACTTTTCTTCCAATTTAACGGAGTAACGTTAGATGCGGCAGCTGAATTAACGCTGTTGCTTTCCATATTGTCAGAACTTAAAGCGCTTGATTCTAAAGAGCTTATACCTGCAGAGCTTAGGCTTGCACCATCAGCATCGAATTGCTGATTATCATTATAAGCACCAGAAGTATCATCATCTGCAAGCATTGACACTAGGCTGCTAGGTAATGGCTTTTGCGTCGCCACATCGGCAGACGCTTTCACCATCATATCCACCTGTGCTAACGACGCTAACCGGTCCGATAGTGCGAGATCATTGGCAATAGCCGTTCGCACATACTCCATATCTTCATCGCTAAGCTCTGCGTCTAAGAATGCTGAGAGCATGTCATCAGATACTGTCATAGCGCCACCTCCTCTTGTGGATTTAGCGTAGTACTCAATTTACTTCTTGCCCTAGCTAACCTACTCATAATAGTCCCCGCAGGGACTTCTAGCACTTCTGAAGCATCTGAATAGCTCATTCCCTGAATAGCAATAAGCGACAACGTCTCTCTTTGCTCTGGAGGGAGCTTACCCATGGCTTTACTCACCTGTTTTAGCGTAATGCCCCCTGATAGCGCCTCATCTAAATGCACCTCATCGTGGGCCTGTAATTCTGGAGACGCGGCGGCGTTTGCTTTAACTTTCTGGGCACGATACTCATCAATCCAAAGATTGCGGCATACTCGAAAAGCCCATGCCATTAATGTTGCATCTTGTGGCAAGGTTTTAGTTAACAACTTTTCAATCGTGTTTTGCAGTAAATCATCAGCATCATGTATATTGCCGGTTAGTGAAAACGCAAATTTTCTCAACGATGGAACTAGTTCAGTTACTTCTTCTTTCATACAACTTCCTATGAAATCACGTTCTATACCTAGTTAACGTTTAGTGCCGCGATTTATTCCCATTTAAATGGAATTTTTTTCACCAACAAACGTTAACTAAATACAAGAAAAGGCTAATCCATCGGTAAGGGCACGTTTTATGCCAGCTTTATTGGTGCTTTTGTATGTGGCCTTGTAGCTAACTCTTAAAGTAGATCTTAAGGTAGCTTTTGAGGTTGTTACTGAGGTATAGCTAAGTGGGTATCGATTTAACAATGAGAGGTAAAGGTGTGAAAAGTAAGTCTGTTTCTCGGTTCATATTATACGGTGCACTGGTTACATCAGGTGCTTCTATTAGCACTCACGTGTATGCGCAATTACGAATTCCTCAACAAATTTTAGAACCGGTTACTCCCGTTATCGAAAGAATTCCCGCTGAAGTAGACACAATTCGAGATGTTCTTGAAACTACGGTAAATCAAGGTGTTGAAGGTACACTTAATACTTTATCAAGCATACCAGCACCTCAGTTCTCTGTGCCCTCGCCGCTTAGCCTCAACGCTTCGTCTGGCAACCTGATCCTGAAAGAAGTAGAAACCCCCGATGGTTTTTTAGCGGTTGAGAGGGAATGGCTGTTTGTCGGAAACGAAGCAGACATCAATTACTTTGCCCACCCCGATATTACCATTAAGTCATCCCATTATTTGCCCGCTATCGACCAATGGATTTATCGTTTAAAGGTTACTACTAGCCTTGATGAACTGTCTCAAATAGGGAACAGTTTACCTGAAGCCCTTAAAGCACAAGTGGGTCGAAACCATATTTATTTGGCCCAAGGCGTTGAAGGTGAGAACAAAGAAAGTGGAAAAGCCAAAAGTACGAACCCAGATTTAAACGGAAACACAAATAGCGCTACCGGCCAAAATTTGGGCGAAGGTACGGGTTTAGGTTCTAACGTGGACTCGGGCGAAGCCATCAGCAATACTAAGAACAAGCAAGTTTGCCAAGTACCGGTACGTATTGGCATGGTTGATACCGAAGTGGCACAGAATCACCCTAGGTTGGAACATGTGAACATTGAGCAGCAATCGTTTCTTCCCCAAAATTTACCCGCTACCCAAGTACACGGCACGTCAGTCGCGAGCTTATTAGCGAATAACATGCACTCAGGGAGCCAGCTTTATAATGCTAGCGTTTTTTATACGCGAAACAGCGTTAGTCAGGGCGCTACCTTATTATCACTTATTGACGGCCTTAACTACCTGTTGGCGAATCACGTAGATGTGATTAATATGAGTTTAGCGGGGCCAGAGAATCCGGTGCTTGCTAAGATAATTGAAAAAGTAAGTGAGCAAGGGGTACAAATTATTGCTGCGGTTGGAAATGAAGGACCAGCATCTCCTCCGCTTTACCCAGCGGCGTATCCATCGACCATAGCGGTCACAGCAGTAGACGCTAATCTTGCTATCTATCGATGGGCCAATCAAGGAAGTCATGTTGATTTTGCTGCGCAAGGAGTGTCTGTAGAGACCGCACACCCAGACGGCACATTAACCCGAGAAACGGGCACATCAATGGCGACTCCGCTGATTTCTGCCCGCTATGCGTGTTTATTCCGCGCAACTAAAAACCAAGAGCAAACCATAGTCGCGTTACGCGACCAGGCTATAGATGCTGGCGCACCAGGGCGAGACTCAGTATTTGGAGTGGGTATTCTTTGAAAGCGATATCAAAAATGAAATTTAACTCCCACTTCCCCAAGCGTTTCTTGATAATCCGCCGAGGCTAGCGTTGATCCGTAGTCTTTATACTGGGCGCTGATGATGATATCCATGTTCTCTAGAGCCGCATATTCTAAGCTAGCTTTTACCACGTGGCGATCATCGTCTCTCCTGCTGTTTTGTTGTTGATCAAATTCATCATTAAAAATTCCGCCTGAGCTCGCTGACGAATTACTCTGACTACCGCTTCCATAGCGCCTGTCTTCCATCTCATAACCTAGCTTTAAATCTAGCGCTTTACCTAAGAAATGAGTGGGGTAAGTATAGCTAACATCTAAGCCATAACTGTCATAGTCGAACGCTTGGTCGAGCGCATCTTCGTTTTGATATTTTAGCCCTACTTGTACAAAACTTTGATTAGTGAAAAACCAAAAGCCATCAATACGGCCAGCTAATGCATCAGCATCACGTTCGGGGACATTATCAAAAGCCTTGTCGATAGCATCCACGCTTATACGCCAATAACCTTGCGAAAAGGCACTATTAGACAGAGATACACCAGTTTGTTGATAAGTCAGAAAAGCATTGCTATCAAGGTCAGCACTCGCATTGTAGTGATGAAGGCCTACTTTTGCCCAAGGCAATTGGTAGCTTGCTTCGCCTGCTAAAGTAGTAATGGCTAGGTCAAATTCAGACAGTTCGTTATAACGGGTCTCACTATGCTGGATTGACGCTGTGAATTGCCACTTTTCGACAGGTGTTATTGCTACTTTCAGTTTAGCGTTCGCTTTAACCGCAGAATCTGATGTGTCGGTATTGGTATCAAGTTCACTCACATTCACATTTGAATCGTGGTGAGCACCAATATAGGCGTCGCCAGTAACGTTTATCATTTGGCTGTTGTCAGTTGATGTGTTTTTTTCTGACTCACTCGCCACAGCAATACCACACGCTAAACTTATCGTTAAAGTTGCTATGGCAATAGATAAGCTCGATAGGCTTAGTGGTGGTGTAATGACGTCAGGGTTAGGGTTAGGGTTAGGGTTAGGGTTAGGGTTAGGGTTAGGGTTAGGGTTTAGGCTCATGCAAATTTCCTACTAATTCGAGTACTTGCACCGTAAATAAGGGCATGGTTTAGCGCCACCTCTTCATAATTATATTCAAAGGTGGCGCCAGATAACGTAAAGGACTAAATAGCAAAGCTACTGAGTAAGAAGGCTTGTAATACTTCCGTTTACGGTGTCTTCAACGGTGGTCGATACCGTGCTCTCAATTTGACCGCTAATTTGGCCACTGACCTGGCCAGAAACTTGGCTAGCCACACTCTCTTCAACTTGCGACTGAGCTACAGTCTCCACTGATTGTGTTAATGTTGAAGAAACTAAGGCACTTACATCAGCCGCTTGCGCTACCGTATTGCTCACCGTGTTATCTACTACGTTTGATAGTGAATCTGTCGCTGTTGATGCTGTGGCATCTATCACGTTTGTTGCGTCAGCCGCCAATGCTTGAGTTGCAGTAAGGCTGCCTGTTAACGTACTTGGTACACTGGAAAGTTGAGTAAGTACTTCACTGTTTGCGGAGTCGAGTCCTTCTGAGGTGTCATTTTGGGTTTCATCTGTTGCTGAAGAATCAGGCTCCTCTGTACTTGCGGTTTCCGAGTCAGCATTCGAATCAGCGTTCAAGTTAAAAGCAGCGCTTCCAGCCGTACTTGACTGTGCATTTAGGCTAGCAGATGCCGAAGTTTCTGTGGAAAACGACTGGGTGGAAAATGATTGGCTAGCACTCGCATCGTCATTTGATATGTCAGTTGACGCTTGCGTGCTATTTGAAACCGAAACAGACGCACTCATCGTTTGAGCCAATGCGATGTTAGAAGTAAGACCTAGCGCAACAATTAAAGCGGTATGTAGTTTGTTCATTCGTATATTTCCTGTTTTCATATTGTTTTTCATAAGAGTCACTTAGATAACGAATGAACTTTGTGTTTTATTCCCTAATATTTAAAAAAACTTTATTCACAAACAAAAACACCCCGCATAAAGCGGGGTGTTTCGTATAATAATGTACATGGTTTTATCCGCCTGAGGCGTTTAATCCAGCTTCCCACCACGGCGATGAATAATCGATATCTTCTTGTGGAAGTACATTTGAGTAGCGCATTCTTACCGACTCCCAAAAAGCCGCTTTAAACACAGGATCGTAAATAACAAACTCTCCTTGCTCACGATATTGCTCAAATAAATCTTTGTAAGCGCCAACAGGGGTAAGCGGGTTGCTCTGCTGGAATACAACATCTCCGCCAAAGGTTTCATACAATGATTTAGACACTTTCCAGCTTTTCGCCATGCCTTCTGCCATTGCTAAGCGATAACGTTCTACTTCTTCGTCTGAGTATTCAGAGTTACGGCTTAACTCTACCGTCCAAGTTTTAATCACCGAGTAGGCAGATTCAACTTCGCTTTTTGTAGGCTCAATATCATTTTCATCAGCAAAGTCTGCAATAACAGATTCACTAATTTTACTGCCTAAAGCACGCTGTGCTAGCAGTTTACGAATTTCAACTTCTGACTTATCACTAAGAATAGCTTGAAAGCGGTCTACATCACTTTGCGTAGGCTGTAATTCACTATTTGAAATAGATTTACCGAAGAGTTTCGCAATTATTTCGTTGGCCGCTTGTGGTGTATTGATCCCAAGCGATACAACGATGGCAGCGAAAAGTACCATGGGTATAATGTCAGACCGTGTCATTGGAGGCGTTCCCTAATATCTAGTACAGCTCAAGCGTAAAACGTATTCCTAAATCGTATCTTTTCGTACTTAACTCATTAATACTTAGAATGTTCCATTCATTTTACAAAACGACTTTGCTGAAGCGTTATACTTTAGGTTAAAGCGCGTTAAATATCCACTTTTTTCCGTAAACTCTTTCTCACGCTTTGCTGCTTTTTAGCCTCGCCACGTCGTGCTTTTACAGCTCGACTCATGCGCGTTGCTCTCCTTGGCTTTTGCTTTTTAGTGGCACTCTTTATCCATGCCTTCAAACGCACAATGGCATCTTCTCGATTTTGCTCTTGGGTACGAGAGTTTTGCGCTTTTAAAACAAAAACACCTTCATTCGAAATACGACTGTCTTTGGTATTCAGCAGTGTATCTTTCACTTCTTGCGTCAACGAAGATGCAGGTATATCCAGACGCAAATGAATTGCGCTGCTCACCTTATTTACATTTTGCCCACCAGCGCCCTGCGCTCTGATGGCTTGCATCTCAATATCGCTATCTTCTAGCGTTATAGTTGGAGTAATTGTAATCATATCTAAAGGGTAGTGCTCTATTCCTATCAGTAATTAGGCAGTAAGTGCATGGTTACGTTAGTAAGGCGCACATTGACTGTTTGTCTATTTCTCATTAGTTTATCAATTACACTAATAAAGGAAACACATTGTGTTAATCATTTATATTGTTGTCACGATTATATTTTGTCTGCTATTAGCCGCGTGGTTTTTCACGCAACACATCGATAAAAAAATTGAAAATGGCATTCGACCACCAGGCCAATTTTTAAACGTACAGCAAGAAGAGTTTCATTACATCAAACAAGGTGACGGGCCTGCACTTATCCTCATTCATGGCCTTTCGGGTAATGCACTTAACTTCTCTGACTTAGCGCAGCAGTTAGCTAAGTATTATACGGTTTACAGTATCGACCGGCCCGGTAATGGCTTTTCTACTCGCTCTCGCAGTACGTCAGCTAACTTCAATGTACAAAGCGCCGCTATTTTGGATTGGATGACACAGTTAGGCCTAAACCAAGCCCATGTTGCGGGTCATTCGATGGGTGGTGCAATTGCATTGCGACTAGCAATCGATGCACCTGAAAAAATTAAATCCGTATCACTACTTTGCCCGTTAACCGTTCCACTTACTAAAGGGCCAGGTCCACTATCAATGTTGTACATTCCCTACCAAGGTTTGCGTTACTTCGTTAGTCGCACAATAGCCACGCCGCTACGAGTATTTATTGGAAAAAAACATATTGCTCAAGTATTTTCTCCCGAGCGAGTACCGTCTAACTTTGCTAATGAATGCGGTGGCGCATTGGCATTGCATTCACAGAGCTTTTATCAAGCCAGCAGTGATATGGTTGGGTCAATAGAAAGTCTCTATCAACAATTTAGGCTATATGAATCCATTTCATGCCCTATGGGAGTACTATTTGGTGAGTCAGATCCTATCCTATCTCCAGACACCCATATGTCATTTATTGTTGAATCGATTCCTGACAGCATTACTCAAACAATCTCTGGGGCTGGGCATATGATTATTAACACTCAGCCTGATGCCTGTTTCCACTTTATTAATCAAGTGAGCGGTGTTAGTACGGCGGTAACCAATGAAACTACTGTAGACGCTAGTGCCTCGTTAGATGTTAAATTAAGCGAATAAATTCTGGTTACAGCTACAAATTGAGGTCTGCAAAGATTTTGCGAGGTTATATACACGCTACCTGTACGTTGCAATCACGATTAGTGCGTCATTGCTCGCGCAGTCGAATTGGTATTAGTACGTGATAAATGCGAGAAGCTAGGATTTAATTCCACCGTCTGTTTTAGCTCTCGTAAGTAATCCGTCACTTTTTCAATGCCATCTGAGGTAAAACATAAATCTTTAGGCGTGGTTGCAATTGCGCTTTGGTATTGTTGAAACCATAACTGCATGGCTTCACTGTCCCCTTCTGACAACGCAATGAGTAAATGATACATACGGATGAAAGAAAGCTGTTTCCGGTACTCGGTGGTGCCGTGTTCGAATCCAAGCAAGGTAGTTTGTGATAGGGACGATTCAGAAATACCAAGTAAATCAGCAGCCTCGGCTTGATTCAAGCCAACTTCTTGGTATGCCCATGTGAAAGCTTTGATAACTACACTAGGTGGATAGGTGCTATGGATCATAGTTTGGCCTCGATTACTGTCGCGTAAAACATCTTAGTTATCGAAGAAGTTGCGAGAATCATTCCAACTTGCAGAGCTTTATATAATTACTGACAGTGTTGCTTGGCTTTTGCAAAATGTGTGCGCTCTTCTACTTCATCAAGGGTGTAACCTTGATGAATTAACCACGTCCTTGCTTCTTCATACGTTTCAAAGAAAGAAAAGTCTACGCCGGTTTGACGGTATACCACTTCAAGTTGATTTCTAGTGGTTGATTTGACCAATGATGATTCAAGCACTAACGCTAAATGACTTAACCCAAGATGATGTACTGCTGATAAACGTTCAGTCAGAAGGCTCTCAGCATCAGGAATGAGTAAAGATTCGCCTTCAAGAACCACTATATCCCCCCACTTACTACCATGCATATCAATAGACTTTTGGCGATAATCAAGGACTAAGCTGTCAACACACTCTCTATTCCAAGGACCGTAAGCTTGAGTAAGCATTACGTTACCGCACCGCGTAACAACAAATGAGCCATGTACTGTTTTCATAGTTCCCTGCACTTCAATAGAACACAATAAAACTATAGCCAACAATTCGAAACATTGAAATCAGTCGAGCCCTTAACAAGGTTAAGGGCTCGATTCAATATTGGTCTACCGGAAGCGGTAACTAGCAGAGTTGAAAGTCTCTGCCACAGTAGTACTATGGAATAGGTTACGCAGCCAATACTCGAATTAGCTGTGAGAACGTTGGCTTATCTTGAACATCAAGAGGGGCTCTTAATTCACGTGCAATATCGCTGACACTAATAACGCCGCGCACTTCGTGAGAGTCTCTATCTAGTACTAGGCAATGGTGCTGCCCATAGTCTTTAAGCGTTTCTACCACATCCCCTACTGACGATTTTGTCAATTCCGTGTAGTCGAATGACATTAATGACGTTTTCGTTTGCATGAAGTCGCGAACCACTAACCCATCTCTAGGCACTTTTAACTCAGCAATTCTTTGTACAATATGCTGCTCGCACACGTCTTCAGACGTAATGATGCCTATAAATGCATTGTTTGCATCTACCACCAGCATCATACGAACATGTGCTTGACGCATAATTCTTTCGACTCTTGTCGCAGGTGCAGTTTCATCAATAACATGCGGCATATATTGTTTAAAGTCGGTAAACACGGCCATTGCAGGCGATGTGATAGATACTTTATTTTCAATGACAGGCCAAGCTAAACGATCGGCGGCATCGGTTTTATGAAGTTGTAAGGTATGCATTACCTTCCCCTTAGAAATAGTTAACAAATTAAATAAATGAACGAATATTTATTGTTTAACTAAGGCGGGGTGGAGCGCGAATAAGATGTGCTGCATAGCCTGCATTACTTGAAAGGCTATAGGAAAAAGAGCGAGTGTTGGGAACCGTCGTGCTCGCCCATAACGTGCTAAGGAAGTAGGCTCCATCGTCAAGCTCATCTTTATCACTTGCCTGCTCTTGGCTTTCGGATGCAGCATATTGGATACTAATTTCTTTTGATACTTGTGTTATCTCTTCGCCCAACGCACTGCTAGCACCGTTCTCAGGTACCAAAAATGACATTGTTAAAAGCAACAACAGTAAATTCAAAAGAAAAACTCCAATGAGATTAGAAACGGGTTTGCCAACCCTTATCTATACTATATGACTTTTTTATTGGAGATCTACGTAGCTCCGCCTCAATTTTTAGACAATTTATCGCTTATTATCTAATTCCTAAAATTAAATACATATTTCTCCGCCAATTCATTCTAATAAATAGAACGCTCTATAAGTACCTTTGTAATATTCGCGGCTTATTTGTTTCAGTAGACTAGATTTACGAGTGGTTTTACTGACCCTTTCATTTATGAAACAACGTTGGCCTATTTGGCTAATCCTAGTTCACTGGCTGACCTTACTGGTGGTTATAGGTATGTTTTCCTCTGGGTTGTGGATGACAGATTTAACCTACTACAGCGAATGGTACAAAACGGCGCCTCACTGGCACAAGAGTGTAGGCTTGCTGTTGTTAGCCATTACCTTAACGCGGCTTTTTACCCGAATATTCACTAAACGTCCTCTTGCTTTTGGCAGTAAGGTTGAACAGTTGGCAAGTAAGGCGGGGCATAGTGCGCTTTACCTTGTGCTGCTAGCACTTTTCACTTCTGGATACCTAATCTCAACTGCCGACGGCAGAGCCATAGAGGTGTTTAGTTGGTTTGCGGTTCCTGGGCTAGGTGAGTTTATTGAACATCAAGAAGACCTAGCCGGTGAGGTACACTTTTATCTTGCGTGGACACTGATTGTACTGGCTTCGTTGCATGGGCTAGCCGCCTTGAAGCACCATGTTGTTGATAAAGATGCCACTTTGAAGCAGATGTTACGGCTTCACTCACTTAATAATTTAAGGAAATTTTCATGAAGAAGTTAACATTTGCGCTAGTGACTGCGCTTTCATTAAGCACTGCGAATGCAGCAGACTATGTCATTGATTCGAAAGATGCCCATGCATCGGTCAACTTTAAAATCCAGCATTTAGGTTACTCATGGCTCACTGGTCGCTTTAACGACTTTAAAGGCACTTTTAGCTACGATGAGAAAAGCCCGAGCGCAGCTTCTGTGTCAGTTACTATCGACACTGGCAGCCTAGATTCAAACCATTCAGAGCGTGACAAACACCTAAGAAGCAAAGACTTTTTAAGTGCCAAAGAATTTCCGAAAACCACGTTTGTCAGCACCAAAGTGACTGACAAAGGAAATGGTTTGCTAGATATTACCGGCAACCTCACGCTGCACGGTGTTACCAACCCTGTCACGATAGAAGCTAAAAAAGTAGGTGAGGGTAAAGATCCATGGGGTGGCTACCGCGCTGGTTTTTCTGGCACAACTACCATTGCGCTTAAAGACTATGGCATTAACGATAGCTTAGGTCCGGCATCACAAAACGTTGAGCTTTCTCTTCACGTTGAAGGTGTTAAACAGTAGGCCCCACTGTTTAACAACAATAAAGCCCGCTAATGCGGGCTTTATGTTTACTTGTACTGTTTCACCTAGGGTCGCGCTAAGCATACTACTTACATGGCCAACTCTCAGTTAGCTAAATATAATACCGTTCATCAACAACTAGATATTGTTTAGTACGCCGGCTTTAGTGTAATTTCAGCTTAGGACTAATTGCATAACTTAGTTTCTTAAGCAGCAACTTAAGTGCCCCTCTAAGCTTTCCGTGCACGGCAAATTGATGCATGTTGTACAAAGAAATATAAACTATCTTCGCTAAGCGCCCTTCAATAAACATGCTTGAATTTGAGAGCGAGCCCATTAAGCTTCCTACTGTGCTGTAGTTACTTAAATGTACGAGCGATCCATAGTCTTTATACACATAACCTTTTAGCGCTTTACCCCGCTGCAATGCAGTAATGTTGTCTGCTGCGGTATTTGCCATTTGATGTGCAGACTGCGCTCTTGGCGGCACCCACTTGCCATTTTCTTGCTTGAAACCACAGCAATCGCCAATGACCCAAATATTGCTGTCGCCGGTACTTTGTAAGTGCTCATTAACAAGAATTTGGTTTGCACGATTAGTCTCGAAAATGCCCATTTCGGTCACAAAATCCGGCGCCTTCACCCCTGCCGCCCACACCATCAAATCAGCATCAACACGGCTGCCGTCTTTGGTAATAAGCCCATTTTCATCAGCCTCAGCCACCATAGTACTTTCTTTAATATCCACACCAAGTTTATGCAACGCCTTACGGGCTGAATTAGCAATACGCTCTGGCAATGCGGGCAGTATTCGCTCACCGGCTTCTACTATAGTAATTTTTAAACGGGATGCCGACATACCCGGCATGCCGTAGGTTTTCGATAAGTTAGCGACATGATGAAGCTGAGCGGCTAACTCTGTGCCCGTGGCACCTGCCCCCACAATAGCCACTTTAATAAAGCTATTTTCATCTTCCTGCTGATTAATTCGAATAAGCTGATTTAACAGACCTCTGTGAAAGCGTTCGGCCTGTAAGAGGGAGTCGAGAAAGTAACAATTTTGCGCAACACCTGGTGTGCCGAAGTCGTTACTGACACTGCCAATCGCCAATACTAGTTGATCGTAGGGTATTTTACGTTCGGGTAATATCGACACGCCCTCATCGTCGAATAACGACGCGAGGGTTATAGTTTTGGTTTCTGCATCAATGGCACACATACTCCCTAACTGAAAGCGGTAGTGATGAGCAGCAGCATGAATAGCGTAATCTACGCCATCTGAGTGCTTATCTATAACGCCTGCAGCCACTTCATGAAGCAAAGGCTTCCAAATGTGCGTGCGACTTCTGTCAACTAGGGTTATTTCTGCTTCGTTCTTTCTCCCGAGGGTGCGGCTTAAGCGGCTAACGAGTTCAAGACCTCCAGCGCCACCACCGACAACAACTATTTTTTGCATGGGTTTACCTATAAATTAATCATTCCACGTATCTCATCTTCCATAATCCACGATTATTGAAATGATATACCTGGCGCGACTAAAGGTATTCGCAGCAAGTTGAAGGCTTAACAGTACGCCTGAACCTATTTCCTCGCAAGTTTGAAGCGGTGGTTCGAACAGGGCATACGATAAAGAATAATAAAAAAGCGGTAGCCGTGACACCCACGCTACCGCTTTTTATACCAGTGAAGGTAATGGTTTTAACTAATACTGATAATTAACGCTAAGCATTACGCTTCTTGGCCGCCCTGGAAAGTACCTATCTGCGGTAAAGGTTGTATAATCGGCCCGCTCAGCATAGGCGGTATCGAGCAAGTTATTCACTCTTGCATACACAGACAGTTCAGACGAAATTGCCCAAGATACGCGTAGGTTTAATAGATCATGCCCCTCGTATTCGTTTAGATTTTCAGGATCGGTGTAGTATTCATCAACATGTTGCCATTCAATTTCTGCTCTGGCATTTTTAGTAAGGGTATAGCCTAAGCGACTATTAAAAGTAAGGTTTGGCGCGGTATCAATATCGTTGCCTTTTATATCGACTTCGCCTAAAAGCTCACTGTGCTCATACGTATGTTTGGCATAGCTTCCTGCAAACGCGACATCAAACCCTTGGCTAATTTGATAGTTAAGGGTTAGCTCAACGCCCCTATGCCAAGTTTCGCCGTTACTGACATTGAAAAAATCACTATCTCGATAAATCACATTGTCTTTGGTTAAGCTATAAACCGACACCACATAGCTAAAGGCTTGGTGCTGCCCTTTTACACCAAGCTCTACATTGGTAGCGGTGACAGAGTCTAAGTCCGCAATTTGTTGACTGCGCTGAAGTCTGTAAAGCTCAGTCGCCTGAGGGGCACGGTAACCTCGAGATAGCCCCGCATACCACTGAGTTGTTTCGCTGCTTTGATAACTCACCGAGAGTTTAGGGCTAAAGTTACTGTAGTCGTTGGTACCACTTTCGGGCCTTGCGTATCGACAGCCACCAAAGCCACATTCAGAACCATCTTCACGAGTACGACCCGATATCATGTTGTTGGTGTAATCGTAGTCCATATACTCATACCGCCCACCCAATGAAACCGCCCACGCTGCTTGCTGCCAATTTAGCGCAATAAATGGCGCATAAAGGGTAGCGTCTACTTGGTAGTCATAATGAAGCCCAGCAGGCACTGTTTCCACTAGGAAAGCTGAGCCCACAGTTTCGCTATCTTGGGCTTGTATCAAGCTTCCTTGGGTATATTCGGCGTCTAATCCTGCATCAATACTTAGCGTATTGTTCACCACATGATGATATTGGGAAAGTACACCAAAGCCTTCTTGCTCGTTTTCTTCAAGAGGTGTACCGGGTAAAAAATGCATGCGAAATTCCATGCTTTGGTCGCGATAATAAGGTGTAATAGACAGTGCATTGGCGCCGCTTAATGCTACATCTACCTTGCTCCACACTCGTAAACTTTTCGCTTTTCGAAAGGCTTCAGGGTTCTCGTTACCTTGAGCGATATCTTCATCTTTATAGCTTTCAAAGCCAGTAATGTAACCGGCGGTTTCTTGATCTAAATGCGTGTACGTCAGCCCATTGGTTACCTTTAGGTTATCAACTTCGTAGCGATGGCGAAGGTTAACCTTTTCTTGATCCACACTTTCTTCGTCTCGATACCCACCGTCGCGGGTAATACTCGCGTTTATACCTACACCCGAATCACCAAAGTCTTTACCTTGCCTTAACTTCAGTCTGCTATAGCCGTAAGAGCCATAATCAATTCCATATAAGGCGGTATCTTGGGTAACATCTGGGGTAATAACATTTATCACGCCGTGAATAGCGTTGGAGCCATAAAGGGGTGAAGCAGGGCCTTTTAACACTTCGATGCGTTCAGCCATTTCACCATGAGCTTCGAACAGCTCGTTAATATTACAAAAACCGGCTGCGCGTAAAGGAATGTTATCTTCAGCAGCCAGTATACCGCCGCAAGCCCCAGCCCCTGTAAGCACTGGCGATCGTAGTGCAGGTAAATATTCCTGACCATTTCCTCGCTGAACACCCGCGCCTGCAATAAAATTCAACACTTCTTGTATATGGCTTGGTGACACAAAGCTTATGTCATCGCTTGAAACACTAGATACCACATACCCCGAATTTGAGGTGGAATTAGCAATTCTACTTCCCGTTGTTACCACACGATCTATTGCTTCGGGGGGCGCTTGTACTTGTTCTTCTTGCTCTTCTTGCTCTACTCGAGCCAGTTGCTCTTCTGACATTTGAGCGTTGGTCACAGAAGAAAAAGCCACGATAGTTACTGTGCTAAGGCTATTCAAAAGTAACCTGAATGTGGAGCTCATCGCTTATCCTTTCGATAGAATTGGGGAGAAATTAACATACCTGTAAAGTAGGTGTATTCGAGCATAAAATAAGGCACAGTTCGAGGACAAATATGTTGCCGCGCTGCTTATGCCTCCAAGTGCGAGCATGCTAGGGCTTCACCCCATAGCACAAGTGCTCGCGAATGCGCTAACTTACGTATACGCTATGTAAAGACGAATACATTACAGTAATGTCGTACCGGAGAAATTTTTTTGGATACTTTAATACCCAGTCTATCTCAGCTTATTGAATTTGCAGTAGCCCCCGTATTTTTACTTACGGGTATAGCAGGCTTTTTAAATGTTATGTCGTCACGCCTGGGCAGAATATCAGACAGGGTAAGAGTAGCGGAAAGACAAATACATACATTGTCAGACCCGCATATTGTCGACCGTTCTAAGCGAGAAATAAAAGTGCTTTGGCGCAGAGTTAAAGTGATTAACTGGGCCATCGGCCTTTGCGTAGCATCAGGCTTAATGGTGTGTACTGTAATTGTGGCTTTGTTTGCGGGTTCGTTGTGGTTTGTCGATTTGAAAACGCCGGTTATTTCACTGTTTATACTGGCAATGATGTTTCTAATATGTGCTCTTGTGGTGTTTCTTGTGGAAGTGAAACTAGCGACTACCACCATAAACATGGTGCGCACTATTCGCTAGCTAACAGGCTAACCAGAAGCCAGTCAGTGAACAGCAAGCATAAAAAAGGCGAGGCAGGCGTTATTGATATACAACGTTTTCGCCTCGCCCTTAATATTTACCAATAAGATTGAGCTGAAATATTTATAGGTAAATGTAAGCCTTAGCTATGACTTCTTATTTATTCGGCTAGTTGGTCTAGCACAGCAAATAATACGTTAGCGCCGACACGAGATACTTCTTTATCGTATAAATTTTCCGTATTAACGCCTTCTTGACCGCCAGCCAAATCACTAATAGCACGAATGATGACCCAGTCTACATCGTTAATTGTGCATACTTGGCCAATCGCAGTTGATTCCATTTCGGTGACTTCAGCGGCGAACACATCCCTAACCCATTTGCGATATTCTCGGTTGTCCATAAACACCGAACCTGTCACCCCATTTCCGCCAACATGCAGCTTGGCATCACGTTCATTCAAAATACGTTGAGCAGGCATTTCTGCCATTGCTGTTTTCGCCGCGGCTAGTAGCTTTGGTGAGGCAGTAAAATAAGGCTTATCTTGTGGCTTATCCATGCCGTCTTTCACAATTAACACTTCGTCTGGGTGGATAAAGTGAAAAGGCTTGTAATTAGGGTAATGAGGATCGGCCGCTAAACGGGCTGGCTGCTCTTCCATAAATTTTTCGTAATACGCAGGCAACACGTATTCACCAGGATTTTCAGGGTCTTCGTTAGTGTAAACACTCTCGTCATGGTAGTACCAGCGCTCTGGCACGATCACATCGCCCGGATTCCATTTTGGGTTCACCGCGCCCGCAATGCCCATATAGACTACTTGCTTAACAGGGAAGTAATCGAGCGCCATCTGCGTAGACATTGCCGCGTTCGCGATGCTCATCCCTGTAGCGAAAACCAGTATAGGCTCGTCATGATAGGTGCCAATACGGTAAGTAATGCCCTTAATTGTGGTAGTGGTATGGATTTGTGCGTCAGGATCAGATGCAATCCTACCTAAAATACCTTCCATTTCCGGCGCGTATGCAACAACAACTGCAGTAAATTCATCGCCCGTGAAAGTAGCAGGGCCATATTGGGGTGCAGTGCTAGTAGAAGTCGTAGTACACCCTGACATCACTACAACAAATGACATACACAGCAGAAGCGAAATAACGCGAAGTTTCATAATCACCATTCTTATTTAATTTTTAGTGGAGCCCGTGGAGAGCGATAGCATGCTCGCTCTTCGCTATTTTAGTCTTAACGTACCAGTTTTCGGTGTTAAAGAAAGTGTTATATCGGCATTTTACAAATAATAAAAAAGTGTAAAACAAGCCCCTAACAAACCGCGTTCTGTGAATGCCGCTAAATCACGTTTTAAAATCTACTTCTTTGTGTTCAAAAGAATAAAACACGTTTAGTAGCAGTTTCATAAGCTGAACAAGGATGTGTAATTCTACATATTGAATTACATTTATAAGACATAAAAGGATTTGATAAAGCAACGCGAGACCAACTAACTCGTATCGATGAGGATACACTTACCAATGAACATGAAACTACTTCGCTCTCTACAAATTTTTGTTGAGGTCGCTGAAAGCGGTAGCATGAGTATTGCAGCCCGAAACCTGCATATGACCGTTTCGGCGATTAGCCAGCAGCTGCGAAAACTTGAGCAAGACATTGGGCTGAGTTTATTTAATCGTAATACCCGAAACTTAAGCCTTACTGAGGCTGGAAGAATCTATTACGACACCAGCAAAAAGATGTTAGATACAGCCATTGAAGCACAAGAACGTATTGAAACGCTTCAAGATGCACCGTCAGGTAAAGTGAATATTATTGCACCAGAAGGCTTTGGTGGCGGCTTATTAAGCCAGCCCTTACAGAAGTTATGTGAGGACTTTCCGAAAATTAATGTATCGCTCACACTAACCGACCAACCTAAAGACATTATTGTTTCAGGTGCTGATTTATTGCTTGGCTTCACCCCAGTGTCTGATACTAATTTCAGCAGTTTAGAGTTGGCCACATGGCGACGAATTCTTTGCGTATCGGCTGACCATCCTTTGGCAAAATCGCCTTTAGAATCGCCCGATATTCTTCAAGAGTATTCCTATATTTCTCACCGTCATATAGAAGAATATGTCATGAAGCACGACAAGTTTGATAAAGTGCCGCTAACGTCTAGCCGTATTGAGCTCGATTCAATGCAGACCTTAATTCAACTTACGCGTGATGGTCTTGGATATGCAGTATTACCTGAGCCAGAGGTGCGCCATTTGCTTAGTGAAGGCTCAATGAAGCAGCTATTTACTGACTGGTCGTTACCTGATTACACCGTATATGCGGTTACCCCTAAAAGGGAATTAGTACCTGCTAAAATCAGCGCAGCCATTACTTGCTTACAAGATTGGTTCTCTGAGATATAAATTTAATGAGATGTAAGCTTACTGCAAGGTGAATTTTTAAAGATAAAAAAAGGGCATCGATTTTTTCGATGCCCTTTCTCTTCAGATAATGCTTAATTAGAAGCTTGTATTTACCTGTAAGCTAAATACGTTTGCAAACGCATGCTCTGTCGCTGTTAGGTCAGATACGATAGAACCTATAGCACGTTGTTGGCTTACTTGAGCTTCACGGCCTTTAATATAGGCGTAAGCAAGGTCAACACTCGTGTTGTCAGTAACATCATAGGTTGCACCTACGGTATACCACTGACGGTCTGTATCAGGAATACTTAAAGAGCGATGCTCAAAGCTTACTGCGCCTTCATCGAAAGCGTACCCTGCACGAAGGGTTAGCTTATCGTTATAAAGATAAGTTCCACCTATGCTTACACGTAGTGAATCTTCGAAATCTTCTTCTTTCAACAGTAGATCATCGCCGCTTACTAGCTCAGCGTTAAGTTCGTCGAATGAACTCCACTGTGTTAATACGATACTGGCTTGAAGAGATACTTTATCGTCAACTTTTTGATCAACAGCAATTTCAGTAATAGCCGAGAAATCAAGATCTAGCGAACCGTCTTGGTTGTACAATTCTGCAACTGCAGGAATAAGTACACCTAAATCAGACTCAATTTCGCCTTCAAGGTTTAACTTAGTTTCTGAGCGGTAGCTTAAAGCTAACTTGGTTGTTTCTGTAGGCTTCCAAAGCGCACCAAGGTTGTAACCATAGCCTACATCATCACCCTGCATTTTAATTACGGTTAAGTTGCCCAATGCTTCGTTACCTAGCAGCGTACCGAACGCTTGAGGAATAGACGTACCAATTTCAGCTTCTGCATAAGTAATGTTAAGACCAAAACCTAGGCTTAAAGTATCAGAAACTTTATAAGCTACTACTGGGTTTAGGGTAAACGATGTTACTTCTGCGTCATCTGCAAAATGCAACGCGTTAAAACCTTCACTGTAATCTGTGGCTAGACCGTAGTTAGTGAACGCACCTACACCCCAAGAGAACTTGTCATTTATTGGTGAAGTATAAAAGAATGAAGGTACTAGCGCTGTTGTAGCGATATCGTTTTCATTCACATCTTGCGGGATAGTTGCATCCCCAACGGTAGTTTCCATTGAACCACGAATATCAATGTTAGGGTCGATAAAGCTAATTTGCCCACTAAACTGTGCTGTATCAAATTCAGTAATAGCAGCAGGGTTAGTTGCTAGAATAGACGCATTTTCAGGGGTAGCCGCTTGGCCTGCCATAGCACGGCCAAAACCATTGGCACTGTGCTCGTTTACTTGGAAACCGGCAGCTAGTACAGAAGAAGAAGCCATTGTGGCTAATGCTAAGCATACAGAGGCGCGTAAAGAAAAATGTTGCTTCATAAAATACTCTTATAGAACAGGAAATATGCAATGCAGCATTCTACGGTTACGGTATGTTTTGTTCAATGCAAGTTAACGCCATTCACGCTGTTTTATCGCATTTTTTACAATTTTAGCTACATTATTAAAGAAGATGTAAACATTTTGAAAATCTTGAGTTGCAAACATTTACATTAATTGTAAAAAATGAAGTGTTTGTGTATTACTCAAAGCAATGGGAGAAGGTTTAATTAAACACACTATTTCTGACCCATCTGGCAAATACGGTTGTATAACCAACTTCTAGCCCCACAACTGTAGTACAGGTAATTTCAATAGCTTAAGGAGAACTTCATATGCCTAGCAATAAAGAAATTCTATTAGTCAATCGCCCAGATGATGGAAAAATTGGCCCCCATTTATTTGAAACTCGTGAGCAACCCGTTCCTTCTCCGGGTGAAGGTGAAATTCTGGTAAAACAAACTTACATGTCTCTCGACCCCGCTATGCTTGGCTGGATGAGTGAAGACCGCGAAAGCTATATTCCTCCTGTAGAGCTTGGTGAAGTTATGCGCTCAAGTGGCGTGGGTGAAGTCGTTGAATCAAATAACCCTAACTTCTCAGTTGGCGATAAAGTCATGGGCATGACTGGCTGGCGAGAGTACTTAGTTAGTAACGGTGAAGGTTTCAATAAACTTCAGCCAGGTATTACTGAAGAAATGGCCCTTTGTGTATTCGCCCTTCCAGGCTTAACCGCAACCACAGGTTTGTATAACTTTGGCGAGCCTAAAGAAGGTGAAACTTTAGTTGTCACTGGCGCTGCAGGGTCGGTAGGATCTATCGTTGGTCAACTAGCCAAAGCCGACGGCCTTCGAGTTATAGGTGTTGTAGGTAGTGACGAAAAAGCTGATTGGATAGTTAATGAACTTGGCTTTGATGGTGCGATAAACTACAAAACTGATGATTTGGAAGCGAAATTAACCGAACTCACCCCTGACAAAATTGACGTGTTCTTTGAAAATACTGGCGGCCCCATTCAAAAGCATATTATCAATCGTATGAACAACCACGGGCGAGTAGTAGTGTGCGGTATGATTGCCGACTATCAGTCAGACGAACCTGCGCCAGGCCCTAACTGGATACCGTTAATTAAAAAGCGCATCAATATTCGTGGATTCGCTATGCCAGACCATTGGGGCGAAGTACCTCAACTTGTTGCCAAACTTTCACCTTATGTTCAGCAAGGGAAAATTCAATATCGCTCTCATATTATTGATGGCATTGAGTCAGCGGAGAAAGGCTTAAAGATGCTGTTTTCTGGCGAAAATAAAGGAAAGATGATTGTTAAGTTATAAACACAACGTTTAAAGCTTAGCTATTCCTATCAACGCTGGCTTAGTTCAGCGTTGATAGTTTGTAGGTAGCTTTACCAGCGGCTTTCGCTTGATAAAGCGCGTTATCAGCGTTGTTGATTAACTCTTCTAATTTTAGGTCATCAGCCCTGCTAGCCACCACAGCACCAATTGAACAAGACACCATGCTAGCCGTAGCATCGTGAGCATGGGGTAACGCCCTTTGCTGCCAGTTATCGAGTATGAGTTGGCAACTCTGCTCTATATCTTGCACAGAAACCCCACTGACTATTATCATAAATTCTTCACCTCCATACCGGCCCAATATGTCAGTTTGACGTTGAAATACCGCTCGCATCACATCGGCTTGCGTTACAATTGCCTCATCGCCTTGTTGGTGACCAAAGGCATCGTTGTATTTTTTGAAATCATCTAAGTCGAGCATGATCACTGCAAAAGACAGCTTTTGCCGTTTGCTTAGTGATAACAACCGCTCTCCTTCCTTCATGAGTGCCCGGCGATTCAAAAGACTAGTTAGTTCATCTTCTCGGCTTAAGGTATTTAGCTTTTTGTTGGTCGTCTTTAACAAAATCACAATTCTATCTAGCCGGTATTTTGCGTAAGCACATATAAATAAAGACCCCACAACAAAGGCTGTTGAAATCATAACCCGGTCTCCGTAAACCGGTGCCACCATCATTAGGCCGATAAAACCGGCTATGCTTAATAGCGAGGCCACCAGCGCAAGCTTGTAAGACACACCTAGAGCAAACACGCAGTAAAAGGCATACAAAATTGTGCCTTCGTAAGGAAAAGCAAACCCGTGTAGTGCCCAACTTTGATAAATAAGCAAGTAATTGGCGAAGGTAAGCACTAACATCAGCCCAGCAAAAACCCAGCTTCTGTTCGCATAAAAAAAGCGTGAATATGAAAATGCGATAACCGCTAATATGAAGGGGAGTTGATATAAAAGCCTATTCTGTAAATAGAACTCATGCAAAGGAGTAGGTAGTAGCACTATATCGGCTAGGATGAATAGCCCTAGTAGCGAAGTGCCGATAAGAAGGGCGACCCGAAGCCTAAATTTCTCTCTGTGGCGCCTTACCACTTCCACATCACTTTCCTTTAGTATGAATTAACAACCAAAAATAAGTATAGACGCATATTCAAATTCTTCGCCAAGCGCTTGGAAAAGCGCTCGTTGAACCACTTGAAGACGTTTTTGAAAAAGTCTGTTTATAGAAGAAGCATGGGTGGTTGACACCCGCATTCATTACAAGGCCAGTTTAAGTAAGCTTTCTTTTAGCGCTTCAATAGTAATGGGTTTGGTTACTACGTCGTTCATACCCACTTTTTTAAATGTTTCATGACGCTCTTTGAATGCTTCTGCGGTAAGACCAATGATTGGCACTTGCCCCGCTGCAGTCTCTGAACTACGAATTCGTTTAGTGGCTTCAACACCATCCATTACCGGCATATGAATATCCATAAAGATGACATCGAACGTGTCTTCTTCAATTTTTGCCGCGGCTTTAAGTCCGTTGTCTACATGGGTTACCACACAGCCAAGCTGTTCTAATAGCGCCTGAGCAACAACTGCATTAATAGCATTGTCTTCAGCGAGTAGAACCTTAACGCCCGTCTTAAGCGTTGTATTTTGATTAGCACTGTCGTCATTCGCTAGCAGTGCTCCGTCATCGATAGTCCGAGCACTCACTTTGGCAGACATCGTAAAACAAGACCCTTCACCTACCTGGCTCATTACTTTCACATCACCGTCTAAAATTTGTGAAAGCTCCTTGGCAATAGATAACCCTAAGCCTGTGCCACCGTAACGACGAGAAATGGAAGAATCAGACTGGGTAAACTTATCGAAAATATGCTCAAGCCTGTCGGGCTCTATACCTATACCTGTGTCTTTTACCGATATAACCAACCGGTTTTCGGCGACTTCTGCGCTAGCTTCTTTTTTAAGGCTCGCCGTAACGGTCACGGTACCTTTGTGAGTAAATTTAATTGCATTGCTGGCTAGGTTTATCACTATTTGACGAAGCTTAGTCACATCACTGGTTACCAGCACTGAAGATAAGTTTCTGCTTTTATATACTAATCGAGTACTGTTTGCGCTCGCATTAATACCTAACAAGGTAATTAGATCATTAAGCATTAAGTCTAAATTGAATTCAGTGACATCAACCTCAGACATACCCGATTCAATTTTAGATAAATCAAGCACATCATTAATAACGGTAGCAAGTATAGTAGCTGAGGAGCGCAAATCAGATGCATACTGCTTTTGCTTATCGTCTAATGGGGTGTCGAGTAATAGTGTTGCTAGCCCTTGAATACCATTCAACGGTGTGCGAATTTCATGGCTCATTACAGCAAGAAAGTCTGTTTTCGCTTTATTTGCAGCTTGTGCGCGTTCCACATAACTTTCAATATCTACCGACATTGCCTCTACATCTTGCGCAAGCTCACTAAGCTCATCTTTGCCATCTACATCAATGCTTACACGCTTATGATTTCCAGCAATAGTTCCGGTCGCATCTTTAATTTTCCCTATGGGAGAGATAACAAAATGCTGAGTGATTTTTCCTATCAAAAGACTCACTAATATGACCAAAAATACTGTGATAGTTATGGTTTGCCACGCTATTTTTGAGAGCGACAACTCTAGTTCGTCAGTAGATTGGGTAACCGTTAGCTTCCAATTCCAAGGGTCGAATTTGCTGCAGGCAAATAATACATTGTGATCATTCCATTCAGATTCACCGAATGCAATATCTGTTGCATTAATAGTAGTAATAGCGGCATTAGTAGTGTTTATTGAGGCCCACTCGTCATAAGTGCTATAAAGCTCTGCGCCAGTAGACTTATCGCTAACCGCAAAATGTTTACCGGTTGATTGATGAAGATAAGCTAATTCTTGAAATACTTCTTTTTGATAAGCATCTCTAAAAACGGGCACATTTTCTAACCCCGAATCTACCAATAATTCGTGACGTTCTCGCACAAGCTCAATAAATGTAAGAGACAAGGTTTGGGTGAGTAGTTGATACTCTCGCTCTCGAACAGAGTCGTAGGCTGTCAAATACGCCCAATATCCTGTCAGCGCCATGCCTGTAAACAGGATGGGGATATATATGGCTAAAAGTTTCGACTTAATTCGCATAGGTATTAGATACAACTCATTATTGATACACGTGGTTTTTCGATAGCTTTAAATACGAAGATGGAATAGGAATATGCATCTTAATGGCGGTAGATACATTGACGGCTATCGTGTATTTATCCACTCTAGTTACAGGCATGGCGTTGGCCATTTCACCATTTAAAATTCGCTTTGCTCGTAGTGCACCCGACCTACCAATACTGGCTTCATCGGCAACTACGCCAAGTAGAGCGCCTTGCTCAACGGTCTCTATACTTTCGGCAAAAATAGGCAATAGTTTAGTTTCTTTATAAATTGTTTCGACTAATCTATCGGCTTGCATTAACGGGCCAGTAGAAAGCCAATAAGTATCAACATCAGATATTGCTACACTTTCCTTGAGTGCATTAACAATGCCGTCGCGCATATCGTTTAAACCCGAAGCACCATCAACATAGGCAGTGCTAACGGTCACAAAGTCTACATTAGCATACTGACTCTCTAGTGCTAATAAGCTTTCCACAGAGCTTTTCGAAGATGGGTAATCTGAATGCACAAGCCCAATAGTGATTGGCTCGGATAACGAAGATGCTTTAATCAAGCCATCTAGCATATCAAGTTTCACTTTGGCATCTAATACATGGGATTCACCTGTGATATTTGACTCGCTGCGCTCTCCAAATGCAAAGACTATCCCCTCTTTAACGGGGTCTGATACCGTCATGAATAAGGTAGGAATACCGATTGCAGATGCTGAGCCATAAGCGGCCCGTGTGGCTAATGTGGCTATCGACACTAAAAGGTCAGGCTCACCTTGTGCGATTATCGATTGAACAATCGCCCTAGCCTCCTCTTCTACTCCTTGAGCGTTATAAACCTCAATGTTGAGTTCCGCATCAGGCAGTAATACCGACAACTCGCTGACGAAGGCATCTTTTGTGCTAGTAACTATGGGGATAGGGCTAGTTTCTATAATAGCCACCCGTAACGGCTTTGCTGTTAATGGAGCGTGAAACATAAAGCAAATGAGTATACTCATAATGAGTAGTGACGTTTTTTTCATCTTTATTCAGCCAGACAGTTACGCTATAGAATTAGGGATTATTCGAATAATCATAGAGTTATTAAACTTAGCTGCATAGCCGAAGTTTGCATAAAATATAGGTTTGATTCCCATAAATGTAGCACTAAATGGTTTATTCTAGGTTGAGTGATAAAAACTCAGCCATCGAATAGGATAATAACGATATTATGAGGCGAATAAAATCTCTTATAAACAATACCGCCCTAAATACAGGTAATAACAAGAGAATAAGCACATTAGTCGCTTGTATGGCCCTATATTTAACAGGTTTCTCACCCTTAGCCAGCTCCAACAACGATATGACAGGTAGTAACATGAAGACATTGACTAAAGAACAGGTGATAGAACAGCTTAATTTATCTCATCATTTCGAAGGTGGTTATTTTCGCCAAAGTTTTAAAGCAGATCACAGAGACAAAGTTATGACTGCTCGTGGTGAGCGCACCACCATGACCGCTATTTATTACATGCTAACGAATGACAACAGCATTGATCATTTTCATACCAAGTATTCTGATGGCATTGAGTTTTATCACATGGGATCGCCCATTACCTACCACATGATTTACCCAGACGGTCACTACGAAAAAGTAGTCGTTGGGCCAGATATTGCTAACGGTCAGCAGTTGCAGCTTGCCGTACCAGGTGGCACTTACAAAGCGGCCGAATTAACCGATGGCGATTATGGTTTGGTAAGTGAAGCAGTGTCTCCAGGCTGGGAACCAGAAGATATGATTGAAGTTTTTCAGCATGAATTGTTAGAGAAATTTCCGCAGCATAAGGCACTTATCGAGCGCCTAGCAAATAAGAAATAACGCCCATACCTAACAGTAAAACATCCCTAGCGATCCTTGAAAAGCCCTTAGCGAACTTTGAAAAGCCCCTAGCGAACCTTGAAAGCCCGTTACTATCTTCAAAAAAACCAGTCGCGTCGCGTTAAAAGCCTGCTACTAGCAGGCTTTTCTATTTTGACTTAACGTGTTTTATTCAAAGTCTTCTATTTAAGGCATTCTGTTGTAGAGTTTCATGCCCAAATTTAGTGGCAAGCGCATTTCTGCTAGGCGCAAGTTCCCACTAAATTTCTACTTCGGCCAAAAGCGCTACGCTTTTCAGCCTAGCCTCTAAGTTATGAATAGGCATTGAAACAATGACCTCGTCGACCTCTGTTGCCTCTACAAACTTAGCTAATTGTGCCGTTACCGTTTCTTTTGAACCTACCAATGCATAACGCAACACATGAGACAGCATAGCGTGGTCGGCTTCACTGCAAATTCTGGACAAATCATCGACGGGTTTAGCAAAAGGCTTATTCAGCCCGCGCCTCATATTCATAAACTGTTGTTGAACAGACGTAAATAAGTACTGAGCTTCCTCGTCGGTGTCGGCCACAACCGCCATTACCCCTGCCATCACGTGAGGTGTTTCTTGCTGTGCTGATGGTGTAAACATAGAACGATACACATGTAAGGCATCGAACAGTTGGTCTGGCGCAAAGTGTGACGCAAAAGAATATGGCAACCCTAACGATGCAGCCAACTGCGCACTGTATAAACTAGAGCCCAGTAACCACAAAGGTATGTGGGTATTCGCACCGGGTACTGCAATGATTTTTTGCCCGGGCTCTGGCGCATTAAAATAATGCTGAAGTTCTTTTATGTCATCGGGGTAAGTGTCGACATGGGCGTTACCATTAAGATTGCGGCGTAATGCTTTGGCGGTAGCCATGTCGGTGCCTGGGGCTCGGCCAAGCCCTAAATCTATACGCCCAGGATATAAAGTTTCAAGCGTACCAAATTGCTCGGCAATAACTAAAGGCGCGTGATTAGGCAACATTACACCACCTGCACCTACACGAATATGATTGGTAGCGCCGGCAATATTACCTAGCATAACGGCGGTAGCAGAGCTTGCCACGCCATGCATGCCGTGATGTTCCGCCAACCACACACGTTGATACCCACTACGCTCAGCTTGCTTCGCTAACTCCCTAGAGTTGCTTAATGCATTGCTGATGCTTTGCCCTTCAGAAATAGGAGCAAGGTCGAGTAGTGAAAGGGGTAATGTCATGGCTAACCTCGTAAACGTTTTTTGCAGTGTATCGCAAACTCAATATACGCCGAAAGGCTTTGCCATGGTTCACCCTAGATACGCGATATCGGGCGCTACTCTCGGGTAAATTTGTAGTTACCACCACCTTGTTGCAACTCGAACGTTGCATAATCAACATTGCCGCTATTCTTTTGATTATCTCTACTTTCATCGCTATCACCGTCAAATATCATAACGATACCAGCGGGGGCGAATCGAAACTCTAGATTCGAATAAGCAGTAAGATCTAATGCACTTTGACCCGTAGCTTGCGCGGTCAAATTACCATTCTTCACTTTTAATGTGATTTTCAAGGGTAACGCTTTAGAGGCAAACACACCTTCGTATTTCGCCAAGTCTTCTTTGGTCAGTTCTACCGGCGAACTTGAGAAGTCAGGTATTTTATAATCAAGTCCGTAGTAAATACTCAAAACCGCTATGTTAATGTCGTTCAATGAATAGTTTAGACCGTTTGAGGTGAGGCCAAATGCAACGTTGTCGTCAGCAAAATAGGCGACGACTGAATTAAAGCCATCAATGGTTCCATTGTGCCCATATGCCTTTTTATCGTAGAAAGGAAATTGAAATAAACCGCGGCCTAAACCTTGATTTATCTCTTTCATTTTACGTAAGGATTCAGCAGAAACGAGCTTATCGGAAAATAGTGCGGCAAGAAAAGTGGCTACTTCGGTAGGTGTTGAAATAATCGCACCGGCACCATGGGGAATACTCATGTCAGTTTGAGAGGCAGCTGACCACCCAGCAACATTATGAACATAAGAGTTAGCTTGATTGTGTTTAATATCAATTTTTGAACCATAAACCGTGTGACTGAGCTTTAGCGGCGTGACGATACGAGATTCAAGTTGCTGCGCGTAGGTGCTTTTCGTGATGTCTTCTATGATGAAACCTAACAAAAGGTAACCGCTATTTGAATATTGCGCTTGGCTGTTTGGTGTAAAGTCGCTTTCTAGTGCCTCGACAATACTTATCATGTCATCTTTAGTTTTAGGCGAAGACATATACTGCAAATATTCGGGTTTATTGGTGAAATTATGAATACCGCTTCTATGACTAAGTAACATAGAAATAGTGATTTCATCAGCATTTTTCACCTTTGGATAAAAGGTCGATAATTGAGTATCTAAAGTAAGCTTACCTTCCTCGATAAGCTGAAAAATTATCACTGCAGTAAACACTTTAGTGATTGAGCCTATACGATACTGTGTATCTTTATTGGTTTTTTGCTTGGTTTCTACATCTGAAAAGCCAATTGAATATTGGTAGACAGGCTTTCCATTTTCAACCACGGCCAAACTAAACATGGCTTTTTCATTTTCGTCTAGCGCCGCTAAATACTTGTCTAACTTGGCGGTATCGAAGGTTTGTGCAGAAAGACTAGATGTACAGACTAACAGCAGTAAACTTAACATTTTTGACATGGGTTGCTCCTTGCAAGCTCATTCAAATGAGCGAATGTAAAAACCATTCAATGTTAGCCCCAGCCGCCTCTAACAGCAATAAGGGCAGCGCGAACCACGATATCAGTATTTCCCTTGGTGCTGCTTTATTTACCTTTTATAAATCGATTACTTATTGTCTAGCGTTTAGCCAATTATCTTTAAATGCTCACTGCCTACAGTCTTAGTTAGACTGCAGACAACGAGCTGTGCAATGCATTTTTATACGCTTCAAATGCAGGAATTGCCGAGGTAACAATAGCCGCTATTGTAATAACACTTACCACTTTCAGCGTTTCTAACGTAAGCAAGTTAGGGCTTAAAAATAGACCATATTGGGCAGCAAGCCAATCGCTCGATAAGGTCAACGTAATGCTAAGCAGACCAATCGCAGAGACTATGGCTAACAACACCAAAATGAGCGCTTCTACTAACACTAAGGTAAAAATAACCCCAGGACCTGCACCTAACACCCGCAGTACGGCAATTTCGTTTTTGCGTTGCTGCATGGACGCTAACAACATCGTCGATAAACCAAACAACGAGGAGATAAGCACTAAGATACTGATCACCCTCAGTAGATTTTCTACCGTACCCATCATTTGCCAAAGCTCAGTCAGCGCTACACCAGGAAGTATGGCCATAAGCCTATCTGTTTTGTAGTTATTAATATCTCGCTGAAGCTTGAAGGTCGCAAATTTTGAGGTTAGCCCCAGCATGACCGCCGTTACACTCTCAGGTGTGGTATTGACTGAATTGGCATCATCAAGCAGTTGGTTTTGTTTTGAGGCCGATAAATGAATAGCTTCAATCGCGTTTAAACTTACGTGCACGGTTTTATCAACCGGTGTGCCGGTTGCTGAAAGTATGCCAGTAATAGTGAAAGGGGTGTTGTCATGATTAGTAAAACTGGTGTTACCAATACCATGAGAAATCACCACGTGGTCTCCCACTTGATAACCAAGTTCTTTGGCCACATCGGCACCTATCACGGCTTCAAATAAACTGGCAAAGGCTTGACCGTTTTGGAAACTGAGCGCTTGTTTGTTACCAAATTTGAAATGCTGAAAATAGTTACCGTTCGTGCCCATAACTCGAAAGCCGCGATGAGAGTCGCCCAAAGAGATAGGAATCGCCCATTCCACTAATTTGCTTTCTTGCAGTGCTTCATAGCTTTCATATTTGATGTTGCTGGTGGGGCTCCCCATCCTAAACACTGAGTACAATAAGAGATTGAGCTGGCCACTTGGCGCACCCACGATAAGATCGACATCGGAAATAGTACGGTTAAAACTTTCTTTCGCCTGCTGGCGAATGTGCTCAACACTTAGCAACACACTAATGCTGATAAGCAACGAGAGAAACGTTAACACCACCGACTTTTTTCGGCTTCCTAAACTGCTCCACGCTAACGACACTAACATTACTTGGTCTCCGCTGGCTGTTTTAGCGAAGATTGTTTTAGAGAACACATCTCTACACTGGTTTCAAAAAACTTTTTCAAATACATATCGTGGCTTACAAATATCAGCGTGATTTTGTGCTGCTTGCACATGTCGATAAGAATGGTCATAAAGGCGTCTCTAGCTGCAGCATCCAAGGCAGAGGTAGGTTCATCAACAAGTAATATTTCTGGCTTGTTAATTAGCGCACGGGCAATGGCCACCCGTTGCTGTTGGCCCACACTAAGAGAATGAGCAGGTTGCTGCAAAATACTCGCGGGCAAGTTAAGTCCAAGCAAAAGCTTCGAGGCCGCATCGCTAACATTAGTTTTACCTGCTTTGGCAAAATACGTGGCCAGTTCAATATTTTTCAGCACGCTTAGATAAGGAATTAAATTAAATTGCTGAAATACCACGCCAATATGCTGGGCGCGAAATTTATCTTTTTGCCGTGCTGACAAGGCTGAGAACGGCTTACCTAATAAAGATAATGTGCCACTTTTTGGTGTTAACACACCCGCTAACAAATTGAGTAAGGTGGTTTTACCAGAGCCTGAGTGACCATGTAAGAACACACGATCAGCGTAATTTACCTTCCACTCAGGTATATCGACCCCACTACTGTTTTCACCGTTATAGCGATAACTAACGTGACTAAGTTCAATGGCAGCATCTTGGTTGGGATTTGCGTCATTCTCTGCGTTATTTGGGTGAGCATGCTCTGCTACTTCTGACAATGTGAATAATCTCCTGCTGAGCTCTACATTATTGATGTAGTGACCTCTGAATGAATTAACACCCCGAGTTTTCTGAATGTTCATTTATGCGAAGGTTAACCTGATTTCAAGGCCGGCCGACTTAAGCTTCAAATGTACAACCCAAAAGGGTTATGTTATAACGTTTTATACTAACTGATATACTAATACTTGGCTAAATGAAATGATGAAATTCTTCGCACGCGCCCGCCTTTGTTTTTTTATCGCGATAGCAGGCATTCTTTTTTATCCTACAACATATGCAGAAGAGATCGAAGCACCCAACTATCAAGAGGTTGAGTGGACTCAACTAATGCCTGCTGAAGATTTAGCCGCACTGTTAAACCCGCCTGATTATTTGGCTGGCATTGAAGATGGCTCTCAAGAAGATTCGGTAGAAGCCTTTGGAAATCAAGAGTTTGATAACGAAGCCACAAACCGCTTTCAACAAGCGCTAACATCTATGCAAGTTGTAAAAACCTTTGAGAACAAGCCTATTCGCATTCCGGGCTTTATTGTTCCGCTGGAAAACGACGAATCACAGCAAGTAACAGAATTCTTTATTGTTCCCTATTTTGGCGCATGCATTCACATGCCTCCTCCACCGCCAAATCAAATTATTTACGTTAGCGTAGAAAAAGGTATTGAACTGGAGAGCTTATACGATCCCTTTTGGTTTGAAGGTACATTAGCTATCGATACCACTGAAAATGCGATGGGCACCGCGGCTTACCGCCTAGAGCATGTCAATGTGCAACCTTACGAGGGATAAATGATGACACTACTTAATAAATCATTGATAACAGCACTGGCCTTTTTCAGCCTTGTTGCTGCTGCCCAAGCCTGCGACCTGCATGGCGGAGGCAGTTTTGGCTTCGGCTTTAATCGGTTGCATCCCCTCGCTCAGCAACATTATCAGGCATCGGCATTTAAATCGCTTTCTGTTAAACATGCAAAGCAAGTGGATGTCACTTTAGATGAAACGGCCACAGCGAAAATATCTTACGTAATACCCCTTCGCTATCGCGATGTGAACGTTAGCTTTGTAGGTAGCGATGGCGTTGAAATTGTAGGCGACAGCGCTGTGTTGCTAGAACAAGACTCTGGCGTTTATAACTTAATGTTTACCGTTACTCGCCCAGGCGCATCACATATTTCTATACGAATTAACGGTATTAACGATGGCCAGCCATTTTCAATGAATCAAAAAATTGAACTGCGCTCGGCATAAGCAAAATTGAGTAATAGCGTGAGTAGAGTAGTATGCAAACTAGCTAGCAAGGAAATAGTTAGCAAAGAGCAGGCAACTAAGAAGCCACACACTAAGGAACCGGCTATTAAGAAAATGAGAGAAGCGCACGTTGGTGAATAGACCAGTTAAAACCGTATTAGTGCTTTTACTTTTTTTATTGGCTGGCAGCCTCTTTGGTAGACTATTTCAACTGTATTGGCCCGACATAAAACACTTGCTTGCTGACAGCCCCGCGCTTTACCACACCGAAAATTCTGAACTGCAGGCAACGTTTAACCAAACAGAGGTTACCCATTTGGGCTGGAGAGATTTATTGCCAGAAAAAGAAGAGACTTACTTAAGTAAGTATCAATCAAATAATACCCCTAGCGAGCTTTCTCAAGTACAAACCGGCACCGTACAAGCACTCACCGATCAGCTGTTGTTATCTATACAAGCCAGCTCCGATGAAGATTACAAATCAGCACTTCATTCAACGAACATAGTGAAAGGGGTGTTGGGCAAGGCGATTTCAATATCAGGGTTTATTGTACCAATAGAAGTGAATGACGATCGCACATTACAGAGCTTTTTCGTTGTTCCCTACTTTGGGGCGTGTATTCATTTTCCCCCGCCACCACCGAATCAAATTATTTTCGTGCAACTACCAGACGGGTTTGCCTATCATAATTTGGCCGATGCCTTTACGTTAACCGGCATTTTGGAACAAGGAATGTTTGAAGACCCTCTTGGTACTTCGGCGTATCAGCTAAAGGTAACTAATATAGTCGCCTACCATGGTCAGCCCGACGATTTTCGAGCTCACTAGGTGTTTAGATGTATCTGATTAGACTTTTTAAACAGCGCTTGAAGGGACTCAATTGCTAACAGAGACAGCTAACCTATTTGCAAATGGGTTATGTTAAGAAATAAGGCTTAAAAGCTAAGTAAGCCTGCTAGCTGTTTTCGTAAGTTAATATTGCTAGGTAATTTCGTTAGCATCTAGCTGACAGGCAACTAGCCCTTGCTCCCACTGATTACTAATTTCTACACCGGTCTCAGAAGGACTAGGTTCGTTAATAATCACTTCTATACGGCTTTCTAAGCAGTCATCCAATTCTTTTTCAGATATTGCATCATCAACAATGTTGTAGCTAAAAATGCCGTCATTAGTGATCATAATCGCTTTCAGCCTTTCGCACTGCAACTTACTAAGCCATTCCCGCAGCGCACTTCGGTTGAACACAACGTAGGGTGAAAAACGCCAACCCATACTTTGAAAGCCTTCACCTCTATTTTCAATTTTAACAAAGCCTGATTGCGGTATAGGCATATCGTTAATATTGCTCGCTTGATTGCGCTTATGACTATCATCATGGAAATGGCTATGATGAACGTGATGCTCGCCTCCAGTATGAACGTGATGCTCACTATCATCGGTTGCATGAGTATTTTCATGAGCATTTGCATGAGCATGGTGGGTTACAGGTTGTTTCATCGCTTTAACTACATCAGACGCACCTTCTAACAACGCTGGCGCTAGCTTCCCATGCTGCGCAAAAACAATATCAGGCATGGGGTTGCGACGGTTACTCACATAATCAACGAGCAACTGTTTTGAATTAACATCATATAAATCTACTTTATTTCCTACTACGATATCCGCAACATCAATTTGCTGATTGAATGTTTCATGAAGGGTATAGCGAATATCAGTAAGCTTTCTGGCATCTACCAAGGTGATATTCTTTTGAATATTGAGCACTTCCTCGTAATGCTCGGCAGATAACACCTCTAAAACTTCTCTAGGGTGCCCAAGCCCCGTAGGCTCTATTAGCAAACGGTGTGGTCGAGACTTGGCCAGTAATTGGTTAAGGGCAATTTGCATCGATAAGCCTGATGAGCAGCACATGCAGCCACCCGGCACTTCGCGTACGAACACCCCGCTATTCTCGGTGTGCACGCCTTTAAAAAAGCCACCATCAATACCAATTTCACCAAACTCATTAACTAAAACCGCCCACCGTTCATTCTCGGGTTTAGCCTCTAGCAAAGATAGAATGGCGCTTGTTTTACCCACACCTAAAAATCCACTGATGATATTGGTAGGGATAGCGCTTAGTTTTTCAGGCTTACCTTTCATACGAGAACATCCTGCATGCCACTATTTATGCGACTATTTATGCGTAATAATGTGAGGATAATCAGAGTCACTTTCAGTTTGTCGACGCAGTCTAAGATTGCGAATGTGGCTAAATGCTATAAAGCTTGACCCTATTACGGTCAATACTACTTCTCCGTATTCGCCCAATATATCGTGCCCTAACACTACAGCAAGAATAAGTAAGGATAGCCCTACTCCGCCGATTAGTAGCATAGTGTGATTTCGATGATAAAAATAACCCATCATTAGCGCGACAACGCTGATAGGTACCACAAAGAAAAGCAGCGTTTTATGAAATAACGCATCGTCAAAGGCTAACGCGCCCGCTAGCGCAGGAAGTAGAAGGAGTAAAACAGGCAATAATAAGCAATGCACTACACATAACATAGACAGTGCTATGGCAGCTTTATCGCTTATTTTTTGAAGGTTCATTCAGTATGTTTCCTTATTTTTTACCTACCAACTTACAGAAGGGCGACTGGCAGACAACTCAGTAAGACCTTGCCCATTCTCGGTTACCCACTGTGCTTGAATTGAACTTAACGAAGGCATTGATTCAAATAGCGACACAGAAATGCGTGATACAGCTTCATCGCAATGAAACTGATACTCTACTTCGATATTTTGGTGATTTTCTTCTTCATGTTCATCATGATCGCCATGCTTTTCATGCGAAGCAAGCTCACTATCATGGTCATCATCTTCGTGGTCTTTGTCATGTTCTTCATGGCGTCCGTAGTCGCTGGCATGTTCGTCATGCGCTTCTAGCGTATGTTCCACTCCAACTAATTCACATTGCCCTTCTACATCAATCACATCCGTGTTTGTTTCAAACCTTTCAGCAAGCTGATCATGAATTTTATGTTGCTCGCTAGTTTCTGGTTCGTGCTCAAAACCAAGAGCATCCGCGGCAGGAAGTACAAGTTGTACATTGAGTTCGCTTCCCTCTTGCACGATTAATAGCTCACCTTGACCATGCACGTGCTGTTGGGCATTCACAGTAAGACCTAAGCTAAAAAAAAGAAGTGAAGAGACCGCTAAATAGGGCTTATTCATGAATCTACCTTTTTATAAATTCTTTAATCATGATTGAAGTTGCGTGAAAACACTAAAAACGAATTAACACAGATCGCTATTCGAACCAGATATCAATTTGCACTAACATCACTACCAATCTTAAATATGATACATTATAACATAACAGCAAGGCGGTTTAAATTTTAACTTTTCACAGTCAGATATTCGGTTGGGTAAACATAGTAGGCACCCATAATTACCTAAAGTATCGATAACAAGCGGACTAATGGGGGCAAATTCATTAACTCGATACAACAATATGGCTAATTTGGGGTATTTAAAGCAATAACTCGAGAAAATTCTGTATCGCTTTTATTAATAAAACGCCAACCCTTCTGATTTTTTCCTGTTTCTAGCGTATCGAACTCATCGTATTTAAATACCTGCTGGGTTTCTGCGTCTAGTGCTTTGAAGTACGCTTCTTTTTCGCTCCATGTTTGGTAAAAGTAAGAAAGCCTATTTTTAGTCTGCATCGACTCAAAACCGCTATATTCTTTTTCAGTCATAAAAAGCTTAGCCAGTTTTTGCATGTTAGCTCTGTGCTTTATTTTTTCTACGTCTACGCCGACTGGAAACAAAGAAGTGGCAAACGTGATTAACTTATTGCTGTGTGACAAACTAAATTTTAGGGATGATGGTAAGTTTTCTACCATAGGAGAGGAATTAGGTACTTCTCGTATTACCCAAAACTTAGTGGGTAAATCGTAAATTTGACTTAGCGCGTGGCGAATTAAGGCACGACTGTATACATATTCTCGTCGTTTGTTTTCGTGCCCAATCGTATTAAGCTTTTGATGCTCAACCTTAGATAATAAGGCACTAAGCGCTACTTCAACATGCTGTGCATCATTTTCAACTTTGGTTTCCCAAAGTTGAAAATCAACATAGTTGTTGTGGTTAATCTGCAAGCTTTACTACTTCGCCCATTAAAGCAACGCCTGCAACAAAAGCACCCGCGTGGCACTCATATTCAGTGTCGCTAACCACGGTATTCTTTTTATAATAGCTAGCGATATTAATAACCGCATTGCCACCTTCTTTCACTGCGCGCTCTTGTAATGTTAGCAATGCAGACAACAATACCCACTCGCACGCTTCTTCATCAGTTTTATTAAAGGCATTGGTTTTTTTATTTGTTGGGTAGCTTCCTAAGCGTTTTTCTACTTCACCATGGGTTTGTTCACCGAAAAACAATGGAATGTTGGGATCTAATCTATCCTGAAAATTGGCCGATGCTAATGCATCTTCAATTGAATACATGTATTTAGTGTCACGTGCAAAAGTGTTTGATGCCATTAGTATTAATGACAAACCAACTATTATTTTTATTGCCTTCATACTGCCCTTTTCTCCCTATGAGTCTGCGTGGGTTACGCCTTTACTATCACTGTAATTATCGCCATTTACCGCCAAGAGATTAATTAGAAAGGATTTCTTCGTCAACCATTTCAGGGTAACAAACTTCCTTCATTACATTGCCAACAATAGGTCAGTAAAGTAAAGTACGTGTAAAAATTACAATTTCATTAAATTGAAAGGATACGGAGTTTTCATTGGCGAGTTTTATGTTAGAAGCATGGACAGCACTAGCACCCTCACTAAACCAAAAAGAAGATTGGTCTACGTGGCTAACTGAACCTAGTGAAATTTCCGAACAACCGTTAAACGTTAGCTTAAAGCATGTACCTATGATGCTAAGAAGACGCTTTAATGTATTAGGAAAATGCGCAATGGGCGCAATAAGCCAATTGGCGATAGAAGAGCCTAATATCCCCTGCATTTTTGCTTCACAGCATGGCGACACCACTCTCACTTTATCCTTATTAGAATCTATAGGTAGACAAGAAGATATGTCGCCTACAGGGTTTAGTTTGGCTGTTCATAATGCGGTAAGTGGCTTGTATTCTATTGCCACTAAGAATACCTCTGAAATTACGGCAATTGCCGCAATGGAAGGCACTATTGCCAGTGCAATATTTGAGTCGGTTGGACAGCTACAATGTGCTGAAAAAGTACTATGCGTTATTTACGACACCCCTCTTCCTTCGGTGTATCAACCTTATACACAGGGAAATGAATTTCCTTACGCCATTGCGATGGTGTTGAGCCGGACTAATGGTGAGGAAATATCGCTGAGTTACCAATCACCCGAAAGCCAAACTGTAAACGTAGACACAAGCTCTGAGAATGAGTTACACCAATTTCTAGCGTTCCTGTTAGGTAGAAGTAACACCTATACATGCCAATCTAACGGCTCATCATGGACACTAGAAAAGACAACTCAACATGTTAGCTAAAATTGCCTTTGCGTGGCGTTGGTTTGCCACCGCCTTTAGTTTTTTCATCTTTGGTGTGGGCGGTATGACCATTCCGCTTATTGTTGTACCCATCTTATATCTATTACCGGGTACAAAATTACAGCGTGAGGCTCGTGGGCAAAAGTTTATTCACCTTGCATTTAAGTGCTTTATTGAATTAATGCGAGTGATGGGCGTGCTAACCTATGAAATCCATGGCGAGAAAGCACTGCGAGATGCAAAATTAGTGTTAGCCAATCACCCCACCTTGCTTGATGTAGTGTTTTTAATCGCACTTATTCCTAATGCAAATTGTGTGGTGAAAGGTGCCTTATTGCGAAACCCATTTATGCGTGGCGCGATAAAAGCGGCGGGTTACACCATCAATAACGGTGCCGCCAGTGACGTTCTGGTTGCCGCTAATGATGTATTTAATAAAGACCAAATTATGATTGTGTTTCCGGAAGGTACAAGAAGTGTTCCTGGGAAATGCCATCAATTAAAGCGCGGTGCTGCAAATATTGCGCTTAGAACCGGGGTTGATATCACACCAGTCATAATAAGCTGTGAGCCTATATCGCTCACCAAACAAGGTAAGTGGCATCACATCCCTGCAAGTCCAATGCACTTTACTATATCGGCAAACCCGGTAATTGAAGTGAATACCTTTCAATCATCAAATAGCACAAAAAATGCAAGATTGCTGACTGATTATTTAACTAAGTATTTTAATACTGAGGTCGGAGTTAATGACAGCGTTACAGAATGAACTAAAATTAATGATTATTGAGTGTCTTGACCTTGAAGACATAGATGCAACAGAAATTGACGATGCAGATCCATTGTTTGTTGATGGTCTTGGCTTAGATTCTATTGACGCATTAGAAATAGGGCTAGCGTTGCAGAAGCGGTATGGGATCAAACTTGATTCTAATTCCGACGAGACACGCGCTCATTTTGCCAGCATTAATGCGTTGGCAGACTTAGTAAAAAACCATAAATCAATATAACAATAAGCCACTATTATGAATAAACAAGAAGATACTTTTCAAAAAGTTGTCTCACTTTTTGAAGAATTATTTGAGATTGACCCAGCGAAGGTCACACCAGAATCGAACCTTTATGAAGACCTTGATATTGACAGTATTGACGCTGTCGATCTCGTGGTTGAATTACGCAAAATGACTGGTATTAAAATTAAGCCTGAAGAGTTTAAATCAGTAAGAACCGTAAACGATATCGTTGTACAGGTTGATGAGTTAGTCGCTAAGTAACTAATGAAGAAATTTTTAACGCTGTTGGTCTTACTGTTAAGTGTGGGCTACCCCTTTATTGTCTATTTCGGTTTACAGAATATTGATGCTAAATGGTTAATCCCGCTTTTGATTTCTATACTTGCCTTGCGTTGGTATGTGTCGGAGCAAGCTGAACAGCGTACTATCATTGTTATAACCCTCGTCATTTTAGTTTGTATTTTGACGTTTTCAGGTTATCAGTTTGGCTTAAAATTCTATCCCGTTATGATGAATTTTAGTTTCTTTATCTTGTTTGCTGGTAGCTTGCTAACACCTACCAGCATTGTTGAAAAATTCGCACGTTTAAAAGAGCCTGACCTTCCCGTTGAAGCGAAAATCTACACACGAAAAGTCACTATGGTTTGGAGTGTCTTCTTTATCTTCAATGGTTCAATTGCCTGTTTCACCGCCCTGTACGCCTCTGACGAAACTTGGATGCTCTACAACGGGTTCATTGCTTATATTTTGATGGGCGTGCTTGGTGCTACAGAATGGGTCGTTAGGCAAAGAGTAGTAAAGGCTTAACATGTTACACCAATATTCTTTGGCAAACTGGATGGATACCCGTCCAAGCACGGCTGTCGCTATTCGCGCTGGGGTTACTTTAACCGCCGACGAATTTATAGTGAACGTGTGCCAATGGAAGCACACATTATCGCAACACAGTGGCCAGCGATGGGTGGTGTATCATAGCGATCCCTACGAGTTTTTATCTATCCTCTATGCACTATGGTATTTAGGTAGAACTGCGTGTATTCCAGGTGATAATCGCCCAGCGACTATTACCCGGTTGATCAGTGAAGCAGATGGCGGCGTAGGTGAAATGGATGCAGGCATTACCTTAGATTTATCAAAGCCAAATACCGACTTTGCCCATACCTACTGTACTAATGCCGAGCTGGCCAATTTACCCCCTATCGATAGCCAACGAGTTGCTATTGAATTGTATACTTCCGGCTCAAGCGGAAAACCTAAATCATTTGCGAAAACACTCGCCCAATTCGACAGCGAACTGCACAGTTTGCACACTCAGTTTCCGGTAGCCGAGGGGGCTACCGTGCTATCAACGGTAAGTCATCAACATTTATATGGCTTAACCTTTCGATTACTGCGCCCCTTTAGTTATGGGCAGCCATTCTTATGTGAACTGTGTGAATACACCGAAGATATTTACCATTTCGCTCAGCAGCAATCACAGTACGTATTGGTGTCTAGCCCATCTCACATTACCCGAGTAAATGAATTACTTTCGTGGTCATCGTTAGAAGCAGATTGTCTCAATATATTTTCAGCGGCAGCACCGTTAAACAAAGCTGACGCCTTGTGTATGAGCAAGCTATTAGATGCGCCACTGTGGGAAATATATGGTAGCTCAGAAACCGGTGTTATTGCTTGGCGTAAACAGGTTAACAACAACCAAGATGCTCGCTGGCGGCGCCTGCCAAACGTTACTTTTGAAATAGATAACCAGGGTAAGGTCAAAGTTTGCTCTTTGTTTGTAGATAAACATTCACCTTTTCTTAGTGACACCTTAAACATTCACAGCGATGGTAGTTTCGAGCTTCAGGGCCGGTCAGACAACATTGTAAAAATAGAAGGTAAACGGGTTTCACTAAACGCGATAGCGCAAGTATTGATGTCTCACGAGTGGGTGTTAGAGGCAAAAGCCTTTGCTATTACTCGAAAGCGCACAGAAGTCGCTAGCGTGATAATGCTAAGCAAAGAAGGCGAAAAACAATTGATGTTGGCGGGGCGCGCGGGCGTCATCAAAACCCTTCGTACGTTGTTATTGTCAAATTTTGAAACAATCGTTGTGCCTCGGCGTTGGCGATTTGTTGATACTATGCCTTATAACCAACAAAGCAAAGTCACCTTAACGGCTTTGCAAGCTTTAGTGGAGCAGCCTGCGTTGTTGAAATGGCCAGCAATTAAACACATATCAAAAGACACACTAAACGTTACCATTAGCTGCACCATTCCCCGAGATTTAGTGTACTTAGACGGACACTTTGACCAAGCCCCAATTTTACCGGGTGTAGCTCAGGTTCATTGGGCACAAAAATACGCTGATGAGTATTTTGATATTTCAGGCAAATTTAGCCACTTAGAAGTGGTTAAATTTGCCAATGTTATTCAGCCAGATGAAGATATTGATCTTTTATTAGCGTTTTCTCCTGAAAAACAAAAAGTCACATTTTCTTACCGCTCAGAAAAAGGAGTTCACTCTAGTGGACGAATTTGCTTTGCCTAATTCAGCATTTAAACCTGCGATTTTAATCCCTGTTTACAATCATGAGCATGCTATTGGCGAAACTGTGAAAGCGCTGCGGGCCTTTGGCTACCCCATTTTACTGGTAGACGATGGCAGTTACCAAGCATGTGCAGTTGTGCTAGAGGAATTAGCCCGTGTTCACAACCCTCAAGTTAGCTTACTTACATTGCCAAGCAATGGTGGTAAAGGGCACGCTGTAAAATCAGGACTACGCCATTTAGCGAAAACAGGATTCACACACGGCTTGCAAGTAGATGCAGACGGGCAACATAACCTTTCTGACATTCCGCATTTCATCAGCGCAGGAGTGCAACACCAAGACACCCTTATTGCTGGCTATCCGCAATACGATGACAGTATTTCAAAAGGTCGCTTTTATGGCCGCTACCTTACCCACGTTTGGGTATGGATAAATACGCTGTCTTTTACCATTAAAGACAGCATGTGTGGCTTCAGACTTTACCCCGTAACGGCCTTCAACCAAATGCTAGACAAAGCCCCTTGTGGCAATCGTATGGACTTTGATACAGAAGTGATTGTTCGCTGGCATTGGCGCAACGGTAGTATCATTAATATACCCACTAAGGTGAACTACCCTACCGACGGAGTTTCGCACTTTAAATTACTCCATGACAACGTGTTGATTAGTTGGATGCATACTCGGCTTTTCTTCGGCATGTTACTGCGTTTACCTAAGTTACTGTGGCGGAAGTTTTAGATGCCAAAAGACACTAAACATTGGACCCAAGTGCAAGAAGGCGGCACGGTGTTGGGCATTAAAATATTGCTGTTTATCTACCAAGTATTTGGACGAGCGGTGTTTAGCATTATTCTTATGCCTGTTATGGCTTACTATTTTGTGACTAACACAATGGCACGGCAGTCATCGAAACAATATTTGGAGAATTTAGCCCCGTTTTTACCTGCACAGCGGCAGTCTGAACTTAATTCATTCAAGCATTTTGTGGCCTTTGGCAATATGCTGCTAGATAAACTGCTGGCATGGATGGGGAAAATTGATACTAAGGCTATTGTTTTTGAGACCCCCTCAGTAGTAGATAAAATCAAAGCGTCGGGGCAAGGCGCGTTAGTGGTGGTTTCACATTTAGGCAATATTGAAGTGTGTAATGCGTTGCGGCAAAAACTAGATGAAGTGAAACTAACGATTTTAGTGAACACCGAGCACGCAGAAAAGCTAAATTCACTCATGAAGCAACTCGATAGCAATACCCACGCCGAACTCGTGCAGGTAAACGACTTATCTCCCGCTACGGCCATGATGTTGGCTGAACGGGTAACCCAAGGCGAGCTTATTATTATTGCCGGTGATAGAACCCCTGAACATGCAGGCCGAGTATCAGAAGTTGAATTTTTGGGAGAGCAAGCATTATTCCCTCAGGGCGCGTTCATATTAGCTAGCTTACTCAAGTGCCCTGTGTATTTGTTGTTTTGCTTAAAGCAAAAGAAAAATTACCATATTTACGTAGAGACGTTTTCCGAACAGCTACGGTTTGCGCGCAAAACACGCCAACAAGAACTAGACGTGGTGGTGCAAAATTATGCTTATCGGTTACAGCATTATTGTATAAAAGCCCCTTTGCAGTGGTTTAACTTTTTCCCCTTTTGGCTTTCTGATGCGCAAAAGCGTACTAAGCAAAATGATGCAGGCAATATTGATCGCCATTAATATCGATCACCACTAATGCGACACATAGGAAGATGTAAATGAGAGAAGCTCAATCAACCATTACGATCCCTTTTCATGATATTGACGTGATGCGCATTGCTTGGCATGGCCATTATGTGAAGTATTTAGAAATTGCGCGCTGCGCTTTATTTGATGACATTGGTTATAACTTTCCAGAGATGGAAGCGTCAGGCTACGCTTGGCCGGTCATCGACCTGCATATTCGCTATGCGTACCCCCTCAATTTCCAGCAAAAGATCATAGTGAAAGCGAAAGTGGTGGAGTGGGAAAACCGGTTGAAAATTAAATATGAAATTCTTGATGAAGCATCAGGAAAGCGCCTGACGAAAGCCTCGACTGTGCAAGTGGCGGTAAACATTGAAAGTAAGGAGATGCTGTTTGAATCGCCGCCTATCTTGCTTGAGAAATTAGGGGTGCTTGAATGAGAGTATTATCCTTGCCATCAGTGCTAGCGATGCCAATAGTGCTAGCGTTATCTTTAGTGCTATTACTGTTTCTACCCAGGCAAGCGTTTGCGGAATTCTCAATTCAGCAGCTAAATGCGATTACCCATTCTCCTGAATATTTACGCGGTGAGTTTACACAGAAAAAATACCTAAAAGACTTTGATGTAGACATAGTATCAACCGGAAAGTTTGATTACTCGCAAGGCCAGTATGTGCATTGGCAAACCGTAGCGCCCATTCAAAACTTAGTGACGATGACACCATCTAGCATTGTCAGTAGCCAAGGCGATGTTGAGCTAATGAGTTTACACGCTGATACCAACCCAGTAGTTACTCTATTAAGCGAAGTATTCTTTTCGGTGTTAACCGCTAAATGGCAGGAGTTAGAAACGTACTTCAGCCTATCTGGAGAAATAAGCGCGGGTGACATGAGCATAAAAGAAGCGAACTCAGAAGAAACAAGCTCAGATGAAATAAGTTCTAGTGATAAAAATCAGAAACAATGGCAGGTATCTTTGGTGCCTAATGATGCCGCCTTGGCTCAAACCATTACCCACGTTGAACTTAAAGGCGATGAGTACTTACGTTACCTTAAGTTTTATGAAGACAATGGCGACTACACTGAAATTCAATTTTCTCAATTAAGTCAGCAAAAATGAAAGGGGCTTGGTTCAGACCCGTTGGGATAGCTTGGCTACTAACCGTGGCGGCGTTAGCCTTATTCGCTGTTAGTCGGCCAGCAACGTTTGACTCCAGCATCATGTCGCTGCTACCCACATCTGAACAAGAACCTCTTGCGCAACAAGCCATTCAGCAAACCTCAGAACGGTTTTCAAAGCGTTTACTTTTATTAGTAAGCGGTAGCGATGAGAACGCAGTTAAACAATCAGTACAGGCGTTAGCAACCCGAGCACAGCAGGTATTAGCTAACGCCGATGTGCGCTGGCAAGTAGAAGCTAACCAACGAGACAGTCAACGCGAGGCCCTTTTTCCTTATCGATTTGCACTGCTTGATGATAGTAGTCGAGAGGCCTTAATATCAGGCAACTACCAAGGGTTTGAAAATAGAACTATCGCTAGCCTATTTAGCCCTATCGCAGCAGGCAAAGTAGAGCTTGTTGACGATCCTTTTGGTTTTTATGCACAGCGCAGCCAGGCTCAAACTAGCGATATTAATATTCATATCAATCATTCTTTATTAAAAGTAAACGAGAGTGAACTACCCACTTATGTACTGCTTATTACCCTAAAACAAGAGCCTTATTCGCTGGAAATCCAACGTGTGGTGATGGAATTTTTAGCCAATCAAACCCAGCTGTTAGCAGAGCAAGGTATTACCCTAAGAAGCTCTGGCATGATATTACATGCTGCCGCGGGTGCGGATCAGGCAAGAGCCGAAATATCCACTATCGGCATAGGCTCTCTGGTGGGCATTATCATTCTTTTGCTAATCGTATTTCGCCGTTTAAAACCTATTTTTCTTATGTTATTTCCTATTTCGGTAGGCTGCTTAACTGCTGTATCTGCCACCCTGCTTATCTTCGGAAAAGTGCATCTAATTACGTTAGCATTTGGCGCAGGACTTGTGGGCGTATCGATAGATTATGCCTTGCATTTTGTTTGTGAAAGGCAGCAGTCAGACAATGAAAAAGTACTGCCAAATATTCTGCCTGGTCTAATACTTGGCCTATTCTCAAGCGTATTAGCCTATGCGGTGCAAGCTTTCGCACCCTTTCCGGGGTTACAGCAGATGGCTGTGTTTTCTGTTGTCGGGCTACTGGCATCATGGTTAACCGTGGTACTAACCTTACCGCTCATCACAGCAAACGACGCTAAAATTAAACTGCCTTTGGCTGAAAAACTGTTTAGGTTACGCAATAAAATTCCACGTATTGTAGGCCGCCCTGTTCCGATTATTGCCATAATGGGAATAACCGTTGGTGCCGCCACTCTTGTTTACACTGGTACTGCGCAAGATGATATTCGCCTACTACAAACGTCACCTGAAAGGTTGTTGCAGCAAGAAAAATCAATCCAAACTCTGCTTGGCACTCAAAGCAGTACCCAGTTCATACTGGTTAAAGGCGATACCATTGAGGATGCGTTACTAAAAGAGCAGGCGCTACTTACTCAGCTTAAACCACTGCAAAAAGACAACACTATTCCACCAGCTCAGGCTGTCTCTATGCAGGTTCCAGCGCAAGCACGGCAAGCAGACAATTATGCGTTAGTTGCACGCTTATACAAGGCAAAGCTTGAAGGGCTATTTACAACGCTAAACCTGCCTGAACACAAGCGTATTGAAGCCCAAAATGTATTTTCTGAAACCCGAGGTAATACCCTAACTATTGATGAATGGCTAGGGTCAGAAAATAGCGAGGCATGGAGAGATTTAGTGGTCAGCACAAAGCTTGGTGCGAGTGCCACTACTGTGCGCTTTAAAGGCCACCTCAATCAAGACGCTAAATCGGCGATTGAGCAGCTTATTGAGGATGACTCTCAGCTGGTTTTGATAGACCAAGTAAGCAATATCTCTGCGCTAATGAAAACCTATCGAATTCAAGTAAGCCAGCTTATCGCGCTAGCCTACGCTGTAGTTTTTCTTGTATTAGCATGGCGTTACCGTCAGCAAGTCTTGCGGGTAATATTACCGCCTTTTCTAGCCTCTATTATTACCTTAGCCAGCATAAGCTTTCTTGAAGGTGGCATGAATATGTTTCACCTACTGGCTCTTATTTTAGTGTTAGGTATAGGGCTAGATATGGGTATTTTCATGGCTGAATCTGGTGAGAGTAAAAACACCTGGTTGGCCGTGTCGATGTCGACCTTCACCAGTTTATTGGCCTTTGGATTGTTGGCGTGGAGTCAAACCCCGGTGCTACACCACTTCGGCATGACAGTATTAATTGGTTTAACCTTGGTATGGGTAATGACCCCAGCCATACGATACAAAAGCAGCGATAAAACACAAAAATAAATAAAAAAGCATAAAACACAAGATAGATTTAAGGGAATGGAGATAGCTAGTAGTGCATAACACAACGGAAATTTTCGATATTGTAGTGATAGGAGCCGGCCCAGCAGGCGCAGTTTCATCTGCCCTGTTAAACAAAAAAGGGTATCGGGTCTTAGTGATAGAAAAACAGCACTTCCCGCGATTTTCGATCGGCGAAAGTATGTTGCCACAATGCATGACATACTTGGAACAAGCAGGCATGTTAGATGCCGTTGAAAAGGCGCAATTTCAATATAAAAATGGCGCCGCTTTTTGCCGAGGAAACGAGTACGAGCACTTTGACTTTAGAGAAAAATTTTCACCAGGTTGGGGCACCACGTTTCAGGTGCAACGCGATTCGTTTGATAAAATTTTAGCAGATGAATCAGCAAAACAAGGGGTAACCTTTCGCTATGGTCACACCCTGACAGACTGTGTAATGAACGATACATTGCGTGAGCTCACCGTACAAACAGAACAGCACGATACCTACAAGGTGCAAGCCCGTTTTGTATTGGATGCAAGCGGTTTTGGGCGCGTATTGCCGAAACTACTCAACCTAGAAAAGCCTTCTACCCTTGGCTCACGTAAGTCTGTTTTCACCCATGTGAAAGACAACATGGATGCCCCAGACTTCGATAGAAATAAAATACTCATAACGGTACACCCGAAAATAAGTGAAGTATGGTTTTGGTTAATTCCTTTTAGTAATGGCCGGTCATCAGTGGGCGTTGTGGCTCCACCAGCGGTATTAGAGTCGATGCAGGGTTCCCCTATAGAATGCCTTCAGCAGTTAATTACAGAAGGGGGCAAACTAGCTACCTTTTTAAAAAACGCCGAATTTGACACCCAGTGTCGCACCTTGGGAAGTTACTCTTGCGACGTGACCAGCTTGTACGGGGACGGGTACGCGCTGCTCGGTAACGCTGGCGAATTTTTAGATCCTATCTTTTCGTCAGGCGTGACCATTGCCCTCACCTCCGCGAGTTTAGCGTCTGAAGTGGTAGACAAACAGCTTTCAGGCTTACAACCCGATTGGAACGCAGAGTATGCCCAAAAGCTCAAAGTTGGGGTTAACACCTTTAAGGAATTTGTTGAAGGTTGGTATGATGAGCGCTTTCAAAACGTGGTGTTTTCGAAACAGAAAAGCGAGAATATAACCCGCATGATAAGCTCTATTTTAGCGGGCTACGCATGGGATACCGAAAACCCATATGTGCGTAATCCCAGTAGATTAACTACGTTGGCGCAACTATGTCAAAACGACTAGCTATTGGCCTTTGCTTTGGCCTTGTACTCAGCGCTTGCAGTGCATTAAATAGTGCGCGCTACCAAGCATTTCCACTGTTATTGCTGCCGCCAGTAGAGGGCCCAGCCCCAGCGGTTTACCAACAGCGTTTAGACATTGTATCTCAACGTGCTAGTCATCAGTTTTTAGTGGTGTTAAAAATTGATGAGTCTGAGATTAAATTACGGGGCCTGCTACCAACAGGGCAGTCTGCATACACCATTAATTATGACGGCAAGCAGATTGAACAGCAAAGCTTAGGCGCAGAAGCACTGCCAGCAGAAGAAATTCTAACCATGTTGCAGTTCGCACTGTGGCCGGAAGAAAGCCTACGTAAATTTTACGAGGTTGACGATGGTTGGCTAATAGAAACAGGCCCTAATTTTCGATTACTATCGTTAGATGGGCAGTCTAAGTTAAAAATTAATTATTTAGAAAACGAGCAAGTGGTTCTAGATAACCTTGCTCGTCAGTATAAAGTGAAAATTGAAACCTTGGAGTACAAGAGGTTGTGATACAAGAAAGCTGTTACCTAAACGCACTGGGCATAGTGTGTGCTGCCGGAAACAACGGGGAGCAGGTAAAAAATAACATTCAATCAGGCAATGTGAACTTGGTGCAAACTGATCAATACCACACAGGCTTTAACGTGCCGCTAGGTTTGATCAACGCGGAACTCCCCTTATTACCGCTTGAACATAAGAAATGGCAAAGCCGGAATAACCAGTGTGCCATGGCGGCTTTGCAACAAATCCGCGCAGAAGTTGATACTGCCATAGCCCAATATGGCGCGCATCGCGTGGCCGTTATCATAGGCACCAGCACCTCTGGTATTGCAGAAAGTGAGCAAGCTATTAGGCAGTGGGTGAATGATGGTACTGTGCCAGACTCCTACGATTATGGCCTTCAAGAAATGGGGGCACCTGCTCAATTTATTGCTGAAGTGGTGGGTGCGAAAGGCCCGGCATACGGTATATCAACCGCCTGTTCATCGGGTGCAAAAGCGTTGGCTACTGCCCGAAGATTGATATCTGCCGACTTGTGCGACGCCGTTATTGCTGGGGGTGTAGACACTATGTGCCAGCTTACCGTACAAGGTTTTCAATCACTACAAGCGGTAAGCGACAGTATTTGTAATCCGTTTAGCGTTAATCGCAAAGGGATTAATATTGGTGAAGGCGCTGCGCTCTTTTTAGTCAGCAAGCAAAAGCACGGAGTGAAGCTGGTAGGTACCGGGGAAAGCAGCGATGCCCATCACATATCAGCCCCTGATCCCGAGGGAAAAGGCGCCATTAAGTGTATTGAAAATGCCCTTCAAGATGGGCAATTGCAACCACATCAAATTGATTACATTAACCTGCACGGCACAGCCACAGAGTTAAATGACCAGATGGAATCTACCGCCGTAAACACGGTATTTGGTGCTGACGTATTATGCAGTTCCACCAAACCTTTTACTGGGCATACCCTTGGTGCAGCCGGCGCGGTTGAAGCGGGCATATGTTGGTTGATGTTAGTCGATGATACTACGCAACCTTTCATGCCTTTGCATATATGGGATAGTCAGAGTGACCCTGCGTTGGCACCACTCAATTTCGTTGACACTGTTGAATCGAGTAGGGCGACGAATAGCGCGCCTAATTATGTGTTAAGCAACTCTTTCGCGTTTGGTGGTAACAACATTTCATTGATATTAGGGCGAATTTAGCTATGGAAAACGTTAATATCGACGAATTTGTTCCCCATTCAGGTAAAATGAGCTTACTGGATGAAGTAGTTGATTATGGTGATGACTGGTTAAAAGCCCTAGTGTTAATTAGGCCAGACTCCATGTTCGTTGAGAAGCAGGGCGTGTCAGCCATAGTGGGCATCGAATACTTAGCCCAAGCGGTAGCCGCCTATGCAGGCACAAAAGAAAGAAAGTCTGGGCACAAACCTAAATTAGGTTTTTTGCTAGGGTGCCGAAAATATCAATCTAATGTCGATTATTTTCCAGTAGGCAGCGTAATTACGGTTGAAGTGCATTTAGAAATGGAAGCCGAAAATGGCTTGAATGTGTTTAACACCACTCTAACTGGAAATGGTGTTGAGGCATCGGCAAAGCTCAATGTTTTTCAACCCACCGATGCTGAAGCGTTTTTAAAAGGAGTAAGCCAATGACCGGCACCATATTAGTAACAGGTTCAAGTCGTGGTATTGGAAAAGCGATAGCGCTAAGGCTAGCAAAGCAAGGTTTCGACATTGTTGTACATTGCAGAAGCAACCAACAGCTTGGCGAAGAAGTGGTTGATGAGATTAAAGCAATAGGGCGCAATGCTAGGCTGATTAGCTTTGATATAGCAGATAGACAACAAGCCCAACAAGCATTAGAACACGACGTTGAAACCCACGGCGCTTATTATGGCGTTGTGTGTAACGCGTCTATCGCTATGGACAATGCCTTTCCTGCCATTCCTGGGGAGGAGTGGGACTTAGTGGTACACACCAATTTAGATGGTTTCTACAACGTACTACACCCCATTATTATGCCTATGATACGTCGTCGTAAACCAGGTCGTATTGTCACCTTATCCTCAGTGTCAGGAGAAATGGGAAATCGTGGGCAGGTTAACTATAGCGCGTCGAAGGCAGGTATTATCGGCGCCACTAAAGCCTTGGCTGTAGAATTAGCGAAAAGAAAGATAACCGTAAACTGCGTAGCCCCTGGTGTTATTGATACAGAAATGACCGAAGGCTTAGCTATGGAAGAAGCAATGAAATTAATCCCAATGCAACGCATGGGAAAAGTGGAAGAAGTAGCCGCAACGGTCGGATTTTTAATGTCTGAAGATGCCGGTTATGTCACAAGACAGGTTATTTCTGTCAATGGTGGAATGTATTAATGAATCGAGTAGTCGTTACAGGGATCGCAGGTTTTTCTCCTATTGGAAATGATTGGGAAAGCATTTTTAGTCGATTAAAATCAGGCCAAACTGGCATCGTCCAAATGCCTGAATGGGATAAATATGAAGGGTTAAATACCCGACTTGGCGCTAAAGTAGATTTCTCAGTGCCCGCACATTATTCAAGAAAAGATCTCCGCAGTATGGGCAGGGTTGCCCAACTTGCCGTAGTCAGTGCCGAAAATGCGTTAATTGATGCCGATTTGCTTGGCGCAGATATCTTAAAGAGCGGCCAAGCCGGAGTTGCTTTCGGTTCTTCTGCCGGTGATACCGGTGCTATTGCAGACTTTGGCAATATGTTGCTACATGACAACTGTGACGGTTTGAACGCCAACACCTATATCAAAATGATGTCGCACACTGCGCCCGTGAATATTGGTATTTATTTTGGGCTTAAAGGCCGCGTTTATACTACCTCCAGCGCATGTACCTCGGCCAGTATGGGAATAGGTCAAGGATACGAAGCCATTAAGTGTGGACAGCAAAAAGTGATGTTAGCCGGTGGTTGTGAGCACTTATGTGCCACGGAAGCCGCCGTATTCGACACCCTCTATGCTACAAGCACGAAAAACGATAGCCCGAATCTAACACCGAAACCTTTCGATGAAGGCCGCGACGGTTTAGTGATAGGCGAAGGTGCCTGTACATTAGTGCTAGAAGAATACGAACACGCCGTTGAGCGTGGCGCTAAGATTTATGCAGAATTAGTGGGCTTCGGTACAAACTCCGATGGCCGACACATTACTCAGCCCTCAGCTGAAACAATGGAACAAGTTATCCGCTTGTCGCTGAAAGATGCTGGCCTGTCACATGAACAAATTGGTTATGTAAGTGCCCATGGCACGGCTACTGATCGTGGAGATATTGCTGAAACTCAAGCTACGTCTGCCGTTTTCGGCGAGCAAATGCCGATAAGCTCATTGAAAAGTTATACTGGCCACACACTAGGTGCTTGCGGTGCCTTAGAAGCTTGGGTAGCCATTGAGATGATGCGTAATAATTGGTTCCACCCCACGGCAAACCTAACCCACGTTGATAGCAAATGCGGCCAGCTAGATTATATTATTCAGCAAGGTCGCGAGTTAGAAACCGATTATATTATGAGTAATAACTTTGCCTTTGGCGGCATTAATACTTCACTAATATTTAAACGCTGGGATAGTTAATTCGACGCCCCCTTAAGATGGCTGTATTCAACTTACAGCCCATATTTAAGGCTAGCGCGCGAGTTATACCGTACAACTCATACCCTACTTACCCACAGCGTGTTTCACTGCGCACATTCACCACTTGATCAACTATGGGTTAATGTGCGCACTTACATCTATTGCCAATCGGCACTTTTTAATATTTACGCTCTGATTGAAAGTGACGCTCTTTCCCTTCATTAACTTGTTTAACGTCTGCACAATATTCTGAAATTGGCCTAATTAAAAGTCGAGGTATACCGATGGGTTCGCCTGTTTCTTTGCAGTAGCCAAAATCACCCTCCGTGATACGCCTAAGTGACTTGTCTATTTTAAGTATAAGCTTGCGTTCTCTATCAAGAATACGTAAGCGAATACGTGAATCTTCTTCGTATTGCGCCCTATCTACATCATCGTTTATCTCTGGGGGATTACTAAGCTGCACTTTCTTTTCTTCAATGTGCAACATGGTTTTTGTTTTTAAGTCCGTTAATAAGGTTTTAAAAAATTCGAGCTGGGCATCACTCATGTAGTCTTCAGCTGGAGCGTCCAGAAGCTGTTGCTTGTCGAGTATTTGGTTCATAACAAACTTTCCTTAGCTTGTTCCATCCAGCCCATCGTCTTCTGATAATGGCTTTTGCCGTAACAATTCAAAAATTGTCGCGTGTATTCATTATTTACGTTACTCATCGCCTCTATTCGAGCTTCGATAAAAGACACCGTCAGAGAAATACCACACTCTTTTACGATGCAATGTTTCCACTCATCGTAATTTGTTGGAATGATCGGAATTTTCATTCGATTACCTTATTCGCATTAACATTTAGCATGTAAAAAATTCAAAAGGTGAAATCACGCCGGTAAGAATATGTTATAACATCACTGCAACAAGCTTTACAAGGAGGCTATGAATTAACTGTTTTTTTGATGAAACAGTTAATAGCGACTACATTAAAATTTAACTTTCACTAAAATTAGATTTTCTTTATATATTTCATTTTAATGAAATATGTTTTAGCTATCTCGGGTCTTTTCCAGATTAACAGAGATGACGTAGTATTTGTTCATGTTAGCGCATTCTGTTCAACCGCTAACATTTACTCAAAATCAAACACTTACATACTTTTATAGGCGTTACATGCAAAACATGACGATTCGACACAAATTATTTGTGGGCTTTGGTTTGGTCTTATTGATGATGGTAACGTTAGTCATAATCGGCATCCAAAAAGTTAACTTTATCGATGCTACGTTAACGGAAATATCTGATGTTAATTCAGTCAAACAACGCTATGCCATAAACTATCGCGGAAGTGTGCACGACCGAGCAATTGATATCCGTGATATTGTATTGGCAACCAATAATGCCGAGATAGCAGCATTGGAAAATAATGTAAAAAAGCTGGAGTCTTTTTATCGTGAGTCTGAACAAGCGATGGAAGATATGATTGACTCAGGTGTGATATTTACTGCTGAAGAAACCCGTATTTTAAATAGAATTGCGGCCATTCAAGAAACAACGAGCCCGCTGATGCAGCACATTATTTCGTTAATGCAGCAAGGAAACACAATACAGGCTAAGTCTCTTTTGTCCAGCGACGTTGGGGGTAATATAAAACAATGGTTAGCTGCAATTAATGCATTTATAGATTATCAAGAAGAGGCGAATAAAATTGCCACACCAAAAGCAAGAGATGTAGCAGGCGATTTTCAGTACCTTATGATCGTTATTACCAGCATCGCTGGTATCATCGGAATCAGTGTTACCTTATTTATTAGCCGTAATTTAACCAATCAGCTAGGCGCTGAACCCTCCTTAGCCGCTAGTACGTTGGTAAATATGACTTCAGGTGATTTAACGACCCCTATTAACAATTGTTTCCCCGATAGTTTGATGGGTTCGGTGGTTACTATGCGTGAAAAGCTACGGGCTATTGTGACCAGCATTTTTAGTAGCGCGACTGAACTGGCTAAGCAGGCTAACCGATTATCCACAGATTCAAAACAAGCATATGACGCTGCTCAAGTACAAGCTGCATTGACAAACGAAACGACTGATAGCCTGAATACTATGCGTCAAGGGATGACCTCAATGTCTGAATCTATGTCCCAGTCAGAAGTCAATTCTGCGAAAACCTCAGAATTAACCAAATTGGGCAAAGACAAAATAGAAGAAAGTGCGCGGGAAATGAATTTGATCTCAAGCACCGTCAGTAAAACGGTTGGCCAGATAAAACAGCTTCAAGACCGAACAAAAGAAATCGGCAGTATTGTTAGTGTTATTGGCAGTATCTCAGATCAAACTAACCTGTTGGCGCTAAATGCGGCTATAGAAGCTGCAAGAGCAGGGGAAAGCGGTCGTGGGTTCGCGGTTGTGGCAGATGAAGTAAGAAATCTATCACTGCGTACAGGTGAAGCTACTCAACAAATTGCAAAAATGATAAACGAAGTACAATCGGAAACTGCGGCTTCGGTTTTAGCCATGGAAGAAACACAACCGCTTGTTGAAAATGGCCATGCTTTGACAATTGAAACCATTGCCCTACTCCTGAATATCGAACAACAAGCCAATGACACACTACTTAACGTTCAAGAGGTTGCCAGTGCGACCATTCGACAAGTTGAGCTTATTGAAAAAATATCAAATTCAATGTCAGAAATTAACACGATGACAGTAGAATCAATTTCCGCTCTACAGAGAAATAACGAAGCAACCCAATCACTGGATGCCTTATCACAAGAACTAAAATCCACGGTAAGTTTCTTTAAAATTAGCTAAACAGCATTTCTCAAAACCGATTACTCCTACCCTATCTACAATATAAACAAAGATAGGGCAAAGTAATAATAGCAGTATCATCATAACGCCGCGTTTCGCCACATCCAGTAATACCAAAGCCCACAATTTCGCTAAACTAACTTCAGACCGACATAAGTCGAAAATATTGGTTGTTCCGTCGTGCAAAGTTATATGAATCGGTAAGGCGGGGTATAGTTAAGTAGACGACTGTTATTCAATTCAAAACAACGAAAAGAAAACCCGATGAATACAATAAACTCAACATTTAAAAGCAAGGCGTTATGGTTTGTTTTAGTGGCGCTGTTCACTGTAACTCCCCAGGCGGAAGAAACCCATAGACGCACTATTGATATCGATAGCAATGTAGTGACAGAGCACGAAACCAAAATACTCGGCAAGCGCGTAAAGTACAGCGCAACCACAGGCACGCAGCCAGTATGGAATAGCAAAGACGACGCTATCGCTACGTTATTTTACACCTATTACCAACGCACTGACTTGAAAGACAACGCTTCACGCCCGTTGGTTATTTCTTTTAATGGAGGCCCTGGCTCAGCATCGGTTTGGATGCATGTGGCCTATACAGGCCCACGCATTTTAAACATCGACGATGAAGGCTACCCCGTGCAGCCGTATGGGGTTCAAACAAACCCTTATTCAATATTAGATGTGGCAGATATTGTATTCGTTAACCCAGTAAATACGGGTTACAGCCGCATACTTGAAAACGAAGAAGGCGAAATGCCTTCACAAAAAGAACAGCAGGATATGTTTTTCGGCGTTAATGCCGATATTAGCTATCTAGCAGATTGGGTGAATACCTTTGTCACTCGCCATAATCGCTGGCGCTCACCTAAGTACTTAATTGGCGAAAGCTATGGCACCACTCGCGTATCAGGTTTGGCGCTTGAACTGCAAAACCGCCAGTGGATGTATTTAAATGGTGTGGTACTGGTATCACCCACCGACATTGGTATTGAACGTAATGGCCCAGTAAAAGCCGCCAATCGCCTACCTTACTTTGCCGCGACTGCCTGGTACCATAAAAAGCTAGATACAGAGCTTCAAAACAAAGATTTGACCGAGCTACTACCTGAAGTAGAAGACTTTACCATTAATAAACTTATTCCAGCCTTAGCCAAGGGCGGGTTTATTAGCGCCGCAGAAAAACGTGAGGTGCTGACACAAATGGCGCGCTACTCAGGGTTGTCGGAAGAAGCAATATCACAAAACAACCTTGACGTTAGCACAGCCTATTTTTGGAAATCGCTACTTCGTGATGAAGGTAAAACCCTTGGCCGGTTAGACAGTCGCTATTTGGGCATAGATGAAAAACAAACTGGCGATCGCCCAGATTATTGGGCAGAACTTACCTCTTGGCTGCATTCGTTTACGCCCGCTATCAACTACTACATACACGAAGAACTGAACTACAAAACGGACACTAAATACAACATGTTTGGTAATGTTCATCCGTGGGATAGAAGTGATAATAAAACGGGTGAAAACCTTCGCCTTGCTATGGCACAAAACCCCTATTTAAATGTGATGATCCAGTCGGGCTATTACGACGGCGCAACCAACTATTTTGACGCAAAATATACTATGTGGCAGCTCGACGTAAGTGGCAATATGCAAGACCGCTTAAGCTTTAAGGGCTATAGAAGTGGGCATATGATGTATTTACGACGAGATGACTTAAAACAGTCTAATCAAGACTTGCGAGAGTTTATTAATAGCAGCACGCCTAAAAAAGGTGAACCAGCGATGTACCGCCGCAAATAACAAAAAACGTGGGGGTGAGTGACTTTTTGTTGAAGAAAGTCTTCGCCCTCGTTTTTAACCTTTCCTTCCCTTATTGTTTAAAAGCTTTTCCTTAAATTTTTTAACCTGACTATTTACCTTCTTTTTTAGCTTCTTTTTTACCTTAAATCGCTCTCTTACAAACTTACCTTAATTTTTGATCTTGATTTTGACCCTAATTTTGGCCTTAAAGATCTGGTTTCGGCTGCTTATTTAGCTTTCAAAAATCTGAACCGCGCCGTTAACAGACCCGCACAAACCCTACATAAACTCCGCATAAAGCTTCAATAGGACGGGACATAAGAACTTGCATAGTTATGCAAAAATATAACGAGTGATAAATTCACAAATCGCCTTTTTAAGTATTTCATCGTAGTTTTTTGTACCTTCACCTACGTCCTAATTTAGTAAGGAGCTACGACTTAGGTATAAAAATAACTAAGTTATATGTAAATTGGATACGCTAACCATCTATTAAATATTGACATTTTTTATACAACGAGACACTCTAACACTGTTTTTGGGAAGCCTGTTCCGAAAGGCAAAGTAAACCTAGTAGGTCCACATACCTATTAGGCAAAAACGCTGACTAAAAATAAGAATAAATCGAATACTAGATTAATTATGCTGTTTACACACTACAACACGGTTCTTTGAATCGGGTTGATGCACATCTGTATTTGATAATAACGATTCAAGGAAACGATCATAATGAAACGCACAATTGGCGCAACTTTAATTGGCGCCTTATTTAGCTTGCAAGCCCTTGCAGATGTGGTTGTTGTAGTTAATCCAGACAATCAAGCAACCATTACGAAGCAAGATGTTCAACGGATTTTCTTAGGTAAAAAAACTGAGTTCTCTTCTGGTGAAGAGGCAACGGTCATTACACAAACACCTACCAATAAATTACGCTCAGAATTCGACCGTGACGTACTAGGACGCAGCACTGCCCAAGTTTCAGCAATGTGGGCAAAGTTAGTGTTCACAGGGCGCGCTATCGCACCTCAGGAAATTGAAACTGACGCTAATGTAATCGAGTTTATCAAGGGCGAGAAAAACGCCATTGGATTTATCGACTCGGCCTCAGTAACCGGTGACGTAAAAGTCGTAAACTTAGACTAAGGAATTTGTCATGAAAAAAGCACTATTAGCAGCGGCATTGACTGTAGCCCTTGTCAATACAGCACAGGCCGACATAAGAATAAACGGTTTCGCTAACTTCATTGGCGGTATGACAAGTGATGACAGAGCGGTAGCAGAGACGCAAGACCCGCTTTATGGATATGATGATACGATTAGCTTCCGTGAAGAAAGCTTGTTCGCACTTCAAGCAAGTGGCGATGTTAACGACCGTATGTCGGCAACAGTTCAAGTATTAGCACGTGGCGAGAACGACTTTGAAGTTGACTTCGAATGGGCATACTTAACTTATCGTGCTACGAACAACATGGCGATTTCTGCAGGGCGCTTCCGTCTGCCGTTATTCCGTCTTTCTGACTCATTGGATGTTGGTTACTCGCACCACTGGATTTCAGCACCACAGAGTGTTTACGATGTACCGTTCAACAACTTAGACGGTTTCCGTATAGATTACTCTGACTTTGCTGGTGACTGGGAATATAAACTAGGTGCAGCTGTTGGTACTTTCGAAAACGAAATTTCTGACGGTACCATCGAAGGTGATAACACTTACATGGTAAGTGCTGAGATTGCTAACGATTGGTTAAGTCTTCGTAGTGTTTACGGTTCGGCTAAAACCACCTTCGACCAGCCTGAACTTAACAGTCAGATTGAGGCAACATTACGTGCCCCTGCTCCTGAGTTAGCAGACTTCCTTCTAATGGAAGAAGATACTGCCCGCTTCTTAGGTATAGGCATTGAAGTTGATACCTTCGATTGGTTCATTGGTGGTGAATACACCACTATCGACATCGAAGAATCATACACGCCAGAAGATATCGCATGGTACGTAACTGCTGGTATGCGTATTGGCAAATGGACGCCTTCTGTCACTTATCAGTCATTTGAAGGTGATGAAGTAAAAGGTTTGGATGAAGTAGCAGCATTGGGTGAACCTTTGCAGTCTGCCATCACGCCAAGTTTGTATTTAATTAGTGATGTATTCGCACAGAACTACACCGTAGCTTCAGCGACAATTCGTTACGACTACGATGCAAACATTGCGATTAAAGCCGAAATTAGCCGTTACTCAGACGACCTAAACGAAGATGCAGATGCGACAATGGGTCGTATTGCAATCAACTACGTTTTCTAAGCTAAGTTCTATGTAAAGGCCCACTTTTACGTGGGCTTTTTTATGCAAACAACAGATAAGACCTGTTAGAATAACTAAATCAGATCAGATACATAGGCATAAGGTGTTATTTACACTTTGCATCTATCCAAACGTAGCGAGGATTGATTAACTATATGGAAAGAGTAGTGCAACATGCAGCAAAATACCTTGCCGCCGCGATTGGATTCTTGGTGATATTGGCGATTTATTTTTTCTTTAAAATGAATCAGTCTCTTTCAGCCGACCAATCCTATATTGATAATATTATTGAAGAAAACGAAGCACTGACTGTTCAGTCGGCGGAACTAGAATCAAAACTATCTACGTTTTCAGAAAAAGTCGCTCAACTTGAAGAAAATATAACTGAGAAACAGTCTACCATCGAGCGTATTCAGCAAGAAGGCGATGGCGAAGATTTGTTTGCCAAGTGTGAAGCCCTTCCCCCTTCTAATGAGCTTGTTTCCGCACAAGAAAAACTTCAGAAAATGCGCGAAAGACAGCAATCTTGTAGCATCGCATTAGATAAACGAAACGATGATATTCGTTCTTTAGAAACCACGGTTAAAAACCTGCGTAACTCGAGTTCTGATTTAGAAGATGCTGAATCGGCAACCCAAGAACTTAGAGATCAACTCGCAGAAGTTCGAGAAGAAAATGAGCGTTTATTAGCATTAAGTGAACAAGGCTCTGCCGATGATGAAGCCGACTCTGAACTTCAGGCCCAAATTGCGCAAACTCAAACCCGCAACGAAGAGCTAACAGCGCAGCTAAATCAGCTAGAAACTGAAATCAGCCGACTGCAAAATAGTAATACATCGAGTATGCAAGCGTTGGAATCTGAGCTAGCCCAAGCGAATACTGACAACTCTCGTCTTAAATCTTTACTAGAAGAGCTTCAAGGAGAGTCTGAAGGCTCAAGCACTATCTCAGGCGAGCTGAAAATTGTTGAGTTCAAGCCTAAAATTAACTACTGCAGTGACAGCCCAATGTGCGTTGACACTGTAGATATCTCGGTGAAATTTAATTTCCGTCCTGGTGGTTTTATCACTATTCGCGTTGTTGGCCCTGCTGGCAATACTATTGATAGACAATCAATTTCTGGCCGCGTTGAAACGCAAATTACTGTGGACTTCGATTCAGAAGATGCAGTGGTGGGAGATTACACTATGGAGTTTTCGACAAACGATGTACTTAATCCACTTAAGGTAAACGAAACTTTCGTTATTACCCCAGGCAATTAAGTACACGGTTTAAAAAACCGTTAAAAGCCGCTTATTCATTGTGAATAAGCGGCTTTTTTGTTTGTGTTCACACCGTCTCCCTTACCAGATGCAATATTCCACACAAGTAATGCTAGGTTCATGAAGACTAATCAAAGCTGCCGAGCTTATCTTTTTAAACTTGGCTTTCTAATTTGGCTTTCTAGCTTAACTTCCTAGAATAGTTACGCCAGCTTAGAAATGTGAGTTATTTAAGACTGCTTGGTTAGAGGGTCTTAATTAAGGCAGTTGATTAACGAAGAATGCTTAACGTAAGCAGGCGCGAGTGCAATTCCCTTCTCCCCCGCTAAAAGACTTCTCTAATAAGCGCTTTTAGGTACTTCACAATAAGCACGACTGAAAGCACACTGCGTGTCGATTTACCTAGGCCTACGCTAGCGCTGTGAAGCCTACAAATTCGAACGATAGTTGTAACACTGGGTTTGCGCACTGTATTCACGCAATGTGTTTAAGGGGTTTGTTTGAGCGGTGTGATTAAGCGATATGATTGCGCAATACATTTACACAAGATAGTAAAACATTAAAAAAGCCGGAAATTGGCATTTCCGGCTTGTTAAGCGTGAAGGTAAATTTTAGCCGTTGTGTTATAACAGCTGTTATATACGCTGCAAATGGTCGTAAACCACTCTCAAGCTCTTCTGAAGGCCTAATTTTGTGGGATATAAACGTATCAACGCATTATCCACAAGACCTTGCCTACAATCGCTATCTAAGCTTTGCGCTAAATCAGTTAATGGCGCAGCATTCATCGATTGTGATAACAATAACAGCTTATGAGACATACTGATCAAGTCGCCTACTTTCTCTGTCTCTCCAGCGTTATCACTTAGTTCGATAACCTTCTCAATTTTCACTAGCAAATCTTGAAGAGATGAGGTCAGTGTGACGCCCTCTTTTTGAATAGACCAATAGTGATTTAGGTCAAAGAAAGTCGTCGGTTTATCAGGAACCGGTAACTTCTCTATATCGGGTCTAGGCGCAATACTCGTAGCAACCGGGGCAGCGGGTACTTTTGATTGCTCTGACGCTTGCTTTAACTTCTCTTCTACCAATTTCTCAGCAGCGGCAAGCTTATCTTGTAGCGCTTGTTGCTGTTGGCTAGCCTGTTCAAACTTGGACATATAGTCTTGCGCTTTTTGCTTATGCTCTAACAATTCCGACTCAACTGACTGCTTTTCATCTGCAACCTGTTTCAACGCATTCAAGTTCGACTGTGTTTCTTCTAACTTTTTCTCTAGCTCAGCTTTATCGGTTTCAATTTGCTTTACCATAGACTCAGCATCTGTCATGGCATCAGAGTCATTTTTAAGCTTATCTTGTAAAGAAGCGTTTTCCTTCCTAAGGTGCTTAAGCTCACTTTCTAGCTGACCCAATTTAGCTTTTGCAGCAGTGCTAAGCTCAGCTAATTTAGATTCATTGCTACTCAATGCCGACTGCTTTTGCTCAGACTCTGATTGTAGCTGCGCTATTTTTTCCTGTAGTTCAGAAATTTGCTCACCAAACTGCTTGTTCTCAGCCTCTTTCTCTTCTGTGGCTTGCTTTAAGGCAAACAACGATGCTTCCGTATTTTCTAATTCAACCTGAAGCTTGGCTTTTGAGCGCTCAATTTCTTTTACTTGAGAATCGGCTTCAGTGTTAGCACTCGATTCGTTCTTAAGCCTTTCTTGCAAGGTTACATTTTCAACTTTCACTTCATTAAGCTCTTGCTCTAAAGTGCGAAGTTTCGCGGCAGTCTCAGATTGCGTAGACGATAATGTCGTTTCTTTATCTTCCAATGCTGCTTTGTGTTGGCTTAGGGCTTGTTGTTGTTCGTTTATGACTTCTTTTTGCTGATTGAAGGCTTTTGCTTGCTGGCTAAAGGCTTCTTCTTTCTGGCTAAGCGTTTTTGCTTGCTGGCTAAAGGCTTCTTTCTGCTCGCTTAAAGCTTCTTCCTGTTCGCTTAAGGCTTTTTGTTGTTTGCTAAAGGCCTCTTCTTGCTCACTTAACGCTGCTTGCAACTGTTTTAGCTCGTCTTGAAGAGTAGTGATTTGTTGATTGTGCGCTTCGTTCTTAGCGTCTTTAGACTCAGCGAGTTGTGACGTTTCTTGTAAACGAGACTCTAGCTCGCTTAACTCCATTTGGGTAAGTTCAAGCTCTTCTTCAATTGACGTTTGCGCTTCAAGCAAACGTGCTTTTTCAGCAGACGACTCAGACTCCAAAGCGTCTATTTTAGCTTGTAACTTGGTAATGACGTCGGCTTGTTCTTTCTCTACTTCAGCCAGTTGATTGCGCTGCGCCTCTTTCATTTCTTGTGCTTGAAGCTCAATCAAAGCTTCATATTCCGCTATGGCTTCTTTCGACTTCCCTTGCTGCGCTTCAAGCTCTGCAACCTTACTTTCCACGTCTGAAATTAAAGCTTCTTTTTCGCTAATGCTTGTTTTCAACGAAGCAACTTCAGTGTCTTTATCTGACATTTCAGCTTGTAGTGCGTTAAGTGCAGAATCTTTTTCTGCAATATCAGTTCTAAGTGAAGACACTTCTGTATCTTTACCTGTCATACCAGATTTCAACGCGTTAAGTTCGCCGTCTTTATCTGCTATGTCGGTTCTAAGCGCAACGAGCTCTTTTTCTTTATCGTCTATCAAAGTTTCCAGCGACTGTAGTTCGCTTTCCTTCTCATCTAAGCGTGATTTGATAGCCGCCGCTTCGCTTTCGTTCTCACCTAAGCTTGATTTAACAGCATCCAGCTCTTTTGAAATACTCGAAGCATTATCTTTATGTAATTGAAATTCCTGTTTAAGCGACGCGAGTTCGCTATCTGCGTTTTCCAGTTTGCTTTGGTAACTTTCCACTTCACGCTGAGCGCTACTCAGTTCATCGTTAAGTGTTTGTTTCTGAGTTGATAGTTCAGACACTTTACTGTCTAAAGAAGTTATCTCATCACGAAGCTTCGCTTCTTTTTCTTTAACATCACTTAAAGCATCTTGCTGTTGTTTCAGTGCCACTTGGAGATCGCTTGCTTCCCCCTGTGTGCTTTGTTGCTGTTCAGAAAGACGCTTCACCTCTGCTTCTTTCTCGGCGATGTCATCTTTAGCTTTTTTAAGGGAGGTTTGTGTCTCGTCTAGGCTAGCTGATGTTGATTTCAACTCGCTTTGCACTTTATCCCACTCAGTCTGCTTCTGTTCATACTCACCGGTAACTTTATCAAGCTCTGCGCGCAGGCCACTTATCTCTGCATCGAACTGTGCTTCTTTATGCTCAATTAACTTTTCAGAGGCTTTCAGTGCTTTTTTGGTAAGAGATAGTTCTGATGACAGCTGAACATTTTTACCTTTATCGCCACCTGAACTGTTATCGGCAGAGTGCAAGGTAACAATTCTAAGCGTCTTCTTACCCTGCTTTAACAATTCGCCAAAGTTAACCGTAACCTTGTTATTTGAACTCTGAAGCTTTGCTTTAACAACCGCAGTATCACTATCAGATGCTTGCTTAAGCTGACTGCTATCTTTACTTGAAAATAGCGATAGAAATTCTTTGCTTACTAATGCGTCTTGCTGAGTTTCAAATAACGAAGAGGCAGTTTCGTTTGCACAGACAATTTTTCCGGTAGGATCGATATATACCGCACCTGTTTCAAACGTATCAAGAATATTATTATGCGCGTCACGCTCTTGTTTTAGCTTTAATGACTGAGTTGCATTTAAGTACAATTGATACAATGGTGTGATTAACAATACGCAAGAAACGCACAACAACAGGTAAATAAATGCTGAAACGTTATTCGGATTGCTTTCTTTTACGAAATCACTGAAAGCAAATACATCTGCAGATTGGAAGATGAAAAAGCAAAATATACTTGCGGTACGGATACTACGTGGTGCAACTAAGCGAAAATCCATTTATCTAGCTCTACTCAATAAATGTAAAAAGGAAATATGACGCCATAAGGCAAATCAAATTATTGTTATTCTTTGAGATACTAATATATCTAGAACTTGAGGTAGGGTAAAGCACGATAAGCAATTTAGAAAACCAACTGCGGACAGTGTAAATCTCATTAGGCACAAACTTTGCTTACTTTGTTTAAATGCTAATTTAGTACACGTTGTTTTAATATTTTGCCATTTAAAGGTGATAAACGTGTGGTGGGTAGAAGTTAAGACCTAGAAAACTACCAACCCAAAAAAGTACAGAAAAAGAAACAGCGCAATACACTGAAAAACGAGTGCAACCCAGTATTCACCATTATCATCTCGATATAACCAACGACCTCTCATAAGAATTCTTCCAGATAAAATCCCATAAATGACAGAGGTGGCAAGTACGATCTGTACAATTAAAATAATCCAATCAATAACATCCATTTTCACTACTTCCTTTATTTAGCACTATCTACACGAAAGGTAAGTACTACGTCAGTACGCGACCTGCATCTAGTATTCAAACGGCCTTAACTCGCTAACTTTACTTAGAATAGCCCCATATTAAATATGCTTGCCCTCTTATATACAATATTGAAAAACACATAACGGTAATGTAGGTTACGGCTAGTGAAGTACCCTACCTATAATTAAAGGACAATTATGAAACGGATTTTAGTGGCCATGCTGGCCGTCTATTCTTTATTCATTTCTGCAAATGAAGAGTTACCTCTCGAATATTTTATTAAACATGGTGACTACCTCGATTTGCAGCTTTCTCCTGATGGCCAACATCTAGCAGCGCGGGTTCGTGCAGATAATAAAGTAATACTGGCTATCCTTTCTACTAGCGATATGAAAGTAGTCGGCGGTGTTCGCCCGAATAATAACGATTTTATTCACACTGTGACTTGGGTGACGAATGAACGTCTTGTTTTTGAGTATGCGGAGAAATATTCGTCTTTTGATATGCCCGTACCTACCGGTGAACTCTATGCCATCAATTACGATGGTAGTGGCAGAAAAATGCTATACGGTTATCGCGCAAGTGATGCAAGATCAGATAGCCGAATTAGCAATAAAGAAGATGACCGTGCCAGTCAACAAGTAATAAGCCTATTAGAAAGTGACGATAAATATATTCTCATTAGCGAATACCCTTGGGACAAAAAGGGCAACACTTATTATGACAACCGAATTAAGCCTGCGATTATAAGTAAGCTAAATGTTATGACGGGCAAAAAGCGGAAAATAGGTATATTGCCTTACCAGCGCAGCAGCGCTTTAGCGACAAAAAATGGCCAAGTTATCTTTATGAAATGGCAAGATGAAGAAGGTGACTATCATGCCGCTTACAGAGACGACAATGAGAGTGAATGGAAAAATCTGGAAGATGTTTTCAATGTAGATAGAAACCTTATACCACGAGGCTTGAGTGAAGACGAAAAGTTCGTTTATATGTCGGGGTTTACCGGTGAAGAAGGTATTTATACCTATTTTAAATTAGATCTTTCCACTGGACAGTACGTTGAGATTTTCGAACCCCACGATACCGATATAGAGCAAATAGTTCGTGATAATAACGGCCTTCCTGCCGTGGGGATCACCTATCCCGGTAAGTCTGAATACGTTTATGCAAAAGAAGAAACCCGCACGAGTAAACTTCACAAGATGTTAGCCAGCGCCTTTGAAGGGCAAACCGTGACTATTGCCAGCCACACCAGAGATTGGAAAACCTTACTTGTACATGTACGCAGTGATGTTAACCCCGGAGAGTATTATTTATTCGATAGCGAAAGCCTCGCAGCTCGCTTCATATGGGCAAATAGTTCATGGATAGACCCTCGACTGCTTGCCACAATGAAACCTGTCAGCGTAGAAGTTGCAGACGGCGAATCCATTAACGGATATCTGACACTGCCTAAGCAACAAAGCGACGCAAAACCACCTCTTGTAGTTATGATCCATGGCGGCCCTCATCAAACAGGTACGAGAGATTTTTGGGACTACAATAATGAAACTCAGCTGTTAGCGAGTCGTGGTTATGCCGTGTTACAAATGAACTTCCGAGGAAGTGACGGTTACGGTGAGCGATATAAGAAATTAGGTTATCGCGAATGGGGCGGTAAGATGATTGATGACATCAATGACTCTGTTAAATGGGCCATAGAGCAGAATTATGTTGATGGTGATAATGTATGTGCTTACGGCGCAAGCTACGGTGGATACGCCGCGCTTATGTCAGCAGTGAAAGAACCTGACCTGTACAAATGCACGATAGGGTATGTGGGTATTTACGATTTACAGTATATGTTTACTGAAAGTGATATTCCCAATAACTGGGGCGGCGAAGCTTATTTGGAGCGCGTACTAGGTAACGATAAAGCGCAACTTAAGGCTTATTCTCCCATTTATCACGCAGACAAAATAAAGGCGAAAGTCATGCTAATCCACGGCTCTGAAGATAGACGCGTGCCAGAAATAAACTCTGAAGCATTATCTAAAGCGCTTATAAAATTAGGAAATCCGCCAGTGTATTTACAATATTCTCAAGCAGGTCATGGGGTTTTTGATGAAGAAGATAGACGAGAACTTTATCAGGGACTAATTGAATTTCTTGATGAAAATTTGAAGCACTAAAAAATAAAATGGGGTCAGTGTATTTTCAGGCTTAATTAGCACTGACCCTATCTCCTCTATTGACGCATTGCTCTTTACTTACGCTCCCTTCCTGTTATCGCTTTGCCTAGTTAATTCCTAACCCCCTAAACACTTAGGGCCTATCAAGGTGCTAAGCCCATCAATGCTCGGCAAATGTGCTATTCTGCGCGCCTAAATTCAGTAAAAGCAAAACATTCTGTTAAAAGGATAAACCTTCAGATGGTTCCATGGGTTAAATTAGGTACAGCTCAAATTCCAAATAATGGTGGCGAACTAACGTTCTCTCAGCGGGATGAAGAGTTCAGTATTCGACTTTCCGGTATTCGTGGCGAGTTGATGAATAGCCGTGTGTACAACTCAGAAAAAGAGCTGTCACAAATGGGCTGCGAACATCTTAAATCCACACCTAACGCACACGTGTTAGTGGGCGGTTTAGGGATGGGATACACCCTTGCAGCGGCGCTAAAAGAAGTGACTCCTAGTTCGCAAGTAACGGTGGCTGAGTTAATTCCTGAGGTTGTGGAATGGAACAAAGGGCCATTAGGTAATTGCGCTAAAAACCCACTTCAAGACCCTAGAACGAATGTTAAAGTTGGTGATGTAAAACATCTTCTAAATACTAAAACGCCAACTTACGACGCCATATTACTCGATGTAGACAATGGCCCTGAAGGCTTAACCCATTCTGACAATAATTGGATTTATTCAATCGACGGTTTAGAAGATATCTATAAGGTGCTTAAACCCAATGGCATGTTAGCCATTTGGTCTGCGGGGCCTGATTACTTGTTTTCCGTTCGCTTAAAAAATGCAGGCTACGTAGTGAGTACTCGTATTGCCAGAGCACGCAAGGGTAAAGGAAGTAAGCACACCATTTTTTTGGCTAAAAAGCCCGGTTAACTCACCTATGTAATTAGCCCCTTTAATTAACTCTGACCCCATTATTTTATGTAATTAGCCCCTTTAATTAACTCTGACCCCATTATTTTTGATTTTATTCATTTGAATCAGCAAGCCGCCACGGGTAATCACGCTGGCCCCATTAAGTAAAATAAGGGGCCAAGCTACTGCAAACGGCATGGTAAACGCGAACGCGAGTGTAGTGATGTCTTTAATCAGGATACTGCGGAATAAGGCTGGCGACAGCGCGCCTATAACCCTACTACGCCTTAGCACCATTATTTGGTGCAGCGTGCCTTGTACTAATAGCACGGTTACTACCAACATTAAGCTGTTTGCTCCAATCTTGGCAAGATTAGGGTAAGGCCGAAAACCTATAGAGCATAGCCCTATCACCAAGGCAACGGCACACAAGCTAACGACAAAACTCGTTGATATTGACCGCCTGTCTCGCCAAATTTGATAAAGGATTGCCAATATCAGAAGAAGCGCACCGAAACGAGTCCACACTAGATAATGACTAAGCGGCTCTATCGCAATACCGAAAATAAAATTGGCATAAAACGCAAAAAAGCTTGAGGCAAACTGGTTTACCGACAAGCTCTGGGTAGTGGGCCGATGACTTTTTCGAAGCGCCTCAATATTGATGATTTGCTTTGCCAACCCATACCATGTCAGCAAAAAAGCGACTGCGCTCACGGTACCTAAAATATGGTAAATCAGAAGAGATCCCTACAAACTGCTTATAAAATGGGAAGAAAAGCCAAATTTTGTATAAATAAAGATATATCTTTTAAACACACAATTGGAACGTAATTGGCATTTTAAGACAATAATAGCTTTGAGCACTTATCGTTTTAGTAACACTGCCCTACCAAGCCAACACAGCCCCTCATCCTCATATATTATTTTACTTTTTTTTCTTTTTTAGTAAAACTCGTCGATGGCGTGTATTAACACGCTAATTTTGGAGAAGGGCATAGACCCCAATAAAGGATGAAAAATGAGAATAATTAAAATAGCTTTAATTTTTATTGCTGTCATGTTGACAGGTTGCGCTTCAAACCCTATGAAGTTGACGCAAGACAAACCACTTTTAACACCATCGCAGGAACAGGTTCAAGTTGTCTTCATGCGAGATTCATTTTTAGGACATGCTATAAATGGGTCGTTATATGATGTAACAAACGGCGAGCCGGAATTTTTAGGCATCATAGCCAACGACACTAAGGTTACTCAAATGACGCAGCCAGGAAAACACGTTTATATGGTTGTTTCTGAAGCTGCCGATTTCTTAGAGGCTGAGTTAGAAGGAGGCAAAACATACTTTAGCGTTGTTACACCACGAATGGGCGCTTGGAAAGCACGCTTTTCGCTTTGGCCATATAAACAAGACACATCTGCGGAGTATGTTTTAGATGGCAGTGAGTTCAAATCTGTCCTGAAAGGAACAAAGTACGCAGAGCTTACAGCTAAAGCAAATGCTTGGTATAGCGCTAATAAAGATAGTGTGAAGGCGAAGCAGGCAAAGTATTGGCCCGTGTGGGAGAAGAAATCTCCTGAAGATATTCTTAAACGTACGCTCCAGCCACAAGATGGTAAATGATAGCTAGAAGGAAGTTGGGGCAGAGTTAATTTTCTAACTAAAAAACTCTGCCACCTTAACTTTTTATTCCACCGTGACCGACTTCGCCAAGTTACGAGGCTGATCAACATCGGTACCTTTAATTAACGCTACATAGTACGACAACAACTGTAGCGGCAAGGTATAGATGATAGGGGCAATAGGTGCTTCGCAGTGCGGTACATTGATTACGCGCATGGTGTCATCACCTTTGAACGCGGCGTCTTTATCCGCGAACACATACATAATGCCGCCACGAGCGCGTACTTCTTCCACATTCGATTTTAGCTTTTCTAGCAGCTCGTTATTGGGCGCAACCACAATAACCGGCATTTCATCATCGATAAGTGCCAATGGGCCGTGCTTTAATTCGCCCGAAGCATAAGCTTCTGCGTGAATGTAAGAAATCTCTTTTAGTTTAAGTGCTCCTTCCATGGCAATCGGATATTGATCGCCACGGCCTAAGAATAAGCTGTGTTGTTTATCGGCAAATTCTTCGGCTAAATCTTCAATACCTTGGGTAATGGTAAGAGTTTCTTCTAATTTAGCTGGCAAGCTCTGAAGCGCGCTAATGATGTCTTTGCTATCACTTTCTGCCATACCGTTTTTCTCACCTAACGCTAAGGTGAGCATTAAGAATGCAGCTAGCTGCGTTGTAAATGCTTTGGTAGATGCCACACCTATTTCAGCGCCAGCGCGTGTCATAAACGCTAAATCTGATTCGCGCACTAGCGATGAGCCTGGTACGTTACAAATAGCTAAACTTGCGCTATACCCAATTTCTTTGGCTAAACGTAGTGCCGCTAATGTATCCGCTGTTTCGCCAGACTGTGAAATAGTGATAAGCAGGCTATTCGGGTGAACCACTGACTTGCGGTAACGAAACTCTGAAGCGATTTCGATATTGCACGACACATTCGCGTATTGCTCTAACCAATATCGTGCTGTCATACCTGAATGGTAACTGGTGCCACAAGCCACAATTTGAACGTGTTTTATTTTACTGAAAATATCATCGGCACCGTTTCCAAAAACATCTGCCGCTAACCCGTTTTCGGTTAGTCTGTCTTTTAGTGTATTACGTACCACCACTGGCTGCTCGTGAATTTCTTTAAGCATATAGTGGCGATAGGCGCCTTTATCACCAGCGTCGTGTTCAACGTTCGACTCTATAATTTCACGTTCAACGGCATTGCCGTCTTTATCGTAAATAGCAATAGTACGGCGGGTAATATCAGCAACATCACCTTCTTCTAAAAAGATAAAGCGGCGAGTTACTGGCAATAAAGCCATTTGGTCAGATGCGACAAAATTTTCGCCTAAGCCTAAACCAATCACTAATGGGCTACCTGAGCGCGCCACGACCATACGGCCTGCATCTTCTTTATCTATAACCACAGTGCCGTACGCACCATGGAAGGTTTTTACTGACGTTTGAACCGCTTCTAATAAGTCTTTGCCAGCATCTAATGCTTCATGCACCGTGTGGGCAATGGTTTCGGTGTCGGTGTCGCTGCTGAACACGTAGCCTTTTGCTGAAAGCTGTTCACGTAGGGCTTGGTAGTTTTCAATAATACCGTTGTGCACTACTGCAACGCGGTCGCTTGAAAAGTGTGGGTGAGCATTGGCGACAGTAACACCGCCATGAGTAGCCCAACGGGTATGCGCAATACCGGTAGTACCTAGCGCTTCGTCGTTAGCTATTATATCGACCAACTCTTGTACTTTGCCGGTACTTCTTATGCGATTTAGTGTGCCATCTTGCTGCAACAAGGCCACACCTGAAGAGTCGTAACCACGATACTCTAGGCGCTTTAAGCCTTCTAATAGAATTTCGACAACATTGCGCTCACCAACAGCACCTACAATTCCACACATAATTACTCTCCGTTTTGCGCAGCGACCAGCACCGTTACGCCTTGTTGTTCAATTAGGTATTTATCCTCGTCACTAATGCCATTATCAGTCACGAGGGTAGAAATATTGTTCCAGCCCAACTCTAAATTAGGCATTTTGTTCGATAGTTTATTTGAAGTGGCCATTACCACCACTTCATGAGCGGCTCGTGCCATCGCTCGAGTTAGCCCCGTTAATTCATTAAAGGTAGTCGTTCCACGACTTACATCAATACCTGCCGCGCCAATAAACGCCATATCAAAACTATAGGCCGATACCAATTGTTCAGCCATTGCACCTTGGAATGAGCGAGACGCTGGATCCCAGGTACCACCTGTCATCAAAATAGTGGGTTCATTGTTGCTTTTGGTCAGCTGACTGGCTGCATCAAGTGCATTTGTCATGACAACTAAATTCGGTATATCGCGTAAGCAGGGCAATAACGCTGCGGTTGTACTGCCACAATCTAAGGCTATTTTGGAACCTTGTTGAATACGGCTAGCGGCAAGCTTGCCAATACTTTGCTTTATCGAAGACGGTAAATTCACCACGTTGGTTTCAACGTTCGACTGTGGAATTGGTGCAGCACCGCCGAATTGGCGAATAAGTTTCTTTTCATCTGCCAGCGCAGTTAAATCTTTTCGGATAGTCACTTCAGACGTATTGAACTGGGCTGCGAGCAATTCAACTTGCGCGTACCCATGAGTATTTACCCATTTAACAATGCCAGCGCGGCGCTGATCTACAGAACGGCTCGTTTTCAAAACGAATTCAACTCCAAAAAGACGAAAACTGTATTAGCTTAACTTACACATAACTTTCAAAACGAAAGCCATGCTTTACAAAGTGAAAGAAATGTAAGCTATATAGTAAGATTTCGCAAGTTAATCCCTTACTTATTGCTAAATAATTAAGCAATTTTCAAAATTTAAAAACAAAAAAGGACAACATATGTTGTCCTTATTCTGTGCTTAATTGCTTTTCAGTTTTAGAAACTGACCGCTATTTTTTGGTAGGTCGAGGCCAATTAGCAATATTACGTTGCTTTCCTCGCGCTACAGCAAGTGCCGCACTTTCTACTTCGGTGGTAATTACTGAACCAGCACCTACCGTGGCATTGTCACCAATTTTAACCGGTGCCACCAGCGAAGAGTTAGAACCTACAAATGCATTCTGACCTATTACCGTTTTAGACTTATTCACACCATCATAATTACACGTAATGGTGCCTGCTCCTATGTTGGCGTTAGCGCCCACTTCTGCATCACCTAGGTAGGTAAGATGATTAACCTTAGCGCCTTCGCCTAGCACGGTTTTCTTCATTTCAACGAAGTTACCCACTTTAGATTTCGCGTGCATGACAGCGCCTGGGCGTAAACGACCAAATGGCCCTACAGTGCAGCTTTCACCAACAATCGCTTCTTCAACAATAGAATTAGCTTCAATTACCGCGTTATCGGCAATTTCACAATTCCTTAATATGCAGTTTGGCCCAATAATCACGTTATTACCTAAAATAACGTTACCTTCTACCACTGCATTAATATCAATGGTGACGTCCTGCCCCGTGGTTAATGTGCCTCTTAGGTCAAAACGCTGAGGGTCGGCCAGTGCCACACCATTGGTCATTAGTTCGTTCGCTTGGCGAAGCTGCAATGCGCGTTCTAGATGCGCCAATTGAATGCGGTTATTTACCCCTTCAACCTCAACCACCTCTTGTGGCTGTGCCGATTGAATGCGTTTGCCTTCATTGGCTGCCATTTCAATTACGTCGGTAAGGTAATATTCGCCTTGTGCATTGCTGTTACTAAGTGCACCTAGCCAACGTTTTAAATCGCTTCCGGCCATCATCATCATGCCCGTATTAATTTCACGAATTTGCTTTTGCGCATCGGTAGCATCTTTGTGTTCAACAATGGCGGTAATGTTGTCGTCTTTACGAATAATACGGCCCATTCCTGTAGGGTCGTCTAGCTCAACAGTAAGTAACGCTAAATCGCACTTTGCTTTTACCGCTTTAAGTTCAGCCAGTGTTTCTTGGCGAATAAGAGGGGCATCGCCCACTAAGATAAGTACGTCTTCATCGTCTTTAATGTGTGGCGCTGCTTGCTGAACCGCATGCCCAGTGCCTAGCTGCTCTTTTTGTAAGCACCAATTTAAATTTTCACCCGATAGTGTGGCCTGAAGCTTATCGCCACCGTGGCCGTACACTAGGTGAATATTATCGGCTTCGAGTGCCTGAACGGTATTAATAATGCGCTGCACCATGGGCACTCCGCCCACTTTATGAAGTACTTTGGGTAACGAAGACTTCATGCGCGTGCCTTTACCTGCGGCTAAAACTACCACTGAAAATGCCATGCTATTCCTTTACGTAAATCGATAATACGAATTTTGCGCCTAGTGTATCTAAGCCGTGATCATATGTCAGCGATTGATTTTTACAGACTTATTCTTAAGTCTACTGTGAGGTAAACAGCCTAGCAGTTCAATAAATCTACGGGTATACTTTACGATTGAACCGATCTGGATTGTAGCAGCAAAGGAGCTTGCGTAGTCAGTGAATACATTTCGTACACTTCACCGAAGTATATTGGTGCTGTTTGCCGTTGTTGTATTAGCTATTGTTACCCTAGTACATTTTAGTATTTCTAAAATTGTAGCGGAGCAAAGCAGAGCACAGCAACAGTCACTATCGCCAGCGGTATCGCTTATCGTTGAGCATTTACTGAAGCCTCTTCATACCTCTGAAGCATTAGGCCGTTCAACCGAATTAGTAACCTTACTAGAAGGTGAAGAGGTTGACGAAACCGCCATATTCACTACCTTAACTCGGCTTGAAAAAGAGTTTGGTTTATCATTCTTTATTGCCAGTGAAGCCGCAAAACGCCAATTTAACTCAGATGGCAGCACCATCGACTTAGTTGAGGGTGAAGTAAGTTGGTATTTTAAATACCGAGATGGCCCTCATGATGCAGTCGCAGATATCGGCAAGTGGGAAGACACCCATTTCTATATCGATCTTAAAATTTTCGATGACGATGGCCGTTTCTTAGGCTTCTTCGGCGTAGGTAAAAGCTTACGCAGCTTCATTAGCGTTTTCGATTCGTACAAAGAGCAATATGGTTACGACTTTCTTTTTGTAGACGGGAAAGGCGATATTATGCTTTCTTCTGACCCTTCACTTGTAGCCTCATATTCTGACTTTACCAACCTTTCTGAGTTACCTTGGTATGCTAGCTTGCCTGTCGCAGTGCAAGACGAACAAGCGCTTAACAATAAGTTGGTCACCATTGATCAAAAAGACTTCCTAATTGCCGAAGTTAAGCTGAACCAGTTTGGATGGACCGTATTTCTACTTAGTCCGTTAGAAGACAGGCAAACTGAAATTTCTCAAGCCTTCATTTTCAGTGTAGTCACACTGTTGGTGGTAGTGTTCTCGTTATTCTTACTTATTTATAATTTGTTGTATTACTTTAGACGAGACATGCAACCAGATTTAATCGTGCGCCATGCTAATAGATTGCCTGACCGCACTAACCTAGAACTTATCTATCAATCGTTATTAAAAGAGCAGCGTTCTATTAGCGTGATCTTAATCAGCGTAGACGACTTTGGCCATATTATTGATGCCCATGGGCGAAATGCCGGTGATGATGTATTAGATAAAGTGGTGGCATACCTTTCTGATCATCTGCGTGAGCAAGATGTGCTGGGCCGTTGGAGCAGTGAAGAGTTTATTGTATTGCTGCCACAAACCGGGCCGCATGAAGCCTTCGATACCGCACAAAATTTACGTCATGGCATAGCAACGCTAACACCATTAAGTGAATCTCCGCAGCTTCAATTGACTGCGTCGTTTGGGGTGTCTTTTACCGCCACAACGCGCAGTATGAATGAAGTGACGGCGCATGCAGAAGATGCGCTCTATCAAGCGAAAAGAGATGGGCACAACCTAGTTCGCATGCAGCTTATTGAATAAGTAAGCTGGTGAAGCTTTTATTTTTTCTATTTGAAATTAACGAACAGATTTTAAACATATAACGTTTAGCATCACCACCGTATTTGGCCGCTCTTAGCTAAAGGTGAGTGATGCTAACGGCTTTCTGCCAAGTCAAACGAAGTCGTTACGCAGCTTTTGCAGCCCTACTCCGTTTTATTATTCCTATCACCCCGGTAGTCAGCGCCACCCCAGTTAGTATCATTACCCCACCAATTATGGTTTGTAACGACAAGTGTTCTTGTAAGAACAATACGCCCCATATAATGCCAAACAACGGCACCATATAAGCCACCGATATTGCTTTTGCAGGGCCTACATTCGCGATTAATTTAAAATATAGAATATAAGCAATGGCAGTACCTATGATGGCAAGTGCTATAGCATTTGCCCATGCATTCGTACTTGGCATAGTGGCTGGAAGGGTACTTAGCGCGAACGGCGCTAACATGATAGATGCCATGGCCTGACTGCCCGTTGCCACCACTAATGGCCGCACACCTTGTAGCCACTTTTTCATCATACTGGCCGCAATTCCGTAACAGGTAGTAGCAAGCAACGCTGTAAGAATAGGCACAAAACTAATGTCACCTTCCCCTAGCTTTTGCTGGCTAATTACCGTTACCCCCAAAAAACCAAGTGCTAAGCCTGCAATGGCAGTCGGGGTAAGCTTATCGCCTAGCCACAACCACGCTACAAGGGCACCGAACATGGGGGCGGTAGCGTTTAGAATGGCATTAACCCCAGCTTCTAAATGCAAACTGCTGTAATTGAATAGTACGAAGGGCACTGCGGTATTCGCCAATCCCACTAATGCTATGGGAAACCAGTGGCGGAAAATTTGGCTCACGCCCCCCGTCATCATCAAAATAGGCAGCAACACACAGGTAGCAAGCACGGTACGAATTGCTACCAGCACATAAATGCCAAATTCTGGCGCCGCCACACGCATGAAAATAAACGAGCCGCCCCAAATAGACGCTAACAATAATAGTGCAGCAATATCTCTTAAGCCCATAGTACGCCTTGCGCCCTTTCTAATTTAAGTAAGTATTGCTTACGTTCAAGTCCACCTGCGTACCCAGTTAGGGTTTTATTACTTCCAATCACTCGGTGGCACGGTACTACAATGGCGATAGGATTACGCCCATTGGCCATACCCACCGCACGCACGGCTTTGGGGTTATTTAGCTTATTGGCGATATCTGCATAGCTGGCTGTTTCACCATAAGGAATATCGCACAACGCTTTCCACACTGCGTGCTGAAAATCTGTTCCTTTTGCATCAAAAGGTAAGTCAAACTGGGTAAGCGTACCGTTAAAATAAGCCGCTAGCTGCGTTTTTGCGGTTTCAGTAAGCTCGCTACTACTAACAGAATCAGTACTACGAGCATCTACGAAGGTGATAGCACTAATACCCTTCGCCGTTGCGATTATTTCTAACAAACCTTGTGGTGATACTAAGTAGCTTTTACTTAATGTCATGACTAATCCCTACTGTATTGTATACCGCACACTAATTATTGCTTAGCTGCCAAAGTTGCAGTGTTAAATAGCTTTGCCATGGCGCAGCCTCTTGGGGCGAAACAGGGTGTTTCCCCGCCATTTTTCTTACAATAAGATCGCCTGCCAAATACACATCAGGATCACGTTCACCTCGCATCTTAAGGTAATCTAATGTCCATTGGCCAACACCTTTAATTGACAATATCTCATCATGAGAAGGCAGGTTGCCGTTTTTAAACAGTTCGGCAAAATCACGCAAAGCATTTTTACGGGCGTTCGGCATGCGTAAAAATGCCAAATCGCTACTCGCGACAGCTTCCGGCTCGGGGAAACAATAATGTTTACCACCTTCAAAGTCGGCTTGCTCAACTGTTGCTGTCGCCCCTAAATGCTGAGCTAACAACCCAGCTTGGTTAATCGCGGCTTTCACACTAACTTGCTGACCCACTATGGCTCTACATCCACTTTCGAATACTGTCCATGTACCTGGAAGCCGTAAGCCTTTTGTGAGCAGACTATCGGCTAAACCTGCCGCCTGTAGCGATTTTTCTATTAGCTCTGGCGCAGCATGAAGGTCGAGTAACTGCTTTATTTGCTCAACGGTTTTATACACATAGGCTAAGTTTGGCAAACGTATTTTCACATCAAAACCGTTTGCGCGCTCATTAAACGTAGCACTAATAAACCCCGACTCTCCCCCTACACAAATGTAACGAGAATAAGTATCTTCAGTAATCGTTTCTACGCCACCAATAGCCCTCAAGGCTAGGAACTCTCTAACTTGTCCCCAATGGTAAGGGGGCCTAAAGTATAACCTTAGTGATATTTCGGGCAGTGAAACATTCCGTTTACTACGCAATTCACTTGGGGTTTTCTTGCAATAAGTTTGCACTGCCCTTTGAAGCTGCCTTATAGATGCGTAACCCGCGCTAAATGCGATGTCGATTAGGGGCAAGGTAGATTGCTGAAGCAACTGCTTAGCAAATAACACTCTTTGTAAATCTTGATATTGTTTAGGCGACAATCCAGTATGCGATACCATCAATTTATTTAAGTATCGCTCACTTATTCCCAACCGATCCGAAATGGTTGAAATAGACTGTACGGGAATATCGCTTAACAGTGTTAACGCCCTTGCCACTGTGGTGCCCACACCTAACCATGCAAAGGAAGACGGCGCGCTATCGGGTCGACATCGCAAGCATGGCCGAAAACCATCATTCATAGCTTGTGCAGCATGATTATAATAAGCAACGTTCTTCTCTGCGGGTAGCTTTGCAGGGCAAATAGGCCGGCAGAATATACCAGTGGTTTTCACCGCCACAAAAAAGCGTCCATCGAAGCGAGCATCTCTACTTACTCTGGCTTTAGCGTATGCATGGTGGTGTTTGCCTGTAACCGCTTCACCTTCAACAGCATCACCGACAGGAGGGTGCTCTACAAAAGGGTGCTCTACAAAAGGGTGCTCTATAATAGAATCGTCATGAGGATGTGCGTCATTACTATGATCTGAAGCTGGTTTGTCAGTATTCATGTTAGGCTCGGGTCTGTTTCCACATTATTTGTCAGGCTGATGCCTGCCGTATAAAGCTTCTCTGTCATGCATTGTCATGCTGGGCTGTACGCGTCTATATATTAATTGTATCGCGTTACTTCTACATAGGTGCGACAAAATCGGAACTGACAGTAAAATACTACTTAAGTTGATAATCGGCACCAGCAACCGCATAATGACCTAAAAATAATAGTGCCTGCCACCTTTGGGGTGCGCCCACAAAGAGCCCAATTCATGTTGCAAACCACGCGCAATCTAGTACCGCGCCTGATTAGAATTAGCCTGTTCTTTGTCACGCTTGCCGTGACTTTTCCCGCATTAAGTGCCACCTGGCTTTCTGAATACGCAAACTATGTGCAGCGCCAAGCCGAAAAATACAACGTTCCAGGCTACACCTTTGTGTATTACGAACAAGGTAAAGCACCACAAGTATATGTTTATGGCAGAACACATAAAGGTGGAACGCGCATTACCGAAGACACGGTTTTTCGCTTAGCATCGGTATCAAAGACCTTCACAGCATTACTTTCAGCCAAGCTGGTTGAGCAACAACGTCTTCGTTGGGACACTCCCATCTCAACCCTATTACCGGACATTCCGTTTGATGTAGAGGGAATGGAAACCTTACAACTTCAGCATATTGTGGGGCAATCTAGTGGCTTTATGCCAAATGCCTACGACAACTTAATTGAAGCAGATTATTCGCTGCAGCGAGTATTAACTTCACTCAGTGAGTTAGCGCCTTTGTGCACACCGGGTGAATGCTACACCTATCAAAATGCGCTTTTTGGAGCGCTGGAATATTACCTTACCAATAACTACACCTCTTATTCTCGCGAAGTGCAAACGCAACTATTCACCCCACTGGGTATGAATACCGCCAGTGTAGGAAAAGGCGGGCTGCTAGCCTCTGCGTCATGGGCACACCCACATATTGCGATAGCGAGAGACAAATGGCGGGAAGGCGCGGTAGAAAGTAACTACTACCGATTTTCTCCCGCAGCAGGGGTGAACGCTAGCATTACTGACATGACTATTTACTTGCAGGCCTTACTTGGTGAATTCCCTACGGTGATCTCGCCAGAAATGATTAAAGAGGTGACCACACCCCGGGTTAAAACTCAGCGTGAAACAAGGCGTAGAGGCTGGCGGGGCATGTTAAAAGATGCCCATTATGGGCTAGGCTGGCGCGTTTATGACTTTGACGGCAAACGCATTAATTATCACGGTGGCTGGGTAAAAGGGTATCGTGCCGATGTGGCTTTTGCGCCGGATTATAAAACCGGATATGTGATGCTGATGAATGCCGAATCGAATATGATTAATTCCACTACAGCTGAGTTTTGGAAGCGTTATTTTAAGCAGGCTGATGCTAAAAAGTAGACTGACGCTAATAACGAGTTCTTCATATTACTGGTTATTAACGTCAGCTTTGTCTTCTTAGCTTACGGCTTTAAGTAGGTATAACCGCTTAAGCAATTTTCGTAAAAATCGGTCCAGCGAACCCCTTCTTTCGGGTTAATCTTTCCACCCGACACTTGTCTATCGATAAGACGTTTCACATCAGATGCCATAGCACGTGGGTTGTACTGCATAATGTTCAGAACATCTTCTACAGAAGAACCTTTCACCACTTCTTCAATGTAAAAATCTTCTGGATCGTCATCGTAGCTAAAGATATGCACTTCGTTCAAACGACCAAACAAGTTGTGCATGTCACCCATTACATCTTGATATGCTCCGGTTAAGAACAAGCCAATATAATAAGGCTCATCTTTCTTAAGCGGGTGCATTGGCAGTACATCGGTAATTTCACGGCCAATTGAAAACTGATCAATTTTTCCGTCACTGTCACAGGTAATATCAACCAATGAACAGTTAACTGTAGGCTTTTCGTTCATGCGCGTAAGTGGCACTACTGGCAGCAATTGGTCGATGGCCCATGTATCCGCAGCCGATTGAAATACCGAAAAATTACATAAGTACTGCGACGACAAGCTGTAATCTAATTCTTGCAGCTCTTCCGGTACGTATTCTTCTTTGCGATACCACACTTGCAAACGCGCCATGATATCCCAGTAAAGGGTTTCAATTTTTGCCAACTCTTCTAACGACAATACACGCAATTTAAAGGCGCCTAGTGCTTGTTCTTTGTATTGCGATGCATCGTTATACACTTCGTGCATATTCGTTTGGCTTTCAAAATCTTCAGATAACTCGCGCATATTTTTCAAAAATACATGTTCGTTTTCACTTTCTGAGGTATCGATTTGCGCAGCATTCGACTTAATTTCACCGACGATTTCTGTCACTACACAACTGTGATGTGCGGTGATGGCGCGACCACTTTCACTCACTAAATTAGGGTGCGGTACGCCTTCTAGGTCACACATTTCTTTCATGCCGTAAACCACATCAGCTACGTACTCTTGCATGCTGTAGTTGCGTGAAGACTCGTTGGTAGAATTACTCCCGTCGTAATCGATACCTAAGCCGCCACCTACATCAACATAATCTAGTGGGAAGCCCATTTTATGTAAGTCGGCATAAATACGTGCGCCTTCTGTCATGGCCTCTTTTACTGCACGAATATCGGTAAGTTGGCTACCAATGTGGAAGTGCAACAATTTCAGACAGTGCGACATACCTTGCTCTTCAAGGTAACGGGCAGTTTTAATAATTTCGGTAATGGTAAGCCCAAATTTGGCGCGTTCGCCACCCGAGCTTTCCCATTTACCACGGCCTTTCACCGTCATTTTAGCGCGCACGCCAATGATAGGGTCTATTTTTAGCTCTTTCGATACTTTAACCAACAGCAGTAGTTCACTGTACTTTTCTACTACTACAACAATTTTGCGACCAAGCTTTCTACCTAACAATGCTAGGCGCATAAACTCGTCGTCTTTGTAGCCGTTTAAGATAGTTAGAGAATCTTCATTAGTATTCATTGCAAGTACGGTAAGCAACTCAGCTTTTGAGCCCGCTTCTAAACCGTAATTAAAAGGTGCACCTGCCTCTACAATTTCTTCAACCACTTCGCGCATCTGGTTTACTTTTACCGGATATACTCCTTGGTAAAGGCCTTTGTATTCAGCTTCTTCAATAGCGCTGCGAAATGCTTTGTTCAGACTAGCAACCTGAGAGCGCAGAATATCGTGAAAACGCACCACTACAGGGAATTGAACCCCTTCTTTTCGAATCTCTTCAACAACCGATTTAAAATCGATGCGAATACTGGGATCATCAGGAACTGGAGTAACATGCACGTTACCATTTTCACCAACTTGAAAATAGCCGCCACCCCATTGAGACACGCCGTAGACGCGCTCTGCTTCTTCAATGCTCCAATCTGACAATGTAGTCACCTTTTAAAAAACTATGCCGAACGCAAGTGTTCAGTAATTAATACGAAATAGGGCGGTATTATAGACAACGTATAGTGTGGTGCTACGTAAAATATCGATTGTTTCGACTAAAATTGTTTATCGTCGGACAAATTTTCTTTATCGACGGCATGAGCTGCCTGCCAATCAAAAATATGAGCCTTTGTTTTAGCACCAAACATCGAATCAACTTGTTGCATAAATGACTCGATGTCTTTCGTACGTTGCAAGGTAAAGTTTTGCTCATTAAAGAATTTGTTGGCTATGTGGTCGGCTACCGTTTCGCCATCTTCAAGCCATGTTTCACTAAGTTGATTGCGCCTATCTAATTGTATGGGCGCTTTCATTTTCGCAAAAGACACTGAATCAGGTACTTTCCACGTACGCATATCCACAAGAACATGAAAGGCTTTGCCCCGTCGAGACTTCAGCGTGTCTGCAAAAAATGCTAAGTACTGAATATTGGTATTCATGTCCCAGTCACCGCGCAAAGTGACCAAGATAACATCTTTGAACACCTCAATTTGATAATGCTTATTCGACATTTAACTAACTACATCCCCTATTAAAAAACTCAATCAAAGCAGCAGGGGCAATGGTAAAGGTGATTATTGTGGTTGTACAAGAAATGTCTCACCTTTTTTATACGTAAAAAACCGTGAGTGGCAGGAAAATAACTGGCAAGAAATTGAAAATGAGAATTAAATCAGAAAGTTGATGATAGGGAGGATGATAAAGCTCAGGAAAAGCAGCAGGTATTTTCATACCTGCTACTAATATAATATACCTTAATCGTCGCCAAACTCTCTAACGATGCTATTAATGGTTTCTTTTGCATCACCCAATACCATACGGGTATTGTCTTTGAAGAAAAGTGGGTTATCTACCCCAGCAAAACCAGCATTTGCAGAACGTTTAAGTACGAATACGGTTTTGGCACGATACGCTTCAATAACCGGCATGCCGTAAATAGGGCTACCTTTCATCTCTTTAGCCGCAGGGTTAACCACGTCATTCGCACCAATAACGATAACCACGTCGTAATTTTCCATACGCGGGTTCACATCATCCATCTCATACAGTTGGTCATACGGAACATCAGCTTCTGCTAACAGTACATTCATGTGACCAGGCATACGCCCTGCTACTGCGTGAATAGCGTAGTCTACCGTACAGCCATTCTCTTCCAACAACGACTGCATTTCACGTACTGCATGCTGTGCTTGCGCTACCGCCATGCCGTAACCTGGCACAACCAATACCGATTGGGCCGCTTCAAGTACGTAGAATGCATCTTGTGCAGACAAAATTTTGATTTCGCCCTCAATTTTCTCACCCGCTTCCACAGGTTTTGAAAACCCAGATAAAAGCACGTTCATTAGCGAACGATTCATCGCCTTACACATAATGTTAGTGAGAATAAGCCCTGAAGCACCAACCAGTAGACCAGTAACGATAAGAATTGTGTTGCCGGTTGCTAAACCTGCCGCTGTAGCCGCCACCCCTGAATAACTGTTCAGTAAGGCAATAACCACAGGCATATCGGCACCACCAATTGAGATAGTTGCCCACAAACCAAAGCTTAGTGCTAATGCTATCGCGCAATATAACCATAGGGTGTTTTGAGGGTCGGTCGCAAAAAAGTAGCCCACTACTACCATGGCAATTAAATGTAGAACACTAAGTTCACGAAGGCCGGTAAAAATAACCGCTTTAGACGACATTTTTCCAGACAACTTGCCCCATGCTACCACTGAGCCAGAGAAGGTGACGCCCCCCACCAAGATAGTGAAAAACAAAGTAATGTAGGTAAACGCGGTAGCGGTTTGAAGCGCAACCATACTCATGCCAGACAGGGTAGCCCAACCAAGTAGTAATGAAGCCGCACCACCAAAGCCGTTAAACAGCGATACCATTTCTGGCATAGCAGTCATTTCAACCGACTTAGCTTTCCATGCCCCAAACGCACCACCTATAACAACGCCTAACACTATCCATTGATAAGTAATAATTTGTTGATCGAGCAAGGTCACTACAACGGCGATTAACATGCCCACAGCAGAGATAAAGTTGCCTCGCTTTGCTGAATCGGGGTGACTAAGTAATTTTAAGCCAAGTATAAATAACGCTGCTGCGACAACGTACGCAAGATTGATTATGGTTTCGATATCATTCACTTGCATACTCCTTATTTTTTATCTTTCTTTTTGAACATGCTAAGCATGCGATCGGTTACCAAGTAACCACCTACAACGTTAATGCTAGCCAGTGCCACTGCGGCAGTGCCTAGTACTGTGGTAAGCACGTTGTTGTCGCCACCAGAAGCTGCTAATGCGCCTACCAGCGTTATGCCTGATATTGCGTTAGAACCCGACATTAACGGCGTGTGCAAGGTAGCGGGTACTTTGCGAATTAACTCAAACCCGAGAAATCCCGCAAGCAGCACAATAAATAGTAAATAGATAATTTCCATAATTACGCTCCTTTGTAGGCGTTGGTTAGCATGTCGTTGGTAATAGCACCGTCGTGCGCAATCACACAACCACTTAAAATATCGTCCTCAAGATTCAAACCAAAGGTATTGGTTTCACTGTCATAGAACTCATCTACCAAGTTATAAATATTATTGGCGTACATGTCGGTAGCCGCTCGCGCTACCGCTTGGCTCCAGTTGCCAGTACCTATAACCGTTACGCCATTAACTTGGGCAACTTCGCCTGCCACAGAGCCTTCAACGTTTCCGCCCGATTGAGCAGCCATGTCTACCACCACGCTGCCAGGCTTCATGAGTGCCAAGGTATCTTTGCTAATTAATACCGGAGGTTTGCGACCGAATAGCTGTGCTGTGGTAATAACAATATCGGAGTCAGCAATAGCATCGCGCTGCGCTTCTTGCTGCTTCGCTTTTTGTTCATCGGTGAGTTCTTTGGCATAGCCATCTTTTGTTTGGCCAGTTTCACCAATATCGATTTTAAGGAACTTGCCGCCCAAAGATTCCACTTGCTCTGCCACCACTGGGCGAGTGTCGTAAGCCAACACATTTGCGCCTAAGCGTTTTGCCGTAGCTATGGCTTGAAGTCCAGCAACACCAGCACCAATAATAAAGACCTTAGCTGGCTTTATCGTGCCCGACGGCGTCATCATCATAGGTAATATAGAAGGCAGATAATTCGCTGCTTGCATCACCATTACATAGCCTGCAAGGCTGGCTTGTGAACTGAGTGCATCCATTTTTTGGGCACGGGAAGAACGGGGGATCATTTCAACCGAAATTGCGGTTAACCCTTTGCTTGCTATTGACTCAACCAGCGGTTGCTCAAAGAAAGGGTCAAGATGGCCAACCACGATGGCCCCTTTTTTCATCACCGACAATTGAGACTCAACAGGTTTATTCACGCTAACCAACATATCGGCAGTTGATAATGCACTATTCACATCATCAATAATAACTGCACCCACATCTACATATTCTTTATCAGCATACCCTGCTAACAAACCTGCACCACTTTCAATATGAAGCTCAGCACCTTTTTTCACTAAGCGTTGCACGCTTGATGGGGTTACTGCACAGCGCTTCTCCACATTTGATAGTGGCATCGGTATTTTCGATTCATTTAATACTATGATTTTCACACGCTTCTCCTCACTTTCTGGCTCACCGAGAATGACATTCTTTCTAGATAAACAAGCCATTTTATTTACTTATGCTTAACATACCGTCAGGGAATCAAATCTATATCCGGTCTAAAAACTTTCCCTAAGTACGTTAAAATTTCTCATTAAAAGTAAGTTTAAAAGCCACTCGCTTTATCACTCAGCAACCGAATTTACGTCAAATTAACATGCTTAACTAGTACCATTTAGATACGACTCATAACTTTAATTTATATGGAGTTGGCACAGAGTGGTAAATAACGAAACGGAAAAGTATTAATACTGTGAATTGTAATACATTAATACCAAACCATTTATGGGGAATATTACAATAATTTAAACCTAAGTGGGTGAACACGGATCAGTCTGCTAGTGTATATATGGCTAGTAAATATAAAGAGGTTTTTAATATGTTCGGAATGTTCAAATCCAGCCCGACTAAGAAGATGCGAAAGCAGTACGATACCTTACTAGAAAAAGCCATGCATGCTCAGCGCAACGGTGATATGAAAAGTTATGCGCAACTAACTGAAGCGTCGGAAACCTTATGGAAAGAGATACAAACTATTGAGAAGAATGCTTAAGCGATAAAGTCTTACCTAATTAATGCAAAGCCACTTTATAAGCCAGTAAGTATTAGCACTCGCAGGCACAAAGGTTATACTGCCCACCATCACTCTTAGTAGTTTGGGGTTTGCATCTACAAATTCCCATATCGCGGACGTATGTTATGAGTAAGTGGCTTCTTTATTCTTCGGTTTTATTGGCGGGGATGTTTGTACATCACCCCACTGTGTTCGCGATGAGCGCAGGCCAATATTATTATTTCATCTCTGACAAATGCATTCCGAAAGGCCCGCAAGCGCCTGAAGAGCGCGGCGTAGTTACCCCTGATGTGTTGCTATTTGAAGTGCTGCCCGCCGGTATTAGCGATTATATGATTACCGTCAATACCGCGGCACTGAATAATTACAACGAGGAAGGCCAAGACTACCTGACCAGCTTAGAACAAGAGCAAGCGTATACCGCAGGCCTAGTTACAGATAATGCAAAGTACACCCAACACGACTTTATGCTTCAGCGAGAAGCGATAGGCTTAAAAGAACTTATAAATGTGCTGAACGGATTTTCTCAGCACCAGGCCGACAAAGGCTACTTTTATAAAAAACTGCTGTCGGTAACCAATCCAGCCGCTCGTTTTAAAGCCGTTACCCGAGTACGTCTTACCGATGTGGCCCAAGTGGACAAAATGTACTTGTCTGAATACACGTCGCACTACTATTTATTAGATAGCCAAGGCAGCGCGTCGGATACGCCTTTTATTAAAGTAGATCACAACAAAGCCTTGCGTGGAAATATTCACGACACAAACAGCCCTTACCGCATTTATACCAAGCATGGAGTTTGTGGCGAACGCTGGGTGCCTTAGTTAGGTGTCCATCGGGTTAACCTGGCCCGATAACCTAATTGGTCTTATAGCTCTGTTGTCCAGCATTGTTATTGAACTCTTGCATTGAGCATTAGCACTGGGCTGGTTATTGAGGCACTGTCCAATGCGTTGTTATTGAAAAGTTTAGCTACGATATAGGGTTTTTATCAGGTGGTAACCAAAGCGTGTTTTCACTGGCCCATGAACTTTCAATACTTCTTTTTTAAACACCACATCATCAAACGCTTTTACCATTTGTCCGCGACGAAACTCACCCAAATCGCCGCCTCGCTTTCCTGACGGGCAGGTAGAGTGGCGCTTGGCTAGGGTACTAAAATCCTTTCCTTTTTTAAGCTGCTCTAATATCGCAAAAGCTTCTTTTTCAGTTTTTACCAGAATGTGTAGCGCGGATGCGGATGCCATAACGTTGCCTGTTGTTAAATATAATCCGCGCAAGTATACCGCATTCAACAAAAAGCGTTAGCACTGACACAGAAGACGGCGCTATCAATGTTTGATTGCCACTTACCCGCCAACAACTAGCTAATTGGACGGACAAACTATAAATACCACGCTAATCTTATATAAAGAATAACGAGCCTAAGGCGATAATGATATTGTGACTACCTCGACTCAGCAACTCCCAAGCCGATTTATCCACTGATGCGTTTAATTGCAGTACTGATAGTGAGCCTAAGCCCTTTTGTGCCTAACGTGGCTCAAGCAGACAAGTGCGGTGCAACAAGTTGTTTAACAACCCGCCCTAACCCCGATGGAATAGAGATAAGAATTCGCCCTATAAACCCAAGCCCTCATGCCTGCTTTATTCGGTGGGAAAACTACCACTATATTGAAATGATAAGCTTGGAATCTAAGCCTTATTTGTTGAAAGATAAATATGATTTAAGTGGCGTAAGATGGCGATGCGACGACGCCAGAACCTGTCCAAACTGGATGAAAGATGCAGGTTTATGTAAGAACTAAACGTAAGAGCTTTATTGCTATACAGCACCCTGCCTAAAGCTTTCTGTTAATCCTTCCGCTTCAATAATTCATAGCAGTTTCCTTACAAAAACTATTATTTTCTAACTTGCTTCACATGATATGTTATATTATAACATTATAGATCTTGTTAATTGTAAGTGAATTCTTATGAACCACACCAAACTTCCTGTTACCGTGCTGTGTGGCTTTTTAGGCGCAGGCAAAACGACTGTTCTCAGTCACATTCTTAATAACCGCGAAGACAAACGTGTAGCCGTTATCGTCAATGACATGAGCGAAGTGAACATAGATGCGTCTATCGTTAAAAACGGTGTTTCCCTGAATCACAGTGAAGAAAAGCTGGTTGAAATGAGCAACGGCTGTATTTGCTGTACATTGCGCGAAGACCTGCTGCTAGAGGTTAATCGCTTAGCGGCAACTGGCAGCTTTGATTATTTATTAATAGAATCCACAGGCATTTCAGAGCCGCTTCCCGTAGCCGAAACCTTCACCTTTGCCGATGAAGACGGCGTGTCGTTATCAGATATTGCTAGTTTAGATACCATGGTGACGGTGGTTGATGCGGTCAACTTCAGTAAAGACTACGAAGAAGCCAAATATTTACAAGAAACGGGGGAATCTCTTGGCGAAGAAGACGAAAGAAGCGTAGCAGACTTGCTCGTCGACCAAGTGGAGTTTGCTGACGTAATCCTTATTAGCAAAACAGATTTGGTTGACGAAAATCATGTAGCGAATCTAACCGCCATTTTGAAAAGCTTAAATACGTCGGCCAAAATTATCCCTATTAATAAGGGCAACATTGATATTGATGCCGTATTGGGCACTCAGTTGTTCGACTTCGAGAAAGCTCAACTAGCCCCTGGTTGGCTTAAAGAAATGCGCGGTGAACATACACCAGAAACCGAAGAATATGGCATCAGTAGTTTTAGCTATCACGCTAGGCGCCCGTTTCACCCAGAAAAGTTTTATAACTTCTTACACACCACTGAAAACCATGGCAAGTTGCTGCGTTCTAAAGGCTACTTTTGGTTAGCCTCGCGCCCTGAGTGCGCAGGCCAGTGGAGTCAAGCTGGCGGCATTGCCCATTACGGTTACGGCGGCATGTTTTACAAAGCACTTCCAAGGTCCGAATGGCCTGAAGATGAAGAGTATCTAGCCTCGATTGAAAAGCAATGGATGGAGCCTTTTGGCGATATGCGTCAAGAGTTGGTGTTTATTGGCCAAAATCTAGATGAAGCTGCCATTACCAGAACTCTTGATACTTGCCTGTTAGACGATGAAAGCCTGATTAAAGGGGCAAGTTATTGGCGTACCCTTCCCGATCCGTTCCCGCGCTGGGAGGAAGCATAATGGCACATGCATTAGCTGATACTTCTATAAGTGACACCATTGAGCATGAAAGTGTAAATGGCTTTGAAAAAAAGTATGAAGCAACACAAACTGCGAGAATAAAAAAATCTAGCACATCGGAAGCACCCATTGTGCTTACCGATATTTACAAAGATGAATGCAACATTGCTATATGGCAACGACGGTTGAACGATGATTTTTTAATCTCGTTAACCCAGTATGTGCAAACCGGTGGCAAAATAACGGCGGCCCGACAGTTAAGTTCAGATTCAGCCGAGGCCTATATTCGCACCTTAGTCGATGACCAACCTTTTGCGCCTCAATTACATGCCTATATAGCAGAGCTAGTAGATATGTTTATCTGCCTGTTTGAAGCTAAAACCGTTGGCTTTAGATTATCAACGTTAGACAAAGCCATGTGCCCTCGTTTTCATGTTGATAGAGTTCCGTGCCGATTGGTTACCACTTTTTTAGGCTCTGGCAGTCAATGGTTAGAACACGATAATTCAGATCGCAATAAACTGGGACACAAAAGCGGCGCAACAAGTAACGCCGAATCGGGTCTGTACAGCACAGCGCAAGATATACAAACATTGAACACTGGTGATGTAGCTATTTTAAAAGGAGAGTTGTGGCATGGTAATGAGAACGCTGGAATAGTGCACCGCTCACCACCTGTATCTAGCAGCCAGCCGCGCATAGTGATGACATTAGATTTAGTTGGTTGATGCAATACATAGATGTTTAAAATTAGCATAGATAGATAGCCGATTTAGCCTATATACCTATGCAGAGGCAGTACATTCGTAGTGTTTGTAAATATCAAATTCCGTGGCTGGAACGGGCTTTTGAAATAAATATCCTTGCCCATATTGGCAGTTAAGCTTTTTCAGTAAGGCGTAACACATATTAGTTTCAATGCCTTCGGCAACGACCTCCATATCAAGTTCGTGCCCCATCGCTATGATAGTAGTAGCAATAGTATTGTTGGCAGGCATAAAACTTTTATCTATTTTTAATACATCGAACGGTAAATTCTTAAGGTAACTTAAGCACGAGTAACCCGTACCAAAATCATCTAACAATAGTTGAACACCAAGTTCAGAAAGCTTGTGTAGCGACGCAACACAAGCCTGTTCATCCATAATCGCGATATTTTCAGTCACTTCGATATGAATACAGTGTGCAGGCAACGCCATGCTCACCAAAATATCTTCTAACCTTTGTGCAAAACTTGGGTCTTTTAGCTGATGAGAAGAGACATTTATTGCCATGGCATGATGCGTAGCGCCTTCATCGTGCCACGCTTTGCACTGTTTACAGGCTTGCTGCAATACCCAGTTTCCGATATCAATAATTTGCCCAGAGTGCTCAGCAATAGGAATGAACTCATCAGGTCCTATCGATTCATTGTCTATGTTTGTCCATCGAAGCAGTGCCTCACTACCTACCGTAGCACCGTCGACAAGCCTAATAATCGGCTGATAAACCAAACTAAACTCATTGTTTGCGATGGCATGGTGCAGTTGACTGACTAGTTTTAGTTTACGGTTTTGCTTAAGAGCGGATATTTTATCGAAGGCTTGATATTGATTTTTACCCGCATTTTTAGCTTGATACATTGCAGTATCAGCATGCTTTAGTAGAAGTGACGAATTCGCGCCATTTTGGGGGTAGCAGGCCACTCCAATACTACCAGTAATATACGATTCGTTATTTCCTAACCTAACCGGTTTTTCAATAGCTTTAAGAATTCTATGCGCTATGAAGTCAATAGTTTCTATTGCTTCGAAGCAATCAGTTACCGCCACAAACTCATCACCACCGAATCGGACCACAACATCTGTTGCCCTTATTGCTTCAGAAATTCGCTGTGCCATTGTCACTAAAAGCCTATCTCCCATCGTATGGCCTAAACTATCGTTTATGTCTTTGAAGTGGTCTAAATCAATAAACATTACGGCGAAAGGTAAACTATTTCGATCCGAGCGGCTAATAGCACTATCTATAGTGAGATCCAATAAATTTCTATTAGGTAATCCCGTAAGTGTATCTGTATGCGCTAACTCTTTATTACGCTTTTCGCTTTCCTCGAGGGCATTCATTGCCTCTTCCCGACTAGTTAAGCCTGCAGATACAGCACGTGAAATAAATACAGCGAAAAGTAACACCACTACCGACGATAGGATAATAATCGACAACGTAATATTGGCTACAAATTTTACGGTTTTTTCAACTGGTAGCTCGAAATCAGTAGAGTTACTCCGAAATTCCTTTAGTGATGCTATGACCTGCTCTTGTAGAAGCTGTCTACTCAATATACCAGACTCGTAATCCGCCAGAGCCAATAACGATTTATTAGCGCTCTCAAGATCCCTTTTACATATATCCACCACCATCTCGGTACCAACAAGATTCATAATAAAACGCTCTGTTTTACCAATCATTGATAAGCATTCTATAGGTTGTTGACGAATGTTAAGAATGGTTTGTCGAATTTCACTTAGCTTTACAGGATTGTCGTCTGAAAATAGTTCTGCTGGCTCAGAAATTTGTTCGCTTAATTCAGAGGTATATTTGAAGTGGCGAATATTTAATTGATGAAAAAAATTGCTGTGATTGAGTGTGAAAAAACACCAGACGAGGATTAAAGCAAAAACAAAAAACGTAAACGTTAAGACAGGTAACGCCTTCCTTATGCCACTTTTTTTCACATCCATTGTTCAAACTGCTCTTTTAATGTGGACTCGCTTTTGCGCAAGTTTTTTTTATGGGTAAGTACGCTAGCGGCAAACGATTATTTTAGAAGGTGCAATATTGAATTTATAGCAGGTAATCGTAATTAAGCAAACGTACAGTAAGTTTTAAAATTTTTTTCATAAAGTATATTTTCATCATTAAATACGTAGTGCATGTAAACAAAGACCAGTTCCTACATTTAACCTTCCTTTTTAACTAACAAAAAACGCTGAAAATTAACTCCGCGCTTTTCGTGAAGCTATTTAGCTATTTAGCTTTTTAGATTTTTGCTATCGGGCATGATTGTAAACGAATTAATACCCGAACTAACACTTAGAGTGGCGGTAAGAAAAGACGTAATGAAGTTATCGATAGAGTGGGTAAGTTACTAAATAGCTTACTTTTTTACGTATAAACAAGAAACCCTCCGAAATGGAGGGTTTCTTTTATATCTAGGTGTTTAAACAAACACCCTTCAAGCAATTAAGCTTGGGTGGCTTACATCATGCCGCCCATACCGCCCATGCCGCCCATATCAGGCATTGCAGGAGCTGCTTCGTCTTGAGGTATGTCTGCAATCATGGCTTCAGTCGTGATCATAAGTGAAGCGATTGATGCTGCGAACTGTAGTGCAGAGCGCGTTACTTTAGTTGGGTCAAGAATACCCATCTCTAGCATGTCGCCGTACGTGTCGTTGCCCGCATTGTAACCGTAGTTACCGTCGCCATTTTTCACTTCGTTAACCACAACAGATGCTTCTGCACCGGCGTTGCTAGCGATTTGACGTAGAGGCGCTTCCATTGCACGTAGAGCAAGCTTAATACCTACAGTTTGGTCTTCGTTTTCGCCAGTTAGGCTAGCAAGCTTAGCTGCTGCACGAACTAGCGCAACACCACCACCAGGTACTACGCCTTCTTCAACCGCGGCGCGAGTTGCATGAAGTGCATCTTCAACGCGGTCTTTCTTCTCTTTCATTTCTACTTCGGTAGCTGCACCAACTTTAATTACTGCAACACCGCCAGAAAGCTTAGCTAAACGCTCTTGAAGCTTTTCTTTGTCGTAGTCTGAAGAAGAGTCTTCAATCTGACCTTTAATTTGACCACAACGGCCTTCAATTGCTTCTTCGTCGCCGTTACCATCAACAATAGTAGTATTGTCTTTATTGATAACTACGCGCTTAGCAGTACCAAGGTCTTCTAGCTCTACTTTTTCAAGGTCTAGACCAATCTCTTCAGAGATAACCGTACCACCAGTAAGAATAGCGATGTCTTGAAGCATTGCTTTACGACGGTCACCAAAGCCAGGTGCTTTAACAGCAGCAACTTTAACAATACCGCGCATGTTGTTAACTACTAGAGTAGCTAGGGCTTCGCCTTCAACATCTTCAGCAATAATCATCAGTGGCTTACCTGCTTTTGCTACGCCTTCAAGGGTAGGAAGCAACTCACGGATGTTAGAAATTTTCTTATCAACCAATAGGATGAAAGGGCTGTCTAGTTCAACAGTACCGTTCTCTTGGTTGTTAATGAAGTAAGGAGATAGGTAACCGCGGTCGAACTGCATACCTTCAACAACGTCTAATTCGTTTTGAAGTGCTTGACCTTCTTCAACGGTAATTACGCCTTCTTTACCTACTTTTTCCATTGCTTGAGCAATGATGTCGCCAACTTCTGAATCAGAGTTTGCAGAGATAGTACCAACCTGAGCAATTGACTTGCTGTCAGCACAATCAGTAGATAGGGCTTTAAGCTCTTCAACCGCAGCAAGTACTGCTTTGTCGATACCGCGCTTAAGATCCATTGGGTTCATGCCTGCAGCAACAGACTTGTGACCTTCAGTTACGATAGCTTGTGCAAGCACGGTAGCAGTAGTAGTACCGTCACCCGCTTCGTCATTCGCTTTAGACGCTACTTCTTTAACCATCTGTGCGCCCATGTTCTCAAACTTGTCTTCAAGTTCGATTTCTTTCGCTACAGATACACCATCTTTAGTGATGGTAGGAGCGCCGAAAGACTTATCTAGTACTACGTTACGGCCTTTAGGACCTAGTGTAACTTTCACTGCGTTTGCCAGCGTGTTTACGCCTTTAAGCATTTTTGTACGAGCGTCGTTACCAAAACGTACTTCTTTAGCTGCCATGATTAAATTCCTCTCTTAATTCGTTTAACGTTAGTTGTAATTACTCAACAATCGCAAGAATGTCGCTTTCGCTTAGGATCAGAACTTCTTCACCATCCAGCTTTTCAGTTTTAACGCCGTAGCCTTCGCTAAAAATAACGGTGTCGCCAACTTTAACGTCTAGCGCTTTAACATCACCATTTTCTAGGATGCGACCATTACCTACAGCGATGATTTCACCACGTGTAGATTTTTCTGCTGCTGAACCAGTCAGAACGATACCGCCTGCAGATTTACTTTCTTGCTCTGCGCGTTTAAGAATTACGCGGTCGTGTAAAGGACGAATTGCCATTTTCAAGTCTCCTGAAAATTTCACTATTCAAGTTAATGATTGTCGACAACCAATTGTTTGGATGTCGTATGCTTGGGTTGCTCGTTACCGAGCAGTTAAAATCGTGTCTGCGAGGATAAATGGGGGAGTCGCCATACAAGTTCAAGGGTTTTTGAGCAAAAAAATGTAAAAAAATTGATTTTAATGCTCAAAGCTTGCACTTAAGGCCAAAAGTACAGATTACTTAAGGCGTTTATCTGGGTCATTTTTGGTTTTATCTGAAAATTCACCTTCAAATACGTCACCGCTATCTGAGCTATCCGGTTGACCGGACTGTTGCTGATTAAATGGGTTTTCAAAAGGATTATACTGTGCGCCGCCGGGTTGTTGATTAAACCCGCCAGCTTGCGTAACCACTCTTAGTTTCATGTGCTTACTTAGCTGTGAAGCAATAGCGTGGCGTGAACCTGGTAACGCAAACATAAAACCAAGTATGTCAGTAATAATACCGGGCGTTACTAATAGTATGCCGGCTACCACCAGCATAAGCCCTTCTACCATTTCTTTACCTGGCAGCTCATTGCGTTGCATTTTTGCTTGTGCGGTTTGTAATGTCGCTATACCTTCGCGCTTAACAAAATAAGCGCCAATGAATGCCGTTAAAATAACCAGCCCAATAGTATTCCAGCCGCCAATGATACCGCCCACATGCACCAACAGGGCAATTTCTACGATGGGCAATATGGCAAACAATATAAATAAAAACCGCACAACGTTTCCTCTTTCATGTACTCATAGAATAGTATTGGGGTAAAGACCGTAATAACAAGCAAAGGTGCAATGCTTTAGGTTAAGTGGCAAACTAAAGCGACCATTGGTAGCTTTGTTAAACTGCGTTTGTGAAAGAATAGCGTATGCATTTAGGTCTTACCTTTTTATAGGCCAATAGCTTTAGGATAAAGAAAGTCGTTTTATGAAGTACTTCAGCCGTTTATTTTCTTTTGTTGTATGTTGTCTATTTGCTGCATCGCTTGCGCTGCCTAGCTATGCGCAAACTTCTATAGAGCCATCTGCAAAGCCTTTATCTCAGCCTTTAGAGCAACCCTTATCTCAGCCATCGAGTCAGAGCATAGGTGGTTTCGACGATGTATTCAGTAACCAAGAAGAATTTTTAAAAGTAGATCAAGCCTTTGTATTCGACTTTAATCAGGCAGACGACACCTTAAGCCTTACCTTTACTATTGCCGACGGTTATTACCTTTATAAAAAGCAATTCAAGTTGGTGGCTAAGCAAGCCACCATTGGCGAACCTAGTTTTCCACAGGGCGTAATCATTGAAGATGAATACTTTGGTGAGTCGGAAGTATTTTACAACGAAGTCACCTTAACCGTTCCTATTACCCAAGCTACCGACGACGGCATAGTAAAAATACGCTATCAGGGCTGTGCCGATGCTGGGCTGTGTTATGCACCTACTATTAAAACCGTATATTTAACCGCCATTGCGGATACGGCCATTGTCGGCACGAACTCAACAACGTTAGATACTGAAAGCCCTTCACAAGATATTCAAGGCACTTCACAAGCCTCTCAATATTCGCTAGCCGATAAGTTGATTAGTAAAGAAAACCTTGCCCTTACCTTAGTACTATTTTTTGTACTAGGTATTGGCCTAGCGTTTACCCCCTGCGTATTTCCGATGTACCCCATAGTGTCGGGTATTGTGATTGGCCAAGGCAAACAGACTAAAACCAGCAACGCGTTTTGGCTTACATTTATTTATGTACAAGGTATGGCCATTACCTACTCTATACTGGGATTAATAGTGGCCTCGGCGGGAATGCAGTTTCAAGCGGCGCTTCAACATCCGCTCATTCTGGGTATTTTCATTAGCATCTTCGTATTGCTGGCTCTGGCTATGTTTGGCCGCTATGAGCTTCAACTTCCCGCAAAATGGCAAACTCGCTTAACGAATTTAAGTAACAACCAAACACCAGGCAGCATGGCGGGTGTTTTCGCCATGGGTGCGCTGTCGGGGCTAATCGCTTCACCGTGTACCACTGCGCCGTTAACCGGTATTTTATTGTTTATTGCACAAAGCGGTGACTTAACCCTAGGCTTCGTTTCACTTTATGTATTAAGCGTTGGTATGGGCGTGCCGCTAATTATATTTGGCATCACCGGCTCTAAATTGCTACCCAAAGCGGGTCAATGGATGAACGTGGTAAAAGTATCGTTTGGATTTATGATGCTGTCGGTGGCCATTGTTTTTGTGGAACGTTTATGGCCAAAAGCATGGCCTAGCGATTACATTAACTTGCTGTGGGCAGCCCTAGGCTTAGGGGCGTTTGGCTATTACTTTGTGGTAAACGAAGCTAGCAAAAAGGGTATTGCGAAGTACGTACGGACTTTAGTTATTACCGCCGGTCTATTTGCCAGTGCATTATTGGCTTACAACACCCTTATTTCATCTGAAAACACTGCCTCGGAGCATAATCCACTTACCCACCCAGAGTTTATCCTAGTTGAAGATGTAGATGATTTACGCCTGCACGTTGCCGCAGCTAATGCAGAAGGCAAAACTGTGATGGTAGATTTGTATGCCGACTGGTGCGTAGCTTGTAAAGAGTTTGAAAAATACACTTTTCCTGATCCTAACGTGGTGAAGGCGCTTAATAATACCGTGTGGGTGCAGATAGACTTAACCGATACGTCTGCTACCAACTCAGCCTTTCAAGAAAAGTTTTCTATTCTTGGACTGCCGACCATTTTATTTTTCGATAAAAACGGCAATGAACTAACGCAATCTCGGGTAACTGGCTTTATGAAAGCGCCTGCTTTTGCTGAACATGTAGAGAATACCTTTTAACGTTATTATTGGTGGGTCACTAGGCTTCATCGTAAATGGAGGTTGAGCTATGCCCCTAATGACTCAGTTTTCACTTGCGCTGTTTTTCGTTTTTGTGTGTTGTGCTCCGCTGTCTGCGCTATTAGCGCAAGAGACCATGAAGCAAAACCAAACCATACAAGCGCCTGGCTGTTTTGATGCCAACCGGTTTTGTATCAGCATTTCGCCACCCACCAATGGCAACTATGAAGTCTATGCTCAGCGAAAGGTGCCCTTACCCCTTGTGCTTACCCTGTCGGCAAATGGACTTATACCAAATTCAACATCAAACGTATTTTTAAACGATGACACTCCTGTATTGATGGGTGCCATAAAGAACCCTCGGCGGTTTTGGCATTCTATGAAAGTAAGCTGGACTTCAGGGGTGCTGAATGCTGTGCACAATGATGAAGTGATATATATGCCGCCACTGCGCCCCGCGGCCAAATACCGTGTTGTACAAGGTTTTGGTGGAGGCTATAGCCATACGGGTGCTTCTCGTTATGCGTTAGACTTTGCCGCACCGGTAGGTACTCCCGTTTATGCTGCTCGCCATGGTGTGGTAATAGATACGAAAGATGATGGCAAGAGAGGCGGTCCTTCTAAACAATTTGCTAAGCACGCGAATTTCGTTGCCATATTGCATGACGACGGCACAACCGGTGAATATTATCACTTAAAGTATAACGGCGTGGTTGTTGAACGAGAGCAGCAGGTAAAAGCTGGAGAGCTTATTGGCTACTCTGGCAATACAGGGTTTTCATCCCTGCCCCATTTGCACTTCGCCGTATATAAGGCGAAGTACGAAGGAATGTATATGTCGGTGCCGTTTGAATTAAAAGACTGAACCCGCTATTGATTGAAAGCCCCCACTAACATTGCTTAAACATTATTTTGGAAATTTTCGGTCTTTCAAGCTTATTTTCGCGCAGTTTACTGGCTTTTACGTCTTTCGACCAGAAACATAACAAAGCCCTTATATACCCCGACACATCTAGTATATAGCTTACCTTGGAAAGAGAACTTTGCGCCGAAAACACCTGATTAGACCAGTATTTTGCTGCGAAAACTTTCACTCGCACTATAATCACTCTCTAATTAAGTAAACGAACGGATTTATTGTCTTTTTTTCGTGCAACTGTCATGTAATTTTGTTGAAATGGCGAATACATTGATTTTTTCCCGAAGATAGCAGCAACTTTAATGAATATTTTGTTACTGAACGGCCCTAACCTAAATATGTTAGGTCAACGTGAACCCGATAAATATGGCACGCAAACGTTACAGGATATCGTCGATAACCTGAGCGCGCAGGCCGCGTCGTCTAATGTCACCCTTACTCATTTCCAGTCGAATGCAGAATACGCACTTATCGACCGCATTCATCAATCTATGGGTACTATCGACGCAATCATTATTAATCCCGCTGCTTTCACACATACAAGCGTTGCGCTTCGCGATGCATTGTTAAGTGTCAATATCCCGTTTATTGAAGTACATCTGTCGAATGTTCATGCCCGTGAATCATTCCGACATCACTCATATTTCTCAGATGTTGCGGCTGGCGTCATAGTTGGCCTTGGTGCCATTGGCTATTCATTAGCCCTGACCGCCGCCATCAATTTACCGCAATCAAAAAATTAACGTAGAGACTGAACATGGATATTAGAAAAATCAAAAAACTCATCGAATTAGTGGAAGAGTCTGGCATTGCCGAACTTGAGATCACTGAAGGCGAAGAGTCTGTTCGAATTCACCGTGGACCTACTGGTGTTCAAGCGCCAATGAACTACAGTTTTGCGGCCCCTGCTCATGCAGCGCCGGCACCTGCTGCCCCTGTAGCAGCGGCAGAACCTGCACCAGCGGCAGCGTCTACTGTACCTGATGGCCATGTGGTTAAGTCACCAATGGTAGGTACTTTCTACCGCGCATCGTCACCAACGGCGAAGCCATTTGCTGAAGTAGGCCAAACAGTAAATGCTGGCGATACGCTTTGCATTATTGAAGCTATGAAGATGATGAACCAAATTGAATCAGACAAATCTGGTGTGGTTAAAGCAATACTGGTAGATAACCAAGACCCAGTAGAGTTTGACCAACCTATGTTTATCATTGAATAAGCGGGCGGCGTACTATGCTAGATAAAGTACTCATTGCAAACCGTGGTGAAATTGCCCTTCGGATTTTGCGTGCCTGTAAAGAACTAGGCATCAAAACCGTTGCGGTACACTCCACGGCAGACAAAAACTTAAAGCACGTGTTGTTAGCAGACGAGTCGATTTGTATCGGCAAAGCCTCGGCAACCGAAAGCTATTTGAATATTCCTCGCATTATTGCAGCGGCGGAAGTCACTAATTCCATTGCTATTCACCCAGGTTACGGCTTTTTAGCAGAAAACGCCGACTTTGCTGAAGCAGTTGAAAAGAGTGGCTTTATTTTCATTGGCCCTAAAGCCGACACCATCAACCTTATGGGCGATAAAGTGTCTGCAATTAGTGCAATGAAAAAAGCGGGCGTACCTTGTGTACCAGGCTCAGACGGCCCACTTACTGGCGACAATGACAAGAACAAAGCCATTGCTAAACGTATTGGTTATCCCATTATTGTTAAGGCAGCTGGAGGTGGTGGTGGTCGCGGTATGCGCGTGGTTCGTAGCGAAGCCGAACTCATCAGTGCAATTGAAACCACACAGGCAGAAGCCGGTGCGGCATTTGGTAACGCGACTGTGTACATGGAAAAATTCTTAGAAAATCCACGTCACGTAGAAATTCAAATTTTAGCCGATGGCCAAGGCAATGCTATTCACTTAGGCGAGCGTGACTGCTCTATGCAGCGTCGCCACCAAAAGGTAGTAGAAGAAGCTCCTGCTCCAGGTATTTCTGAGCAAATGCGTACTAAAATTGGTGATCGTTGCCGTAGAGCATGCATTGAAATCAATTACCGCGGCGCAGGTACGTTCGAGTTCTTGTATGAAAACGGCGAGTTTTACTTCATTGAAATGAATACCCGTATTCAGGTTGAGCATCCAGTATCTGAAATGATCACCGGTGTTGACTTAATTAAAGAACAACTGCGTATTGCAGCAGGTCAGCCTTTGTCTATCGATCAATCGCAAATTCAAATTCGTGGCCATGCTATTGAATGCCGAATTAACGCTGAAGATCCTAAAACCTTTATCCCAAGCCCAGGCACTATTGATATTTTCCACTCGCCAGGCGGTTTAGGTATTCGTTGGGAATCTCACATTTATGCTGGCTATACGGTACCGCCTTTCTACGATTCCATGATTGGTAAATTGATTACCTTTGGTGAAAGTCGTGACGAAGCTATTGCCAGAATGCGCCATGCGTTAGATGAGTTGGTCATTGAAGGAATAAAAACTAATATTCCTTTGCAACGCTCTATTATGGCCGATGAAAACTTCTTTGCTGGTGGTACAAACATCCACTACCTTGAAAAGAAACTAGGTATGGCTTAATTGCTAAACTAAAATTCGGTGCCGTACTTTGTGCGGCGCTGAGTTTATCCCTCTAATCCACTTTTAAACTTACACCCTCTTTTTCAGTATCTCCCCTTTTTATTACTCTCTTCCAGTGCATTTATATATGCGCTTTTGTTCATCTGAATCAGTGCGCTGAATCTGTATGCCGCCCCCCTTATGCCAAAGAAACCGTAACTGCCTTTACACTGCTATTACTCAGCATAGTTCATTCTAATTTTACGATTAGAACAATCATATTTTAAGGTTTTTCAAATAAGGGCTACAGGCATATACTGAATTCAGTTTCCTAGCCCTCCCTGCTATTGAAACTTTAGTTGTGTTTTATGTGTTTACCCTCATTGGAGTCCACCTCCAATCTTTAGCCGGCGCCTTTCGTCGGCTTTTTTTTGTCCTTATTTTCTTCATTTATTTTTACCCAAGTTACCCTTTTTTTTCGTATAAGTTTAATAGAATTAATATGCGCGAAAATGATTTGGACTCTACTTGAATGAAATGGGCTGAAAGCACGGCAATATTTGGTGCTCTTTTACTTTTTGTATCTACGAACGCGGTAGGCGACGGCTTAAGCTTTTCACAAAAGCTTGATATGCAATTTCGTTTTGATGAACGCTCTGATAGAGATCATAGAAGCCAGTATAGAATGCGCTATTACCCTTCACTTTCCCTTTCTTCTGACGATGCTTGGTCGTTAAATAGTTTTGTAGTAACCGGGGACTCTTTTGCTTCAAGTCACAATACCTTTGGCAGCGACACTTCAGACTACCTTTACGCTCGACGACTATTTTTACGTTATGACTATTCTAATGGCAAAATAGAAGCAGGGGTAATACCTACATACAAAGGTCGCGTTTCCTCTTCTGGCTTATCTAAAGATGGCTGGATTAAAGGCATGCGAAGTGTTTATGCTTTGCAAGACGACAGTGAACTAGAACTGGTTATTGGCGAACTTGATAATACCAATGCCGATAGTGCATTTGAAAGCTTCCAACAGCTTAATTATGTTGAATTAGAATACTCGGCCAAAATGGGGCAAACCCATAGCTACGAGGTAAGTGTAGAGCGTATGACCGAAAGTAACTTTATTCGGGGTGAATACCGCTGGCAGTACTCACAAGCCAATACGCTTTTTGTTGAATCTGTGCAGCAGCTATCGTCCTCTGCTTCAAAATTTGTCATCGGTTTAAGCGGAAACGCCAGTTTGCTGGGTTATCCTGTCTCTTATTTTTCTCATTATTCTTATGTCAGTGAAGGTTTTGGACCTAGGGCAGAATTAACAGAAGATTTTTTGGGGACGGGGCACGGTGCTTCAGCAGAAATCAGCGGTGATATAACTCTAGTAGATGACACCGAATGGTTCATTCGTGCCGATGTAGTAGACAGTGTCAGCAGGTTACTGGCGGGTATAAAGGTGTCATTTCAGCAATAAAAAAAGGCCCATCAAAATGATGGGCCAAACAGCAAGAACGCGTATGCACTTAACAGTGCGTCTAATTATACGTGTGACAGACTATTGCCAGTTCATCTTTATCCATTACGTTTTTTTAATTAAAAGTACCGCTATTGGCGCTTCGGTTTACTAAGTTAACTGACTAAAGTATGGTAGTGTTTACTAACACTGAGGCTATCTACTAGCATTATTTTTTAAATCTTTGCCACATAGGTAAAAAGGTTACAAGGTGCCCAAACGCTACGAAGAACTAAAATCTCTACTTCCTGTTTCACGCCTGTCTATCGACGTATTGCTTGCCCTACGTGTGCTTTACGACAAGCCCGAAAACGAAGTGAAATTAGAACAAGAAATTGAAGAGCTTTCACACGAGCCTAGCAAGCTAGAACTAGAATACCGTTCTGAATGGGAAGCGTATGTGTTGCGTGAATTGGTATTAGATTTGAAGCAGAATACCCAACGTAGCCCTGCTATTTTTATCGACTCGGTGTTAAGTCGCATCGAAAGCCTCAAAGAAAGCTGCCCTTACTATAAAGTTTATAGACAACAAATTTCAGAAGCTACGCCAGCGGACGACACCACTACGGCGCTATTCCCCATTCCGTGGCGACAGCAGCTTATGATGTTGTTACTGCCGGTCACTACCGTGAAGCCATTGAAACCAGCGGAATAGTAGGTTACTTATTCGCACTCTTGGGTTTGTATTGAGAAGGACAATATCCTCTTTCCACACCAGCAGGACGTAAAATTTTATGTTTAGTTTTCCGTCCTGACACTCGTTCCCGCCAATTTTTAAAGGTTTTATGCTTTAGATTCTGACGCATTAACTTGATGACCTCTTTCTCAGGCAATCCATATAAGTTTTCGATGGCCTCGAATGGCGTTCTATCTTCCCACGCCATTTCAATTACGCGAGATTGTTCAACCTCGGTAAGCCGCCCTTTTGTCTGACGTTCTAAGGGATACATCTCTGTTGGATACTCTTTTGACGCGCGTTTTTTTGAAGGACGCTCTTCGTTATGTTGCTCTTCGATATATTGCATGCTGCTGGCTCTTGTTATTTAACACTACTTCTACGCCAATATAGAAAAAATGTTCACCTTACCTAGCCTTATGTAACCTTACATTTATTTAATCGTTTCGACAGACATCGTTAGAATGATATCAAGTAAAGCAGCGGCCGCTTTTGCGTCGGAGAGCGCTCGGTGATGTTGATCCATCTTAATATCAAAATGCCGAGTAAGATTCGCTAAGGAGTACGATGGTAACCCAGGATTAACCCTTCGCATTTCTCTTACCGTACAAAGCTTAGGTCTTTTGAACGGTAGCTCTAACCGTGCGAATTCATGCTTAATAAAGCCATAGTCAAAATTAACATTGTGGGCCACAAATACGGCCTCATCGGTGAAGTTGGCAATACGTGCTGCCACCTCTACAAACAGCGGCGCATCAGCCACCATATCATCCGAAATACCAGTAAGACGTGTGATGGTAGCCGGAATTCTTCGCTGCGGATTAATTAAGGTTTGGTAGGTATCCACCACCTCGCCTGCAACAATTTTTACCATGCCTATTTCGGTAATTCGATTGTAACTGTTGTTGCCCCCTGTGGTTTCAATATCAACCACCACGTAAGGCTGGTTTGGATCACGATGCCAATTTACCGTAGTAACGGCAACATCAAACCCTGCTCGCTGCAAACGCTGAATAGACACCAGTTGGTTGCGTCTTAACTGATCTCCTGGCGCTTTCACTTCTTCAAAACGTAATTTTTCATCGAATACCATAATGTCAGGGAAGCCGTCGCTTAAAGAGGCAAAATCTTCACTCATCATACGTAGAAGGCTAACAATAGCGCTTAGGTCACCGTGTTTAATGAGTGCATCGATAGGTTCTAACAGATGGCTACTCCACATGAATAAGCTATTCACTTTTCCATAGTGTGCGGTCGCCATTTTGTGAACGTGGTGACGAAACTTATCTTTGCTATCTAACCGTTCAAATAAGGCTTCAATACTGCTACCAAAACGGGCATAAAAGTTGTTTTGCTTCAGTGATAATGGTCGTCTATCAAACTCAGTGACTAAGGTATCTTCCTCATACAACTGTGCCCAAAAGGTCAGCCCAAACAGGCTGCGCCATAATCGGTTTTCTGTACGCCACCCCGCAATTCCCAAGCGTTTATAGTGAGCTAAAACGCCGCGTTCTACTTGTTGATTCTGACTAACGTCAATATCAATAGTACGGCTGGCATTTCTGAGCATATCGGTCACCGCACTGGTGCGCTTTTTATGGTACTTCCTAGCGTAAAAATCTTCTGCGAACGCCAGCAATGTATCGGATGGCGGTGAGTCGATAATAAGTTCTAGCGCTTCTTTAACATTGTCCACATTGCCGTCTTTATAGCTCTCTCTAATCCATTTTTCTTTCGCTTTGTCGCTATCGGCGCTAGACAATAAAAGAAGGGCCTGCTCTCGATACTCTGCCAATAGCTTCAACGCCAACGCATAGAGAAATTGATCGCGATAGAACATAGCCGATACCCCATCACTATTGGGGAAAGCCTCTTGGGCCAATGTATTGGCTTGCGAAATAGAGAGGAAGGGAAGCTTTTCTATATGATTAGCAAAGAACCATGCCGCTTCAGCATCGGCTTTGCTGTCAAAACGGGTAGTATCTGATACCGAATCTCCGCGAGTACGCATTACCCCTAAGTCACGCATAGAGAATTGATTCAGCCTACCCTTGGTATTACCAAAATAGAGAAATAATAAGAATTTTAGTGGCGCATCAAACAAACAGACCAGATAAGTATGCTCACTTAAGCCTTGTGGCCAGCCATGCTGATTAATACTTGCTTCCAAACGCGATACCAGTACAGGTTTGGTTAATGAAGCCAAACCTTGGGTAGCGCCATATTCACTGAGCAGTTTTAAAATAGCGTCTTTGGTGAGAACCCCTGCAATATCTTGCAATGAAGCATGCTGCAAGTCGCCAAACCAGTTGGCATCCACCAACTCATCAATTTGATACTGAGGGTTGGCAATTTCTGCGTAGCTAAACTGCGACCTATCAATAACTGCATACTTGCGATTAGCCGCACGCACTACAATGCATTGCTTGTCGTCATCTAGCTGTTTGAAGCTTTCTATAAACCTGTTGGCTTCATCACTTAATAACGCAGCATTCGCCCCTTCAAAGAACGCTAAAAACTCAAAAAAATGGGCTAAATAATATCGCGGTGGTAAATCTTTTCGCATAACTGAACCAAGCTAATTCATACCCAAACAAGTGTATATTTATACAGCCCCTTTATTCAACCTTTTCTCTTTTTATTTAATCCAAGCCCTTTGGGGCCCTTCAAGCTTATTTAAGCCTCTTAGCGTCACTGAAAGGCCACGCGAAGTCAGTTAGGGGCTACCATAATTTTGCTGACTACACTGACAGTCAATCCAGTTTCCTACTTTACTCGTAATGATTGTTACTACTACATTCACGTACGAGGAATACATGAGCTTAACTCGATCGATGGAATTCTCTTGCCCATACTGCATGGCCGCCAATGATGTAGAAATTGATGAGATTAACGATGTTGGCCAAGTGCAGGTATTAGATTGCCAAGTATGTTGCCAACCTATTGAACTTGAGGTTTACCAACAAGGTGAAGATTTGAGTATTGTTGCGGAGCAGGAAAATGCCTAGTAGCGGTACCCATTTTTCTTTACAGGATATTGAAGCACTGCCCGAGCGCTATCGGGCTAATTTTATTAATAGCTTGTCTGGATTTAAATCTGCAAGTTTATTGGGCAGCACAGATGGCCGCTCCAATAACCTCGCCATCATAAGCTCTGTGGTGCATGTTGGTGCTAACCCGCCTTTGTTAGGCATCATTATGCGTCCGCATACCGTACAGCGTGATTCTCTTTCAAACATAAAGCAGCAAGGGAATTTCACTTTAAACCATGTGCACACCAGTTGGACAGACAAAGCCCATCAAACATCGGCGCGATACGAAAATGGTGTGAGTGAGTTTGAAGAGGTTGGCTTAACCCCTTGGTTTAGTGACACGTTCAGCGCGCCTTATGTTAAAGAAAGCGCAGTAAATATTGGGCTAAAAGTAGAGCAGCACTTCACCTTGTGTAATCAAACCGAAATGGTAATAGGCGAAATTCAAGAAGTGTTTATTAAGGGAAGTAATATTTCCGAACGTGCTGTTTCGGGAAATCGTATTACAGTAAACGGCGCTTCAGGGTTTAGCGCTGTAGAAAGTGTTATAGCCGAAAATGGGTTTGTTGATGAAAATGGCTATGTCGATATTGAATCGTTACATACCGCATGCGTATCGGGGTTAGATAGCTATCATAGTACTCAAAAGATAGCCCAATATCCGTATGCAAAGCCTAAAACCTGATAGCAAAACTTGATAGAGAGTCTCCCATAACGAATACGCCCTTAGCGAATAAGTCTTTAATGAATGGCTTATTAACTAATGCGGTATTCATTAAAAAATATTTCATAATTTGCGTCTGGTACTAGAATCAAGCCAAGTTATGTTTATATCGCATTGATTTTTTAGCGGTTCAGTCAGTGTTCAGGTGAAAGTGATTAATCTAGATCAACAAATCTTTATTGCTTTTTGATCGATCCAAACGTCACGGGTTATAGTATAATTATCAATATTCAAAACCTGCCTCGCGGCAGGTTTTTGCGTTTTAAGCGCTGAGTAAAAAAGAATCATTATCGTTATTATCTCAATTGGAGAGAATTATGAAGTCTGTAAACCGTCGCGATTTCCTAAAATTGTCAGGTACCTCTTTGATAGGCCTAACATTAGGTAGCGTAGCGTTACGTGCTAATGCGCAAGAACAATTGCAAGCAGATGATCCAAGCGCGAAAGCGCTAAACTATACCGCTGCCTCTACCGTAGATGGCGCGAAATGTAACAATTGCATGTACATTCAAGGTGCCGACGGCGCGCAGCACCGCCCATGTGCCATTTTCCCAAATAAATTGGTTAACGCCAACGGTTGGTGTAGTGCTTGGGTTAAACGTCCAGGCTAGTTACTCCAGTTATTGAAAAAGCCCCAAGGTCGGTTTGAAGTGATCTTGGGGCTTTTTTATACTTTTAAAAAAAGTGATTTAGAATAAACGAATTAAGCTAGCTATAGACCCTTCACGGCCTCTAATAGTGCTGGGCTATGCAGTCGGGTTGGCAATAGGCTAGGCTTTACATGCACCCCATGCTTGGCTTCAAATATACTGCCAATGCGAAGTACTTTTTCATCATCCCATTGCTTACCAATAAAGCTTATTCCTACGGGAAGGCTTTTTACTTCACCGGCAGGCACAGTAAGGTGCGGATAACCTGCAACAGCGGCTAAATAGCCGATACCAATGAAGCCCATTGGAGCATGATCGCCATATACCCCGTCAATAAGGAAAGCAGGGCTATTTGAGGGCGCTACAAGCACATCAACTCTATGTGCCGCCAATAAAGCATCAATACCGTTATCTCTAGCGGTTTCTCTTACCAATGCTAATGCCGAAGCGTACTTCTGGCTATTGATATCATCTGTATCCGCTGCTTTTTCGAAAATATCTTGATTAAACAGCGCAAGCTCTCGAGGGCTTGATTGGTTGTAGGTGATAAGTTCAGACACGCTGCGCACAGGAATATCGGCGGGGCTGCCTTCTAAGTATTCGTTTAACGAATAGTGAAACTCACTGAGTAACACTTGGTAAGAGTCTGCCCAAAAGGTTTCTGGCTGTTTGAAATCGCTAATTTCCACTAATTCTGCGCCCGCTGCTTTCAAACTATTTAACGCCTGCTCATAAGTAGATAGCACATGGGGGTTATCACCCTGCCGATATCGCACAACGCCCACGCGCACGCCTTTTAAATCGGTCGCTAACATACTTTGCTGCGGCGCACTAAGCCTATGCTGGCTAGCCTCTTTAGTTGCGCTATCTTTTGTATCTACACCTGCCATCACTGAAGCCATTAACCATGCATCATCAACACTTGCTGTCATGGGGCCTGCAGTATCTTGTGTATACGAAATTGGCACAATATGCGTACGAGATAACAGCCCTACTGTAGGCTTAAAGCCTACAACACCGTTCATTGAAGCAGGGCAAATAATAGAGCCATTGGTTTCTGTGCCCACCGCTAGCGACGCTAAGCGCAATGCCATAGCCGCACCAGAACCAGACGAAGAACCACACGCACTTCGAGACAACATATGAGGATTTCGGGTTAACCCCCCTACAGCACTCCAACCACTAATAGAAGATTCAGAGCGAAAGTTCGCCCATTCAGACAAGTTAGTTTTACCTAACACAATAGCACCCGCAGCTTTAAGGCGGGCTACAATAGGGGCATCTCGCTTTGTATCGTTATTAACCAGCGCCATGGCTCCGGCTGTAGTGGGCAACTCACTGGTTTCAATATTATCTTTTAGTAAAACAGGTAAACCAAATAGTGGCCCTTTACGCATTTTATTTCTACGTGCTAAATCAGCCGCTTTAGCTTCTTCAATGGCGTTGGGGTTGAGCGCTAAAATACTATTGACGTCACCATCAAGTTTTTCGATTCGAGCAAGATAACCTTTCACCAATGCTTCAGATGACAATTCACCTTGTGCTATGGCCTGCGCTTGTTCTGCAGCAGATTTATCTAACCAAAATTCAACCGATGCCCTACCAGCGTCTTCATCTGTGCTGGCAACTGAAGCATTGCTTGTGGTTGGTTGGGATGGTGCGCATGCGGTACAGAGTAAAATAACGGCAGCGTAAAATAGCGTAGCCTTCATGTGGTTAATCCCCGAGTTTTTCTATTATAAGTTTTAGTGACAAAGCTGCTTAAACATAAGCGTGCTAACTTCAAGTGTCTGAAATTAAAACAGCTTAGATGTGCATAGAATGGTTGAGCATAGAAAGATCACTATGCAGCATGCGACAAACTGGGTTGAAACGTCAATACTATTGGGGAAGCTTATTAGCGCAGGCTAGGTTTACAGCACTACATTTACAGTACTATGTTCACAATAAAACGTTTAAAGAAAGGTTTAGCTGAACGGGGGGATCAATTATACGAATTTACAGGGTTTGGGTTGATGGTAGATGTTGAAGATTTTTCGCTCAAAAAGTTAAATAACCCGAACTCCTCCAGCAGCGACTGGTAACGCCCATCTTCAATAAATTTTGCCAGTATTTGATTAAATTGGCTTCGAAGATAAGGATCTGGAATTGCCGCACTGTAAGAAGACACAGGGAATAGCTCGTGAATGGTAGTGTCGTGTTGTTTTTCTTGAGGTAATCCCTTTTTTATATGTTCAAATATATTTCTATCAAGTACAGCGACATCCACACTGCCAAGCAATAGCAAGTGCACCTGCCTATCTTGCTGTGCCAATTCCATGTAGTTTTTCTGATGTGCTAACAATTTCCCAAACTCGTCGCCAAGCACAGAACTCGCTGTTTGAAAGCCAATAATACTATAACCGAGTAAGTCTTTAACTTGGTTAATTTGCAAGTTTCTGTCGGTACGCGTTATCGCTACATTTTGATAATGAACATAGTTATTAGAAAGAATAGCAGGGTCAATATCATGCCAGGGGTTTAAGGTTAACCCCATATCTACCTCTCCACTGCGCACAAAACTGGCAGTACGACCAAAAGGTACATAAATAGGTATCATTTCGTGCCCCATTTCTAGCAAGATAGCGCGTACCAGCTCTACCTCAAACCCCGAATCATTCTCTTCGATAACATAAGGCGCTTTTGTCCAACCCACGACGACCTCTACCTGCTTTGCAAAAGCCAAGTAAGGAGAAAACAAAAATATAAAGAATATTGCTATATAACGCATAAGCCATGAGGTTGGTGAAAGACGCAGTAACTATAAGCATTAAGTTAAAAAAGACCATTCGCCAAAAGGTTGATTTTTAATCAAATTTATTAAAAACAACAAGTAAGTGAATCAAGTTTATACTTAAGTTTTAGAAAAATTAGCGTTTATTGCCCGATTTGCTCGTACGCTTTACCTATTCGCGAGTACTTTAATAAGTCGGATGTCGAAAATAGGGAGACAGCACTTAATCTGTAATCTAGTATTAATATTTCGCTTTAACCAAGCAGGCGGTACAATACCGTCAAACTCTTTGAACATGTTTGAATATGGCCTGGCTACAGTTACGAATAAATACCTCCTCAGAATATGCTGAATCAATTGGTGATATGCTAAGCGCTAACGGTTCGCAAGCTGTAACTTACGTAGATGCGAAAGACACACCTATGTACGAGCCCAAGCCCGGCGAAATTATGCTGTGGCCAGACACGCAAGTCGTTGGCCTATTTGAAGCTACCGATGACATGAAAGCCATCATCAAACGATTAGGCAAAGCGCGTATATTGGGTTCAGACTTTAGATACAAACTAGAACCACTAGAAGACAAAGACTGGGAGCGTGAGTGGATGGATAACTTTCACCCCATGCAATTTGGTAAACGCTTATGGATTTGCCCTAGCTGGCGAGACGTACCAGAGCCTGACGCAGTAAACGTGATGTTAGATCCAGGCTTAGCATTCGGTACAGGAACCCACCCCACTACCGCACTGTGTTTGCGTTGGTTAGATTCAATAGACGTAGAAGATAAGCTAGTAGTCGATTTTGGATGTGGCTCGGGCATATTAGCTCTAGCAGCACTAAAACTGGGGGCCAAACGGGTAGTAGCTATTGATATCGACCCTCAAGCCCTTCAAGCCACACAAGAAAATGCACGCCGTAACGGTGTTGAAGATAGGCTTGATGTTTACCTACCGGCTGACCAGCCCGCGTTAGAGGCCGATGTGGTCATGGCTAATATATTATCTGGCCCTCTTCTTGAACTTCAGGACGTTATTTCATCTTACTGTAAGCCCTCTGGTTTACTTGTACTTTCCGGTATTCTTGCTGAACAAGTAACCAAAATTGAAGCTGCCTACACTCGCGATTTTACGCTTGATGAAAGCGCTATAGATGGAGAATGGGCGCGAGTATCTGGAAAGAAACACGCTTAAATGTAAATTTTTTGTCTTTCAATGCCTTTCAATTCGGGGGCTTAAAGCAATTTGCACAAATTTCACCCGGCAAAACAGTGTTAGATGGCTAATGTTACAGTTTTTTTTCACTGTCAAGCCCATAGAGTGAAATTTTGTGCGATTTTTAGCCTTTTCAAGTATTGCGAAAACACGTACACTTAGCGCCCCGTTTTAGCCGGGTGTATAAATTCTGTGCAGTTCTAGATGGCGAAATATGCGAATTGGTTCCTACACGTTAGACAACAATTTGATGCTGGCTCCAATGGCTGGCGTGACTGACCGTCCATTTCGTCAACTATGTAAACGTATGGGTGCGGGGCTTGTGGTATCGGAAATGCTTTCTAGCAATCCAAAGGTATGGAATACCGCAAAATCACAAGCACGAATGAATCATGAGGGCGAAGAAGGTATTCGTTCTGTACAGATTGCAGGCGCAGATCCAGAGCTTATGGCCCAAGCGGCACAATTTAATGTTGAGAACGGTGCGCAAATCATCGACATCAACATGGGTTGTCCAGCGAAAAAGGTGAATAAGAAACTGGCAGGTTCCGCGTTGCTTCAGTACCCGAGTACGGTGGAATCAATCATTAAAGCAGTGGTTAACGCTGTAGATGTTCCTGTAACACTAAAAATTCGTACCGGCTGGAATACCGATAACCGCAATGGGGTTGAGATAGCCCGCATTGCTGAGCAAAACGGCATACAGTCACTGGCTGTTCACGGTAGAACGCGAGCTTGTATGTACAAAGGAGAGGCGGAGTTCGACACTATCCGTCTTATAAAGGCGGCAATTTCGATACCCGTAATTGCCAACGGAGATATTACCTCTCCTGAAAAAGCACAACAGGTACTGAATTATACCGGTGCAGATGGTGTGATGATAGGTCGCGGTGCTCAAGGAAATCCTTGGATCTTCAAAGAGATCCTGCATTACCTAGAAACTGGCGAGAACCTAACGCCACCACCATTGTCTGAACAGTATGAGATTTTGCACGAGCACGTCGCTAATGTACAAAGCTTCTACGGTGAAGTCGCCGGTGTAAGAATTGCCCGCAAACATGTGGGCTGGTATCTCTCGGAACACGATACGGATCGTCAATTTCGTAAATCGTTCAACGCTATCGAGGATGCGTCAGCGCAACTTGAAGCACTAAACGCTTATTTTGAAGCGCTGCAGAATCGAGAAACCCGACAGATTTCTCCTGCAGCATAGTAATGACTAACTTAAGAGCAAGACAGTATTATGTTCGATCAAAACGTGACTTCACCTTTTACTACTACAGTAACTACGCCTTCTCAAACCCAAGCGCAAAAGCCACTTCGCGACTCAGTTAAGCAAGCGGTAAATAAATACCTCAAGCAATTGGACAACGCCAACATCGATAATTTGTACGAAATGGTACTGGCCGAAGTTGAGGCCCCGCTGCTGGAAGAAGTTATGACTTACACCCGCGGCAATCAAACCCGCGCTGCCATCATGATGGGAATCAACCGTGGCACGCTTCGCAAAAAGCTGAAGCAGTACGGCATGAACTAAAATCACCGGGCCTAGCCCACCGAAGAGCACCTACAGGTGCTCTTTTTGTTTCACCACTCTTAACTTTGAAGCCTATATTTTATGCAAACACCAAAACCCATTAAACGTGCTCTTTTAAGTGTCTCTGATAAAACCGGTATCCTCGATTTCGCCACCGCGCTGCATAACGCTGGGGTGGAACTTCTGTCGACGGGCGGTACTGCTAAACTCATCGCTGAAGCTGGCTTGCCAGTAACAGAAGTGTCTGACCACACAGGTCACCCAGAAATTATGGCTGGCCGCGTAAAAACCCTTCATCCTAAAATTCATGGCGGCATTTTGGCTCGTCGTGGTATTGATGAAGCGGTAATGGACGAAAACAACATTGCTCCAATCGATTTGGTGGTAGTGAACCTTTACCCATTCGCAGCAACAGTGGCTAACGACGATTGCACGTTAGAAGACGCTATCGAGAATATCGATATTGGTGGCCCAACTATGGTTCGTGCTGCGGCTAAAAACCATAAAGATGTAACCATTGTTGTTAAAGCTGCCGACTACGGCCGCGTTCTTGCTGAAATGGAAGCAAACCAAGGTTCACTGACTTACAAAACCCGCTTCGACCTAGCGATTAAAGCGTTTGAGCATACCGCTGAGTACGACGGCATGATTGCTAACTACTTTGGCGCACGGATTGATACCGCTGATTGCGAAGATGACTGCGGGCATGAGCACAGCGAATTCCCACGTACGTTCAACGTACAAGTTAGCAAGAAGCAAGATTTGCGTTACGGTGAAAACAGCCATCAAAGCGCTGCTTTCTACGTTGAAAACGATATTCAAGAAGCGTCAGTGTCTACTGCTACTCAGCTTCAAGGTAAAGAATTGTCGTTCAACAATATTGCCGACACAGACTCTGCTTTGGAATGCGTTAAAGAGTTCGAAGAGCCAGCTTGCGTTATTGTTAAGCACGCTAACCCTTGTGGTGTCGCTATTGGCGAAGACATTTTGTCTGCCTATGATCGCGCTTTTAAAACCGACCCAACCTCTGCGTTTGGCGGCATTATTGCGTTTAACCGCGAGTTAGATGCAAAAACGGCACAAGCGATTGTGGATCGTCAGTTTGTAGAAGTCATTATTGCACCTACGGTTAGCGACGAAGCAAAAGACATTGTTAGCGCGAAGAAAAACGTACGCTTATTAGCGTGTGGTGATTGGACTGGTCAACTTACCGACGGTTACGACTTTAAACGTGTTAATGGCGGGCTGCTAGTACAAGAGCGCGACTTCGGCATGGTTGAAATGGAAGACCTTCAAGTAGTGACCAAGCTTAAGCCTTCTGAAGACGAACTTCGCGATTTGATGTTCTGCTGGAAAGTAGCGAAATACGTGAAATCTAACGCCATTGTATATTGTAAAGACGGTATGACAGTAGGTGTGGGCGCAGGTCAAATGAGCCGCGTATATTCTGCCAAAATTGCAGGTATCAAAGCCGCCGATGAAAACCTAGAAGTAGCAGGTTCTGTAATGGCATCAGACGCTTTCTTCCCATTCCGCGATGGCATTGATGCTGCCGCAGAAGCTGGCATTAAAGCAGTCATTCAGCCTGGTGGCTCAATGCGCGACCAAGAAGTGATTGATGCAGCCGACGAACACGGCATCGCCATGGTGTTCACTGGCATGCGCCACTTCCGCCATTAAAATAGACGATGTATTAGCTGTCTAAGAAGGTAAGTAGGCAGGTGTGATAAACACGCCGTAAACCCATCCATGGGGGCTCCGCTATGGCATCCATGCCATAGAGGGTTTATCACTCCTACCTACTTACCATCTAGCCTAATACCCAATTACGTATTGAAGTGTCGCTAGAGCGCTGCAAATACACGCTGCATCTTGCTAGCTTATTGCGTGCTGTGCATTGGAAACAGAAAGCTGGTTAGAGATAGGTGAAGGGCTCCGCTGTGGTATCCATACCATAGAGGATTTAGTACTGACATTCACTTCACCTCTTTTGATAGCTAGGCTCTACAGTTGTAATTGAATAAAAATTCAACCAGGTCTCGCACTTAAAAAGCATGACGCCGGTTGAGAGGAGTGAGAGCAGAAGGCATTCGAAACCTTCCACAGCATGGATGCTGTGGCAGAGCGCCCATGGATGGGTTTACCGCGTGTTTTGAATGCCTTCTGCTCTCGCTCTTAGCTTTGAGCTCTAAGCCACAAAAAGCAAAACGGCAGAGTACAGATTTAGCATGTTGGGTGTCGGGTAGGTGTAATAGTTTGTTGTTAAGCTTAATCTGAAACTGGTGTTTATCAGTATTAGCAGTTAACGTAATCGCCGTTACCCTCGATGATAATAAGGAAATAACAATGAAGAAGTTAGCCAAATTAGTACTCGCAGCCACGCTAGGCATGTCAGCAACCTATGCTAGCGCCGATGCTATATCAGATGCAGCCATGAGCGAACACCGCTCAGCACAAGCTAAAGTACGTGACGAATTCCGTAATCCTCAACAAACATTACGATTCTTTGGCGTTAAGCCAGATATGACCGTAGTTGAGATTTCTCCAGGTGGCGGCTGGTATGCCGACATTATTGCGCCTTTGGTCCAAAAAGAAGGGCAATACATTGCTGCTCATGCTTATGTTGACGAATCATCTAGTGATTACTACCGCAACTCGCTTGCAAACTTTAACGAAAAAATAAAAGACAATGCCCCCTATAAAGGCGTGAAAGTTACCGCTTTCCACCCAACCAAAGCCCTTGATATTGCAGAGCCAGGTAGTGCCGATGTGGTACTTACTTTCCGTAATATTCATAACTGGTACATGGGTCAAGGAAACGAAGGTATCGATAACGCTTTTGGTGCTTTCTTTAAAGCCCTTAAGCCTGGTGGCGTGCTAGGTGTGGTTGAACATGAACTGCCAGAATCTGCTGATGATTCAGCAATGGAAAAAAGTGGCTATATGAAGCGCTCTTTCGTTGTTGCTGCCGCAGAGAAAGCCGGCTTTGAGCTTGAAGAAGCCAGCGATATTAATGCGAACGCTAAAGATACTGCCGACCATCCGCGCGGTGTATGGACGCTTCCTCCTAGCCTTAAATTAAAAGATGTAGATCGCGAGAAGTACCTTGCCATTGGCGAGAGTAATCGTATGACGCTTAAGTTTAAAAAGCCTAGTTTGTAAAAACAAAGTCGTAAAATCAAAACCTTAAAACGGAATAGTTAATGAACGTACTTGTAATTGGCGGCGGTGGCCGCGAGCATGCGCTAGCTTATAAAGCGGCGCAATCTTCTGATGTTTCAACTGTGTTTGTTGCCCCTGGTAATGCAGGAACGGCAATAGAGCCTAAACTAGAAAACGTAGCAATTGATGTAAACGATATTCTTGGTTTACTGTCTTTTGCTAAAGGTAACGATGTTGAATTAACCATTGTTGGCCCAGAAGCGCCGTTAGTTGCAGGTGTGGTAGATGCGTTCATTAACGAAGGCTTAATGATATTTGGCCCTACTCAGGCTGCAGCGCAGCTTGAAGGGTCAAAAGCCTTTACTAAAGATTTTCTTGCTCGCCACAATATTCCTACCGCTGAATATCAGAACTTTACTGAGATTGACCCTGCCATCGCCTATGTGCGTGAAAAAGGCGCACCCATTGTAATTAAGGCAGACGGCCTAGCAGCAGGTAAAGGCGTGATTGTTGCGATGACGCTACAAGAAGCAGAAGATGCTATTCGCGATATGTTAGCAGGCAACGCGTTTGGCGAAGCCGGTAGTCGTGTTGTAGTAGAAGAATTCCTAGATGGTGAAGAAGCCTCATTTATCGTTATGGTAGATGGCAAAAATGTACTTCCTTTTGCCACCAGCCAAGACCATAAGCGCGCTGCTAATGGCGATAAAGGTCCTAATACAGGCGGTATGGGTGCATATTCTCCTGCCCCAGTGGTAACACAAGAAATTCACGACCGCGTGATGAAAGAAGTGATTATGCCAACGGTTGAAGGCATGGCATCAGAAGGTAACCCTTACATGGGCTTCTTGTACGCTGGGCTTATGATCATGGCTGATGGTACGCCCAAAGTGATTGAATATAACTGCCGCTTTGGCGACCCAGAAACCCAGCCTATTATGCTGCGTTTACAATCAGACATCGTGGCTTTGTGCCAAGCGGCCTGTAAGGGCGAGCTTGATAGCCAAACGATTGAATTTGATACACGTGCCGCCATTGGTGTTGTTTTAGCAGCTGGTGGTTACCCTGGTAGTTACGACAAGGGCGATGAAATTACCGGCTTTGAGCAAGCCGCCGATTTAGACGGCAAAGTTTTTCATGCTGGTACGTCATTAAAAGATGGGAAGGTTGTCACCAATGGAGGCCGCGTATTGTGCGCCACGGCCATGGGTAATAACGTGACTGAAGCTCAACAGAAAGCGTATGAGCTGGTAAATACTATTCAGTTTAAAGATGCGTATTTTAGAACCGACATTGGCTACCGTGCCATTGCCCGTGAGTCTAGTGCCGACTAAGCGCTAATAGAATTCTTATAGATTTCTTATTTAGCCTCTTATCTCTTCTCTTATTGAGAGAGTCGCTGGATAAAAGCACATTTAAACGCCGCCCAAGCTAATACTTAGGCGGCGTTTTTGTTTGTATTAACCGTGCTTACTTTAGCTCAAGCACATCAAATACAGACGCATCTTTGTACCCTTGGTTTTTATCCCCGTCTATTGGAGTAATAGGGTGCGACCCCATGAAGTGTTCTCTATCGCCTCCGTCGGCATCACAATAAGCCAGCATAAAACCTAGCTTCATGCCCTTTTTAAGCGTTACAGGGGTGTTGGATTCACCGTGAACATAATCATCAGCGTACACTTTTATTGCGGTTTCCCAGTGCACCACAAACGGCGCGTCTGACTGGCGTTTCCATGCACTATCAACATGGTCGTTATAAAGCTGAGGCACGGCTTCACCTTTATTTTGTGCAGCCATGCTAGGGCCGATATCCGCCACTTGGTTATCTAACGCTAAATGGTATGCAAAGGCATTATAGTTGTTGAAGTGGTCGCCGCCTGAGCCATCAGCATCAATAAATATTTCCAAACAATCATCATCCCAATAGCGCTCTAATGGCGAGGCATAGGTATCAGATAAATGATCGTCTCGAATTTCGGCCAATAAGTACAAGGCATCTTCGTTCCAACGAAGCTTATACTTCCCCTTAAAATCGCTGGCAGCAGGAGTATCACCAATGATCGCTTCATTCATAGGATACCAATCGTCACCTTGCCAAAGCGCTTCATTAGCCACCCCATCAATGGTTGGCACTGCTGAGGTATAAATCGCTTCATCGGCATTTGCATTTGTTTCAGCCGCTGCAGCACATATAATTGCCACCAGCCAATGGTTTACCTTCATATTTTATCCTTAAATTAGAAGCGTGAATTTTTGCTTACACGCGATTTCTTGGTAGAGTATTAAACAGCACCTGTAACGCAAAGGCATTTATGTCACTTCAGACCACTTGTTACAACATTTTAGCTTCTTACAAAGACGCCCCATCACATCGTACAGCCAGTAAGTTATTTGATGTCGCGTTAGTCGCTATTATTGTGCTTAATGTTGTAACCATGATGTTATCTACTGTACCGGATATTTCATCTGAGTGGGCCGCTGAACTACATATAATAGAGGTGGTCTCTGTAGGCCTATTCACCCTTGAGTATGCGCTTCGTATTTGGAGTAGCGGTGCAGCCCCTACTTCCGCTCTCACATCATCAAAAGACGCTCAATTAGATACCCCTTGGCAGAAGCGCTGGTTTTATTTGAAAAGCCCCATGGCGCTAGTCGATTTGCTTGCCATATTGCCCTTTTATTTAAGTATGTTCTTTATTCTAGACTTACGGATATTGCGGGTATTTAGAGTGCTGCGAATTTTAAAGCTTGGCCGTTACTCACGCTCGATGCAAACGCTAGTCACTGTTATAAGAAACGAGTCTCATGCATTAATTGCCGCACTTAGTGTGCTGATGTTGTTTACCGTTATTGCGGCCACCTGCATTTACTACATTGAACATACCGCACAGCCAGAAGCATTTAGCAGTATACCTGCTTCGCTATGGTGGGCGGTGGTAACACTGACCACTGTTGGCTATGGTGACATTGTTCCCATCACGCCTGGAGGCAAAGTTTTTGGGGGTCTTATTACTATATTAGGTATTTGCTTCTACGCACTGCCAGCGGGTATTCTTTCATCCAGTTTTACTGCCCAAATGCAGCTAAAACGAGACCGCTTTAAAGAGACCGTTCGCACAGTACTAGAGGATGGAAAATTTAGCGAACACGATAAAGGTCACATTGAACGTGTTCGCGATTTGTTAGACCTAGATGAAGAAGAAGCTCAACTCATAGTGCGGCTTCTTCAGCACCACCATAGCACGTCTCAAAAACCTAACGCCGACAAGAAGTCGCATACATAGAAGCCATTCTCAACTACATCACTGGGCTTGCTTGATCACGAGGCCTATCCGATTCCATATTAAATTTCTGAAATAGCCAGCCTATTCCCACCAAGCTTAACCCCAAGCCAATGAAGGAGAGGGCACGATATAAACCGTCAAGGCTAGACATGTCGATAATAAAGGCTTTCAGCAGTACAACCGTTAACAGACCAAAACCAAATTTCACTGCAATATCTTTATGCATGTATTGACCGAGGAAAATCGTTAAGGTCGCCAAAATAAGCCATACCACTGAGTAGGTATATTGCTCAGCTTGACCTAACCCTAAACTAAACTCAACGTGTCCATGATGGAAAAGACTCCGAATGATGCTATTAATATAAAGCACCAAAAACAGACCGAAAATCACCACAACACCTTTTAAGCATGGCTCTGAAATTAGCGCTTTTATCTGTGAAGCGCTGCTCGGCAATACCCTAAACCAAGGTGGCAACCACAAGGTACTAAGCAGTAATGCTGGGGCTAACCATTGTAAGGCCATATAGTTCAGCACTGCATTGCCCCCAGTATTTTGTGGGAACACAAAGGGGTTATTCACCACTGATATATCTAAGTGAAGCCAAAAAGCCCCTACCATTAAGATAAAGCCCGCCACACGATAGAGTTTAGTCAACTGTTGAGCAACACAAGCTCGGTGCCAATAAGTTACCGCGAGAGCGACCCACCCCAAGGCTAAAAAGACTTTTTCCGTGTATGAAGCGAGGAATAGCTCTGGGTAGGACCCCGTTAACCAATAACTAGGCTCGGTGGTAATAAACAGCGCAACAACATGTAATAGCGCGCCTTCCAACCACACCTTTAACGTTGGCGAAGGGTTATAATTGCGAGCTAACCATAAGCTTAAAAACACCGCTGGATAGACAACAGCCGTCCAATGTATGCTAAAAATATATTCGTCAGAATAATCCGCTAACCATGGCGCGCCAGTGAGTCTTACCAACACGGCAATCAATAAACCTTTAAACAACCAGTCGGGTAGCGCTACGCGATATTTTGCACTTTGTATACTCACCATAGCCACTTGAATAGCCAACGCCAGTGATAGTATTGTTGCATCGAGTACCATGGTGAAACATAATGTTAAACACGCATTGGCAAGCACGGAATAAGAGAGCTTTTCTATATGAGGGTTAACTCTCAACGTGACTAAGGCACTTATTAGTGCAATCAGCGCAAGTTCAAGCGCCCAAATACCATAGAGAACATCGGTGACCTTGCTAGGTGCTAGCGCATAACTTGCCCCATACAACGCCACTGGGCTGACCACCATATAGAGCCAAAACGCAGGTCGCGCGGTGTCATGCGTATTGTGTTTTCTCGCTAAAATACCCCCGTACACGCAAAGCCCTACCGCGAGCAGCTGAGAAAACAGATACTTTCCACTAAGAATAAAACTAAGATCTATTGGGCCTTCAGCTGGCCTTAACATAGCAAAATGTGTTAAACCAGCAACCAACATAAGTGCTGGCCACAGATCAAAAGCACTGTGTCGAATAGGCGCTACAAGCAGTAGAGCGGCCAATGTGAAGGCGCTAATCCATATTTTTTCATTGCTGCCGTATTGAATCAGAAACCCATGAATGACGATTAAAACCAGTGAAATCGCCGCGAGTTGTTGTCGTTGAGAAAATATGCTTCTCAGTGACATTCCCTGATCTTGCGTAGCCATTAATGACCACCCCAATGTACGAACCAATGCAAACAAGTATGTTGAAAATACGCTAAAACATAACCAAGCAACAAAATGGCTCGCCTCTGTACTTGATAGCCCCACTAATGCCCATAAAAATTGCCCTAAAAAGCTCACTCGCCACAACCAAACCGCGGAGACCTTTTGCGCCACCCACACGCCAGATAAAGAAACAAGGCTAACAAACGCCAAAAGCAAAGGAATATTATTCGCCCCGGTGTTAACGAGCACTGGAATGGCAAATGCCCCCAATATCCCAACATATGCTAACAACGGGCCAAATCGGAGCGACAATGAAACCGCTCCTAAAGCAATAAGCGCTAACGTTGCAAAAGCAATGAAAGGCGATAAAAAGCCATAATAATTGAAGGCCACTAGCGTAATGGCGTAGCAAGTGACCACACCGCCTGAGGCAAGTGCCGCACATACCGCTGGTGAATAAATAGAAAAGCGAATGCGATGACGTGCTAAAAATTCTGAGGCCACCATCAGAGAAACACCAAACACGCCACCGAGTATCACGCGAAGTTTGGCTGAAACGAACCCCGACTCAATGGCGTAATTTGCAAGAAAAATGCCCCCCACAGCCAAAACTAAGCCGCCTAGCCATAATAACCCGTTATCCTTAATGGCGTTAACTAGCCCCTGTTGATGCTTTTTAAAATAGGAAATAAGCGCAGGAGGCCTTGACGGGTTGCTCGATGCTCGAGGTTTAGAGACGCCCCCTAAATCATTAGCCGAGGTGTCGCGTTTAGGAGCGGTTATGCTTTCAACGCGAGGAGAGGGCTTTGAAGACGCAGATTTTTGCTCAAATACCCTTAAGCGTTTTTCCAATTGCTCAATATGGATTTGCATGCGTGATAGCTTGCCCACATGTTGAAAGGATAGCACTGCACCCGCTACGACGACTAAAGTCAGTATACCCAGTAGAAAAGATTCCATCGCCACTTCCTGATTGTGCTTTTTGTTATTTATTTTCGCCACGTTAGCGCTAATTCGTGCTTGTAGTCAATTTCTCAGTAAGAGGGTGGTCTTGATTCTTTACCCACATCAGCTTATAACTAGTACCCGTCATTTCTCAAACGAATTTCTATGTCTGTAAAACATCCAATTATTGCCATTACCGGTTCGTCAGGGGCAGGAACAACCACGACAACCAATGCTATACGCCACATTTTCAGGAACCTGAATGTGAACGCAGCTGTGGTTGGCGGCGACAGCTTCCATCGTTTTACTCGTCCTGAAATGGAAGTCGAAATTCGCAAAGCCCAAGAGCAAGGCCGACATATTAGTTACTTTGGCCCTAAGGCCAACGATTTTGAGTTGCTTGAAACCTTATTTAGAGAATACGGTAGTTCGGGCTCAGGCCAGTTCCGTCAGTATTTGCATACCTTCGATGAAGCCGTGCCTTTTAATCAAATGCCGGGTACCTTTACGCCATGGCAAGATTTACCACAAAATACCGATTTACTGTTTTATGAAGGCTTACATGGCGGGGTAAAAACCGAAGAAAATGATGTGGCCAAGCATGTGGATTTATTGGTTGGCATGGTGCCAATTGTAAACTTAGAGTGGATTCAAAAAATTGTTCGAGACACCACCGATAGAGGCCATTCTCGTGAAGCGGTAATGAGCAGCATTGTGCGTGGATTAGATGATTACTTCCAGTACATCACGCCTCAGTTTTCTCAAACCCATGTTAACTTTCAACGTGTACCTACTGTAGATACATCAAACCCCTTCAGTGCTCGTGAAATACCTACCCAAGATGAAAGCTTTGTTGTGGTTCGCTTTAGGCGTGAAATGAAGCATGTTGACTACCCTTATTTACTGCAAATGATTGATGGCGCGTTTATGTCGCGTATTAACACCCTAGTAGTACCTGGCGGTAAAATGGGGTTAGCGATGGAGCTTATTCTTACTCCACTTCTTGAAGATATTTTGAATAGAAAGCGCCGCGCTGGCCATCAAATGGATTGGTTAAATTCTCAAGAATAATTTAAACCAGTGGGTTTTATGTAGCATATAGAAATTCGAAAAAAGGCTTTTTAGAAAGCCTTTTTTTATTATTTTCGACAGCAAACAAAACTATACAACAGTATTAGGAATTAAATTTAAGATTTGATATTTCCTCGTTAACATTGCACTAAAATGATCACTTAGAACGCACCATATTCTTTTCAATATTGATTTATCACCCACCAAAAACTGTTATTTTTCAATTTAGCATCAAACCACTAACACTATTAAAACAATGTAATTCAAAGCGTTAATAAAACCTCATTTATTTCTATGACTGCTTAAAAATAACAATATTAAAAAAGGATAATTTCTTGCATAGCTATTAATGCATAAAGAACTGTATGCGTTAAATTCTGATGACACTTGGTTTATAAAGGGACTTAATGAAACCAAATACCGATGTCTTATTTGCATTAGACGACATTCCAACAGTAAACCAATCTATTACTGCCGCGTTGCAACATATATTGGCGTGCTTCGTAGGTATTATTACCCCGTCGCTGATTATTGGCACTGCGCTAGGACTTGAATCAGAAATACCTTATCTCATTAGTATGTCGCTGTTTGTTTCAGGCGTTGCCACTTTCATTCAAGCAAAAACCTTTGGGCCAGTCGGCTGCGGCTTAATTGCCGTTCAAGGCACCAGCTTCGCGTTCATTAGCGCGTTATTAATAGCCGGGCTGTCTATTAAAGCTAACGGAGGCAGTAAAGAAGAAATACTCTCTACCCTATTGGGTGTCTGCTTTCTCGGCGCTTTCATTGAAATAATCGTTAGCTTGTTTATAAATAAAATTAAAAGAGTGATCACGCCATTAACCACGGGGATCGTTATTACCACTATTGGCATTAGCCTGATAAAAGTGGGCATAACTGATTTAGCAGGCGGCTTCGGCAGCCCTAATTTTGGCAGTATTGAGAACCTTTCGCTTGGCCTACTTGTGCTAGTTACTATTATTGCACTTAACGTTTCTAGTAATCCTTGGATACGGCTTTCCGGCATCATGATAGGCATGATTCTAGGCACTATCGTGGCCTCTATTTTAGGCTGGATTTCATTTTCTAGCTTAGCCGAACAACCTATTATCAGTATTCCGGTTCCTTTTAAGTATGGAATCAATTTTAACCTCGATATATTTATTCCCATTGCGCTTATTTATTTTCTTACTGCACTGGAAACCTCCGGCGATCTTACCGCTAATAGCTTGTTTTGTGGCTTACCGATAAAAGGCCCTAAATATCTAAAAAGAATTAAAGGTGGCATTTTAGCCGACGGCGTAAATTCGGCCATCGCCGCCATATTTAATACTTTTCCAAATACTACATTTGGGCAAAACAACGCCGTTATTCAATTAACTGGGGTGGCAAGCCGGCATGTGGGCTTTTATGTGGCGGCCATGTTGGTCATTTTAGGTTTATTTCCCATTATCGGCGGCGTGCTTCAATTGATGCCTAAACCCGTGCTTGGCGGTGCAACACTGGTTATGTTCGCCACCATTGCGGTAGGCGGAATTAAGATATTGGCAAGCGAGCCTATAGACCGCCGAAAGTCACTTATTATCGCCACCTCGCTAGGCACCGGGTTAGGTGTGTTGATGGTACCCGATGCTATTCAAGGCTTACCTGTAGCCTTTAAAAACGTGCTTTCCTCCTCGGTCACCTCTGCGGGCTTTACCGCCATTATCATGAGCATTTTAATTCCAGAGAATAAGGTTACCGAACAAGAAAGTGACGAAACAAAAAATACTGACACTCCGCTTTCTCCATCAGTAGATAGGAATTAAACAAATATTTTAATTAATAACATCAAAAATTGCCTTGTTGAGCCGTGTATTACAACAACCAAACTGTTTACGCCTACTACTTAAAGCAAAAAAGGCGTGAACAATTTAATACATAACTAAAGAAGCGCGTTGCGCGATAACACACACTAGGCTGCTCAATGAAAACATTTACGCATAAAACCCTCTATTTAACGATGCTTTCGCTCTTTGCCTCATACTCGAGTGCTTCCTTGGCACAAGAACCACCGAGTGATGAAGACATGGAAACCATTTCAATTACCGGTGTAAAAGACCTTAACTCACTCATTCCAATAGAATCGAAAAGTGCGTTTGGCTTAGACAAATCTTTGGTAGAAACACCTCGCTCGGTTACCGATATTAGTTCAGACCTAATAGAAGCTTACGGATTGCGCTCGGTGGATGATTTAGTCCGCATCACCCCTGGAGCCTTTACCAGTTCGTTTTTTGGTATTCAAGGCGCCATGGATATTCGTGGTGAATCGGCAGATAACTACTTTCGTGGCTTTAGGCGAATTGCCAACCCTGGTGCGTTTAAAACCAATATTCGCGGAGCAAAAGGATTGGAAGTGATGCGCGGGCCGGTTAGCCCTTTATATGGCAATGGTAGTGTAGGCGGGCAGTTAAATTACTCACCAAAATCGGCCAAGTCAGATGCCACTAAGTACTTTGATGAAGCCACCGGCGAAATTCATTTAACCCTAGGTACATACGATCAAAAAATTCTTGCGGTAGAGGGCGGTGCGCCTTTCATGCTTGGTGATAAACAAGCCGGCGTGTACATTTTTGCTGAAGCAGAAGATTCTGGCTCTTATTACGATAATTACGAGCCAACGAATGAGATTGTACAGGTGGCACTAGATGTCGATTTAACTGAAAACACATTGATGGAATTTGGTTTTCAGTATCAAACCTCTGATGCTATTCAAGTGCCTGGTTGGAACCGGGTAACCCAAGACTTAATTGATAATGGCACCTACATCACCGGCGCACCTGTGGCGAAGAATTCAGATAACCCTATTGGAGCAGATAGGTTACTGCCTCAAGAATCAGGTTTTATTTCGCCGTTTGCCCCTTACTTTATTAATTCGTCTTTCTCTGGTGTAGGCACCTTTTGTAGCCCGGGTACCGTCGATAACAGTAACTATACGTATAACGCCATGCTGCTTTCTTGCCCTGGGGTAGATAATGGTATTGAGAATGCCTATGCACTCAGTAACCCCGGCACTACACAGATAGATCATAAAACGACCTTTATTGACGACATTGATTTTGCCGACTCAACAGCATTCACTGCGTACTTAGATTTTACGACCTATTTGTCTGACGACATGACATGGAAGAACCAGTTCTATTACGATTATATGGATCATAAAAAATTCCAGAGTTGGGGCTTTACGGCTGATTATCCTGGGGCTGAGGCCATGGAGTTTAGATCTAGTCTCAATTTTGAAACTTTCCACGATAGTGCCACCATTCAACATATTACCGGCATTAGTATTCGTAACGAAGATCTTGACTACAACCATGCGTATTATGATGAAACCTTCGACTTTCGAGACATTACGGTAGGGCCCACTCCTGACGATAGAATTGATTGGGCGGTAGATGACCCTTATGAAGATGCCACCATTATTTACGATGAAGACGGCAACCCTACCGGCATTGATGGCACCGTCAGAAGAAACTACAACGAAGAGCAGGTTTCCAACATGCTCAATGCAGGCTTGTTTTATATTGCAGATATCACTCTTGAGTCTTGGAGTATATTACTTGGCGCTCGGTACGATTATTTTGATGTGGAGTCGGAAGACCAAGCTATTTCCTTGTTAGGCATTCCTTTTGGCGATGGTGAAGTGCATACCGATACTGAGTCAGCATTTAGTTACAACGTGAGTGTGTCGTACAAGATGGAATCAGGTTTTGTACCTTACGCCACTTACGCCGAGTCTAGCTCGCTAAGCACTAATCAACTTGGCGGTATTATTCCAAGCAGTGTGGATAACGGTGAGTATTTAGCGGAATCGACCTTGGCCGAGTTAGGGATTAAATACAGCAGCGACGATGAATCACTCTATGCCGCCCTTGCCGTATTTGATCAGGAAAAAACCGACCGAATTGGCCAAACCTCTGCATTAGTAGCGGTTTACAGTGAAGGGGTTGAATTTGAGGCCCGCGCTATCTTAAATGAAAGTTTCTCGCTTACTGCTACCGCCACCCATATTGAAACCACCGAGGTGAGTGATGGTGCGTTAGCAGTAATCAATGGCGCTGACTTTGCGGCCCAAAATGGCCTTGAAGCGTATCAGGTGTATGGTGGACGCATTGCAGGAGACAGGTCGACATTTGTTGGCGAAGGTGTAGAACTTGACCGTGGGGGCTTGCCTGACAACACCGTAAGCTTGTTCCTAAATTATAATAAGCCATTAGAAAGAGGCAGAGTAACGGCTAGTCTTGGCTTTGGGTGGGCCGATGAAACCTACACCGATGTGCTGGAAACCATATTGCTGCCTAGTTATATGGTATGGACCGGCTCAGTGGGCTATGTGGCCGAGAATTACCGCATATTACTTAGCGTAAATAACTTGTTCGAAGAGGAATATTACACGTCTGCCGACTTGTTCGACTCGGTAGTGGTCAAACCTTCCGAAGGCCGCACGGGCTCCATCATGTTTAGTTATTCTTTTTAGCGTAAACATCGACCGCCACTTTGCGTAAAAAGTGGTGGTCGCTTTTACTTACTTAGTTACTTGCGCTGGTTTTAATCTAGCATTGCTCGCTTTTACCTACCAATGCTCCTTTTTATTTACTGCATTCATCTTTATCTACTAGCGCTCCTCTTTATTTACCTACGCTCGCTTTTAACCGTAAACGAAAGCGAAAAATTAGCATTGCTGCCGATATGATAAAGAGTCCAAAGCTATTAGGTGTGCTAACACTTGAAATTTGCTGAGTAGAAACTTGGTTAAGACGAAAATACAACATAGCATCGGCAACCGTCTCTCGACTTGTTATCCCATCATCAAACGTTTCATAATAATCAAAAGATCCACCGCCAGACTTCCCATTATCAATGGTACCGTCATCTACCCATAAAATTTCTTGTAACCAATCGGGTTGGGGCTCACTTACACCAGGGACGGGCCTAAAGTCAGTTAAAAAATCAATCAAGCTATCTGAGATACCGAACGCAAACTTTTTATTGATGAAGGTCACTTCACCGTTAACCGTAGTCTCTTGCTGTTCAGTATCTTTCAGCCCAAAACTGTCAGGAACAGCATCACCATATTCATCAATACCACCGCCATATTCCAAAAATTCATCGGTCACGTAGCTGTCGTACATGGCGTTATAATCATAATCACCAGAGAGCACGTAGTTTTTACCTAAAATTTCAAAAAATGTGGTGAGGGCACCAGGGTCGCTATCGATATTGTTCCACCAGTAATAAGAAACTTCTTCTCGCCCACCTATGGCAAGTTCAGTATCCATAATCATATAACCGCTAATTTTAGTGCCTATCACTGAGGGGTCCCAAAAGTTGCCGACTATATTGTCAATTTCAGTAACTTCACCTTCAAATGAAAACTTCACTAAGGCCGCCGATGATGAAAACGACAGCATCATTGTTAATAGAATTAATACGTTGCGCTTTAACATGCTCTTTTCCTTTGAACATTCCGCTTATATAGGTATTGGTACAGTGCCTACACAAACGCTAAGGTAGACTTTAGTATAATAAATAAACAGCGCAGTGCTAGTATTTAAGCGGGTGCGTGGGGAATAAAGGGTTAACCGTTCTGATTAACCCATGAGGGGCAAATTAATATTGTACGCTAAACGTAGCGCCAACGAGTCTGTCTGCGGTTTTAGGAACAAATTGAATAACAGACTCTCCCACGCCTGTAGAATCTACGAAAGCGGCTAGGTTATTCACGTATTGGGTATCGAAAACATTCTTAACGAATAATGATACTGAATACTTCTGTGAGGCTGACCGATAGCCTACGAAAATATCTGCAATACCATAGGCACCTTGTAAGGTTGCAGGGTTTTGATTGGCATCGTATTGCACCTCAGACTGCCAGCGATGATTTCCTTGTAAGAACCAACTTGCCCCATTACTGAGTGCATCACTTTCATAGCGTACCCCAGACACTAGCTTAAATTCCGGTGAAAAGGTGGTGGTTTCTCCTGATACATCTTTTGTGCCTGAGGTTGAGGCAGAGACTGAGCAGGATGGAGAAGGATCGTTAGTGTAACAAGCAACTGAATATGACTCGTATTGTGCATCTAGCCACGTCGCTCCCACCGTTAGCGTGATGTTATTGGTCGCCGCTAACATGGTGTCTATTTCTATACCTCGTTGTCTTGTTTCACCCGCATTAGTGGGTCTAAAAATGACATCATTTTCGTCAAAATAAGAGACCTGAGTGTTTTCGAAGTCTTGCCAAAACAACGCTGTGGATAGATTGAGCCTACGGTTAAACCACTGCGCTTTATAACCCAGCTCATAAGCATCAACATACTCTGGGTCTAAGGCTGCACTGTCTGGTAAAGCGAAATCAGCACCTGGGCCTTTATAGCCTCGTGAGTAAGACAAATAAGCATTTGCGCCTGAGTCCAAGGCATACTGAAACGACAACTTACCCGTGGTTTCGGTATAAGTTTCTTTGCCTTCACCTAAATATCTTGGCTCTGGTAAGTCGCCTTCCTCTAATACACCACGCTGTTGTACATCCCACTCAAACACATCGCGCTGTGCGCGTAGCCCTAATGAAACGCCAAGCTTGTCACTTAATGCATAATCTAGCTGACCAAAAAGCGCATAATACTGGGTGGATACATCGGTAAGTTGATTGTACGACTGGCTAGCAATAAACGCTGCCGGCACAGGCACACCCTCACAGTTACTGTAAACAGGCCTAGCGGCCACCAAGTCATAACATACCGTACGCCTTTCTTGATTTACACCAAGGTAGGTGGTTCCCCACAGATAAGCGCCTACCACATATTGAAGCGAGCTGTCGTGAGTAGACTGAATCCTAAATTCTTGCGACATTTGCTCGGTGTCTTTAACACTATTCACTACACCTCGAAATGACGGCGTTCCCACGCCAATATAGGCACTAACTGGAATATCTACTCCGGTAGAATCTATATCGAGTGCATCATCCATCTGCCAGTTTCTATAGGCTGTAATTGACGTGATTTGGTGTTCGTCTAACCACCAATTAACCTCTGCACTCAGCCCCCAATCTTTGGTGTCGTAATGATTAGGATCGTTAATGTTCACTTTCCTATTGCTTTCACCCGGTACAACCGGTGTTAGCGCATTAATATCACTAGCTTGCGCCGAAGCCTCGCTCACGGCACGAAATACTCGCACCCCAGAAGGTGCACTGCTATCGGAATAATCGGCGATAAACATCACTTCAACATTATCACTCGCATCCCATTGCAGCTTACCTCTAGCTCCTATCGCCCGCTCTTTATCTAGCGAAGGGCCGCCGTTGTTAACGTTTTCAATATGATTGGTCCCCACGTATTCGTAGTTACCTGAGAATCGGTAGGCGATAGTTTCAGATATAGGCCCTGTGACAGTCCCTTTGGTATTCCATTCACCATACTCGTCGTACGACGCAGTTGCGCTCATTTCAAGCTCATCGAAGTTTGGCTTCTTGGTAACAATATTTAATACGCCCGCAGACGCATTTTTACCGAATAACGTGCTTTGCGGCCCTCTTAGTACTTCTAATCTTTCGGTGTCAGCAAAATTGCCAAAGAACTGCCCCTGCCGTGCAAGCACAACACCATCAACTACCGTTGAAACACTTGACTCTACCGTGGCTGAGTTAATGGTTGTTCCCGTTCCCCGAATATAAATACTCTTTTGGAACGGCGACAAATTATCCTGTAACGAAATAGAGGGAGAAATATGTACTACATCTTCAAAGTCATTAATTCCACTGCTTTCTAGCGCATCCCCTGTCAATGCTTGTACCGACAAAGGCACCTCTTGAATTGATTGGGTTCGCTTCTGTGAAGTCACCTCTATCACTTCTAGAGAAGGGCTGGTTAGCTCTCCTGAGTCTGTGTCATTTGACTGCACTTCATCTGCTTTAACCGTAAACCCGCACAACATCATATTAATACCAACAACTGCTCTAAACACCTTCATCTTTTCCATATTTGCTCCGTAGGCAAAACCAGCCCTGTTACATTAAATTTACAACAAAGAAACATTAGACTAACCTTAATTGCACACATGTGCAATATTGCACTATTGTGAAATTTAGGTATTATGGCGTGAAGTGCATTACATTTAGTGACATTAAACCTAGCGAGAAAGGCCATTTAAATTGAAAGAAACAAATACCTCGAGTGAAAACCGCTTTACCCGCAAAAAGAATAAAACGCGGGCAGCACTCATGGCCATTGCAGTCGAGCTTCTAGATAAAAAAGGGTTTGATGCTGTAACCGCAGATGACATTGCAGAAGGTGCTGATGTAGGCCGACGGACGTTTTATAACTACTTTGAAGGCAAAGGCGAGTGTATCACCGCCGCTGTTAATGCGAGGTTTGAAGGTTACGCACAATTTCACGCTGACAGAATAACTACCTTGTTTACTGCCCCTGACACAGCCGTCTCTGATACAGATACGCTTCACGCAGACAGCGCAGATATAGTGGCAAGTATGGCTAGCGCTATGTTTCAAAGTATCGCTAACGATCCCATTACTGAAAAGCTCACGGCACACCCACATATTTTAAATAACGCAATCACCGAAAGTCAGCGTGATTTTTTAACCGCTAATATTGCCAACGGCGTAATGACGGGACGATTCAAACCTATGACCTCGCCACAAATCGCCGAGCCCATCACGAGTTGGGGGTTTATAGGGTTAATAATTGCCTCTATTGGCCGTCAAAGCCAAGCTGAAGATGCTACTGAATGGGCGCGGTTTATACTCACGATGATAGGCCTATCTCACCAAGAAATAGATGCAATCAGCTTCTTTAAAGGCAGTAAAAAATGAATAAGTTAATGTTAACTATCGTTGTAATAATAGGGCTTTGTATCGCTATTTGGGGTATCAACCCTTTTTCTGACTATCGTGAAACGTCAGGGCTTTTTAATGCTAAGTATAATAATCTGGAAACCGGCGTTTCCACCCAGTCCAATGGGGTAATGGTAGTAAAAGCCCTTACTCGTATGCCAAATGTAAAAGCCAAGATGGTGCACTGGTGGTTTGCCGATTACTTGCAAACTACTACTCATTATAAAATGTGGCACCCCACCGCGCATGTCTGGATGGATTGGGAAAATAAACGTGATGGCGAAATTGTTGGCGCAAGCCACCTTGTTCACGAATATATTGGTGAAGACCTGCAAAAGCTGCGCATTCAGTTTGTTGACCCCACCGAATTTTTTCCTGACTACACACCTTCAAATAACGAAACACTATTGTGCGCAAAAGCAGGTCAATTAGAGGGAAATTTGAATTTATCCACTATGTGTCACTATATTCGCGATACTCAATTTGGCGCTGAAATGCGTTCTATTTTTTGGATGGGACACGTGGCCAAACGTGACGGGAATAATGAAGTATTCTCCATTGAAGGGGTATTTGGCAATACAGCATTAGTAAGGTATCTATTGCTTGATCACGGCATGGCTAATGATTTGATGACCCATGCTATTGAAGAAATGGGAACACTTGCAGATTTTCTGCCGCAGCTTTATGAAGAAAATGTGCCCACTACCTAGTGTATTCGCGAGCCCTATAACAATCTATTTACAACCTAAAGTCGAAAACCCATTAAAAGTGCGTCATCGTAGTCTATTGAAATCAGATTTAAGGTGACGCCATGACAACCGTAACCAGTACGCAGATATGGGTAAAAAAAGACAAAATTGATGACACCCAAGTTGTAGATAAGACCCTGTCTACCGATGACTTAGCTCAAGATGAAGTTTTGCTTGAAACCGATAGCTTTGGTTTTTCAGCCAATAATATTACCTATGCTGCGCTTGGTTTTACCATGGGCTACTGGGGTTTCTTCCCTGCTGATGAAGATTACGGCATTGTGCCTGTATGGGGCTTTGCTACGGTTGTCGCCTCCAATCATGCTGATGTTAAAGCAGGCGAAAAAGTGTTTGGTTACTTGCCCATGGCAAGTCACTGGGTAATTAAGGCAGGAAAAGTAGCACCTCACGGATTTTCTGATATACACGAAAACCGCAAAAGCATTAGCCCCGTGTACGACCTATACCTACGCTGTGCCGTTGACCCTGGCCATGATGCAAGCCGCGAAGCTTGGCAGTTAAATTTTCGTCCGTTATACATGACATCATTTGTGTTGGATGATTTTGTGGACGAGTGTAGCCAAGGTGAGTCGTTATTGCTTTCAAGTGCATCTAGCAAAACCGCACTGGGTACAGCTCAACTGCTGAAAGATCAAAAAAGTCACAGACATGCTAATTATCAAGTAATAGGGTTAACCTCTGCTTCAAATGTAGACATGGTGAAAGCCTCAGGGTGCTACGATCACGTATTTAGCTATGACGATGTAGAAACTTTATCTAAAGATCACCAGTACTGGCTACTCGATTTTGCCGCTAATGGCACTCTGATAAATTCACTAGGCAATGCACTTGGCGACAGGCTCTCGAAGGTTACCCTCATTGGTGCCACCGATTGGAAAGCCGAGCAAAAGCCCAATAAGAAAGCCTTAGATGCCGAGATATTTTTTGCCCCTGCACGGGTTAAACAACGCCAGCAGGAATGGGGACACGATGGCTTTTTAGCAAAATACGCAAAGGCGTGGCAGGGATTCGCGGGCAAAGTTCAAGATACCTTTTTTGAACAAGAACACACAGGCTCTCAGCAAATCGTTGCCTTATATTCCGATACCTTAAACGGCACCGCCGACACCACAGCGCTTAATGTTGTTCGGTTTGATTAGTTTGTACCTAAACGGGGCTGTCTAACTTATTTGTACCTAAGCGGTACTGTCTAACTAATTTGTACCTAAGCGGTACTGTTTAACTAATTTGCACCTAAGCGGTACTGTCTAAACCTATATCTGACACTATTTGTAACAAAGAGAGGAAGGCTTTCATGCATTCCTCTCTTTTGTATTTGGTAACGAGTCGTTATAGTGAGGAAAAATACTATTAAAGGCATGTCATGGGTCAGGAAACGTCTAAAATTCTCGTTGTCGATGACGACATGCGCCTTCGTAGCCTGCTTGAACGCTATTTAGTCGAACAAGGTTACCAGGTGCGAAGCGCTGGAAATGCAGAGCAAATGGATAGATTGCTTGAGCGCGAGAACTTTCACCTTATGGTGTTAGATCTAATGCTTCCTGGTGAAGATGGCTTATCTATATGCCGACGTTTACGCCAAACAGGCAGTGAGCTTCCAATTATTATGCTGACCGCGAAAGGCGATGAAGTCGACAGGATAATTGGCCTTGAAATGGGCGCAGACGATTACTTGCCTAAGCCATTCAACCCTCGAGAGCTTCTTGCCCGGGCCAAAGCCGTGTTACGCAGGCAAAATAGTGAAGCTCCAGGCGCACCGTCTAAAGACGTACAAATTATTGAATTTGGTGAATATAAACTGAACTTGGCCACCCGAGAAATGACCGCTGGCAGCACCCCCCTTACCCTTACTAGCGGCGAGTTTGCAGTGCTAAAGTCTTTAGTTACCCACCCTAGGGAGCCCCTTTCTCGAGACAAACTTATGAACCTAGCCCGCGGGCGAGACTACAGCGCCCTAGAACGCAGTATTGATGTTCAAGTATCGCGATTGCGTAGAATGCTAGAGAAAGACCCAGCAAACCCAAGGTATATTCAGACCGTTTGGGGCTTAGGCTATGTATTCGTTCCCGACGGTGAGCAGGCATAACTACCGATGGGCAAAACCCAGTGTTTACATAGGTCGATAAAGTAGTGCGCCTGGTTCCTCAAAGTGCATTTGGGCAAACAGTAATGCTGATTGGCGTACTTTTGCTTATTAACCAAGTTGTTTCATACCTTTCCGTTACTTATTATTTTATTCAGCCTAGTTACCAGCAAATTAATAGCCTACTTGCCACGCAAGTAAAGTCGGTATTGGCTGACGATTTACTAGTAAGTAATGCTGAAAGTAGGGCCCGCTATTACAACAAAACCGACATTCAAATATTGGATGCCAGTAAGGCTAGAACTAAAGGGTTAGAAAGTGCCGTTTATTATGGGTTTATGTCATCTCAGGTAAGCAAACAAATTGAGCAACTTGCAGACGTGCGCATTAGTACAGTTTCGCAAAAAACCGATGCCAGTGCCCCTTATACGGTGTGGATTTCCTTGTCTCGCTACCCCGACACTTGGATTGCTATTCCCATAACTGGCTTAAACGAAGCGAATATTTCACCGTTGACCATGTATTTAATGGTGATAGGTATTTTAAGCGTGGCTGGAGGATGGTTGTTTGTAAGGCGTATGACCATGCCGCTGTCTTCGTTGCAAAAAGCAGCATTAGCGGTAGGTAAAGGCGAACACCCAGCACCACTTAAAGAGCAAGGTAGCACGGAAATGATCCAAGTTACCCGGGCGTTTAACCGTATGAATCAAGGTATCAAGCAACTAGAGCATGACCGAACGTTAATGACTGCGGGCATCTCTCATGACTTGCGCACCCCGCTTACGCGTATTCGTCTTGCATCTGAAATGCTGCCCGAGTCACAAAACTGGATTAAAGACGGTATTGTGAATGATATTGAAGATATGAATGCCATCATCGATCAGTTCATCGACTACGCCCGCTATGACACAGAAGAAGTTAAGGAAAATACAGACTTAAACAGCCTGATTAAGGAACTAGCGCAGGCTCGGCATATCGAAGATAAGCATCATATTACGCTTAAACTTAACGATATTCCGTTACTCGATTTACGCCGCGTGGCCATGAAGCGAGTTATTGATAATTTAATTGAGAATGCGTTTCGCTATGGTTCAGAAAATATCGTTATTACCACGTTTTATAACCGCAATGATAAGCGAGCTTTCTGTAAAGTGCGTGACTTTGGCCCTGGTATTCCCGCTTCGGAGCTAGAGCATGTGTTTATGCCGTTTGCCCAAGGCAACAAAGCCCGAAGTATATCGGGCTCTGGTTTAGGTTTATCGATTATTAGGCGTATTGTAGAAGCCCATGGTGGCGGTGTGGAGCTGCGTAATCATCCGCAGCAAGGTTTGATTGCGGAGTTCTATTTACCCCTTCATGCGTAACCGTGCTGTTTCACCATTCGGCTGTATGCCCACGCTGCACCCCATAGAATACAGCCGCCTATTGGAATCACCCAAAACGCCGTAGTCAGCGGCACATAGTTGGCCCACAATCCGGTAGAAAAAGAGGCCACTTGCACACCGGTTGAATTGCCAATAATACAGATGCCAGATAAGACAGGGCCGTTGTCACTATCAATATTCATGGCTGCCGACAACATAAGTGGAAATAGCCCACCTAAGCCAAGCCCTAACAGTAAGTTACCTGCGCCCATACTGTACAAACCGGTCATTAATTTTATTGCAAATACGCCGCACAATGAGGCTGTAGCCAAAATAACGATAAGCCGATGTACCGACATAAATCGAAGTAAGAAAGGAAAGACTAGCCGGCTTATTACCATACCCGCAGTAAAACACGCGAGTAGGTTTCGAGATTGTTCACCGGTAAACCCAATGCCGTTTTGGGCATAGCTTACAAACCAATTAGCGTTGCCAAACTCTACCGCGCCGTAGCCGAAACTAAGCAGCGCCATAAATATAAATATAGGCTGTTTTGCTACTGCACCAAAAGTGAGGGTTTTACGCTGGGCTTTTGGTTGCCCCCGTAATAGTTTTGCTTGCGAGTGCGCTGCCATAAAGGTATACGCCGATAACGCCAACATAAATAATGCGAGTACCTGAATTGGCCTACGCCAATTTTCTTCTTGAAGATAAAGCAAGGTAACAAAAAACGAAGCGGCAAACGTACCCAAGCTGAACATAAAATCCATCAGCCCCATCATGGTAAAGCGCTTTTCTTCGTACAATCGTGCAATAAGTGTATGACCGATAGTAAAAATTGAAGAACTGACTACACCAATAACTACTGCCACCACCAATACCCATTGCCACCCATGCAGCATTGAGATAATCAGCAATAATACAGCGTTCATACCTAATAACGAGGCTAACAAGGGCATGTAGTCAAAGCGGCTAATATACTTACCTCCAACCACAGCCCCCACCATCATGCCTAAAGAAAACAGCGAGAAAAACAAACCACTTACCAACTCTGACATACGTAGGTCGGCTGCAATATCTGGAAGCAAAATACCCCACAATATAAACAACATGCCCAGTAAGAAAAAACCGGAAAATATGACAACAGTAATAGGACGACGGCTCATCCATGCTCCTTTACAAACAGGGTTCTAAACGAAATAACGCAAAATATTGGTACAGCAGGGCATGATTTGTAGTTAAGAGACTTACTACAACGTTTTTTGATTTTTTGTTTGGAGGCACATTGATAACGCAGAAACGTCATCGACTACCAAGATCGCTACAGTACGCCTTTAGTATAATTCACGCAAGATAGGAGACGAAAAAAGCCCGCGGCTAAGCGCGGGCAAAATATTCTTTGGTTTAATCTTTGGTAACTCCCCAAGCCCAAGACCCTTGATTTACAAATCATCAAAAGACTGTGCAATAGTTCCCGGATCTTCTTTTAGTCTGCCAAGACTGAGTGGATTCTGCTGCCATATTATCGTCAAAAGAAACGGCTATATCGGAAACTCAGGTCCGGTGAAAGCGACATTTAAAAATAAGGTTGGGAGTAACACTGGCGTTGAGGTAAGATTTTGGCAAAGATTCAAGTTTTCATCAAACCGCACCGGATGAGAGTGCATTTTTCGAAGTTAATTATGAGCCAGTTTTGTAATGAAGTGGATAATATTTATCGTCAGCTCAACGTTGATTGGGTTTTATTGTTTCTTTAAATTGTTCCAACCCAGAGTATTTATTCATGTTGGAGATAACGTCGCCTTGGCCAAAGTGTATATAGACGCCAGTTGGAGCTTACAAAGATATCCATTTAGTAACGAGAAATTGTCTGAAATTTCCAAATTGCACGAGCTTCCACAAGGCATCACTGTTATTCAAATCCCCGTTATATACAACTCTCAAAATAAAAAAGTACCAGCACCAAACAATAAGGACAGAGAAGTTCAAATTTTTGACACTTCAATTCGAACTGAAAAAGGGCCACTCGACCCATTTAGCGCATCTTACACCCTAAGACTTATTTCCATAGATGATCGGAAGTATTGGTTTTCAGAAAGGGAGGTGGACAGCAAGCTTCTTCAATATAAAAACAATATCAATTTTACTCCTCTGCCCCAAAATTGGTTTGGATCCACATCTTTACATTAAACAGTAAGCAAATCGAAACGAAAAAAGCCCGCGGCTAAGCGCGGGCAAAACATCAATCACGTTGAGTGTGATGAAGGTTGGGAAGAGAAGGGTTGCCTTCCCTAACATTCAACTGCGCCCCTAAAAACGCAGTGTGAATTAGTTGCCAGGACCCGCCTTAACAATGGCGTCACTAACATCGTATTTTTCAAAATTCTGCTTAAAGCTATCTACTAGGTTCTGCGCATATTCTTCATATTTTTCTGCATCATCCCAGGTTTGCTTAGGCACCAGTAGATTATCGTCAACGCCTGATACCGCAACGGGTACATCAAGGTTTAGGCCTTCAATATGTTGGGTTTCAACATCGGCTAAATCACCGGATACTATGGCATCGATAATGGCGCGGGTAGTAGGAATATCGAAACGCTGACCTGTACCATAAGGCCCACCAGTCCAGCCGGTATTCACCAAGTACACTTTGGCGTTAAACGCTTTAACACGTTTAATTAATAACTCGGCATACACGCCTGCTGGGCGTGGGAAGAAGGGAGCGCCAAAACAAGTAGAAAAGGTCGATTCAATGTCAGAGGTTGAACCAATCTCTGTAGAACCTACTTTCGCGGTGTAACCACTTAAGAAATGATAAGCAGCCGCTTCCTCGCTTAGTACTGACACAGGCGGCAATACACCGCTCACGTCACAGGTTAAAAACACAACAGAGCGTGGCTCGCCGCCACGGTTCGCTTCAACCCGCTTTTCAATGTGGCTTAACGGATAGGCCGCGCGTGAATTTTGTGTTAGTGACGTATCTTTATAATCTGGGGTACGAGTGTCATCTAACACAACGTTTTCTAATATGGTGCCAAACTTAATGGCATCCCAAATAACCGGCTCGTTCTTTTGCGATAGGTCGATACATTTTGCGTAGCAGCCGCCCTCAATATTAAACACACTGCCTTCCCCCCAACCGTGTTCATCATCACCAATTAGAAAGCGTTTAGGATCGGCAGATAAGGTGGTTTTACCTGTACCCGACAAACCAAAGAACAAAGTAACATCGCCTTGCTCGCCCACATTGGCAGAACAGTGCATGGGTAATATGTCTTTGGCTGGAAGTAGGAAGTTCTGAACTGAGAACATCGCTTTTTTCATTTCACCGGCGTATCTCATGCCAGCAATAAGCACACGTTTTTTGGCGAAATTAATGACTACTACACCATCACTATTGGTGCCGTCACGCTCTGGTTCACAAACGAATCCAGGCACGTTGAGTACCTGCCATGGCGTTTCGTTATTGGCATTCCAGTTTTCAGGTACGATGAAAAGATTACGGGCAAATACATGCTGCCATGCGGTTTGCGTTCTTACTTCTAAAGGAAGTGCATGCGCAGGATCGGCGCCTACTTGAAGGTGCGATAAAAAGTGCTCTTGGGTAGTTAGATATGCTTCAACTTTGTTCCACAGGGCATCGAATTTGTTGGCATCAAAAGGCTTGTTAACCTTGCCCCAGTCAATGTCGTTTTCAGTAGATGGCTCTTTTACGATAAACCTATCGTTAGGTGAACGACCTGTTCGCTCACCTGTTTCAACCACCAAAGCCCCGTTAGTATCTAGTACACCTTCACCACGCTTTATCGCACGCTCAATCAATTCGGCGCTAGGTAAATCAACCAATGGAGCAATATTCAAATCCGTTTTTAAAGACGCTGCTGCAGTCATAGCCGTAACCCTTAATGTAATATTTCAATAGCACTTTCAAAAAGTATCATTTAATCGAGTCTAATGTAAATAAAGGGGTAGCGATATTTCTATCAAGAATACTGATTATTAATCTGGATCAACTTTCGAAAAAAACGTAATAAAATTACATTTTTATTTTGAGGGGGGAGACAAAACTGGATACGTGATATTTATATTAACTTCCCCTTACGACAAATGCCGTAAAGGGGAAGTGAATTAGAAGATTTGCGTTTTTTAAGGGCGAGTTGAGGGTAAGGAATGTTAAGGGTAAAAAGTCTACCCTTATTGATTAGTATCAGGTGAGGGTGCATTACCGCTATGAATCGCCTCAATATCGATGCTATCGAAACGATATTCTGCATGGCAATACTGACAATTCATTTTAATGTCGCCATCTTCTTTCACTATGAATAAAAGCTCTGCTTTATCTATATTACGAAGCGCTTCTGCACTGCGTTCCTTAGAACAAGTACACGCAAAGCTAACCGCTTTGGCTGGATACACTTCCACTTCTTCTTGGTGGTACAAGCGATAAAGAATATCTTCAACCGACAACGAGAACATTTCTTTTTCCGTTAAGGTTTCGGTCAAAGTCGCAATATGGTCAAACCCTGTTGCTTGAGTGATGTCAGTAGCGCTAGCATCTGTCGGCAATACTTGAAGAAGTACCCCTGCAGCTCTCGCGTTATCTTCATCTTGCAAGTCGGTCATTAGCTGTACACGGGTGGCTAACTGTTCTGACTGGGCGAAGTATTCTTCTAAACACTCAGCTAATGTTGGTTTGTCTAGTGCCACAATACCTTGATAACGCTCGCCTTCATCAGGAGTTATTGTCATTACCAATACCGCTTCGGTAAGTAACTCATCAAACGCTTCTGGAAGCGTTTCAAGGCTTTCATCCCAGCGGGCAACGCCACGAAATGTTTGTTCATGGGTGGCGTTAATTACCGCGTAACTTACTGGCCCTTTACTTTGAATTTGTAAGGCAATTTCACCTTTAAATTTAAGGGTGGCAGTTAAAAGAGACGTCGCTGCCGCTAACTGCCCTAACAAACGCTGAATTTGTACTGGGTATTCATAGCTGTGAACAATCTGCTTTAAGCTTTCATCTAAACGAACTAATTCGCCTCGAACGTTTGCTTGGGTAAATAAAAATCGGTGTAATTTATCAAAATCACTCATAAACTTGTCCTGGTAGGCAGCGTAGCTTTTACTGCTGCTTAAATTTAATAATTTGTCTGCGCTGTTTTTTATCTGGCCGATTTTCCGGCTTAGGACTGTGAAAAGCGTTCAATTTACGTGCAACCTGGTTTTCTTCACGTTTTGTTACACTTACTTCAGTTTCTTCATATAAACCAAGAGCAAGTGCAGCACTGAGTCTTTTATCACTTAACTTTTGAACAATAACTTCGCGGTTATCCCAACCTGAGGGAACTTTTACCACTGCACCAAGCTCTACACTCTTGCCGGGCTTAGTGCGTTGTCCGTTGTAGTGAACTTTTCCTGACTGAACCATGTCTCTGGCAATGGCGCGGGTTTTGAAGAACCTTGCTGCCCACAGCCACTTGTCCAGCCTCACATTTTGTGATGTATTGTTCGTTTCCATAATACCTTTGTAATAATTTCGTCACGGTGCAGCTTTAGTGTTGTGAGCCCCACCTCGACTAAGCTATGATGGGTTGGATAAAGCGCGATTAACCAAATTTTCACTTTAATAATAAGCAGTACCATCAAGTGGCGACATGACATTCGATAAACTCAATCCACAGTCTCTGGTTGTTTTTGTAAACCAGAACCAAAAACAACTTCACACGTTAATTGTGGTGCTGCTGAGCCTATATTTAATAGCCTTTGCCGCCAAGCTAATATGGCGAATTATACCTGAACCTCAATTATCTGCGACTCCTGCAGCGAGTTTTACGCCCAGACCTTCTACGGCTTCAGGGCAAAGTGGGGTCAATATACGCAAAATACAACAACTAAATTTATTTGGTAACGCAGCTGCGGTACCAAGAAAGGTAGATGAAGCCCCGGTTACCGATGCACCTGAGACTCGTTTGAACCTTACCCTTACTGGCGTAGTGGCAAGTTCGGATGAAGATTCTAGCACTGCGGTTATCGAAAATCGTAACAGCCAAGCGGTTTATGGTTTAGGTGAAAAAATAGAAGGCACTAATGCCACGTTGAAACAAGTATTCCGTGACAGAGTCATTATTAAAAACGGCGTTAGAAACGAAACGTTAATGCTTGATGGTATTGATTACGACGAAGCGAATAAGCGCCGTCAACAGCAAACTAGACGTCGCCCACAACCTGTACCTGATGTGCGAGACGAACCCGATGCTAGGCAGTTGAGTGAAGAAGCCATTGAAGCCACCGCTTCACTGCGAGAGCGCCCAGCTAGTTTTACCGACTTCATTTCGATTTCGCCTAAAACGGAAGAAGGCCAGCTTATCGGCTATCAAGTTAGCCCTGGTAAAGAGCCCGCATTATTTAAATCAGCAGGACTTCAGGCCGGCGATGTTATTGCACAAATTAACGGATTGGATCTGACAGACATGCAGCAATCCCAAGAAGCATTATCTGAACTTCGCAATGCTCAGAATATTGAACTTACGATCATTCGTGATGGCAGTTTTACTACGCTCTATCTCGATTTACCTGAGCCATCAGCAGAATAAGAATTAAAGGAAGACAGAATGAAAAGGCGCACCAGCCAAAAATTGTTATCTCGCCTAAGCACCGCCTTGTGTACGGCCCTACTGTGTTTCTCAGTAACAGCCGCTGAATATATGCCTAATTTTAAAGACACTGATATTAGTGAATTCATTAATATTGTGGGTAAGAACTTAGAGCGTACTATTATTGTCGACCCAAATGTCCGGGGTAAAATTAGCGTGCGAAGCTACGATATGCTGACTGAAGATCAGTATTATCAGTTCTTTCTAAACGTACTTCAGGTTTATGATTTCGCGGTAGTGGAAATGCCTAGCGGTATTTTGAAAGTTGTACGTTCAAAAGATGCTAAAACATCTAATATTCCTGTGGTAGAGGGGGCTGCTAAAGACGGTGATGAAATGATCACTCGCGTTGTACCTGTTTATAACGTACCGGTAAGAGAATTAGCCCCTATTTTACGCCAGCTTAATGACCAAGCAGGCGGTGGTAATGTAGTAAGTCACGACCCTTCAAATGTAATGATGATTACTGGCCGCGCAGCCGTAGTAAACCGCTTAGTTGAAATTATTGAGCGTGTTGACCGTGCAGGTGATGAAGAAGTAGAGATTGTGAAACTACGTTTCGCTTCAGCCTCTGAAATGGTGCGTATTATTGACAGCATCAACAAATCACAAGGCAAGACTAATACGGGTGCTAAATCAGACCCTCGTGTGGTAGCTGACGATCGCACAAACTCAGTGATTGTGAGCGGCGATATTAAAGCCCGCCAACGTTTAATAAATCTGATTGAGCGTATGGATCAGGAATTAGAAACCAACGGTAATACCCGAGTGATGTTTCTAAACTATGCCAAAGCAGACGATTTGGTAAAAGTACTCCAAGGGGTATCTGCCAGCATTCAAGCCGAAGAAAAAAGTGGTACTGCCAATAGCCGTACACCATCTAATCGCGATGTCAGCATTGATGCCCATGAAGATTCTAATGCGTTGGTGATCACTGCGGAACCTGACATGATGCGCTCGCTTGAAGAAGTGGTACGCCAGCTTGATATTCGCCGTGCACAAGTACAAGTTGAAGCCATTATTGTAGAAGTATTTGAGAGTGACGGCACTACCTTGGGTGTGCAATGGGTATCTGAAAGTGGCGGTGGTACTCAGTTTAGTAACGGCGTTATACCTGTTGGCTCTTTGGCGGTAGCGGTAAAAGAAGCGGAAGATACCACCACGGATGAAACTTACGTTACTGACGATGGAACCATTTACACAGTAACCGATACAGAAGAAGGCGATTATACTTCGCTAGCTAGTCTACTTGGCAGCGCGAATGGCTTAATTGCCGGTATTATTGATAATGGCTGGGGCGCAGTCGTACAAGCTGTAAGCACCGATACGAACTCAAACGTATTGGCCACGCCGCACCTTACTACTATGGATAACGAAGAAGCTTACTTCATTGTAGGTCAAGAAATTCCTATTATTACGGGTACTACAACCGGGTCGAATAACTCGAACCCTTTCCAAACCGTAGATCGCCAAGAAGTAGGTATTAAACTCAAAGTAACACCTCAAATTAACGAAGGCGATGCGGTACAACTGTTAATTGAACAGGAAGTATCAAGCGTAAGTGGTGCGACTTCGGTAGATATCTCTATCAACAAACGTGAAATTAAAACTACCGTTATTGTAGATGATGGTGGCACGATTGTTTTAGGCGGTTTGATAGACGAAGACGTTCAAGAAAGTGTGTCTAAAGTGCCTCTATTAGGTGATATCCCTATCATTGGTAATTTGTTTAAATCTACCTCGACCAGTAAACGTAAGCGTAACCTAATGGTATTTTTAAAGCCTACTATTGTACGTGACGGCGCTACCATGAATTCTATCAGTCATCGTAAGTACAACTACATTCGTGCCTTACAACTTAAGCGCCAGCAAGAAGGTATTTCTTTAATGCCTAATGCTGAAACGCCAAGCATGCCTAATTGGGATGATGAACTTTCTTTGCCACCATCGTTTGAAGAGTACTTAACGGAAAAAGACCACCTTAATGAAGAAGGTAAAGACTAAGATGGCTGGTCAAGACGAGCAACTCACCCTTGCGGTAGAGGCACAGGAAGAAGCGCTCGAAGCATTGGTTGACGAAGAAGGGCTACCAGAAGCGGTAGCTGGTCCTCGCCAGCTTTCATTTAGCTTTGCAAAGCGCAATCAGGTATTGCTTGAAACCAATGTCGACCCTGCTGTGCTGTACTTTACTGAAAACACGCCCTTTGAAGTATTTGCCGAAGTACGCCGCTTTTATGGCGAACCTTTCGTACCTAAAACCATAGCAGCTGATGAGTTTGAAGGCTTTCTTACCAGCGCGTTCCAGCGAGACAGTTCTGCGGCAAAGCAGTTAATGGAAGATTTAGGCAACGAAAGTGATTTGTTTGCCCTTGCTGAAGAATTACCTGATACCGAAGATTTATTAGATAACGAAGACGATGCCCCTATCATCAAGCTGATTAATGCCATGCTAGGTGAGGCAATTAAAGAAGGTGCATCGGATATTCACATCGAGACCTTTGAAAGCCAACTGGTGGTTCGATTTCGAGTAGATGGTGTATTACGCGAAATTTTACGCCCAAATCGTAAACTTTCTTCCATGCTGGTTTCTCGTATTAAGGTAATGGCGAAGTTAGATATTGCTGAAAAACGGGTTCCGCAGGATGGACGTATTACCCTTCGTATTGCAGGTCGTGCGGTAGATGTACGTGTGTCTACTATGCCTTCAAGCCATGGTGAGCGAGTGGTACTTCGTTTATTAGATAAAAACAACGCGCGGTTAAACCTAAAAGACTTAGGCATGACCCAGCAAAACCGCGACCATTTTTCTTCGTTAATTAGAAAACCTCACGGTATTATTTTGGTTACCGGCCCAACAGGTTCAGGTAAAAGTACCACCTTATATGCGGGCTTAAGCGAAATTAACTCTCGCGACCGTAATATTTTAACCGTAGAAGATCCTATCGAATTCGATTTACCTGGCATAGGGCAAACACAAGTTAACCCTCGTGTAGATATGACCTTTGCTCGCGGTCTTCGAGCGATTTTGCGTCAAGATCCCGATGTGGTGATGGTAGGTGAAATTCGAGACGTAGAAACGGCACAAATTGCGGTACAGGCCAGTTTAACTGGTCACTTAGTGTTATCCACCCTTCACACCAATACGGCGGCTGGCGCCATCACCCGTTTAGAAGACATGGGTATTGAGCCATTCTTGTTGTCTTCGAGTTTGCTAGCGGTTTTATCACAGCGCCTAGTGCGTACCCTGTGTAAAGAATGTAAGACCCCTCACACGCCCGACCCTCAAGAGTGTGAAGCTCTTAATATTGATGCCGATAGCAACTTTACCATCTACCAACCCCACGGCTGCGCCGCATGTAATCAAACCGGTTACAGAGGTCGTACAGGTATTCACGAGCTATTACTGGTGAATGAGAAAGTGCGCGAAATGATGCATGAAGGCGTGGGTGAACAGGCCATTGAAAAATATATCAGGCACTCTACGCCCAGTATTCGGGATGATGGGTGTCGTAAGGTACTTGCAGGTGTTACCTCTTTAGAAGAAGTCCTGCGTGTAACCAAGGAGGATTAGTATGGCCGCCTTCGCTTATAAAGCGGTAAACAACCGTGGCCGTAACGCAAATGGTGTACTGGAAGGTGATAACGCTCGCCAAGTGCGCCAGCAACTGCGTGAAAAAGGCCTCATTCCTTTAGAAGTAGAACAAGTTACCGAGCGCGGAAAAAGTGACGCTAAAAGTGGTGGCTTCTCGTTTTTTAAACCGAGAATTTCAGCCTCAGATCTCGCCCTGTTAACGCGCCAAATGGCCACCTTGGTAGAATCTGCCTTACCGGTAGAAGAAGCCTTACTGGCAGTTGCCGAGCAGTGTGAAAAGCCCCGTCAAAAGAACATGATGATGGCCGTTCGAAGCAAAGTGGTAGAAGGTCATGGTTTAGCCGATGCGCTATCTGAATTTCCTAGTGTGTTTGACGACTTGTACCGCGCCATGGTGGCGGCAGGTGAAAAATCCGGTCACTTAGACACGGTGCTTAATCGCCTTGCCGATTACACAGAACGACGCCAGCAAACTCGCAGTCAAATTACCCAAGCACTTATTTACCCTTCACTTATGCTGTTTTTCGCCTTCGGCATAGTGATGCTATTGCTTACCGTGGTTGTGCCTAAAATTGTGGGCCAGTTTGATCACATGGGGCAAGACCTTCCCGGTATCACCCAAGTCCTTATTTCGGTGAGTACCTGGCTACAAAATTACGGCCTTATTTTGCTGATTGTCGTGTTGATACTAGCGGTAATTGTTCAGCGCGTGCTTCAACAAAAAAAGATGAAGTTAAGATTTCACAAAGTGATTTTGAAACTTCCGCTTATTGGTAAAGTTTCTCGCGGGCTTAATACCGCTCGTTTTGCACGTACTTTGAGTATTTTAAGCGCCAGTGCAGTGCCCTTACTTGAATCTATGCGTATTTCCGGTGATGTACTTGAAAATCAACACATTAAGAATCAGGTGGCCGATGCTGCCGTTAATGTAAAAGAAGGGAGCAGCTTGCGCGCTGCCCTCGATAACACAAAAATTTTCCCGCCAATGATGATGCACATGATTGCATCTGGTGAAAAATCTGGCGAATTACAGCAAATGCTTGGCCGCGCCGCCGATAACCAAGATAGGGAATTTGAAGCCCTTATTGGTGTCTCACTAAAAGTATTTGAACCTCTACTTATCGTGTCGATGGCTGGCATAGTGCTGTTTATCGTAATGGCAATTTTGCAGCCTATTTTGGCCTTAAACAATATGGTGAATATCTGATGAAAACCTTAAAACGTAGTTCTGGATTTAGTTTGATTGAAGTAATGGTGGTGCTGCTCATCATTGGTATCATGGCCTCAATGGTAGCCCCCCAAATTTTGGGTAACCAAGAAGTTGCACAGCTTAAAAAAGCGGCGGTGGATATTCAGCAAATGGAAAGCGCCCTTGAGATGTACAAGCTGCGTAACAATAGCTTCCCTACTACCGAGCAAGGGTTAGAAGCCTTAGTTACAGCGCCAACCCTTGATCCAATTCCAAGAAACTATCCTGACGGCGGCTTTATTAAACGTTTACCTGAAGATCCGTGGGGCAATCCTTATGCGTTAATTAGCCCAGGAGAGTTAGGGGTAGTAGATATCTACTCTAACGGCCCAGACGGTGAAGCCGGTACCGATGACGACATTGGTAACTGGAACATCAACGAATACCTAAACTAAGTCATTCTTATGCCAGCCCGTCCGCGCCCTGATTTCAAGCACAGCTTCAACAAGAGCATTGGCTTCACCTTATTAGAAGTGATGTTGGTGTTGTTGCTTATGGGCTTGGCGGCGGGTTATGTGATGTTCAATGCGTTTGGCGCCAGTAAGGCTGATTTATTAAAAAGCCAAGCTCAACGTTTGCAAGTGCTCGTGGATATGGCCAGCGATTACGCCGTGCTCAATCAGCAGCAACTTGGTATTCGTGTTGAACAGAAAGATAATGAATACTATTTTGTCGTGTTAGATGAAAATGATGAATGGCAACGTATTGAAGGTGAGAAATACTATGAACCTCACACGTTACCTGATGGTTTCTCGTTTACCCTTAATTTAGATGACTTGCCTTGGACGAACGAAGATCAGCTTTTTGATAGAGGGATTTTCGACGAAACTTTAAGCGTGTCTGAAGACGGCGTTGAAATTGGCAGCGAGGAAGAGAAGAAACTGCCACCGCCACAAATACTAATTATGTCTAGCGGCGACATTACGCCATTTAGTCTTATGTTTGCTTACGACGGCGATTATAACGACGACCCTGTCTACTTTGCGCTAAATAATGAAGAGTTCCCGCCACTGGAATTATCTGGCCCTCTTGAGAGCCCTGATCAATGAGCCGTATTTATGCGCGAGCATTATTTCGCCAACAAGGTATGACTTTACTTGAAGTCATGGTGGCACTGCTTATTTTCGCCTTAACCGGTACGGCTATTCTAAAAGCCGCGGGTGATCACTTAAATAACGTAGGGCAAATAGAAGCGGTAACCTTTGCAAACTACGTTGCTAGCAACCGATTGAACCAATTACAACTTGATGATACTTGGCCACCTAAGAATAATTTAAAGGGCAGCATGGACATGGCTGACCGCACTTGGTACTGGCAACAAAAAGTCACTAAAACCACCGATGACGATTTACGCTCGGTAAGCGTAACTGTGGGTTTGAGTTCTGATTACGCTAGCAGTGTTACTTCAGTTACCACCTTTGTGGCAAAGCCCACCAGCACAGGTATTTGATGAAGCAGCGCGGGTTCACCCTTATTGAAATCCTTATCGCCATGGCTATTTTCACGCTAATTGGTTTGGCATCTACAGGTTTGCTAACCACGGTAATTGATAGCAACGACCTATCAAGCGAACGCTTTGAAAAATTACAACAACTACAACGTGCCATGGTCATTATCGAACGCGACATTCAACAAGCAGTACCACGACCAGTTCGCGCTGAAGGGGAAACCCAGAACGTAGTGATGGCCGGCGGTGATGTAGATGACAGTGATGGCGATGGTATTGGCTTTGTGCGCGGCGGCTGGCATAACCCCCAACTAATGCTGCCCAGAAGTACCTTACAATACGTGGCTTATCGATTAGAAGAAGACCGCTTAGAGCGTATTTACAGTAATTACGTAGATAATGTTATTGGTTATGAACCCAAAGTACGTACGCTGCTTGAAAATATTGAGAGCTTTACCGTTGAGTTTATTAGCGCTGAAAGCAGTACCGAAGACAGCGACGATTTAAGTTGGAGTGAGAGCTATCAAGGTGAAGCGTTACCCACCGCTGTGGCTATTGAGTTTGTGAGTAAGGATTTTGGTTTAATACGCCGAGAGTTTGTTTTGACAGGGGGCTCGGCATCATGAGCACGCCGATTAAAACCCCTATCAAAGTACTGAGCAAAACGCCTAGCTCACTACCTTCTCGTCAGCAAGGCGTGGCGCTAATGATAGTACTTATGATTGTGGCGCTAGTCTCTGTATTGGCCACTGAAATGGGCACCCGCTTACAGCTGCAAGTACAGCGCACTATGAATATTAAAGACAGTAACCAAGCCTACTGGTATGCCATGGGGGCCGAGGCCTTCGCGCGAAAATCAATTCAAACTTTAATGGAAGAAACCGGTGACAAAATAGCGCTAAACCAGCCTTGGGCCCAGGAGTTTATGTACCCTCTAGAAAATGGCGGTTTGCAAGCGACCCTTACCGACCTTCAAGCATGTTTTAACTTAAACGCTATTTTGCAAGGTAGCGCTAGCACAAACGTTGATAGTGGCGACGGGGCAACCGAAGCTATGGATGCGTTTCACACCATGCTGTTAGCCCTTGAAATTGATGATATAGACAGCTTTACTGCCGATACGGTACGCGACAGTTTAGCCGACTGGATAGACGATGATGACAACATGCGTCCCTATGGCGCTGAAGACAGCGAATACGAGTCGAAGGAATTTCCTTATTTGGCTGCTAATGGATTACTGGCATCAACAAGCGAATTGCGTATTATTAACGGTGTATCTCCGGTGTGGCTAAATGAAATATTACCTTTAGTTTGCGTCATTCCAGATAACGACACCTTAGCGATTAACGTAAACACCATTGATGAAGAGCATGCCGCATTGTTAGCAGGTTTAACCGGATTGGATTTGCAACAAGCCGCCACTTTGCTGGGTAGTCGCCCCCAAGATGGTTGGGACGATGTAGAAACGTTTTTGGCCGAACCGAGTATTGAAGCATTAAGTTTATCCGATAGCCAAAAAGGCTGGTTTACGGTAACCACTGAGTATTTTATTTTGCACACTAAGACCCGTTACAATAAAGCCACGTTTCAACTTTCTACTGTATTTAACGCAAGTAGTGACGCGGGCGTAAGTATAATAAAGCGCGAGTTTGGAGGCGTAAAATAATGGAACAACTCCTGATTAGGTTAGGTGCCACCGAGGCCGACCCAATTAGCTGGCTGGTGTGGTCAACAACAGAAGAAGAAATTATTGCTTCTGGTGAGCTGGCCAATGCCAACGCCCTTTCCACTTTAACGGAACGCGCTGGGCATCGCGCAGTGATTGCATTAGCGCCTAGCAGTGAAATTTTACTTAAGTGGGTAACTTTGCCGCCAAGAGCGGGCAGAAAAGTACTTTCCGCTTTACCCTTTATGCTTGAAGACGAACTTGCTACCGATATTAGTGAGCAGTTTTTTGCCATTGGCCCCAAAGCGGGAGATAGCCAAGCGGTGGCCGTGGTTAGCCACGCAAAACTTCAAATGTGGCAGCAATGGCTAGCTGATGCAGGTATGTTCTGCAGCCACCTTATTCCAGATGTATTAGCGGTACCGGTAACAGAGAATGGCTGGTCGGTACTTACCTTAGGCGAGCAAATGCTAGTTCGCCAAGATACTTTTCAAGGTATTCAAGGTGAGCAAGCATGGTTGTTACCTACCTTAGGCCACTTTACTAGCCAACAAGATACACCCGTTGTTATTACTAATTACGCGGGCATTGATTTAAGCGGTATACCAAACATTACCGTAGATGATGCTCCCCTTGAGCTTCCCATGCATGTTCTGGCTAAAGAGGCGATGTCGAGCAGCTTTAACTTGCTTCAGGGCGAGTACAAAGTAAATCGCACTCGTAATAATGTATGGGCGCAGTGGCGCGTAGCAGCAGTATTGGCGGTATTAGTGTTGTGTACAAGTCTGGTTGATAAAACCGTGACTTTGTATCAGCTCAAATCTGAGAACGCAGCGCTCACCAGCGAAATAGATCAGGCCGTAAAAGCCGGTTTTCCGAATATTGGCGTTTACCGCAATGTTAGGCTTAAGCTGCAATCTGAACTGGATAAGTTATCAAGAAGCGGCGGCGATGCCTCTATGTTGATTATGTTAGATCAACTCTCAGATGCTTTTGCCAGCACGCAAGTGAAGCCGCAGACATTACGTTTTGACGCTACTCGCACCGAAATACGCATTCAAGCGCAAGGTAAAAGTTTTGAGGCATTAGAGCAGTTTCGCCGCGAAGCTGAAGGCGCTGGTTTTACCGTAGAGCAAGGTGCCATCAATAACCGTGACGATAACGTTATTGGCACAGTATCAATTAGGAGTGTGTTGTGAACGCACTAATCAGCAAATTTAAAGCGCTTACCGAGCGCGAGCAAATACTGGTCATGATCTCGGCTGTGGTAGTGGTCATTGGCTTATTTTATTTTTTAGTATGGTCGCCCCTTAATGCGTCTTTGCATCAGCAAAAGCAATTGCTTGATAACCAGCAAAGTTTGCTGGTTTGGGTAAAAGACAGTGCCGTTCGCGCCCAACAGCTTAGAAGAAGCAGCAATACTACGGCCCCTTTTAGAGGTTCGTTACCCCAAGCGGTTAACCGAACCACATCAAGGCACAGCATAGATATTTCTCGTATGCAGCCGCAAGATGATGAATTACAAGTTTGGATTGACGAAGCACCGTTCAATGACGTGCTTGAGTGGTTAAAAACGCTAGAAGGTATGGGCATTGTCATTATTCAGGCCGATATTGCCGAAGCAGATAATCCGGGTTACATCAAAGTTCGCCGTTTACAGTTAGGAAAAGCATGAAGTCTAAGTTTGGTTGGCTAGTAGGTGGCATTATTGCCTTTCTCATTTTCGCTATTGCTTATATGCCTGCTATCCACGTGATTGGCAGAGTAGATTTGCCAAAAAATGTTTCTATTAGCGGTGTGAGTGGCACCCTATGGTCGGGCAAGGCGCAATCGGTAGTGCTCAACGGGCTACCTATTAACAACGTGAATTGGGAACTTAGCCCCCTTGCGTTGCTGATTGGAAACGTGAGTGCGCATGTAAATGCGGGGAACATTCGCGATGCGAACGATATTGCATTCGATGGCCCATTTAAAATCAGCTTGTTTAACTTAGAAAAAGTAGAAACTACCAATTTTTCGGTGTATCTGCCGGTAGACAGAGTATTAGCACAAGTGAATTTGCCCTTGCCGGTTAACGCCAGTGGACGATTCAAAGTTAGACTTGATGAACTCACTTTTGGCCCACAGTGTGAGGCATTACAGGGTACAGGTGATTGGCTAAACGCGTCGGTAGCTGGCACACAAGGTCCGATAGATTTTGGCACCTATTCTGCCAAGCTTCGCTGTGTGGGTGACGATATTGGTATTGTGGTAAGCGAGCCAAACATGCTTGGCTTGTCTATTGATGCCGTAGTTAGCCCAGACATGAAAAAATTCAAAGTGGATGGGAAATTTAAGCCTGATGACAGCCTTCCAGAAGAGGTGCATCAAGCGTCTAAATTCTTCGGTCAGCCTGATGCTAAAGGCTACATTGCCATCAAATTACAGTAGATGGTACGGGATAGCGCTAAGCGGTCGGAACCGCTACTAAAAAATTCATTAGACTTTAGCGTGCTCGTTAAACATAAATCCACCTGTTGATGACTTTACTTAGCGGCTTTGCCTACTGATTTTACTTAGCAGCTTTGGTTAACGGTTTTGATTAACGGCTTTAGTTAGCCGCTTAGTTTAACGGCTTTCCTCATTAGGAAGGTCGCTAACTAAAGGAATATTCATCAAATCTTGCGCGGCGAATACGCGACCTGGAGCTATTACCGCAATGGCTTCGGTCAGCGCATCTAATCCAGCTTCACTGCGCTTCATAATGTGTGAAAGCACAACTCGTTTAGCCTCTGCATCTTTCGCTATTTGAATAACCTGCTTCGGTGTCATATGCAAATTAGTAGCTGCGCTACCTGAATGCCTTTCCATATCCTCAATCGCATTGTGAAGCACTAAAACATCAGCTAGCTTTGCAAAGCTAGCCAAGGTGCCATCGGCATCATTGGTGTCACCAGAGAACACCGCTACACACTCATCAATGGTCACTTTCCACGCCAGTGCGGGAATAGGCCCGTGATATACAGACATAGATTCAATACTGATAGCATCATTAACTTGTGTACTGAACGCGTTATCTACAATTGAATGCGCAGTCACTTGATAGTCATCTTCACCTTCTTGCGTATAAGAAGATAAATATTTAAACGCCCCATCCTTACCAATTAGCGCGTCAAGATATGCTTGAGTGCTTGGCATAACATCATTACCGCTTGGACCATAAACCGTTAAGTTGGTATCCCGACTTCCAAAGTAGCTGCCTTTAATAAAACTGGGTAAATCAGCTGCATGGTCGGTATGTAAATGAGATAGCAAAATAGTATCTATGTCAGCAAAATCAGCACCCGACTCGCCAAACTGAACACTGCTACCGCTTCCAACATCCACCAGCACTTTCGCTTTATCATCTTGCCAAAGAAGGTAAGACGTTGACGTGCGGCCATCATCAAGTTCTGGCCCACCAGAGCCTAAAATCTGTAATGAAACACCTTCGCATGTGATTGCGTTATCTTGTATCTGCTCAGCAGATACAAAAAAGGCTGAGGTACATAACCCCAACCCAATAACTATAGATCTGATACTTATAGATTTAATACCTATAAATCTAGTGCGAATGGCACTGGCTGAAATAGACTTTTTGGATGTGACTAGCATACTACTTACTCCTAATTCAGCGCTGTGCAGTGCCGCAACCCAAACAACTTGGGCTGTGGCACAACATCACACTAATGCGCTTAGCTGTTACTCTGCTCTGCAATCATAATGGTTTTAATATTTACAAACTCTCGCATACCATAGCCACCATGTTCTCGGCCATAACCACTGTCCTTAACACCACCAAACGGCAGGTTAGGTTGTGCTAGTGAGTAGCCATTAATATTAACCATACCAGTATCGAACTCATTTTTAGCGAGGGCGATAGCGTTATCGGTATCCGTACTAAAGATACCACCACCAAGGCCATAACGTGAGTCATTAGCCACTGTCATCGCTTCTTTATCGTCTCGAACGCGAATAAGCGATGCTACAGGGCCGAATAATTCATCGTCGTACGCAGGCATACCTGGTGATACATTTTCTAGTACCGTAATAGGGTAGAAATAACCGCTACTGTCCGGTACTTCACCGCCTAACGATAAAGTTGCACCTGCATCAAGCGACGCTTTAACTTGGTCATGCAATTCATCACGTAAATCTTCACGTGCCATAGGGCCAAGATCAGTATTCTCGTCTGATGGGTCACCCACTTTAAGCTTTTTACACTGAGCTACAAACTTGTCTCGAAACTCGTCATAAATGCTATCTACAATCACAAAGCGTTTAGCTGCTACACAGGTTTCGCCGTTATTGATAACTCGGCCCATAATGCAGGTTTCAACTGCTTGGTCGATATCGGCATCAGCCAGTACAATAAACGCATCGTTACTGCCTAGTTCCATTACTGTCTTTTTCGACAAACTGGCTGCTTCTTTAGCAACTTGTTTACCCACTTCGTCACTACCCGTAAAGGTTACACCGCGAACATGCTTATGTTTAATTAAGTCGCTTGCCGTACCGCCATCAATGAGTAGAGATTGATAGACATTTTTAGGGAATCCCGCGTCTTCATACATTTGCTGAATTGCGACTGCCATTCCAAATACATTTTTTGCGTGTTTTAGTACGGTAGTATTGCCAGCCATAATGTTTGAAACGCTGTAGCGAATAACTTGATAAAGAGGGAAGTTCCAAGGCTGAATACCTAAAATCACACCGATAGGTTGATAACTAATGATGGCACGGCCACCTTCAAAGATTCGGTGTTCATCTTCAAGAATTTCTGCGCCATGTTCTGCAGTATATCTACAGATATTTGCGCACAGTTGCACTTCTTGCTTACCTTGCTCAGTTACCTTACCCATTTCTCGGGTCATCAGGCTGGTTAAATCGTCGATACGATCTTCCATTAAATCAGCAAGGTTATTAAATAATTGGGCACGGGCTTCGAAAGACGTTCTGCGCCAGTTTAAATAAGCTTCTTGAGAGCGGGTTACCGCTTGCTCTGCATCATCCGCTGACATCAAATGATAATGATCTAGTTTCTCACCAGTTGCGGGGTTGTACGTGTTAATCGTCTCGCTCATTGTCACACTCCTTAATCCGTTTGTGATGGTAAGTAGTGCAACTACAACGCCAGATCAGCCAGCCTTATTTTTCCAGCCAGATATCAACAACATAGACTAAAGAATAAACATTGTGAGCGAATTTCAATAAAAGCCCGATAAGAAATTATTACGGAAATTCGCCGTCATTTCGGTAGGGCTTACAGAGTATTTTGAAGTCAAACACTGCTATTTACGTTGTCATTTTAAGGCAAGTAGCAGTGTTATTTTGTCCTATCAATCGGTGTATAAATCGGGGAAATGAAACTTTGCCATGGCGAGTGTAAGAGCAACTTCATAAACACTTTGTCTAGAAGCATGATTAAGGGTAAGCAAGCCAATCGCTCCCCCTTTTTGCTTCACGTTGGTGGTATTGAACAACTTATCCATGACAGGGCCTAACTCTTCGCCCCGCTGCAACGCTTGATATACACTAACCGGTAACGGCAAGTTGGCACTTCGACCTATAGACATGCGCCCCCCGTTAGAGATAACCACATAAGCAAAGGTTGCAGGGCCATCTTCGAATACGTCTACGCCACCTTCTATAGCCACATACCAAGCGTCGTTTGTTTCATCCTCATGTATATCAATAAGCGCTTTTACGCGGTTTACTGCACCTAAACGTGTTTCTTCTTCGCTCATAGGCTGCTCAGAAACACCGCTGGGTACGCCAACCTCATAAACATCAAAGTCCTGCTCTAAGGTAATCGATAACGTAATGAGGGCAGCATTTACTTTGACGGGGTTTTTAGACCCTACAAATAATTTACTCAGCATGGTTGCCTCTAACAGGGTTAGCCAAAATATCATCTAGCATTAGCCGGTAGTCGGTCACAGCAGGGAATTCTTTAATATTGCGGTTCGGTAACGTGTGATCAGGATTATCAACCGCAAGAAGATGTTGTATGCCGAACTCTTTCGCCGCATCTAAAATCCGAATGGTGTCATCAACAAATAAGGTTCGCGCCGGATTGAAATTTAAACGAGCATGCAGCTTCTGCCACAGTAGCTGCGACTCTTTGGTAACACCAAACTCATGGGTGGAAATTAAGTTATCAATATGTGCATCTAACTGCGTGCGCTCTATTTTTAACGACAAGCTACCTGGGTGCGCATTGGTCACTAATACTACCTGACGACCAGACTGATGCAAGGCCTCTAAAAAAGGAACGGTATCAGGGCGAATTTCAATTAAGTGCGCCAATTCACGCTTTATCGGCATAATATCGATATCCAGTGTTTCTGCCCAATAATCTAGGCAATACCACTGAATTTGGCCATGCACTTTCTCATAATGCGAGGCCATCATGTCGCGACATTCTTGTTCGGGAATACCTTTAATTTCAGCCAAACGCGTAGGTAAATGGTCAAGCCAAAATCGGTTGTCGTAGTGTAAATCTAGTAGGGTGCCGTCCATATCTAACAACACCGTATCAATTTCATTCCAGGGCAGAAAGGGCAAGCGATTTTCCTTATAATGAAGTAAGCTAGTTACAGTAGGTATGATAACAAAGTTGTAGCGAGAGACATGCGAAAAATTGACCCGAACAAGCCGTTACCGCAAATTCACCATCGGGAAATTGTTGCCCAAAGTAAGCTTTTTCGAGTAGAGCGCCTAGACTTAGAGTTTTCTAATGGTGCAACGCGAGAATTCGAACGGATGGCTGGAGGCAATCGTGGCGCTGTCATGATTGTTCCCATGATTGATGATGAGACCATGGTACTTATTCGTGAATATGCCGCAGGGACTCACTCCTATCAACTTGGCTTTCCAAAAGGACTTATCGACCCGGGTGAAACCGCCCTTGAAGCCGCCGATAGAGAATTAAAAGAAGAAGCCGGTTATGGTGCGAATGACCTCTTTGAACTACACAAAGTTAGCATGGCACCTACCTTTTTTAATGCCAACATGACCATTGTAGTAGCAAGAGATTTATACCCTAAACAATTAGAGGGTGATGAACCAGAGCCATTAGAAGTAATTCATTGGCCACTTGCTGAAGCAGATGCCTTGCTGGCTCGCGAAGATTTTATTGAAGCCCGTTGTATTGCTGCGCTGTTACTTGCTCAAAAATGGTTGAAGGACCAATAGATTATGCCCGATGAACACCCCCACAGCGAACTATTAGAGCTCGCAAAAACTGTCGCCGTTGAAGCCGGTGAAGCTGTGCTTAAAGTGTATGATAAAGGCGATTTTGACGCTTACCAGAAAGAAGATGATTCTCCGGTTACCAGCGCCGACTACCTTGCTAACGATATTATCACCCAACGCTTGAGCGCTGCTACTCCCGACATTCCTATCCTGTCTGAAGAAAACAAGCATGCCAGTTTAGAAGAGCGAAAGGATTGGCCACGTTACTGGCTTATCGACCCTATCGACGGTACGCAAGAATTTATTGCCAGAAGCGGCGACTTTGCGGTGAACATCGCCCTTATTGAAAATAATCAGCCTAAAATTGGGGTTATTTTCTGGCCACCAGGGCAGTCGTTATATTTTGCTGAAAAAGGCAAAGGGGCATTTAAATCATCCCCCGACGGCGAAGAGAAAATTGCCGTACGTAAACTCGACGACCCTAAAAATAGCGTGGTCATGATTGCCATTAGCCGCAGGCAAAGCCGTGAAAAGGTATTAGGTCGCATGTGCGCTAAACGGGTTTACCAAACTCTGCCATTAGGTAGTTGTTCGCTTAAAGCCTGTTTTATTGCGGAAGGTAAAGCGGATGTATTTATGCGAATTGGCGTAACCGGTGAGTGGGACACAGGCGCATCTCAGTGCATTGTTTCTGAAGCGGGCGGTAGTATTGTAGCGGCTAACTTTGAACCACTCACGTATAACCAGCGTCATTCGCTAGAGAACCCAGATTTTGTGGTAATGGGCGATCAAAGAGTGCCATGGAAAGATGTTGTCCAGTATAATGACTTTGTAAACCCTCATCGTAATTAATACGTTAGGTTATTTGGTCTATGCCATCTTCGAGAAGTCTCGAGTGGACATTATTATTTTTTAAAGGAGTAATATTATGGTGACGACACGTATTCGTAAGGTAACAACAGCCTTACTCGCATGCGGTCTTGCGTTTCCTGCACTTGCTGACTGGAGCATAGATGGCGACACCAGTTCTTTGCATTTCCTTTCTACCAAGAATTCACAAGTTACCGAAGTTCACAAATTCGACAACTTTGACGGCAGTTTATCTACTGCTGGAAAATTGCGTGTGACGGTTAACTTAGCTTCGGTAAATACTTCCATTGATATTCGCAATACACGAATGCAAGAAATGCTATTCAATGTGAGCGAATTTGCTGACGCTACCTTCGACGCTACCTTGCCTGAATCAATGCTAAATTTAGCAGAGGGTGAAGTGGCTAGCGGTAAAGTTGACGGCATTTTAACGCTGCATGGTATGGCTGTACCTACTAGCTTCTCAGTCGTGGCAAGCAAAGTAGACGCAGACACCCTAACGGTTTCAACAACCGCGCCAACGCTAATTAAAGCAGAATCCTTTGGATTAAAGGCAGGTATTGAAGCGTTGCAAAAAATTGCAGGGCTTAACAGCATCACCACCACTGTACCTGTTTCTTTTTCAGTAACTTTCACCCAGTAAGCGAAAGTTATAACGAAAACTGGGGCAGCGATGAACGTGCCCAACTAAAAAAGCCGGGGCTTCAAATTGAAGCGACCCGGCTTTTTTGTTTATATTGCTAGAGTGGGATAAAACTTACCTCACTCTAGCGTTCTTCGTACATGGAATTTACGCGGTATGTACGCAAATCATGTACTAGCTACGCACTATCTACAAGAGCATAGCTACGCGTTATTGACTAACACAGGGCGCATAGGCAGCGGTTTCTCACTTAACACTTGCTCAGGCATGGTTACCCATAAGCTTTCAGGTAGTGCAGGCTCTTCTATTTGATATTGAGACAGCGCAAAGTAGCTCATTGCCACACGTAAACGCTTAAGCGCTTTACACTCATTCACTTCTTGGTCGATAACAAACACACCCCATTTACGCATTTGTATGCCTAAGTTGTCACTACTGGTAATGCGGATAACGGGTGCAGCTAGTACCATGCCAATCAACACAGGTAGCAACCACATGAATAACGATGGTGTGTAGTAAAACGTAGTTACACCCCAAATTACGGCTAAACAGCTCATAAGTTGAGTATGCTTAAAGGCCACACTCCAAGGTACTTTTTTGCCTTCACGTTCCTGTGCTTCCCATTTAACAGAATGACCAACAAAAACACTGATCACAAAGAAGCTATGATAAAACATCATTAACGGCGCAATAAGAATGGCCATGAAAATTTCTAATGCAGAACTTTTCAGTAACGACAAGGCGCCACCAAACTCTTCTCTACGTTTAATCAGTGCCAACACTATACCGAGTACTTTGGGTAAAAAGAGTAATGCCGCTGTGCCCCACATTGTCACCATCATCATATCTTGGCGGGCCACCTGCCAGCTTGGGAACAACTGATATTCAGAAGTAAAGAAGTCTGGAACTGACGTAGCACGGATGAGTGCATCAGCAGTACCTAGCGCTAGCATACAAAACAGTATCAGCGATGAAATATAGGCAAACGCACCAAATAAGAAGTGAAGGCGATTCGCAGCTTTCAGACCTTTAACCTTCAACAAACCTAAATGTTGAATGTTACCTTGAACCCAACGACGATCACGGATTGCGTAGTCGACTATGTTACTTGGTACTTCTTCGTAGCTACCCGTAGTATCGGTAAGCAAATAGGCTTGCCAGCCTGCACGACGTAGTAATGCTGCTTCAACAAAATCGTGACTTAAAATTTCACCACCAAAAGGCGCACTACCTTCTAATTTAGGCAAGCCACAGTGCTGCATAAACGGTGCAATACGAATGATGGCATTGTGACCCCAATAGTTGGCACTATCGGTTTGCCAAAAAGATAAACCGGTTGCCAGCATAGGGCTGTAAAGGTGCGCAGCAAACTGTACAAAACGGCCAAAAAAGGTGTTTTGACGTACTGGCATAGGAATAGTTTGTACTAAAGCGGTATCAGGGTTTTGTTCAATACGACGGGCTAAATCTAGCATGCGCTCGCCGGTCATAATACTGTCGGCATCTAACACAATCATAGACTCGTAATTAGCGCCCCAGCGTTCACAGAATTCTTTTAGGTTGCCGACTTTACGGTGAAGGTTCTTTTCACGACGACGATAAAAGACCTGCGATGCGTAGCCACCTAAACGCTTAGTCATGCGTTGCCACGCGCGAAGCTCATCGTCTACTTTTTGTGGGTCGCGGGTGTCACTTAGCATATAAAAATCAAAGTTATCGGCATGCTCAGTCGTCATTAATTCACGTACGCAAGCTTCAAAGCCCACCATAATTCTGCGGGTATCTTCGTTGTACACGGGCATAACAACAACATGGCGCTGTTTTAAAGCTGTCGCATCGTCTGGCTTGCTTTGCTTTTTACGCAAGCTTAATGGGTCAATATTAAACAGTTGCAGTACAAACCCAATAATGCCGGTCCAAAAAGCCATACAAAGCCACGAGAACAACATTAAGCCCAAGCCTAGCTGTGCCATTTCAAGCTTAGTTAAGCCATTTGGAAGAAAAATTTCGTAAAGGCTCCAACCGGCTAATGCCGTACTCGGAAGCACTAAAATTGCCATTATGAGTAAACGCATGTGCTCTCCTACCGTGATAAATCGATCACGCTTTGATGTGGATTCTGGGGAATTTGAAGCATTACTTTGGTTGGTAAACATAGTTCCAAACCTCACTGATACGTTCGCCGTCTACTTCGATGTAAGCACGCATGTCTACTGTGCTTTTGTCCTTAGGCTTGAGAAGAAAAGTGGCACGCCATTCCTTACCCTCGTTGGCGGGGTAAAGACGCTGCTGAGAAATTACGCCATTGCTACCTTGTACAATTAACTTAGTAGTGTCTGGATTAAAGCTCGCCGCTGTATTTCCTGATGCTGACATGTCCGATGACGCCAGTGCAGGTGAAGAAAAGTCAACAATGAAGCGGCGCTGAGTCAGCTTGGCTTCATCTTTTACTTTTTCACCAGGTAGCGACGGCTTACCCTGGCGAGTACGAATTACGGTGGCCAACTCACTAACAAACGCATTGCGCTCTACCGTTTTAAGGGTATAAGCAAAGTAACGTGACTCACCACTAAGCAATGGTGCTTCTGGTACCCAATACGCAACAATGTTGTCATGTGTTTCTGAATTCGTAGGAATTTCTACCACTTCTAAGCGGCCTTTATCGAAACCCTCTGTGGGCGTTACCCAAAGCCCTGGACGAATATGATAATTAGCTTCAGCATCAAGGTAACTATTCCATTCGCCATCACGCTGTAACATGCCAAAACCTTTCGGAGCGCTGTCACTTAACGATGTAATTTGAAGTCGAGCAGGGTTGGTAAGTGGACGCCAAATTTCTTCACCAGCATGAGTCACCATTAGAACACCATCGCTGTCATGTACTTCAGGACGATAATCATCTGGACGAGCTTCGCTGTTTTCGCCATATAAAAACATGCTAGTAAAAGGCGCTACACCAAGTTTTTCAACGTCTTCACGGGCGAATAACCAGCTTTGAACGTCTACTTCAGTATCTATTCCAGGCTCAATAACAAACTTGTAAGCACCCGCGACAGAAGGGCTTTCAAGTCGCGCATAAATAGTAATAGGTTGGCCTTCTTTTGGTTCAATAAGCCAAAACTCGGTAAAATGTGGGAATTCTTCACCTTTTGTTAGCGCGGTATCAATTGCCAATCCGCGGGCTGAAATACCATAAACTTGATTCTTGCCGACTAAACGAAAATAAGAGGCGCCTAAAAATACCGCAAACTCATCTTTATACTCTTCGTTTTTCAGCGGGTAATGAACGCGAAAACCCGCAAAGCCTGTTTTGTTATCAGTCAGCCCTGCTAACGGCGCTGCTTTGTCGTCGTAACGAAACATATCGCTGCTGAAAGGTATGCGAACGGCACTATTAGATTCATCGATAGTGTGAACTGTTACTGGTAACTGATACAAAAACCCAGGGTGGAAGAACTGCACTTCGTAATCGTTCTCATCGTTCCATAGGCTTTTTTCAGGGTTAAAGCGAATAGCACGATAAGTTTGGTAATCAATTGATTTTAAGCCTTCATCTAAGCCATGGTCGTTTTGCTCATAACCTTCTTCTGCAGATGCTTTTGCAGCATCAATGACAGACTGAAGAATTGGTGAAGCGTCACGAGGTTCGTTCGTTTCGCCTGCGCCCTCAGCATTAATCACTGGCGCTACTAATAACGACAGCACACTTGCAAACACAACAGCAAAGCGAGAAAAAAGGCTCACAGGCTTTCGCTTTTGATTTTGGCTAACGTTTGTAACGTTAGCGTCACTGTCTTGTCTGAACTCTTGGTGCATCTTGCAATCTCCATGATGTAGGGCTTTATTGATTTGCATTTGAAAATGTCCGCGTTCAAAAAATCCACTCAATAACTCCGTAGATAAATGCCCAAAAGTGATTTTTTGATGAAAACTTCGCTTTCCCGAAAAGGAAGAAAAGACTAGGAAGCGAATCAATCGCGCGTGTACTCGCTTGTTTTCAAGGTAGATATTGCAAAGAATGATCCAACTTAGATAAAAAACTAAAAATACCCTGCAAACACTATCTTTTCAGTCATTTACAAAACTTAACAAGAGGTAATTTAGTTATATTTGACCGTGTAAAAAGGCACCACGCATTAGACGAAAGGATACAGTGTTGTATTTTGGATACACTTTTTCGGGTTTAGATTGTTTAAATAAACACCTGTTTAAAAGGGTCGACTCAGTAAGAAGTAAAATAAGCGCGAATAAAACTCGCTAGCTTTCTGTTACTTAAAGAAAAATAGTTCATTAAACAATCAAGTGTATTATCGGTTGGCAAACCCCTTGCAGATCCACCGTGGTAACAACAATGGAATTCGCGAATTTGTATTCGACAATATGAAATACAAGTACGCACAATTTGAAGCGCAGGCATTTTTTTCTTTCTGCGATAAATAGGAGTTTTTTCAATGCGTAAAGCAATCACTTTACTTACAGCACTTACCGCTACCGCAGCCTCTGTTGCTTCGTTTGCAACATTAGCTGAGTCTCCAGATTGGCGTTATGTAGAAGGTGGCTATACTAAATTGGATTTTGACGATAACGAATCATTCGAACCCGATGGTTTCGTCCTAAGCAGCAAATATCTATTAAACCGCAATATTTACTTAAATGGTGAATACAGTAACTTTGAAGAGGGTAGCTTTGACTTCGATATGTTAACGCTTGGTGCTGGCTACAGAATGCCAATTAACACCACTACCGATGCATACTTTGGCGCAAACTTTGAGCGTATTGATGGCGATTTCGATGATGAGACGGGCTACAGTGTGAATGCCGGTGTTCGTTCTATGGTAACTGAGCAGGTTGAGCTTTTGGGCGAAGTAGGTTACTACGACGTTGAAGACGGCGATGCTACATTCAAAGTAGGCGCGAACTATTACATCACCCCTCAATGGGCTGTTGGTGCCAATTACAAGCTTATGGATGACTTAGACATCATGCAGGTAACTGCACGCTACAGTTTCTAGGCCTTTCTCGTTTGGGGATGCTCTCCTCCTGAAAGGTAGCCGGGTCACTCGCCCGGCTTTTTTATGCCTGGAGTTTAGGCTTTACTTCAGTGTTTCCTTACTTTCTTGTTCCCTTACTTTCTTGTTCCCTTACTTCCGCGTTTGCTGATTACTTTGCTGCGCAGCTTACTTAACCCGTAACTTCATTGGGATAGTTCATCAAGTAACGTTATCAGGTTTCGTCTTCGGGTTTTCTCATAGCATCATTAGGAAAAGCACAAATCGGTATTCTTATAAATTAATAGGGTATTAGTCAGAAGTATCTTCTGACGTTACATCACCTTTAGGCCGAATATCTACGCTTTCATGCAGCTCAGAATACACCAACACTGCTTCGCCGCTTTTAAGCGCATCTAGCACTTGCGTAACCTTAACTTCCATACTCACATCTTCAGCGCCATATTCCGTGCCTTCACGCAATACAAATGCTTCTACTAAGCTAAATAGGGTTTCACTTTCAACCGCATCTATTGGAATTATCATTTCTGCCTCTGCTAAATTTTATGACACGTAGGGAGTGTCGGGGTTTATGGGCAGCACATCACTAACGTATTTTTTCACTCTTTCATGAAGCCACACTTTTGGGCGAAACACTGAGCCTTGCATAAAGCCTACGTGGCCGCCACGCTCGCTAAGTTCAACCGTCACATTTCGCGCTAAATCTTCTTCTTTGGGCACTACTAGGTGGTTCATAAAAGGGTCGTCAATACTATGCAATACAAGAGTGGGGCAATGAATAGCGCTTAAAAAATGATAGGCACTGCATTTTTCGTAATAATCGTTAGCATCTTCAAAGCCATGCAATGGCGCTGTCACTTTCTCGTCGAACTGAGCAAAGCTAGTAATGTGTTCAACGTCATCACCGGTTAATTGAATAAGCTTTCGATAGTCGATAAACGACATTTTTTTCCGTAGCGTGCCTTTAATGCTCGCGAGCAGGTACTTTTGATAAACTTGCGAGAAACCATGATTAATTGATTTTGCACACTCCGCTAGTTTTAACGGTGCCGATATAGCTATAGCGGCGTTCAGCCACTTTTGTGCAGGGTTTTCGCCAAGTAGTTTCAGTAACATATTACCACCAAGGGAAAAGCCAACCGCGACCTTGGGGATTTGAGGAAATTTTTGATTTAGCCAATCAAGGAAAAAGCTGGGATCGCCAGTTTCGCCAGAATGGTAGCCACGAGGCTTCAAATTCGGCACACCGCTACATCCACGATAATGCATCATTACCACCTGCCAGCCATTCACCGATAAATTCGCCATCATGTCGTTAGCATAGTGAGATCGGATGCTCCCTTCCAGACCGTGAAACATAACAATAATGCCTGAAGGCTCTGCGGGCTTTGGCCCCCACGCGACATCCACAAAATCATCATCAGGTAAGGTTAGCCGTTCCATATTGTATTTTAACGGCAAGCGTTTTTGGATAAAGCGCGGCCAAATAGTTTGTACATGGCGGTTCTTAGCCCAACTGGGTACCCGAAAACTGCTTTTAATAATCTTTCCGTGCGATAACGCGATTTTGCTCATGATGTTTTCTTATTCTTATTTTTACGACAACTGCTTGAGTAGCTGACTTATTAACCCTCGGGCTTCCTTTTTGTCTCTAAGCCCGTAAGCATTTATTAGTGCAGCGACAGAGGCATTAAATACACCAGACATATCTGAAGCACCAGCGGGCATGGACGCCACATTAAGGCTGCCTACGGTATCTACAATAACAACTTGCTGGGCTTTTTCTAGTATAAGCTCGTCATCCTTTAGCTGTTTATATTTTGCTAAAGCATGCTCGTAGTCAGCGTCGTTTTTCTCATCAGGCTTTGCACGCTTTCGCGCTTGCCTGTGCTGTTTAAGCATAACCTCTGATGTCTCAGTAGCATCAATTACCGTTTTTAACTGCGGTAAATTTATGATGAAGCCATGTTCAATACACCAACATACAAATAAGAGCACATTAACGTTCACGCCATGCTGGTCTTGCAACAAAATAGCTAACGGCGCGATGTCGCCTTTGCTGTAGCGGCTGCCAGTGTACTGCCAAAAGTCGGTAGCGTTAAGGATAGAGTTATTGTGCTTCATAGTTTGCGCGCTGTGCCTCCATTTGTTCTTGGGCATCGAGCCACTGCATTTCTTCTTCTTCCAGCTGCTGGGTTAATTTTGCCTGTTTATCCAGCAACTGCATAAGCTCGGCTTTTTTATCATCGTTATATAAACTTGTGTCTGATAACGACGCTTCAAGGGTTTGAAGCTCACCTGAACACTTGTCCATGGCCTTTTCATGTTTCTCTAAGGCTTTTTTCAGCGGAGCGATCTGCTTTCTAAACTCGGCTTCTCTACGCTTCTCTTCCTTGCGATCAATTTTACGCTCACCGGACGCATTTGTGCTTTCATTTAACACTTTTGCATCGCTATTTGCTTTTGCTTTCTCAGCGGCTTGTTGCTTTAAAATCCAGTCTCGGTAGTCATCTAAATCGCCCGTAAAGGCCGCTACTTCGCCGCTATCTACTAAGTAAAAGTCTTCACACACCGACGTTAATAAGAACCTATCGTGAGATACCAAGACCATGGCGCCTTCAAAGCCTTGCAATGCAATATTCAGAGCATGGCGCATTTCTAAGTCGAGGTGGTTGGTAGGCTCATCTAGTAACAACAAGTTAGGCTTTTGATACACAATAAGCGCTAGCACTAACCGGGCTTTCTCGCCACCCGACATAGGCGCAACTGCCGACAGAGCTTCGTCACCGTTGAAACCAAACCCACCCAAATAATCCCGCAATTGCTGTTCGGTGGCTTTTTCATCTATGCGCTGTAAATGCAAAATAGGCGTGGCGTTGGGATCTAACGTTTCTAACTGATGCTGGGCAAAGTAGCCAATCTTCAGGCCTTTGGCGGAATCGAAAATACCTTGCTTAGGGGCATGTACACCCGCTAGCAACTTGATAAGGGTAGATTTACCTTGCCCATTTCGTCCTAGCAAGCCAATTCGGCTACCTGGTACCAAGTTCAACTTCACTTGTTGAAGGACAATATGGTCGTCATAACCTAATTGAACGTGTTCCATTTGGACAAGGGGATTAGGCAGTGCAGCTGGCGGCACAAACTCAAAACTAAATGGGCTAGCTGCATGAGCAGGCAGCAAGGTTTCCATTTTTTCGAGTTGCTTAATACGGCTTTGTGCTTGCTTAGCTTTACTCGCTTTGGCTTTAAAGCGTGTAATAAACGAGGTTAAATGCGCCACTCTTTGTTGCTGCTTTTCAAACTCAATATTTTGCAGACGTAATCGCTCTGCGCGCTGTGTCTCGTAAGCGGAATAGTTACCGGTATAAGTAATAAGCTGCTGTTGCTCAACACTGATAATTTGCGCCACCGTGTTATCGATAAAGGCTTTATCATGGGAAATGAGTAAAAGTGTTCCCTCATAACGCTGTAGCCATTTTTCTAACCAAATCACCGCATCTAAATCTAAGTGGTTGGTGGGCTCATCTAGCAGTAATAAGTCAGAAGGACATAACAGCGCTTGCGCCAAGTTAAGGCGCATACGCCAACCACCAGAGAAATCGGTAACCGGCGCGCTGAGCTGCGTATTAGTAAAGCCAAGCCCGGATAAAATAGTCGCCGCCCTAGCTTCCACATCATAGGCACCGGCCTGTTCTAACTGACCATGAATATTACCAATCAAAACGCCGTCTTCGTCCTGTTCCGCTTGATGAAGCTGAGCCTGTAAACGACGAAGGTTTTTATCACCATCGATAACGTATTCAATAGCACACCTGTCAGTAGCAGGGGTTTCTTGTGCCACACTGACAATGCGCCAGTCGTTTGGCACCACACAGTCTCCTGCATCAACCGACATTTCGTTGCGCAATAAGGCAAACAAGGTCGATTTACCACAACCATTGCTCCCAATAAGGGCAACTTTATGGCCGGGAAATACCTGCGCTGATGCACTTTCTAGCAGTACTTTTCTGCCACGCATTAGCGATACGTTTGTTAGCTTTATCATTCATAACCTTCGCGGGAACAATTTAGGTCACGTATAATAGCAAATTCCTATCAAAATCTGATCAGGAAAAGGCTTTTCGCGGTATAATAGTGAGTAAATTACGTTAAGAGAGCTGCAATGCAAAAATCGATTAAACGCCGCTTTGTTGCAGGCGCTACCTGCCCTAAATGCAAAGAGTTAGACACCATCTCTTTATACTACGAAAATAACGTAGAAAAGCTAGAGTGTGTTGCTTGTGGTTACAACGAAGCACAAACCGACGAAAAAGTTAACGCGGCCACTCGTGAAAACGAAAACGTTATTGGTATTTTCAAACCTCACTAAGGTTACCGCAAAGGCGCTTATCACGGTATTCGCGCCATCTATTACGTGCGCGCTACCTACTACATGGCTACCTATTACATGATAGCTACTAGGTATAGCCACTAGCCTCTCACTCACTGTATTCGCAAGCAGTAATTATTACGCATAATGTGAAGATACCGCCCATGTTAGGCGTATCTTTACTTTACTTAAAACAGTAAAAAACCTGCTTTAAAAGCCATCAAGCTGCTGATTTCATAACACTTACCACATCAGACAAACCACATTTTCTCTTTACATTCAACGGCATAATTCTTGAAATACTTTTTGAAAGGAGTATTTATGAAAACAGCCAATCGTTACCTACTAACCTCGCTCGCTATCCTTCTTGGGTTACTTATTATTGTGCGTATAAGCATGCCGTACGCAGCCCAATGGTATATCAATAAAACACTCAGCCAGCCTGGTGAATACAGCGGCCGAGTGGGTGATGTCGATATTATGTTATGGCGCGGTGCTTATAGCTTAGAGCACGTGTTGCTTTATAAATCTAACGGACAGGTTGATAAACCTTTGTTTCGTGCAGACGAAGTTGAGTTTACATTGAACTGGAGCCAACTGATTAAAGGTGCAGCAAGTGGGACTGTTAACCTTACCCGCCCAGAGATTAACTTTGTAGATGGTGCCACCAGCGATACCAGTCAGGCTGGTAAGAACGAAAATTGGCTTAATATCGCCAATCAATTGTTCCCATTAAGTATTGATAAATTAAGTGTAACCGATGGCAAAATTGGTTTTTATAACCCAGAAACCTCGCCTGTTATTGATATCTCGCTACATGACATTCAAGGTGAAGTGACAAACCTAGTTAATAGCGATGCGTTATCTGACAACCGTGTGGCGAACGCTAACGTTAGTGCGCAAACTGCACAGCAAGGCACATTAAAATTAAAAGCCAAACTCAACCCTGCAACACAAAAACCAACTTTTGATCTAAACCTTCAGGCCGATAATATAGCCTTAGTTAATTTCAAAAACTTTCTTGATACCTATGCACCTTTTGATCTTGAAGCCGGTACCCTAACGTTAGCAGCAGAACTTGCGGCCGATGACGGCAAAGTTAAAGGGTATATAAAGCCTATATTGCATAAAGTGGAAGTATTCTCTTGGAAAGGTGATATAGAGCGTGATGGTGACGGACTAATTGAAGGCACCGTTGAGGCACTATCAGCTTTTGTTGCTGAGATATTTGAAAATCAGAGTGAAGATCAGATAGCCACTCGTATTCCCATCGAAGGGGATTTGAGCAGCCCTGAAACCGACGTATTCAGTGCTATTGGTGCCATTATCAAAAATGCTTTTATTCAAGCAATCAATGGTGACATTGAGCAATCGGTAGAGTTACAGACCCTATCTGAGCCCGCATTGTCTAAACCTGAACAAGCTGATGACGCTGATAAAGAAAGCCCTTAACCACATACCGACCTTTAAGTGCTGTACAAGAAAAGTGCTGTACAAAAAAAGCTCAGTGCAAGAAAAGTACTGCGCAAGAAATTCAGATGGCTTAGGCGACTAATAATGTGGAGGTGGGGTCTCGTCTGAGTCTTTGGCCATATTTGAAGGCTCGATTGACTTCACCTTATCAATAACATGGCGCAACTTGTAAGTTAACTCATCAAGTTGCTGTTGCTGTGAAGATAGCGCTTCATTTAAGGCGTCGATAGTGTGCTCTTGAAACGCAATTTTGGTTTGAAGCTCTTCAATACTATTGTTGGCGCTATCAAGTTCGGCTCGAATAGCCCCGTTGTCAGCATTGCTGTTTTCATCTGTCATAATTTTCTCTAATTACTGCGCTGCCATACTTCGGCTAAGCCGCTACTGCTTTCTGTCACAATATTACCATCGGACATAAAGCCAACGCCATAAACAACTGCAGTTGGTGGTGAAACAGTATCCCGAGAGGCGACTTGCCACGCATCAATTTCCTTTCCGCTTTTGATATCCCATAAATAAACTTGGCGAGACGGCGAACCAGTAAGCAAATATTTGCCATCATCGGAAAATACCGCATCGGTAAAAATTTTCTGCCTAGCGATAAAGTTCAGCGAGCTGATAGCTTCCCCAGTTTGAACATTCCACACTTGTGATTTGCTTTGACTATCCGCGGTAAAAGCAAAGCGACCTTGGTCATCTAGCGCCACTTTGGTAACACGAGAAGGATGTGTAAAGGTATGAATTATCTGCCCTGTATCGGTACTCCATAAATAGGCGATATAATCATTTCCACCTGTTAAGGCAAATTTTCCATTAGGGGAAATATCAATAGAGTTTACTTTTTCTTGGTGACCTAAAAACTCTAACCTGCGCTGAGTTTTAGGTTCAAAAAACATCACTTTACCATTAGAACGGGCCACCAAAATGCCATTGCCGTTGTTGGAAATAGCCACATCGCGAATAGAGGCTTCATCGATACGCCAAAAGCCAACTGGATCACCAGTTTCGATGCTCCATAATGCAAACGCTTCTCTGTCGGCAGTCACTACGTGAGTGTTATCAGCAGATATGTGCAATGAAACAACTAAGTTATTGCCTTCTCCTTGATGGCTCCATTGATACAACGGGGTTTCGTCACCTATTTTCCAAACATTAATACCATTGTTGATACCAGAGACGACAGCAATTGTGCCATCCATAGAAACATCAGCGGCGTAAGCCCCTTCTTCAACATGCCGCCATTGTTTAATGGGCGTAGTCTCAGGGAAACTACATCCTATAGATCCACTTATTAATAAGATGAGTAACAATAATCTGGGGAACATTTGAGCCCTAAACATAATCAAATGGGTTTCGCTTTGTGAGTGCTAGGTTTAACATAGCATGGATCACGCATCTTTCACTATCGTGCAGACTGCCCTGGATGCAGCAGTTTAAAACTAGAAGCACGATGATAAAATTTATGGAGACGTTTTATGCAGAAATCGCTTGTTGCCCTATCTACCGTTGCTGCTTTAGGCCTTTTTGCCTGTCAGCCAAATACTGAAGAAAAAGCTGATACTGTCGGCACTGAAATGGCTGAGGTTGCCGAGAACACTACAGAGTCTATGACTGATGTGCAAAAGCAAGCTTACGCTATGGGTGCAAGTATGGGCTTGTTTGTGGCTAACCGCGCACAACAGCAAGAGCAACTAGGTTTTCCACTAGATGAAGCTGCGTTAAAAGAAGGCTTTGAAGATGGCCTTAACGATTCATTAAAGTTCACCCCTCAAGAAATTCAGCAAATTGCTCAGCAAGGCGAAGAAATACTTCGTGCTAAGCAACAAGAAATGGCGCAAAAAGCAGCAACAGACAACATTGAAGCTGGTGCAGCGTATTTAGAAGAAAACGGTAAGAAAGAAGGTGTAACTACCACCGAGTCTGGCCTTCAGTACGAAGTATTAGAAGAAGGTGAAGGCGCAAGCCCTGCGGCAGAAGATATTGTTAAAGTTCATTACCGTGGCACTTTGCTAGACGGCACTGAGTTTGATTCTTCATACAAACGTGGCGAGCCAGCTGAGTTCCCACTTAATCAAGTTATTCCTGGTTGGACAGAAGGCGTTCAGCTAATGAAAGAAGGCGCGAAGTACCGCTTCCATATTCCTTCTGAGTTAGCCTACGGTGAACGTGCTACCGGTTCAATTACGCCAAACTCGACACTGATTTTCGATGTTGAATTGCTTGAAGTAGTTAAAGAAGACGCTGCTGAGTAATACGAAGTAGGCAAAATGAAAACGTAGCGGTTAAGCTTAGCGTTGGCCGTGACTATTAAAAGCCGATACTTATTTAAGTGTCGGCTTTTTTGTGCGACTTACTTTTCCTGTCGAGGGAATTAAAATTTGAACATAGAAACAAACAAGCGGGCAAAGGAATTAGCGTGACGCTAGGAAAATAGATACAGCGAAGCCACACCTTATTGCATTGGCAATATATACGGTGAACTTACCAGCAAAGCGTGTAATTAAGTATGACGTGGCGGCGCACGACGCCTTTCGCGCTGTACTTTAAATACCGCAAAATGATTTAACAGATATTGCCCGAACTTATACATTAGTAAACCAACCACCAAATAACCCGCGGTTAATAAACTATTCATACGCACTACAATATCGAGCAAACCATACAGCACCATTAACGCGCCGGTTAAAAACAGCATAAAACCAGCTATTGTGCCGCCCATTGAGCTATTTGTTTCGGCTCGTCGCCTGTCTTCAGGCTCTCTCTCTGCCTTTGGTGTATTGTCTTCCATTTGGGGTATCCCTGCTTATTAGCCGGTTGCTATTTATACTGCGACAACAACGTAAAGGTTTATGTTCAATATTTGAACAAAGAACCTTAAATGGTAGATTTCGACGCATTTGTTTATTGCGTTCTATTAATTTACCCACATACACTAGCCATAAGATTTCAATTTAGCTAATTAATTGTGAAAACACCACTGATAACGCGAAAAGGATATTTAAAGCTAAAACAGGAACTTGACCACTTGTGGCGGGAAGAACGCCCCGAAATCACTCGAAAGGTCACGTGGGCTGCTAGCTTAGGCGATCGTAGTGAGAACGCTGACTACCAATATAATAAGAAAAAATTACGCGAAATCGACAGACGAGTGCGTTACATACGTAAGTGCTTAGAAAACCTGAAAGTAGTGGATTATAGCCCCGAACAAGAAAATAAAGTGTATTTTGGTGCTTGGGTAGAAATTGAAAATGAGCAAGGGAATGTGTTAGCGCTGCGCCTTGTGGGCTACGATGAAATTTTTGGTCGTCGAGATTACATTTCTATCGATTCCCCTATGGCACGTGCCCTAGTAGGAAAAGAAGAAGATGATGACATTACGGTGAAAACTGAAACCGACGTAAAAGAGTGGTGGATTAATCGTATTTGGTACGACTCGACCGACAAGCTGTAATAAAGTTAAAACGTTTTCCATGAATACTGACCTTACAATCAGGCTTCTCCTGACCCGTCGCGGTGGTATACTTGCCGCCAGTTATTCCAACTAACATGAAAGTGGTGTAAACAGGCTAATGATAGCCCACACATCCTTATTTGCTATTGCCTAGAGCGTATTATGATTATTAATAAAATTGCCGAAGAACTTGCCGTACAAACTTCTCAGGTTAGTGCCGCAGTTAAGCTTCTTGATGAAGGTTCAACCGTACCTTTCATCGCACGTTACCGTAAAGAAGTCACTCAAGGGCTAGATGACACTCAGTTACGTACGCTTCAGCAACGTCTTACTTACCTTCGAGAACTAGAAGACAGACGTCAGGTCATCCTAAAATCAATTGATGAGCAAGGAAAACTGTCTGACGAGTTAAAGCGCAACATTACCGGCGCTGACAGTAAGACTACGTTGGAAGACTTATATTTACCTTACAAACCCCGCAGACGCACCAAAGGTCAAATAGCCATTGAAGCCGGCCTTGAAGGCTTAGCCGATGCCTTATTTGCTAACCCTGATCAATCTATCGACGAGTTAGCCGCCGAATATGTTAACGCAGACAAGGGTGTAGCAGATACGAAAGCTGCATTGGAAGGCGCTCGTTTTATTTTAATGGAACGATTTGCAGAAGATGCGGCGCTATTAGGCAAAATTCGTAGTTACCTTGTTGAAAATGCCCATATCAAAAGTACAGTCGCAAACGGTAAAGCCCAAGAAGCCGTAAAGTACAAAGACTATTTTGAACATAGTGAGAAGTACAAAAATGCGCCTTCACATCGCGCCCTTGCTATGTTTCGTGGCCGCAACGAAGGCATGTTGAATATTCAACTTGATGCCGACCCACAGCAAGATGATGCAAGTGCACCGTCTCACTGTGAACACCTTATTGCTAGCCACTACAATATTATGCACCGCAACCGTCCTGCTGATGATTTCTTAGCGCAAGTAGTACAATGGACGTGGAAAATTAAAATCGCGTTACACATGGAAACAGAGCTCTTCAGTGGCCTTCGTGAGCGCGCTGAAGAAGAAGCGATTGAGGTGTTTGCTAAGAACCTTAATGACTTGCTAATGGCTGCGCCTGCAGGCGCTAAAACGACCATGGGCCTGGATCCTGGTCTTCGTACGGGCGTGAAAGTGGCCATCGTAGATAAAACCGGCAAAGTTGTCGCTAAAAATACGATTTTTCCTCATGCTCCACAAAATCAGTGGGATAAGTCACTGCGTACCCTCACCACTGTGTGCAAGCAGTACAAAGTTGAGCTTATCAGCATTGGTAATGGTACAGGCTCTCGTGAAACCGATAAGCTTGTCGGGGAAATGCTTAAAGCTAACCCAGAGCTAGGTGCACAAAAGATCATGGTAAGCGAAGCCGGTGCCTCGGTTTATTCTGCCTCGGAATTAGCGTCGAACGAACTTCCTGATATGGACGTGTCTATACGTGGCGCCGTTTCCATTGCTCGTCGTTTACAAGACCCGCTAGCCGAGCTTGTAAAAATTGAACCTAAGGCTATTGGTGTAGGCCAATATCAGCATGATGTAAGCCAAAGCCAGTTAGGTAAATCTCTCGACCGCGTTATTGAAGACTGTGTAAACGCCGTAGGGGTAGATTTGAATACGGCATCACCCGCGCTACTGAGTTATGTGTCTGGGTTAAACAAGACACTAGCGAACAACATTGTACAATTTAGAGATACCAATGGTGCCTTTGGCAATAGAAAAGCGTTGATGAAAGTAGAACGTTTAGGCCCCAAAGCCTTCGAACAAGCCGCTGGATTCTTACGTATTGTAAATGGCAGTAACCCGCTAGATGCGTCTGCGGTTCACCCTGAAGCGTATCCGGTGGTGGATAAAATTGTGGATACTGCGGCAGTGGCCGTTAACGACCTTATTGGTAACACAGAGCTACTAAAAACCTTATCGCCTGATAGCTTTACCAGTGACGCCTTCGGTTTACCCACGGTAAAAGATATTTTGAGCGAGCTTGACAAGCCAGGCCGCGATCCTCGACCCGAATTTAAAACTGCCACCTTCAAAGAAGGTGTGGAGACCATTAAAGATCTTACACCAGGTATGATTTTAGAAGGTGTAGTAAGTAACGTAGCGAACTTTGGTGCCTTTGTAGATGTAGGCGTTCACCAAGATGGTTTGGTACATATTTCAGCACTAACCAACAAATTTATTTCAGATCCACGGGAAGTAGTGAAGGCTGGGGACATTGTTAAGGTTAAGGTGCTAGAAGTAGACGTAGCGCGCAAACGTATATCGTTTACTATGCGTTTAGAAGATACGCCTACCTCGTCAAACCAATCAGGTAAAAGCAACAACGGCAATGGCGCTGCTAACGCAAAGTCTAGTGGGAATCCACGTGCTAATGGGTCTCAGCGTGGAAACCCTCGCGCAGATAAGTCGAATAAGCGCGGCGGACAACACCAGCAGCAAAACAGTGCCATGGGCAATGCGTTTGCAGATGCGTTTGCGAAGTCAAAGAAATAACGCCAGATTAGTTAGTTCAAATCGCTAAACACGATAAAGCCAGCACTCGATGCTGGCTTTTTTGTATTCGTTCAGTAACGGGCACTTTTGAAAAGCTAGGCATCATTGTAACTAAACGCTTTTGAAGCTAGGAATTGACGCCAAGAGAAATTCAAACAAGGAGCCATGGAAAGTGTTGGTTAGGCGCTGGCTGAAAAGCCTTCGTTTAAAGGTGTGTACGTTTGAGCGTAGAAACTCTGAATACGGCCTATTCGGGCTGAATTCGCTTGGCTAGCTGCGTCTTGCTCACTCGACTGTGCTTGTAACTCAGCTTCGTCTAACGACCGCGTGGGGCGCTCAACACCGGCATTATCGGTGATTTCATCAATATCTGGTGGCGTAATCTGCGCGGCGTCTATTGTATCTTTTGCTTCGCCGATATTATTAGACTCGTTGGCCTCGCTGCTCTCACTCGCCTGCACATAATTAGCAGCAGTAGGTGATGAGGATGACTCGGCGTTGTCTTCAGCAATTTCACTTCGCGCTTCAACAGATTTTTGAGTTGCTTCTGCCGCCACTTTTAAATCTTGTGCCGAGGGCTCTGCAGGGGCAAGGGCTGCAGCACGCACTTGTTCCATTTTACGAAGGGTTTCTTCTGGGCTGTTTAGCTCAGAAATATCGATAGACACTTCACCGTCGGTAACATAACGTTTGTTATCTGGCCCAGTGGTATATTCATATTGCGGCGAACCAGCATATTGTCCACCCGCTGCGGCGTGCGCTTGTTCGTGAGTGCGAACTTCTTGATCTCGCGTCTCTAAGTCGCTTATTTCTTGCTGTTCGTCTTCTGATTGCTGTTCTGGCTGTGAGGCTTGCTGGCCTGATTCCTGTTGGCTTGATCCCTGTTGATCGTGAGCATCTTGTTTGCCCGCACTTTCGTCAGAGCCATTGTCTTTTTGTTCGCCAAATACGTTTTCAAAGGCACTTTGGAGTTCGGTTTGAATTTGTGGACGTTCGTAAGTAACGGGCGCAGGGGCCTGTCCCGTATTACGAGATTTGTCACTTTCCGAGCCTAGGCCTTTTTGCGATTCCCCTTTCTCTGCATCCCCCGATTGAGGAATGGTTTCACGTAATGCGTTGTCTCGTCTTGCAGACTCCGTATTTACGTTTGCAGTAGGGTACGCTATGGCCGTTAGGATAGGGGTAACAATGTTCACATTACATTCCTAAACTATTACGCCAACGTATCGATAATGGTGCCAATCGTGTCGTTAGCTACATCTAGCACCTTGGCAGATGCCTGGGCATTGATACTGTTGATTTCTAATGACACCAGATTGGTAGTGAGATCGTCTTGAGGAGAAGGAAGTATATTACGCACGTTCTCTAAGCCCTGAGTGGCTGCACTCGATAACACGGCTTGCGGATCGCGCTCAGCGCTTGTAGTTTGCTGGGCAATATTAGACGCAGCCTGCGTGATACCATTACTGGCATTCTGCAAACCAAACTGCCCCGACAACATGGCCGAGTTTATATTGTTGCTATTTACACCTGATATACTGGACATACACTACCTCTACACTCTCATGTGCAATTATTAACCAAATTGCACGAAATGAAAAGGTTTGTACCGCTGTAATACCTTAACTGGCTGTGAAAACGAACAATATTTTTTGCCTCTATCGCTTACTCTAGCCTCTATCCGTTATAAGCATCGCTTTCACGATGCTTTTTGTTGATACACGCTTGACGCAAAACTCAATAGAATGTCTGCACTTTGTTGAGGGTGTGAAATAAAAGGCGCATGGGCGGCATGAGGCAACACCACCGTATCGGATTGAGGATGCAATTCGCATATCCGATCTATGCCACTGGTAGGCACTAAACTGTCTAAGCGGCCATAAAGACGAAGGGTTGGCACGGTTATACGCCCAATGTCTTGGCGCAGGTCTTCAGTAGACAGTATTCTCAAGCCTTGTTTTAGCGCGTTCTGATCAGGTTCTGGGTATTCACTGATATGCCCGCGAATAGCTTTAATATCTTGGCGGGCCGTATCACTTCCCATCGCTTGAATGGCTAAAAAGCGCTCTAGCGTTCTGTTGTAGTTGCTTTCTAACTGGCTTTCAAACATAGCCAGCAAATCACCTGCAATACCCGGCCAGCATGGCCCTGCAATAAATCGCGGTGTAGAGGCGATGGTGACTAATCCTTTAAGATCTAAACCCTTAAAATCTGCGCCGCCAAGTAAGGCTAATCGTTGCGCCACCAAACCACCTAAAGACCACCCAACAACAATACTCTCTGGCGGAATATAGGGCGCAATCATTTGTGCTAGAGACTCAGCGTTATAAAGGGAAGGCATGTGCTGAGCGTTTTCGCCGAAACCGGGAAGATCGATAGTGGTGACTCGAAAACTAGTCGTTAAATAGGGGATAAACGACGTAAAAGCCCCACTATTCATACCCCAACCATGGAGGAAAACCAGATCGTTTCCTGTACCTTGAGTTCGGGTGACAAGCTGTGTGTTTGTATGCAAATCTTTCACTGTATACATCCTTTGGCTGTTGCATGAAGAAGCAAGCCTAATAGGCTGCCATGTATGCATGATTACCCATTATCTCAAAAAATGCTTAAAGACACGTTAACGGTACGTAGCTACATGCGAGAAAAAGCTACTTAAATTAAGAATTCAAAAATTCACGTACTATGAACCTTTCATGCTTACTATGTTATCAGGCAAGTCCTACGCCAGTATGTCATTGGTGTGAACGTGATATATTTTTTTTCGCGCCAAAAGACCACGGGAATAACTTACTGTCTTATGGCCCAGTCGGCCAGCACGTTAAGCATAGTAGCTATGACGGGCTCTCTGTACTGGCATTACATACTTACCCGATAACCACCTTAATTCATGGCTTTAAGTTTCAACATTCACTTACATCTGGGAAGGTTTTGGCCCAGTGGTTTGTCGGTAAACAGCAACACTTAGCCCAACATACACAGCAGATATCACATAACAATGCGCAACTTCTCTTACCAGTTCCATTAAGCCCTTGGCGGTTTGCAACCCGACACTATAACCAAGCAGCGGTACTAGCGAACACCATAGGAAATGCACTGAATATTCCCATTTGCACCAATTGGGCGATTCGAAAAGGCATGTCGGCTCAACACCACTTGGGAAAAGCACAAAGGCTACAGCATGCTAAAAAGGTATTTTCACTCACCCATCATTGTATCGATACACTTATATCTACAACACCTAACCTGAAGCGGATAGCTATTGTAGATGATGTGATCACCACTGGCGTAACCGTCAACGCGCTAGCAAGCCTATTGAAGGCTCGTTATCCGCAACTTCATATCGAAGTATGGGCCATGACATTTACACCGCCTCCGAAAAGCTCACTCTTAGCTGAAAGAATGACTGACAAAATGGCTGCAAGATAATCGAAGCGACTACCGCGAAGTATTCTTGCTCAGTAAAAGCTAGCTATACAAAAAGTAGCTACTTAAGAAAGCCAGACTGATAAATAGCATTGCTTAGCATTTTGTTCGTGCCATACCAGTAACCTCGAAACTGCGTATTGTCGGTAAACCCAATCACCACTCCTTTACCTTGCTTAGTGGTGACTACAGCAGGTGTTTCAGCAATAAGTTTCACCAGCTTTTCATCACTGAATCCAGCCAGTAATGGCGCAGAGGTATAACGCGCTGGCGTAGTGAATGGCGTGTAATAATTGTTCACCACCATATTACTGGTTTTGAACATTGGCAGTGTGGTGTCGGTATAGCCGTAAAAAAGTGGATGGGTAATATCAATTTCGGCTTCATAAACCGCGCCCGCTACTAACTTTCTTGCGTAAAGCGCCGATTTATCGCCAAAAGAGAGCTTATCTTCGTCAAACTTACTGTCTATTTCTTCTCTTTCTAAAACATCGACGTTTAACCATTCGTTGGCCGCAAAATAGCGTAGCGCAGATTTTTGTCCAATCAGTACTCCGCCATTCTTAACCCAATTAAATAGCGCCTCTCTGGCTTCATTCGATAGCATATAGCGACCGCTAGCAAATACGATATGGGTATAGCCTGACTGTAGCGCATTGCTTAGCTTTTGCTGCTCCACAATACTGACCGGCAGCCCCACTCGGGTATCAAAATAGTGCCACATTTCACCCACTTCATATTGGCTTGTGCCCTCGCCCCCCACTAATAGTACTTTAGGCGCTGAAATTGGCTGTATTGAACGGCTACCGATATCGCTGCCTGTAGGTGTTAACCCACTAGCAATTGCATAAACCGGAATATTTAACGCACTGGCTTGCTCGGTTAGCAGGCTAGGTAAGTTATCAGGCTGTGCTAAGCCTAAGGGAATAACAATGCTTCCTGAGGTAAAAGTATGGCGCTGATTATTTACAAGCTTAGCTTCAAACGCGTTTTCGCTACTTCTTACACTTATACCCGCTTCTAATAACGATTGGAGCAAGGCTGGCGCGTAGTAATCTTCCCACGAAAAGGCGTACGCATAGGCATTGGCGGGTAACGAATCGCTAAGTACTGGCATTGTTAATTGTGCATTGGCGGCCGTTTTAACGCTTCGCGCATCTCGCTTTTCAACCGCTTCAAACGGCAAGTTAAATGCCATTGCCATGTTCCACGATGACACATCGTAGAAAGTGTTATTTTCAAACGAGGTTTGGGTTGAGAATATGGATGTAATAAGCCGATACTGCGCCTGTGCAGTAGGAATATAAATAGCGCGGTTCGCAGTAAAGGTTTGCTTGCCTATTTTGGAGTCTTTGCTGACAACGTCGAACTTAATATTGTGCTGTTTAAGCAGCGACAACATAGCGTTAAACCTACCACTATCATTTGATTCACCCACAATGTAACCGCTGATGTCACCGTTTTTTGCTAATGATTGCGTGTCTTTAACAAAGGTAGATTGATAATCTAAAATAGCGGGTTTATTGGCAAGGGCACCCTCAAAGGTACTTAACGAGGTCGTAATTTGATTCGAAATGGTCGTTGAAAACGCTAGCGGGCCATTAATAGATTCTTGCAGGTGCCCACGAGAGCTTGCTTGTTCGAATAAAATACCAATGCTGCCATGCAAATCAGGATAGGTACTGCCCTTACCGGCATAAAAATCGTCGAATGCCTCTTCCGAGAAATACAGCTTCCCTTGTTTATCAAAAGCTTTGGCATGATAAGCCGCTAACGCTTCCGTTAAGGTTACGTTTCCATCTGGTGTAATAGGGTTTTTACGCGAGCGTACTCCCGGTTGGAAAAAATAGGTGCTGTCGGTGCCCATTTCGTGAAAATCGGTAAGAATATGCGGGCGCCAGCGGTGAAATTGCTTTATTCGCGCTTGCGACTCAGGGTGAGCCAACAACAACCAGTCACGATTTAAGTCAAACCAATAGTGGTTCGTGCGCCCTGATGGCCAGCCTTCATCGTGTTCACGGGTATTACTGTCTGCAACAAGCTGCTTTCCTTTGTGCATATTGGCCCACTGTGCAAAACGAGATAACCCATCGGGGTTGAAAGATGGGTCTAGCAGCACAATATTGTTGTTCAGTAACGCATCGATGGCTTCGCCTTGCCCCGCGGCTAGGTAATACGCTAGCGCTAATGCTGCATTTGAACCTGAAGGCTCATTACCGTGAATGCTGTAACCCATATAGAAAATAAGTGGGGCATCGGCTGTTACTTTATTGCCTGAATTCATGGCATTAATATGCGCAGTTCGCATACTTTCTATATTCGGGCGATTTGACGGCGCGGTGATAGTAAGCAGTAACAACTCACGATTTTCGTGAGTTCTGCCAGTGACTTCTAATGAAATGCGGTCGGAATGCTCCGCCAATACCCGCATGTAGTGCGTGAGTTGATCATGACGCACATGCCATTGACCAATGTTTGCACCTAGTACTGATTCTGGCGTTGGAATATCAGGGTTATACGTCACGTTGGAAGGCAAATAGGCCTGAACCGGTTTTCCGCCATTGTCGAGAGTGACCATATTGGCATTTCCCGAAGCAGATGCGCACAGGGCGGTTAACACTACAAATGGCGTTAACCATTTTTGGAAAATCGAGATTGAGGCGGTGCGAACCAAAGTTGCGAGCATAGTGATTTCCGTCTTGTCGTTATGCGATTACATCGAAACTAGTCAATACTTGACTGTTTTAGTCAGGTAAATTTGTTATCATTAACCAAATTTTTAATTAATAGGACTTACTGATGATTACTATATCAGAAGAAGCCCAGGCTCACTTCGTAAAACTGTTGGATAAACAAGAGACTGGCACAAATATTCGTGTATTCGTCGTAAATCCGGGCACATCGAGCGCCGAGTGTGGCGTGTCCTATTGCCCGCCAGATGCCATTGAAGATACTGACACTCGCCTTGAGTTCAATGGCTTCAATGCAGTGGTTGATGAAGAGAGCGTTCCTTTCTTACATGAAGCAGAAATTGATTATGTCACTGATCAAATGGGTTCACAGCTTACGCTTAAAGCGCCAAATGCTAAAGCACGCAAAGTCGCTGATGACGCGCCATTGGTTGAACGTATTAAGTACATGATCGAAGCAGAAATTAACCCTCAACTTGCTAGCCATGGCGGCCAGGTAATGTTGGCTGAACTTACCGAAGATGGCTTCGCTATTCTTCAGTTTGGCGGCGGCTGTAACGGTTGCTCAATGGTTGATGTTACGCTGAAAGACGGCATTGAAAAGCAAATGCTAGAGCAATTTGCTGGGGAGTTAAACGGTGTTCGTGATGCGACTGAACACGAAGCCGGCGAGCATTCTTACTACTAAGATGTTGTACCCCACTTATGTTTGATGTGCACAAAAGCTGGCGACGATTTAAATTAGGTCTTGCCTTGTTCGTTGCTGGCGTTGTGCAGCTTTTCGCCATAAGTCATCTTAGCACCTTACTTTACTACTATTCTCTTACCACCTTGCTTGTAGGCTTTGTCATTGCCATGTCTGGGTATATTGGCATCTTCATGCAGCGTTTCGCTTTTCTAAAAGACAAAAAAATACCGCCTAGTTTTAAAGACGATTAGTCGTTTTAGCTCTCGCTTTTTTTCAAACTTCTCTATTCCAATTTTTGTTTAACTTACCGTTCAATATTCTTGTACTGCCTTACTGATTGCACGTAATCTAGTACCAACAATCTGTCGTGTACTTTTCAGCAAATTATACTGGCCAGAAGCGCTGTTAAAGACGGCTTTGTAATTTTAAAAAGGGGCTTGGGATGAAAACCATTGGGCTTATTGGTGGTATGAGTTGGGAATCAACGGTTAGCTATTATCAAACCATTAACCGGCTGGTGAACAGCCAACTTGGTGGCCTTCACAGTGCGAAAATATGCCTACACTCAGTAGATTTTGCCGAAATAGAAGCCTTTCAGCGCAGCGGCGAATGGGATAAAGCCGCCGATGCGTTAAAGCACGCCGCAAAATCATTAGAAGATGCCGGTGCCGACTTCTTACTCATATGTACCAACACCATGCATAAAGTCGCTGCTCAGGTAGCAAGCGCAGTAGCCATTCCTTTACTGCATATTGCCGATGCCACTGGAGCGGCGTTGAGTAAGAACGAAGTCAAAAAAGTTGGCTTATTGGGCACACAATTCACCATGGAGCAGACGTTTTACACTGAACGATTAGCGCAACAGTTTGATTTAAATGTGATAGTGCCAGACAGCGACGACCGCCTAACCGTGCATAAAATTATTTATGAGGAATTATGCAAAGGGGTTATTTGTGAAAAATCCCGTGAAGCGTATATTGCTATTATCAACAAATTAAAAGCACAAGGTGCGCAGGCCGTTATTTTAGGCTGTACTGAAATTGCATTGTTGGTGAAGCCGTCAGACACAGACATGCCTCTTTACGACACAACAGCGCTTCACGCTGCTGAGGCTGTGGACATGGCGCTACAATAAATAACAATATTTTGCCTATAAATAAGGAAACTCTATGTTTAGTCATGTAATGATTGGCGCGAACGACATTGAAGCGTCGAAGAAATTTTACGATGCCTCTTTAGCAGTATTTGGATACGAAGAAGGCGTGTACGATGAGCACGGTCGTGTTTTCTATTTTACCCCTAAAGGTGTATTAGCCCTTACCAAACCAATTAATGGCGAAGCCGCTACCCACGGTAACGGTTCTACGATTGGTCTTGCTGCCGCAAACCCTGGGCTTGTTGATGAATGGCATAAAGTGGGCGCAGCCAATGGCGGCGTTCCGGTTGAAGATCCTCCCGGTATTCGCGGTACAGAAGAGCGCCAGTTGTATCTTGCGTATTTACGCGATCCTTCTGGCAACAAACTATGCGCAACGCACTTCGTTAATAAATAGCCTTAAGCGTGTAGAAAGCCCTGAGCGTTCAGCCATGAGCTCATTAGTGCGAAAGCCTTTAGCGCGTGGATAGCCATGAGCGTTCAGCCTTGCGCTGATATAAGCATCTAGGCTAGGCTCGTCAGTACCATACTGGCGAGCTATTACTCAGAGAAGTTGAGCGAGAAGTTAAGCGACCATGACACCAGCAGAAACCGGCTTTGCTTACGATCAAATTACCCAACGCTGGACTCGCCCTGAGTTTAATCGTAACAATGGCATTGCTCAGCATAAAGCTGCCCTATCATTTCTAGACGTATTTTCCCCCCCAAATGATACGCCACAAGCAACCCCGAGTCTTCCGCCTTTGGCCCTTGATGTAGGATGCGGATGCACAGGTAGATTTATCGATTTGCTGAATGACAAAAAGTTTGTTGTGGAAGGCATTGATATTTCGAATAAAATGTTGGCGCTAGCCAGAGAAAAGCACCCTAACAACACATTTTATTTTGGTGACATTTGTACCTTCGATTTGCCCCATCAGTACCGTTTTATAAGCGCATGGGACTGCCTATGGCATGTACCACTACACAGCCAAGCGGCTCTAATTACCAAGCTGTGCAAAGCGCTACAGCCAGGTGGCGTATTTATATTTAGCTGTGGCGGTGTGAATGAACCGGGCGAACACACCAATACCACCATGGGGCCTGAAGTCTATTACGCTTCACTCGGTATTAATGGCTATGTGCGCCATATTATCGAAGCCGACTGCTTTATTCGGCATATTGAATACGAGCAGCTACCCGAGTTTCATACCTTTTTTGTGGTGCAAAAAGCAATACCGCAAAAATAGCCGGGTATTTTTTGATTCAACTTTGTATTGTTTGCTTAATCTACATAACGTTAGTAAAGAATGAATCCTTTATATCTTCGTCTGGATAGAGACGACCCTGACAACACGCCGCATGAGTTGTACCGGTTTGGTGTGGCGTGCCAAATTCTTATGCCAAGTAGCCAGCCCGTGAGTAAAAGCGACGCTATAACCGCGCACCAGTCTACAGATACAAATCGCTCTAACGTCACCATCACGACCATACCTGAAGGCTACTGCGCTAAAGTCCGCCTTGTTGGCAGTGATGCAGAATTAGGGGCGGTGGTACACGCCTTATATCACCGGTGGCTGCCAGATACACAATTTGAACTCAGAGACTTTCCCATTTTTCTAGAGCGTATCCGCTTTTTCCCCGACGTAGCCGCCCATGAAGCCGTTACCGATATTTTTCTGCCTATCGAAGCTGCTAAGTAAAGTTGCTCTTTTCCTCAAGGCAGAGTTTGGGTTTGCTTAGTTCGGATTGGCTTGGCCTAATTTTGACTAGCTTAAATTAGCTATCGCACAAGGCATTGCGCCGACTTAACCGTTCGAAGCTCCAGCCAAGGGTAATCCCTCGGGCAAGTAAGAACGCGAGTAAGGCATACCATAAGCTGACATTACCGAGAGACTGGGTAAAAAACCACACAGGGAAATATACTGCGAGGGCGCTAATAATCATGGTATCGCGCATAGAGGATGACTTAGTAAGGCCAACAAACACGCCATCGTACAAAAAGCACCAATGTGCCAGTAGCGGTAGAATAACCATCAGCGGAAGGTAAGATATAGCTGCATTTACGATGTTTTGATGCTCAGTGAGCAGGCTTATTATGCCGTGCCCGCCAAAAAAGAAAATAGCGCTATAGCCTATTGCAAACAGCGATGACCAAAACAAACCTTGGTATGTTCTGCGTTTTATTTCTGCGGCATTGCTTGCGCCTTTCGCTTCACCCACCAGCGCCTCTACTGCGTAAGCGACACCATCTAATCCTAACGCTATTAATACAAAAAACTGTAATAGGATGGCGTTAACCGCTGCGGGTAATTCGCCAAACCGTACACCTTGAATAGTCAAAAACGCTAAGCAGGCTTGCAATGCTAAATTACGCAATAGCATGTCAGTATTGAGTTTCATCAGTATTTTGCGCGCCGCTCGGTTGAACCAACTTGCTTGTGGGCTAATACTCCGCACCTGCTTAAGCGCAACATACATGGCCATAAACGCCATGGAATACTCAGCAATAATACTGGCTAAGGCAACGCCTGCCACCGACATCGACAGACCGAAAACAAAGGTGATATCTAACCCAGCATTCACTAGGTTACCCACTATCTGGATGATCATAACCGTTCGCGTTTTTTGCTGACCCACCAAATAGCCAATAAGGGCTAAGTTCAACATAGCCGCTGGTGCGCCCCAAACTCTAACCTGATAGTACTCCGTTAAGTGCACTGCCACCGCATCTGACGGGCTTGCTAATGCCAGTCCAGCTTTGAGCACAGGGTCTTGTAGCACTAATAAACACAACCCCAAAATGGAAGCGACAGCAAGGGTTTGCCACAACACTTTGGCCGAGGCAAGTTTCGCATTTTCATGCCCTTTTGCCTGTGCACTTAAGCCCGTTGAAGACATACGCAAAAAACCACACACCCAATAAATTTGGGTAAGAATAAGTGCGCCAACTGCCGCACCAGCTAGCATAGATGGGGCTGACATATGACCTAACACTGCCGTATCCACCAAGCCAAGCAACGGCGTAGTAATATTGGCCAAAATCATGGGCAGCGCTAAAGTGAGTAAGCGTGTATGATCGTGCCAGAACGACTCGGTTTGGCTTGGGGATTGCTTGTTCTTTTGCACCAGCTTTGGCATTAATTTACGTCTCTGTATTATTAGCGCAGCATGCTAATTCGCAATGTAGAACTGCCACTATTTAATCAACTTCAATTCGGAGAAAACATGAAGTTTATCATGCCTTTCAATATCATTTCGTGGATAAAACATGACGCGACCTTAGCGCGACCGAAAGGCATACGGTTCCGGTTGTTAGCACTTATTTTCCTGATTAGCTTTTCCGGTTACAGCCTAGCTGATGAAAACGATAGTCAACACCTAACCCGTGAAATTCTTACTCAAAATGGTGTTATTCTGCTTTACCATCATGTATCTGACAGCACACCGAAAAGCACCAGTATATCGCCTGATATGTTTAAGCAACACATGGCGTATTTAAAGCAACACCATACTGTTTTACCTTTAGCAAAAGTGGTGAATGCTATTCAAGATAAAACGCCTTTGCCTTCAAATACCGTGGTAGTTACCTTCGACGATGGCTATGAAAACATCCTAACAAATGCCCACCCCATCATGGTCGATATGGGCTTTCCTTACACGATATTTATTAACCCTGGAGAAATTGGTAGCAACAGAAGCCAACTCACTTGGGAACAAGTAAAGGCTATGCACAACGACGGCGTTACCTTTGCAAACCATACCCTTGATCACTTGCACATGCTTGATGGCAGAACTCCTCACAATGGTGCTGATAGTGAAACTAGCGATGAAGCATGGCTTGAAAAGGTATGGCAGAATGTTGCTGAAGCCGAGGCTATTATCGATAATAAAATTGGCGAATCACTTAAATATTTGGCCTATCCCTTTGGCGAGTTCAACCAAAAGCTAGCAAATAAACTCGAGCAGGAAGGCTATATCGCCTTCGGACAACACTCAGGTGCTATTGGTCCACACAGTAACTTTCAAGCATTACCTCGCTTTCCCGCAGCAGGCCCTTATGCCAATTTAGAAACACTAAAAACCAAACTAAACAGTATTGCTATGCCGGTGTTATCTACCAGCTTTGAAGGTGATCATATCCCTGAGGTAAATCGAAATATGGTGCAAGGTTCTAGTGACGACTCGAGACTCCCCCCTATTACGCTAACTATTAAGGGCGATGATGTCCGCTTAAGCCAAGTAAATTGCTTCTTTTCAGGTTCTCCGGTTGAAACGAGCGTTGAAGGTAATACTGTGACCTTCTCTATCACTCAAGCGCTTCCGGTAGGCCGTTCAAGAGTGAATTGTACCGCCCCTTCGAATTCTCAATCGGGACGATATTATTGGTATTCACAACCGTTTTTTGTTGCAGATAAGAACGGGAATTACCCAGATTAGTTAAGCTGAAAGTGCATGAACAAAACGCACGAAGGTGCCATTCACTGATTGCTCTTTGAAATTAACGTTTTGATAAAAACGAATGGCAGCAATATTACTAATTTGCACATCTAGCACCAATGATTGCTTTTTAAGTTCTATGGCGTAATCACGCATATGGGCAATCATAGTCCTGCCGATTCCGCCACGCCGAGCAATGCTATCTACCGCTACGTGACCTAGCATGAGCTCTGTCGCACTTGGAGGGGTTAAGCCTACAGCAACCGCTTGATTGCGCATTAGTACTGCCATCGCATCATCGAGATTGTAGAAGGTGGTAATGCTGTCTAACGAAGCACGGTCAAATACTGGCCCTAACTTGCTGTGCCACGCCGTAATGACACCTACAACAGCATCATCGACTACCGCAACCCAGTGATTATTACAGCCATATTGCCCATACTTGCCTTTCCATGCATGGGTTAAAAAATTGAGAGTATGCTTTGTATCGCCATTACCAAAAACGGAAACCAATAGATCTTCAGCGGCACTTAATAATAAGGGAACCGCTTGACTAGCATCAGACACAAGACCTTGTCGGATTTTTATATCCATGCCTCCCATGCCCACCTATAGTGCCGAGCTTGAATTAAATGATGATGTAATCGCTGGCATATCATTGAGAATTTGCTTCGCATCACTAATCGATAATTTTCCGGGTTCACGTTTTGGCTTAAAGCGCCCTATAACCTGTGCTTTAGGATTAATAAGCACTACCGACGCACTATGGTCGACAAGATAATTCGGGTTATCCGTACTCTCTGCAATTGCGTACATCATGCCCAAGTTGCGGGCGAAGGGGAACAAGGCTTTATGCTCACCGGTAGCGGCAATAAAATTGGGGTTAAAGTAACTAATGTATTCATCTAGTCGTGCCAATGAGTCTCGATTTGGATCGATAGATATAAACACCACTTTAATAGGAAACTCAGACTCAATGGCCTGTATCTGCGGATAAATACTATTTAGCTCAGCCATCGTGGTAGGGCATATATCGGGGCAAAACGTATAACCAAGAAACAACAAACTCCACTGGTTTTCTAACGACGCTTGGTTGAATTCATTTCCTTTGCTGTCGGTCAGCGAAAAAGGCGCAATGGCGCGAGGCTCAGGGTAGGCCTGAAAATACTCGGGGGAATCGCCATCAGATTGACCATTTGGCGACAAATAAATTGCCCCAAACACCCCAGTCAATAATGCTAATAATGCAACAACGCCTACAAAAATCCGTCGGTTCATAAACTCAGTGGTACGTAGTGATCGAATAACAATATTACAAACAATACCATGAGATGGACAATTGAGAACTTAAAAGTTTTCATTGCGGTTTCGTTAGTGGCAGCAAATTTCAGTTTTACCGCGTAATACATAAACCCGATGTTTAGCAGCGATGAACCCACTAAGTAAATTAAATCACTCATACCTACCAAATACGGTAATAGGCATACTAAGCTAAGTAACACGGTATAAAGTAGCACCGAGGTTTTAGTAAATTCCACTCCATGGGTAACCGGCAGCATGGGAACTTTGGCTTTCGCGTAGTCTTTTTCACGATGAATGGCTAACGCCCAAAAATGCGGCGGTGTCCAAGTAAATACAATAAGTACAAGCAACAACGCATGGGCATGAATTTCACCGGTGACAGCGGTCCAGCCTAGTAGCGGCGGTGCGGCACCTGCAATACCCCCAATCACTATATTTTGCGGCGTTGCCCGCTTTAAAAACATGGTATATACCACTGCATAGCCCACTAAACTGGCAAGAGTTAACCACGCCGTAAGCATGTTCACCCATACACTTAATATCGCAAAGCCTACTACCCCAAGGCCTGCTGCAAACCAAGAAGCCTTAGCGATACTCACTTTCCCTTTCGCTACAGGCCGATTAAAGGTACGGGCCATTTGGCTGTCAATTTTATGGTCAACCACATGGTTAATCACTGCGGCTGATGCCGATAGCATGCCAATACCCAACAATCCACACACCAACGCGGTGGCATCTACCCAGCCGGGCGAGGCTAAGCACATGCCTACTAAGGCAGTGAGCAAAAGCAACATTACTACATTCGGCTTGGTCATTTCGTAATAGTCGCGCCAGCTTATCTTTGCGTGCGCGCCTTTAAGAGCATTCTTTCTTGCGGGCGAATGTTTGTCTGCAACAGGGGAATGCAAAGGAATAGATTTAGCCATGATGACCTCCAGTTGGGTAGGAGAAAGAAGATGATGAAGGAATGACTGACCATGTCAGCCATATCAATGTCAGCAGTAATATGGCAGCCACTGCATTGTGTGATACCGCAATAAACAAAGGTAAACTAAACAGAACGTTACTTAATCCAAGTGCTACCTGAGCGCATAATACTGCAAGCATAAGTACGCACCCTTTTTTTACCGATGGAGGCAGCGTACTGCTACGTAACCACGTAAATGCCAATACGGTAAGGTAAATAAAGGTAATAGCAGCACCAAAGCGATGCACAATGTGCATGGTGGCGCGCTCGCCATAATTATGTGCGCCAAACTCGTAGTTCTCTGCCTCAGGTACACTGTATGCCCCCGAGAAATCTAGTCGTTGCTGCCAACCAGGCTCACAAATAGGCATATCAGTGCACGCTAGCGCTGCATAGTTTGCCGACGTCCATCCGCCTAGGGCTATTTGCCCTACTAAAATGACTATTCCCACGAATGCTAACCTTGTTAGCTTGCTGCTTTTACCTAACGTACTAACTGATACGCTATTTGATAGGCCAGTGGTAGTGCTAGAGTAAGTGCTAACAGAAGCGGTTTCAGAAGTGTCGTTAGGCCCACAAAATCCACTGGCAGTCTGACCAGCGAATGCACGCTCATGCTCGCTAGTTTTCAGCCCGTTTGTTTGCATAACCTTGCTATGCTTTCTAAGGCGCAAATAAAGTAAAAATAAGCAACTTAGTACGGTGAAGCCTCCAAGCAAGTGCCCCATAACGACCACGGGTAACAAATTAAGCGTGACTGTCCACATCCCTAACGCGGCTTGAAAAATCACGAGCACTAGTAGCAGCAAAGGAAGTTTTACTGGCGTACCTTGATGACGCTGCTTAAACGCAATGATAGCAATGGCTAAAATACAGAGCCCCAATGCCCCTGCAAAGTAGCGATGAATCATTTCGTTCCATGCTTTGTGCACCTCCACAGGGCGCTCTGGAAACGCGGTATTGGCAGCGACAACTTTCGCATCGCTTAACGGTACGGTAAGGTTACCGTAGCACCCCGGCCAATCAGGGCAGCCTAAGCCAGCATCGGTAAGGCGAGTATAGGCCCCTAAAATGATAACTACGGCGGCAAGAAAAAGACTAAACAGCACCAGTTTTTTCATAGCATCTCCTACCCAATTCGAGACAGTTTCAGAAGCTTTTTAATGTCAGCCAGCATGCTTCGGCTTTCCATTACAGCAGTGCTTCTGTCACTGTCTATTTGGTAATACAACATGGCATTATTTAAGGTATCGACGATATACACACTTTGCTGTTTAAGGTTGGTGATAGGGGCCTCGCTGAGGCTCAATGTATGCACGTTGGCGTACTCAGATAGTTGCGCTAGTGCTGTTACATCACTTTTTCCAGTGAACAAAACTAAAGCTTCTGCCCTGTCAGACTCTTTGCCTAACGCCAGCCACACTTGGTTGATGCTAAACAATGCATTTTCACAAATGGCATCACAATTTTCGGGTAAGACATACAACAAGCGCCATTTTGGCTCTGTGCCTTCTAAAAGCGATGAAACATCAATGGTAGGCTGCAGCAACGCACCTTTATTTGTAGCACCTTGGTTGAACCAGTCATTTTCTAACGCAAGCTTAGCTAAAATCACTGGTAACACGAACACGGCGACCATGATAATTAAGGTTTTCTTCGAGGCCGGATTACTCATATTGACGTCCTTTTTTCATAATTGCGAAACCGCCAATCAAGGCGGCTGCGATAGCAAGACCAAACCATTGAATGGCATAACCCAAATGCTTTTCAGGCGGCATGACAACACTGTTATAACGCCTAACAAAAAGGTCATTCTTTGCGGTAAGTACTACTACATAAGGTAATAAGTTAAGTGATAGCAATTCACTGGCGGTACTGATTGAAATTTGCTGAATACGTGCCGGAAAGCGTGATGCTGATGTAAGCGTTTCTTTAACTAACGGGTTGTGACTGGGCTGACTCACCACCCCTTCAAATTGTTGTGAGTGGTGACTAATTTTCACAGCCGGTAGCGAGCGTGATAAATCTGGTGCAGGCAACCAACCATAGTTAACCAAAACCCAACCTGCGTTGGTTTGCACTGGCGCCAGTACGTCGTAACCTACCCGTTGTTCATGTATTTGGTTATCGAGCAATAACACCTTGTCGCCGTTTGGCGTACCTTCAAAAGTAACAACACGATCTTCGGGCTCTTTCATTGAAAGGGCATCGATGAGCGACACGCTTTCTTTCCCCTGTTTTTCGGTTATGCTAGCTATGCGTTGTTGCTTTTGTGCCATTCGGTCTAGTTGCCAGAACCCCAAGCTACACATCGCCATTACACATAAACTGGTAATGACGATAGCGATTAATTTGGATGCTCTCACCTGATTCATTTGGCCAACCTGCACACTACTATTGAGGTTTATATGTTGATAAAAATAATCTTGGTTGCGTTGGTACTTTTCATGATCGTTAACCTTTTTATGGCCATGCGAGTCATGATGAAAAACGATCCCAAAGACGGTCCAATGAGTAAATACATCGGTCGCAGGGTGCTCACTTCTGCCATCATTGTGATTTTAATTTTAGTGGCAATTGGCACCGGTTTAATTACGCCAAATCCCCGACCTTACTAGGGTTTGGCTGCGTTTTTTATCGGCATTTATAAAACGTAAACAAAGATATAAAGCATCACCCACACCACATCAACAAAGTGCCAATACCAACTGCCGGCTTGAAAGGCAAAGTGGTTATGCGGAGTAAAATGCCCTTTTAGCACTCTAAAAAACATAACAATTAGAATGATGGTGCCAAGCGTCACGTGCATACCGTGAAAGCCGGTCAGCATGAAAAAGGTATTACCATAAATGCCTGACTGTAGCGTTAGCCCTAGGTCGCGGTAGGCGTGAACATACTCTTCAACTTGTAAGAATAAAAAACCAATTCCCAATAAGATAGTAACGCCTAACATGACGGTAAGTTGCTTGCGTTTGTTCTGCTCTAAACCAACATGAGCAAAATGCAACGTAATAGACGATATAAGTAAAATAACCGTATTAATCGTGGGTAAACCAACAGCACTCATTTCTTGCGTAGTGATGCCACCAGGGGTAGAGACTAGCGGCCACATGGCTTCAAAGGTGGGCCATAACACTTCGTTAGTCATCGCATTATTTGATGCACCGCCCAACCAAGGCACTGAAATGAATCGGGCGTAATAGAGCGCGCCAAAGAAGGCGGCAAAAAACATAACTTCAGAGAAGATAAACCAACTCATGCCCTGCCGATAAGAGCGACCTAGCTGGTCGCTATAAAGCCCCGACATAGACTCATCAATTTGGTTTTTAAACCAGCCCACAAGCATGACCATTAATACCACAAACCCCGCTAAGAGAATGTGTCCGCCATAGCCAGACTCGCCTTTTGTGGCTTCAATCACAAAGTTGCCCGCGCCAACGGCAATTAAAAATAGCGCCACCGCACCGACAATAGGCCATGGGCTTTGTGCTGGTACGTAATACTTCTGATATTCAGGGTACTTCTGATATTCTTGCTGCATTACTCTCTCCTTATCCCTATACCTGTTATCTACCACTTTCAGGTTGAGGGACCATGTAGGGATTCGGTTTTGTTTTCATGTCGCCCGCTCGCGCGGTCACATCAAACAGGGTGTATTGCACAGTAAAATAGCTAATATCTTCAGGAAGCTGTGGGTCGACATAAAACTGCATCGGCATATAGGCCTCAGCCCCAGCATTTAAAGGCTGCTGGTTAAAACAAAAGCATTCCGTTTTATTTAAATACAATGCCGCCATGCCCGGAGATACCGATGGAATAGCTTGCGCCATCATATTGGTAGACGCAGGATTCCTAACGTAAAATGACACCGTATTGAGTTCCCCTGGATGCACTTTCATACGTGTAGTTTGCGCCCGAAATTCCCAAGGCATACCGGTATTGGTACGGGTGATAAATTCCACTGTTACCTCACGACTTTCATCTATTTCGATAGACTCATACACCGCTGCGGTATTTTCTGTTTTGCCGTTAATACCGGTAACATCGCAAAACACGTCATAAAGTGGCACTAGAGCGAACCCAAAACCAAACATACCAAATACAATAACGACGAGTTTTATCACCATTTTGTTGTTTGCATTTGCCTGTGTCATGGTTACCTCCCGTGCCTACTTATTGTGCTGATACATCACCACAATTTAGCGACTAACTTGCCTGCTTTGCTTTCATTACCTGTGCTGTTTGTCTTATTTCCTATTTAACAACAGGCGGCGTTTCAAAGGTGTGATAGGGCGCAGGAGAAGGAATTTCCCACTCTAGTCCCTCAGCACCTTCCCATACTTGACTTGATACCGGCTCACCTTGTTTTTTACAGGCTTTAATTAGCAGCGCTAAGAAAATCAGCTGCGACAACCCAAAGGCAAAACCACCTAAGCTTATCCATTTATTAAAATCAGCAAACTGAAGGGCATAGTCAGGAATACGACGTGGCATACCAGCCAGCCCTACAAAGTGCATAGGGAAGAACAACACATTTACCGACACTAGTGAGCACCAGAAATGCCATTTTGCTAGCCCCGTGTGGTACATTTTTCCTGTCCACTTGGGTAGCCAGTAATACACCGCAGCCATAATCGAGAAGATGGCACCGGTGACCAGTACGTAATGGAAGTGAGCCACCACGAAATAGGTGTCGTGGTATTGGAAATCCACCGGCACGATAGCCAACATGAGCCCCGACAAGCCGCCAATGGTAAATAGCACGATAAACGCTATGGCAAACATCATAGGCATTTCAAAGGTAAGGGAACCACGCCACATAGTCGCCACCCAGTTAAACACTTTTACCCCCGTGGGCACCGAGATGAGCATGGTGGCAAACATGAAAAACATTTCCATATACACCGGCATGCCTGTGGTAAACATATGGTGTGCCCACACCACAAAAGACAGCAGCGCAATAGAGCCTGTGGCATATACCATAGAGGCATAGCCGAACAGTTTCTTTCGAGAAAACGTAGGAACGATTTGAGAAATAATGCCAAAGGCTGGCAATATCATTATGTATACCTCGGGATGCCCAAAGAACCAGAAGATATGCTGGAACATAACGGGGTCGCCGCCACCTGCCGCATCGAAGAAGCTAGTGCCGAAGAACTTATCCGTCAGCACCATGGTAACCGCCCCGGCCAACACCGGCATTACTGCAATAAGTAGAAAAGCAGTGATAAGCCAAGTCCATACGAATAAGGGCATTTTCATCCACGTCATGCCAGGGGCACGCATATTGAAAATGGTTACAATGACGTTAATCGCCCCCATAATGGATGAGATACCCATGATATGTACCGAGAACACAAACAACGCCGTCGAGTCGCCACTGTAAGTAGTAGAAAGCGGTGCATAGAAGGTCCACCCAAATGCTGGGCCGCCCCCCTCTAAAAAGAGCGAGCTAAGTAATATCAGAAAGGCGCCGGGTAATATCCAGAAACTCCAGTTATTCATTCGCGGCAGGGCCATATCTGGTGCACCTATCATCATAGGAATTAGCCAGTTTGCAAGCCCCGTAAAGGCTGGCATTACCGCACCAAATACCATAATAAGGCCGTGTACAGTGGTCATTTGGTTAAAGAAGTTTGGCTCAACAATTTGTAATCCAGGCTGAAATAGCTCAGCGCGGATCACCATTGCCATGGCGCCACCAATTAAAAACATGATAAAGGCGAACCATAAATATAAGGTGCCTATATCTTTGTGGTTAGTGGTAAACAACCATCGGGTTATTCCTTTTGGAATATGACTATGATGGTCATGATCTTCGTGATGCGCCGCAACATTCGGCGCAATGACTTCGTTTGCTTTACTCATTACGCGCTCCTAATTCCCATTTACGACGGCGTTAACATCTTTGGCCTGCACCATATCGCCGGTGTTATTACCCCACGCATTTCGCTCGTAGGTCACCACAGCCGCAATGTCTTTTAGGCTTAGCATTTTCCCGAATGCCTGCATGGCTGTGCCGGTTTTACCGTTTAACACAATATCGATATGCGCTGCTTGGTCTTCCAGCACCATTTGGCTGCCTTTAAGTGCAGGAAAAACGCCAGGTAACCCTTCGCCATTTGGCATATGGCAAGCTGCACAAGTTGCGTTATAAACTCGCTTCCCCTCGTGCATTAGTTCATCCATAGACATATTCATCGACAATAAACGTTGCTCTTCTTCTTTGGCGAGGCGAGCAGCTTCTTCCTGTGCGCTCATCCACGCCTCAAATTCTGCTGGTTCTTTGGCGATAACCACTACCGGCATAAAGCCATGATCTTTCCCGCATAGCTCGGCACACTGCCCGCGATAAATACCAGGATCGTTTACCTTTGCCCAAGACTCATTAATAAACCCAGGGTTAGCATCTTTTTTCACCGCAAAATCTGGTACCCACCACGAGTGAATAACGTCATCTGAGGTAATCAGAAAGCGCACTTTTTGCCCTGTGGGGATCACCAGTGGACGGTCGACCTCAAGCAAATAATTTGCGCCTTTTTCAAATTTGTTCTCAATTTGTTCTCGTTGAGTGGCCATCAAGGAATAAAACTCAACGTCTCTATCCATGTAGCGGTAATGCCATTTCCATTGAGAGCCCGTCACGACAACAGTAAGATCAGGTTCGCTAGTATCTTCCATCGCAATAAGGGTTTTAGCGGCTGGAATAGCCATTACAATAAGAATGATGAAAGGCACGACCGTCCATGCAATTTCTACTTTTACATTCTCATGAAAATGAGCGGGTTTTGCCCCTCTAGATTTACGATGTAAGTACATTGAGGCAAACATAACCCCAAAAACCGCAACGGCAATTGCGATACAGATAAAGAACATCAGCATATGGAGGTCGTATACTTGACCACTGATGTCAGTTGCCCCACGGCGTAAATTTATGGAAGAGCCTTCGCCGGATGCTACTTCAGCAAGCAGTAGTGGCGAGGTTAGCAAAAATGGCAGCCCGAAAAGCCCCTTTGCCACATGTGACGTTATTCGTTTCACTCAACACCTCCGTTATAACAGAAGCATTAACGCGAAGAATGCGCTGCGCTTCTGGTAACTGATATCCGTTATCTAACTCTCAATTAATTTCACTTGCTTAGTTGTAAAGTAAATATACGGTTATTGTTATTATTTTGTTAATCGCAGTATAAGAATTGCTCAATAAAACGCGCAAGTCTAGTCTTTTCTAAGAAAAAACTATTCCAGCGTTCAATTATTAATCAAAAGTTGAATGCGAAGCAGGAGAAGTTATTACAGCGGCTGTAGCGTTTCGCATATAAATAGTGAGCCCGTTTGAAACAGTTATTTTGAACAACACGGGCTAAATGAAGTGAACAGTAAGTTGCTTAGAATCAAGTGGTAGTCACGTAATCATGGTTGTTTTTCAAACAGCGGCAATAAACGAAGCCGTTAAAAGTAGGACAAAAAAGAGGGACATTGCGAATAGCGTAAACGTGAAGTCTGTAATTACTTAGTTATCGGCAGTTTTTTACCCTTACACAAGTTTATCAAGCGAGCAGAGTAACTTAAACATACAAAAAAGCGGCCTAAAAGCCGCTTTCTTTATTACATTGCCAAAAGGCTACATCCAATCAGCATTTCGAATCACGCCAACGGCAATACCTTCGATTGAGAAAGGCTCAGAAGCCAAATCAACTTTGATAGGTGAAAATTCATCGTTTTCTGCATGAAGTAATACTTCACGGCCGCGCTTTTCGAGACGCTTAACGGTAACGTCTTCATCGACACGGGCTACAACGACTTGGCCATTGTGAACATCGGTAGTGCGGTGCACCGCTAGCAAGTCACCATCAAGAATACCAATGTCTTTCATACTCATACCGCTTACACGAAGCAAGAAGTCGGCGTGAGGCTGAAACAGCGCGGGATCGACCTTATAATGAGATTCTATATGCTCTTGCGCAAGAATCGGCTCACCTGCGGCTACTCGACCAATAAGAGGTAGACCTTCTTCTTCAGGGGCTTCATCTTCAAGTGGAATATTCAACTTAATACCACGAGAGGTGCCTGGAAGGATTTCGATGACGCCTTTACGGGCCAGCGCTTTTAAATGTTCTTCAGCGGCATTCGCAGAACGAAAACCTAAATGACGGGCAATTTCTGCACGGGTAGGCGGCATGCCAGTTTCGAGCATGGTTGTTTTTATTAGCTCGAGAACTTCTGTTTGTCTTGCTGTGAGTGGGCGCATAAAAGACCTGTCTGTCTATACAGTTCCTGTAAGTATATACACCTAAAAGGAAATAACAAGCGCTTGATGCTATTTACGTGCTATGAACATTTACCACCCAGTACACTTACTATTTAAAACAAAAGGCCCTACCTAAGTAGAGCCCTTTTTTCATACCTTACGAATTTAGAGCTTACTAATGCACCCAAAAGGCACTTGAGTAAGAAGACATCTGCACTTCAAGGCTCCCTGAATCTCCTTTACGGACTTTCAAATTACCATATCGTTGAGTAGGCTGAGCTGAAAATCCAGGGCTGCGCCACCGAGTAAAGCCATCAGTTCCAAAACTAACTAATTGACTAATAGTAGCAAGAGAATAGTCATGGGGATTATGGCTTATGCCAATAAGGCTCTGATTTTGGTCAGTCGTTACATCAGCTTGAATGTTATATATATTAGCAGGCATATTTTTACGTGAACTTTCAATCAGTGCATCACCGGAAAACTCATAAATAACAAGTTCATTACTATAATTCGTACATGCTAACTCAGGCTGTGCATCTGAATCTGCGTTTAACGTAATTAATTCGCTACATATTGCGTCAGTAGAGGCGACTTGTGACAATCCTGCGTCCGTCATAGCTAAAACTTCTACCCCAGAATTATCAGATGTTAACACTATATATGCAGTACCATCCGATACAAAGGGAGCTAAGTTCCTAACGTACCCGTAATTATAGTTCGCAATGACTGATTGATTTTGAACATCAAAAATATACAGTTCAGTCCCTATCATCACTAATGCGTCGGTGAAGCCGTCAAAATTAATATCTAATGCTTCTATTATACCAATACTGCTATTGTTGGTTGAATCGTACTGCCAGTGAATCTCTCCATTATGTAGCTGGATAGCTGCAAAGCCTCCATCATAATAACTGGCCCTTGATGAAAACAAATCTCCAGCTCCATCATTGTTAAAGTCGATAGCAATAGAGTTAGCGCCGGCTCCCCAGTTCTCAGAAACCGTATCACTTAGTTCTACATTCCCTTCTTTATCTAACATGATGTAACGTGATGAGCCATAGCCACTTTCAGTTGATGAGATAAAGTATATTGCGCGTTCCTCATCGTCGATGACATTTGCCCAACCAGATGACGAAAAGCTATCTAACTGTACTTCCGTTGCATCTTCTTTAATAGTAATGGTACTGCCATTCAGTTCTGCGGTAATAAGTTCATCAGCACCAGTAGACGACACCCCCGTTCCCCACAACACCTCAGTTGAACCATCATTATCTATATCACCCACTGTAATCGACATTACACCATGATCCTGAGAGCTCACTCGCCATAGTTCGCTTAAACTACCATCGGTCATGGTGTAGGCGGTAACGTCTCCCCATTGGCAATCGCCGACAAGGAGTACAGATTGCTCAGACAATGTCGCATCGCTGATATCACACGTATTGAAGTTATCAAAGTTATCGAGCTGCACTTTAGTAACGGCTGAGTACACTTCAACATGGCCCCAATAACCAGCACCCACGATTTCACTCACGCCATCTCCGTCAAAATCCGGAACAGCAATATGCGCATCGCCAAAACCATTGCTTTTAACCCATTGATTTTCACCCGATACCAAGTCATAAACGAAACCACTATTAGCGATAAGCTCCAGTGCTGAATCATTATCAACATTAGCAACAGCGATTTCTTTTGCATTACCAACATCAAAACTAAATAGCGTAGTTTCTGGTGAATCTAAAGCGATAACATTCGCTGTTGTATCTTCGCTGTAATTTTCAGTAGCAACTAGATAAATAAGCTCTTCGATACCATCGCCATCGATATCCGCAAGGGTAGCGCTTCGAATTTCCATCTCACTTTCGAACAGAGTTTCAGCCATTTTATCTGTATCAGTAACTACCGACACACCATATTCCGTCACAATAAGAATATCGTCTTTATCATCGCTATTCACATCGCTAATCAGTACCTGTCGATGTAATCCCTCGGTTGGAAGCATATAAGGATATAACCACGTTTGTTGGTAGCGCCCATCAATCAATGAAAGCGTGAAAACATTGGAGTTAGAGTCTGTAGACACTAATTCGTTGTTACCATCTCCGGTTATATCTGCTACGTGCATTGCATTGTTGGAACTAGGTACAAGCAGTCCTGAGCGCGCTAACGTTATATCTCTGTCTGACTTAACGGTGACAACACGTTCAATATATGTTTCTGGAGTCGCACCGTCTTCAGAAAAGACAAATGTGAAATATTGCAATGGAAATAATTGCTCATCAGGTACTTGCCAGCCAATTACACCGCTATCAGAGACTACCACTCCATCAGGTCCAGCAATTAGCGCTACCCCAGCTGAAGTTTCGCCGGTGTCGGGATCACTAATCGCAACTGTAAATTCGATATAGTCTCCGGTTTGAATTTCGTCGGGAAGGTTTTCGATAACAACTTCTGTAGGGCTATCGCTAATGACAATATTCAACGGCCATGATTCAATAGTATTGGCACCGTCAGAGACCACCATAGATACTTCTAATTTGTCGCCAAAGGCTGCCACATAAGCAGGCAAAGTGTCCGATGTATACGCTTCAAGCAGGACATCATTTAAATACCAGCGATAGCTTATTGTTAATTCATCAAAGGTATTATCAGGGTCGTCATAATAGCCAGGGGATACGACTATGTTGGTAGTAGTATAAATATCACCCCAAGGGTAGATTAAATTAGGCGCACCAGCTGATGGAGGCAGAGAAAGCTCGTCTAGCGGAAATAATGTTTTGTTATTATTTCCATACAGCAACTCATAAACGTCAATGTAATAAACACCCATGTCGTAGACATCATCACCATCGGTATCAACGACAAATTTAACTGGACCCTGTTCAAAAATAAAAGCCGCTTTATTCGTACCTTCTATTAATACGGTGGCATTATACAGGTACGGCGGATATTCACCTTCAACGTCGAACGAAACTTTTACTTTCCCCGCATTTCCAATATAGACATCGCCTTCCATTGAAATGGTATCCGTGGAGTAGCTATAGGTCTCATTCGAGGTCATATCGAATTTATAGCTATTTTCACCTATTCTCGCGGTAATGTACTGTTCAAAAGTATCGCTATAGCCGGTTTCATAATCAGTTCCAGTGTTTTTATAGGAGGCGTAGCCAGATAGCTTCGTTATAACGTCATCATACGCCCACTGGAGATCGCCAAAATATGTTACGAAGTGAAAGTTACCTTCATCTACTGACAATACATCGAGCGCTGCAGTCCCATTTATGGTCATATTATCGTAAAAATACTGGCAGTTTGAGTATGTTAGCGAAAGCTTAATTGTCTCGGCGCTCTCAACCTTACCTTGATATCTTACTGTTCCCCTTTCACCGCACTGATAGGTAGCATCTACATTCCCGCTAGCATCAATTGCACCGGAGAAGTCTTCATCCCCAATACTGGGAATAACCAACTGAGATTCACCAAACAATAGGTTGTAAGCTTCCTCAGCTATGGCAGGAGTAACCTCCGAGTTTGCGCTACTACCAGCATAGTCTTCATTAGCAATAGAAATAGCAGCACTTCGCAACTCACTAGAAGTGTAATTAGATGCGTCTTGAATTTTATCGATGGCTGTTGATACTGGTGGAACAATTGGCGTAACTGGTGGATTGGAATCGGATCCACCTCCACCACCACAGGCGGTTATTGTTAGTAAGCTTGAAGCAAGCACAGAAATACAGACAAGTTTTTTCACTTTTTATCGTCCTTGATTTTTATTTTTCGCGGGTAAAAATACCCTAGTGATATTATTTGAACAATAGGATCTTACTTAAAATCTTCGAAATGAGGTAAATTTAATGTAAAAAGCGGCCATTTGACCGCTTATACTATTGACTTTTAATTGCTAATCTTAGAATCGATATTGCAAACTTACACGGGCGTTAAGCGGCTCGCCGGTAGCAATATTGTTATCGTTATGCGCCGACGGGAAGTAGTCCTCATCAAATAGGTTTTCCACATTTAGCTGAATTTTAACGTCTTCGCTGTAATCGTAATAAAGTGCAGCGTCTACGCGAACAAAGTCAGGTAGTTCAACGGTGTTATTTAATGACGCGTACTGTTCAGACTGGTAAATCACGCCTAATGCAACACGCCATTTATCGTCTACTTCATACTGGTTCCATAACGTCAGCATATGCTCAGGTAACTGCGCTAAATCGCGGTTCGCCAATGTGCCATCTACAATTCGGCCCATTTCTTCACCATCTAGGTTGCTATAACCAGCATTGATTGCCCAACGCTCTGAAAGCTTGCCCACCACCTGCACTTCAAAACCTTTGGTTTCGGTACCAGTTAAAATAGACGCTTCTGGATTGTTAGGATCTTGCGCTGTACCGTTTTCACGTTCAACTTCAAATGCCGCTGCTGTCACGCTTAGCGAGTCAGATAAATTCCACTTAACGCCAATTTCTTTATTTTCAAACTCTTCTGCTTCTAGCGCTTGGCTTGAAAGTGAGAGCGAAAGGAATTGATCACCAGAACGAGGCAAGAACGATTTACTGTAACTGGCGTAAATCGATACTGATTCCGCTGGCTTGTAAATTACACCTGCTCGAGGCGACACTTGTGAATCAGAGCTTGATAGAAAACCATCGTTGCCGTCGTCAGCACCGTTTGCTACTTCAATGCTATCTACCACATCGATATCAAAATTGTCGTAGCGAAGACCGGCCACCACAATCCAATTGTCGTTTAGTTTAATTTCATCTTGCACGAACGCTGACGTAAAGGTGACATCTGATGCACGATCCCTTACTGGGTCTGTTAGCGTCATTGAAGGAATAACTAATGGGTCGCTAAACGTAAAAGTGACTTGATCGTCTTGGCTGTCAGCAAAAAACGCGTCACGACGGGCGTTTTCTGTATCTTGGCTGCCGTATTCCACACCCGTCAATAATGTATGGGTAATATCGCCCGTGGCAAACTGACCAATTAGGTTTAGTTGAACTAAGGTGTTCTCACGGGCGGTGGTATCACGATATCCGTCTAACGTTACTGTGCCTGCATCAGCGTCAAAATTAACGGGGTACAAGTTCTGATAAGCTTTATCATAATCTGCAACTTGAACGGTACCGTTCAAGTTCCAATATTGCGATAAAGAATGATCAACACGAACGCGAGCAATATGGGCTTCTAGAGTAGTATTGTTGAAGTCTGGATCACCAAAATAAGTGTCGTCAAAGCCTTCCAGCGGCGCACCATCTAATGAAGGTATACCTCTATCTACTAAACGGTCATCATTTACGTATTCGTAAGATGCCACTACCGTAGTGTCGTCGTTAGCCAGCCATGTGTAGGTAGGGTTAATCGCGTAACGTTCACCGTCTTTAAAATCACGATGATTATCAATACTGTCAAATACACCGTTAAAACGAAAAGCATTATTAGCATCTATGACTTTATTGGTGTCGACACTAATAGAACCTGCGCCAAAGGTATCAATACCGGCAGACAGTGTAGTGAAATCTTCTGCACTACTGGCCACTTTAGTCACACGGTTAACCACGCCACCGCCGCCTCCGCGACCAAATAGCAGTGCGTTCGCGCCACGCAAGATTTCAACGCGCTCTAAGTTATAGAGAGGGCGGAAATATTGAACGTCGTCACGAAGACCATCGACAAAGAAATCGGCAGTGGTGTTTTGACCACGAATAGTCACCTGATCGCGATGATCTTCACCCAGTCCAATGCTCACACCTGGGGTGTATTGCATAACATCGGCGATACTAAACAATGCTTGTTCTGAAATTTGCTGCGCACTTACTACGGAGACCGACTGAGGCACATTGATTAGCAATGTAGGGGTTTTAACCGCTGTGGCCACTTGCTGACCAAAGAAGGCGCCACGTACAGTAATACGTTCAACGCTTTCATCCGATTTAACCTTTTTGTCTTGAGCCAAAATAGGTGTGCCATAAAGTGCCAATAGAACAGCAGTAGAAATAATTGCTTTACCAGGTTTCAAGCAAATCTCCTTAATAATAATTTAAACAGTATTAAAAATGATACATATTCTTATTTAGGCTGGATTCTAGACACATTGCTTACTAATTAAAAGGTGTATTAACAAAAATTAAACTTTCGTATAAATGAAAGCGTCAGCTTGACTAGACAGTCTAGTGAAACCGCGCTCACCAATAGAATATGTGCCTTCAACATGGCCTACGTCGAGATGACAAGTTTGATGTTAAGGCATAAAGTAACCTTTCTTTTATTTAGCCTTAATCAGAGCATTGAGTTCCGTCATGTTGCATTACCTCGACTATACCCCCGAGCTAGCCCCTCACTTTGACCGTATTAATAGAGAGTGGATCACCAAAATGTTTCGTTTAGAGCCCGTTGATGAGGCCGTTATTGGCAACCCTCAGCGTAATATTATCGACAAGGGTGGATACATTTGGTTTGCTGAACATCCAGATTTTGGCATCGTTGGTACATGCGCATTAATGAAAAAAGGGGAAGGGGTATTCGAACTTACTAAGATGGGTGTGGTCAGTGAAGCAAGAGGGTTGAAAGTAGGCGAAGGCTTGCTGCAACATGTGTTGAACAGCGCACCTGCCATCGCTTTTAATACATTATTTCTTTTGACGAATAAGAAGTGCGAGGCCGCCATTCATCTTTATGAGAAAAATGGCTTTGTTCATTGTGAAGAAATCATGCAAAAATTTGGTTGTGCTTATGAACGCTGCGACGTGGCAATGCATTATAAAGGTGTTGTCACCAATTGATCTGAGTGTAAGAAATCTCTCAATCTATAGCTAAGGTGACAATTTATACAAATGACGCTTTCAAACAGCTCCACGGCCTCTGCGTGACATTGCACGAGATGTGGTACACTTCCCCCGTTTTAATTTCATAGGATTACAGAATTCATGTCGTGGATGCGAAAAGCCCTTTTGTCGCTATTTCATTATCCTGTTAAGTTGCTGGTTAAAGCCCACAGCATTCCCGTAAACGTAGAGTCTGAGCTTGGTATCGATAAATCAAAGCCTATCGTTTACCTGCTTCCAGCAAACTCGGTGACGGATCAACTTGCGCTTAGAATGTCGACTGAAGCGCTAGGTCTACCTAGCCCAACGGACACACTGACGTTAGCCGGAAGAGAGTATCCCTCTACGCTGTTTTTACGCAAAACCCAGCCTATCTTTCGTTCAGAAGCGGACGATACGGGTATTGAGGATGTGTTTACCGACCTGTTTCATTTGCACAGAGATCACCATCAATTAGATTTGCAGGTCGTTCCTGTGTTTGTAACTTGGGGCCGTGCACCAGGGCGAGGCACACCAGGTTTAGCCGATCTTATTGCCGACAACGCTGCGCCAAGTTGGCTAAGAAAGCTCTTTATCGTGATATTTTTGGGCCGCGATAATTTTATCAATTACTCAAAAGCAGTATCGGCTCGTGCTATGTCAAACCAACATGGTAGCGACAAAAGTATTGCGCATAAATTAGTGCGTGTAGCCAGTACTCACTTTCAGCGTAAACGCCAAAGTATGACGGGGCCTACCCTGTTAGAGCGCCAAGAATTGAACAACAGCGTGCTTGGCTCTGATGCGGTGCGCCGTGCCATGGCGGAAGAATCTCGCAGTAAAAAAATCACTCACGAAGCGTCGAAAGAAAGAGCGCAGTCTTATATTACCGAAATAGCCGCTGACTATCGTGAAGGGCTAATTCGTTTCGGCGACCGCCTACTTACCCGAATTTGGAACAAAATTTATAACGGTATTAGTGTTGGTCACTCTGAACGTATTCGAGAGTTGGCCGCAAACGGTCATGAAATTGTTTACGTACCTTGTCACCGTAGTCACATGGATTACCTTTTACTTACCTACGTAATTTACCATGAAGGCATGGTAACCCCGCATATCGCTGCGGGTATAAACCTCAATTTCTGGCCCATAGGTAAAGTATTCCGCCGAGGCGGCGCCTTCTTTTTACGCCGAAGCTTTGCTGGTAACAAACTGTATACCGCGGTATTTCGTGAGTATTTAGAGTTACTGTTTAATAAAGGCTATTCGGTTAAGTATTATCCTGAAGGTGGGCGTAGTCGAACTGGTCGCCTTATTCCGCCTAAAACAGGCATGCTTGCTATGACCATTCAAGCCATGCTGAAAGGGGTTAATAGGCCCGTTAGCATAGTGCCGGTTTATATCGGCTATGAAAACGTGATGGAAGTGAAGAGCTACCTTAACGAATTGAAAGGTACAAAGAAGCAAAAAGAATCTAACTGGCAAGTATTTTCAGCTATTCGTAAGCTTAAAAACTACGGCCATGGCTATGTAAACTTTGGTGAGCCTATTCAGCTGAATCAATTTTTAGAAACCCATGTGCCAAACTGGCGAGAATGCCGTGATGCCGAGCCAGAGAAAAAACCTGCATGGCTAACACCTGCAGTAAACGAGCTCGCAAACAATGTAATGACGCGTATTAACCGAGCCGCAGCAGTAAATGGCATGGCGTTGACGTCACTATGTTTGCTGTCGTCTAAAACGCAAACCATGAGTGAAGCAGAGCTTAAACAAGCAATGGGCGACTTCATTAACTTGTTTAAAACTGTTCCTTTCAGTGCCGACGCCACTATTCCTGACGCCAGTCCGAAAGCGTTATTCGACGAGACATTGAAGCTAGGCAAATTCGAGATAAAAGAAGATGACTATGGTCGTTTAATTAGTCCTCAGCCAAAATCTGCGGTTTATCTTACGTATTATCGTAATAATATTTTGCACTTGTTCGCTTTGCCTGGCCTTATCATGGCGAGTGTATTTGCGCATAAGGGGATTACTAAAGCCTCTGTTTTCCAGCTTATTGCCGCACTGTATCCACTGCTTCAGCGTGAGCTATTTTTACACTTGTCACAAGATGAAGCCCTTGCACACACAGATGCACTTATCGATGCATTAGTTGACCAAGGCTTACTGCGCATTAAAGAGGGTGATTTACTTCCACCTGATGCCCAGCAAAAGCAGTTTCATTCAGCATGGTTATTAAGCCGTTGTATGCAAGAAACCTTGCAGCGTTATGCGGTAGTGCTAACTATTTTAGACAAAGAGAAAGTGATAAGTCGCGGCGCACTTGAACGCACTAGCCGCCAAGTGGCAGAACGCTTATCTACCCTTTATGGGCTAAGCTCACCTGAGTTTTACGATAAGAACGTACTTTCTAGCTTTATTAGCGCGTTAAAAGATAACCATTGGTTAGACTCTACCGAAGATGGCAGCCTGAAATACTCTGAAGAGTGTGAAGCACTTCGGGAAGACGTGATGGCGCTAGTATGGCCTGAAATGACCCAGCATCTAGAGAACGTGGTATTGCATAACTAGCCTATACTTTGTCAATGTGGTTGCAGCTAGTAACTAGTTACAGCGCTGCACGCTGAAGAGACTCTTATCGATGCCACAAAAAAGCCGAAACGTTGAAATACAACGCTTCGGCTTTTTTATTGATTTGGAATACGCTTTACCTCGCCCCAAGGTAAGCCATGCTTAACTTGAAGCGAGGTAAAGCGAAAACGGTTTGCTCTTTACTTAGATGGTTGTGACAAGAAGAACTTATAGGCAGGATCTTGTGTTACTTCATCTACTTTGTAGCCAAGTTCAATAACATGCTCATTGAAAGCGTCTCGGCTTTCAGGGGCAATATCAAACCCAACTAATACCAAGCCTTCTGCCGCACCGTGGTTGCGGTAATGGAACAAGGTAATGTTCCACGTCTCACCTAGGGTGTTTAAGAAGGTTAGCAATGCGCCAGGGCGCTCTGGGAATTCAAAACTGAATACTTGCTCGTTAAGAATGGCCGGTGGTCTTCCCCCTACCATATGACGAACGTGTAGTTTGGCTAATTCGTTATTGGTTAAGTTAAAGCACTGATAGCCTTTATCTTCTAAGTCGCTCTGCAGGCTTAGAAACTCTTGCTGACCGCCTTTTAATTTAACCCCAACGAAAATATGGGCTTCGTCGTCATTAGCATAACGATAGTTAAATTCGGTAATCGCTTTTGCGCCAACACATTCACAAAACTGCTTAAATGCCCCTTTGCGCTCGGGTATTTTCACTGCAAATACGGCTTCTTTTTGCTCGCCCAGTTCACAGCGTTCAGACACATAACGCAATGTATGGAAGTTAATATTCGCGCCGCATAAAATGCCGCCTAGCTTCTTACCCGTAAGGTCGTGCTGCTTGGCATACTTTCGAATAGCAGCTACAGACAAGGCCCCAGCAGGCTCAGCAATAACGCGGGTGTCATCAAAGATATCTTTAATAGCACCGCAGATTTCGTCGTTGCTTACCGTCATGGTTTCATCAATTAGGCGATTACACAGCCTAAAGGTTTCTTGCCCCATCACTTTAACGGCAACGCCATCGGCAAAAATGCCTACGTTTTCAAGTGCAGCAGGTGCACCTTCTTTTTGCGCCAAGGCAAAACAGGCAGACTCTTCCGATTCCACAGCAACAATTTTAATCTCTGGCTTTAACTGCTTTAAATAAACCGCAATACCGGCCGCTAAACCGCCACCGCCTACCGCAACAAACAAAATATCCAGATTAGGGTTTTGCTCTAGCAGTTCACGAGCAACCGTTCCTTGACCCGCGATTACATCAGGGTCATCGAAGGGTGGCACAAAGGTATAACCATGTTCTGCACAAAGCGCTTTCGCGTGGCCACTTGCTTGATCGAAACTCGTGCCATGAAGCACAACGTTTACATGGTCGCCGCCAAAACGGCGTACTGCATCAACTTTGATGTCAGGGGTCGTTTCAGGCATCACAATAGTTGCCTGAATGCCTTTGCGCCTAGCGCTGTACGCCAAACCTTGTGCGTGATTACCGGCTGAAGCACCGATAACGCCGGCATTAAGTTGTGCTTCGCTTAACGAACTTATTCGGTTATAAGCACCGCGTAACTTAAATGACTTTACCGGCTGCTGATCTTCACGCTTTAAGAATATTTCATTGCCTAATTCGGCAGACAACAACGACATGTAAGAAAGCTCACTGCTTACGGCTACATCGTAAACAGGGGCTAATAGAATTTTCTTTAGATAGTCGTGATCGCTAACGGTCATAGATTTTCCAGTTTCGATACATCACGTACTGCACCTTTATCCGCACTGGTGGCCAATGCAGCAAAGGTTTTCAATGATGTTGATACTTCACGAACGCGATCTTTAGGGCGCCAAGGCTTATCGCTGGCTTCCATTTTCGCGCGGCGCTCTGCAAGCTCCTCATCGCTAATAGCGATGTTGATGCTACGATTTGGAATATCAATTTCAATCTTATCGCCGTGCTCAACTAAACCAATACCACCGCCACTGGCAGCTTCTGGTGAGCAGTGACCAATCGACAGGCCACTAGTACCGCCCGAGAAACGGCCATCGGTAACGAGTGCGCACGATTTACCTAAGCCTTTCGACTTCAAGTATGACGTGGGATATAGCATTTCTTGCATACCCGGTCCGCCGCGTGGGCCTTCGTAACGAATGAATACCACATCGCCTGCTTTCACATCGTCAGCCAAAATACCGGCTACGGCATCATCTTGGCTTTCATAAATACGTGCAGTACCGGTGAACTTCAAAATTGAGTCATCAACACCAGCGGTTTTAACAATACAGCCATCTTCTGCCACATTACCGTATAACACAGCTAGGCCGCCTTCTTGGCTAAAGGCGTTTTCAACCGAGCGAATACAACCGTCTTCGCGATCTGCATCTGCTTCATCCCAACGACAGCTTTGGCTGAACGCTTGGGTCGTACGAATACCAGCAGGGCCTGCGCGGAAAAATTTAATTGCATCGGTATTCTCTGGGTTAGTGATATCCCAATCGGCAATTACTTCTGTAAGCGACTTACCTAACACATGGTTTGCATCACCATGCAGTAAGCCACCTTTATTTAATTCATTCAAAATACCCAATACGCCACCAGCGCGGTGCACATCTTCCATATGGTATTTCGGGGTAGACGGTGCCACTTTACATAAGTGCGGAACCTTACGTGACAGTCTATCGATGTCGTTCATAGTGAAGGGTATTTCACCTTCCATTGCTGCTGCTAACAAATGTAAAATCGTATTAGTTGAACCGCCCATGGCGATATCTAAGCTCATGGCGTTTTCAAAGGCATTGAAGTTAGCAATGTTACGTGGCAACACGCTTTCGTCATCGTCGCCATAGTAACGTTTACACAGCTCTACAATTTGCGAACCCGCTTTTTTGAACAAACCTTCACGGTCTGCGTGGGTCGCTAGCATTGAACCGTTACCCGGAAGCGATAAACCTAGCGCTTCGGTTAAGCAGTTCATTGAGTTTGCAGTAAACATACCTGAGCATGAACCACAGGTAGGGCATGCAGAACGTTCAATTTCGTCGGTATCAGAATCACTGACTTTATCGTCAGCAGCGGCTACCATGGCATCGACTAAGTCGAGTTTGATGATTTGGTCAGAAAGCTTGGTTTTACCCGCTTCCATCGGACCGCCTGATACAAACACTACAGGTACGTTTAAGCGCAATGACGCCATTAACATTCCTGGAGTGATTTTGTCGCAGTTAGAAATACATACAATGGCGTCGGCGCAGTGCGCGTTCACCATGTATTCTACTGCATCAGCAATAATTTCACGGGAAGGCAAGCTGTAAAGCATTCCGCTATGGCCCATAGCAATACCATCATCTACCGCGATAGTATTAAATTCTTTTGCTACGCCACCAGCGGCTTCAACGCTTCGTGCGACTAATTGACCCATGTCTTTTAGATGCACATGCCCCGGCACAAACTGCGTGAAAGAGTTAGCAATAGCAATAATAGGTTTACCGAAATCAGAATCCTTCATTCCCGTTGCACGCCATAAAGCGCGTGCGCCGGCCATATTTCTACCTTGCGTAGTCGTTGCAGATCGTAACTTGGGCATAAAATCCTTCCCGTTTAATAAATAGCTAAATTAATTACTTGTAAACCGGTGTTAACCAGTTCCACTTGTCTTCAGTAGTACCGTTGAAAAGACCGAAGAACATATCTTGAACTTCTTTGGTGATTGGGCCACGGCCGCCCGCACCTACTTCAATACCATCTACACTGCGTACTGGCGTCACTTCTGCCGCTGTACCGCACATGAAAACTTCATCCGCTAAGTACATGGCTTCACGAGGAATATTCTCTTCGCGAACTTCGTAGCCTTTGTCACGTAATAGCGTGATACACGTATCGCGAGTAATACCTGGAAGAATAGCCGCGGTTTTTGGTGTAGTAACCACAATGCCGTCACGTATAACGAAAATGTTTTCGCCAGCGCCTTCACTAATAAAACCATTAGTATCAAGGGCAATACCTTCACCGTAGCCATGACGACGGGCTTCCATCGAGATAAGCTGTGAAGATAAGTAGTTACCACCGGCTTTAGCACCAGTAGGCATGGTGTTAGCAGCTAAGCGATTCCAAGAAGAAATACCCGCATCTACACCATTTTTAAGGGCTTCTTCACCTAAGTAAGCGCCCCATTCAAATGCAGCAATAGCAACTTCAGCTTCTGTACCGAAAGGCACTTGAAGTCCCATGCCAATATCACCGTAAAACGCGATAGGGCGAATGTACGCTGATTTCAATTTGTTCTCACGAATGATATCAAGGGTAGCTTGGTTAATTTGATCTAACGTGTATGGAATGGTCATACGATAGATTTTAGCTGAATCGAACAAACGACGGTTATGGTCGTTCAAACGAAAAACACAAGTGCCTTGATCCGGCGTGTTATATGCACGTACACCTTCAAATACAGACGAGCCATAATGAATAGCATGCGTCATTACGTGAACAGTCGCGTCTTTCCAATGTTTCAATTCGCCATTAAACCAAATATGTTCGGCAGGTTGCTTAGCCATGAGTAATCCTTCAAAAATTGAGCGTAAAGCCCGAACCGCGTTTTGCGGAAATATTAATACCGAGACGAATGATACATGACAGTGCGCGAGCGCCCAATACATGGGATGCAATACGCGACGCGCGGACACATAAATTTACGCATCTGTGCTTAATCACTGACATTGAAACACTGTCGTTTGTCGTAAAAACAAAGGACATCAGATAAAAACAATAAGCTTATGCTATTGAATTTACAGATTTAATTGACGAGCAACACCCAATTCCATGGATGAATGCTAAAATGAATGGTTGTACGATAGGGCTATGGCTTATTTACCCCGATTAAACATGAATTGGCCGTTACATGCTTAATTGGGCAAAGAAATAACATGAAACCACAGCCAAAATCAAGTATTTTGCGGCTCAAAAGCGTATTTCACAAGATAAATAAAGGTATCGCAATAAAATGATAGACTGGTTCCACTGGTTAAATTTAGCAGGGGTAGCCGTGTGTGCTATTTCTGGCACCCTAATGGCCTATCAAAAACGGATGGACGGGTTTGGCGTTATTGTATTGGCAAGTGCCACCGCCATTGGTGGCGGAACATTGCGAGACATGATGCTAGATGTGCCCGTATTCTGGATTGCAGATAACGATTACCTTTACACCACGCTGATTGCTGCCTTTATTCCTATCATTTGGTTACGAGTTAGTCCGCGCTTCCCTTATCACTATTTGCTTATTGCTGACGCCTTTGGATTAGCGCTATTTAATGTAGTGGGTATTGAAAAAGCCTTAGCCAATGACACTGGCATCGCCGTCGCCATTGCCATGGGCACCATTACAGGGGTGTTTGGTGGTCTATTACGTGACGTAATATGCAGAGAAGTGCCATTAGTATTAGGCGGAGAACTCTATGCGACGACCTGTATTGCTGGCGGGATGGCCTACGGGCTAGCTATGTACTTGGGCTTGGAGGCTCAATGGTGCGGTGCAGTTGCGCTTGCCACCACGGTATTAATGCGACTGGGCGCCTTGCGCTGGCACTGGGAAATGCCGGTCTTTTACAACGAAAATTAGTCCTTCTTCTTGCCCTAAGTACAGTTTCAGCTTTTACCATGCTCACTTAAAGTATTCCCTTTAAGGTACTTCCTTCAAGAGCAACAAAGTATGAGCATGGCAGTAGTTAAAACCTTTGCGGGGCAAGGCGTAGCAGCCCCCGAGGTATCGGTAGAAATTCACTTGGCTAATGGCTTACCCGCATTTCAGTTGGTGGGCATGGCGGAAACCAGTGTAAAAGAAGCTAGGGAACGAGTGCGCAGTGCGCTCATTAATAGCGGTTTCGATTTCCCCGCAAAACGCATTACCGTTAATTTGGCCCCTGCTGATATTCCTAAATACGGCGGTCGCTTCGACTTACCCATTGCGGTAGGTATTTTGGTAGCGTCTGGTTATCTTCCCGATACCAGTGTGCTTAATATTGCCTTTGTGGGCGAACTTGGCTTGAACGGTGAAATTAAGCCTGTGAGTGGGCTTGTTCCTGTTTTAATTGCTGCCGCCGACGATGACACACCATTGGTTTTTCCGGGAGTTAACGATGTTGAAGCCTCGTTGGTCTCTTACGCTACGCGCTACCCAGCCTTTGATCTTCTATCTGTTTACGAGCACTTAGCAAATAATAAGAAACTCAATAAGGGCCAGCCCTTTAGCCCTTGCGCCTCTTCATCTAGCAGTATGGGTTGGGATGATATTATTGGCCAAACCCAAGCCAAACGTGCATTAACCATTGCCGCAGCAGGTAGCCATAACCTGCTAATGGTAGGCCCACAAGGTACAGGCAAAAGCTTACTGGCCAGTAGGTTGCTTGCACTATTACCCCCCATGACTGAACAGGAGGCGCTGGAAGTCGCCTCCATCCATTCAGTTAAAGGGGAAAACTTGAATGTGGAGCGGTTTTTAAAGCGCCATATGCGCAGCCCACACCATACGAGCTCGGCAATTGCCCTTACCGGAGGCGGCTCGCAGCCTGTACCTGGCGAAATTTCGTTAGCCCATAATGGCGTATTATTTTTAGATGAGTTACCTGAATTTGGCCGCCGTGCATTAGATGTACTTAGAGAGCCTTTAGAAACGGGGGATGTGCATATATCGCGAGCTATGGCGAGCGCCACATACCCCGCTAATTTCCAGTTAATTGCAGCAATGAACCCAAGCCCCACCGGCGATATAGACGATAACAGGTTAACCCCACAACAACAGTTAAGTTATTTAAATCGGTTATCTGGCCCTTTATTGGACAGAATAGACATACAAGTAGAAGTACCAAGGCTGGCTAGTTACGATTTATCGCCACCGGTAAACTCTGCCTCTGATTCCATGTTAGAGGCTAGGGATAGGGTATTAAGGGCAAGGGAGGTGCAGCTTCTTCGACAGGGTAAGCCCAATGCACAGTTAAATGCAGGTGAGCTTGCTGATTTATGCCAACTAACCGATACCGATTTACGCTTTTTACAAGCGGCGGCTAAGCAATTGAATTTGTCGATGCGGGTATTCCACCGCACCCTTAAAGTAGCAAGGACATTGGCGGATTTATCTGAAACGCCTACCGTCACCCGTGCTCATTTAGCAGAAGCGCTAGGTTACAGGGCACTAGATACCTTAATTAAACAGCTCAGTAGCCAATAGCTTTATAACCAACGGTTAAGGAGCCAGTTCTAACTGCAAAAACGCGTTAATAAGGGGTTCGTTTTGCTTGTCCTGCAAGCAACATAAGCCTAGTCCGTATGGCTCAATATCATCTACCGGTATCTGGGTGACTAGGCTTGCCATACTGGAATGGTCAAGCACCACTTTAGGTACGAACCCTACGCCACACTCCAACGCCACCATGCTTACAATAGCTTCATTACCGCCTACTGAAGCGTACACATTGGGCCTGATACCATGCTCTGCAAACCAGTGGTAAGCGATGCGTCTGGTTGGCCCATGTTCTGGCATGATCACCTGATGTTTGGTCCAGTCTACCTGAGTCAATTGGGTTAATCGCCAGTCTCGGGGCGCAATGAGTACCAAAGGCACGTTATCCAAAGGGGAGAAATGTAAGTCTGTAGGTAAGTCCGGCGTATAAATCGCTATCGATAGGTCGCACTCTTTTTGCTTTACCTTATCTATGGCTAATGCGGGGTCACCGGTAATTAAGCGAATATCTACTCCAGGATGCTGCGCCCTAAACTGACGTAATATGGCAGGTAAATGGCTTTGACTGGCCGTTACAGAGCAAAATAAACTTATCTCACCTTGCAATGAGTTACTGTCTTCTCGTAAATCAATTTTAAGCTGTTGCCAGTCTTTTAAAGACTGGGTAGAGAACGAAAGGAGTTTATGACCACTATGGGTGAGCGCCACTTTACGGTTATCGCGCTTAAATAGGGTGCACCCCAATTCGTCTTCAAGCCTTTGTATTACACGGCTTAGCGTAGAAGGCGATACATACATAGCTTGCGCTGTATCACCAAAATGCAAGCTGGTGGCTAAATGTGTAAACAGTTGAAGGCTACGAAAATCCATAGTGTTTCACTTATTGCAATATTATCTTGCAAATATATCATTTTCCAAAACAAAAGAAATCCCTTAATCTCCGTTCCAAGTCGTCATAGACGAGGTCGTCAACGCCACGGTTGGTTGTTGATAATGACGAAAATGAATGTTGTTCGGAATTTTTATGGCTAATTATTTCAATACCCTATCGCTACGCCAGCAGCTAGATCAGCTTGGCCGCTGCCGCTTCATGGCACGCGAAGAATTCGCTGACGGTTGTCAGTTTTTAAAAGGCAAGAAGATTGTCATTGTAGGCTGCGGTGCTCAAGGTCTTAACCAAGGCTTGAACATGCGTGACTCTGGGTTAGATGTTTCTTATGCGCTGCGTCAAGCAGCCATTGAAGAGCAACGTGACTCTTTCAAACGTGCTACTAGCAACGGTTTTACTGTTGGCACTTATCAGGAACTTATTCCTGGTGCTGATTTAGTTTATAACCTAACGCCTGATAAGCAGCACGCTAGCGTTGTAGAAGCGGTTATGCCGTTAATGCAAAAAGGCGCAACACTTGGATACTCACACGGCTTCAACATTGTTGAAGAAGGCCAGCAAATCCGTAGCGATATTACGGTGGTTATGTGTGCACCTAAGTGCCCAGGTACAGAAGTACGTGAAGAATATAAGCGTGGTTTCGGTGTACCAACACTGATTGCTGTTCACCCTGAGAACGACCCTGAAAACAAGGGTTGGGATACCGCTAAAGCATTAGCGAGTGCTACAGGTGGCGATCGTGCAGGTGTACTTGAGTCTTCGTTTGTAGCTGAAGTTAAATCTGACCTTATGGGCGAGCAAACCATCTTATGTGGTATGCAACAAGTTGCAGCAGTACTTGCCTTTGAGAAAATGACAGCTGACGGTATTGACGCAGCTTATGCTGGTGCACTTATTCAGTTCGGCCTAGAAGCAGTAACTGAAGCACTTAAGATTGGTGGCGTGACCAATATGATGGACCGCTTATCAAACCCAGCTAAAGTAAAAGCATACGATTTGTCAGAGCAATTAACTGACATGCTTCGTCCATTGTTTGAAAAGCATCAAGACGACATCATCAGCGGTGAGTTCTCTCGCACTATGATGGAAGATTGGGCAAATGGCGATGCTAACCTACTTAGATGGCGTGAAGAAACCGGTGAAACTGGTTTTGAAAATGCACCCGTCTATGAAGGCGAAATCAGCGAGCAAGAATTCTTTGACCACGGCATCCTATTAGTTGCCATGATCAAGTGCGGTGTAGAAGTGGCCTTCGACGTAATGGTTGAAGCGGGTATCTTACCTGAGTCTGCGTACTACGAATCACTGCATGAAACACCACTTATCTCTAATACCATCGCTCGTAAGCGTTTGTATGAAATGAACGTGGTAATTTCAGACACAGCAGAATATGGAAACTACTTGTTTGCGAATGCAGCAATTCCAATTTTGCGTGAGAAATTTATGCCTACTATCGATACTTCAGTTATTGGTAAGGGATTGTCAGAAACCTCTAATCAGGTTGAAAACAAGCGCCTTGTTGATATTAACGAAGCTATTCGCACTCACGGTGTTGAGCAAGTAGGTAAGACCCTGCGTGGCTACATGACTGACATGAAAGCCATCATCGGTTAGGACAGTTTCTGTCGTTAGGTGCTTTATATAAGCCCTCTTGCCCGACCAATTTGGTCGGGCTTTTTTATGTCTGACTGTTTATACCGTCCTTGTCCATGAATTCCTTTTTTAAACCTATTCCCCGCTTTCGCGAACCCGCTCTGCGTATTTCACTGCAAAGTAAGCCAACACAAAGAAGATAAAAAAGCCCACGCCTATCGGGTATAAATTGCCATCTAAAAAGCTATCTACGAACAGCGCGATAGGCACAGAAAAAAGACTAGAAAGAGAACCAATAATAGCAGCACCAAGCCCTGCCATTTCCCCTAGTGGCTGCATGGCCAGTGCGTTTAAGTTGCCAAATAAAATCCCCACAAAAAAGAAACCAACGAACATGGTAATGACAGTGAGTACAAGTGGTGGCAATCCGTCATAAGCGAGCAATAATGCTAGATAGACCACGGCAAATCCGTTAACCCCTTTTAGCGCAAAGCGACACAACTTTCTCATGCCGAACTTCATCACCATGGTGCCGTTGAAATAAGACGCTAAACCAATCGAGAACGCCAGTACTGCAAATATGTAAGGAAACATCTCGCCTACACCGTAATACACCTGAAAAATGGTTTGTGAGGCACTTAAATACGCGAGAAACGAACCAAAAATACCTGCCATCGCAAAGGTGTAACCCATTACCGTTGCATGAGTAAGAATGAATTTTGAAGATAGATAAAATTGCTTAAATGAAAACGGTCTACGTCTATGCCTAGGTAAGGTTTCCCCTTGCCGGCTGAAAAACCATGTACCGGCTAACGTTGCCACAATTAAAAATAGGGTGAATATATGAAACCAGCCGAAAAAGGCCATCACTGCCTGACCCACCATAGGCGCTATCATAGGCACAAGAATGAATACCATCATAATAAATGACATTACCCGCGCCATGGCGTCACCCACGTACAAGTCGCGGATGATAGCCATGGCAGCAATACGGGGACCGGATACTCCGAAGGCTTGTATTACGCGACCTACCAGCATGGTTTCTAAATTAGTCGCCGACATACACACAAAAGTACCAATCGCAAAAACAAATAGCCCAATCAAAATGGTAAGCCTTCTACCACGACTATCAGAAAACGGGCCAAAGAACATTTGGCCAAAAGCCATTCCCATAAAGAACACGGTCACAATAAGGTGAGTATGGTGTGGTTCGTCTACGTTTAATGTTTCACCTATTTGCAATAATGCAGGCAGCATGGCATCAATGCTTAACGCGACAAGGGATGTCATGGTAGCCATCAATGCTACAAATTCCACTATTCCTAATGGAGGCTTACCTTGAGGCTGGCCGGCATTAGGCGCGGTCTCATTCGTATCGGACATAAGTTCTCTATTTAACGTAGAAGGGATGATATTGGTGTAGGCTAGCGAAATGATTAATTTATATCGAAGAAAAATCACCCGTGCCGAATGGGTTGAAGTGTAACGTAAAGATGAACAAAAAGCCGCCAGTTTCACGCTATTTAGTCGTGTAACTTGGCGGCTCTAGCTGTTTTAGTAATACAGCGTGATCAAAGGTTTATTCTGTTTTTAAGTACTTATCTAGAAAAGCATCCATTTCAGCAAAAAAGCGATGTCTATTCCCTTGAATAGACAGATAATGGTCACCTGAATCTAGCTCAACATACTTGAAGGTTTTATCTAAGTCGTCTAATTCGTCAGCCATATAACGACTTTGCATTGGCCTAACAACGCGGTCTTCTTCCCCATGAAGCATTAATATAGGCGTCGTAATGCCCTTAGCATTGTAATAAGGTGAGCGAGCTTTTAGGTCGTCAAAATCATCACCGATTTGTTCTTTCACCAAATCTGAATTTACGAATCGTCTAGCGTGAATAACGATATGTTTTAGTGAGCTCACTCCAGCAAAACTTACCGCACACTGAAATAACTCAGGGGTTTTTACCGTTGCCATCAAGGCGGCGTAGCCACCATAGCTAGCCCCAACAATGCACATATTATCTTCAGTTGAATAGCCTTGTTCTACCATCCATTTAGCCGCATCAGTGATGTCATCTTGCATCGACAATCCCCAACTCTTCATTTGGCTTTGGGCAAAGTCAAACCCGTAACCCTGCGAGCCTCTAAAATTAGGGCGAAGCACTGCATACCCTTTATTTGTAAAATAGGATGTCCAATAATCGAAGCCACTAAAATCTCGTGCGCCTGGGCCCCCATGGGGGTGGATGATGGTAGGGAATGGCCCTTCCCCCTTAGGTAAGGTTAAATAGGCTTCAATTTTTGTGTCATCCCGAGCGGTATAACTGACTAACTCGTGCTCAGTCAACATGCCTTCCTCAATTTGAGGATATTGCTCAAACAAAAAATCTAATGAGCCCTTATCCCTATTACCGATAAAGTAAGCCCCAGGCATAGTGTCGGACTCAGAATAAACGATGTAGGTTTTTTCGTCCCGACTAAAGCTAACAAGGGTATTGTCATAATCGACCAGCGCTTCATCTAACCCATTTTGAAGTGCCACGTAGCGCTCATCCCAGTAATGTCTGCCGTCGTGACGAATCCCTATGGCATCATTGGTCATTGCAGAATAGATTAAACTACCATTTACGTCATAGCCTTCATCTGCGAGAATTTCGGTGCTTTCGTTGGTGGTAAGATCTAACGTATAAAGGGCTTTGTAATCGCCTTTATAGCCGCGGTAGTAAAGAATATTCGGGTCGAGACCGAAACCGATAGGCTCTTCGCCTTTTTCATTCATCGCGTTGTAGCTAAATAGAGTGCGCCATCCACCTTCTTCTTTTTTCAGTAAAACGTGTCGCTCACCGCTTTCGTAATCCAGGGTTATACCGATACGAACATTGTGCTGTCTGTCGATTATCCACTCTCTGATACTACGCTTTCCACGTTCTATCCTAGAGGTTTTTCCATTATTGATATTAACCTTGTACACCGAAGGAAGGGCGAAGGTTTCAACGTCAACTGACATCAATATGTGGTCAGGATCATCAGGTAGCCAATCCACTACATTATCTTGAAACTGGGGCACACGGCTTGGGTCTGCCGCTCTTCGCTTGAGTCTTCGCCAATCAAGCACTGTTAGCGGGCTTTCGCCTTGAGCATCATAGTCCATGGCTAACAAACGGGTGTCATATACCCGCGTATTCCCACGACGGCTCTCATAGCGGGCACTAAGCACTAGTCGTTCGTTATTCACCCATCGATACCAGTTGATTTTAACTTTTTCGTTATCTGAGTGAATAAGATAATGCATCTTGTGTGTGGTTAAGTCATAAGTAGCAAAAACTGATAACTCATCTGGCTCATTTATATTTTTTACGAACGCAATCTTATCGCCTTTAGGTGAAAGCGCGGGGGTTCGGTACGCGGGTAATGAACTAAATACGGTGTAAGGCAAAGGGGCCGAGACACTTTCTGTTGGTTCAGTAGCGCTTTCACTACTTATCGCAGAAAAGCTTATTAAACCAATAAAAAACAATACTACAGTGGAGATAACAGAGTTGGCACACGGTAAAAAACAACAACGCATATATTTTCCTTTGCTTATTCACAAACCGAGAAGAACTATTCATCCTGTGACTAGTTCGAAGTCAAAATCACTATACAACTATTTCTTTTTCAGAAAGAAAACTTAATTGTAAGTATTATTAACATTCGAACAAAAACCATACACTAAAAAGTAGCTAATTTTAACCTGTACTTTAGTTGTGCTTTTTTTCGCTATACACAGTATATAAAGGAGATATGGTATTATTCGTTTTCATCGGTGCTATGTAGATTTTTCTTATACCCTATTTTTTAGCCGCTTTATTTATGAAGCTGAGTTCACACTGTTGTATTTTTCTATTTAAAGGAATCGCATTTCTCAATGCCATCGCGTTTTTTTTCTTCCTCGAAACTGTCTATATCGGGTGCTAAACCCCGTCAATATCATGGTGTTGTCTTTCAGTTTTTCACTCTTTTACTATTGCTATTAGTCGTTGGTACTGCCCATGCTGTCACCTATAAAATTAATGGGATAAACCAAGACAAACTAAAAGACAATATTCGCCTTCACCTTAACAATTTAGATGTTGAAACAGAGTTACTGAATGATCCTTTCTGGCAAGATGAGGTTGTCGCCACCGTCGCGACTGCCGTGCAACCCTTCGGCTATTACAATAGCGATGCGACGGTAGAAGTTACCGGAGACGATGAGGTGGTCGTCACCGTTTCACTTAGCGATCCCCTTCTGGTTTCACACGTAACCCGAGAAATTATTGGGGTAGGCCGAGAAGATAGCGACTTTAGAAGTCGATTTAATGGATTTTCATTGAAACAGGGAGATGTACTCAACCAGCCTGTATACGAATCATTTAAGTCGTCGATGTTTAATTACGCCCTGTCTAACGGTTACTTTGACTTTTATTGGCAAGCCACGCGGTTGGATTTAGTCAGGGAAGAAAAAGAAGCCAACATCATATTAATTGCGCAAAGTGGCTCTCGCTATAATTTCGGTAAATTAAAGTTTGTCGGAGAAGACAAAGCTAAAGCTATTATCAAACGGCTCTCTCCGTTTGAAGAAGGCGAGCCTTATTCGTCGGCCAAATTATCAGATTTCAATCGCTCATTAAATCAGTCAGGGTACTTTAATCGCGTCATCGCGCGCCCTGTGGTAAGCGATGCAGAAGGGCTTAATGTTCCCATTGAAGTATCGTTAGCACATCGTCCTCGTGATGCGTTTGATGTTTCTATTGGTGCTGCTACCGATACCGGCCCTCGAGTCACTTTAGGCTGGGAGCGCCCCTGGGTAAACGATCGCGGGCATTCTATTTCTTCCGATATTTTTATCTCTCAACCTGAACAATCTGTCACCGCTGACTATCGTATTCCAATGCAAAATATCACCAAAGACTACGTCAGCTTCGAAGCGGGTTATCAGTTTATTGAATACAGTAATACCTCGATTGAAAGTGAGACTTTATCCCTCGCTGCCCACCGTTATTTCCAAGAAGATAATTCGCCTTGGCAACATGATGGCTCTATCACCTATTTACGAGAAACTTATGATCAGGGCGACACGGACAACACCACAACGTCATTGATATTGCCGGGCTACTCTATTACCTACATTACAAAAGATAACGACCTTAATATTAATAACGGAAATTACTTCCAGTTTTTAACTCAAGCAGGGCGAGATAACCTTGGTTCAGACATTAATATTGTAAAATCAGTGATGGAAGGCATGATTATTCGTACCTTTTCGGATGTGCATCGGGTTTCTATTCGAGGCGAGTTGGGCGCAATTAAAACCAATGATTTCTCTCAAGTGCCCACATCACTTCGTTTTTACGCCGGTGGTGACCAAAGTATTCGCGGTTTTGACTACCGAGAAATATCTCCCACCGAAGATGTTATCGATCCTGAAACGGGTGAAACAGTAAACGATGCGATAGGTGGAAAGTATCTGGTTACCGCCAGCGTAGAGTATGCCTACCGAATAGCACAGAATTGGCGCATTGCCGCCTTTACTGATGCAGGTACAGCCACCAATGATTTAGATACCACACTCACTTATAGCGTGGGGTCGGGCTTTCATTGGCTATCTCCCATAGGTCCTGTTCGAGTTTACGTGGCACGTGGTTTTGCGCCAGATGAAAAAACATGGCAACTGCATTTGATGTTGGGGCCAGAGTTATGAAAAAGCGTACCATTTCACTTATTTTACTTACCCCAGTACTTATTGTAGTTTTCATTTATGGTTTGTTGATCAGCCCATTAGGTGGGCCAACCATTCGTGTTATTGCTAACAATGTAGTGAGTGGACTTAATATTGAAAGTATTGATGGTGGTCTTGCTGACAACCTCACTATTTCACACGTTAAGTGGGAAAATGCGCAGTGGAGAGTAAACGTTGACTATGCTTATCTAGATGTAACTTGGCGGTGTATTTTCGAACCTAGGGTATGCGTTAATGAAATCAACGCCAACGATATTGTTGTTGAGCAGTTAAGCGCTGCGCCTGAAACTGAAACAACACAAGAAACTGGAAGCTTTGCGCTGCCGCTTCCCATTGAAGTAAACCAAGCCAAGATTGAGCGTTTCGCGCTTACTATGCCTAGCCAGAAAATTGAATTAGGGAAGTTAACCCTAGCGGATTTTTCGGGCGAAGAAAGATTGGCAATATCATCGTTATCACTGGCAGACTTGGTGGTCACACTGAATCAAGCTGAAAGCGTCTCGCAAAATACAGCAAGTACAAATAGCGCGCCTTCCAGCCAAGCAAACAGCTCGGGTAATAGCGCTAACCCCAGCCCTGCCTCCACGGCTAGTAACCCCCCAACCAATAACCCAAACAACGCTGACGCTAGCACACTATCAAAGACATATTCACTGTCATATACGGCACCCGAGCTTCCCACTATTTCATCGCCTATTCCAGTCAAAATTGGCAAGTTTTCACTGACCAATGGCACCTTAAACCAAGGCGAATCTGTGCAAACCATATCGGTTTTTGCATTTAAAGATTTTGAGTTTGCTAATACCAGTGTGTCACTGGCCAATTTAAATATGGTTCACCCTCAAGGGACGCTTAACGGTGACATCGCCATCACTCTTGATGGTGCCTATCCATTGTCAATATCGCTAAACGGTAATGGCCTAATAAGCGACCAACAGCAACAAGTAGACTTTAATGCTTCAGGCTCGCTAGCGGCATTAGAAGCTGACCTTAAAACTGAAGGGGCTATGAATGCAAAAGTGAATCTATCTGCCGATGTGCTTAACGACAACCTGCCTATTTCATTTAGCGCAACGTGGAAGGAGCAACCCTTACCCTCTATGGAATCTGGCACCTTGCATGATGGCGCGCTAACGTTGAATGGCACCATGGGTGACTATATTTTAGATGGCGGCGCAGCCGCTACATTGCCTGATATAGGCAAAGTTCCGGTAGCGCTTAATGTCGTGCTTAAAGAACACAACATTTATGTGAACGAAGCTAAGATTGAAGCGCTGGAAGGCAGCATTAGTAATACCGGCACCCTATACTTAGATGAAGCAATTTCTTGGGAAGGAAATACTACCTTTACCAAGGTCTCTGGGGTTCAGTTTTCTGAGTACGCACCAGCGCAATTAGAGGGAGGTTTTACCAGTGTGATGCAGTACACAGAAAAAGGCCCCCAAGTCAGTATTCGGGAGTTAGATCTTAAAGGCATATTGCAAAACAAGCCCTTCTCGATGACTGGCTCTTTTGTTTACTCAGGCCCAAGCGATTTGCTAGTCGCGTCTTTGGCCGTTAAACAAGCCGAAAATAAAATTGATGTGGTAGGGCAGCTGCTTAATAAGCGTTACATTAACGCTGATATTGACCTTAATGTGGCAGCAATTGCCAACCTCTACCCAGAAGTATCTGGGGCAGTGACCGGGAATATAAAAGCCACAGGCCCCTGGACTAATCCCATAGCAAAAGGCGCACTTAATTTTGCTAACGTAAACATATCTCCAGAACTTTCAAGCGCAGCCGCTCAGCAAGGTGAGATTAATGGTGATATCGTTATTGATGGTTCCTACACTAATCATAAGGTCGACCTTGATGTAACCCTACCGGAACATAGGGTTGCCCTAAGCCTTGCGGGCAAATGGCAAGACAATACTTGGGCGGGGCAGGTTGAACAAAGCAAGCTCAAACTGGCCAACATGCAGTGGGCGTTGTCATCACCATTTTCTCTTAAAGTCGGCACGGTTCCGTTTAGTGCAAAGGTTGGCGAACATTGTTGGAACTCTAGAGAAGAAGGCGAGCTTTGCATTAGTAGTTTGAACTACCAAGAAAATAAAGCACAGTGGAATATATGGGCCAAAGCATTGCCTGTTGGCTTATGGGCGCACGAGCTTGCACCAGATATGGTAGCAGCCGCTGCACCGGCCACCTTGTCACTTAAAACTCAAGGCCAATATTCCCAGGCCGATCCCATTGATGCTACATTTACGGCATCTTTATCTCCTGCCACTTGGCAAGTAGGGAAAGAGCGCCCGCTAGCCATAATGGTGAATTCCGTTGAAACAACGGGCACCTTTAAACAAGGCGAGCTTAAGTCAAAGTCGCTTATTGCTAGTGAAGACTTAGGCAATGCCACCGTCAATTTTAATACCTCTGTGTTTGAAGAGCGCAAACCTATCAGCGGTAACATTGAATTAGTGAATATCGATGTAGCGCCATTAAAACCACTATCTCCTGCGATTCGTACTCTTACCGGTGTAATGAATGGCAATGTTACGTTAGCCGGGTTTGTAGACGCTCCGGAACTTACCGGCGAATTAAAGATAGAAAATGGGGCGGTAGATATCCAAGATACGCCTGTATCGCTAGAAGATTGGACTCAATCTATTACCTTGAATGGTCAGCAAGCGAACTTCGACGGCACGTTTTTATTGGGTGGCGGAAAAGGCGCAGTAAATGGTGATGTGAATTGGTCTGATGTGCCAAGCGCTAACATTAATTTGAAAGGTGACAAGTTTGAGGTGCGCCAACCTAATATGCGTTTGCGGGTGTCACCGGATTTAAAAGTAGCCGCGACTGCTGACAAAGTAGATGTCACAGGTAGTATAAATATTCCTTGGGCGCGTATTGAAATTGAATCTTTGCCTGAAAGTGCGGTTTCGCCTTCTAAAGATGTTCACCTTCGTGGCGAACCACCAACTGAAGAGGCTTTGGATATTCTGCATGCCTCTGTCATGGTCAATATCGACAAGGGCAAAACCGGCGAAGTTAAGCTAGAAGCCTTTGGCTTAACGGCAAGTTTACACGGCGGCGTGAAAGTGAATAACCAACCTGCTTTAGTCGGCTTTGGTGATTTACAAATACTCAACGGTCGTTACAACGCCTACGGGCAGCAACTTATTATTCAAACGGGAGAAGTACAATTCAACGGCCCTATCGATCAGCCCATGCTACTGATTGAAGCCATTCGGGACCCAGACAAAACCGATGACGACGTTATTGCCGGTATTAGAATAGATGGCGCAGCCGATTCCCCGAGTATCAATTTGTTCTCTGAGCCTTCGATGGATCAACAAAACGTGCTCTCGTATTTGCTAACAGGTTCGGGGCCAGATGCTGAAAGCGAAGATCCTAACTACACTGCTTTGCTGCTGGGCTTTGGCCTTTCAAATACCAAAACCTTAACCGGACAAGTTGGAAAAGCGCTAGGTATTGATGATTTCAGTTTAAGCACTAACGAGAATAAATTATCGGTAACCGGGCAAATTAACGACAGGTTAACGGCGGTATACAATGTGGATGTTGGGTTAAGTAATAACGACTCAAGCAGCACACTTCGCCGTAGGCAAGATCCACCCGATTTAGCATTGCGATACCGCTTGTTGCCTCGTTTGTTTTTAGAAGCGGTACAAACCACCATTGAAGATCAGTCTGAATTCGCCTTAGATTTATACTATGAATTCTTTTTGGGTGAGGAAGAAGACGATGATGATAGTGAAGATCGTGTTGAAGATGATGGGGGTGATGGAAACAACAATGAAGGCAGCAATGCTAATGACGGCGAAGCTGCTATCTCTAAGGTTGAGAAAGCGAAAAATTAGTTCACTACTAAAACGCGTATCGGCAGGCCATCCTCTACTCGACAATAAGTCGGGCTGATTATGAATAGATACGCGGCTCGCTCATAGCGTTGTCTGCGCGTTATTAGAATAAGAATACAGCGGTCATTGCTAATGACCTTTGTTGCGGGGCATTCATTCGATAAGCCTTTATCAATGGCTAACCACCATCACTCATGTCATTTAATGCTGTTAATTTTTTTTCAAATTGCTTTTGCCTGCGATGCGCCCACACATACCATACTGCCATGATGCCAGCGGTGATTGCCGTTACCAGCACTACCACCCCATACTCCCTTTCTTCAGCTGCTTTAGCCAAGGTAAATATCGCATTAAAGGCAATAACAATAAGTACGGCTACCCAGGCAGAGTGTTTATTAATAAAGGCAATACGCGCATTGTTTTTAAACTGCTTTTTCAATTGTTGTACATGATTGTTAGTTTGCGCGTTACTGCCAAACGCAGCCACTCTTCTAAGCCATAGCTGATAGCCAAGTAAAGGTAAAATGAAAACAATAAGACCAATATTCAACATGCGTACCAGTGGGGGGAACTCACTCCAGTAATACAAAAACATCCATACCATTGGGATAAGTGAGAGGCAATCTACCATTATGTAAAAACGTTGCTTTCTTGTTTGGCTTTTAAACGTTTTTTTCACCTCATCCAAATCTACATTCGAAACCGGTTGGGCTTGCCATAACGCGCTGAGGTCGTTGTCACTTGTACTGCCACTGCCCTTATCGGCACGTTTGTTATTATCATTCATTAGAGTTTCCTTCCAATACACTTGCTTTAGCACGCTTTAAAATAACCCCTACATGCGATTTAGTGAGGCCGCATATATCTGCAATCTCATCGTAAGATAAGCCTTCTAAAGAAAGGGTAAGTACTTGGCGTGGCTGTACCGCGAGAGCTCGTACTTTAACGAGTAATCGTGTGAGTGATTGTTGCTGGCTGGTGGCGGTTTCAGGGGAAATTTGCGACGCTTGCTCAATAACAACGTCATCATTGTATTCGTCTGTATCGATGCGCTTCACCTGATTGGCAACGTGAGTAACGGCGCGGTTATGGGCTATTTTTAGAATATAGGTTTTTACACTGCTATCGCCTTTAAAGCGTACGAGCCCCTGCCACACAGCAATGGCTATTTCTTGTAGCAATTCCTGCTGTAACGCGTGGTTAGCCTCGTAACTGTTTGCCACACGGCTTAATAGACTGCCGTACTGTGCAAACACATCTTCAAATCCTTGCCCCAATCTCTCGTCCTCAGTATTTCTTATTATTAACTGCGCTGCATTATCGACTTTTACGTTACAAGCCACCCACTTACTTTTTTTAGATGCATGTCATGACAGAAATCATCAGTGCTTATTTTGTGTAGTCTAGGGTAAGCGAAAAAAATTACATCTATCTGTAATTTTTTTTGAAGCCTGAAGACTAGTAAGTATGAAGGGTGTTATCGAGACACCATTATTGGTTACAAAATTAGGTACAAAATCGGGTACAAACTTTTACTTTGGAGCACACTATGTCTACCTTAAGCATTTTTTTACTTATTGGCTTTATCGCTACCATCGCTCTAGGCGCTAGTTACTTAGATGCGAAGTTTCAATGGCGCCTCAACGACTGGATGAGTGGCACGTGTAGCAATCCTTTTATTGCTAGCAAAGCCACACAGCACCAGCAGCTAATTGAGAAAAAAGATAAGCAAATTGCCGCGTTAGTGGAGCGAGTAGAAACGTTGGAAGCCATAGTGACCCAGCCGGCGTATGAACTGAATCAAAAAATTAATGCACTTAAGTAATACATTTAAATCATGCCTAGCTACTTCATACTTAGCTACTCCATACTTAGTTACTTAGGGGTGGTCGACGCATAAACATGGGGACTTTTCCCATGGCGATGGCGTTGCCCACCAGCACCACGACTACGCCAAGTACAGACAGCCAACTCCACGTATAACCTTCAAAAAATGTGGAGATAACCAGCGCCACAATGGGGTAAACCAGTACCACATAAGCGGCTTTGTCGGCGCCTATTTGCTTCAGCAGCTTCATATAAGAACCAAACGCCAACACCGAGCCGAAAAGCGCCAAATAAAGCAGCGAAATATAAAACTCGGGCGCCGTTGGAACAACCAAAGTTTCGTTTGTGACCCACGCGGTAATATAAAGCATCACCATGGCATAACTCATGGCGTAAAAATTCATTTGAATAACCGGCGTGCCTGAAGTGAGGATCCGCTCTGAAATAACGTTGCCTATGGATGCACTAAAAAAAGAAACAAACGCGATAGAAAGACCCGCCACTAAAGCTGCATCCATGGATACTTTGGAGAACTCAGGTATAAACATACACACGATGCCGACCAGCCCAAACGTAGCACCCACCACCACTTCTAACCGAATAGGCTGCTTTAACCACCACCTGCGAAGCACCACATTAAAGTAAATAATGCTGGAGCTCATAAGGGCGAGTAACGCGCTGATTATATGCGCCTGTGCCATATAGAGCAGGGTATAGTTTAGGCAATAAAGAAAGAAGCCAACTCCAGCCATTTTAATGTGAATGTGTAGCGGCAATCTAAACGGCAAGCCCCGTACTACGCAAAATAGCCCTAAACATAGCGCTGCTAAAGTGTATCGCCACGCAACGGCTAGGGTCTCAGCGGTATGCCCTATTTGATAAGTAATGGCAATCCATGTTGAACCCCAAATAAGCGTACAAATGGCAAAGAGCACACCATTGTTCATGTTTGATCATCTATAAACTGCATTAAATGGTTTATTGCCTTGTTGAATAAGCGCTGACGGGACTCATTCGCCATCCACGCCGTATGAGGAGTAACAATAAGATTGGGGATAGTGCCCGTTAGCAAAGGATGATCTGCCCGAGGAGGCTCTTGAGATATAACATCAACCGCCGCGCCGCCTATTTGCCCGCTTTTAAGCGCAGCCACCAGCGCGTCTTCATCAACTAACCCACCTCTGGCAGTATTAATAAGAAAGCTGGTGGGTTTCATCAACGACAACCGAACTTCGTTGAAAAGGTGATAATTATCATCAGTGAGTGGGCAATGCAGGCTGACTACATCAGCGCTAGGTAACAATGATTCCAGTGAAGGTCGTGGGTCGCGCTTATTATCGATGCGCTCCTCAGAAGAAAGCCCCTCTGGTAAAGACCCACCAGGCCGCGCTGCAATACTCACCTTCATCCCCATTGCGTTAAATAGCGCTTCAACTCGCTTACCCAAATCTCCATGCCCAACAATAACCGCATGCTTACCGGCAAGCTCTACAATAGGGTGTTCGGTTAAGCAAAAGTGCGGCGATGTTGCCCATTTACCTTTATTCACATCGTTATGATATTGAGGAAATGCAGTGGCTAAATTAAGCAGTAACATTAAGGTATGTTGGGCAACGCTGTCGGTGCCATAACCGTCCACATTCTGCACGTGAATATTGTGAGACTGGCAGTAATCTTTATCTACGTTGTTCGTACCTGTTGCCATTACACCCACATACTTTAGCGCCTTGGCTTGTTGCAGGGCGTCGCTATTCAATACCACCTTGTTAGTCAACACGATATCGGCATTCGCTATTCTGCCGACCACCTCTTCTGGAAGGGTGTTGTCATAGCAAGTTAACTCAACATTAAGGCTATTAAGCAACGACGTATCGATGGTGTCTGAATTCAGTAAATCTGCACTAAAGGTTTCAGCATCAAGAAAAACCCCCATTAGCTTTTTATGAGTTTGTTTTCCCGTGCTTTTAGTGCCTGCTTGGGCGGCTTGACTATTGGCCACCGGCATTTCCTTGATTGTCTGCCTCACCGATAGACTCGCAAATAGACTCAAGGGCGGTTTTAATATTAACGGGAATAGGCACTGCTTTGTCAGAGAGTCTGTCCACAAATACATGCACAAACTGACCGTGCGCCACCCGGCGTTTAGCCTCACCGGCATAAACCGACAAACCGTAAGTAACCGAGCTTCGGCCTAACTTTATCACCCTTAACCCAACGTAAATCGTTTCTGGATAAGCCGCTGGCGTAATATATTGGCACTGGCTACTGACTACATAAGCGACAGCGCTACTTTCTTGAATATTAAGGCCGCCCTCGTCAATTAAAAAGCGATTTACGGCGGTATCAAAAAAGCTGTAATACATCACATTGTTAATATGACCATAGGCGTCGTTGTCTTGCCAGCGAGTGGCAATTTCAAGGTGATAAGGGTAATCGTTAAGCGATGGAGTGATATCAGTCATGCGTGGCGTTATCCCGTTAGTTAAAGAGTGAGGAAATTAAAGTAAAACCAAGTCGTCGCGATGTACAACTACGTCGGTTGTTTCATAACCTAACACATCCGCAATATGCTGCGACTTTTTCCCTTTTATCAGCATTAAGTCTCGCGCGTTATAAAGGGCTAAGCCTTTTGCGACAACTTGGTTGTTACAGCAAATTTCTACCGCTTCCCCTTGGTTAAAATTACCATCAACACTCGTAATACCTGAAGGTAACAAAGACGCCCCGCGATCCACCAAGGCGGCTTTCGCGCCTTCATCTACGTGAATACGGCCACAGGTTTTAAGGGTATGCGTCAGCCATAGTCGGCGAGCATTTTTCGGCGAGTTACTAGCGTGAAACAAGGTACCTGGAATATAACCATTTAACATGGCATCAAAGGACGCACCTTTTCTACCATTTACAATAATGGTTTGAATACCGCTACTAGTACACTTGTCCGCCGCTTCAATTTTAGTGCGCATGCCGCCAGTACCTACTGAGGTCCCCGCACCACCTGCCAGTATATAAATCGATTCATCAATATTGTGCACTTCACTAATTAATGTGGCGTCTGGATCTTTTCGGGGGTCGGCAGTGTACAAGCCATCAATATCGGAACAAATAATAAGAGTATCTGCTTGAGCCACTAGCGCGGTATACGCGCCAAGATTGTCGTTATCACCTACTTTTAGCTCGTTCACCGCCACGGTATCGTTCTCGTTAACGATAGGTAGGGCATCATGGTTCAGCAATTCTCTTAAGGTGTTTTTGATATTTACATACCGAGTACGATCGCGAAGATCGTCAGCGGTAAGTAAAACCTGCGCACAGGGAAAGTCGAAAAAACGTTGCCAGTTTGCCATCATTTGAGTTTGACCAATGGCTGCCATCGCTTGCTTTTCAGCAATAGACGCATTGTGGCGAATTTTCACTTTGCTTCGCCCCGCAGCCACACTGCCCGAGGAAACTAAAATAATTTCTTTGCCGGATTCACGACTAATGGTGATAAAGCGCGCTAGAGCTAATAAAAAGCGGGCGCTACACGCATCGCCATTTGGCGCAATAAGGGCGCTACCTACTTTAATTACGGCACGCTGCCAATTGAGACGGTTCATAAGAAGATGATGCAAGAAAACAGGGGTTTAAGAATACGACACTTATCTTTTTAAACAAACGTTATGTTACAGTTTTTTGCGTTAAAATAGGGTGACTTTACGGCCAAAAACTGGGATTAAGATAAAGAGGCTTATATACTATTACGCTTATTTTATTATAAAAATAACTAGGAAACCTCATGAGTAAGCCCCAACGACAGCTTTTCTGGCTAGCGCCAGTGTTGTCTATGCTGATCTATCTTCCTTTCGCCAACGCAGCAATAAATCAAACAAAAGGCGATTTTGAAGATAAGTTCCGTCAGCTAGACGAATCTCTTCCCACCCCTAATGTATACCGTAACGCAGCAGGTGAGCCTGGTCATCAATATTGGCAACAACAAGTAGATTACGACATTGACGTAAAACTGATTGAAGATACACGCCGTATCGAAGCCAGTGAAACCATTACCTACCACAACAATGCACCAGATACGTTGAAGTATTTATGGATCCAATTGGATCAGAATAAATTCCGCGACGATTCTATGTCAGCCCTTACCACTACGTTTGGTGGCATTGGTAATCGTGGGCCTGCAACACAATCTGCAAGTGGTGGTAAACCTGCCCAGTTGAGCATGGCTGCACTTCGCCGCCAACAGTTTGTTGACGATAACGAATTGGGTTACACCATTTCACGGGTGCAAGATAGCGCAGGTAACGATTTACACCACGTTATCGTTGGTACGCTAATGCGTGTAGATTTAGCGCAACCGCTTCAACCTAAAAATAACGTCACTTTCGATATCGATTTTGCGTTTAATATTGTTGAAGAAGACGCGGTTTCTGCTCGTGCGGGTTATGAACATTTCCCAGATGACGAACGTGAAGGCGGCAACGATATTTTCTTACTGGCCCAATGGTTCCCTCGTCTAGCGGCTTACACCGATTACGAAGCATGGACGAACAAAGAATTTATTGGCCGTGGTGAGTTCACTTTAGAATTCGGTAACTACGAAGTGGATATTACGGTTCCGGCCGACCATATCGTTTCTTCTACCGGTGAGTTACAAAACGCTGATGACGTACTAACGAAAACCCAGCGTAACCGTTTGAAAGAAGCTGAAGATGCTGACCGTATTGTATTCGTTGTTACCGCTGAAGAAGCGCTAGAGAACGAAAAAGCAGGCACCAACAAGCAAAAAACATGGCGTTTTAAAGCTGACAACGTGCGTGATTTCGCATGGGCTTCGTCACGTAAATTTATGTGGGATGCCCGTGGTTACCAGCAAGGTGGTGACACTCAGCCGTTAGTCATGGCGATGTCTTTCTACCCGAAAGAGGGTGGCGAGCTTTGGGAGAAGTACTCTACTGAATCTATCATTCATACTATGGATGTTTATAGCCGCTTTAGTTTTGATTATCCGTACCCGGTTGCCCAGTCAGTCAATGGCCCAGTTGGCGGTATGGAATACCCAATGATCACCTTTAACGGCCCACGTACCGAGCTTCGTGACGATGGTTCTCGTACCTATTCACTATCAGAAAAGCGCTTCTTAATTGGCGTAGTTATTCATGAAGTGGGTCACATCTACTTCCCTATGACGGTTAACTCTGATGAGCGTCAGTGGACATGGATGGATGAAGGCTTAAACAGCTTCTTAGACGGTGTTGCAGGACGTGAATGGGATCCTACGATTCCATGGGGCGTTGAGCCACGTGACATTGTTAGCTATATGAAGTCTGAAACCCAAGTACCTATTATGACCCAGTCTGATTCGGTCCTTAAATTAGGCCCTAATGCTTACACTAAGCCAGCCGTAGCGCTGAACATTCTTCGTGAAACCATTCTTGGCCGTGATTTGTTCGACTTCGCCTTTAAAGAATATGCACAGCGTTGGATGTTTAAGCGTCCTACACCTTCTGATTTTTTCCGCACCATGGAAGAAGCTTCTGGTGTTGATTTAGATTGGTTCTGGCGCGGTTGGTTTTACACTACTGACCACGTTGATATCAGCCTAGATAGCGTTTACAAACTTCGTTTGAACACTGAAGATCCTGATATTGATTTCGCCCGTGAGCGTGAAGCCGAACTCGATAAGCCTAAGTCACTTACCGACATTCGTAACAAAGAAGAAGGGAAAGAGCTTTGGGTAGACCGTTTCGAAGATATCAATGATTTCTATGACGAAAACGACCGTTACACAGTAACCAACAAAGAACGCAACAAGTACCGTAGTTTCTTGAAGAAACTTGAGCCATGGGAACGTAAAGCGTTTGAACGCGCAGTTCGTGAAGACAAAAACTACTACGTACTCGACTTTAGCAACAAGGGCGGCTTAGTTATGCCGATTATTCTTGAGCTAGCATTTGAAGACGGCACAACCGAAGAAATGCGTATTCCTGCTGAAATTTGGCGTCGTACACCGAAAGCGGTAAGCAAGCTTATTGTCACCGAAAAGGGCAAAGAGCTAGTAAGCGTAACGGTTGACCCACATTGGGAAACGGCTGACGTAGATGTTGAAAACAACCACTATCCGCGTCAAATCATTCCTTCACGTATTGAAGCGTACAAGTCTAAGCCTCGTAACACTTACGAGTATCGCGATCTAATGAACGATGTAAAAACCGAGCTAAAGACCGACGATGACGAAGACGAAGATGACAACTAAGGTTATGCCTTTTCAGTTATCTGCTAAAAACCACAAGCAGGGCCTAACGGCGCTGCTTGTGGCCGTTTTTTTATGTACCGGCTTATTCAGTACTTGGGCTAACGCGCACCAAGTTAAAGCTGCTATTACTACCGTGTTGTTCAACCCTAGAACGCAAAACATTGAAGTAATGCATCGCTTTAACCTGCACGATGCCGAGCACGCCGTAAAAGTACTGTTTGATAAGCACGCCGACATTATGGAAGAAGAGAAAACCCAGCAAGCGTTCGCTGATTACGTAAGCAACCATTTTGCGTTGTTAAACGGTGAGGAAAAATCATTAGATTTAGGTTTGGTAGGTTTTGAGTTAGATGGTAATCACTTTTGGGTGTACCAAGAAACCGCTCAACCGCCAGAGTTAGATGGTTTGATGATTCGTCACGATGCTTTACGTGATTTGTGGCCAACACAGGTTAATACGTTAAATGTAGAAGGGAATGGGCCTTTAAAAACCCTGACTTTCACCGAAAACGTGACTTTGCTGGAAGTGGAATTTAATAACGAACATCATTAATGCGCTGACCGCATGATGTACCCGTTACTTAATCTTTATTCAACTTCCTGTTACTGATTTAAAGCACTGCCACTTCGCAGTGCTTTTTTGTATCCCCCTGAAGTCTTATTCCCATTTGTATCAATATCGCCTAAGTTAACCTAGTACCCTGCTTTTATATCAAGTGGTTTGTATCAATCCTTTTGTATCAATAGATGAATGTCGATTTTTATAAAAAGGGCACGAAGATGGGCATGCTTTTAACTTATACCATGGGGACTTTCCATGAGCGACAATACCACCACCAATGCGTTTTCCAACAACAAGAATATTATGTGGGTGCTGCTTAGCGGCGCCATGGCGCTTACCTTCATTGTGATGATGTTTTTGCCTAACAGCGGCACGGGTGAGGGCATGATAGCGGTTTACTCTGCCATGTTATGGTGTGGCATCTTTGGCGCAGCGTTATTTCGTTATATGACAAAAAATGGCTGGGTAGGGTTTGCAGTAGGTAGCGTAGTTGGCCTTATACTACAAATGGTAGCTCAGATAGTCTAAGCCTCTAGACTGAGCACTGGTAGATTAAGGACTGGTAGCGTGGCTACAGCTTCCTAACACCTTACTGCGACGCCAGATAACTAAGCCATTTACAAAAATTTAAGAAGTAATCGACCAACCATACTTTAGCGTATTAATATTAAAGTTCGGGCCTTACAGACTGAACTTCAAATACTGGGCTTCATTGAATGAAGCTGTTTGTGCTTCATGAAAGATTAAAGGCTTCCAAGGTTACTTCATGGCAAAAAATATCGATGAACGAAAAGCGCGAGCAGTACCGTCTTCACGTATTGGGAGAGTAGGGCGCTTGGGTGCATTGGCAGGCAAAATTGCGGGTAATGTTGTTACCAATGGTGCCAGCCAATGGATAAAAGGCGAGCGCCCTGCGCTTAGCTCATTGTTACTGACGCCGAAAAACATTTCCAATATTGCCGATCAACTCGCCACCATGCGTGGTGCCGCCATGAAGCTAGGCCAGCTTATCTCTATGGACACTGGCGACTTTTTACCGCCAGAACTTGCTACTATATTAGCCAGGCTGAGAGAAGATGCCGACCCTATGCCAAAAGCCCAATTAGATGCCACACTAAACCACCAATGGGGCGAAAGTTGGCATGATGATTTACTGTATTTTTCTTATGCGCCCGTAGCCGCCGCCTCCATTGGTCAGGTACACAAAGTGATTACTATGGACGGGAAAATGCTGGCCGCAAAGGTACAATACCCTGGTGTACGTAAAAGTATCAGTAGCGATGTAGATAATGTAGCAACCCTCATCAAACTCACAGGTTTGGTGCCGCGTTCGTTAGATATTGGCCCGCTGTTAGAAGAAGCTAAAGTTCAACTTCACCAAGAGGCCGACTATCATCGGGAAGCCAGCATGCTAACGCGCTACAAAGACGCGGTAGCGCAGCATAATGATACTGAGTTCTCCCACCAATTTGTTATTCCCAGTGTTCATCCACAGTTAACTACCGATTCTGTGCTGACAATGGACTTCATCGAAGCTAGCCCCCTTGATGCGGCGATGAACGCTCCCCAAGAAACTCGCAACCGGTTAATGACGTCACTATTCCAATTATTTTTTAACGAGATATTTGGCTTCAGGCTGCTTCAAAGCGACCCGAACTTAGCCAACTATCGATATAAAGAAGATACTCAGCAATGGGTATTGCTGGATTTCGGGGCCACGCGAGAAGTACCCGATAACATTGCGATGGGCTACCAAGTACTGCTTCAAAGTGCGGCCAGCGGCAATAAACAAGACATGCAACACGCCGCCCTACAGATTGGCTTAATAAACCAAGAGCATAGTGATGCACAGCAAGACCTTGTTGTCGCATTAGGAATGGAAGCGTGTGAAGCTATTAGAGAAGACGGCCCCTATGATTTCGGCAATAGTGACCTGTTGCCAAGACTGCATGATAAAGGCGTAGCATTAACCATGCAGCATGATTTTTGGCACACACCGCCGGTTGATGCCTTGTTTATTCATCGCAAGTTAGGGGGGCTTTATATGTTGGCTAAACGATTAGACACACAAGTTAATATGCGCGCCGCAGCAGAGCCTTGGCTAAAGCCTTGATAAAACAGCCTTGAGATGAGGCCACTGAGACTAAGCTACTGAGACTAAGCTTCTGTGATTTAGGGCCTCGCCTTGGCAGCAGTCCACGTATCACGGGGCAGCGACAACGCTAGCAACATAAATAACTAATAAGGTAACTGCATACTAAATGGCAACGCCATTTGTTCTGCGCTTTTAGGTGGGTTGCCAATCATTTCGTCATAGGGGGAGTCGTGTTTCATAACGGCTTGCTGCACGTTGCAGTGAGAAAACACTTCTCGTATTTGGCCGGTACTGAAAAAACGCATAGGTCGGTCTTGTTTGTCATACACCATGCCGCTTTTGTCTCCCACGGTTAGGTAGACCAAATAAACGTTCATTTCATACGACTGAACTTCAAGATAATCGATGTTTAAAGGCTTACCTTCAACCTGGGTAAATAGAAACTTGTGCATAACCGCCCCTCAGCGCACGTAAATCAACCAATGAGTATTTTGATAATTTTTATGCCGCTTTTTACGTTGCTGGGGATAAACAGGTTCATTACGATGATATTGATACTTGAGTATTGGTATCCTCTGAAGACATGCTTTCGGCCATATTGCTGAGTGTCACACTAGAGCGCACTGCTCTAACGAGCATGATCATACTGACTAAGCACGCGCCGCCAAATAGCATTGCGGGGATAACAAGGCCAGTACCTAGCCACAGTAGCGGTAATATTAATAATCTTGGCCCATCTAATGCCAGCGCCAGTTTTGACCCTGCTAAGATAAACCCATTTTGAATACTCATCACCACTATTGTTGCTACCAGCACAAGCTGGTGTATACCACTCATGTCATTCATAGTAAGTAGTAAAAACACGGTAATACACAGCAATATAACGTGTTGCACTACACTATAATAAGTAACCGGGGTAGCCAATTTTGGATGGAATTTTTTAAACGAGGACAGCGGCGCTTTTTCAAGAGGAAAACGTTCGGCCACGTCTTTGGGCCGCCAGCCGGTGCGCCCAAACCATACCCGAAATTTATCCCGCCACCGCGAAGTGTAAAAGCTGTCTTTTGCCAATTGGCTGTAAAGCTGCGCGTTCGCCCATAATGGGTTAAAGCTTTTTAAAGCCCCACGAATACCAAAAACTGGCTTATCGCTTTCAAGCTCCGGAATAAAAGTATTAAACAACCTGTCCCAGATAATAAAAACGCCACCATAGTTTTTGTCGATATAAACCCTATTTTGCGCATGATGCACTCTATGGTTTGAAGGCGTTACAAACCATTTTTCCATCCAACCAAGCTTATCGATGTGCTGGGTATGAACCCAAAATTGATAAACTAAGTTAAGCGCCCCAACGGTAATTATCATTTCGGGTGCAAACCCCACCAGCGCCAGAGGTAAATAGAACACCCAACTAAAAACAGCACCGCTTGTTTGTCGTAGTGCAGTGGTGAGGTTGTAGTCTTCACTAGAGTGATGCACCACATGGGCAGCCCATAAAATACTCATTTCATGACCCATGCGATGATTCCAATAATAAAAGAAATCATATAATACAAATGCAGCAATCCATACCCATGGCGAATACCCTAGCTCGGTAAATGCAAACGTATCAAACACTAATATATAAAAGGTTAGGGGGATGAGTTGATGGCCAATCGCCATTATTCGCGACAATACGCCCATGCTTAAACTGGTAATCGCATCGTTCGCACGATAGTGCCCCGTTTGTTTGTACTTATCGATGTATATCTCTATCGCGATAAGCAACACAAACAAAGGAATAGCAAAAAGGATGACAGTCATAATAATTACAAAATTGAAACCTGCTCAAAGTGTTAATAAAATGTAGTAAACATGCAAGTTATTTTACAACTAAGCTTAACTGAACCTCATCATAGAAGAATAGAAGAAATATTCGGTGATGTTTCGCGCCTTCAATTAACTAAGTAGGCTAGAGTGGAAGGCGAACCGAGAGTAAATTAAGCTGAATTGCGATCGAATTGCGAACCAATTACGTTAAAAAGTGTTCTAAATAAGGAAATTACCTGCATCAGAGAACAATTCTCTTGCGTGATATTCAAATATTGGGTGTTATCTCTGATAGTATTATTATTAGATCAGTTTTTGCAGCGGAGATATTATGAGCGAGTCGTCAGAAAAGCGTACGTTAGGCCCCCATTTTCTTATTATCGGGGTAATAATTGTCATCATTTTGGCTATCGTGTTCTGGCCTTCTAAAGAAGAAGCCCCTGTAGAGCCCGAGCCTGAGGTTGTTCAACCAGAAATTGAGCCTCCTGTTGAAGAAGCGCCAGACGTTTTTGAAACAAAACCTGCACCACCGCCGCTAGAGCTTGAAGAAACTGACGAAGTAGCGCCTATGCCGGAGCCAGTTGAACCCGATCCTGAGCCTTTAGATGTTAGCGACCCTGCGATTAAAACATCGCTATTAGATATATCCAATGCTACTGACGACAGTGTTAACCGTATGCTAGTTAACGAAGGCTTATTGCAGCGCTTTGTAGTATCGGTAACCAACTTAGCTAATGATGAAATGGCACCTAATCATCAGTTACTAACGCCGCCAGAACAAACCTTTCGCGTTTATTCACAGGCTGATAAGCAATGGATAGATGCCGCCAGCTATAAGCGTTACACACCTTACGTAAACATGCTTGAATCATTTGATAGCCAAGCGCTATTGGGTATGTACGATATTTATAAAGGTGACATTCAAGATAAATATGCAGAAATTGGCGATTCGGACAAGAACTTCAATGAAGTGGTGCTTGAAGCTATTGATCAATTATTAGATACGCCTGAAGTACCTGTGCCGGTAGAAGTGTATACCGACTCTGTTACCTATAAGTACACCGACCCTCGCTTAGAAAACCTAAACGAGCCACAAAAACAATTGCTTCGTACTGGCCCAGATAACATGCGCCGTATTAAAGCGAAGTTGCGTGAAATTAAAGTGTTGCTTGAAGAAAATGGATCTAACTAGGTTCCAACAACAGTTAAAGGGCACGTCTGACAAGACGCGCCCACTCCCGCCTGTCGAAAAGTGGGATCCACCATTTTGCGGTGATATTAATTTAACTATCGCATTAGATGGCCGCTGGTTTTATGAAGGTAGCCCGATTGGCCGTGCAAGCTTAGTTAAGTTGTTCGCCTCTGTACTTAAAAAAGAAGACGATAGTTATTTTTTGGTGACCCCTGTTGAAAAAGTGGGGATTACCGTAGAAGACGTACCTTTTTTAATTACCGAGTGGCGTTTCGATAACGAATGTTTAGCACTCATTACGCAAACTGGCGATGTAATATCGCTGACCTCACCACAGCAATTGACGTTACGTAAGCCACCTGCAGACTTACAAGACACCGATGCTACCCCAATCCCTTATGTGCTCGTTAGGCGCAACTTGTGGGCCCGTTTACATCAAAATGTGTACTATCAACTATTAGAACAGGCGAAAGAGCAGCAAACCGGCGATGAAACCCAATTTGTGGTGATGTCGAATGCTACCCCTTTTGTTATCGGTTCCGTGCTGGGAAAATGATCTGGTACACAAAATAAACGAGCAAAGAAAAGTTGAAAGGTAAGACTGGGTAAATAACGCAAATTTTTGCGTTGGCTTTGCTGGTGATCTACATTGGTTCTTCGTCTATTCACAGCATAAGAAGAACCAACATGAAAAAGACACTGACTTCATTCGCTATTTCCCTTGGTGTAGCATCATTGAGCACATTTTCAATAGCATTATCAGCTCCCGCACTTTCAGCCACAATAGTACATGCAGGAAAAGCTTTCACGGGTACGTCCGACAAACTTCAAAGCGAAGTGACCATTGTTATTGACGGCAATAAAATTACGTCTATAGAGCCTGGCTATAGCACGCCCTCGGCATCAGACACGGTTATCGATTTAAAGCACGCGACGGTAATGCCAGGCTTGATGGACATGCACGTACATCTATCTTCCCAACATGGTGGCCCGCAAACCTATTTAGAGCGCTTTTCCTTAAACGAAGCTGATTACGCACTTAAGGCCGCTTATTATGCAAAAATTACGCTGGACGCCGGATTTACCACGGTACGCAATTTAGGTGACGGCTATCACGAAACCGTAGCCCTTCGAAACGCAATCAATAAAGGCTATGCCATTGGCCCTCGCATTTTTACGGTAGGTAAATCAATTGCGACTACTGGTGGACATGCCGACCCTAGTAATGGCTTTGCACACTTACTTCGCCCCGACGTTGGACCCAAACAAGGTGTTGTTAACGGTGAAGTGGAAGCCCGTGAAGCAGTGCGTTCACGTTATCAAGACGGTGCAGATTTAATCAAAATCACCGCCACTGGGGGGGTGCTTAGTGTCGCAAAAAGTGGGCAAAACCCACAATTTATGACCGATGAGCTAGACGCAATTGTTGAGACCGCGAAAGATTACAGTATGACAGTCGCGGTCCATGCTCACGGAAAAGAAGGGATGAAACGCGCCATAGTAGCGGGCGTAGATTCTATTGAACACGGCACCTATATGGATGATGAAATCCGTGACTTAATGAAACAAAAAGGCACTTACTATGTGCCTACCATTCTGGCGGGTAAATTTGTTGCCGACAAAGCCAAGATAGACGGATACTTTCCTGATTTGGTACGCCCTAAAGCGGCGGCAATTGGCCCCCTTATTCAAAATACTTTTGGGAAAGCTCACAAAGCAGGCGTGAAAGTTGCTTTTGGAACAGACAGCGGGGTTTCAGCGCATGGCGATAATGCGCAAGAGTTTTCCTTAATGGTAGAAGCCGGTATGTCAGAAGCAGATGCGCTATTGAGCGCCACCGCGAATAGTGCGGAATTGCTAGGTGTTAGCGATACTTTAGGTACGCTTGAAGCCGGTAAACTGGCCGATTTAGTAGCCGTGGTAGGCGATCCGCTAGAAGACATCTCGCTAATGGAAAGTGTGTCTTTTGTGATGAAAGGCGGAAAAGTTTACAAACAATAATGGTAAGGCCTTGACGTCCAAGGCCGCATCAATCTTAAGGTAGTACAAATAAAAGATGGCACTAGGTAAAAGCTTAAAGAAAAAGACTAAGCAACTTGTAGACTCCAAGCACATGCTTACCGGTATTACATTGGCATCTTTTTTAGAGTCAACTATTGTGCCCATCCCCCTAGAGGCCGTTATGGTGCCACTAATGCAGGCCCGCCGAGATAAACTATGGCTAATAGCCTTAATGGCAACCTTAGGCTGTGTGGTCGGCGCTCTATTTGGTTACGCGATGGGGTACTACTTATTTGATTTACTCGGCCAATGGGTAGTAGATACCTTTTTCAGCCAACAACAATTCGACAATGTTAAACAACAAATGCAAAACCAAGGGTTTTGGTTTGTGATGACATTAGGCATTGCTCCCATTCCTTTCCAAGTAGCCATGCTAGCCGCGGGCGCTACTAAGTTTTCACTAGCACTGTTTTTATTAGCCACCGTGATTGCACGCGCATTACGCTATTTTGGATTGGCGGCTGTAGTGTACTTTGCCGGCAACAAAGCAGAACAACTGATAAAAAAATATAAATATGCGGCCATCGCAATACTTACTATTTTAGTTGTTGGTACCTGGTATGCGGTTAATATACTGAAAGGCTGAGTATTTTTTAACGTTGAGCGAAAAACGTAATCTGCTTTGTAAATTACAACGATAAAAATTTTCAATTTTACATTTGATAATAATTCTCATTTGCACTAATGTGGTTTTAGGAGGTGCAAATTATGAATTTACAGCGATTATGTCCAGTCTATAAGAAGTGGTTACAGCTCAACCCTTCTCATGCCCGTGAGCACAGAACTGCGATGCAAGTACAAACGCAGCAGGCTCATCAAGCAGGTAAGTTAAACGAGGCGAGAACACTCGGTTATCAAACCTTCGAAGCCGCTAAAGTGGTGCTCACCGCCTTGCAACCGGTTAACGATATCGTTGAAAAGTCCATTCATGAAGACATTCTAGCTTTCGGGACCATGGCCATGTACTTAGCCTCTTTGCTGCACAAAGAAGAAAAGAAACATGAAGCTCACCAAATTTTACAAGAGTGTCACCAGCAACTCATTGCCATACTTCCTTTACACGCCAGTAAGCCTTCTGTGTGTAAGCTTATTTGCGCTATTCAGCTGGCCCTTGAGAAAGGAAGTGGTGCTATGCCCCACGAGCACCAACAAGCGCTTACGCTGCATTAGTGGGATAACCTATTACCGGCAAAACATATTGCACTCAATACGACACTACTAAACTTTTAAGGCGAGGGAAATTAGCATGAAAGTAGACACTATTCAGGATAATAACGACTTCATATCGGTAAACGTTAAGGCGTCCGTGCTTCGAAAAATGTTGAGTGGCCAGAATTTGCATGTTTCTGATATTCATTGCAACTGCTCACGAAGCAAACAGCAATTACAGTTGCTTCTGTTGCAAGCAGTAAGCGGCAACCAAGAGTAGTTAATATTACCTGCTTACCGCGTTGGTTCAATTCTTGATACTTTAAAAACAAGTTTCAATTATTCTGAACGAGGAACGCGCCGTGCGCGACACATCAAACTGGCTCTCAGCCATTGCCAGCGTTGGTTACAGCGCAAAAACCATCATGTATTCCATGCTTGGGGTTTTCATTCTATCCTCGGTAATAACTGCCGTAGGCCGTGAAAAAGCGACACAAGAACAAGTCTTTGTGACAGTGAAATCACAGCCTTTCGGGCAAGTACTTTTGAGTATTTTAGTGGCTGGTTTAGTTAGCTATGCACTATGGCGCTGGCTTCAAAGTATTCTAAATACTGAATCGCTAGATATGACAAAAGCCAAAGACATCATCATGCGAGTATTTTTGTTTGTATCAGGTATATTTTATTTTGGTGCTGCGTTTTTAGGTGCAAAAGTACTAATAGGTAGTAACACAGGTGGCAGTTCTAGTGGTAGCGGTTCAAAAGGGGAACAGGTAAGCCATCAACTTTTGCAATATCAATGGGGAACCTATTTAGTTGCTGCCATTGGTGTCGGAGTTCTTGTATTCGCGTTTATGCAGTTTAAGCACGCTTACAAAGCCGATTTTCTCAAAAAATTTGAGCAAGCAAAGCTAACGGGCCACAAGCGAAAAGCTACCACAGTGGTTGGTAGAATAGGCTATTTTGCCAGAGGTGTGGTGTATTTACTGGTAGGCAGTTTCTTTGTGATATCAGCGGTAAAGAACGATCCGTCTGAAGCTGGTGGATTACAGCTAGCGTTACAAACCCTCACTCAACAAACATTCGGACTATACATGCTTGCCGCTGTAGGGATTGGATTTATTATGTTTGGTATTTATTGCGGGTTTGAAGCTAAATATCGTCGAACCTAGGCCCAGAGCTGTTGCCCTACAGACCTTTTTTGATAACGTACTGATACGGCATAACATCGGTTTGTGATGCCACCAAGGTATGTTCCATAAATCGACAAAAACTGGGCACATCACGAGCCGTTGAAGGGTCATCTGCCGTTACCGACAAGGTTTGCCCTTCTTCCAGCTTACGAATTTGCAAACGCACCATCATCACGGGTTCAGGGCAACGAAGCCCCAACGCATCTAAATGCGTTGTGGCTTTATCAAAAGCTTGTTGAAACTCAGACGTCATACTTATATACCGTAGGTTTCACGGTAAGTGTTTATCGCATTAATTTCATCAGCTTTGTTATCTTGCTCTGTCAAGAAAGTCACTACATCAGCTAACGTTACAATGGCGATAACCGTGGTATCAAAATCACGCTCTACTTCTTGAATAGCAGATAATTTACCCTTACCGCGCTCTTGTCTATCAAGGGCAATTAGCACGCCTGACAAGCTAGCATTGTGCTGCTGTATCAAGGTCATAGATTCACGAATAGCCGTACCTGCGGTAATCACATCATCAACTAACATAATGCGACCTTCCAACGGGCTACCTACTAAGTTGCCACCTTCACCGTGAGTTTTTGCTTCTTTGCGGTTAAAGCAATAAGGCACGTCACGATGATGGCTATCGGCTAAGGCTACTGCTGTAGTCGTCGCGATAGGAATACCTTTGTAAGCAGGGCCGAACAGTACGTCGAACTCAACCCCAGCATCCACTAATGCATCGGCATAAAAGCGCCCCAACTTGGCTAAGTCACCACCAGAATTAAATAACCCTGCGTTAAAAAAGTACGGGCTCACACGGCCAGACTTTAAAGTGAACTCACCAAATTTAAGTACACCACGTTCAATGGCAAATTCAATAAAACTGCGCTGAAACGCTTTCATGGTAACTCCTTACGCCAGTGCTGCTTTTTGAATCTCGAACAATTCACGTAAGCCATGCTTAGCAATAGTTAGCATTTCATCAAGCTCTTCAAACGCAAACGGTTCGCCTTCTGCAGTACCTTGTACTTCAATAAGCTTGCCCGTTTCTGTCATGACGATGTTCATGTCGGTTTCAGCTACTGAGTCTTCTGTGTATTCAAGGTCGGCAATAGGCGTGCCTTTATAAATACCTACTGACAATGCCGCAATCATGTGCTTCAGTGGATTAGCTTTCAAAATACCTTTGCTGCGCATATACGTTAACGCATCAACCAAAGCCACACATGCACCAGTAATAGACGCAGTACGCGTGCCACCGTCGGCTTGAATAACATCACAATCAAGCGTAATAGTGTTTTCACCCAGTAGTTTCAAATCTACTGCAGCGCGAAGCGAGCGGGCAATAAGGCGTTGAATTTCTAGCGTACGGCCACCTTGCTTACCACGAGCCGCTTCACGACCACTACGGGTATGAGTAGCACGAGGAAGCATGCTGTATTCCGCCGTGATCCAGCCTTTACCTTGGCCCTTCATGAAACGAGGCACACCTTCTTCAACCGTGGCGTTACACAACACTTTAGTGTTGCCGAACTCCACCAGCACTGAGCCTTCGGCGTGACAGGTGTACTGACGAGTAATAGTAACTGGGCGAATTTGATTGGCGGTTCTGCCGCTTGGACGCATAGAGTTCTCCACGAGATGAATGCTTATAAAAGAAATAATTCTAGCAAGTAACCCGCTTACTATTAGGTAAGTGTGTAAACAAGCCTGAGTTTGGGCGGTAAGTATAACGCACTAATACCAGCTGTTAAAAACGAACTTTCGCCCTTTTAACATATCGAACCTTTATCAATGTAGGCTACTATAGTGAATACAAGAAAACCTGCCTTAGGATATAGATGACACAATGCGCGACAGCGGGTTGTTTTTGCAGGCTTTCATTTGCAAAAGTGCAATAAAAGGACCATTTATGATTTACAGCATGACCGCGTTTGCGCGGGTAGAAACTAAAAAAGACTGGGGATCGGCCGTATGGGAAATACGCTCAGTTAACCAACGTTTCCTAGAAACCTACTTCCGCTTACCCGAGCAATTCCGCTCTTTAGAGCCGGTGCTTCGTGAACGTTTCAGAAAGAAACTAGCGCGCGGTAAAGTAGAGTGCGCTTTACGTTTCACCGCCAACGATGCTGCTGTAACCAAACTTAGCCTTAACGAAGCACTAGCTAAACAAGTGCTTCACGCCGCCGACTGGGTACAGGCTCATGGCCAATCTACCGGTGTTAACCCGTTAGACGTACTGCGCTGGCCAGGTGTGATTGCGGCCGAAGAAGCCGACATGGACACCATTCATGGCGATGTTATGGCTGCGTTCGACCAAGCACTTACCGACTTTATAAGCGCCCGCGCCACCGAAGGCGAAGCGTTAAAAGGTATGATTACTCAGCGCTTAGACGCCATTGAAGTAGAAGCCAAGAAAGTGACCGCCCGTATGCCTGAAATTATGGTGTGGCAGCGAGAAAAAGTACAAGCACGCTTCGAAGAAGCCAAAATTGAGCTTGATGCAGGCCGCTTCGAACAAGAAATGATTATGCTAGCGCAAAAAGTCGATGTAGCTGAAGAGCTAGACCGCTTAAATGCCCACGTAATAGAAACCCGAAATATTCTTAAAAAGGGCGGGGCAGTAGGCCGTCGTTTAGATTTTATGATGCAGGAATTTAACCGAGAGTCGAACACGCTAGGGTCAAAATCAATTAACACCGACATTACCCAATCAGCCGTTGAACTTAAGGTATTGATTGAGCAAATGCGCGAGCAGATTCAAAATATCGAATAAACTCCTCACTGGAACCAAACTTCCCCGTAAAGCCCTGTATATCAGGGCTTTATTTATTTTTCCAACTCCCGGCCAGAACCATAAATGCCTCGCATTACCCACTTATGTAGACTCAATATTTATATGAGGGGTTGTAACTCATACTTAGAGTCAGTAGCAAGCCATACTGGGTACTACGGTATACATTGCTTCAGAAATGCAGCAACGTTTGTACTTTTTACCGCTACCACAAGGTCAAGGTTCATTTCGACCTGATTTCATGTTTTATCTTAATGCTACGCCAACTTAAGAAACGCCATCTCAAACCAGCAATGCCGCATTTTCTTGCTTACGCTCTGCAAGTGTTTTTTCTATCGCTGACACAGTGATCTTACTCACACCGTGTTGCTCAGCAAGCGGCCTAAACTGACTAATGATATCAACGACCTCTTGAATGCACTGTTGTGCCTCCTTCCAATTAGCAAAACCTGCACTAGCAGCGAGCTTTTGCATCACTTTGAGTGGTGGCACTTTTCCGTACCCTGCAAAGGCGGTGGCATGTTCATTAAAAGGGTGAGGGCTAAAGGTTACATCGTAAAATGGGGCGAGTTGCCAATTGCCATCATCGGCTTGTAAAAAGCCCCAGTTTTTACTGTGATCGTCTTGGTTAGCTGCAAACAAGTTAAACATTGCGCGACGAAATTGAAGTTGCCCAGCAGCAGGTGATTTACAAAGTTGACGGCTAGCCTTAATCAGATCGCTGTAATCTAAGCTAGGGCTTCGAAAATCAGCATCCAATAGGCCGCAAGCACTGTGCATATGTAAGCGTCCAGCCTTCTCCTGCTCGGGTAAGTAATCGAAGCGCTTTAACGCAAGCCATGCTTTAGCGCCGCTACTCGCAGGTGCTTCAATTAGCTGCCACATCGGTGGCTGACATTTTGCCTGCTCAGCCATTTGTAAATAGACCGCTTCACACAAACCTTCTTCATGGCCCAAGGCTAAGTTCTTTGAAGTAAACTTAATTAACCATGCTTCATCGTCAGGCTGCGCATAGGTGCGGCATTGTGTCGCATCGCCAGCGGGCATATAAATTTGCGCTTTAGGGCGAGCACCACCGGAGCTGCCGACGGCTACCAAGGTTGCTAATACTTGTTGAGTGCTACCGTCTAACTCATCAGAGAGGGACTGATCGAATAAGGTTTGGGCTTCAAGCCCAAGTGTTCCCAAGTCAATATCAGAAGGCTGATCGAATGAGAACTCAGATACAGGGGTAAAAGACAATGCCCCCATTCCTTGCTGGCCAACAAAAGCCAGTCTATCCATGGCTGTTACTTGTGCAGGTAAAATACCTTGTTGGCGGAACACTCGATCTTGCAACAACAAACCCCAACCATCGGGAAGACTATCGCCAAAAACGCCGTGAATGCCTTGGTGTGGCGCTTTCGGTGCTTGCTGTAATCGTACATCTCCTTGAAGCGTAAAAGGGGATAAATTGCCAAACCTGCTTATATAAATTTCATCGTACTGAAAGAAAACACCCTGACGGTTTTGCGCTAATATACCTACCGATACCGTTTCGCCCGTTGTGAGAGTGCGTTCCACATTCAGCTTTTGAATGGATTTAAAGCTCATCTTTAAGCACCTCTTCTATACTAGTCGGTAAAGCACTGCGGTCAGCCGTTGTTTGTGTCAGTTGATAAAGTCTGTCTAATGAATCCAGCGACTGCCACAAAAGCAGCAGCTGACGAAATGATATTTGTCCGGTGAGTTCAAACTTTTTTATGGTAGAAGCAGGTACACAACTACGCTGGGCTAGTGCCTCTCGCGATAGCTTCGCTTGTTTACGCAAGCCCCGCATATGAGTAGCAAAAGCTTGGCTTACATCGGTATCATCTAAAAGTGGAAAGTTCATACGCAGCCATAATGGATACAATAATATCTATTATAGCGTTATTTTGTAATTTATGGACACTATAATATCCATAAAGACATGAACAACTATCACATAACTGAAGAGGGATACTCAAAGCTGATACTTTGCGTCAGGCGTGGAGTTGAATTAACGTAATGCATAGCCTAATAGGCTCGTATCTAGAAAGTGAAACACTGGTGGTTAAATTGGTGGTTAATAGTTAGCAATGAAGACACCGACAACCATATTTATTTGATTTTTGATGAATTTAATATTTGAATCTACATTCAGATTCAGAATATAGAGTAGAGCTCACTAGCGCTTAGTGAGTCGAATAATGAATGTAGAAGCCTCGCTAAATCGCGAGGTTTTTTATGCTTTAACCAGCAGTGCTTAGTTAGTGCCTTACTCACCTATAGTTACAAATTAAAAGTGGTTATTTGAGCTATATACTCATTGCTCTATATTTGAAAAGATAATTCAATCACGCACAACCGCGATGAAATAAAAGGGCAGTGGATGTTTTCAATCAGTGTAGAGCGCATTATCGACAAACCGATAGATTTTGTTTTTGCCAAGCTAAGTGACCATGTGAACTATTCGCAATTTAAAGGTGTGGATGAATCAAACCTAATTGTAGAAGGTAAGCTGGAAAAGAATGGTCTGGGTGCAGTGCGAGAGATTATTGCGGGTGGAGCCAACTTGCATGAAGAAATAGTTGCTTACGATCCTCCCTATAAGCTCGGTTATAAAGTGGTGAAATCGAAGCCACTTCCATACGACCACCAGCTCGGTGAAATTACTTTAAAAGAAGTTGATGGAAAAACCCATGCAACATGGCGCTCGGTAGGCCACATCACCGTTTTTATATTGGGTAGTTTATATTTTGATAAACAAATTCAAAAGAATGGCGGAAAAGCTTTCGGCAGTATTTTAAAGCAGATTGGGAATATGCCTAGCTAATTGATAACGAAGGTATGTGCACTAGGGCGAACTTAAGTAGAAAATCCATTACACACTTCGCCCACAATGTTTATGCAGCACTAATTCAATATCAGGCTTTGCCTTCTATCAAAAAGTGATTACTGATAGTACCTGCTTGACGCCCTTTTAAGTGGGGAAGGTAATCAGGATCTGACATGAAGGCTTTACCTGCATCTACAGATGGCCACTCAATAATAACTCGCGCTGCTTCCTGACTGCCGCTACCTTCAACAAATTCGTAGTTGGTGCCATTGGCTAAATATACCCCGCCGTGTTTCGACACTATGTCACCCACGCTTTCCATATACGCAGGAACCCAAGTTTCATCTTTAACGGTTACATCCAATACTGAGTAAGCTTTCATTTGTCTATTTTCCTATTCAAAGATAATTCTGCACCACGCTAGGGTGCAAATCATGCAAGCACTGGTGGTCAGTGTCACTACCAACCCCTATCAGTTATTTAAGGCCTATTAGCGCCTAGTTAATGATTAATTAGTGCTTAATGTCGAGTATAGAATAACAACTCACGATAAATTGATAATTGGTCTTATCGTTGAATGAGTTTATCGTGAAACGAAATAATCAAACGTCGATTTATGATGAAAGGTGGTTTTATGATTTCAGATACTTCTCAAGAAAGTCTTGATGTGAAGGTAGCGCCGATACTTGATTATCTACCTGCTGCTTTAAACCCGCTAAGAAGCGTTCAAGTTCGGTAGCAGACATTTCATCGGCTACTTTGTGATATTGCTGTGGCACTAAGCCTTGCCCCATCATTACTTGTGTCCATGAATCGACACGGAAAATGTCACCGTCATCTAAGAACACTCTTCCGGTTTGTTTAAATAAATTTATTTTGTGGGTGAGAGAGGGTGGAATGTCCATGCTATTGCAGTGTTCCCAAAAAGGGCTGTCTTCACGATTGGTCACTTTATAATGCATAACAATGAAATCGAGAATGGCCGCCATTTCGCTGTTGTATTTATTGTTGTATTCATCCACCGCCGACTGCGTTATCCCCTCAAAAGGAAACAGGCGCATTAGCCTTATAATACCCGTCATGATCAAGTGAATGCTGGTGGACTCCAACGGCTCGATAAAACCACTGGCTAGGCCTAGTGCTACACAATTTTTATTCCACCCCAATCGACGTTTACCAGGCGTGAATCGAATAGTCCTTGGTTCGGTAAGTTTTTCGCCTTCAATGGCGTTTAATAGTGTTTCTTTGGCTTCGCTATCGCTCATATAATTGCTGCAATATACTAAGCCATTCCCCACACGATTTTGCAGGGGAATTTTCCATCGCCAGCCCGCAGAATGTGCCACACTTTTAGTATAAGGTATGGGCGCACCTATTGATTCAGTTTGGACTGCTAATGCACTATCGCAGGGTAGCCAATGGCTCCAGTTTTCATAGCCAGTATGAAGCGACTTTTCTATCAATACCCCTTTAAAACCCGTGCAATCAATAAATAAATCGCCATCTATAGCTGTGCCATCTGAAAGCTCTATATTTTTTATATTGGAAGTATGTGAGCATTTACTTACTTTTTGAATGTCACCTTCAATGTGATTGACTCCAGCTTTCACGGCTAATTCTTTTAAAAAGCGACCGTAAGCCACTGCATCGAAGTGGTAAGCGAAGTTCATTGGCATACGTTCGCTGTAGGCAAACTTACACTCTTTCGCGGCTTTTAATTCAGTACAGTAATCACCGAAATCACCACCGAAACCGAAGTCTTTTGCCCGCAGCCAAAAGTGATGAAACTCACCCGCCCAGCACTCTCTACCCGTTACACCAAACGAGTGTATGTAGCTGTGATCCTGCTCACGCCAATTTTCAAATTCAATGCCTAATTTGAAGGTCGCTTTTGTCGCCCGCATAAAGGTTTTTTCATCAATGCCGAGCAGTTTATGAAAAGTACGAATAGGGGGGATTGTCGCCTCGCCTACACCCACTATACCAATATCTTTAGACTCAACTAAGGTAATGGATAGCGACTTTCCCAGTAATTTAGATAACGCGGCCGCGGCCATCCAGCCAGCAGTTCCTCCACCGGCAATCACTACATGTTTTACTGGGCTACTTTTCATCGTTAGATCAGACACGCTTTTTCCAATTCCTAGATTTTAGTTTCCATAAGTTTAATGCTTGTTGGGAGTTAAACGCTTTTTGCCACCGTTAGCCTTTTGCCGCCGTTAACTATGCACTGTATACAAAAAAGCCCATTAAGGTGTAACGCATTACACCTTAACAGGCAAAGCACTAACGGGAAAAAAGTTAAAATGTGTAGCGGGCACCTAGTGCATAGCGTGCGCCTAATTCATCGAGTTTCCACAGCATTGCGCTAGTTCTGCCGTGTCGACGAATATTTTCATCAGTAATATTAATACCTTCAAAAGATACGGTTAACGCCTCTGTCACTTCATACGACATACTAAAATCGATTTGTGAGTATGCTTCGGTGTAACCAGGTTCATTCACATATTGAGACGTGGTGTCTAAGAACTTATCGCGCCAGTTATAAGCAATACGAGCCTGAAGGGCATCCATCTCATACATAAATATAAGGTTGGCAGTATCACTTAAGCCTACAAGGGCAAACTGAGTGATGCTTGGGCTAGCATTGTTATCAAAACCGATATCACCGGTTACTGTTGTATAGTTGGCTTGAATACCAAAACCGGTATCGCCGAAGAAGTGCTGTGCAGCAAGCTCAAAGCCATAAATATTGGCGTTTTTATTATTCACAGGCTTCGAGTTGATGAAGGTCATCAAAGGATCGTCGCTATTAGGAATAATGTCGTAAGCCGCTTCAAACTGCTCATCGGTCATAGAATCATAATCGACGCCATTCTCCATTGCCGCCACCATGTTAAATAGCGAGGTATCGCTGATAGGAATACCGCGCGCTTCAAGTTCGTCCATCGCCGCTTGGGCACGTGGGCCTGCCGTAACATCAGTCAGTCCAAATACGTTCTCTTCAACCTGTTCGTTACCAATAAAGTTTTTAACTCGTTTGTCGTAAAAACCCACCGATACATAACTGGTTTCGTCAAAGTAGTACTCAAGAGAAACGTCTACGTTATCCGATTCAAGAGGGATAAGAGCAGGATTCCCTGAACTTGCTGTTGCGGTTGTGCTGTCACTTAGCAGTGTGGGGCTACTTGGCGTTGATACGGTAGAAGCTGCACTTAAGTTATTATAAGTAGGTCTAGCAATGGTTTTGCTATACGAGAAACGTGCAATTACGTTCTCCATCACTTCAATGTCGAAATCTAATGCGGGAAGGAAGTGATCGTAACTTGAATCCACTTCTACATCTTCCATATCACTACCGAATCGAACGTTAAAGTCGTTATTACCTTCCCATGCAATCCCACTTGGCAAACTGATGTTAGCAATAGAGGTCACATCGGTATTTTCGTATCGAATACCGGTTAATAAGTTGTATTCCATTCCATTGAGTTCGCCAGATAAATCAAACTCGAAATAAACTGAAATGATATCTTCTTCAATGGTACGGTTGGTGGCATAAGGGTTATTTGCCAGTAAATCGAAGCCATAGGTTTCAGCGGCGAAAGCACCTATTTCAGCAACACTTCCTGTGTAGCCCTGAGAGAACATACCCGTGGTATCAAAATCACTGAACTCACTGGCTAAATCAAGCGGTGTTAGCGAGCCTGCGGGTAACTCACCTGGGTTTTCAATACCCCAGTTCCCCATGGTATGGCGCGTTAATGATTGTAGTGAAGTGCTTTCCATCGCCCGTGATTCAATACCGAAATTAATGCTTCCGGTATCCATCGCATAGCTACCATCTATACGAGCTTGAGTAATCTCGGTTTCTTGCGATGCAAAGTTCATATCAAGAATCGAGGTGCCTACATCATCTTGATCAAGTACGCCATTACCGTTCAAATTAGTCCGTGATTCGTCATCAAAATCTAAAAACATGATTGGGAAGTCACCGGTAAAATCAACGCCTTGGCCTCGAGCTACATTCGCCCCAAGCCCAAGGTTTGTCCATGTTCCGTAAGGCGAGTCTGGTCTACCTTCTGCAGTAGAGTTATGTAAATCAAAATGTAGCGTTAAATCATCAGTGGCGAAGTACTTAATATTAAAACCAAGTGACTTATTTTCATTTACCTGATTAAGCTCTTGCAGCGCTAAACCTAAATCTCGAGGTAACAAATCTCTGCGTTCTTGCGTAATAAGAACCGGTGTTTTTACCGTATTGTCATCGAAGGTTAATTCGGTGAAGTAACGATCGTCCATCCAAATAGACTGTTCAGCCCGTGCTTCGTATAAGTCTTGCTTTGAATAGGTGTAATCGAGTGTTGCGACTAGATTATCGCTAGGCGCATATTGAAACGTAAGTTGAGCATTGGTGCGCTCACGTTCTCTATCAGCCATGTAGTAGCGTAAATCTGAAGGAATACCGAATAATTGTCCCATGGCAGGTGCATTATTTAATACAACAGGATCACCACTGTCTGGATTTGCTGGATCGGGAGATTGGGGAACGGTACCGTCGAAAGGGTTTACTCGCCATTGATTGACAAATGCCCCTTGCGCCGCACTGTCTCGTTGTTGATAAGAACCCGTAAAGGTTACGCCAAATTTTCTATCATCATCTAGATAGTTAATAAAGCCAGATAGTTCAGGGGTAACGTCATCACCCACACGATTTGTGGTGTCGTGTAATGCTTTTGCACCGATACTTGCCATGATGCCAGTTTCTGACGCATCGAAAGGTCTCGCGGTGCGTATATTTACCGACGCACCAATACCACCAGTGGCAATACTTGCACGGCCTGTTTTATAAACTTCAACAGCGCGCACGCTCTCTGAAGCCAAATCTGAAAAATTAAACGCACGTGAATTGGCCACACTTCCCGCATCTGGCAATGCAGCACCCGGCATGGTTCTACCGTTTAGTGTGACCATATTGAAATCGGGGCCAAAACCACGCGCCGTAATTTGACTACCTTCACCGTTGTTTCGGCTTATTGAAATACCGGTAATACGTTGAAGAGATTCTGCCAAGTTTGTATCAGGAAATTTACCAATATCTTCAGCGGAAATAGCATCAACAACACCCGCTGAATCTCGTTTAATGCCCATTGATTCCTGAACACTACTTCGAATTCCTGATACTTGAATGACTTCAATATTGTCATTTTCACTCGCTTCCTGTGCTTGTACTGAGAACATTAGGCTTGTTCCCAATACCAAAGACAGACTAGTAGCGATTTTAGATTTGCTAAGGTTTTTATGTGTCACTGTCTTTCTCTCTTATGTTGTGCTGATTGATGAGCGCTCCCCAAGAAAGGGCTTTCTCAGGTATTCGAACAAAACACCCACAGGAGAAAGCGCTTTCTCAAAACTAAGTGATATCAAACTAAAGATCAACATTTTTTTCACATCAACTTCACACCACTCAAATGCAAGCAAAGCGAAAACTTTACAAATTTAATATTAAACCTTTTAAAAACAGCATATTAAATAAAATAACGATAAATTAAGGAAAAACAAATAACTCTATAATGTTAATTGAAAATTTATTACGTAAAGAGAAAAGATAACAAATTTACAAAGAAAGCGCTTTCTCAATTTGTGAAAGTCATGTTATAAACAAAACGGTGAAGCTTTCCAGCGCGTTTATCAGTTACGCATTCACCACACTAGATTATCTAGAATTGAAATAGGCCAAAATTTGCAAAAGGCCAGAGTTTAAATAGGATTTTATGAAATGATGAAAGACATCAAGCTACCCGATAACAGCCCAATGCTGGATAAAAAATTTACATTTGGAACAGCCACGTCATCTTTTCAAATTGAAGGTGATGCTGAAAATCGTCTGGAAAGTATCTGGGATGTTTTTTGTCGCACACCAGGGGCTGTCGCGGATAATTCTGATGGGGCAGTGGCTTGCGAACATATTCTTAGGTGGCGAGAAGATGTTGAATTACTCAAAAAGCTTGGCATAGATGCGTACCGTTTTTCGATTTCTTGGCCACGGGTTATGAATGAAGATGGCAAGTTAAATGAAAAAGGCCTTTCATTTTATATCCAATTACTTGATGTGCTTAATGAAGCCAATATCAAACCTTTTGTTACTCTTTATCATTGGGATTTACCACAATATTTAGAGGCAAAGGGAGGCTGGCTTTATCGACAAACCGCATATGATTTTGCCAACTATGCAAATAAAGTTACTGCGGCCCTTGGCGAAAGAGTTTTTTCTTACGCCACTTTTAATGAACCATTTTGCTCTGCTTACTTAGGTTACGAAATTGGCGTACATGCGCCTGGCCGAAATGGAAGAAAATCTGGCCGAGCCGCAGCCCATCATATTTTGCTTGCCCATGGATTAGGTATGCAGGTATTACGTAAAAATGCGCCTCATGCATTAAGCGGTATCGTACTTAATTTTACGCCATGCTACAGCGCATCAGATTCAGAAGCCGATTTACTTGCTACTGAAATGGCCGATCAATACATTAATCAGTGGTACATGCAGCCCGTGATGGAAGGCAGTTATCCATACGTTATTGACGCATTACCAGATAATGACAAGCCCCCGATTGAATCAGGTGATATGGAAATTATCTGCCAGCCTTTAGATTTTCTGGGCATTAATTTCTATACTCGTCTTCATTACTCAGCCCCGCGCAATGCTGATGATTTATTTTACGAGCATGCTCATCAAGCACCACTGACAGACATCGGCTGGGAAATTTACCCTGAAGCTTTGCATGAACTACTGGTGTCTTTGCATGAACGTTATAAGCTTCCTCCGGTTTATATAACTGAAAACGGCGCCGCCATGGCAGATGTACTTGAAGATGGTATCGTAGATGATGAGGACAGAATAGACTACTACACAGGCCACCTTAACGCTGTTCACCAGGCGATGAAAGAAGGCGTAGAAGTGAGTGGTTACTTCGCATGGAGCCTAATGGATAACTTCGAATGGGCGGAAGGTTACGAAAAACGATTCGGCCTTGTTTATGTCGATTTTGATACCCAGGAACGCACACTGAAAAATAGCGCAAAGGCTTATCAACGTTTGTTAGCTAGTCGCGAACAATAACTAGAAAAGGGAATTTGTTGTGGATCATTCGTTAAGTGTAAGGGAAAAAATAGGATACGGACTAGGCGATGCGGCGGCTAATCTTGTGTGGCGTGGTGCCCTTGCATATCTGGCGGTGTTCTACACAGATACCTTTGGTTTAACAGCTGCTGCAGCCGCAATCCTTTTTTTGGTCGTACGTCTAAGCGATGGTGTCACTGACATCATAATGGGCATGATTGCAGATAGAACCCAGACTAAATTGGGGAAGTTTAGACCTTGGATTTTAGGCTCTACACCCTTTCTTGGCTTATTTATGGTGCTGTGTTTCACCACCCCTGATTTTTCTTATACATATAAACTTATCTATGCCTACCTTACTTATTTAGGCCTTACATTAGCTTACACTGTTAATAACGTACCTTACTCAGCATTAATGGGTGTGATGACTAGCGATGATAGGGAACGAACCAGTTTATCAGGCTTTCGTTTCGCTGGCGCCTTCATGGGCGGCTTATTAGTTATGGGTTGCTTGCCCATGTTGGTAGCATTTTTTGGTGGAGGCGATACCGCAAAAGGCTATCAATATGCCATGTACCTTTTTGCTACCCTCTTAATGGCATTGATGTTCATTACAGTAGCCACAACTAAAGAAAGGGTTCCGGTAGTGCAAAACGATGGCGCATGTTTACGACAAGAGCTTAAAGATCTGTCTTTTCAGTTGCCGTTAATTCTTTTCCCACTGTCGGCCATTACAGCCTTTTTCTATTACCGAAATTGGCTAAGCGGCATCATATTTATTGTTATTATTGCCGTTACATCAATTTTTATAAAACGCTTAGTAAACAGACCAGAATCTCAAAATAGCCGCTCCCAACAAGACATTATCGATTTACTGACCAACAAACCTTGGGTAATTTTGCTTGGAATGGGTTTTCTTACGATGATGTTTAACGGTATCAAATATGGCGTTATTGCTTACTATTTTAAATACTATATTGGCGATGAACTACTCACAGGTTATTACTTTATTGCTCTATTGGTGGTGTCTATATTAGGCGCTCTATCTACTTCATCCTTATCGCGACTTTTAGGCAGAAAAATGCTGTTTATCACTTCGCTATTAGCAAGCAGTGCGCTCACTTGTGCTATTTATTTTGTGCCCCAAGGCTCTGTGACTGGCATATTCGTACTCGGTTGTGGTGCTGAATTCTTCGCCGCTATTATGCCAACGCTGTTCTTTTCCATGTTGGGAGATTCTGCAGACTACAATGAATGGCGTACAGGAAGAAGGGCAACAGGGCTTGTGTATTCAGCTGGTTCTTTTGTACAGAAAACCGGAGGCGGTTTTGCAGGTGCTTTGGTGTTATTGGTGTTAGGAAGTTACGGTTATGACGGCATGCAGGTTGAAACCATCTCGCAAACCTTACCTGGCATGCAAGCATTGATGAGCTGGATACCCGCATGTTTCGGTGTGGCGGGAGCGCTACTTATTGCTTTTTACCCGCTTACTGATGCTCGCCAACAAGAGGTTACCGAGACTTTACTTAAGCGACGTAGCGCATCGGTGTGAATAACGGCATAATGCACTTTGCTATGGCGTACGTATTGGATATAAAGAACCTTGTGTAGCACTGTAGTATTTAGCATTAGTTTTGAGGTGAGAGGAAGTGATACGTGGCAACAATCTATGAAGTAGCTGATAAGGCAGGTGTATCGCTTTCGACGGTATCTAGGGTATTAAACGGTAAAACTACTGTAAACCCAACCTTAAAAGCCAAGGTTGAAGAAGCCATGTTAGCCCTTAATTATCGCCCAAATCCCGTTGCGCGCTCCTTAGCATCCAGTCGCTCAGACAGTGTCGGTATTCTGGTGTCAGAATTAAACACCCCCTTCTTTGGCGACTTGATGCAAGCGGTAGAGTCCACCCTTAGAGCGGCTGATAAGCACGTTATCATCACGGTCGGTCATAATAACCTTGAAACAGAACAAGACGCAGTTGAATTTTTAATTAGCCGCAATTGTGATGCTCTTATCATGCACGCTGAAGCAATGAGTGATGATTACCTTCAGAACCTCAATTCCTCTCGCCTGCCTATTTCTTTAGTGAATCGCCAAGTCGATGGCGTGGGAGAAGGGTGTATTGTGTTAGATAACGAGAAAGGTGGCTATCTCGCTACACATCATCTAATCAGTCTTGGCCATAAGAACATCGCCTACATCTCTGGTCCTTCTGACAAATGCGATGCAAACCAACGTTTAGCCGGTCATAAACGGGCCCTTAAAGAAGCTGGGCTTCCATTCGCGCAGTCACTCGTGTTCGAAGGTCAATATACTGAGGAAGATGGTAAAGCCGGTTTATTAGAGTTACTTTCTGGGGATACCGCTTTTTCTGCACTGGTTTGCGCTAATGACTGGATGGCCTCGGGTGCAATGAGTTGTGCCAGAGACTTGGGAATGAACCTTCCTCAAGATTTGTCTATTGTCGGTTTTGATGACGCGGTCTTTGCTCATCATGTTTTCCCAAGACTTACAACGGTAAGCAACCCTATAGCAGACATGGCCACTATGTCAGCGAGACATATACTCAACGTCGTTTATGGCTATAAAGATGACGTCCAAACCATGTTTCAACCTTCGTTAATTTTGCGAGATTCTACCATGGCGTTTGTGGCGTAGGATTAAACCACCGATTTAACGCCCTAATTGGCTAACGCTAAATTTTCGCATACTCTAAAGCGACTTAACGATTGTTTCATGTGAAACCTTTTTACCCCTTAGGAGTGTCTTTCATGCGTTTACTTATCGCGCTAATTTGTACAGTTAGTTTCTATACAATGGGTGCTCAGTTAGATGAAAGCCCTGCAAATAAAGAACAAAACGTAAATCAAATTCTGGATTCACTTCACCAATTTGCGTCAGACGCTAAATTCGATGAGTACTTTTCGTTATATAGTGATAAAGCCGTTTTTATTGGAACGGATGCCTCAGAAGTTTGGTCTGTAAGTGACTTCAAAGCCTATGCAAAACCTCACTTTTCTAAAGGAAGGGGCTGGACCTATACCCCTCACTCTAGGCATATCTATTTCTCACCCGCGCAAGATGTCGCTTGGTTTGATGAGTTGCTGGACAATGATAGTTTAGGCCTCACGCGAGGTACGGGTGTATTGATACTTGAAAATAACAAATGGAAAGTCAGTCAATACCATCTAACTATTCCAGTACCAAACCCACTTGCTGATGATGTTGCCCAGCAAATTAAAGACTATCAAAAAAAGGGACGTTAAAAGAACAAAAGGGCCTATAAAGGCCCTAAAGTATTGATTTAACGTCTATTGTGTAAGCGGTTGAATTTCTAGTTCTACTCGGCGGTTCATCGAACGATTTGCCGGCGTGTCATTAGGCACTTTAGGCTGATATTCACCCATACCTACCGTAGTTATACGGGTTGAGTTAACACTGTAGTTAAGTAATACGTTTCTTACCGCACCCGCACGGCGTTCAGATAACCCTTGGTTGTACTGCTCTGATCCTGTGTCGTCTGTGTGACCTTTAATCATCAACACTGTCTTTTCATAATTGTTGACTACCTTGGCAACATCTTGAAGTACTGGGTTAAAGTTTGGGCTGATAGAAGAACTATCGGTAGCAAAGGTAATGTCGCCAGGCATGATAAGGCGCAAATTATCACCTTCACGTACTACTTGAACGCCAGTATCTGATAATTCACTTCGCAATTCTTCCTCTTGCTTGTCCATATAGCCACCAATTGCACCACCCGCGATGGCACCCACAGCAGCTCCCCATGCGTAACGACTCTTGTCATTATCGCCGGTTGCTTTACCTAATAATGCGCCCACAACTGCGCCAATCGCAGCGCCTTTCTGAGAATTAGATGGGTCATTTGCACAGCCTGCAACGGCTAATGATGCCGCAATTAAAGTAATTCCTATGGTCTTTTTCATAACATCCTCGGTACGTCGTTATTAATTGTTGCGATTAACATCAGCTTTTTTGAACCGGTAACCAATGCGTTTGCTTAATCTTCGCTGTTGCTATTCATCTATGTAGATACTAGTCAGCTATGTAGGTATTAATCAGTAATATGTATAAACAGCAATTTGTATTCCACAATCATTTGTTGAAATGAATGTAACCAAACAGCGATTCACTTTACCTGTATTGTAGAGGAACATAACTGAACGTAAGCTAAATGGCTTAGTATATGCATTTTGTATGAGGGTAGTGAGCTAGCGGGGTGGAACGGCATATACCTTTGCGTGTTTAAAAAATGATGAACTATGAGCTTAAAACGTCACGGTAAGCTTTCATTGATTACATGGCTTATCAACATCCATAGGCTTATGTAATCAATGAGTAATCAGTTTGTAAGGGGTACATACACAAGCATCTTTTTTACTTAGTCGCTTTTCTACTACACTTTTTTAAACTGTGTATTTTCTGAATGTAGCCTTACCCAATAGAAACTGAGCGCTCAAAAAAAGCATTCACATCAATTTTATAATCCGACGCCAGTGCGGCTTTAGAAATTTTGACATTTTTTTCTGAGGTTAAGTCGAGATCTTTGGGCTCTAAAAAGTGCCCGTTTCGAACCGAATAAAACACTTTAACCTTAGGCGCCAATGGAGAATCAGTCTGCTCGATAACCATGGCTAGACGCTCGTTGGAAAGTAAAACTAAACTGCCTACAGGATATATCCCCATACACTTAATAAATTGTTGCACTAACGCTAAATCAAGACGAGAAGGTGCATCGCTAAGTAAAATAGAAAATGCCTTTTGGCTAGACATTCCTGACTTATAAACTCTATCTGCTGTTAAGGCATCATACATATCAGCAATGGCCAACATACGCCCTTCACGACTGATATTCTCACCTTTTGTACCCATAGGATAACCTAGGCCATCTAAACGCTCGTGGTGTTCGCTAATAGTTCTAACGAGTGTTTTATCCAAATCTGTGGTCTTAAGATAATCGACGCCATGTTTTACATGGCCTTTCATAATATCCATTTCACTGTCGGTTAAACGGCCAGGCTTGTGCAATATTTCATCGGGGATTTGAATTTTTCCGAGGTCATGCAAAAAACCTGAATAGGAAAGATCTTGAACTTCACTTTCAGACATTCCTAAATGACGACCAAAATTTGCCAATAATATGGCTACATTCAGGGAATGCTCTAATAAGTAATCGTCTTTTTCACGAATTTTTGTGAGGCAGAGTAATGCGTCTGGATTTCGGTCTACCGAAGCCACTAAGCTTTTTGAAAATTCTTTTGGAATACTACTATCGAAGGGTTGTTCTTTCTTAACGCTATTCAGTAACTGCTTTTGAATACGCTTACCTTGCACGTGCAATTTGGTCGCGCGGGTTAATTCGTTTTCGAGACTAGCAGAAGGTTTTTTCGGGCCAAAACTTTTTTGTTTAACCGATTCTTCGTCTTTTATTTCCGGCTCTGTAGAGCCAACGCTAAATGCTTTCTCTGTATCAATTACAAGTGTCTTCACACCTCTTTTTTTGAGGGTATCCACAATAGCTAAAGACGTAACTCGGCCTTGGCTTTTAACCGAAAGCTGGCCTTTTTGTTCTAAAATTTGATGAACAAACATGCCTGGGATTAAGTCTTTTATTGTAATTTTTTTAAGCATTGTGAATGTAATACTACTTTAAAAAAGCCACACCAACGGGCGATGACCAAATGATGATGAATGAGAAAATAATAATAGCACTATGAAAAATTACCATTAATTACTGCTCTAGTTCTGCTAACAAAGTATACAAACTAGGTTTCCAACCAAAAATACCAATATTTACTCTGTGCTTTTTAACTACCACACCTTCTATCGTAAGTAATGTGCGTTGTTCTTCAGCTAATTCAGAACCCGGTGGAAAGGCTATCTTACCGTCAGACCTGATAACACGATGCCAAGGGGTCGTCTCTTGTGAACTCTTTAGGCATTTACCCACTAACCTAGCCCTACCCGGAAGGCCTGCTAAGTCTGCTAGTTGGCCATAACTGACAACACACCCACTAGGAACAATTGAAAGCGTTTTTAATATTTTTGATTCTAGCGCTTTATTAGTCATAATGCATATTATCCATTTTAACTAGTTCAATTGCGTTGCTATTCAAATTAAAACTATGAGAGCTAAATGTAATACCTGCGGTTACCCTGAAAAAACCTGTATTTGTTGTGATATCACTACCGTGATGATACCCATTAAGGTGTTTGTCATTCAACACGTTAAAGAGGCTTCCAATGCTAAAAATACCGCTAGATTACTCAAACTTTGCTCTGATGATATAGATATAGTTACTATAGACAATATTGACGCTATGGAAGCACTGTCTCAATCATGCCATTGTGATTCAACCGCACTTCTATACCCTAGTACAAATAGTATATCACTCGAATCACAACATGAAAAAATCGCCTCTTCACTACAAAACTTATTGGTAATAGACGGAAGCTGGAAACAAGCCTACGCGATACTACAGCAATTCCCATGGCTACAATCTATGCCTAGTTTTCACTTCGAACACGCTCCATCTTCACAATACCGAATAAGACATACTCGCGTTAGTGAAGGATTATCTACCCTTGAAGCTACCGCGTATACCTTAAGCACGTTATATAATATTAACACTGAGCCCTACATTAAGTTACAAAACGCAATGCAAGATAACTGGAGGGGGCCTAAAGCCCATCAGCGCAGCATATAGCCTTTAAAAAAACGCAGAGTGATGTCGTCTAAACATCCATAGGGATAAAACCTTTTTGTTCCCTAATAAGTGCGATCCAATTTCTGATAGCAGGATAGGGCGCAAGGTCAAACCCGCCTTCATGTGCAACGTGGGTATAAGCAAATAAAGAAATATCAGCTAACGAGACGTAATTACCTAGCAAAAATGGCGTTTTACTAAGTTGATTATCCATGACTTCCAACGCCCTGTAACCACCAGCTTGCTTAGCTTCATATTCCGCGACTCTGTCTTCGGGTAGACCCAAGTACAGGTTGATATAACGTGCAACCGCAATATAAGGCTCGTGGCTATACTGTTCAAAGAACTGCCATTGTAATAGGCTAGCGAAGGTAAAGGGTGAACTAGGTATAAATGTAGAGCCCGATGCCAGATAATGCATAATCGCATTTGACTCAGAAAGCACTCGACCGTCTTCTAACTCTAAAATAGGGATTTTTCCGTTTGGTGATTTAGCAAGAAATGCGTCTGTCCTGCATTCACCTTTTAAGATATCTACATCAACCCACTCACATGCTTTCCCTAATAAGGCCAATAAAAGCTGTAATTTATAGCAATTGCCCGATCGTCTATCTCCGTATATCAGCATGGGTATCTCCTGTTGAACGAATAGTTATCTTAATAAGCTACCCGTAGTAAAAGGATTCTACAAATAGAAAAATAAGCCATGATACAGGCAATGGCATCAAGCACATGAGTAGTCGAAACTTTTGAGTTTTATTTAGAATTTTACGTAAGGATTCTTTATTCGTTGCAATGGATTCTATTTTTTTACTTAGCGATGTTTTTGTATCACCCTGCACTTGACGTCGAATAAGCTGAGTTATTTCGTTTTCTTGCTCTTTAACGACTTTTTTCGACACAGTGCGTATACGTTTGGCGACCATAGCCATAGGTAGGAACAAATAGGCTGAAATAAATACTGCGTAAACGGTTAGCACTACTATGTCGAAATAGGGAACGGGTTTATTAATCCAAAACACTGGGGTTAGTGCAAACCCACACACTGCAATTAAGGTGTTCGATAGCGCCATATCAAAGGTTTCTCTCAGCAAGTGAAGTTCTTTGATTGAGTAAGCATGTTCCATCGATGCCATTTTTTTTAAATAATGGGTATTACTAAATACTTGCAGAATAAAGAGTGTCAGCAATAACCAAAACACTATCGAAGTTAACGCGATAACCAATACTTCTGGCTCATCAATTCGTGAAATCAGACCCTCTGATAATAAATACAGTATAGGCATGATCACCCCAACCGTTGTCGACCACATAACATGTCGAGTAAATTGGCTCGCTAATATTTGACGGTGATAACTGAACTGTCCTAGCTTCTGTGCACTTGCCAACATAGCGATTAATGTACTCGCTACGTTTTTATGAACACTTCTAATGGTAAACCAAAAGAAGCCTGAAAGCAGTGTGGTGCCAAGTGCTGTATTGAAGTCTCGTTGATGATCGGTACCGTGAATAGGCCAGGATATTGCACCGGTCCAATTATGTATAAATAGTAAAATTAAAATCAAGAAAAGGGGATACGCCCAAACACTGACTAATTTGCGGTTACTCTCGTAAGCACTTAACTTCATCTTAATTTTTAGTCACTAGTAATTGAATTATGAAAGGGTAGAAGAACGTTTAGTTAACGTTGAAACGCGGATTATACGGATATCTGAAGAGCAAACCAAATCTAAAAAGTACTTAAATTCACCTATGTTTAAGAAAGGGGTACATGGCTTAAACTAAAGTATCAACTCAATCATTGAAACCAGTATCCATGAAACAAAGATTAAGCCAAAAGCAGTAATCGTCTTTAATGCTTTTCTAAATTCATTAGATTTACACATGAATTTTGAAAGGTAAGCACTGTCGGAAGCATAGCTCGACTCCACAGTATTTGAATTCGCTTCAACGCCAAATCTACTGTTGCCCACTTGTTCTTTTAAGGTCGATTTTAACTTTAACACGGGTGCAATCGTATAGGTCATCACCATGAGCGATATACCTACTACCATCAAAATCTCTGATAGAGACAGCGTTAGGTTGAACCAAAATACAGGCAATATTGTGAGTAAGCCTAGTGCAATAACTAGGTTGGCTTGTGTCAAGTTAGTGATATCGTTCACAGAGGCGCTATAGTCGATTGGCTCCTTAATGCTTGGCAGAATATTTTTGATCAAATAACTCACATTTGACTTAACTTGGAATAAAAATAGAGAGGTGAGTAAACAAAAAGTGACAAATGACGCGAGTAGGGAAATTTCTCTTATGTTGTAATCTTCACTGGTTGTCCCTCTAATAAAAGCGAATATTAACATCAACATAGATGACACTATTATTGAGTTTATAATTTGATGATGAAACGCCCTAGTTAATTTTTGCCTATGAAGAAAAAATTGTCCCAACTGATTTTTCTTTATTAATAGCGATATTAACGTGCTCGCTAGGTTCTTGTGAATGCACGTAAGTCCGTACCAAAAATATCCAATGAACAATGAAATACTGATCGCGCAATTGAAACTTAGTTGAGCACTTCTATTGCCTGTTTCTGGCCAGAAAAACGCACCTGAATAAATGTTTAATAGCGGAATGGCTAGTAAAGCTAATAGGGGAGATAAGCCAATAAACTTATGTTGTTTATTGGTATGAGAGGATATCTTCATAAGACCATGTGTATATGCTAACGAAAGGGTATGAGTAGGGTGCGCGCTTGCTAACTCACTATAACTTACTGTGAGTTACCAACTATATCCTTACTACGTAGGCAGTCGTTATATTCATCAAAACTTATATTATTCTATTGGCGTGTAAATTTATACTATTTATATACTTAATAAATAAAAAAACCCGCCATAAGGCGGGCTTTTGTAAACAGCGAATCGATTACTTACGTAACTTCTTAATAAGTTGAAGTTGCGCGATTGCTTCAGACAACTGTTGGGTTGCTTCTGCATAATCAAAGTCTGCGCCTGGGTTGGCGATGTGCTCTTCAGCACGTCGTTTGGCTTCTTCTGCTGCTTGCTCGTCAAGATCTTCTGCACGAACCGCAGTATCAGCCAGAACGGTGACATTACCAGGCTGTACTTCTAGTACACCACCAGCAACGTAGATAATTTCTTCTTCACCGAACTGCTTAACCAAACGCACCATACCAGGTTTAATAGCAGAGATAAGTGGCGCGTGACCTGGGTGTATACCTAGTTCACCTTCGCTACCTGTCACTTGGATCGTTTCGACAAGACCAGAAAAAATTTCTTTTTCCGCGCTTACTACGTCCAAATGTACTGTCATTGCTGCCATAGAACCTCCTGATTAGGTACGTTAGCACATTAATAGGCTGACAGAGTCAGCCACATAATTATGCTTTATTGGCTTTCTCTTGCGCTTCTTCGATAGAACCAACCATGTAGAAGGCTTGTTCTGGTAGAGAGTCATATTCACCTTCCAGGATACCTTTAAAGCCACTGATAGTGTCTTTAAGCGATACATATTTACCTGGAGAGCCAGTGAATACTTCTGCTACGAAGAAAGGCTGAGAAAGGAAGCGCTGAATTTTACGAGCACGTGATACCACTTGCTTGTCTTCTTCAGACAACTCGTCCATACCTAGGATGGCAATGATGTCTTTCAACTCTTTGTAACGCTGAAGTACAGTTTGTACGCCACGTGCTACGTCGTAGTGCTCTTGACCGATTACTAATGGGTCAAGCTGACGTGAAGTTGAATCTAGTGGGTCTACCGCAGGGTAGATACCAAGAGACGCGATATCACGAGAAAGTACAACTGTTGCGTCTAAGTGAGCAAAGGTTGTTGCCGGAGATGGATCCGTCAAGTCATCCGCAGGTACGTATACCGCTTGGATTGACGTGATTGAACCTGTCTTCGTAGACGTAATACGTTCTTGAAGTACACCCATCTCTTCTGCAAGCGTAGGCTGGTAACCTACCGCAGACGGCATACGACCTAGAAGAGCAGATACTTCTGTTCCAGCTAGGGTATAACGGTAGATGTTATCTACGAAGAATAGTACGTCACGACCTTCGTCACGGAACTTCTCAGCCATAGTAAGACCTGTCAAAGCAACACGTAAACGGTTACCAGGAGGCTCATTCATTTGGCCGTAAACCAACGATACTTTATCAAGTACGTTAGAGTCGTTCATTTCATGATAGAAATCGTTACCTTCACGAGTACGCTCACCAACACCAGCGAATACAGAGAAACCACTGTGTTCGATTGCGATGTTACGGATAAGCTCCATCATGTTTACAGTTTTACCTACACCAGCACCACCGAATAAACCAACTTTACCACCCTTAGCGAATGGGCAAACCAAGTCGATTACTTTGATACCAGTTTCTAGTAATTCTACTGAGCTAGACTGATCTTCGTAGCTAGGCGCTGCACGGTGAATAGACATACGGTCTTCTTCGCCAATTGGGCCTGCTTCGTCGATTGGGTTACCCAATACGTCCATGATACGGCCAAGTGTAGCTGTACCCACTGGAACCATAATAGGGTTTTCAGTGTTCTCTACAGCCAAACCGCGCTGTAAGCCATCAGTAGAACCTAGGGCGATAGAGCGAACTACACCGCCACCTAATTGTTGTTGCACTTCTAGGGTTAACCCAGACAAGCCACCTTCGGTAACTCGTAGTGCGTCATAAACTCTTGGTACCGCAGTTTGTGGAAACTCAATGTCCACAACGGCGCCAATGATTTGGACGACCTTACCTTGACTCATAATTTGTCCTCGTTATCTTTTAGAAACCTTTGCCTACACCGCTGCGGCACCGCTCACAATCTCACTAATTTCTTGTGTGATTGCAGCTTGACGCGCTTTGTTATATATCAGTTGTAACTCATCAATTAAGTCACCAGCATTGTCGGTTGCTGCCTTCATGGCAACCATTCGCGCAGCTTGTTCTGACGCCGCGTTTTCTACAACACCCTGATACACCTGAGACTCAATGTAACGCACCATTAATGCTTCCAAAATTTCTTTTGGATCTGGTTCGTATATGTAGTCCCAACGATGCTTATATTCTTCGTCTTCAGACTTTGGCAAAGGCAATAACTGATTGATCACAGGCTTCTGTGTCATGGTGTTTACGAAGTCATTAAATACCAAGAAAACTCGGTCTAATTTGCCTTCGTCGTAAGCTTTAAGCATTACGCGTACAACACCTACTACATCGCTCACAGACGGCTTATCACCCAATCCAGATTCAGCGGCAAGCAAAGTGCCACCAAAACGGTTGAAGAAAGAGCACGCTTTAGAACCTAATGCAGCGAAGTCCACTTCTACACCTTGGTCACGCCATTTTTTGACGTCCTGAGTGACAAGCTTAAATTCATTACTGTTTAAGCCACCACACAAGCCTCGGTCAGTAGAAATCACAATGTAGCCGACGCGCTTAACTTCACGCTCTTCCAAATAAGGATGGCGGAACTCAAGGTTACCGTTAGCAATGTGACCAATCACTTTTAGCATGTTTTGCGCATATGGACGGCCAGAGGCCATACGTTCTTGCGCCCGTTTCATTTTGGACGCAGCAACCATTTCCATTGCACTGGTAATCTTTTGAGTATTTTTAATACTCCCAATCTTACCTTTTATTTCTTTACCGCTGGCCATGACTATCTCTCCGATTACTCAACGTGAAGCCGATGGTGTTTACACATCATCGGCTGCATTGATTACCAAGTTTGTGTCGCTTTAAATTGTGTCAAAGCGTCAGTTAACTTAGCGGCGATTTCGTCGTTGAAGTTACCAGTTTCGTTGATAGTCTTCATAAGGTCAGCGTTTTCGCTGTTCATGTAAGAATGAAGAGCCGCTTCAAAATCTAAGATTTTGCCAAGCTCAACGTCCTTAAGGAAACCTTTTTCAACCGCGAACAATGATACGCCCATATCTGCAATAGACAGTGGTGCATATTGTTTCTGTTTCATTAGCTCTGTTACGCGCTCACCGTGCTCAAGTTGCTCACGGGTTGCATCATCAAGGTCAGATGCGAACTGCGAGAATGCCGCCAATTCACGATACTGAGCAAGTGCAAGACGAATACCACCGCCCAGCTTCTTGATGATTTTAGTTTGCGCAGCACCACCAACACGAGATACCGATACACCAGCGTTAACCGCTGGACGGATACCTGCGTTAAACAAGTCAGTTTCTAAGAAGATCTGACCATCTGTAATCGAGATTACGTTGGTAGGTACGAAAGCAGATACGTCACCAGCTTGCGTTTCGATAATTGGAAGCGCAGTTAATGAACCGGTTTTGCCTTTTACTTCACCGTTTGTATAACGCTCAACGTATTGTTCGTTTACACGAGCAGCACGTTCTAGCAAACGAGAGTGAAGATAGAAAACGTCACCAGGGTAAGCTTCACGACCAGGAGGACGCTTAAGTAGCAATGAAATTTGACGGTAAGCAACAGCTTGCTTAGACAAATCATCATATACGATTAGTGCATCTTCACCGCGGTCACGGAAGTATTCACCCATAGTACAACCAGAGTATGGTGCAAGGTATTGCAATGCAGCAGACTCAGACGCAGAAGCAGCAACGATAATGGTGTGACCCAATGCGTCGTGCTCTTCAAGCTTACGTACCACGTTAGCGATAGTAGAAGCTTTCTGACCAACCGCTACGTACACACATTTAATGCCTGTACCTTTTTGGTTGATGATAGCGTCGATTGCCATTGCGGTTTTACCACACTGACGGTCGCCGATGATAAGTTCACGTTGACCACGACCAACTGGGATCATGGCATCAACTGACTTATAACCAGTTTGGATTGGCTGATCTACCGATTGACGCTCGATTACACCAGGTGCAATCTTTTCTACTGGCTCAAAGCCAGCTGCATCAATGGCGCCTTTACCGTCGATAGGCTCACCAAGTGTGTTTACAACACGACCTAGTAGGGCATTACCAACAGGTACTTCAAGAATACGGCCAGTAGATTGTACTTTTACGCCTTCCTGTAAGTCCGCATATGGACCCATTACAACCGCACCTACAGAGTCTCGCTCAAGGTTTAGTGCAATAGCGTAGCGGCTTCCAGGAAGCTCAATCATTTCACCTTGCATTACATCGGCAAGGCCATGAATGCGGATAATACCGTCAGTTACTGCGACGATAGTACCTTCATTGCGTGCTTCACTGCTTACATTGAACTGTTCAATTCTTTTCTTGATCAGTTCAGCAATTTCAGTGGAATTAAGTTGCATGCTCTTATCCCCGTTATGCTTGCAACGCGTCTGCTAGACGGTTCAATTTCGATTTTACGGAACCATCTATTACTGTATCGCCGGCTTTAATAACCATGCCAGCGATCAGGTCAGGATTCACGTTACAATTAAGCTTCACTTTACGTGCCAAACGTTTTTCCAACGATGCAACCAAATCGGTTTTCTGTGCATCGTTCAGCGCAGAGGCTGAAGTTACGTCTACTTCAATTTCTTTGTCGTAATCTGCTTTAAAGGCATCAAACACATTTGAAATTTCAGGCAACGCGGCTAAACGTTTATTTTCAGCCAGAATCTTTACAAGATTCTGACCATGATCATCGAGTTGCTCACCACAAACATTGATGAAAATGTCAGCCAGTGTATCTGCAGCTACTGCTCCAGATAACAACTGATGCATATCATCGTTTTGTGCTACTGCACCTGCAAAGGTCAGCATTTCTTGCCACTTCGCAATGGCATTCTTCTCGACGGCGAAATCGAAAGCTGCTTTAGCGTAAGGACGAGCAACGGTTGTCAATTCAGACATGGCTCATCTCCCTCTTAAAGCTCAGCGACAAGTTTTTCAACAATGTCGTTTTGTGCGTTAGCATCAATTTCACGTTGTAAGATTTGCTGTGCGCCAGCTACTGCTAATGCAGACACTTGCTTGCGCAAATCTTCTTTGGCACGATTGCGTTCAGCTTCAATTTCGGTGTAGCCAGAAGCAATAATCTTCTCGCGTTCTGCATGGCCTTTCTGCGTTTCTTCGTCAACCAATTGGTTGGCGCGCTTTTTGGCTTGCTCGATAATATCGGCTGCTTGCGCTTTCGCGTCTTTCATTTGCTCAGTGGCTTTCGCTTGAGCAAGTTCTAAGTCTTTCTCTGCACGTTCAGAAGCTTCAAGCCCATCGGCTATCTTCTTTTGACGTTCTTCAATCGCTGCCATTAGCGGTGGCCATACATATTTCATGCAGAACACTACAAATACAGCAAAGGCGATTAATTGACCAATAAAAGTGGCGTTAAGATTCACTCTCGCCCCTCCTTATAATAGTTCGCTAAAGACTGAATTAAAGTAAGTATTCAGGTGGAGCGAACAATAGGAATAGTGCAATACCTACACCGATCATCGCGATAGCGTCAATAAGACCTGCTACGATGAACATTTTTACTTGTAGTTGAGGCGCAAGCTCTGGCTGACGAGCAGCGGACTCTAGGAATTTACCACCTAGAAGACCGAAGCCGATAGCGGTACCAAGCGCACCCATACCAATTAGGATAGCAACTGCAATTGCAAGCATGTTAAATCTCCGATTTAAAGTTAAGTTAAAGTTAATGTTAAAAGTAGAACTCGGTTATCAACCGCGCCGATATTTCCAGGCAATACCGACACGGGTTAATGCTTATTAATGGTCTTCACATGCCAAGCTTAAATACACGATGGTTAGCATCATGAAAATAAACGCTTGCAGAGGGAGAACCAATATGTGGAATACAGCCCACATAAAGTGTAAAGGTAATTGGAAGTAACCAATGGTGGCTATCAAAATAAAGATTAGCTCACTGGCGTATAAGTTACCGAATAAACGCAGTGCTAATGAAAGCGGGCGAGCTAGTAAGGTAACGGTTTCCAGAATGAAGTTCACCGGAATAAATATTGGGTGACCGAAAGGTTGCATAGTAAGTTCTTTAGTAAAACCACCAATGCCCTTCATTTTGATTGAATAGAAAAGAATAAGAACAAATACGCCTGCTGCTAATGCAAACGTTAAGTTAAGGTCAGTAGTAGGCACAGCCTTCATATAAACATCATGAGGGTCCATACCAAACGCGTGCTGACCAACAAGACCTGCAACCCAAGGAATAAGGTCAACTGGTACTAAATCCATCAGGTTCATCAATAAAACCCAAACAAAAATAGTGAGTGCAAGTGGTGCAATTAGCGCACTTCTTCCATGGAAGGTGCTTTTTACGTTGTCGTCAACGAACTCAATCACCAATTCCACAAACGCCTGCATTTTACCAGGTACGCCTGTAGTGGCTTTTGAAGCTACGCTTCTAAAAACAACAAGAAATAGTATGCCAAGGCCAATTGACCAGGCTAGTGTGTCGACATGCCACGCCCAAAAACCTGCATCAGAGCATGCTTTGTTAAAAGCAATTCCGTTGTCGGTTGAGCACATGGTGGCATTGGTCAAGTGGTGCTTGATATATTCTGAGGTAGTGTATTCAGATGCCATTGTTTAACCTAAGTTGTAAAGTGTAAAAATTGGTGACTGGTTCCAGTACATATTCGTAAGCAAGTATTCAGTAGCTATTTATTAATCGTTATTGTTTGACTACTTCGTACCATAACGGAACATGGCCAGTGCATGACTGGCGGTTGTAGCGACATAAGCCACGAAAACTTCGATAGGCGCGGCATTTAAGCCTGCAAATGTCACTACAAATAAAATGATTGTCAGTGCCAGTTTCAATTTTGAACCTTGGCTAAAACTTCGGGCAACAAGTTCGTTTTTACTCGCACCAGCATATCTAAATGCAAACCCTGAAAAAACGGCTGTTGGCAGTATGCTTATCACTGCGCCAGCGGCGGTTGATATTGCAGAATGTTGACCTGCGATAATCCCCGCAAAAAGGGTTATTATTAGTGCCGCGACTAACTGAAACAGAATGCCTTTTTTGGCAATAAATAATCCGTGTTCAGCTAACTTGTTTTTCACGTTGCCCTACTGCTTGTTCATGTCTAACGAAAAGCGTCAGAAGTATACTGTTTTACCGACAATTTTCAACAGTACATCGCATTTTGAAAGTTATTCTGAAAATATTCTAACGCTATAACCGGAAAGGAGGCTGTCCACAGCCCAAGTTTTAGGAATGAATGGCCTCGCTATTAATGCTTACTACTTTTCAGCATATAAATATAACTTATTGAATTTTAGTTATTATTCCATCTAATTGTTGTAAATCGTCAAAGCTAATGACTAATTTACCTTTCCCTTTTGCGTTATGGTCTATTGATACCGGTGCCCCTAAATTTTCTGAAAGTCGGGTCATAAGGTTTTGCACATCAGGATCAATTTGCTTATCTTGCTTCGTTTTTTCTGGTTCAAGCAGTTTTTTGACCAGCTTTTCTGTATCACGAACCGTTAAACCTTTACCCGAAACGACATTTGCCGCTTCTGATTGTTTATCACCATCAAGGGCAAGCAATGCACGAGCATGACCCATTTCAATATCACCATGCTCAACTAACAATTTTACGTCATCATTAAGATTGTTAAGGCGAAGCAAGTTCGTCACGGTTGTGCGTGATTTACCTACGGCTTCAGCGACTTCTTGATGGGTCAGGGAGAATTCATTCATTAGACGATCTAATGCCTGCGCTTCTTCCATGGCGTTTAAATCTTCGCGTTGAATATTTTCAATTAGCGCGATAGCAACGGCAGCTTCATCTGGTACGTTTTTAACTAAGCAAGGCACTTCATCAAGTTGAGCAAGTTGCGATGCGCGCCAGCGACGTTCGCCCGCAATAATTTCGTACTTGTTGTCGTCTACTTTGCGTACCACAATAGGTTGAATAATACCTTGGGCACGAATTGATGAGGCAAGTTCTTCAAGGGCATCGGGAGACATGTCTTTTCGAGGCTGATATTTGCCAGGCACAAGAAATTCTATCGGTAACTTACTAAGTTCGCTTTGTGTTGCATCTGACGCCGCAGAATCCATCTCTCTTTGCGATGTAGATTGACTGGTTGCTAATAGCGCATCCAAGCCACGACCTAGCCCTCTTTTTCTTGCTGACATATTACCCTCAATGGCCTATTTGCTGATATGCATTACGCTTTATTATAATTTAACTGGCTTTTGCCTGACTTGGTGCAGATTTATCACGGCGACGTAAAATTTCACCCGCCAATGCTAAATATGCTTTAGCCCCTGTAGAAGATTTATCGTAGTACATCGCTGGAGTACCAAAACTTGGCGCTTCAGCTAACCGCACATTGCGCGGAATGACAGTACGGTAAACTTGCTCACCAAAATGACGTTTTAATTGCTCTGAAACGTCGTTTGCAAGACGGTTACGGGGGTCGTACATGGTACGCAATACACCCTCAATCTTCAATTCAGGATTTACCACTGACGCGAGTTTTTGAATGGTATCCATTAACGCCGTTAACCCTTCAAGCGCGTAATATTCACACTGCATTGGCACCATGACTGAGTCAGCAGCAGCTAATGCATTTACCGTAAGTTGGTTTAGTGAAGGAGGGCAGTCAATAAAGATGAAGTCGTAATAATCGAGAACAGGTTTTAACGCATTTCTAAGGCGCACTTCACGGGCAAACATTTCCATTAACTTAATTTCAGCTGCTGTCACGTCGCCATTGGCAGCCACCAAATCAAATTTACCCGCAGTATTTTTAACAATAACGTCGTTGATAGGTTGTTCTTCGACAAGCAACTCAAATGCGGTAGCGTGAACATCGTATTTATCGACACCGCTCCCCATGGTTGCGTTACCTTGTGGATCCAGGTCAATCAGTAGCACTTTACGTTTTGTTGCAGCCATTGATGCTGCAACATTCACTGCAGTAGTAGTTTTACCTACACCACCTTTTTGATTCGCGATCGCGATTACCTTTGCCACAATAAGTCCTGTTATGCCTTTTTAATCCAAACGAGGTGTCGTTCGCCCACCAGATTCGGTACAGTGAGACTTTCCGTTTTGATCACCTGATAGTGATCACTCACTTCTTTTAGTTCGTCTTCTGGAAACTGCCCTTTAAGCGCAAGGAACTGCCCGTCTGAATTTACCAGATGTTCGCACCAGTGCAACATATCTTTTAACGAAGCAAATGCGCGACTAAGTACTATATCATACGGTTGCGCTGGGGTATGTGCTTCAACACGACTTTGAACGGGCGTCACATTTGATAATTTCAAAGCATGAACACTTTGGGTCATAAATCGAACACGCTTGCCTAAACTATCAAGCAAGGTAAAGGCGATTTCAGGGAACGCTATCGCCAGAGGCATGCCCGGTAAACCAGGGCCAGTACCAACATCGATAATGTGGTTAACTTCATGTTTGGCTAAATATGGATATATCGCCAATGAGTCCAAAATATGTTTTACCATCATCTGCTTCGGATCGCGCACCGATGTCAGATTGTAGGCTTTGTTCCATTTATCAATCAGTAGCACAAAACCCACTAGCTTTTCTTGCTGCTCATCGCTGAGTTGAAGGGATTGTGCTGCAAGGCCAGTGGCCAGTATTTCGTGTAATTCTTGCTCTAAACTCATAAATTGAAATCTGCTTAAGCGCTTAATTTATCGTGTTTTCTCAACATGCCGTGCTTTTTCAAATACACCAAAAGCAAGGAAATTGCGGCCGGGGTAATACCCGATATACGTGATGCTTTACCAATGGTTTCAGGTCTCGCTTCGGTGAGCTTAGCCACCACTTCGTTTGATAAACCTGAGATCTTAGTAAAATCGAGATCAACGGGTAGCAAAGAATTCTCATGACGCTGTGTTTTGGCTATTTCGTCCATTTGGCGCGCAATATAACCTGCATACTTAATTTGGATCTCAACTTGTTCTGCCGCAATAGGATCGGTTAAACCAGGTCCAATACTTTCAATCTCCATCAATTGACGATAGGTCATTTCAGGGCGACGAATAAGTTCTTCTAACGAATGCTCTTTGCTCACCGGTGTTTTAAGCAGGGTATTTAACGCTGGCGTAGCACTATGATCTTTGTGGACCCAATTTCCACGCATGCGTTGTAATTCGCCTTCAACCGCTTCTTGTTTAGTGTTGAATGCGGCCCAGCGTGCATCATCCACTAAGCCTATCTCACGACCTAACGCGGTTAAGCGACTATCGGCGTTATCTTCACGCAGCAATAATCGATATTCAGCACGGCTTGTAAACATACGATAGGGTTCTTTCGTTCCCATGGTAGCCAGATCGTCAATCAATACGCCCATGTAGGCTTGATCACGACGTAAAATAAGAGGATCTTTTTCTTGTGCTTGCAGCGACGCATTTGCGCCAGCAATGAGGCCTTGTGCACCGGCTTCTTCATAACCGGTTGTGCCGTTAATTTGGCCAGCAAAGAACAAGCCTTTGATAAATTTGTTTTCGAGTGTTTGTTTCAGATCTCTTGGATCGAAGAAATCATACTCAATCGCATACCCAGGACGCACGATATGCGCGTTCTCAAAACCTTTGATTGAGCGAACAAGACTCATCTGAATATCAAAAGGCAAGCTGGTTGAAATACCATTTGGATAAACTTCAATGCTGTTTAAGCCTTCTGGCTCCACAAAAATTTGGTGCGAATCTTTGTCTGCAAAACGGGTGATCTTATCTTCAATGCTTGGGCAGTAACGGGGGCCAATACCCTCAATGACGCCAGTAAACATAGGAGAGCGATCAAGTCCGCCTCGGATAATGTCGTGTGTTTTTTCGTTAGTATGCGTGATGTAACACGGGATCTGTTGTGGATGCATTTCACGGTTGCCCATGAATGAAAATACCGGTGTTGGATTATCACCAGGTTGTGCCTGCATCACACTAAAATCTAACGAACGGGCATCTAAACGTGCAGGTGTACCGGTTTTTAAGCGGTCTACACGAAACGGTAAAGCACGTAAACGATCAGCGAGGGCTATCGAAGGGGGATCGCCTGCGCGTCCACCACGATAGTTCTCAAGGCCTATGTGAATGGTGCCGCCTAAGAATGTTCCTACTGTGAGTACCACGGTTTTGGCTTTAAATTTAAGCCCCATTTGGGTAACCACGCCAGTTACCTGATCGTTTTCAACCACAAGATCGTCAACGCTTTGTTGAAACAACGTAAGGTTTTCTTGGCTTTCTACAATTTTACGAATAGCTTGGCGGTAAAGGGTTCTGTCAGCCTGAGCACGCGTTGCACGAACAGCTGGTCCCTTGCTTGAATTTAGGGTTCTAAACTGAATACCGCCTTGATCGGCAGCCAAACCCATAGCACCACCAAGTGCATCAATTTCTTTTACCAAATGACCTTTGCCGATCCCACCGATCGCTGGGTTGCAAGACATCTGTCCAATGGTTTCAATGTTATGGGTTAACAGTAAGGTGTTTGAACCCATGCGAGCAGCAGCTAGCGCAGCTTCTGTTCCAGCATGACCACCACCAACTACGATGACATCAAATGCTTGGGTGTAATACATATCGAACCTCACTATTAACGTAAATGGAGTAACTTTTTTCTTTTGTGAACAAGCTGAAAAAAGGGCGCGTATTTTAGCTGACTTATTGCATAAAGAAAATGGTTAAATTTTCTTCAATGCAGTTGTTCATTTCTTTTCGATTTGCTTTATTGATCTTAAGATCTCTTATAGATCTGTTTATTTTTATTATTATTAGGATCAGCAAGATCTGTTAGTAACCCTTTAAAGCAGTTTCAGATCATGAAGTTACACGATCTAAAAGGTTGTGCAATACAGATCGATAACCCCCTCATGATCTTGTGTATAAACCCCTTAGTTATCCACATGGGCAATTGTGAATAAAGTTACTCATTCTTCAGTAAGAGCTTATACACAGTGGTTTGTAGGATCCTATCCACAGCACTGATCAAGATGTGATCGCATTGGGGATAAAATGTTGGTTATTACCGTTGTTAGATCGCTAAACAAGCATGGAATCAGGCTTTCAGAGCGATCTCTTTGTGGATGAGATCTTTCCACAATTTGTGAGTGGATCATGTGATCACTCATTATCTTTTATTTTGTGATCGGAGAAATAATTAAAAAATTATCGAGGAAACAGAAAAAATTAGTTACGCAGAGGAGCAATGATCATTATTAATGACAGCCTTTTAAAGAAATACGAGGGGTTTTTACTGATCGTTAAGCGCGCTTTCTCTGCGGTTTTTAGTTTAGCGAACCTGGTTAGGTTGATATCTCGGCGTGATACTTTGTGCTTCAGCTTCATCTTGTGTTAAGCCTTCACGTCTACTTGGGCCTTGAAAGCGTACTTTATAAGTATCGTATTCTTTGACTGACTCAAAGCAATAACGGCCCATAGCGTGTTCTAGCTCGCCTAAACTATGGTTGGTAATTAAGATGCAGTTCTTTTTATTCACCAAACGTTGGCGCAATAAATTGCCTAGCCAGCTTTGGGTATTCTTTTTAAGTACGGTTTCATTCACACAGACTTCATCAAGAATGAGTAAATCGACTTCAAGTAACTCCTGGTTTGCTTCTCTGAATTTCTGGCCTACGTTGTCTGTGGCACTAAAATCGTAAGAGAAATAACGCATTTCCAATAGGGTGGAAAGCTGCCTATATAATACGGAGATCTCGTATTGTTCTATGAGCTGATGGGCGATCGCGCCAGCAATATGAGACTTACCTCGGCCATAATCGCCGTAGAATAACATCATGTGAGAACCACTCTGACGCCAAGCGGGATCGTCATGAGCAGCAATGAATGACTGTGCAATAGATACCGCTTCAATAACATCGTCGCTGTCTTCTATCAAATTAGCGAACGTCCACTTGGGGTTTAGATCAGAACGCCCATGAATGGCTTCTACACGCGCTTTTTTAGAGCGTTGTTGTAGTTGACCAATCTCTTGGTTTGCTTGGTTCTCGTACTGCTTTCTAAGCGTTGCGTAATCGATGTATTCATCGTTAGGCTCTGAAGGCTTGTTAAGGGCCTTTGCAAGATTCGCAATTTTGTCTGTAATTCGATCCATAGCGTTAGTTCTTCTTTGTCGATGTGGCGTATTTTTCCACCAGCTTTCTTGCATTATCATCCGCTTCGATACCGGCTGCAACTTTCACTTGCTGATTTCCCACTTTTCTTACAGGAGAATAACCCGCAGCTACGCGCTTATGTTTAATATTGTGAGCGAATTTCTGTGTCCATTGGAATTCACTTAGTATCGTGCCAGGCCTACCTAGCCAGTATGAGATGAATTCGCCCACTTCATTATCATCATACTCAGTATCGATAATACCGAGTAGAGAGGCCATCTCTAAGAACAGATCTTTATTTGGTTTCCAAGCAGCTGAAATAGCAAAATGAGACTTATGCAGGGCATCAAAGTTTGATTGCGCATTGTTTATTAACGGGAGAAGTAGAGCTTTACCATTAATTGAGTGTTCTAAATCCAGTTCTTCCGGAAAAACCACCAGCCCAACGAGTTCAAGCTGTTTTAACAGGCTATTAATTTGCCGGCCACGTTGATAAGCGCTGTCTTTTTGTTCGCCGTTCAATAACGAGAGTAAGAACTTATAATCGATAGCAGCACTTGCCGTTGAAGCCGTGTTGGCCGTTGGGCGTAAGCCAAGCAAGTAAAGTACGCGGCAATCGTTTGATATTGGCGATTGTAGTACCGCGAGTTCAGCTTGCGTTAGCGTTGTACTCATGCAGTTTCCAAGGAGCGTTCGAACAGTGCTACCGCTTCATCTTCTGGAATAGGATGTTCTAACACATCAATATGTATGGGGGCGGCAAGAAGGGTAGCGCCGGTATTTTTCATCGCGGTTTCTATGTCTTTTGCGCCATGGCAGAAGGTATCGTAACTTGTGTCACCTAAACCAATCACATAAAAATTCACGCCTGTTAAGTCAGTGTCTTTTAATGATTTTGCAAAAGGTTGGATATTATCAGGTAGTTCACCCGCACCATGTGTTGATGTACACACTATCCATGTCGAATCTTTATTAATGTCACTGAGTGTTGGTTCAAGATGAATAGTGAATGTGTTGCCCTGTTGCTCTAGTGTTTTAGCAATAGCTTCGGCCACATATTCTGAAGCGCCAAGCATGGTACCCACAATTATTTCGTAGTGCGTTGTCATTAGTTATTTACCAATACAGAAAGATGAAAATATCTTACCAAGTAAGTCGTCCGAGGTGAATTCACCAGTGATTTCACATAATGACTGATGTGCTAATCGAAGTTCTTCTGCAAGTAATTCACCGGCCATCGCATCGTGAAGTTGCTGTTCGCCTATCACCACAAATTGATAAGCTTTTTCCAACGCATCAAGGTGACGTCTTCGGGCGATGAATTGCCCTTCAGTGGTTGTGTCGAACCCCATGGTACTGGCTAGATGATCTCGCAGAGTATCGATACCGTTGCTTTGTTTTGCTGAAATATTAATAACCGGCATATCGCCATGTTCGGTTTTTACGTTATTCAGGCCGACTTGTAAGTCGCTAAGATCCGCTTTGTTTTTGATTACCGTTGTTGGGATACCCTCTGGTAAGCGCGCCATAAATTCAGGCCAAATTTTATAAGGATCTGCCACATCGGTAGTGGTTGAATCGGTAACAAAAAGTACGTGATCGGCTTCGCTAATGGCTTGCCATGCTCGCTCAATACCAATTTGTTCTACTTTGTCTGGGCTATCACGAAGACCTGCGGTATCAATGATATGTACCGGCATGCCGTTAATATTAATATGCTCTTTTAATACATCACGAGTAGTGCCTGCAATCTCGGTGACAATGGCGCTATCTCGGCCTGCTAATGCATTTAGTAAACTTGATTTACCCGCATTAGGGCGCCCGGCGATAACCACCTGCATACCTTCTCTGAGCAGACTTCCTTGCTTAGCTTGCTCTCGTACAACTTGAAGATGCGCAAGTATGGCGGCTAGGTCGCCAGACACTTTTCCGTCAGATAAGAAATCAATTTCTTCTTCAGGAAAGTCGATAGCGGCTTCAACGTACATACGTAAATGAACAATTTGATCAGACAAGGTTTGTATTTGGGTTGAAAACTCGCCCTGTAACGAACGTAGCGCGCTTCTTGCTGCTTGTTTAGAGCTGGCATCTATTAAATCAGCGATAGCTTCAGCTTGCGCTAAATCGAGCTTGTCGTTAATAAAGGCTTGTTCACTGAACTCACCTGGGTTGGCTAATCGCGCCTTGCCAGTGGATAACACAGCGTCAATAAGCATATCCATCACAACCTGACCGCCATGACCTTGCAGCTCTAATACATCTTCGCCCGTAAATGAATTAGGCCCTTTGAAGAATAGCGCGATACCTTGGTCGATAACATTTTGTTGGCTATCGACAAACGGGGTATAGGTGGCCAATCTAGGGGTTAGGGCTGTGGGTACCAGGGTGGCGGCTATAGTTTTAGCATGGGGACCTGATACTCGTACAATGCCTACACCACCGCGCCCAGGGGCAGTAGCTTGGGCGGTAATGGTATCGGTTGTGATGATATGTGAATCCATATTTTAGTCGCGAAAGTTCTTAAATTGAAAAGGCTGACCTAAGTCTGATGATTTCACCAAGGCCATGGCTTGTTGTAAATCATCACGCTTTTTACCGGTTACTCGCAGTTCTTCACCTTGAATAGCCGTTTGTACTTTGATTTTTGCGTCTTTAATAATTTTTACGATTTTCTTCGCTATAGGCTGTTCTATGCCTTCTTTGAAAGCAATCGTTTGACGATAAGTTTTGCCGTTAGCATCAAAGGGCTTCATATCAATAAACGACGTATCTAGGTTTCGTTTAGAACAAGCGGTTCTGAACATGCTTTCCATTTGCTGCAACTGGAATTCAGCTTCCGCTTTCATTACCACGGTTTTCTCTTTGTATTCAAAGCTTGCTTCAATGCCGCGAAAATCGAAACGTGTCGCAAGTTCTCGGTGTGCGTTTTCAGTGGCGTTGCGCACTTCTTCCATATTGATTTCAGACACAATATCAAATGATGGCATAGTTAATTTATCCTCGTAGACAAAACAGCCCGCAATTGGCGGGCTGTTTATTATAAAAGAAATAGACGTTGCTATTTAATTCCCCGCTTCTCCATAGAAGCATATATCATTTTGGCTTGTACTAATGTAATGATGTTACTTACTAACCAGTATAATACTAGACCTGCAGGGAACCATAAGAAGAACACACTCATTGCCACAGGCATAAACTGCATTATCTTCTGCTGCATAGGGTCAGTAATCGTTGTAGGTTGTAGTTTCTGCAACAAGTACATACTTGCGCCCGTTAATACAGGCAATACAAAGTACGGGTCTTTCACTGACAAATCAGTGATCCACAATGCAAAATCTGCATGACGTAATTCAACACTTTCCATTAACACCCAATAGAGCGCTAGGAAAATAGGCATTTGAAGTACTAGTGGTAAACAACCACCCATAGGGTTAACTTTTTCTTTCTTATAAAGCTCCATCATCGACTGAGACATTTTCTGTCTGTCATCGCCAAAACGGTCTTTAAGTTGCTGCATTTTAGGCGCTAAGTTACGCATGCGAGCCATAGACTCGTATTGCTTCTTAGTCAGCCAGTACATAGCACCTTTCACAACGATAGTAATCAAGATGATGGCTACACCCCAGTTATTCACTAAGCTGTGCAAGAATGTAAGCAATGAAAACAGTGATTGCGATATCCACCATAGAATGCCGTAATCGACGGTTAGGTCTAATCCGCGAGCAATCTCTTTTAACTTGTCCTGATCTTTTGGACCCATATAAAGGGTGCTAGATAAGGTTTTTGTTTCGCCAGTATTAACCACTGCCGCTGGCATCAATACACCAATAACCGCGTATTGGTTTGAAATATTGCGCGAGTAAATGGTGTTAACTTGATCTTGTGGTGGTACCCAAGCAGAGACAAAGTAATGCTCTAGCATACCAGCCCAACCCGCTTTGGTAGTTTCACGCAATTTGTCATCTGCAATATCGTCAAACGTGTATTTTTGATAACGATCTTCTTCGGTAGAGTATGCTGCGCCGCGATAGGTAGGCATAAACATGTTGCCGTCGTCTTCCGCGTCAATAACTTGTTTCAGTTGAGCATATTGCTGAACATTAGCCGCTGCGCCAGAGTTATTTTCTACAGTATAATTTACCGCAACTTCATAATGGTCTTTTTTGAAGATGAAAGTTTTAGTGACTGTAAGCCCTTGATCGTTTTTCCATACCAAAGGTACTTCTAGGCTATCACCTGTCATCTCATAGAAATTGCTGTCGGTACGATAAACAGGGCGACCGCTGCTGCTAGCATCTGGGCCATTAGCACCAATAAGACCACTTTGCGCTACATACAGCCCATTACCTGAACGTAAAAGACTATAAGGTTCTTCTGAGCCTTGGGTTACTGGAAACTTCAATAAGTCAGCAGTAATAACGTCGCCACCTAATAAATCGATGCGAAGGTCTAACCCATCAGTTTTAACTTCGATAATGCGATTAGCATTTGATGCGCTAGCCATCGGTTTAGCAGCTGGCACGCTATCACCGGTAGGTACATCTTCAGATTGCGCATCATCAAATGATGGCACACCTTGTGATACCTGTTCGGCTTGCTCTGTTTGTACTTGCTGTACAGGTTGAGGGCCGTATTCTTTTTGCCATTGTTGCCAAAGCAAAAAACTGACCAGCGCCAGGCCAATTATCAGAAAACTACGTTGCGATTCCATATAGGTCTCTTTATTTTGAGTGTTTATCTTGTTGTTTTTCCGGTACTGGGTCGTAACCACCGGCATGCAAAGGATGGCATCTTAATATGCGTTTGATTGATAGCCAACTGCCTTTTACCAATCCATGTGTTTTTAGTGCTTCAATAGCATACCAAGAACATGATGGATGAAAACGACAGCGTTGTCCTAAAATAGGAGATATAAACCATTGATACAGTTTTATGAGTACCAGTGGTATCGCGATTAAGACGCGTTGCAACGTTTGGCTAATTTTTTCCATAGCTTATCCATCGTTGCGAAAACCTCTTGGTTGCTAAGTTTATCAGCACCAGATTTACCAATTACGATAATATCCACATTAGGGAGATCATGTTGCCTATGGCGAAAACTTTCACGAATTAAACGTTTTAAACGATTTCGGTCGTGAGCTTTTCGAATGCGCTTTTTGGCAAGTGTAATGCCTAAACGTGGAGAGGGTAGAGAGTTTGTTCTTGCTAGAATGGTAAACGAGGGAGATACAGCTGGTATTGCATTATCAAACACATAGGTAAAGTGGGTGGGAGTTAACAGACGTAACTCCCGTGAAAAATGATTTTCGCCCACTTTAGGTGCTTTCTACTTAAGCTTAAGCAGAAAGACGAGCGCGGCCTTTTGCACGGCGAGCTGCTAGTATTTTACGACCATTTTTAGTCGCCATACGAGCACGAAAACCGTGAGAACGCTTACGCTTCAAATTGCTCGGTTGAAATGTTCTTTTCATGACCAAAGTCTCACTTATATTTAATTAAACATAGGCGTTTTTGGTAAACACTTTATTCTGTTGCCAGAGTAAGTTGTGCTTATCACCAGAAAAGCCCATCGAAAAAGGACGCTGAATTCTAGAGATCTCGGGGGCTGCTGTCAATCAATAATCCACTATTTTGGTAGAAAATGTGAACAAAGTTTGCTGAAAAGGCCTAAAAGCCAATCAGTGCGTTGAAAATTAACTGTGAATAAACTGGTTGTAACTGTCAATTTATCCACAAAAATTGAATGTTCGACCTTAAAAATACGCTATTTAATGCGAGATCTGATTTGTTTTTGCTGGTTTTAATTCTTAATGAAGCTAAATTAAGCACAATTTAGAATAAGAAGTCTTTCTTTTATTATCAGTAAGTTACATTTTTGATCCTGATGATCCGCAAAGATCACCATTTACTTTTTGTTGATAAAGTAAGATAATCCACAGCTATTAAAATGATAAAACAATTTCTCGCTGCTACCCAACAGTATACACCCGCCTGATTATTCTTCTCGGCGCGCATTTCGGTGCCTGTTTCTTTGTATTGGTTGCTATTTGCGAGTTACCGGAGCTAAGTAACTTACATGTCTTTATGGAATCAATGTCTTGAGCGTTTGCGCCAAGAATTACCCACGCAACAATTTAGTATGTGGATCAGACCTTTGGTTCCTCAAGAAGAAGAAGGTGTTGTGGCTCTTTTTGCCCCTAACCGTTTTATTCTTGATTGGGTAAGAGATAAGTATCTCGATAATATTACTGGATTATTACGCGAATTTGCTGGGCAAAATGCGCCACAGTTACGTCTTGATGTAATGAGTAGAGAAAGTTTAAGTCGTAGTAGAGCGGCTGCATCTTCCCCTGCGCAGCAGGTTTCTAGTGACAATCAGAGCTTTAGCGGTAATCAAGGCCACAGCGGAAATCAAAGCCAATCGACATACCAGGCTCCTAGTCAATCGTATAATCAAGATCGCGATCATTTGTCTAATCAATTTTCTGGGCGATCGGCATCAGAAACACCAAGCCAAGCGGGAAGTGTTCAACAGCCTAATAGTCATTCTAATAGTAATAATAATGCGCCATCGCCAGTTCAGGCTAGTGCGCGATCTGCTATGCCGCAAACTGGATATAGCCAGCATACTCACTCTACGTCTAATAACGACAATAGACAGTATGATCAACGAAGCGGTGGATCTAACACAATGCGATCTGCACCACAGCAACCTAAGGTGATCCCTATACCTGAAGCGGCTAAACATAAAAGTAATATCAATCCGACTTATCAGTTTGATAACTTTGTTGAAGGTAAATCTAACCAGTTAGCTCGTGCCGCCGCCACGCAGGTTGCCAATAACCCTGGTAGTTCTTATAACCCATTATTTATTTATGGCGGAACGGGTTTAGGTAAAACTCACTTATTGCATGCTGTGGGTAATGGCATAGTAGCGAATAACGAAAATGCTAGAATTGTATATATGCATTCAGAACGCTTTGTGCAAGATATGGTTAAGGCATTACAAAATAATGCGATAGAAGACTTTAAACGCTTCTACCGTTCTGTTGATGCGCTATTAATTGATGATATTCAATTCTTCGCTAATAAAGAACGCTCTCAAGAAGAGTTCTTTCATACCTTCAATGCGCTACTTGAAGGTAATCAACAAATTATTCTTACCTCTGATAGATATCCAAAGGAAATTGATGGGGTAGAAGATCGCCTTAAATCACGCTTTGGTTGGGGCTTAACGATAGCTATCGAGCCACCTGAATTAGAAACTCGCGTCGCTATTTTAATGCGTAAAGCTGCCGAGAACCGTATTCAGTTACCGAATGAAGTGGCGTTCTTTATTGCCAAACGTTTGCGTTCGAATGTTCGTGAATTAGAAGGGGCATTGAACCGAGTAATTGCTAACGCTAACTTTACTGGCCGACCGATAACCATCGATTTTGTTCGTGAAGCGTTAAGAGATTTACTCGCACTTCAAGAAAAGTTAGTTACTGTTGATAATATTCAGAAAACTGTGGCAGATTATTATAAGATTAAAGTTGCTGACATTTTATCTAAGCGAAGAAGCAGAAGTGTTGCAAGGCCCAGACAAGTGGCGATGGCGTTAGCGAAAGAGCTAACCAATCATAGCTTGCCTGAGTTAGGAAATGCCTTTGGTGGGCGAGACCACACAACGGTACTTCATGCTTGCAGAAAAATAACGCAGCTTAGAGAAGAAAGTCATGATATAAAAGAAGACTATAAGAACCTCATTCGGACTTTGTCTTCCTAAAAAATGACCTTTAGAGGCGAGATAGCACAGCAATGAAATTTAGTATAAGCCGCGAACAATTTTTACAACCCCTTCAGCTGGTATCGGGGGCTGTAGAGCGTAGACACACTTTACCTATCCTTTCCAACGTGCTCATTAAAGTTAGTGAAGACGCACTATGGTTAACAGGTACAGATTTAGAGGTTGAACTCATTTCTAGTGTTAAGCTAGAAGGGGAGTTCACCGAGGGCGAAATAACCGTTCCTGCCAAGAAACTCTTCGATATCATTCGCGGTATTTCTGAAGGCACCGATATTCATTTCTCTATTGATGGTAACAAGGCGCTTATTAAAGCAGGGCGTGGTCGTTACACCCTATCTACGTTATCAGCCAATGATTATCCCAACCTTGAAGATTGGGAAGGCGAAGTAGAGTTTGAAATCACCTGCAGTGATATGAAGTGTTTAATTGATTCAACAAGCTTCTCGATGGCGCAGCAAGATGTACGTTATTATTTGAACGGTATGTCCCTTGAGACGGAAGAAAATATTATTCGTACCGTAGCAACTGATGGCCATCGTTTAGCACTGTGCAGACTAAGCTACGAAACAACTCTACCTGCTCGGCAAGTCATTATTCCTCGTAAGGGTGTGCTTGAGATTTCTCGTTTGATCACGGATGACGATAAATCACTGAAAGTACAAATTGGTGCGAATCACCTGCGTATATTCTCAAATGACTTCATCTTTACCTCTAAATTGGTAGATGGCCGATTCCCTGATTATCGTCGCGTACTTCCACAAGATGGCGATAAAGAAATAGTTGCTAGCAAAGCGGTATTAAAAGATGCGTTTTCTCGTGCCGCTATTTTATCTAACGAAAAATTCCGCGGTGTTCGATTAAATCTTTCTTCTGGTGAATTGAAAATTACAGCAAATAACCCAGAGCAAGAAGAAGCGGAAGAAATTGTAGATGTAAATTATCAAGGTGACGATTTAGAGATTGGCTTCAATGTTGCGTATCTTATCGATGTACTTAATTCATTGGGCTCTGATGATGTGAAAATCAGTCTATCAGATTCTAACGCGAGTGCATTGATTGAAGATGCTGCCGACGATGCTGCACTTTATGTCATTATGCCAATGCGTTTGTAATTATTAATACATTTCATTATTTATCGGCGATGCGTGTGGATCTAAATTCTAGGATTTTTAGATTCATTCCATCGCCGTTTATCTTTTATTACCGTGCGTTTTACCGAGTCTTCTTATGAAACTGGACAAAGTCCAGCTTACGAACTTCCGTAACATTTCTTCTGCAACGTTAACGCCTTCCCCCGCTTTAACGATTATTCGCGGTGTTAACGGTAGTGGTAAATCTTCTTTAGTTGAGTCTATTTTTTATTTAGGTTTTGGAAGATCTTTTCGTACCAGTAAACATAGTTCTGTTATTAAAACAGGGGAAGAAGAGTTCAGTGTATTTGCCAGCTGCCGGAATGAGGATAGCGAGAAACTTAATGTAGGTTTCCAACGTCGTCGAAATGATACGTTTACCTGTAGCATTAACGGTGAGCATTCGAATAAACTTTCTGACTTAGTCAGTTTAGTACCGGTACAATTATTTACCCCCCAAAGTACTGACCTTATTTTAGGGTCACCTTCTGAGCGTAGACGATTTTGTGATTGGGGATTGTTTCACGTGGAACATGATTTTCAAATGCTGTCGGTGCAGTTTTCTAAATTTCTTAAGCACCGTAATGCATTACTGAAACAACAATCAGATTTATCGGCCCCTCAAAATCAATATTGGGAACAGTGTTTTTTAGAACGTGCCGAAGCGCTATCTACTAAACGTGAAGAATATATCTCAAAATTGGCGCCTTTATTTGAAAAATATGCCTCAACTTTTCTAGCTGAGTACGACGTTTCCTTGAATTACTCCAAAGGATGGGAAAAAGATGCATCTTTAGCAGAAAGCTTAGTTAAAAAACGTGAGTATGATGGTAAAATAGGTCATACAACTTCTGGCCCCCACAAGGCTGATATTAAGCTAAAAGTGAATGGGGTTAATGCCCAAGAGTTATTATCTCGAGGGCAGCTTAGAATGGCTGTTGCGGCGCTGCAAATGGCGCAAACGGAACTATTTAATACTTTAACTAGCAGAAAGAGTATCTTCTTGTTAGATGATGTAGGCGCAGAACTTGACGCCGATAAACGTGAGTTATTTATAGACGGGCTGTTGGATATGGATACGCAGGTTTTCGTTACTGCAATTGAATCTTCGCAGCTTGAATTCATACAAAAATATAACGAAAAGAAAATGTTTCACGTGGAACATGGAAGCGTGAAAGAGGAGTAAAACCTAGTATGTCAGAACAGAATAATTACGACTCGTCCAGTATCAAGGTACTTAAAGGATTAGACGCCGTACGAAAGCGTCCTGGTATGTATATCGGTGACACGGACGATGGCACAGGACTTCACCACATGGTTTTCGAGGTTGTTGATAACTCGATAGATGAAGCATTGGCTGGACACTGTTCAGAAATCGTTGTGCAAATACACACAGATGGCTCTGTTTCTGTTTACGATGATGGTCGTGGAATTCCGACAGCAATACATGATGAAGAAGGTATATCCGCAGCAGAAGTTATTATGACGGTCCTGCATGCCGGCGGTAAGTTCGATGATAACTCTTATAAAGTATCAGGCGGACTTCACGGAGTAGGTGTATCAGTAGTAAATGCTTTATCTAGAAAATTAAAGCTGCGTATTCGTCGTGAGGGTAAAACTCACGAACAAGAATATCAACATGGTGTTCCTCAAGCGCCTTTAGCCGTAATTGGCGAAACCGATAAAACAGGTACCAGCGTACGTTTTTGGCCAAGTTCAGATACCTTTACGAATACCTTGTTCCACTATGATATTTTAGCTAAGCGTTTACGAGAGCTATCTTTTCTTAACTCTGGTATTTCCATTCGCCTTAAAGATGAGCGTGACGGAAAAGAAGACCTCTTCATGTATGAAGGTGGTATAAAAGCTTTCGTAGAATATTTGAATGAAAAGAAAACGCCTGTTCATCAGAAGGTTTTTCATTTCACACATGAACAAGAAGACGGTACTTCCGTTGAAGTTGCTATGCAGTGGAACGATGGTTTCCAAGAAAATATTTACTGCTTTACCAACAACATTCCTCAAAGAGACGGTGGTACTCACTTAGCCGGTTTCCGTGGTGCGTTAACGCGAACGCTTAACAACTATATGGAAAAGGAAGGGATGAACAAGAAGGCCAAGACAAACGCCAGTGGCGATGACGCCCGCGAAGGTCTAACGGCAGTTGTATCTGTAAAAGTACCTGATCCTAAATTCTCTTCACAAACTAAAGACAAACTTGTTTCATCAGAAGTGAAATCCGCAGTTGAGTCGGCAATGAATGAGAAGCTTGCAGAGTTCCTACTTGAGAACCCTGCAGAGAGTCGAATTATCGCTGGTAAGATTATCGATGCAGCTCGAGCACGTGAAGCTGCTCGTAAAGCCCGAGAAATGACTCGCCGTAAAGGTGCATTAGACTTAGCTGGTTTGCCAGGTAAACTTGCTGATTGTCAGGAAAAAGATCCTGCACTAAGCGAGCTATATATAGTGGAAGGGGACTCTGCTGGCGGTTCAGCCAAGCAGGGACGAAACCGTAAGAACCAAGCTATTCTTCCGCTCAAAGGTAAAATACTGAACGTTGAGAAAGCACGTTTTGACAAAATGCTTTCTTCACAAGAAGTAGCCACGCTGATCACCGCACTAGGTTGCGGTATTGGACGCGACGAATATAACCCAGAAAAACTACGTTATCACAGCATCATTATCATGACAGATGCTGATGTGGATGGCTCGCACATTCGTACATTGCTACTGACATTTTTCTACCGTCAAATGCCAGAAATCATTGAACGTGGTTATATCTATATCGCACAGCCGCCGCTTTATAAAGTGAAAAAAGGTAAGCAAGAACAGTATCTGAAAGATGATGATGCGTTAACGGCATACCTAACGTCTATCGCTATTGATGGCGCATCTTTGCATACTAGTGATGATGATCCAGGTATCAGCGGTGTCGCGTTAGAGCAATTGGTAACTTTATACCAATCTGCAGAGAAGATGATTACGCGCATGAAGCGTCTAATGCCTTCCTCTATTCTTTATAGAATGATTTATACGCCTACATTGAATCTAGAAGATTTAAAAGACGAAAGCACGCTAGCAAACGTGGCTGAGCACTTTGTAGCACAGCTTACTGAACGTGAAAATGATGGCGCAACATACCGTTATGAAATTCGCAGAGATATCGAACTTAGCGAGTTCTATATCACTATTATCATGCGTATGCATGGTATCGATTACGAATACGTAATTGGTCACGACTTTATTGAGTCTACTGAATATCAGCGTCTTAAAGAGCTTAATTTGGCGATTAACGACATGATGAGCTCTAATGCGTTCATACAACGTGGTGATCGCAAAATGCCTGTAGAGTCATTCAAAGACGCGTTAGATTGGTTAATGAGTGAAGCTAAACGCGGTCAGTACATTCAGCGCTATAAAGGGCTAGGTGAGATGAACCCAAGCCAGCTTTGGGAAACTACCATGGATCCTGAAGGTCGTAGAATGCTTCAAGTGAAGATTGAAGATGCCATAGCGTGTGATCAACTGTTTACTACGTTAATGGGTGACCAAGTAGAGCCAAGACGAAACTTCATTGAAGCTAACGCGTTAAGAGTAGAAAACTTAGACGTGTAAGAGGTCAATGACCCCAAACCTTAGTGTGAAGAGATAAAGAAAAGCCTGGCTTCTTTAACAAAAAGAATCCGGGCTTTTTTATTTTTAAACAACAGGTTGTATCTATTGCAACAAAAGAAGTGAGTAGCAAAACAAACATAAAACGTTCGTGAAAATGTAATTAAACCGCCTTATCGCTTATCTATTATATCCGCACGTTAAATATCACTGAATTCAAACGACTAGAAGAATAGTTTAATTCGAAGATTACACAAAGGATATGAGCTTAATGACCCCCTCAATACGCAACAAACTAATTTCGAGCATACTGCTGGCGGCAGTGATTTCTGGTTGTAACAGCAGCGATAACCCACCTAGCGATGAAGCAATTGCACACAGCTATTCTGTCCTACCTTATGTACAGAACCCAACAGAAAATGAAATCACGGTAACTTGGTTTAGCGAGCTCGATGAACCTGGAACCGTCACCATTGAAGATATAGGCGCATTCATTTCAGAGCCAGTATTAGCCGAGTCACTTAGCTATGGCGATTCAGAAGTTACTTATATTCATAGCGAAGAGAACTATAGTGAAGTGCACAGTGACGCAGTAGAAGGCGAGGCGCCTGCAGTAAGCTATAAACACAGTGTGAGAATATCTGGCCTTAGCCCAAGCACTAACTACGAGTATAAAGTTGAGCAGCAGGGGGTAGAAGACTTCTCATCAACACTAAAATCTGCCCCTACTGTTGGTAGCCGCGAAACAATAAAATTCATTGCTATGTCTGATATGGAGACCGAACCTGAATCAACGGAAAAAACAGTGCGCTGGACAGCAAGTGCGTTGGCCATCGGGGGAGACAAACTAGGTACAGATCCAGACACCTATACGCGTCAATATCCAGTAGATCAAACTATAGGCTTTCATCAAAACCTAATATACGCAGAATCACAAAGCCCTGACTTCTGGGTAATAGCAGGAGATTTAGTTGAGAAAGGTGGGCGACAACTTGACTGGGATGAGTTTTGGCGTCACAGCGCCGGCGAATGGGGAGCGTTGGCAACCTCTACTCCTATCTTTCCGGCCTTAGGAAACCATGAGAACTATTGGCACCCTGATGACACTGGGTATAACACGTTAGCATCAATGCTCTCTTATGATAAGTGGAGTACCTATTGGGATTTACCAACAAACGATGCAACAAATGCGCGCTATGAAAAACGTTACTATCGTGTAGATTACGGGCCTGTCACACTAATAACACTAGATTCGTCTAACGGGAATGATGATGAGCAAAGCGAAGATACTAATCTTTTTATAGATGGTGAAGCGTCTAGTGTTCCAGATTTTAATCCCGGTAGTGAACAATGGGAATGGGCTCAACAAGCGTTAAGCGAAGCTCAATCAATGGGCCAAATAATATTCGTGCAGTTCCATCATAGTGCTTTTGGTACAGGTGTGCATAGCTTACCTTCCGGTGATGCCGGAATAGCTGAAAATGAAGATACGCAATCAGGTATGCCAATGCGAGTCTATCAAAACCTCTTTGAGCAATATGGTGTTACTGCAGTGCTTTCCGGCCATGACGAGCTTTTAGAATATGTGAGCATTAATGGCGTAAGCTATTGGGATGTAGGTTTTGCCGGTGATGGTTTGCGCGGCCCAGGGTATCCGCCTACAACAGATTATGTACCATTTGACTTGCTACCACTTGAAGCGCAAGAAACCCATTGGAGCGCCCATGGAGACGCGCCTGAAGTATGGGAAGGGGCAAAGCTAGTGTCGGGTGGTAAACATTATGGCTTTTTAGAAGTAGAGGTTATTCCATCGGGTACTGATGATTATGAAGTCATAATGACGCCGCGCTATGTCTTTCCATTAACGGATGATACTGGTGTGGCGACAGGTGAATTTGAGCAACGACAATATGACAACGTAGTGACGATTTTAGTCGAGCGTTAATCAGCGATAATTAGGGATAGGAAAGGTAGGAATTAGGTGTAAGTAATTGAGATAACAATACGCTAATACCAAAAACCAGATTAAAAAAGAGTAGGCTTAATGCCTACTCTTATTCTTCATTGTAGCGCGATGAATCAGTGACGTAAGCGGTCAGGAACTAAGGCCCTACGGCATTCTCGTTATCACCAAACTCACTTCATTGTCATCTGCAGGAGCAACCTGAAAGCGATAAATACCCGTATTGGAGGGTGTAAATTGTAGGTTTTCAGAGCCTTGTTTGCAGACTAAAAATATTTTAGTGCTTACCATGACAGGCTGGCCCTTGTAGTTACCTCCACAACTTTGACTCGGCGTCCAAATAGCATCAGACAAACGAAAGTCATAGGGTTGTCCATCAGCAATAAGCTCTACATTGACGTACCAACCCTTACTATCTTTTTTAAATTGATAGGCCGATGTTGCTTCCCACCAATTAAATACGCCTCGAAGGAACAAGTTTTCAAACTGAATTTTTGGTGATGGCTGGGCTACTTCTGGAATAGAAAAACCACTTCTGCTTGAACAAGCAGAAACAAAAAGCGAAAAAATAATGATTAATAGGGTTTTATTCACATTAACTCCAATAAAAAAACGCCCAACAGATGTTGAGCGTTTTTAGTCTATAACTTACTTACCAAACTAACTTAAGACTTCGCTAACAAGGAAACATCTGCGGTAGTTAGGAAAAGTTGCCTTAAAAGCGATAACAACGCAAGTCTGTTTTGTTTAACCGCGTCATCTTCAGCCATTACCATTACGTCATCGAAGAAACTATCAATGGCGCTACGTAGGGTAGCCATAGTCGAAAGTATCTTAGTGTAATCTTGAGTAGCAACAGCTGTGGTTACCACAGTCTCAGCAGAAACTAGCGCGCTATAAAGTGCTTTTTCAGCATCTTCACTTAGCAATGATTCATCTATAGAAGCATTGACGCTACTATCGACACCTTGCTTCGCTAGAATGTTCGCAACACGCTTATTAGCAGCTGCCAATGCTTGGGCTTCTTCAAGTTGTTTAAACTCGGCTACGGCGTTTACACGGGCTACATAATCGCTTGGTTGAGTAGGGCGTCTGGCAGATACCGCTTGAATAACATCAATAGCGATACCCTGGTCTTGCAACACCGCGACAAATCTTGCTAATACAAAGTCGACAACCTGTGCTTGGAAGTCTTGGTTAGAAAGCTTATCTCCGTACACTTCACCGGCTTTAGCAACAAGCGCTTCAAGATCGAGAGGCAGTGAAAGCTCGGTAATAATACGTAGCACACCAATAGCGGCACGGCGTAACGCGAACGGGTCTTTGTCACCTTTCGGTAGTTGACCTATACCAAAAATACCAACCAGCGTATCTAGCTTGTCAGCAAGCGCTACTGCAGCACTAACGCCTTGGGAAGGTAAAGCATCGCCAGCAAACCTAGGCATATACTGTTCGTACAGGGCTTCAGCAACCGCAGCATCTTCACCATCATTTAACGCATAGTATTTCCCCATAACGCCTTGTACGTCTGGGAATTCCATAACCATGTTGGTCATTAAATCAGTTTTAGCAAGTAAACCTGCACGAGCCGCAAGGGCTTCACTCGCGTCGATTTGTGATGCAATAAAACCGGATAACGCAGAAATACGTTCAGATTTTTCTTTAAGTGTTCCTAATTGCTTTTGGAAAAGCACGCTCTCAAGGCTGGCAAGTCTGCTTTCAAGTGATGTCTTTTTATCACTGTTAAAGAAGAACTCAGCATCAGCTAGGCGAGGGCGAATAACTTTTTCATTTCCGCTTATTACCTGAATAGGATCTTGGCTTTCAATATTACTTACAAATAAGAACGTATTAGAAAGCTGACCTTCGTTATCAAGCAATGGGACGTATTTCTGATCGTCTTTCATGGTGTAGATAAGCGCTTCTTTAGGCACCGCTAAGAAGCCTTCTTCAAAACTTGCTTGCATCACTACCGGCCATTCAACCAGTGAGGCAATTTCTTCAAGAAGATCTTCATTAAAATCAGGTGTAAGCGAAAGCGCATCAGCAGCAGTTTGAAGCTGCTGACGTACCTTGTCTTTGCGCGCGGTAAAATCAGCTACCACATAATGGGCTTCCAACGCACTTGCGTAATTATCGGCATGGTCTAGCTCAAAGCGTGCTTCACCATGGAAACGATGCCCTTGAATAGTTCTGCCGCTTGCTAAGCCTAACGCGGTCAAGTTCACTACTTCACTGCCATACAACGCAGTAAGGGTATGAACTGGACGAATAAATTGCGTAGTGTAATTGCCCCAACGCATCGCTTTAGGGATAGGAAGCTTAGCAATAGCCTGGTTAAGTAAAGACTCTAGTAACTCGCCAATCTGTTTGCCTGGCACGTGCGCTTTGTGCAACAGCCATTCACCTTTGTCGGTAACAAGGCGTTCAGCATCTTCTACACTAATACCATTACCACGGGCCCAACCTTGAGCGGCCTTAGTAGGGTTGCCACCTGCATCAAAAGCGGCACTTACAGCAGGGCCGCGTTTTTCTACCGTTTTATCAGCTTGGCTTTCAGCCAACGCAGAGACATAAACCGCTAAGCGACGTGGTGCAGCAAACCAGCTTACGCTGGTAAAACTAAGCTCAGCAGCGCTAAGTGCTGCCTCAAATTGCTGTGCAAAGGCTTCGCCAAGAGACTTAAGCGCTTTAGGTGGAAGCTCTTCTGTTCCAAGCTCTATCAAACAATTCTCTGTTCGCACCCTTAAGACTCCTTATTACAAAGTGGGAAACCAAGCGCTTCACGCTTCTGGAAATAGCTTTCAGCACATGCTTTTGCAAGCGTACGTACACGTAAAATGTAGCGTTGACGCTCTGTCACTGAAATAGCATGGCGAGCATCTAGCATATTAAATGCGTGAGATGCCTTCATTACTTGCTCGTAGGCAGGTAGTGGTAAATTCTTCTCGATAAGTAGTTGGCTAGCTGCTTCGCATTCATCGAATGTACGGAATAGGGCATCGACGTTGGCATATTCAAAGTTATAGGTAGATTGCTCTACTTCATTTTGATGGAATACATCGCCATAGGTGACTTTACCCATAGGGCCATCTGCCCATACTAAGTCGTAAATGCTATCTACGCCTTGTACATACATGGCTAAACGTTCTAGGCCATAAGTAATTTCGCCGGTAACTGGCTTACATTCAATACCGCCAACTTGTTGGAAGTAAGTGAACTGAGTCACTTCCATACCATTAAGCCATACTTCCCAACCAAGGCCCCAGGCGCCAAGGGTAGGTGACTCCCAGTTGTCTTCAACGAAGCGAATGTCATGCACCAGTGGATCGAAACCTAATTCTTTCAAGGAACCCAAATACAATTCCTGAATATTGTCAGGAGAAGGCTTCAACATGACTTGGAACTGGTAATAATGTTGTAAGCGATTTGGGTTTTCACCGTAACGTCCATCAGTAGGGCGACGGCAAGTTTGAACATAGGCACTGCTCATAGGCTCTGGGCCTAGTGAGCGAAGAAATGTCATTGGGTGAAAGGTACCCGCACCTACTTCCATATCAAGGGGCTGAATGATTACGCACCCCTGACGCGCCCAATAATCTTGAAGCGCAAGGATCAAACCTTGAAAGGTATTAATATCGTATTTCTGCATACATCCGCTGCTTATTGGTTATCTGTATCTTCAAAGGTGGGATAGTATACAATTTGTAACGCATAGTATGTAGGTGTAAAGCGTTAAAAAGCGCCATGAAACCCGCTAAAAGATGACTAAAAGGTCGATTGAAGAGGCGATTTAAGATTATGACATCAACTGGATTGAATCGTTGTGGATGGGTAAGTGATGACCCTCTATATCAAAAATACCACGATGAGCAGTGGGGGCGACCCGTTTTAGACAGCAAAGAGTTGTTCGCGAAACTGTGTTTAGATGGTCAACAAGCCGGATTGTCGTGGATAACCATCTTAAAAAAACAAGCAAATTATGAAGCCGCTTTTCACGACTTTGAACCTACAAAGATAATTCAAATGGATGAGCAAGAAATAGTGGCATGCCTGCAGAACCCTGGTATTGTGCGCAACAAGCTGAAAGTGGCGTCAATTATTAAAAATGCTCATGGCTATTTAAATATCGAAAAGCGCCAGGGTTTTTCTGACTTTATTTGGCAGTTTACCGACGGTAAAACCATCATCAATGAATGGAAAGACTTTAAAGAGGCGCCTACTTTTACCGCTGAATCCAAAGCTATGTCGAAGGCGCTGAAAAAAGAGGGCTTCTCATTTGTGGGTGAAACGATTTGTTATGCATTCATGCAAGCGGTAGGCATAGTGAACGACCATGTTATAGGCTGCCACTGCTACGAGGAAACCCGTCGTTTAGCGAGGCGCTAATCTACAATAAAATCCCAACAAAACCCCAATAAAAAAGCGCTTCATAAGAAGCGCCTTTAAGATGTTTACAGCTACTATTCGACTAGCAACAAGTATCTAGCTAATAGACTGGCAATAAGACTTTATTGCCGGTATCTCGCTTAATACTTTAGATTCATAATCTGACTCAATTTGCTCTCTAGCAATGTCTTGCTTACGCCTTTCTTGTTTAGATAGCTTTTGTCTGTCTTCGAGTACGGCAAAACCACTGACTTCCAAGAATAATGCGTAGGTATGAGGGTAGGAAGCTTTATGGTCTGGTGGCGACAAAATGGGTAGTGCACCCAGTAAATTAACAATCCTAATCACACCTTCAGACAAGTCGCACTGTTGTTGCTCCATTGCCTTAGCGATTGTAATAATACTTTCGCTAATAGATTCTATGCGTTCGTCTCTTATCTTTTTTTGACGTTGATTTTGTTGCTTTAATTGGAACAACAAACGACCTGCATAGTAACTAAGCGCTACTATAATTAATAACGCCACAATAACTAACACTGTCCAAAGCATAAAACAGAGCCCGCCTTACTATTTCTTAAAGTCGTTGATATCTATAGCGTCTAAATCATCAAATGGATCCGTCTCGTCGTCATCTTCATCATCGTCTTCTACGATGCCAAGCAAATCACAAAGAATGCGATGGCGGGCCATTTTTTCATCAACGTAAGATTGTTGCTCTTTGGTAAGTTTATTGTCATCGTCAAGCTTATCTAACAATGACGCTAAACGTTGATCGGCTTCAAGTGCGGCTAACTCTTCACTTGGTGTAGCAAACTTTTTCTTTTGGGTCGGCGTAGTAACTGCCGCTTTTTTAACGACCAAAGGAATAGGTTTTTTACTGCCTAAACGTGGGTCTTGGTTCTCGCGACGTTTAGACGATGCGTTATCACCTTGCTCAACGTTATGACGGCTACCAGCAGGTTTGCCTTTGTGCTTCTTTGGACGAGGAGTACTTTCCAGACGCTTTTGCCCAGGTTTACGGTCAGGATCTTTCCTGACGCCAATGAGTCCAACTTTACGAGACTTTTTTGATCGTGCCATATATAAAAGGTATCAAATTTTAGTGATTGAAAGTGCGTATTATAGCGCGAATTGCTCAAAGCTTCTTCATCAATGCAACATGATTCATTGGAAAGTGAATGTACTGACAGCTTCTTTACAAGTTTATAGGGAGTATATTAACCTCAATGAGGGGAAAAGTAGATATGTAGTGATGCAAAGAGGGGAGTAACCTAGGATAAAACTTTTCTTCAGATAAGAAAAAAGGCGATGACTTTCGCCATCACCTTACATTGTTTGAGTGTCAGATGACACCTCTCCCGTTATTTACACGTCTATGTGTATTTGTGCTTCCCAGCTTGGCTCCCCTTTTTGTTGGTTTTTGCAGAGCTCATTTTTGTTCTTGGCCTTCTTGGCGCTTTATCCAATCTTCCATGTTGTATTTTTATTATTATTCTTGTTATTTAGTATGTAGTGTTTCAGACAAACCTACAAACTATTGCGATAGATTACACGAATATTTTTGAAATACAACTTTATGCGCAACAATTAATTAACAAAAGCGCATGTATTTTTGGAATTTTAGTGTAAGCCCGCGATATAATTAGATAAAATTTCGATATCTTCATCGGTTAATTTCATCGCAATATCACGCATCATGCCATTCATGTCGTTGTGACGATCGCCAGCACGAAATGATTTCAGTTGTGCTGCAGTATAAGTTACATGCTGACCACTGATATCAGGAAAACCCGCTAAGCCCATTCCATTACCTTTAGGACCATGACAAGCAATACATGCGGTTACACCACGAGATTCGTCGCCGCCTTGATATAAAGCGCGACCGGCTTCAATGTATTGCTCTGGGGTTTCACCTTCTTTAGGTGTTTGGCTAGAGAAGTAAGCGGCTAGGTCTTTCATGTCTTGTTCTGAAAGAGGGGCTGCCATACCGTTCATTACGGCATTGTTACGGCCTTCTTCGCCACCTGTCTGTGACGCAAGCTTGAACTCCATTAATTGCTTAACGAGGTACTTTTCGTGTTGTCCTGCTATTTTGGGATTCATGTCTATCATGCTGTTACCATCAGGACCATGACATGCTGCACATACTGCAGATTTTGCTTTACCGGCTTCAGCATCACCTTCTGCCATCGCAGAAACTGAAATACCTAAAGACACACACAATAACAAACACAGTTTTTTCATAATAAATCTCTTAAATGGATCCAACGGCTCGCGTAACATACGTGATATCATGCGTATTTTACACATTTAACGCGTCAGAAAAACCTATTCCATGATAAAACTATGGTTTTTAGCAGGTTTAGATCATTAATAGAGTTTAATTCTAGGGTTATGACGCATTTGAGGTAAGTCTAGATGTCGTATTACACCAAAGCAAAGTTCTTTATCAGCGCACCTGATATTCGCCATTTAAAAGATGACAGCGGAATTGAGGTTGCTTTTGCCGGCCGCTCTAATGCGGGGAAGTCGAGTGCGTTAAACACGCTTACTCGCCAAAAGAACTTAGCAAGAACCAGTAAAACACCTGGTCGCACGCAACTCATCAATGTATTTAATCTTGAAGAAGATCGCCGTTTGGTGGATTTGCCAGGGTACGGGTTTGCACAAGTACCTATTGCGATGAAAAATAAATGGCAACAAGCTTTGGGTGAATACCTTCAAAAGCGTAAGTCGCTAAAAGGCCTAGTTGTGCTAATGGACATTCGCCATCCATTTAAAGACCTTGACCAAGATTTGATTCACTGGGCAGTAGATTCAAATATCCCTGTGTTAGCTTTGTTGACAAAATCAGACAAGCTTAAATCAGGAAAGCGAAAGGCGCAGCTGCTAATGGCTCGTGAAGCCGCAATGGCGTTCATGGGTGATGTGACGGTTAATACTTTCTCATCGTTAAATCGACAAGGGTTACCAGAGTTAGAAACCGTACTGAATAAGTGGTTGGCGCTTGATGTAGAAAAACCTGACGCAGAATAAAATAAACAGTTTGAACGACTGAGCTAAATAAAGGGCCACATAAAAGAAAGCCCCGCTAAAAGCGGGGCAAAAAATACTTAGAGAAAACACATAAAAACCGAATATATAGAGTGGGCAGATTTCGATTAGTTCATTTTAATAGATGGAAAATTTTCTGTTTTTCTATAAGTATCTGTTTTTTAATTATTTTATTCTTATCTTGTTTCAGGGGATTAATTTCAGACATAAAAAAACCCCGACAAATCTGTCGGGGTTAAAGCAAAGGTTTGAAAACAGATTTCTCACCTCTGTACCCTACACGCATTAGGGTACAATAATGGTGAAAAAAGGCAAGCAAGAGTGTAATAAAATTACCAAACTTGCCCAATTTTGAGCTATTGCTCACCATTTTCTGTAATCTAATTACCTCTTAGTGTGCTTCATCCCAGTTATTTCCTACACCGGCTTCAACCACTAGAGGCACATTTAATACTGCAGCTTTTTCCATTAAGCTAACAATATTCTTCATCTGCTCTTCTAAATGTTCTTCTTTAATCTCAAACACCAATTCATCGTGTACCTGCATCATCATGAGCACATCGTCACTTTCAAGAGATCTGATCCAATCATCAACTTTGATCATTGCCATTTTAATGATATCGGCAGCCGTACCTTGCATGGGCGCATTAATTGCCGCCCGCTCTGCGCCTTTACGACGTGCGCCATTACTGGCTTTAATGTCTGGTAGGTACAAGCGACGACCAAACACAGTTTCAACATAACCCTTTTCTTTGGCGCCTTCTCGAGTGCTATCCATGTAGTCAAGTACACCAGGGTAGCGTTCAAAATATAGGTCCATATATTTTTGTGCTTCGTGACGAGGAATATTAAGTTGTTTAGCAAGACCAAAGGCACTCATGCCGTATATCAAACCAAAGTTAATGGCTTTAGCACTACGACGTTGCTCAGTAGTCACTTCATCTAACGTTACCCCAAACACTTCCGCAGCGGTGGCTTTATGAATATCTCTACCGTGGGCAAATGCATCAAGTAGGCCTTCATCGCCCGACAAGTGAGCCATTATTCTAAGTTCAATTTGAGAGTAATCGGCAGCAACAATCTTGTACCCTTCACGAGGAACAAAAGCTTGTCTAACTTTACGCCCTTCTTCGTTTCTAATAGGAATGTTTTGAAGGTTAGGATCCGTTGAAGATAACCGGCCCGTCGCAGTAATAGCTTGATGGTAAGAAGTATGAACACGACCCGTACGGTGATTAATCATCTTAGGAAGTTTGTCGGTATACGTATTTTTAAGCTTTGTTAACCCTCGGTATTCCATTAACTTTTTAGGTAACGGGAATTCAAGGGCAAGTTCTTGAAGTACTTCTTCAGAAGTAGAAGGGGCACCCTTGGGGGTTTTCTTAATAACCGGTAACGACATTTTTTCAAACAAAATGTGTTGAAGCTGTTTTGGCGAGCCTAAGTTAAATACTTCGCCGGCTTCTTCATGTACTTCTTTTTCCAATTCAGCAATGCGCGTAGCTAAATCTTGGCTCTGCTGGCGCAACCGTTGGCTTTCAATTAATACACCTTGCTGTTCCATACGAGATAAAACACAAGCAACCGGCACTTCAACATCAACCAACAGCGTTTTAAGTTTGGGTTCGTTCTCTAGCTTTGCCCATATTGCTTGATGAAGGCGCATAGTAATATCAGCATCTTCGGCAGCATAAGGGCCTGCTTCTTCTAACCCAATTTGGTTAAAAGTAAGCTGTTTAGCACCTTTACCGGCAATTTCTTCAAAGTGAATCGTTTTATGACCTAAATAGGCAAGGGCTAGCGAGTCCATGTCATGGCGCTGCGCGGTGCTGTTTAACACATAGCTTTCCAGCATAGTGTCAAAGCCAATACCATTTAGGGTGATGTCGTAATGCGCGAGTACATTCTTGTCATATTTAATATGCTGACCCACTTTGATGATGGTTTCAGACTCTAAAATAGGCTTCAATGCTGCTAGCACGTACTCTCTTGATAACTGCGTGGGTGCATCAGGATAATCATGAGCAACTGGCACGTAAGCCGCAGCACCAGGTTCAATACAAAAAGAAACACCAACAAGTTCAGCTTCCATGTAGTTAACACTGGTCGTTTCAGTATCAACAGCAATAAGCGGCGCTGCTTTTAGTTTTTCAATCCAAGCCTCAAACGTAGCTTCATCTAACACCACGTCATAACCAGATTTATCGATATTACTTTCTGGCTGCGCTGCCTTTGTATCGTTTGATTCAGACTCGCTAGCGTCAGACGTACTTTTCCCGCTTTCTGCTTTTGAAAGCTCACTACCATCACCTGCGATCAATGCGCTAATTTCGGTATGCCAGCGCTTGAATTCATACTCTGCAAACATCGACTGTAAGGTTTGGTTATCTGGAGCAGTAGGGCGTAGCTCATCTATTTTGTATTCTAGATCTAAATCAATGGCAATCGTGGCAAGGGTGTATGACAAGCGAGCTTGCTCTTCATACTCTTGCATTTTGGCTGCCATGGTTTTGCTCCCTCTAAATGAGAGATCGGCAATTTTATCAAGATTGCCATAGATAGCACTGATGCCACCAATACCGTTTAATAGCGCTTGGGCACTTTTATCACCCACACCGGGTACGCCAGGAATGTTATCTACTTTGTCACCCTTTAGGGCTAAGAAGTCGATAACCAGTTCCGGTGGAATACCGAATTTCGTGTTGACCCCTTCAATATCCATAATCTGATTCGTCATGGTATTGATCAAGGTGACATTGTCGTTGACCAGTTGCGCCATGTCTTTATCGCCGGTACTGATCAAAGTATCGATACCATGTTCTGTGGCACGACAGGCTAGGGTACCTATAACATCATCGGCTTCAACGCCAGACTCAACGATTACAGGTAACCCCATGGCTTTGATAATGGTATGTAATGGTTCTATTTGGCTACGTAACTCTTCCGGCATAGGTGGGCGGTTCGCTTTATATTCTTCATAAATATCGTCGCGAAACGTTTTACCTTTGGCATCAAAGATGACGGCCATGTGTGTAGGGTTGTACTGTCTAATCAAGCTTTTCAGCATGTTGACAACACCATAGATCGCACCAGTATCTTGACCTTTTGAGTTCGTCAGGGGCGGCAATCCGTGAAATGCTCTAAATAGATAAGATGATCCATCTACTAGAATGAAAGGAGGCTTTTTAGAATCTGTCATAGCTATGCATTAACCAAGCTTAGAATAAGGCGCAAGCATGCCATAGCCGCTAGTGGATCGCCATAGAGCATGGCAACATTAATAAAGGGATCGTCTGTGGATAAAGTTGTGATCTAATAAAAATAGCACAACAAAAAGAACGATCTTTGTTAATAGAAAGATCGTCCTGTAAAGCAATAAAAATAAGGGAATGAAAAATAAGAGAGTGGACTGCGTACCTGCAACTCATCATTCCTTTTTATGTGGATAACTTGGTGAACTTATTTTTTTTAGTTTAACCAAATTGGTCAGATAATGTAGCATAAGAATTTAACAATCCAATACCGCTTATTAAGACTTTTTTTTGAACAGTTGATGGTTTTATAGCCAAAAATTGCATAAGTCGGTTTGGTAAGGTCTAGGAGGACATTATGAAGCAAGTTGCAGTAATTCTAAGTGGCTGTGGTGTATTTGATGGCGCTGAAATTCACGAGTCTGTATTAACGCTCTTAGCCATTGAACAAGCTGGGGTAGGTTATCAATGTTTTGCGCCAGATAAGTCGCAAATGCACGTGGTGAATCATTTAACCGGCGAAGTCTCAGAAGCTGAAACGCGTAATGTGTTGGTAGAGTCAGCACGAATTGCCCGAGGTAATGTTAAGCCTATTACTGAGTGCAATGTATCAGACTTCGACTACCTTATTTTGCCAGGTGGCTTTGGTGCGGCAAAGAACCTTTGTACGTTTGCTGTCGACGGTGAAAAAAGCGTTGTCGATAAAGATGTACTATCAGTGTGCAATGATTTTGCGAAAGCGAAGAAGCCTGTTGCCTACGCCTGTATCGCTCCTGCACTAGCCGCTAGCGTGTATGGCAATGGTGTAAAATTAACCATTGGTACTGATGAAGACACAGCAAATGCAATTAATGCTTTAGGCGCTTGCCATGTTAACTGCGACGTTGATGAAGTCGTGGTGGATGTTGAAAACAAGCTAGTCACTACGCCTGCCTATATGACAGCGCAAAATATCTTACAAGCCCATGCTAGCATTAATAAAATGGTAGAAACGGTACTAGCGATGAAATAATTTGCTTATAGCCCTATAATCGCGTCAATGTAGTAGAAAATCTTGTATCCTCTAAAAACCGCGAACACTGTAAATCGCGAGTTTACTAATAACGAAAGGCATAAAGAAGCATGCACTACCGTGCCATTGTACGAATTTTAGGGCTACTTATTGCGCTGTTTAGCGTAACTATGATCCCACCCGCTGTGGTATCCCTGATATATCAAGATGGTAGTGGTTTGCCCTTTACCCTTGCGTTTTTCTTTTGTGTTGGTGGGGGGATGGTACTTTGGTATCCAAACCGGCAACAAAAAAACGACTTGCGAGCGCGAGAAGGCTTCTTAATTGTTGCCTTATTCTGGTCGGTACTCGCTAGCGTGGGGGCGGTGCCTCTTATGTTGTTAGAACAACCGAGCATGACAGTAACCGACGCTTTCTTCGAGTCATTTTCTGGGTTAACCACAACCGGGGCTACGGTTATTGAAGGGATTGATTTCCTGCCACACTCGGTGCAGTTTTACCGCCAGCAGTTACAGTGGTTGGGCGGGATGGGTATTATCGTACTTGCTGTGGCAATACTCCCTATACTAGGTGTTGGGGGGATGCAGTTATATCGTGCAGAAACGCCAGGGCCGGTAAAAGATAATAAAATGACCCCCCGTATTGCCGATACAGCAAAACATCTTTGGTACATTTATCTCTCTATTACTATCGCCTGTGCAGCCGCCTATTGGTTGGCCGGTATGGACGTTTTTGATGCGATTTGCCACGCCTTTTCAACCGTTGCTATTGGCGGATTCTCAACCCACGATGCTAGCCTTGGTTATTTCAATAGCCCAATGGTTAACGTGGTATGTACGGTTTTCTTATTAATAGCGGCGCTTAATTTTTCTCTTCACTATGCAGCAGTAAGCACCCGTTCTGTTAAAGGCTATTTTCATGATCCTGAATTTAAGGCCTTCTTCTTTATTCAAGCAACGCTTATTTTGCTGTGTTTCTTGGTGCTTACGCTTTCTGGGTTTTATGATTCAGCTGAAGTCGCACTCGACCAAGCCATGATCCAAGCCGTATCAGTGAGTACAACCGCAGGGTTTGCCACCACAGACTTTTCAATTTGGCCTACGTTTTTACCTATACTGCTCATCTTTTCAAGTTTTATTGGAGGCTGTGCTAGTTCAACGGGGGGCGGGTTGAAAGTGGTGCGTGTATGTTTGCTATTCCTTCAGGGGAAGCGTGAAGTAGACAGGCTTATACACCCTAAAGCTGTGTATTCAGTTAAGTTAGGTGAACGAGCTATGCCCGATAAAGTCGTTGAGGCAGTGTGGGGCTTCTTCTCGGCTTACGCTGTTGTGTTTGTGATACTAATGATTGGCTTAATCGCCACAGGGCTAGATAACTTAAGCGCGTTTACCGCTACCGCAGCCATGTTAAATAACCTTGGTCCAGGATTAGGCAGTGTTGCGTCAAACTATGCGGATGTAACCGATGCAGGTAAATGGATTTTAGTCGTAGGAATGGTATTTGGGCGACTGGAAGTCTTTTCGTTGCTGGTTCTGTTTTCACCCACGTTCTGGCGAAGCTAATACCGTTTTCGCCATGTGCTTTTTCTAATTAACCAAAGAAGAATGCGCTGGGTTGGAACAGCTTTTCTACATCGCCGATATATTTTTTGTCGACTAAGAAAAGAATAACGTGGTCGTTAGCTTCAATCAGCGTATCGCTATGGGCAATAATTACTTGGTCATCTCTCACTACTGCGCCTATGGTCGTCCCCGGAGGCAGTTTAATTTTACCGATTTCTTTACCCACAACCTTAGAAGTATTTTCATCACCATGGGCGATTGCTTCAATGGCCTCTGCGGCGCCGCGGCGCAACGAATATACGTTTACTATGTCACCACGTCTAACATGGGTAAGTAACGCTGAAATAGTCGCTTGTTGTGGAGAGAAGGCAATGTCTATTTCTCCACCTTGTACTAAGTCTACGTAGGCACTGCGTTGAATGAGTACCATGGCTTTTTGTGCGCCCATACGCTTAGCCAACATAGCAGACATGATGTTAGCTTCATCATCATTAGTTACCGCAATGAAAGCATCGACTTGCTCGACATTTTCTTCACTGAGTAATTCTGGATCTGATGCATCACCGCTAAAGACAATGGTTTTGTCTAAGTGAGCTGAAAGGTACTTTGCCCTTTCGTGACTATACTCAATAAGCTTCACGTTATGTTTGTGTTCAAGCTTACGTGCAAGCCCGGCACCAATTAAACCGCCACCGGCTATCATAATGCGTTTGTAGCTAGACTCTAATTTCTGAAGTTCACTCATTACCGCGCGAATATGTTTGGTAGCAGCAATAAAGAATACTTCATCATCGGCTTCGATAACCGTGGTGCCTAGCGGTCGAATAGGGCGACCTCGTCGGTATATCGCTGCCACCCGGGTTTCCACATTAGGCATATGATCTTTAAGCGCCGATAACGCGTGGCCTACCAATAAACCGCCATAATAGGCTTTTACCGCCACTAAGCTGGCTTTACCGTCAGCAAATTCAACAACCTGCAAGGCTCCTGGGTAGTCGATAAGCCGTTTAATCGCTTTGGTAACCAATTGTTCAGGGGCAATGATATGGTCAACAGGAATATCCTGCTGCTTATAAAGTTGTTCTTGGTAAATAATGTATTGTTCTGAGCGAACGCGAGCAATTTTGGTAGGGGTTTTAAATAAACTAAAAGCTACTTGGCAAGCAAGCATATTACTTTCATCACTGTTCGTTACAGCAATAAGCATGTCGGCATCTTCTGCGCCGGCTTTACGTAATACGTCAGGGTGAGAGCCTACCCCATTCACCACCTGTAAATCTAATCGGTCTTGAAGTGCACGTAAGGTATTAGGATCAGAATCGATAACCGTAATATCGTTCTTTTCCCCTACCAGGTTCTCAGCAAGTGTTCCGCCAACCTGACCTGCGCCTAAAATGATGATTTTCATCGGTGTTTATGTGCCTTATTGCTTTTATTTGCGTTACGACTTTATCAGTCTCGCATAGTAGAAACCATCCATTTGTTGCTCGCCAGGAAGTATTTGTCTACCAGGCTTGCTTGTGGTTTCCGTCTTTGTAATAGGAACTAAAGTGGCATCTAAGTTATTTTCTAAAAATGCGCTAATCTGTTGGCTATTCTCTTGTGGCAGAATAGAGCAGGTGGCGTACAACAATGTGCCACCAGGCTTCAAGGTTTGCCATAAACTGCTGAGTATCTCGGCTTGCAGTGCTGCGAGCGCATCAATATCGCTAGACTTTCTTAGCCACCGAATATCAGGGTGGCGTCGTATAACACCTGTGGCAGAGCACGGTGCATCAAGTAGAATTCGGTCGAAGTGGTGTCCATCCCACCATGTGTCTGGTTTGGCGGCATCGCCTTGTTTTATCACTGGCAGATTAGTTTGCGTATGCTGCAGGCGAGTCATGTTTTCTTCAACGCGCTTTAAGCGGTTCTCGTCAGCATCAAGGGCAAGGCAATAGGCTAACTCAGGGGTACGCTCAATAATATGGCCGGTTTTACCACCTGGTGCAGCGCAACAATCTAATACTCGCTCATGTGGTTGAGCATCCAAGTAATGCGCTGCAAGCTGAGCAGCACCGTCTTGTACAGCAAAATGGCCTTTTTCAAACCCTGGAAGCCCCGTAATATCTTCACGGTTTTCAAGTCTTATAGCATCTAGGTGTTCGGCACTTCGAGAATAGTGAATGTCTACACTGTCTAGTGCAACACAGTAATCTTCAATCGATGTCTGCTTTGTGTTTACTCGCAACCAAATTGGTGCCATGGCATTGGTGGCTTCACGCACAGTATCAGCATCTTGCCCATAAGCATCGTCAAGGGCCTTAAATAACCATTTAGGTAGTCCACTGGCAATAATAGGGTTGTCGATAGGTTTGTCCGCCAGTTCTTGACGCATAAAGTTACGTAGTACCGCGTTCACCAAACCTTTTAATGCCGTACCGCCTAAATAAGACGAAGCATTAACGGTTTCGCCCACTGCTGCATGCTGGCTTACGCGTGAAAAGGCTAATTGATACAGCCCCAACAAAATAAGATGCTCAATGACTTTTTTATTCCCTTTTAAAGGGCGGTCGAGCAATTCTCGTAACCAATGCTGCAATATCGGAAGTTTACGCATGACGCCCAAAGACATTTCTTGGATCCACGCATTGTCTCTAGGGTGATGACGACGCTGAACGCGTTCAAGGCAGTCTCTTGACGATTTACCTTGTTCAAGAATTTGGTATATCACCCATGCACAATCGGCACGAAGGTTTTTTTGTTTCGGTAATGGAGTGGGTTTCACTATTCTTCCGTACTGGCAATGCAGGTGCCTGGTGCGAACCAGTCTTTGCGAGCATTAACGACATCTGCAGCGGGCAATGCTTTTTTCCCAGGAATTTGCAGGGTGTTGATTCGAAGCGCACTTGAGCCTGTAGCTACCACAATGCCGTGCTTGTCTGCTTGAATGATAGTACCTGGCGCATGTGAAGCTGGTAGGCCATCGATTACATCAACTGACCAAATCTTAATATTTTGCGATTCAATTTTAGTCCACGCTACAGGCCATGGATTAAAGGCGCGTACGTTTCGATCAATTTGCGCTGCGCTTTCGTGCCAGTTAATAAAGGCTTCTTCTTTGGAAAGCTTTTTGGCGTAAGTTGCTTCGCTATCATCTTGCTTTACAGGTGATAGGGTGTCGATACTGTTTACCACATCTAACAGTGCAGTGGGGCCAAGTTCCGCCAACTTTTCGTAAAGCGAGGCACTTGTATCACTTTCGCTAATAGGTAAGGTTGCTATATGTAACATGTCGCCGGTATCTAGCCCTTCATCCATCTGCATGATGGTAACGCCAGTCTCACTATCTCCTGCCCATATCGCCCGTTGTATAGGTGCTGCGCCTCGCCATTTAGGCAAGATTGAACCATGAACGTTCAGGCAGCCTAATTTAGGCGCATCAAGCACGGCCTTAGGTAATATCAAGCCATAGGCGACCACAATCATTAAATCAGCATCAATGTCTGCCAATATTTGCTGTGCTTCGTCGTTTTTTAAACTGGCGGGCTGATAGACTGGAATGTCGTGCTCTTGAGCCAATAATTTAACGGGACTTGGTGTAAGTTTCTTACCTCGGCCAGCAGGACGGTCTGGTTGAGTGTACACCGCTACAACCTCGTGAGAGCTAGGTAATAAAGCACTCAAATGCTTAGCCGCGAAATCCGGCGTGCCGGCAAAAATGATACGTAATGGTTTTATCAAAACTAACCTCAGTCGCGAGCAGCTAAACGCGCTTCTTTCTCAAGCTTTTTGCGAATTCGCTGGCGTTTAAGCGGAGACAAGTAATCAATAAACAGTTTGCCTTTAAGGTGATCCAGTTCATGTTGAATACAAATAGCCAATAGACCATCTGCCTCTAACTCAAACGGTTCGCCTTTCTCATCAAGTGCCTTTACCGTAATTTCTTCTGCGCGCTCAACTTTGGCGTAGTTACCTGGAACCGAAAGACAGCCTTCTTCACTAATCGTGCTGCCGTCTTTTTTCGTAATTTCAGGATTGATAAAAACACGGGGCTCGTCTTGATCTTCCGCTACGTTCATTACAACAACTTGAACATGTCTGTCGACTTGAGTAGCAGCCAAACCAATTCCATTCTCGTCTTTCATGGTTTCAAACATATCTGAAACCAATTGTTTAATGTCGTCGTTCACTTCTTCTACCGGTTTTGCTACGGTACGAAGTCGTTCATCGGGAAAACTTAATACGTCTAAAATTGCCATGTGTCGCTTATTTAACCTTTTCACTGTATAAATTCATATACGATATAGTAACTTGCACTCTTTACAGTGCCTTTTAAGTTACTATTCTAACGTATATCGAGTTATATCGTGCAGTTTTTTGCTGCCGCGCCACAGTAATGAGGCACAATATCGATATAGTAGTATTGTCTGAAAATTCAACAATAAATGGCAGTAGAAAAATTGCGGAAGGTTAATTTGAAAAATCGATTAAAAAATGCAGCGCGTACAATTGTTGTGGTAGTGGCGTGTTTCGCTGCATTCTCAACAATGGCAAAACAACTAAAAGAAACAGCGCCTCAAACTTACACAGTGAAAAAGGGTGATACGCTGTGGGGTATTGCTAACCTCTTTCTAAATCAACCATGGTTATGGCCAGAACTTTGGCGACATAACACTCAAATAAATAACCCACATTTAATTTATCCCGGTGATGTTATTTCGGTCTCTTACATTAATGGTGAGCCGGTATTTACAATAAACCGAGATAAGCCCAAGTTAGTACTATCACCAGGTTCTAATCGACGAGTAAAAGGTGCGCCTATAGAGACGCTTGCATGGTCAGTCCTTGCTCCTTTTATCAAACAGCACACCTTGGTGTCTGAGGAAGACTATAGTTTCCTTCCTCATTTACTAGGAAATCACGGTGGCAATGTAAGTTTCGTTTCTGACGACTTAGTGGTAAGCCAACAAGAAAACCGCTCTGAGGATCAGTATCAGGTAGTTAGAAAGCATTCTATTATACGCAACATGTATGGCGAAGTGCTTGGTGTGCAACTTACCCATGTAGCTAATGCCACTTTGGAAGGTGATGTATCACTACCCAACTCTAGGTTGGTTAAGCTTTCAGATTCTAATCAAGAGGCAAGACGTGGAGATAAGTTACTGACAGGTGACTTCACGTTAGATGACGACTTGGTATTGCAAGAAGCAACTTCTCAACGAGGTTTCGTAGTCGGTGACTTACACGATCATGATTTGCTTGGCCGATACGATGTTGTGGTAGTCGATTTAGGCGAAAATGACGTAGCCCCAGGTACGGTCATGGGTCTATATTCCGGTGGCCCCGATATTATTGACGGTGATGAACCTGAATATGCTGACAATAGCAATGTAATCGAAAGCAATGCGCTCTTTTCAACCACCGTGCAGCAACCTGCGCTTAAGGTTGGTGAAATTATAGTGTTTAAAACTTTTGAGTCAGCAAGTTACGGCATTATTACCCGAGCAAAAGAAGGCGTAAAACGCGGCTTCATTGTGGCAAAACCCTAGTACGTTATTGCCGCTTATTATTAAGGAGCGGCAATGACAACTTACCAGCCATATAAAACAACCAGCGACCCTGTTCAGGGCGACCCTATTCAGGGCGACCCTATCCAGGGCGTGATATCACAAGCATTAGATACAACGCTTAATAATGAACAGGTCGCTTGGTTGACGATGGCTTCGTCTATCAACATTGCAACAGGTAAGTGGCTTAAAGCGCTCGAGGCTGAATCTCTTAACGCAATAGACGTTGTTGATGGTTTTCATAAAGCAGCTTTTACCTCTGGTGCACTACACACCCTTACTCAAGCTATATCATTAAGCTTGCTTGAACGAGCCACACGTTGGCACGCCTCACATGCGCAGCATCATATTGTTACCTTAGGGTGCTCTCATTATCCTGAGCGATTAAAAACACTTTCTAACCCACCATTAGTGCTATTTGTTATCGGTAACGTCAACACATTAGCATTACCTCAAATTGCGATTGTAGGTAGTAGACGGGCCAGTCACCAAGGTAAGCGGATTGCCACTGAATTTGCTGAAGCGTTGGCAAGCAATGGGGTAGCAGTAACCAGCGGATTGGCAGCAGGAATTGATGCAGCTGCCCACACCGGCGGCTTGGTGAGTGACGGTGGAACTATAGCGGTAATGGGAACGGGACCAGATATTGTTTACCCTCCTAGAAACTTACCTCTGCATACTGAAATAGTAAAAGCCGGTGGTGCGTGTATTACCGAGTTCTTTCCAGGTGTATCCGCTAAGCCTTGGCACTTTCCCAGAAGAAACAGAATAATTGCCGCTATATCACTTGGAACCCTAGTCGTAGAGGCAAAAATAAAGAGTGGCACCTTGATAACTGCGAATTTGGCCGCAGATATGGGGCGTGAAGTATTTGCAGTTCCTGGAAGTATCTTCCATGCTTACTCCGAAGGTTGTCATTGGTTAATTCAGCAAGGCGCTAAGTTGGTTACCTGTGTTGATGATATTTTCGATGAAATTGTAGTGTCTGCTGGCGAGAGAAAATGCCAGAGCGAAGCGTTAAGTAAAAAAAGTGAAGTGAATAACTTGGCAACCGATAAATTATTAGATAGTGTGGATTACGACATCACCGCTATTGATGTTATAGCGCAGCGCTGTACCTCTCCTGTTAATGAGGTTATGGCATCATTATTAGAATATGAGTTGCGTGGTTTAGTAGCCGCTGTCCCTGGTGGCTACATTAAATTGAGGGGAAAATAATATGTTCGATATCCTCATGTACCTGTTTGAAAACTTCATTCACAGTGAAACTGAAATTCGAGTCGATCAAGACGAGCTTACCGATGAATTGGTGCGCGCGGGTTTCCACCATGATGAAATATACAAAGCATTAGCGTGGCTTGAAAAGCTAGCGGCTTTGCAAGAAACAGATATTAAGCCTTATTTTTGTAAAGGGATTAGTACCAGCCTAAGTCGTATTTATACTCATGAAGAGCAAATGCGATTAGACGTAGAGTGTCGTGGCTTCTTGCTATTTTTAGAGCAAGTAGGTGTGGTAGATGCGTCTACCCGAGAAATGGTAATAGACAGAGTAATGGAGATAGATTCTTCAGAATTTTGTTTAGAAGACTTAAAGTGGGTAGTGCTCATGGTATTGTTTAATGTGCCAGGTAAAGAAAAAGCCTATGCACAAATGGAAGATTTGTTATTTGATGAACCTGACGGCGTGTTGCACTAATGTGTTTCATGTCGTGCTAGTTTATGTCAAAAATTGATCATTCACTTTTCTCTGCGCACGAACATGCCCTAGAAGACGCTTTCGGTGATTGCCCCGATTGTGGTAAGCCACTTCACATAAAAAATAGCAAATCTGGCCCTTTTATTGGCTGTACTGGTTATCCAGATTGTCATTTCAGTAAACCACTACACGACAAACAAACCGCCTTATTAAAAGTGTTAGATGGCGTAGCATGCCCAGAATGTGATTCCACCTTGGCTATAAAGAAAGGCCGTTATGGCATGTTTATCGGCTGTACAAACTTCCCCGATTGTCATTATATTTCCCCCATCAAAGAACAAGATGATACTCAAGTCACTTGCCCGAAATGTAACAAAGGCCAACTTAAGTCTCGTACCAATAAATACGGTAAGCAGTTTTTTGCTTGTGATCATTATCCCCATTGTCGTTATGTGCTAAATTTCACGCCAGTAAATGAAGCATGTCCCGATTGTGGCTGGGCCGTTCTGATAAAAAAGAAAGGCCAGATTTGTTGCCCTCAGCCAGGGTGCGGCTTTAAAAAAGACGATAAATAACATCTACAGAGAAAAGCATTAATGAGTATCCCAACCAAGGGGCAAGTAGAAACAAGCGATCCTATTGTTACCGCCTTTAACCATGGCAATTTGCTGGTTTACCCGACCGAAGCGGTTATGGGCATAGGCTGTGACCCAGATAATGAAGCGGCTGTAATGTCCCTTCTAGCGTTGAAACAGCGACCTATCGAAAAAGGGGTAATCTTGATTGCCGCCAACTATTCTCAGCTATTACCTTATATCAATGATGAAGCCATACTTCAGCACAAACGTACTGAAATTGTGTCCAGTTGGCCTGGGCCAAACACTTGGTTGTTGCCTAAATCGGCCACAGCGCCATTATGGTTAACTGGCAAGCATGAAAAAATAGCGGTTCGAGTAAGCAACCACCCCGTGGTTAAAGCATTATGTGAAAAGCTAGGAAAGCCATTGGTATCTACGAGTGCCAACTTGACTGGCCAACAATCCGCAATCACCCAGCAGGAAGCAATCGATATATTTGGTGATAGTGTTCTCTATATTGATGGTGAAGTAGGTGGCCACGCTAAACCCAGTACCATTCGTGACGGCGATACCGGAGAGATAATAAGATCATGATTGACCCCCAACACGTAAATCAACAATTAGACGGCAAAGACGCCGCTGAAGTGATAGAACAAGTTAAAGCGTACTTACTGTCATTACAGGACAACATTTGCCAAACCCTAGAGCTTGCCGATGGTAAAGGGCAGTTCAAAGAAGATTCGTGGGTTCGCGAAGAAGGCGGTGGTGGTCGTTCTCGTGTTATCAAAAACGGTGCTGTGATAGAGCAGGGTGGAGTGAACTTTTCTCACGTGTTTGGTAGCCAGATGCCTGCGTCAGCCACGGCTAATCGTCCTGAACTGGCAGGTAGAAACTTTCAAGCCATGGGGGTCTCGTTGGTTATTCACCCACACAACCCTTATATTCCAACATCTCATGCAAATGTACGCTTTTTTATCGCCGAAAAAGAAGGTGAAGCGCCTATTTGGTGGTTTGGTGGCGGGTTCGATTTAACCCCATTCTATCCATTCAAAGACGACGTAGTACATTGGCACAATACTGCTAAGAAATTATGCGCCCCCTTTGGTGAAGACGTGTATGGGAAATATAAGAAATGGTGTGATGACTATTTCTTCTTAAAGCATCGCAATGAAACCCGTGGTGTAGGTGGCTTGTTCTTCGATGATTTAAATGAGTGGGGCTTTGAAACATCATTTAACTTCATGCAGGCAGTAGGCAATGGTTTTGTTGATGCGTATGTACCTATTGTAGAAAAGCGAAAGAGTACGTCATACGGCGAAAGAGAGCGTGATTTTCAGCTATATCGCCGTGGTCGGTACGTAGAGTTTAACTTAGTATTCGATAGAGGCACCTTATTTGGGTTACAAACTGGTGGTAGAACCGAATCAATCTTAATGTCTATGCCACCACTTGCCCGATGGGAGTATTGCTATACTCCTGCGCCGGGGAGCGCGGAAGCAAAGCTCACCGACTGGCTTCAGCCTACAAACTGGTAATATTTTGCACCATGGGTAGTACCTGTGGTGCCATTCCCTTGATCCACATCAAATCCCTTCGTTAACAAGGTATATAGCTAAGTTGCACCTTGCGCTGGATCAAAGGATTTTTTTTTTAAACGTTTACAGTGTCGTCATTATCATTAAACACATGAGAGACACACAATGCGTACACACACACTTTCAGCCATATGTATTTCTTTAGCGCTTGCCGCCCCTTTTGCTACAGCTCATGAAAAGGGTGATTGGATAGTTCGTGGCGGATTAACAACAGTAGCGCCCGATGAGTCAACCTCAAACATCATTGCAGGTGGTAGCGATTTAGGTGTAGCACTGACTATCGATAACGATACCCAGTTAGGATTAAACGTTGCCTATTTCATTACCGACAATATCAATGTTGAACTATTGGCCGCAACGCCATTTACCCATGATGTGAATTTTTCGGTCAGCGATCCACTAGGTACAGGCAATACACTGGGCGAAGTCACGCACTTACCACCAACAATTACCGTTAACTACTATTTCAACGACGCTAATTCTGCGTTTCAGCCATATGTTGGTGCAGGTTTAAACTATACATTCATATACGATGAATCGTTTACCTCTGCTAATAAAGAAGCTGGGCTTGAAGATTTATCTTTAGATAATTCTGTAGGCATTTCTGCACAAGTGGGGATGGACTACCAAATAGATAAAGAGTGGCATGTAAATGCGTCAGTACGTTACATCGATATTAATACCGAAGCGTCATTTACCGTAGGTGGCGCAGAAGGTAGCGTAAACGATATTGATATCGACCCTTGGGTTTATACCTTGTCAGTAGGTTACACATTCTAACGTTCGTTTAATGGGTAAGTTGCCTTAAATAAGCAGCTTAGCAAGGCGTAAACCTTATATCGTAATCTGAAGCGTTCCGTATTTAACGGAGCGCTTTTTTATTTACTATTAATCATATGCTCGGCAAGTTGATCGAGTGCACTCAGAAGTTGTTGTGCGAGGGGTAAGTCATCAACAGTCTCGTGCATGGCTTTGCGCATACAATACATCCACTGGTCTTTTAATTCTGGTGTAACACTAAAAGAAAGATGCCGTGAACGTAACCTTGGGTGACCATATTGTTGTTGGTAGGTGTCAGGCCCGCCTAACCACAAACTTAAATAAAGAAAAAACACTTCTCTAATTCTATCTGTTGGCTGAGGATGAATGGCGTAAAGCTCCTTCGCAATAGGCTCATCACGCATATTGTCATAAAAGCGGTTTGCCAAAAGGCGTACCTTATCTTCTCCACCTATACGGTAATATGGTGTAGTCTCTGACACAGCAGGTTTTTCCTTTCGTATCGATTTAAAGAAGTTAGACATTCCCATGACAGACAGCCTTATTAATAATCCAATGAAAAAGTTTGCCGTTTTCGGTAACCCTATTGTTCAGAGTCTATCACCAACTATTCATGAAATGTTCGCTAAGCAATGTGGCGAGCAAATTAGTTACGAAAAAATCCTTGCGCCAGAACATGGATTTACGCCTGAAGCGAAGGCATTCCTAGCGCAACCGAGCGCAGTGGGATGTAATGTCACTATGCCGTTTAAACAAGATGCCTTTTCCCTTGCCAGTGTAGACGACCAGGCTGCGTTAGACGCAAAAGCAGTTAACACCTTAATGAAGCGTAGCGATGGCACTGTTGCAGGTTTTAATACCGATGGGGTGGGGCTGGTGAATGATTTACTTAACCACGGCGTACAGCTACAAAATAAACGTGTACTATTAATAGGTGCGGGTGGAGCAGCAAGAGGCGTAATAGCACCGCTTATTGCATCAGGTATAGCGTCGTTACATCTTACTAACAGGACAAAGGCTAAAGCAGAGCTAGTGGCAAGTGAAACGGGTGGAGGAAAGGTTAAGATTGTTGGTATAGAAGACTGCGATACAGTAGCCCCACATATCATTATCAACTCAACCGCAGCGAGTTTAAGTGAAACACTGCCTTTTGATATGAGCGCTACGCTATTTGCAAAATGTGAAACAGCGTATGACATGGTCTATCGTGCAGAGCCTACTTACTTTATGCAGCAAGCATTATCGTTAGGTGCTTCACGGGTACTTGATGGTTTAGGTATGCTGGTGGAACAGGCTGCTGCATCATTTACGATATGGACAGGTTACAAACCACAGACCAGTGCGGTAATTGATGTATTACGTAGTCAGTTAAAGTCAAAGTAATCGAGACTGATATAAATAAGCAGGCTGTTAAGCCTGCTCTTCCCTATATTCATCTTTTAGTTTTACGTAGTTCAATGCTGATTGTTTAAGAAAGGCTGTCTCGCTTTCTTTTAAAGGGCGTTTCTTAACGGCAGGGTTCCCAACATATAAGTAACCACTTTCAAGTCGCTTATTCGGTGGTATTAATGCACCGGCACCAATAAAGACATCGTCCTCCACAATAACGCCGTCCATAACAATAGCGCCCATCCCTACCAAAATACGATTTCCAAGCACACAACCATGAAGCATACATTTATGCCCTACGGTAACATCGTTACCAATAATAAGTGGAAAACCGTCTGGGTTGGACGCAGATCTACGAGATACATGTAACACACTGCCATCTTGAATATTGCTGCGTGCACCAATCGAAATATGATTTACATCTCCACGGGCAGCAACCAATGGCCAAATACTGGCATCGTCGCCTAGGGTAACGTCACCAACGATAACGGCAGACTCATCTATATAACAGCGATCACCGAGTGTGGGAGAAGTTGATTGATAGGTTCTAATTGTCAAAATTGCACCTTTATACATAAATTCATCAATAGTGATTGCATTAAAACAGAGAACAGGGGGAAAGAACCAACCTTATTCCACCATTATTTCAGTAAAAGGTAGCTACGTGAGAAAGCGGTTATCGGTAAAAAACCGAATTTATGTGCGATTTATAGGCTGCGCGGGTGGTATTTTAAGCAGTTAAACGAAATGTGACACTTTTTTTAAAACAGAGGTTGACGCAGGCTCAGAAATCTCTAGAATGCGCATCCGCTTCGACAGGAAAGTGAAATAACTTACACTGACAAAGCAAGTCACTACTTACCTTAAAGGCCAAGTGTGACGGGGTTTTAAAGAAAATGCTTCAGAAAATAAAATTTCAAAAAGTGTTGACACTGAGGACTTCAAGCGTATAATACGCACCTCGCTCAAGCAGAGTGACTCACGAAGAAGCAACGGCTTCTAGTGAATTGCGACGAAGTCGCAACGTTCTTTAACAATTTAGACAAGACAATCTGTGTGGGCACTCATTAAGAGTGTCACACAACGACGATTCATATTCGATATATTTAATTGAAGAGTTTGATCATGGCTCAGATTGAACGCTGGCGGCAGGCCTAACACATGCAAGTCGAACGGAAACATGTCTAGCTTGCTAGATGATGTCGAGTGGCGGACGGGTGAGTAATGCTTGGGAACTTGCCTTTGCGAGGGGGATAACAGTTGGAAACGACTGCTAATACCGCATAATGTCTACGGACCAAACAGGGCTT